>DFQQ01000023.1:229619-231903 GCA_002377855.1 Acidovorax delafieldii | reverse complement strand
TCGTCTCGGGAGTTCACTTCGATATGACCACTGAGGTCACCCGCAGCGATGCGATCAGCGACCTCTACCGCCTGGCCCAAAGGCCGCGTGATCGAGCGGATGAGTGAAATGGCCAAGCCAATGGCCAGCCCAATGGCCAGCAATGCGGCGATGATCACATCGCGCTGCAAGGCTGCGGCCGCAGCTTCAGCCCGCTGGCCCGCCGTGGCGGTCACCTCGGCCTGGTAGGCCACCTGCTCTTGCAACGCGGCTTGGTAGGCGCGTTGCGACGGCCGCAATTGTTCTTCCAACTGCTTGAGGGCTTCCTCCCGCTGACCTTGTTCCACCAAAGCCAGATACTGGTTGCCCACCTTCAGGAAATCGGCACGCCGTTCAGACATGCGGGCCAGCAGTTCCTTGCCTTTGTCAGACACCACCAGCCGCTCAAGCACCTTGAATTGCTCGGCCACGTCTGCCCTGGCTGCAGCAATCTGTTCTTTGGACGAACGCACGATGCCCTCGTTCGTGAAGAGGGCCAGATTGCGGAACTGGATGGCCTGTACGTTCACGCGGTCCGTCACAGTGCCCAGCGTTTTGGTGATGGGTATGCGCATGTCCACGACGTCCGACAGCTCGGTGCGCTGACTGCTGGAGCGGGCCAGACTCACCGCGCCCAGGGCGATGAGCAAAAGCAAAATAATGCCAAAAGCAACGATGAGTCGGGCGGATATCTTCAGTTGATTCATCCTGGTTCCTCTTTTTTGCTGGTTGCGTGGTAGGGCTTAAACGCGGTTTGCCTTGGCGACGATGCCCATTTCCTCGCTGCTGAGCAACGCCTCAATGTCCATCACGATGAGCATGCGCTCACCGAGCCGGGCGATGCCTTTGACAAACGCAGGGTCCACATGGCCCTGTCGCTCAAAGCGTGGTGCGGGCTTGATCGTGTCGGGCGACAACATCGCCACATCGGCCACCGCATCGACCACCGCCCCCACCACCGTGGCGCCAATGTCCAAAATGATGACGACCGTGAAGTCGGTGTAGCTCGCCTCGGGGCACTGCAGCTTCAGCCGCAAGTCCAGGATCGGGACGATGCGCCCGCGCAAGTCGATCACACCTTTGATGAAATCGGGCGAGTGGGCCAGCCGTGTGGGCACCTCGTACGAACGGATTTCCTGCACCCGCAGGATGTCAATGGCGTATTCCTCGGCCCCCAGACGGAAGGTAAGGTACTCGCCAGATGAGGGGTGTGCCGCCGGTGTCGCAGAAGGGGCAGGCCCGGAGGCGGCAGAAGGGGCTGTCACAGCATTCATAAAAGAGGGAGAAATCAAAAAAAGGAGGTACAGCGGGTACACACAAGCATTTGCTTGTGTGCCAATACGATCCCGAAAAGGCGGGACAGTTGCGGCGCAACAACAAGGCGGAATCGACGCGAAACGGGAGGATGCTGCTCCTTTCAACGCACAAGCAAAGGGATCGGCCTCTTCGCCACACAGCAGCGAAGAGCGATTACCGTAAACACTTTGTTAAATAAAAGCAATCACCGCAGGCTACCACCTTGGCGCAGTTTTTTTGGATGAAATGCCCCATTGGGGTTAATGAATAGCCAAACAAAACGCGGTGATCCATCACCGTTTTGTCCCAGTGCTTGGGAAGCGACAGCCGTGCAGGACAGGTACGCCTGACCTGCCGGAACCAGAAACGAAAAAGCACACAAAGGCTCAGCAGCCCTTGTGTGCTTTAAATTTGATAGCAGCTTGCGCTTTAAATATAAGCGCCCACCGCAATTTTCTTCATATTTTTCCGGTGTACGGCGAGGGGATACCCAGGCCCGAAGCCGATGTCAAAAACTTTCCCAATCGTCGTCCTTCGAGTTTGCCTGGGACGGTGACGCCGCCGCCTTCGCAGCGGGCAGTGCCCGTGGCGCGACCACGCGAGAAGCGGTGGGAGGCCTGCTCGCTGCAGCGTTCGCACCGCGCCCGGATACCGCTTTGGGTGGGGAGGCTGCAGCCTTGGTCGCCGCCGCAGGGGATCGCCCGGCAGTGGTGGTGTGGGGGTCGAGCTGGAACACGGCGACGGCGTTGACGAGTTCTCCCGCCTGGCTGTTGAGGCTGCTGGCCGCTGCCGCCATCTCCTCCACCAGCGCCGCGTTTTGCTGGGTGGCCTGGTCCATTTGCGTCACCGCTTCTCCCACCTGCCCCACGCCTGCGCTTTGCTCGCTGCTGGCCGCGCTGATCTCTCCCATGATGTCTGTCACCCGCCGGATGGCCGTGACGACTTCTGTCATGGTGGCCCCGGCTTTGTC
>DFQQ01000023.1:0-229447 GCA_002377855.1 Acidovorax delafieldii | reverse complement strand
TTGATTTCCTTGGCCGCTTCCGCGCTGCGCTGGGCCAGGCTGCGCACTTCTCCGGCCACCACGGCAAAGCCTCTTCCTTGCTCTCCCGCGCGCGCGGCTTCCACCGCTGCGTTGAGCGCCAGGATGTTGGTCTGAAACGCTATGCCGTCAATGACGCTGATGATGTCCGCTATCTTGCTGCTGCTGGCGTTGATGCCTTTCATGGTCTCCACCACTTCGGCCACGACTTCTCCGCCCTGGCTNNGTGGAGCCCAGCTCTTCCATGGAGGCTGCTGTCTCTTCCAAGGCGCTGGCTTGCTGCTCTGTGCGCGCGCTCAAGTTGTGATTGCCTTGCGCAATTTCTGCCGAGGCGTTTTGCAGATTGCTGGTGGCTTCGCGCACCGAGGCCACTGCCGTCTCCATGCGCATCAAGGTGGTTTGCAAGGCGCGGCTGATGGGCGTGCTGGTGGGCACTGCCTTGGCGGCATTCAGGCTGATGCCATCGTCGCGGTCTACTGCGGCCACCAGGCTGCGCAGCTCCTCGCCCGCCCGTGCGGTACGGCCCAATGTCACCGCCATCAACACCTCCAGCGCGGTCTGGATCACCACGTACACGGCGTGGCCCAGGGTACGCACAAAGCTCGGCTCTGTGAGGCAGAACACCCCAAATCCAGCGGCTTGCAAGCGGTCGAACAACACGTGGTGTACGGCAAACACCAAGGCGGAGAACACGATGGGGCGCCAGTCCAGGTACACCAGCAGCAAAGCCAGGGTCACAAAAACGCCGAAATGCAACTCCGTCAGCCCTTGAGCCAATTGAATGTGCAGCGCCACAAAGGACGACTGAACAAACGTCAACACCAGCCGTGAAACCAGCGTGCCTGCGGCACTGGTGTAGGCCCCTACCGCAACGGCCATCAGCAAAGCGGATATGCCCCAAGCGAGGCCCGATTCCACAAAGTTGAAACCCAGCACCACCGCCGTGATTGCGCTGATGACGATGGCAGCCAGGATGACGCGGTCGCCCAGAATTTGGGCCGGGCTGGCAGCCCGCTGAGGCTGAAGATCAGGTGAATAAATCATGTAATAGCTCGCCGGAAAAAGTCGCACGGCCCTTGCAGCGAAGGATGGGCTCACACAGCACTAGCAAAGGACCGCCGCTGGCTGCGTGGCAGTAGCCAGTAGTCGGCCATGCCGGGTAACCAAGACCGGTGGAGTACCGCTTTGTGCACACCCTGCGAAGGACTGCGGTGTACACAAAAGTGTATCTTTTAATGTGATAAATATCAATTATTTGATAAATTCACGCTTACCTGACAGGGCTATCGATAGGCTTGTCGTGCAGCACATGTGCTGACTGTCAGGCTGGCGATCCTGCAGGGCACGACGCCTCCCTCCGCATGACGGAACCTGGCCCGGCCTAAGCGTCGGGCGGGAACAGGCATGAAAAAAGCACCGGGGCGGGGGACCACCCAGGTGCTTCACGCAAGGTAGCGCCGCCTAGCAGGGGCGAAGTAGCCCGCCCTGCGGTTGGACGAGGCCAGCGGGGCCGTCAGGCCTGGCTCTTTTGGTAGTTGGCCACGCCGTCGGTGATTTCCTTCTTTGCAGCGTCAATGCCTTCCCAGCCCAGCACCTTCACCCACTTGCCCTTTTCCAGATCCTTGTAGTGCTCGAAGAAGTGCGAGATCGCGTTACGGCGCATGGCATTCACATCGTCGATGTTCTTCCAGTGGTCGTACATGGGCAGGATCTTGGAGGTGGGCACTGCGATCACCTTGCCATCCACGCCCGCTTCGTCTTCCATCATCAGGATGCCCAGTGGGCGGCAAGGCACCACCACACCCGGGAACAGCGGATAGGGCGTGATCACCAGCACGTCCACGGGGTCACCGTCGCCCGACAGGGTCTGGGGCACATAACCATAGTTGGTGGGGTAGTGCATGGCCGTGGTCATGAAACGGTCCACAAAAATGGCGCCCGACTCCTTGTCCACTTCGTACTTGATCGGATCAGCGTTCATCGGAATTTCGATGACCACGTTGAATGTCTCGGGAAGGTTCTTGCCGGGGGTGACGTTGTTGAGGGACATGTCTTTAAAAATAGTGGTTAGCAACGGTAACCCGCGAAGCAAGGCGTGCCAGTTGCGCGCCGGTGCGGTCATGGCGAACCGTATTGCGTCGGGATTAACCCTGATTTTAGGGGCACGCCCCTTTCTACCCGCTTGCATGAGCGGGTTTGCCTGTAAATTGGACGCGTTGGCCAATCGGCCCGCCACG
Source organism: Acidovorax delafieldii (assembly GCA_002377855.1). Taxonomy (GTDB): domain Bacteria; phylum Pseudomonadota; class Gammaproteobacteria; order Burkholderiales; family Burkholderiaceae_C; genus Acidovorax; species Acidovorax delafieldii_A. The sequence continues at coordinate 227,192 of DFQQ01000023.1, read as the reverse complement.
CGGGGCCCGAGGAAGCAACGCAGCGGAAGCACCACCGATGCGTCGTGTTTCCATCCGTGCAACCGCATTTGAAGGAGCACCGAATGGCTGAAAGCGCAGCAATGACACCCCCCCTCTTACTGGCACTGGTCTGCGGACTGGTCGCCGTGGCCTATGGCATCTGGGCGCGGGGCTGGATCCTGGCCAAGGACCCCGGCAACGCCCGCATGCAGGAGATTGCTGCGGCCATCCAGGCCGGTGCCGCAGCCTACCTCGCCCGCCAGTACAAGACCATTGCCATCGTGGGCGTGGTGCTGGCGGTTCTCATTGGCATCTTTCTCGATGGCACCACGGCTGTGGGTTTTGTCGTGGGCGCGGTGCTTTCGGGCGGCTGCGGCTTCATCGGCATGAACGTGTCGGTGCGCGCCAACGTGCGCACGGCGCAGGCCGCCACGCAGGGCGTTGGCCCGGCGCTGGATGTGGCGTTTCGCGGCGGGGCCATCACCGGCATGCTGGTGGTGGGCCTGGGCCTGCTGGGTGTCACGGGCTTTTACTGGTTCTTGGCGGGCAACGGCAACCTCACGCCCACGGCCAACCTGGCCACGCTGCTCAACCCGCTGATCGGCTTTGCGTTCGGCTCGTCGCTGATCTCGATCTTTGCGCGCTTGGGTGGCGGCATCTTCACCAAGGGCGCCGACGTCGGCGCCGACCTGGTGGGCAAGGTGGAGGCCGGCATCCCTGAAGACGACCCGCGCAACCCCGCCGTGATTGCCGACAACGTGGGCGACAACGTGGGCGACTGCGCCGGCATGGCGGCCGACCTGTTCGAGACCTACGCCGTGACGCTGATCGCCACCATGGTGCTGGGTGCGCTGATGGTGGCCACCGCCCCGGTCAACGCCGTGGTGTACCCGCTGGCGTTGGGCGCCGTGTCCATCATCGCCTCCATCATCGGCTGCTTCTTCGTCAAGGCCTCGCCCGGCATGAAAAACGTGATGCCCGCGCTGTACAAGGGCCTGGCGATTGCGGGCGTGCTGTCGCTTGTCGCTTTCTACTTCGTCACCGTCTGGATCATGCCGGACAACGCCATTACCGCCACGGGCAGCCAGATGCGGCTGTTCGGCGCCTGCACCACGGGCTTGGTGCTGACGGCCGCGCTGGTGTGGATCACCGAGTTCTATACCGGCACGCAGTATTCGCCCGTGCGGCACATCGCGCAGGCATCCACCACCGGGCACGGCACCAACATCATCGCGGGCCTGGGTGTGTCCATGCGCTCCACCGCCTGGCCGGTGATTTTTGTGTGCCTGGCCATCCTGGCGGCCTACCAGTTGGCCGGTCTGTACGGTATTGCCGTGGCGGCCATGTCCATGCTGTCCATGGCGGGCATCGTGGTGGCGCTGGACGCCTACGGCCCCATCACCGACAACGCGGGCGGCATTGCGGAAATGGCCGAGTTGCCCAGCAGCGTGCGCGACATCACCGACCCCCTGGACGCCGTGGGCAACACCACCAAGGCCGTCACCAAGGGCTACGCGATTGGTTCGGCGGGCCTGGCCGCGCTGGTGCTGTTTGCCGACTACACGCACAAGCTCGAAAGCTATGGCCGGGCCATCACGTTCGACCTGTCTGACCCACTCGTCATCATCGGCCTGTTCATCGGCGGGCTGATTCCTTACCTGTTTGGCGCCATGGCGATGGAGGCCGTGGGCCGCGCCGCCGGGGCCGTGGTGGTGGAGGTACGCCGCCAGTTCAACACCATCCCCGGCATCATGGACGGCACGGGCAAGCCCGAGTACGGCAAGGCCGTGGACATGCTGACCACCGCCGCCATCAAGGAGATGGTGATCCCCAGCCTGCTGCCCGTGGTGGTGCCCATCGTGGTGGGCCTGCTGCTGGGGCCCAAGGCGCTGGGCGGCTTGCTCATGGGCACCATCGTCACCGGGCTGTTCGTGGCCATCAGCATGTGCACCGGCGGCGGCGCCTGGGACAACGCCAAGAAGTACATCGAAGACGGCCACCACGGCGGCAAGGGCAGTGAAGCGCACAAGGCCGCCGTCACAGGCGACACGGTGGGCGACCCGTACAAGGACACCGCCGGCCCCGCCATCAACCCGCTGATCAAGATCATCAATATCGTGGCGCTGCTGATCGTGCCGCTGGTGGTCAGATTCCACGCGGGGTGACCGGCGCGGCCCAGCGCTGCGCAAGGCCGCCTGCCTGACCCACATCAAGCAAACCACGGTGGGAGCGGCGCCACGCGCAAAAAGACGTTGACGCCCGTGCCCCTCCTCTCCACCATGGGGAGAACGCGATTGTTTGAAGGAGCCCCCATGACCGAGCTGGTCGTTCGCCGCCTGTTGATTGACCTGGCCAAGCCCATGGCGCAGCACTGGTGCGCTGGCGACCCTTTTCGCACGGCGCTGTTCAACGCCCTGTCCATGAGCTTTCCCATGGGCGAGCAGTTTTTCATCGATGCGGTGCGAGAAGCTCACCAGGCCTTGCCGCCCGACCTGCAAGCCCATTACGCAGCAGAAGTGCGTGGCTTTATCGGGCAAGAGGCAACCCACCGGCGCATTCACAGCCTGTTCAACAGCCACCTGGAGCAGCGGGGGCTGCGCAATCTGTGGGCAGTGTCGATTGAAAAACAGCGCAAGCTGTTCGTGGGGCAAGACCCTCGCCACGCCCTTGCCGTGACGGCCGCCAACGAGCACTTCACGGCCATGCTGGCCGAGTGGCTGCTGGGCCACCCCGAAGTGCTCCAAGGCAGCGAAGACCGCTTGCAAACCCTGTGGCTGTGGCACGGCGCGGAGGAAGGCGAGCACAAGAACACGGCGTTTGACCTGTACCGGGCACTGGGCGGCAATCACGAGTGGCGCATGGTGTGGTTCCGCCGCACCACACTGGTGTTTCTGGTGGATGTGACGCGCCAGTTGGCAAGCAACCTGCACCGCGACCGCAGCCTGTACCGACCCGGCACCTGGGCCAGTGCCTGGCGGACCTTGTTCGGGCCTGCAGGCTTGGTGCGCCACACCTGGAGGCCTTGGAAGGACTACTTGCGGCGCGACTTTCATCCCAGCGACAGGGTCAGCCCCTTGTCTGCCCAATGGCTGGAACACAACCGCAGCCGTTTTGCGCTGGTGGGTGAGCGCAGCTGATGCCGTGACAGCGCACCATGGGCAGTACCCACTACCGCCAAACAGGCAGATGCGAAGATTGCTACTGATTTAATAGCTATCAGCGCTTACCGAATAAGCGCCAGGGGCCATTTTCACTAACAATCTTGCCCTGTTCAAATGCGTATCAGGGGCCGTCTGCGTTGCAAATATCTCAACCTCCACGGCTATTGCTGCGTTCAGGCCTGCAGCCCGTCCCGATCCACGGCGCACACTCCCCGTTTGTTTCGTACAGAAGGCCTATGGCGGCCTTCTTTCTCGAAATCCCACCCCATCTTTCAGGCTGTGCGCCCCAGGTCGCGCAAGCGCACGGGGCCGCTGCGCTGCTCCATGGCACGCTGCACCTCTTGCCGCATGCCCAGCGCAAAGCCCCACTCGGCCACCACGAAGAGCGGCCCGATCAGCAGGCCCATCACATCGTCCACAAAAGCGGGCTTGCGCCCCTCGTAGTAGTGGCCCACAAACTGGATCACCCAGCCCACGGCAAACAGGCCCACGCCCCAGGCCACCCAAGCGGCAGTGCCCAAGGGCGCCATGGCCGCGGCCGCCGCCAGCATCGCAGCGAGCAATGCGGCCATGAACAGCCCCAGCCGCAGATCCAGCCGCAAGTAGAAAATACCGGCCGCCACGGCACAGACCAGTGCCGGGCTGATGGGCATGATGCCCAGCCACCACGTGGGGCGCGATAGCAGCACCACCACGGCAAACATGATCATGGGCACCCCGACAAAATGGGTCTGGATATTGCGGGGGTCACGGTGGTAGGCGGCGTACTGGGCCAAGTGGTCGATCAGGGTTTTCATGGGTGTCTCCATTCGTTGTTTTGCGCAGGATTGACTGTTTCTCACGAAAGGCCGTAACGTCTGTCGTACAGCCGACAAAAACAATGGCGGCCCTGGCCCGTTGTTGCCCGTGTTTTCCACCTTGCCTTTCCCTGCAACTGCCACTCCCACACTCGCCAAAGCCAGCCCAAGCACGCCGCATGGGCAGGCCCCGGCGGCCCGCAGCCGAGGCAGCCGCGCCCGGCGCGGCTGCGGCGGTGTGCAGTGAGGCGTTATGCGCTTGCCCTACCCTTTGCCCTGTAGTCCTTTGCCTTCTTATTGCATGACGACCGAAGTCTCCGCCCACCTCTGCGCGCTCCAATCGGGGCGCTGGTTTGCCCAGCTCCCACCTGACTTTGCTGCAGCGCTGCTGCGCATGGGGCGCATCCGGCAACTGGGCGCAGGGCAAGCCCTGTTTTTGCGCGGTGATCCGCCCTGTGGGCTGTACGCGGTGCTGCGGGGGGCCCTCAGCGTTTCGGGCACCGGCGGTCGGTCGGACGACGCGCGCTCTGCGCTGCTCACGCGCCTGGAGCCCCCGCAGTGGTTTGGCGAGATATCGCTGTTTGATGGCAATGTCCGCAGCCACGACGCCGTGGTGGCCGAACCCTGCACGCTGCTGCATGTGCCCCACGACGCCTTGCAAGAGTGGCTGCGTAGCCACCCCGAGCACTGGCACGCCCTGGCTCTGCTGGTGACCGACAAGCTGCGCACCGCCTTCATCGCCCTGGAAGACGCCGCCCTGCTGCCCGCGCCCCAGCGCCTGGCCCGCAGGCTGGTGATGATGGCCGAGGGCTACGGCCAGTGGAACGCTGGCGGCCTCACGCGCCGGGTGATTGCGCTGTCGCAAGAGCAGCTGTCGCAAATGCTGTCCATCTCGCGACAGACCACCAACCAGATCCTGAAAGACCTGGAAGCCCGCCAGCTGGTGCGCGTGCAGCGCGGCGAGGTGGAAATCATGGATTTGGCCGGCCTGCGCCGCACCTACGCCTGAGACGGGCCAGCAGCGCTATCAAAAAAGGAGCTGCTGTCGCTTGCGGTACAGGCGCCAGCGGCCAATTCGGCTAAATAGTAAGCACGCATTCGATTTATATGCAGAATGGCACCATGCAACTGAACTACATCGCCAACGCCTCTGTTCCGTCTTCGTCCGGCCGCACGCTGGCGGTGATCGACCCCTCTGACGGCCAGCCCTTTGACGAAATCCAGCGCAGCAACGCGGACGACATCGACACGGCGGTTCACGCAGCGCGACAGTGCTACCACGCGGTGTGGCAACGCATGGCCCCGGCAGACCGGGGGCGGCTGCTGCAAAAGCTCTCAGCCAAGGTGCTGGAGCATGCCGACGAACTGACTGCACTGGAGCAGCGCGACTGCGGTAAGCCCACCAAACAGGCCCGTGCCGACGCCATGGCGCTGGCACGCTACTTTGAGTTCTATGCCGGGGCCTGCGACAAGCTGCATGGCGAAACCATTCCCTACCTGGACGGCTACAGCGTGCTCACCTGGCGCGAGCCGCACGGCGTGACCGGCCACATCATCCCGTGGAACTACCCCATGCAGATCTTTGGCCGCAGCGTAGGCGGTGCGCTGGCGGCCGGCAATGTGTGTGTGGTCAAACCTGCTGAAGACGCCTGCTTGTCGCTCATCCGCGTGGCGCAACTCGCCGCCGAGGTAGGCTTTCCGCCCGGGGCTATCAACATCGTCACCGGTTACGGACACGAGGTGGGCGACGCCCTGGCACGCCACCCGGGCATTGACCACATCAGCTTTACCGGTAGCCCCACCGTGGGAACGCTCATCCAGCAAGTCGCTGCCGAGCGCCATTGCCCCGTGACGCTGGAGCTGGGCGGCAAAAGCCCGCAGATCATTTTTGCCGACGCCGACTTGGACGCCGCCGTGCCCGTGGTGCTCAACGCCATCGTGCAAAACGCCGGGCAGACCTGCTCGGCAGGCTCGCGCGTGCTGATCGACTCGCTGATTTACGAGCCCCTGCTGGCGCGCCTGGGCCAGGCTTTTGAAAAGCTGCGCGTGGGCCCTGCCGCCATGGACCTGGACGTGGGCCCGCTCATCCGCCAAAGCCAGCAGCAGCGCGTATGGGACTTTTTGTCGGACGCGCAAGTGGCCGGCATCCCCATGGTGGCGCAAGGCGTGGTGGTCGACGAAGCGCCCGAAAGCGGTTTCTACCAGGCCCCCACGCTGCTGCGCGATGTGCCCGTGGGCCACCGGCTGGCGCAAGAAGAAGTCTTTGGTCCCGTCCTCTCGGCCATGGCTTTCCAGGACGAGGACCACGCGGTCGAGTTGGCCAACGCCACCCAGTTTGGGCTGGTGGCCGGCATCTGGACGCGCGACGGCGCCCGCCAGTTCCGCATGGCACGGCGTGTGCACAGCGGGCAGGTGTTCATCAACAACTACGGCGCGGGCGGGGGTGTGGAGCTGCCGTTTGGCGGCGTCAAATCCAGCGGCTACGGGCGCGAGAAGGGGTTTGAGGCACTGTACGGCTTCACCACTTTGAAAACCGTGGCCATCAAGCACGGCTGAAGCCGAGCACCCCCTCATCGTCTGCCCTCGCTTCCGCCGCTCTCGCCCATGCCCTTGTCACCCCCCGCCTCCCGCAAAGCCAGCCATATCCGCCGCGTCACCTACCAAGGCTACGAACGTGAGGACGGGCTGTGGGACATTGAAGCCGAGTTGCACGACAGCAAGGCGCACGACATGCCCTCGTTTCGCCAACAGGGCATCCGGCGCGCGGGCGACCCCATCCACCACATGTGGCTGCGGGTGACCATTGACCGCCAGCTGGTGGTGCACGCCATCGAAGCAGCGATGGACGCCCACCCGCTGCAAGACTGCCCGCAGGCGCGCCCCGCCCTGCAGGCCATGGTCGGCACCTGCATGGCGCGCGGCTGGCGGCAGGCCATTGCCCAACACCTTGGAGGAGTGGCCAGTTGCACTCACTTGCGCGAGCTGCTGTTCAACGCGGCCACTGCCGCCTTCCAGACCCTGCCAGCGGCCTTTGGTGGCGGCCACCCCGACACCCCGCCCCGCCACCTGGGCCAGTGCACGGGCTGGGACTTTCAGGGTAATGGAGTCAAAGAGCACTTCCCTCAGTTTTACGCGCGAGGCCCGTCCACGGTGCCGCGCCCCATGCCAGAGCGGCTGGCAGAAGAAAATGCCCCTGGCGCCCATCAATAAAGCGCCATCAGCTATCGAATCAGTAGCAAAAACACCACAGTCAGGAGACCTCCACATGCGCGTGCAGAACAAATCCATCATCGTCACCGGCGCCGGCAACGGCATTGGCGAAGGCATCGCCAAGCGCCTGGCTGGAGAGGGCGCGCAGGTACTGGTCAACGATATCAACACGGCAGGCGGCCAGCGTGTGGTGGCTGAAATCACCGCCGCAGGCGGCAAGGCAGCGTTCTTTCAAGCAGACGTGACGCAGTCCGCCCAGGTGCAGGCGATGGTGCACGAAGCCGAGCGCCTGTTCGGCAAATTGGATGTCGTGGTGAACAACGCAGGCTGGACGCACCGCAACCGCCCCATGCTGGAGGTGAGCGAAGACGAGTTCGACAAGGTCTACGCCATCAACGTCAAGAGCATCTACCTCAGCGCCATCCATGCCGTGCCTGCACTGCGCCGTGCGGGTGGGGGCAGCATCATCAACATTGCCTCCACCGCCGGGCTGCGGCCCCGCCCCGGCCTCACCTGGTACAACGGCTCCAAGGGTGCGGTCATCACCACCAGCAAGTCGATGGCGGCGGAGCTTGGGCCCGACAACATCCGGGTCAACTGCCTGAACCCCGTCTTCAACCCCGACACTGGCTTGGCGGCCGAGTTTGCAGGCGGCCCGGTGGACGATGCGCGACGGGCCAAGTTCTTGGCCACCATCCCGCTGGGGCGCTTTTCCACGGCACAAGACGTGGCCAATGCCGCGCTCTACCTCGCCAGCGACGAGGCGGCGTTCATCAGCGGCGTATGCATTGAGGTGGACGGCGCGCGCTGCGTTTGAGCCCTGCGCCTTCGGCGGCACACCACGGCGCCGTGGCGGCACGCCAGCGTGCGGGCATCAACCCAGGACTTCGCGCAATGCCGTGTCGTACAGCGAGGTGAGCCGGTCCATCACCGCCAGCAGCCGCTCGCTGGTGGTGGCGACCGACGCCATGCCCTGGGCATCCGGGTTGCGGCGCATGGCGGTCTCAAAAAACAGCCACTGGGCTTGTGCCAGTTCCAGCTCAGTCCGAATAGCGGGTGTCGAAACGGGCGCAGCCGTCAGCGTTTGCAAAGCCAGCTTGAACTCGCTGGCGTCTGCGGCCATCTGGGCCTGCGCTGCCTTGGCGTCCACCCCGGCTGCCAGCAAGAAGTAGGTTTTGGCCATGCGCTGCGAGAGCATGCGCTGGCGCCCCGCCAGGTTCACCAGCCGGGCGCTGGGAGCGCGGGCCAGCTTTTCAAGCGACTCGGTAGCGGTTTGCGCGGCCGCCATCATGCGGTCCGCTTGCTCGGCGACGGCAACGGCAGACGCCTTGGTGGGGGCCACGGCCGTGAGGGCGTTCAAGATACCGTATTGTTTTTGCACCTCTTCGAGCTGGCGGCTCAACTCAGCAGGCCACGCGCCCGCGGTAGAGCCTTTCGCAAGTTCTGCCGCACCGGCCTGGGCTTGTTTGCGCGCTTTGGCCAGCACATCCAGGGCTGCATCCGACAGGACCTGCAGGTGCTGCTGGCAGTAGGCCTTGGCCATGCGCTGCGACAGTGCCCGAAACGACCCGGAGACATTGATGGCTGCGGACAACGCCATCTGCGCCTGTACCGACGCGGCCCAGGTGGGCAGCACGACGCCAGCAGCAACCCACTGCACCATACGGCGGCGTTGGCGGGACCAGGAAACCACGGGTTGATTGCGACATGTCATGGCGGTGCGGCTTTCTCTGCGGTGATGTGAAGGAATGTTTCCGAAATGCCAGGGATTGTCATGACAACGTCAAAACCAACTGTTGCGCAAGATCAACGCAAGGCGCCCCCGCAGCAGCGAACATCTGGCGGCAACGCCACCCGCCTCAATCTTGATGCGGATCAAGACAACGAAGAACTTGCGCTGCGCCGCCAACAGGCCTTCGGGCACAATCCGCCCATGGCTGAACGTGTCATTCCCCTTGTGGACCAGCGCCGCGCCGAGTTGGTGGCCCAGGTACCTCTGCACCCTTCTCAGGCTACGGGCCTGCTGCAAGACACCTTGGGGCGCCCGCTGCGTGACCTGCGCATCAGCGTGACCGACCGCTGCAACTTCCGCTGCAACTACTGCATGCCCAAGGAAGTGTTCGACAAGGACTACCCCTACCTGCCGCACAGCGCACTGCTGAGCTTTGAAGAAATCACCCGGCTGGCCTCGCTGTTCCTGGCGCACGGCGTGCGCAAGATCAGGCTGACGGGCGGCGAACCGCTGCTGCGCAAGAACATCGAAGAGTTGATCGCCCAACTGGCGCAGTTGCGCACGGTGGACGGCAAGGCGCCTGACCTCACCCTGACCACCAACGGCTCGCTGCTGGCGCGCAAGGCGCACTCGCTCAAGCAGGCCGGCCTCAACCGCGTGACGGTGAGCCTGGACGGCCTGGACGATGCAGTCTTTCGTCGCATGAACGATGTGGACTTTCCGGTGGCCGACGTGCTGGCGGGCATTGAGGCCGCTCACGCCGCAGGCCTATCGCACATCAAGGTGAACATGGTGGTCAAGCGCGGCACCAACGACCACGAAATTCTGCCCATGGCGCGCCACTTTCGCGGAACGGGCACCACGCTGCGGTTCATTGAATACATGGACGTGGGCGCCACCAACGGCTGGCGCATGAACGAGGTGCTGCCCTCGGCCGAATTGATCGAGCGCCTGCGCGCGGAACTGCCCCTGGTGCCGCTGGAGCCCAGCAGCCCCGGCGAAACCGCCGAGCGCTGGGGCTATGCCGACGCGAGCGGCCAGCACAACCCAGCCCTGGGTGAAGTGGGCGTTATCAGCAGCGTGACGCAGGCGTTCTGCCACGACTGCAACCGCGCCCGCCTTTCCACCGAAGGCAAGCTGTACCTGTGCCTTTTTGCATCGCAAGGGCACGATCTGCGCGGCCTGCTGCGCGGCGGCGCCAGCGACGCGGACATTGCCGCCGCCATTGCGCCCATCTGGCAGCAGCGCAGCGATCGATACTCTGAACTGCGCAGCAGCCTGCCCGCAGACAGCTCACAGGGCGTGCGGCGGGTAGAGATGAGCTACATCGGCGGCTAGGCGGCTAGGCGGCGCGCGGATGGCAGGGCTTTGAGCGCAGGCCGGGGGTCTCTGCAATCCTTACCGCACTCTCTGCCAATGCCGGTGCCTGCACAATCGCCAGCCTGTTCTCCCCCTCTTTGCGAAGGCCTTTTGATGATTGACACGCTAGACATTACCGGACTCGTCCTGGCCGGGGGCCGCGGCTCGCGCATGGGCGGGGTGGACAAGGGGTTGCAGACCTTTCGCGGCATGCCATTGGCCCTGCATACCCTGATGCGGCTGCAGATGCAGGTGGGCGCATCCCTCATCAACGCCAACCGCAATCTTGCTGCGTATGAGTCGTTCGGCGCCCCGGTGTGGCCCGACGCCAACAACGAGTACGCAGGCCCTCTCGCGGGCTTCTTGACGGGGCTGGAGCACTGCGAAACGCCGTGGATGCTCACGGTGCCGTGCGACACCCCGCTGTTTCCGCTGGACCTGGCCGCACGGCTCGCACACGCGGCTGAAGACCAGCAGGCAGACATTGCCATGGCGGCCGCCCCGGAAGACGACGGCGCCGGCCGCGTCACCGTTCGACCCCAGCCGGTGTTTTGCCTCATGCGTGTGGAGTTGCTGGAGAGCCTGGTGCGCTTCACCCACGCAGGCGGCCGCAAAATTGACGCGTGGACGGCGCAGCACCGCTGCGTGACCGTCCCGTTTGACGGCCCGGGCGACGACCCCAAGGCATTCTGCAATGTCAACACGCTCGCAGAATTACAGGCGCTGGAAAGCGCCAGCCACTGAGCCCTGCGGCCGCCCTTCATACCGCCTGCCCATCAGCTTTGCCCTCCGTTGGTGCCACCGAACATGCCCAGTGCGCTGCAAGCCTTCGCCCCGCCCGTACACATCCGTCCACTGGGTGTTGCGGATGCCGCAGCGTACAAAGCGCTGCGCGACCAGGCCCTGCGCAGTGCGCCAGAAGCGTTCACGTCAGACTACGAGTCATCGGTAGGCCGGGCGGCCACAGAGTACGCTGACCGGTTTGGCCCGCCCAGCTCGGGCCGGTTCTTTCTGGGTGCTTTCAACGCGACGGGCCAACTGCTGGGCAGCCTGGGCTGTGAACGCGAGCAACGCGCCAAGCAACGCCACTGCGCCACCGTGGTAGGCATGATGGTGGCGCCGCAGGCACAGCGCCAGGGCATTGGGCGGCAACTGCTGGCCGCCTGCGTGGCTGCAGCGCAGAAAGTTCCCGGGCTCACCCAGCTGGTACTCAGCGTCACGGCTTGCAACCGCCATGTGGTCCAGCTGTACGAGCAGGCTGGCTTTCGGCCCTGGGGTTTGTTGCCTAGCGCCATCGTGGTCGATGGCGTGCCCTACGACAAACTCCACATGGTGCTGTCGCTGCAAAGCGCTGCGGCACGCGCCAAGAATTTGCCGCCAGCAGGGTGACCATGGGCCTTCGCACGCTCCAAATTTTTGAATTGACCGAAACCACGACCGCCTTCGCATGAAAACCATCGCCCAAATTGCCGCCGAACTGCAGGGCTACGACCCCCAGGCCCTGCATGCCGACCAAGTCAACGCCTTTTTGCACAAGCTGGTGCAGCCCGTGGTGGGAACCGAAGAGGTGGGACTGTTCGAAGCTTTAGGCCGCGTGCTGGCGCAAGACGTGATTTCGCCCATCAGCGTGCCCGCGCACGACAATTCGGCCATGGACGGTTTTGCCTTTGCCGGGGCGCAGCTGGTGCCTGGCCAGCCGCTGGCGCTGCGCAGCGTCGGAACAGCCCTGGCGGGCAAGGCTTGGGCAGGCACGGTGAACGCGGGCGAGTGCGTGAAGATCATGACCGGCGCCATCATGCCCGCCGGGCTCGACACCGTGGTGCCGCAAGAGTTCACCACCGCCGAGGGCGAGCAAATCACCATCGCACCCGACGTACTGCGCCTGGGCGATAACCGGCGCTTCAAGGGCGAGGACTTGATGGAAGGTGGCGTGGCCTTGGCACGGGGCGAACTGCTCACGCCAGCAGCCCTGGGTCTGGTGGCGAGCCTGGGCCTGAAAACCGTGACCGTCTCGCGGCGGCTGCGCGTGGCGTACTTCTCTACGGGCGACGAAATCCTGAGCCTGGGGGAGCTCCCGCGCGAGGGCGCGGTGTTTGACAGCAACCGCTACACGGTGTTTGGTCTGCTCACCCGCCTGGGGGTGGAAGTGATCGACATGGGCGTCGTGCGCGATGACCCTGCTTCGCTGGAGGCTGCGTTCACCGAAGCGGCGCGGCGCGCCGACGCCATCATCACCAGCGGTGGCGTGAGCGTGGGCGAGGCCGACCATACGCGGGCCATGATGAAAAAGCTGGGCGATGTGGCCTTCTGGCGCGTTGCAATGCGGCCCGGCCGGCCCATGGCGGTCGGGCGCATTGCCGTTCCTCAAAAACAAGAGAAAAATGGCCATGACGCCCATTCAGCAAGCGCCAACAGCTACCAAAACAATAGCAAAGTACAAGAAGGCGCCATTCTCTTCGGCCTGCCGGGCAACCCGGTGGCTGTGATGGTGACCTTTCTGGCCTTCGTGCGCCCTGCCCTGCTGCGCATGATGGGCAGCACGCGCGCTGCGCCGCCATTGCTGCGCGCCATCAGCACCGAATCCATGCGCAAAAAACCGGGCCGCACCGAGTACCAGCGCGGCACGGTGACCACCGCGCCCGACGGCACCCTTCAGGTATGCACGACCGGAAACCAGGGATCCGGCGTGCTCAGCTCCATGGTGCAGGCCAACGGGCTCATCGTGCTGCATCACCACCAGGGCAATGTCGCCGTGGGCGATCCAGTGGACGTGATGGTGTTTGACGGGGTGATCTGAAGCGCGAAAGCAGCACAGGCCACACGCTGGCGTTTCGCGCTCCTGTCTGACGGGCCCGCAGCACCACCGCCTGTACAACGCGCTTTTGACCTTGCATTGAGGAATCACGCCCCATGCCCTACGCCGCCACCCACTTGGCAGAGCCACCCACACGCGAGGCGGTGGATGCCCTCTCCGGCACCGCTGTGCTGGAATTCGGCACCCCCTGGTGCCCGCACTGCGTCCGCGCCCAACCGCTTCTCGAGCACGCGCTAAAGAGCGAACCAACAGCCCATATCAAGGTAGAGGACGGCCCTGGCCAGCGGCTGGGCCGCAGCTACAAGGTCAAGCTCTGGCCCACCCTCATATTCTTGAAAGATGGCCAGGAGCTGACCCGCCTGGTGCGCCCGACCACCCAGGCCGAGGTGGACGAAGCGCTGCGTGCTGTGCAAGCCTGACGCCACTGCAGCGCCCCCTGACTTAGCACCACGCAGCGGTGCCGCAGTTCTGCGGTCGGGCCTTGCGCCCCACCGAAGCCCAGTCCCGCCCAGGCTGTTAGCGCATCTGCACTGTGCCTGACACGCTGATGCTGACCTGCTCGCGACCAGGCTGCACGGGCACCGGTGTGTCGGACGCGAACGACGCCATCTTTTCGCGCGCCATGGCGCCCATCAGCGTCACCCCCTGGCCTTGGCCGGACACGCTCACCTCGCGCAGCCCGTAGCTGCCAAACCCAAACGCCTTCGACAGTTCTGCGGCACGGGTCTTGAACTGCTCAATCGCCTGCGACTGCGCCTCGCCCTCGGCCTTGGCCCGCGCCTCGCGCGACAGGCCAAACGACACATCGCTCACCGCCATCGACTGGATCTTGCCCGCCATGCCGGTGATGCGCCCAAAGTCGCGCCCTTCCAGCCGCAGCTCTGCCCGGCCTTGCCAGCCCAGCACCTTCTGGTCTTTGCCGTAGCGGGGGTACAGGCTGAACGTGCCGGTGGACACATCCATCTGCCCCGGCTGGGCGCCGGCCTTGGCTTGCGCCAGGGCTTCATCCAGGGCCTGCTTGAGCTGGGTCTGGGCGGCAGCTAGCGTGGGGGCTTCTTTGTTCGCCATGAGGGTGATGGTCAGCATGTCCTGCTCGACCTGCACCATCCCAGCGGCCGACAGTTGCACCACATTGCGCGGCTCTGCGGCCACGGGAGCCACCTGCGCACCTTGTTGAGAAAAAACGGCTCCAGCGCTCATCAGCAAAGCGCTGGCAGCTACCAAACGAATAGCATTCTTCATGATTTCACTTTCTCAAAAATCGGTCTGACGCCGCACGCTGAAGCCATTTCCAGCACGCCTGCCAGCCTCTGATCAGCCAGTGTGTAGGCACAAGTCGCCACGCGGTGTCAGACGGGGTTGACGATTGGGCAAAACTTGTAACAGTTGGTCAAACCCAAGGAAAAAACGCGAACTTCGGCGCTCAACATGGTCAGAATCGGCTCTGTTACAAATTGGACCCGAGATCAAATATGGCCACTACACCCAACCGTACCGACAAAGTTTTGGTGGTAGATGACGATGCCCGCATCCGCGATCTGCTGCGCCGCTACCTGACCCAGGAAGGGTTTGAAGTCATGGTCGCCGAAGACGGCAAGGCGCTCAATCGCCTGCTGTTGCGCGAAACCGTAGACATCATCGTGCTGGACCTGATGATGCCCGGTGAAGACGGCTTGTCCATCTGCCGCCGCCTGCGCGCGGCCAACGACCGTACCCCCATCATCATGCTCACCGCCAAGGGCGAGGACGTGGACCGCATCGTGGGCCTGGAAGTGGGCGCCGATGACTACCTGGGCAAGCCCTTCAACCCGCGCGAACTGCTGGCCCGCATCCATGCCGTGCTGCGCCGCCGCCCAGCACAGGAGGCCCCAGGCGCCCCATCGGGCGACAACGAGGTGGTCACTTTTGGCCCCTTCACATTCGACCTGGGCACCCGCGCCCTGCAGCGCAACGGCGAAGAGTTGCCTTTGACCACCGGCGAATTCGCTATGCTCAAGGCCTTGGTGCGCCACCCGCGCCAGCCGCTGTCGCGCGAAAAGCTGGCTCTGCTGGCACGCGGCCGCGAATTCGAGCCCTTCGACCGCAGCCTGGACGTGCAGGTCTCCCGCCTGCGCAAGCTGGTGGAGGTAGATGCAGCGGCGCCCCGCTACATCCAGACCGTCTGGGGGGTGGGCTATGTATTTGTACCGGACGGAACGAGCTAATTCACGATGACCAAGCCTGAAGGCGAGACCCGGCCCCGCAGGCGCACCCACGAAGGCCCGCCGGCCGACGCCACCAGCCCCGCGCCGCTGGAGTCGTCGCTGCGCATCACACGTGAGCAACGTGCTCGCGTGGGCCTGAACCTGTTTTGGCGCACTTTTTTCCTGCTGGCGCTGCTGCTGGTCGGCAGCATCCTGGCGTGGCTGCAGACCTTGCGCGCCCTGGAGTTCGAACCCCGAACACTCCATACGGCACAGCAGATCGCGTCGCTGGTCAACCTCAGTCGCGCGGCCCTTATCCACTCGGATGCCATCGCACGCGTATCGCTCATCAAAACAATGGCCGACCAGGAAGGCGTGCGCATTCTTCCGCGTGAGCCGGGCGACAAGTTCACGTTGCTGGACAGCGGCGCGCTTGGCAACCGGCTTACCGAGGAGCTGACCCGGCGCTTAGGGCCCGACACGATCGTGGCGCAAAACGTCAATGGCGAAAATGGCCTGTGGGTGGGCTTCAACATCAACGGCGACCCGAACTGGCTGCTGATGGACCGCTCGCGCTTCAGCCCCGCAGGCGGGCGCACTTGGCTCATCTGGCTCATCACGGCGGGTGCACTGTCGCTGGCGGGTGCTGCGGCCATTGCCCGGCTGATCAACCGCCCGCTCAAGCAGCTGTCTTACGCCGCCAACCGCGTGCGCGATGGCGACTTTGCCGCCAGCCACCTTGACGAAGAGGTGGTGACCAGCGAAATCCGCGAGGTGAACATCGGCTTTAACCGCATGGCGCAAAAGCTGGCCAAGCTGGAGCAAGACCGCGCCGTGATGCTGGCGGGCATATCGCACGACCTGCGCACGCCGCTAGCGCGCCTGCGGCTGGAAACCGAAATGAGCGTGACGGACGACATTGCCCGTGAACACATGGTGGCCGACATCGTTCAGCTCGACGCCACCATCGACAAGTTCCTGGACTACGCCCGCCCCGACCACGTGACCCTGACGCCTGTGAACCTGCACGCTGTAGTCTCGTCTTGCGTGTACGCGGTGCAGGACCACCGCGAACTGCAAATCACCATGCAGGTACCGGAAGACCTGAACGTGCTGGCAGATGAAGTGGAGTTGGCGCGGGTCATCTCCAACCTGCTGGAAAACGCCCGCCGTTACGGCAAGACCGCAGACACGGGCGTGACCAGCGTGGATATTGCCGCCAAGGGCCGCGAAAGCTGGGTGCTGCTCAAGTTGCGCGACCACGGAGATGGCGTGCCGCCAGAGCAACTCTCCAACTTGACCAAGCCCTTTTTCCGGGGCGATTCCGCCCGCACAGCGGCGGCAGGGGCAGGCCTGGGCTTGTCCATCGTGGACAAAACGGTGCAGCGCATGGGCGGTATCTTCGCGCTCGCCAACTCCAGCACGGGCGGGCTGGTGGCGCACATCCAGCTGCAACGCGCCAGTGAATTGCCGGCAGGCGTGGACCCCAAGCAGCGCCTGCAGCGCCCTGCAGTCAAGCGCCAATTGCCCCGCCGAAGGGCGCAAGAGCAGGCGTGATGCGCTGCGGCGCCGACCAGTTCGGACTGCGCAGCGCGCGCTTCAAGCGTTGAACACCCCACTCAGCAGTTCGGGCAACCGTGCCACGGGCATCCGAAAGCCGCATGCCTGGGCGTGGCCGCCACCGCCCATGCTTTCAGCCAGGGCAATGCAGTCGAAATTGCGCTGGGCACGCAGCCCCGCCTTCACGCCCTTGTCGCTAGCGCTCCACATCAGGGCAAAGGTTCCCGTTTTGGCCGACAGGAGGTCGCCCACGAGGCTGTGGAACATGCCAGGAGCATTGACCATGAGGCCTAGAACACCATTGAACACGAGGGGCTGCGCGCCCTCGGCAATGTCGTGGGCCATCTTGCGGAATTTCTCGTCCATGGCTGCGCCACGGGCCATGAAGGCGTCCAGTTGCTCGGGCGTGAAGCTGGCCACCTCCTTCCAGCGCTCAAAATTTTGGGGCTCCATATCGAGCGCTGACAGAAACGGCGCGCTCTGCGCAAATTCCCACTTCCAGATATCGCGGTCCTCTACGTACTGAAGCAGCGCAGGCACGGGTTGCTCTGGGTGAAAGAACTCCCACGCAAGCCGGGCACCCGACTTGCTCATGTCGAAATGCACTACCCCGCAGCGGCAGGCAAAGCCCGTGAGCTTTTCCGCAGCGCTTTTGTGGTGGTCCAGCATGACGAGCTTGGCGGCACGCTCATCGATTGCGGCCAGAATCTCGGCGGAAAAGGAGAAGTCGAGGATGTACACCGCGCGCCCCTGCAGCGCGGGCAGATCGCTGAGGGTTTGCACGTCGCCGTGGTCCAGCCCAACGTATTCTGCTTGGTCACCATAGTAGAGCCACGCGGCCAAGGCTGCGCCAAAGCCATCGGGGCAGCGGCGGCCGTGGTACAGGACGAGCGGAGAGGGATCGGTTTTGCTGGGAGCCACCAGCAATTGCAGTGGAAGAATGGACTTGTTCATTGCCCCGATTGTCGCGTGCGCGGCCTCTCCCCGCCGCCAGTGCCCAGGTCAGCAAGAAACCGCGCGGGCTGGTTTATCCCACGGAGCATCGCAAGGCCGTTTCAATATTGATAGCAGGCTGCGCTTTATTCATGAGCGCTGCGATATGATTTCCCTCACAATTTATCTTGCCCCAAGACCCTTACATGCCCCAGCCGCTGCACATCCTTTGGCAAGACGACCACATGGTGGCTGTGTACAAGCCCGCTGGCTGGCTGGTGCATCGCACGGGGCTGGACGCTGGCGAAACGCGTTTCGTGATGCAAACGCTGCGCGACCAGTTGGGGCAGCACGTCTTTCCGGTGCATCGGCTCGACAAGGGGACATGCGGCGTGCTGGTGATGGCCTTGCACAGCGATGCGGCGCGGGCGCTTTCGCAGTCGTTCGAACACCAAGCCGCCCACAAGTGCTACGTTGCCATGGTGCGTGGCTGGGCCCCCGCAGCCGTTGAAGTGGACCACCCGCTGCGCCCCGACGATGCACCGCCCGATGCCCCTGTGCAAAGCGCCCACACCCGGTTTCGGACTCTGGCACAGCTGGCGCTGCCCGAGGCGAGCGATGCGCGGTTTGCCACCACCCGCGCTTGCTTGGTCGAGGCGGTTCCCACCACTGGCAGGCGCCACCAGATACGGCGACACCTCAAGCACCTAGCGCACCCCATCATTGGCGATGCAACGCACGGCAAAGGCCCGCTCAACCGCTGGTGGGCTGAGCGCCTGGGCCACCAACGGCTCTGGCTGCATGCGCTGCGCCTGAGTTTGCCGCACCCTCACACTGGTCAAATTTTGCACCTGCACAGCGGCCTGCAGCTGCAGCCGCCACTGCCGGGCGGGCAAGAAAGCCGGGAGCCAGCGCCAGAGGACACGGCCCTACCCGGCGCAGACTGGCAGCGTCTGCAGACGCAGTGGCCGTGGCATTGGCTTGCCCAAGCGCCACAATCGTGCGCTTGATGTACCCGTGCAGACAGCCACCCACTGCGGGCTACCATGCGATTCGCGTTGAGACCCGCGTGACCCCTACCATGGCATTTCCTTCTGCGCAGCTGACCGACCTGGCATCGCTGGCCCACCGGCTGCCGGCCACCTGCTGGCTGGCCAGCCGAATGGCCCAGGCGCCGGCGCATTGGGGCACGCTCCCCGTCTGGTGGGTGCAGGCAGACCTGGACATGGCCGCGCTGGACCTTGCTGCAACCCGTGGTGCCGACGGGCCGTGGCGCCCCCCGGTGCCCGCTGCTGCGCTGGCCGTTGGGCTCGCGCACCCCGAGGGAGCCTTGCTCTGGGTGGACGGAAATTTGCGACTGCAAGGGGCACTGACGGGTGGCTGGGCCAGCCCTGCTTGCGCGCCCGACAGCAGCCTCGCCCTGCATGCACTCGTCATGGGCGATGCGCAGATGCACTGCGCTTTGGTGCGCGATGCTCATGTGCATGTCCAAGGCAACTTGTCGGTGCAGACCCTGCTGTGGGGAGACGGCCCGCAGGGCGCCGTGGCGGTGCAGGGCCATTGCGCCGCCCAGGTGGGCCTTTTCACGCGGGGCTTCACGCCGCGGTGCCACAAGCCGCCCAGCCTGGAGTTCACGTTGCTGGACGCGGGCCTGGACGATGCATCGCCCGTCTCGCTGCAGCCTGGTCGCCACCGCCTGCCATGCCACGAGACCTTGGGCCTGGTTATGCAGCCGTACTGTCTATGTCCCGACAACGCGGGGACGGGCAGCCTGGCGGAAATGCTGGATGCGCCGGCCGTGCTGGATGCCGCACGGGCGCAACGGCCGCTGACCCACTCCACGGCAGATGTCCATGCGCTGTGGCCGCCACCCCCCGCCGTTTTTGCCGACGAATCCATCAGCGTGGCGAATATTGAAGCCGCCGTGCGCTGCCCATTGATCGCACCCAAGGAATTCACGGCGCAGGGCTGGTTCGACCAGACGGACTTTGTGCTGTGCCGCCAGCATGTGGATGCTGATGGGGACGCACGGCAGGACAGCGTTTTCATCACGCTGTGGAAGCAATGGGACTTTTACCTCGGCATTGACCGCCCCTCACCCCCCAAGGGGTGGCTCTTGGACGGATGGGCGCAGCTGCGGGCCAGAATCCTGCGCGCTGCGCGGCGTTACCCCGCCCTTGCCGCAGCAAGCGGCGCCGTGGCCCGCCCTGAACTCGTCGCGCTTTGCCGGCCCTACACACAAGGCGTGCCTGGCGCATGGCGCCCCCTGCGCCTTGACGAACAAGACGGCGCAGACGCCGCTGCGCGCAGCGCCTGTCGGCAGGCGTGGCAGGGAGTACTGGACTATGTTCGCAAGGGCACGGCCCAGGCGCGCGCCCGCTACCCGCTGTGGGCACAGCTGATGGCAGAGGTCACGCCGCAGCGGCTGGAGCAAACCACTTCCCTTCCGCTGTTCACCGAGCTGTACAACGACTGGTGGGACAGCGAGAAGAACGGCTTCTGGGCTGGCCAGATCTGGATCGGTGCGCGCCAACCCTGCCTGCACCAGGGCCAGCCTTGGGGCCGCGCATTCAAGCTGAGCTGGAAGAATGGTGACGACGCGCCCGGGGACGCACCCGACAACGCACACAGTGCCTACCAGTTCGATGTGGACGAAGCGCGTGAGGGTCCGCCGGTGCTGCATGTGCACTACGCGCAGCGCCAAGCCGACGGCCGCCTGCCACTGCCTTGGGCGGCAGCCGACCACATTGCACGGCTCTTGCGGCTGTTCCGCCAGGCGCAAACGCATCTGCACCGCATGACGGCCGATATGCAAGAGAAGGCCCGCACCACGCCGCCAGTGCTGCAACTGCTCGCGACGCCTCCCCTGCCCCCCGATCGGCCCGACGCCGCAGTGTTCGGCGCAGAGTGGATGGAGCGATCAGACCGATGGCAGAACAGTGGCCGCGCCCATGTCGACCAAGCGCGCAGGCAGCTTGCGGCCGCATATGACGCTCCCACGCCCCGGCGCGACAGCAATCTGCTGGAAGGCAGCGGGGCACTTTTTGGCGACGCATTGGGTGCATTGCCCACGCCATACGACCCGCGCGCTGCGCAAGCTGAAGCGGTGCTGCAGCTCGCGAGAGAGGTGCACCGCCACGCAGATCCACAGCTATCTGCCCGCTTCAGACAACGCTTTGCATTTGCGCCCGACGCTTTTGCAGCGCACGCCTACCGGGCCGCAACGCCCACCGGGCCCGCCCTGCTGCTGGACGACGGGCGCATGGTGGTGCGCAACACCAGCGGCGGCGCGGGTACATCCGCATGGTGGCTGCTGGCCGGTGTGCACGCCACTGGGCTGGCGGGGCTGCAATGCGTTGGCCGCTCCCCCAACCGGCAGTGCTTCGCCAAGTACGACGGCACCCAACTTACCACCCATGTGGGATGGGACGGACCCACCATCGCCCGCTTTGCCCTGCCACAGGGTACCCATGGCACGGCGAGTGCCAGGGAGTCGGGCGAGCGCCCTGCTGAACCGGCGTGTGACGAACTCGTCCCATTCAGCGATGGGCTGAAAGTCCTCTGGCGCAATGCCACTGGCGTGTACCTCCTCAGCCCGGATGCGGTGCAGCGGCTACACCCGCAAGAAGGCGACCGGGAGGATGGCCCGCTCGACTTGGACATGCTGCACATGGCTTTGTCACCGGACGAGCGGCACATTGCAGTGGGCGACCGCGGCAGCCAGCACAACTTGCTGAATGCAGAGGGTGAACTACTCGCCCAACGGGCCCCGCTTTCGGGCAACGCATGCCACGCTGCGTTCACCCATGAGGGTTCAAAACTGCTGACCAGTGCGTGCCACCTGTACACAGGCATCACGGAGATGATTTCGCTCGCGGACGCTGCATGGCCTGTGCCCGCTGCCGAAGTAGGCACAGGCGATGACGCCCCCACCCCCCACCTGCCCCACGGCGCCGCGCACCTGCTGCCGGCGCCGGTCGTGGTCGGCGCGCCGTGGCGGGTAGAGGCCACGGCCCCCCTCCCGGGCATGCTTGTTGTGGGCGACGCGGCCGGCTGGCTGCACGCGCTGGATGACAGCGGGCACCTGCTGTGGCACCACCACATTGGCGGGGCCGTGAGTGCGGTGGATCTGGCTCCCGACGGCAGCACGCTGATCGCTTCCAGTCACAGCGGTTATGTCGTGCGGCTAAAGCGGCTGGACACCGGCGCAGACCCTTTTTCAATCGGCACCTCTGCCTATGCGGAGCTGGATCGCTGGATCTTCTGGCGCGGCGAGCCGGCACCGCTGCACTGGTGATGTTGCGCGCCGCGCTCTGCGACTGAGACGCCCCGGTTGTGGCGTACCATCGCCGCGTGGTCCCATCCCGAGACCTTTACAGGAGGCCCCATGGCCAAAGGCGAACAACGCAGCAACAAAATGGCGAAGAAACCCAAGAAGGACACTTCGTTGCCCAAGGAATCGGGGGGCTCTGACCGCCCCATGCCCCCTACCACCACCGTCCTGCCAAAGGGCAAAGAAAAAAACAAATGACCCGGAGCAGCGCCCGCACATGCAAGTGGCGGGGGTTTCTTCAGGCAAGGCTCTTGCTATTAATTCAATAGCTGCTAGCGCTTAAACAACGGGCGCTAGCGGCTATTTTTATTGCAACCGCGCCCAAGCTGGTCCTTTCAGCGCATCGGTCCGCAGGCGCTCCAACCACTGCGCCACAGGCTCGGGTCGGGCAAACAGATAGCCCTGGTACACCATGTTGGGTTCGCGTTGGGCGAGAAAGTCCACCTGCTGCTGCGTTTCCACCCCCTCTGCCACCACGCGCAATCCGAAATGGCTGGCCACAGACAAAATGGCCTCCACCAACGCGCCGTCGTCGTCATTGCTGGGGGCTTCATTCACGAATAAGCGGTCGATCTTCAACTCCTGGATGGGAAGGCGCTTGAGGTAGGCCAGCGACGAATACCCGGTGCCAAAGTCGTCCAGGGCGAACTCGACACCCAGTGCCGCCAGTTCGCGCATCTTGAAAACCACGTCGTCGAAGTCCTCGATCACGAGGCCCTCCGTCACCTCCAGCGTGAGCAAGGTCGGATCAGCGCCCGTGTTGCGTAGCAGGGCCTGCAGGCTGGGCACAAACCCCGCCTCCCGAAACTGCCGTGCACTCAGGTTGACCGACATGCGCAGGCGCCGCTGGCTGAACTCAGGGCTAGCCACCACCGCACACGCTTGTGCCAGCACCCAATCGCCCAGGCTGACAATCAGGTCTGATTCTTCCGCCAAAGGAACGAACGCCCCCGGGGGCACCAAACCGTCGCGGGGGTGCTGCCAACGCACCAGCGCCTCGACACCCATGACCTGCCCTTGCACATTCATCTGGGGCTGCACGTAAAGCCGCAACTCCTGTGCGCCGATGGCGTGGCGCAAATCGCGCTCCATCTGAAAACGATGGGCAGCCACCGCGCCCATGCCCTGCTCAAAAAACGCAGAGCGCGCCCCGCCGGCATGCTTGGCCCGGTGCAGGGCCGTCCCGGCCCGGCCCATCGCAGCCAAAGGCGTATCTTCCGGCCCTTGGGGGTAGAGCGTCAGGCCCATGCTCACGGCCAGTTGCGCCTCTTCCCCGGTGTCTCCCAAGGGCAGCGCATGCACGAAAGCCTGCTGGATCTGGTCGGCAAAGGCCAGCGCACGGCGGCCCGCCGCCGCAGCGTCGGCGCTCAGGTCATGCAGCACCATTCCAAATTCGTCCCCCGCCACCCTCACCAGCAGGTCGTGCGCGCCCAAAAGTTCTGACAGGCGCAAGGCCACCGCACACAAGAGCCTGTCACCCATCTCGCTGCCACGCGCGTCATTGAAGTTGGTGAACCGGTCTACGTCCAACAGCAGCAAGGCGTGCAGTGCGTCGCCTGAGCGCTGGTGGCGTGCCTGCAAATTGGCCATCCGCTCGATCAGCATGGACCGGTTGGGCAGGCTCGTCAGGGGGTCAAAATGCGCAAGCCGGTGAATTTCTTCGGCCGCGCGTTTGCGGTCACTCAGGTCCTGCTTCAGCTCCACGTAATGGGTGATGCGTCCGTCGGGCTGGCGAATGGGAGCCACCACCACCGACTCGCAAATCAACGCTCCGTCCTTGCGCACATTCGTTTGCTCTCCAGCCCAGGAATCGCCCCTGGCCAGTGTCTCGCGCATGCCCTGCTGCTGCGCAGGCGCCAGCCCATTGGCAGAAAAATCAAAGGTCTGCTGCCCGAGCACCTCGTCCCGTGCATAACCGGTTCGCTCCACGAAAGCGTCGTTCACGAATTCAATACGCCCGTTCAAGTCGGTGATCACCGTGCTTTCGGGGCTCTGCTCCACCACGCGCAGCAGCTTGCGCAGTTCTGCATCGCGCAGTTCCACTTCTGCAGCCATGGCCTGCGCCTCCAGCACGCGCCCCAGGTAGCTTTTGCGAGACAGCAAAGTGGCCGCCGCCGTCAGGCCTGCCACGCCCGCCATGTACACCGCGTATGCCCAGCGGTTGTGAGGGTGCACGCCCGGCAACGCGCCGTGGACGTCCGCCCAGAGGAAAAAGCCAAACAAAACGGCCGTCATTGCCAACAGTCCCCAAGTGGGGCGGCTGCCCAGCAGCCACCCAGCCAGCACGATGAGTACGGGATAAATGAGCAAATTGGGGCTGTTGATTCCGCCGTTGCCTGCGGCCACGAGCGAGACGATCACCCAAACGCCCCACACCAGCAATCCAGACGCCAACGCCTGGCGCTGCAAGCGGGCCGCTATCAACGTGGTGGCACCGATGCCGGCAGCGCACAAATTCAGCACCACTCGGCCCCACTGCACCTGCTGGTCCAGCACTAAAAACAGGGCGACAAAAACGCCCACAAAAATCACCACCCACCCCGACACCTGCACCATCTGGCGAATGGTGGGGTCGTTCTGATCGGGGGCAGTCAGTGAGGAGATGGCGGCCATGGGGTGCGAGGATGCAGGCGTGCCATCCTAACGCGCGCGGGGTGGTCCCCGCCGCAATGTCAGGGCATGACGCGAAGATGCAACGCACACGGGGGCAGCATGACCGCCGCCAAGGAAGGACTTTCCCCATCGCGCGCGCCCTGCCCGGCCATTTGCATACTGATTGGCTTCACAGCGCTCAGTAATGGGGCGGCAATTCGTCGCGCAAGTTGCGAGTGCCGCCGCTTCCTCCATCAGGCACCTGCTGTTTCAGCTGTTTGACCTCTGTGACGAGCCGCTCGATCAGTTGCTGCTGTTGATAGATGGTCATATTGAGCTGATCCAGCAAGTCTTCCGTGAAGCTGGCTTTGATTTCCAGGCTCTCAAGACGCTGCTGAACACGGTCAAGTTCGTCGGACTTCGGCATGCGGGTCAAAGCGCTTGGCCCAAACGTGCCACGCCCTCACGGATCTTGTCGGCATCGGCGGTGGCGAACGACAGGCGGAAGGTGGCGTGATCGGGGTTGGCGCAGAAGAACGGCGTGCCGGGCACGAAGGCCACGCCCTTTTCAATCGCGCGCTTGGCCAGCACGTTGCCGTCTGCCACCTTACCGCCCGCGCCTGTGAGGCGCGCCCAGACGAACAGGCCACCCTGGGGCTGTACAAACGCGATGGCATCGCCCAGCTCCTTGCGCAGCGCATCCCCCATGGCCTGGGCACGCTCGGCATACACCTTGCGCACGTGGGCCAGCGTGGCGGGCATGCGGCCGGCTTTGAGGTACTGTGCGGCGGTGGCCTGGGCAAACGTGCTGGTGTGCGCGTCGCTGAACTGCTTGCACATGGTGGCCTTGGCCAGCAGCTCGGCCGGGGCAATCATCCAGCCCACGCGCAGGCCGGGCGACAGCACCTTGCTCAAGCTGCCGCAGTGCACCAGCAGCTCGCGGCTGCCAGGCACGCTGGCCGACAGGTTGAGCAGGCTGGGGGGGGGCGCTTCGCCAAAATACAGATCACCGTAAGGGTCGTCCTCGACGACCAGGGTGTTGTGCTTGACGGCCATTTCCAGCACGGCCTTGCGGCGCTCGGCGCTCAGCATGGCGCCGCTGGGGTTGCCGAAGGTGGGGATCAGGTAGACGAACTTGGGCTTGTGCTCGGCAATCAGCTTTTCCAGCTCGTCGGTCTTCACGCCGTTGCCGTCAATGGGTGCGCTGATGAGCTCTGCGCCGTACAGGCGAAAGCACTGGATGGTGGCCAGGAAGGTGGGGCCTTCCACGATCACCTTGTCGCCCGGGCTGATGAGCGTCTTGCCCAGCAGGTCCAGCGCCTGCTGGCTGCCGGTGGTGACGATGAGGTTGTCGGCCGCCACATCCTTGGCGCCCTTGGCTGTCATGAAGGCGGCCAGTTGCTCGCGCAGCGGGCCGTAGCCCTCGGTGGCGCCGTACTGCAGTGCGGCGCCGGGCTCCTCTGCCAAAGCGGCATTGCTGGCGGCTCGAATACCCTCCACATCGAACATGGCGCTGTCCGGAAAGCCGCCGGCGAAGCTGATGATGCCGGGCTTGCCCAGCAGCTTGAAGAGTTCGCGGATGGCGGAGGTTTCGACGTTGTTCAGGCGGTCAGCAAATTGCATGGCGTGTTCGGGGATGGGTGGCAGAAATTGTGACGACAGACCCGCATTGTCGCCAATTGCCGCGCAGGTTTCCTGCTCAAGGCACATCGGCCGGCTCCCCCTGGCGGCCCTAAACTGCGCGCCATGAAAACCACGATGATCGAACCGTTTTTTGCCACGCTGAAGGCGGCCAACCCCATGCCCAACACGGAGCTGGAATACACCACCGTGTTTGAGTTGCTGGCGGCCGTGCTGCTTTCGGCCCAGGCCACCGACGTGGGGGTTAACAAGGCCACGCGCAAACTGTTCCCGGTGGCGGGCACGCCGCAGGCCATTCTGGATTTGGGGCTGGATGGGCTGGAGGGCTATATCAAGACCATTGGCCTGTACAAAAGCAAGGCCAAGCACCTGATGGAAACCTGCCGCATCTTGGTAGAGCGCCACGGCGGCGTGGTGCCCCGTACGCGGGAAGAACTGGAAGCCCTGCCCGGCGTGGGCCGCAAGACCGCTAACGTGGTGCTGAACGTGGCCTTCGGCCAGCCCACCATGGCGGTGGACACGCACATCTTCCGCGTGAGCAACCGCACGGGCCTGGCGCCCGGTAAAAACCCACTGGCCGTGGAACTGCAACTGATGAAACGCGTGCCCAAGGAATACGCCGTGGATTCACACCATTGGCTCATCCTGCACGGCCGCTATGTGTGCCAGGCGCGCAAGCCCCGCTGCTGGGAGTGCGCGGTGAGTGTGTATTGCGACTACCAGCCCAAAACCACCGCCCCCTGACCAGCGGCCGCCCGCGCCTTACTGCTTGAGCAAGGCCGCAAATTCCAGCGCTGCGCGGCTGCGCGATGCGCCCTTGCGCCACAAAATGCCCGCGTGCCGCACCATGGTGGGTGAGCGCAGATCAATGGCGTGCAGATCACTGGCCTGCCGGGCTGCACGCTCGGGAGCAATGCAGGCCAGGTCTCCCCAGCGGCACACGTCCAGCAGCCCTTCCACCGATTCCATCTCCACCCGCA
The DNA here is from genome assembly GCA_002377855.1 of Acidovorax delafieldii. Lineage (GTDB taxonomy): Bacteria > Pseudomonadota > Gammaproteobacteria > Burkholderiales > Burkholderiaceae_C > Acidovorax > Acidovorax delafieldii_A. Next base: position 199,896 of record DFQQ01000023.1, on the reverse strand, counting down.
CCTGGGGCACCACCCCGGCGGCGCGCAGGCTGTCGTCCACCAGCCGCCGGGTGGCAAAGGCACGCGGCAGCATGGCCAGCGGCACCTGGGCCAGGTCTTTCACCGCCAAGCTCTTGCGCCGTGCCAAGGGATGGTCGCGGTTCACCACCAGTTGCATGCGCTCTTCAAACAAGGGCTCGGTGTCGATGTCCTCACGTTCGGTGGGGTAGAAGGCGATACCCACATCCAGCAGGCCTTCCACCAGCTGTTCTTCAATGGGGCCCGCGCGCAGGTCGCGCACCACCACACTCACCCCTGGGTAGGCCCGGCTGAAGGCCGCCACCGCCGCAGGCACCAGGGTGTGCAGAAAAGTGGGGATGACGCCCACTGTGAGCGAGCCCGACTGCAGCGCCCCCAGGTCGGCCAGCGCCATGCGGCCGGCCTCGATCTCGTGCAGCGCACGCGCCGCATACACCCGAAACGCCAGCCCGGCCTGCGAAAGCCGCAGCCGCCGTCCCACGCGGTCAAACAGATCCACGCCCAACTCCTGCTCCAGTTGCCGCAGGCCATGCGACAAGGTGGACTGCGTGACGAACAGGTTGTGGGCCGACTGGGTCAGGTGCTCGGTGCGCGCGATGTCGAGAAAGTAGCGAAGCTGGCGGATTTCCATGGAACGTAGGCGTCTAGGACCGTGCAAACGGGCAGAACCAAGCGTCGGAGGGTGAGCCACGTGGCACATCTCAAGCGCTTCGAATCATCGATGTTATCGAACGAATAGTTCCAAAGGAATCATTGGATTAGTTTCAGTGCAAAAACTATCCTCGCGCGAACGACCTGTCAGAGCACGCGAAAAACGCTGCACGACAGCAACCCCAACACCCTGCATTGGCCGCAGGCAAGACTTCGCACCAGCGAAACAAGCACCGGCCCGTGCCCCGCCCCCAAGGCGGCCTGATTCGAACACTGATACGCATGACCCTCTCGCCCCCCGCCCCAGAAAACCCCGCCCTCGATCTGGCGGGCTTTGCCATTGAACGCATCGAGGCGCGCATTCTGGACATCCCCACCATTCGCCCGCACAAGCTGTCGTTTGGCTCCATCAGCCGGCAAAGCCCGGTCATCGTTCAGCTGTGGCTGAAGAACGGCGCTTGCGGCTTTGGCGAGGCGGCCACCATTGGCGGCCCCTCGTGGAACGAAGAATCACCCGAGAGCATCCTCCACGCCATCACTCAGTACCTGGCACCAGCCTTGTTCGGCCAGTTTAGCGGCGGCTTTGAAAGCGCACTGGCGCGCATGGACCGCGCCTGCAAAGGCAACGCCTTTGCCAAAAGCGCGGTAGAGATGGCATTGGTGGACGCCGTGGCCCGCACCCTGAACATGCCCGCCTGGCAACTGCTGGGTGGCAAGGTGCACCAGAGCCTGCCACTGGCGTGGACGCTGGCCAGCGGCGACGTGGCGCGCGACCTGCAAGAGGCGCACCTGCGGCTGGAGCAAAAGCGCCACCACATCTTCAAGATGAAGATTGGCGCCCGCGCACCCGAGGACGACGTGGCGCATGTAGCACAAATCGCCCGCGGCCTGCAAGGCAAGGCCGCGCTCACCGTGGATGTGAACCAGGCGTGGGACGGCAACACCGCCCGCCGCTATCTGCCCCAGCTGGTGGAAGCCGGCGTGACGCTGATCGAACAGCCCGTGGCGCGCTGGAACGTGGAGGCGCTGCGCAGCCTCACCGCCACGCTGGACGGTGCACTCATCATGGCCGACGAAACCGTGTGCACGCCGCAAGACGCGTTCATGCTGGCCAGCCTCAAGGCCAGCCATGTCTTCTCACTCAAGGTGGCCAAGCATGGCGGCCTGGTGCGCACCCGCAAGATTGCGGCGGTGGCTGAAGCGGCCGACATCGGCTGGTATGGCGGCACCATGCTGGAGACATCGCTGGGCAGCGCCGCATCGGCCCATGTGTTCTCTACGCTAGGCGCACAGCACCACGGCTGCGAGCTGTTTGGCCCGCAACTGCTGGTGGACGACATCGTGGAGCAGCAAATGCCCATTACCAACTTTGCACTGCAACTGCCCGACGGCCCCGGCTTTGGCGTCGAGGTGTCGCTTGCGCAGCTCAACCGCTTTGACCGCGCACGCCAGGGCCAAGCGCCCGTGCATGTCGATATGGCTCCAGCCGCCACAGCCGCTGCCTGACGGCCACTCCCTCTTTTTCTGACCCTTTCAAGGAGCAAACCATGCTGTTTCTGGTTCGTATGGATGTGAACATCCCCCGAGACCTTCCCGAAGCCCAGGCCAACGAGATCAAGGCCCGCGAAAAGGCCTACTCGCAAGACCTGCAGCGCGATGGCCGCTGGAAGAGCATCTGGCGCGTGGTGGGCGAATACGCCAACTACAGCATCTTTGACGTGTCGTCCAACGACGAGCTGCACCAGCTGCTGCAGGGACTGCCCCTGTTCCCGTTCATGAAGATCCACGTGACCCCTCTGGCCACGCACCCCTCGGCCATCTGATACGGCTTTGCCTTCCAACGTATCACGTCGTTGGCTCGCCTTGCCGTGCTACAGCACTGTCTGCGGCTTCCCGTCTAGTGATCCGATTGAAGGCAAAACCGTATGAGCCCTGCCGTACCCGCCACCCCACCATAAAGAGACAAGACCATGATGACGAAACGACAGACGCTGGCGCTGCTGGCCTGCGCACTGGCCTCGACCACCCTGCCTACAGCCCATGCCCAGGCACCGGCCGCCTCCTGGCCCAGCAAGCCCATCCGCTGGGTGGTGCCCTTCCCTCCAGGCGGCGCTATGGACGCCATTGCGCGCACGTTGGGTGAGAAGGCCGGCAAGACGCTGGGCCAGCCCTTCGTCATCGAGAACAAGCCCGGCGCGGGCGGCAACATTGGTGCCGACTTTGTGGCCAAGCAGCCGGGTGATGGCTACACGCTGATGATCACTTCCATCGGCATGGCCACCAACAAGCCGTTGTACGGCAAGCTGAGTTACGACCCCATCAAGGACTTTGCCCCGGTGAGCCTGTTGGCCGTGGTGCCCAACGTGCTGGTGACCAACGCCACCCAGCCCGACGTGAAGACCTCCAAGGACGTGATTGCCTCCGCGCGCAAGACGCCCGGCAAGCTCACCTATGCCTCGGCCGGCAACGGCACCTCCATCCACCTGGCGGGCGAAGTGTTCACCTCGCTAGCGCAGGTGGACATGCTGCACGTGCCCTACAAGGGCAGCGGCCCGGCCGTGTCCGACCTGCTGGGCGGCCAGGTCAACTACATGTTCGACAGCATCACGTCGGCCCGCCCGCACATTGAATCGGGCAAGCTGCGTGCCCTGGGCGTGACGACTGCCAAGCGCTCCAAGACCTTGCCCAATGTGCCTACGCTGGCCGAAGCGGGCCTGCCCGGCTACGAAGTCTCGCCCTGGTTCGCCGTATTCATGCCCGCTGCCACGCCCAAGGAAATCGTGGCCAAGGTCAACACTGCCTTGCTCGAAGCTATGAAAGACCCCGACGTGGTCAAGCGCTTTGAAACCATCGGCGCCGAACCCGTGGGCTCCACGCCCGAAGAAATGGCACAGCACCTGGCACGCGAAAGCGAACGCTGGACCAAGCTGATCCAGGAACGCGGCATCAAGCTCGACTGATTCGCCCTACCCGCTGCTGGCGGGCTGCGTGCGCCATGCACCCCCACAGCGGGGTGCCGGTGCGGCGCGCCTGTGCGCTAGCCATAGCCTTCGATTTCCTTTTCTGCACCCTCCTCTCATCATGAAAAAACGCACCCTTGCCCACTTGGCCCTGTCGCTGGCCGCCACCCTCGCGCTGCCCTGGGCCCACGCCCAGGCTCCGGCCTTCCCCACCAAACCCGTGAGCATCGTCGTGCCCTACGCCCCCGGCGGCCCGGTGGACAATCTCTCGCGCGTGCTGGCCACCCGCCTGGGCAAGGAATGGGGCCAGTCGGTGCTGGTGGTCAACAAAACCGGCGCCAATGAAATCATCGGTGCCGAATTCGTGGCCAAGAGCCCCGCAGACGGTTACACGCTGTTCGCTGCCACCGAGGCCGCGCTCACCATGAACCCGCACCTGTACAAGAAGCTGCCGTACAACCCCGAGAAGGACTTCACCCCCATCTCGCGCCTCATCAGCGTGCCCATGGTGTTCTTCGTGCCCAAGGCCTCCAGGGCCAACACCCTGAAGGAATTCATCGAACTGGCCAAAAACGCCAAGGGCACGCCGCTGACCTATGGGTCCTCCGGCGCGGGCGGCATCGTCCACCTGCCCCTGGCCATGTTCGCCAAACAAGAAGGCCTGGAAATGGTGCACGTACCCTACAAGGGCGCCGCGCCGCTGATCCCGGAAGTCATCTCCGGCCAGATCGACTCGGCCGTTCTGGGTGTGTCGGTGATCGAGCAGCACGTCAAGTCCGGCAAGCTCAAGGCGCTGGCGGTTTCGTCGGAGGCGCGCAGCCTGGCCCTGCCTGATGTGCCTACGTTCAAGGAAGCTGGCGTGAAGGACATTGACGCCGTGTTCAACATCGGCCTCGTCGCCCCTGCTGGTACGCCCACAGCCATTGTGGAAAAAATCGCCGCCGATGTGCGCCGCATCCTGATGGACCCCGAGTTCCGCAAGGCCAACGTGGACGCCTACTCGTACGTGGCAGTGGCCTCTACCCCTGCCGAATACAAGGCCTTCCTGGCCCGCGATCTCAAGGTGCAGGGCGAGCGCGTGAAGACCTCTGGCGCAACGCTGGACTGACCTTCTGGCATCGCTGCCCCTGCGGCAATGATCAGGAAAGCCGCTTTCTTTCGAAGGCGGCTTTTTCATTTTTTGCTCACTATTTAATAGCATCTCGCGCTTTACAGGAAAGCGCTAGCAGACCAAATCGCTCCCAAATGGCGTGTAGGCACCACCCCACTCAACACGATGCTCAGTAGGTTGGCCATACGCCAAATTCCTCAGTTGCTTGCACTGGGCAGCGCCGTCCTTTGAGGGCGACGTCTACGCGCGCGACCTCAAAGCCGGCCATCTCCGCAAGATGGCGCAGGCCGGTTGCAGCAGGAGCCAAGCCAGCGCGGGGTTCCCACCATGTCGGTACCCCTCCTGATCGCCTAAACGCAACGCTCAGCTCTGGGGTGCGGATCGTGCCCCACGCATGTGCTTCGCCAGAAACTGCAGCACCCGCTGTTGGTACAGATCGGGCGCAAAAGCGTGCAGATCGACATGGGCAGCGCCCTGCACCTTCCACAGCTCTTTGGGCGCCGGCGAAGCGGCGAACAGGCGCTCCGTCTCTGCCCAGGTCGTATGCCGGTCTTCGGAGCCAGAGGCGATCAGGACCGGTGCATGCCAATGCGCCAGCTGCTCCAGTGGGCGCAACTGGGCAGTGCGCACGCCGAGCCGCACCGGCAGTTGCTCCAGCAGCAGCGGCGCCAAGTAAGACCCCGCCGGGCCCAGAACGCCAACCAACCGATTCGCCACAGCCTCGTCGATGGATGGGAACATGGATTCCAGCACCAGCGCATCAGGCTCGGGCTGGGGTAGCGCCAGCACGGTGGATGCAGCCCCCAGCGATACCCCGATGACCGCAACTCGCTCACCCGGCACCCGGGCCCGCAGGAACTTCAGCGCTGCCTTCACCCCCTCGGCCTCGCGTGCGCCAAAGGTGATGTGCTCGCCCGTGCTTTCGCCGTGCGCGGGCAAGTCGATCAACAGCGTGGCGTAACCCGCAGCGGCCAGGAAGCGCGCTCGGGCCAGCATCTGCGTGCGGTCTGCACGCACCCCATGGAGCAGCAGCACCGCGCCACCTTGGGGCGGCCCAGGCTTGAACCACCCGGCCATAAACTGCCCGCTTGGTGCGGAGGGAACGGGTATGCGCACCACCTGCGCCGCAAAGTCTGACGGCGCCGCGCCGATGGCCCGCCGCGCGGGCTGGCTCAGCCACGCCCCTGCAGCCCACAGGGCAGCGGCTGCGCTGACGAGTGCAGCCAGGGCGATCCATGCACAACGGCGGGCTTTCATGGGCGGTGCGCCAACAGGCGGGTGCTGTGGCGCAGGCCACGCACGCCGAGTTCATTCCACAAAACTACTTCGAACGGCATGTTTTTGCTATCGTTTCAGGAGCTATCAGCGCTTTTTCTGCAGGCGCTACAGACCCAAAAGACCAAAACACCTGCATGGCAGGCCGCTCACTTCGCCTGTCCATCTACCCCGGCCGACTCAAAGCTCGCCATCTCATGCAGGATGGCGCAAGCGGACTGCAACAGTGGCCAAGCCAGCGCGGCGCCAGAGCCTTCGCCCAGGCGCAGACCCAAGTCCAGCAGCGGCTCGGCCTGCAGTTGCGCCAGCATGAGCTGGTGACCGCGTTCGCCCGAGCGGTGGGCAAACACGCAGCGTTGCAGCACCAGGGGCTGCATGCGGCTGGCCACCAGCACGGCGGCGCTGGTGATGAAGCCATCGACCACGATCACGCGGCGCTCGGCGGCGGCCTGCAGCACGGCGCCGACCATGGTGGCGACTTCGTAGCCGCCCAGCGCGGCCAGGGCATCGAGTGGTGCGATGGCAGCGGCGTTGGCGTCCAGCGCCTGCTGCAGCACGGTGCGCTTGTGGGCGATGCCTGCAGCGTCCAGCCCGGTACCCGCGCCGGTGCATTCGGCCAGTGAAAGGCCGCACAGGCGCGCCAGCAGCAGCGAGGCGACCGAGGTGTTGGCGATGCCCATTTCGCCCAGCAGCAGTACGTTGCCGGGCAGCTCGCGCACCAGCTCGATACCGTTGGCCAGCGCCTGGGCGCATTGCTCGGCACTCATGGCCGGGCCTTGGCTGGCATCCTGGGTGCCGGGGGCCACCTTGCGCAGCAGCAGGCACGGCTGGCCGGGTGCGGCGTCGCGCGGGGCGATGTCGCGGGCCACGCCGCAGTCCACCACCGTGAGCGCCAGGTCGTGCTGGCGCGCCAGCACGCTGACGGCAGCGCCGCCCGCGATGAAGTTTTCCACCATCTGCCAGGTCACGTCGCTCGGGAAGGCCGACACCCCACGCGCGGCCAGGCCGTGGTCGCCCGCGAAGACGACCATTTGCGGCAGCTGCAACTCGGGCGATGCGGTGCCCTGGATCTGGCCCAGGCGCAGCGCGAGCTGTTCCAGGCGGCCCAGCGAGCCCAGGGGTTTGGTCTTGTGGTCCAGCTTGTGTTGCAGGGCTTGGGTGAGCTGCGGGTCGGTGATGTCGGCAACAAGGGGCAGTTGGTTATTCATGGCTTTTCAACTTTTAAGAGGGAAGCGCGGCCCGTACATGCAGGCCCGCGCGATCAACGGCGGTGCGCGCCCGGCAGGCGCGCGACGGCAGGGTCAGGCGATGGCCTCGCGCCCGCGCTGGGCGGCAGCCTGGTCGCGCTGCAGGTGGGCGACAAGCGGCTGCTGGTCGTCGCGCTGGCCCCATTGGTCGAAATACACCAGGTCTTCGATGGGCAGGCGCGGCAACCAGCCGGCGGTTTCCAGTTCAGGCTTGGCGTGGAAGTGGCTCACGTAGCCCACGCACAAGTAGGCGATGGGGGTGATGCCCTTGGGGATGCCCAGTGCCGCTTGCAGATCGGCCTGGTGGAAGATGCTGACCCAGCCCACGCCCAGCCCTTCGGCGCGCGCAGCCAGCCACAGGTTTTGCACGGCGCAGACGCTGCTGTACAGGTCCATGGTTTTCATGTGGGTGCGCCCCACCACCACAGGGCCCGTGCGCTCGCGGTCGCAGGTGATGCACAGGCCGACGGGCGACTCGACGATGCCTTCGAGCTTGAGTTTTTGGTAGGTGGCGCGCTTGTCGCCCTCGAACATATCAGCCGCTTCGGCGTGGGCCTTGGCGAAGGCACCCTGCACGCGGCGCTTGGTCTCGGGCGAACGAACCACGAGGAAGTTCCAGGGCTGCATGAAGCCCACAGAGGGCGCGTAATGCGCTGCGGTGAGGATGCGGCTCAGAACCTCATCAGGCACCGGCGTGGGCAAAAACTGCCCGCGCACGTCGCGGCGTGAAAAGATGGCGTGGTAAATGGCGTCGCGCGCTTGTTGCGTGAAGGCGTGAACGCTGGGCGTGGCTTGCGCCACTGCGCTGGTATTCATGGCAGTCCCCTGTGCTTGAATAGTGACAGCGCTGCCCGGCCTTGCAGCGCCAAAAATGGCTCAGGCCGGTCTTCTGGCTTGGAGTCATTTGGCCCCCGCGCCTTCCCGACCTTGGCGGCCAGTGGCATTAAGCAGGGGTCATCGTCCTTACAGCGTTGGGCACGCGGCGGAGTTGCACCGCCTTCCCGATTCTCCCTTTGCTTTACAGCAGCGGGCACCTGAGGGGCGGGATGATAGCAGCCGGTGAACCGCGTATTTCTTACGTGATGAGCGCATCCAGCACACCCGGATCGAAGTGCCGGGCCACGCCGTCGGCCAAGCCGTCGAACACGGAATCGAGGGTGGGTGCCTGGGCGCCAAACAGGGCGTGCAGGGCAGCAGGGTCTTCCAGCAGGCCATGCAGGTACAGGCCCAGCACGTTGCCTTGCGCGTTTTGCCAACACATCCCGGGGATGACCTCGCGGGCTACGTCCCCTTTGGCAGCCATGGCCGGGTGCTGGGCCGTCCGGCCGTGGTGGATTTCGTAGCCCTGCACGGGCACCCCCGCCAGTGCGGCCCAGGGGCCCTGCACCACGCCAAACCGGGTGTGCGTGCGCTGCACGGTCTTGGCCACCTCAAACGTGGTGACCAAGGGCAGCAGACCCAAACCGGGTGCGTTGCCATCGATGCCAGCGGTATCGATGAGGGCTTCGCCCAGCATCTGCAGTCCGCCACACACACCCAGCACCGTGCCGCCCTGCCCCGCATGGCTGGAGATAGCCTGGTCCAGACCCTGGGCCCGCAGCCAGGCCAGGTCGGCCGCTGTGGCCTTGGAGCCGGGCAGTACCACCCAGTCGGTGGGCTTGAGCCCGCCCAGATCGGCCGGGCTGCGCGCCCATAGCAGGCGCACGCCGGGCACGTTTTTCAGGGGCTGAAACTCGTCGAGGTTGCTGATGCGCGGGTAGGCCACCACGGCCACCGTGGTGTGAACGCTTCCGGCGGCGAGGGTACGGTCGTCAAACACGCCGTCTTCTTCGGGCAGGCCATGGCGCCAATGCATGGGGATGGTGGCCACGGTGGGCACGCCCGTCAGGTCTTGCAGCATTTGCGGCGCTGGGGCCAGCAGGCTGGCGTCACCGCGAAACTTGTTGAGCACAAAGCCATGGATCAGCGCGCGCTCGTCCTCGGGCAACAGCGCCCAGGTGCCGTACAGGTGGGCAAAGGCGCCGCCACGGTCGATGTCGGTGACGAGCAGACAGCGCGCGCCCACATGGCGGGCCACGCGCATGTTGACGATGTCACTGGCGTGCAGGTTGATCTCGGCAGGCGAGCCTGCGCCTTCGATGACGACCACGTCGTTCTCGGCCCGCAGGGCATCGAGCGCGGCGGCAATCTGCGGCCACACCAGGGCGCTGCGCCCGCGCCAGGGCAAGGCCGTGAGCTCGGCGCTGACCAGCCCCATCAGCACGACCTGGCTGTGGGTGTCGGCCTCGGGCTTGAGCAGCAGCGGGTTCATGCGCACATCGGGCTCTGCGCGGGCGGCCATGGCCTGGAAGTACTGGGCTGAGCCGATTTCCCCGTGGCCGATTGCACTGGCGACCACGCGCGCGTTGTTGCTCATGTTCTGCGCCTTGAACGGCGCCACCTTCAGGCCCAGGTTGCTGTAGTAACGGCACAGGGCGGTGGTCAGCCAGCTTTTGCCCGCACCGCTGGTGGTGCCGAGCACCATCACGCAGCGGGCCAGGGAGGACGAGGAAGTGAAGTTCATAGATGGTCAAAAGCTGGGAATGCACAGAGCCGTGCCGCATGAAATGCCGACCTGCAGCGCAGTCGGGTGCGGCCCGCTGCTTCAGGCCGAGCGGCCGTCACCCCCGCACCATGCGCGCCATGATGTGATCGAGCGCCGCTGTCGCATCGGTGCAGCGGCCGGTGTGCACCGGCGATGTCTGGATGATGGAACTGCGCCGCGCAGTGAGCCAGTGAAAGCGTGAACGGTAGGGCAGTTGCGCGATGGGGCCACAGCCCGCGTCGCCCGCGCAGATGGCCACGATGGCGGCAAGGTGGCGGTGCACGGCGTCCAGGTCGGCGTGGGGGTCCAACGCCAGCAGGCGCGCTTCGTCCAGCGCGATGGCCGCCTGCAAAAAGCCGCTGCGCTGGCACGAGAGGATGACCCCGGCGTTGATGAACTCCTCGCGCTCCACTCGCGGCACCACCCGCACGATGGCGTAGTCATACACCTCAACCGCGTGCATCAACAGCCCCTTTCAAAGCGTTCACCCAGGTGGCGCGGCCCGCCAAGCGTGCGCAAAAGTAGTCGACGTAGGCCTGGCGATGCGTGGCCGGTGCGCCCAGTGGCCCATCGGCATGGTCAGCGCCCGCCAGGGCTAAAAATGCATCAGGCACGTCGGCCAGAACGCCCTGCAGCACCTGGGGCGTCAGGCGCGCGGCCAGCTCGCCGTCTACCTCGGTCAGTGCGCGGGCCTGGGCCAGCAGCACATGCTCTGCGATCGGTGCAAAAGGCTTCTCTGGCTGCGCCACGGCCCCGTTCCAGGCGTGGTGAAAGGTCAGCGAGGCGCCATGGTCGATGAGCCATGGCTTGCGGTGCCACATGAGCAAGTTGGTGTTGCGCGCGGTGCGATCCACGTTGCCCACCAAGGCGTCAAACCATACCAAGCGCGAGGCAAGGTCTTCGGTCACCACATCCACGGCGGGATCGAAATTGAGCGCACCCGACAGGTAGTCGAGCCCCACATTCAGTCCGCCGCTGGCGCGCACCAGGTCCTGGATTTCGGGGTCGGGCTCGGTCTGCGCCAGCGCCGTGTCCAGCTCGGCCAGCACGATCTCTGGAATCGGCAGGCCCAGCGCCTGCGCAATGCCGCCAGCGATGATTTCAGCCATGAGTGCGCGCACCCCCTGCCCCGCACCACGGAACTTGAGCACGTAAAGCCCGAGGTCGTCGCCTTCGACCACGGCGGGCATGGAGCCGCCTTCGCGCAGCGGCGTGACGTAGCGGTTGACGGTGATGGTTCGCACGAATTACCCCTTTGAGGCGCAGACAGGCCCGCCCGGCATGGTACGGCCATGCTGCAGGCCGGCCCACGCCGCACCCAACGCATCTTGTGCAGCAGGCGCCAGCACCCCCATGCGCACCGTGCCGGGCAACCCGAACGAGGTGGCGTCGCGCAGCTTGATGCCCGCCGCGCGCAGGGCGGCCAGGTCGCGCAGCAGCGCATCCGACGCGGGCCGGGCGCAGAAATAGTTGGCCAGACTCCCAGGCACCACGGCCCAGCCCATATGGGCACACAGGTCTTGCTGGCGCGTCTTCCAGTCACGCAGCGTGCCAAGGCTGCGCACCAGCCACTGCTGCACCGATGGACGCAACCATGCCTGCAGCAGCGCCACGCCGTGCGCGCCCACGGGCCAAGATGGCGCCAAAGCCATGAGTGCGGCGATGTCCCCTTCGCTGCCAGCGGGGGCCACCGCATAGGCCGCGCGCACGCCGGTCAAGCCCAGTGCCTTGTTGGGCGTCCACAGCTGCCAGCAGGCTGAAGGCAAGCGGGGCGACGGCGCGCCGGTCCAGCGGCCTTCAGCGTCGAGCCGCAGGGGGACATAGGCGCAGTCGAGCACGCGCAGCATTCGGGCACCGGGTACGCTCGCTTCGGCGCCGCCCTGCCACGCGGCGACGGAGGGGTCGGCCACGCCCAGCGGGCTGGAGGGCTCGCACGCCCACTGCAGCCCGACAAGGCCCCCGCCCGCCCGCATCACGCCCAGGCCCCGCGCCTGCGCAGCCTGCGTGTAGTCGCCGTAGCTCCATGGCGGCACGGTGACCTGTGCGACCCCACGCTGCGCCGCCAGTGCGGTGATGCGGTGAATGAACTCGCTGGCGCTGCCAGCCAACACAATGCGCCCCGCCGGCACGCCATGGAAAGCGCCGAGAATGGCCCTCAGATCGGTGTACGCAGGGTCGGGGTAGCGGGTGGGGTCGGCCTCGTGCACAGCGCGCAGCGCCTCCGGGCACGGTCCACAGGCGTTGCTGTTGGTTGAAAAGTCATGCAGCGGCACACCAGCGGCGTCCGGCCCTCCATGCACGGGCCACGTGTTTGCGGTCACAGCGCGCCTCCGTGCGCCACAAGGCCCAGCACCGCCCCCAGCCACGCTATAAAAAATATAGCTGCCACCGCTGCCACCACAAGCCACAACACGACATTGGCACAGAGCTTTGCGGCGCGACGCGTGTCCAGCGGGCCGGGCTCGCGGCCTGCCGGGTTGAGCACATAGACGCCCGGCTTGGCCAGGCGCACGCCCAAACCCAGTGCCACGGCTGCCATGGGCCAGCCGCTGTTGGGTGATGGGGTTTTGCGCGCTTCCAAGGCAAGCTGCCGCCAGCGCAGCCCTTTGTTGGCTGCCGCCAAAAGCCCTGCGGTCAGCCGTGCGGGCAACCACGACAGCACATCGTCGGCCCGCGCCGCCCATTTGCCCGCCCACTGCCAGAAGCGCCCGCCCCGGCTCCCGGGGTAGCCCCACATGGCATCGGCCGTGTTGGCAAAACGGTACAACGCGGCCCCCGGCAAGCCGAGCAGCACAAACCAAAAGAGCGGCGCCACCACAGAGTCGCTCAGGTTCTCGGCCAGTGATTCCATGGCAGATTCACGCACCTCGGCGGAGCTGAGCGCACTCACGTCGCGGCTGACCAGGTAGGCCAGCCGCTCGCGCCCGGCAACCACCGACTGGGCAAGTGCAGCGTCTACCGCCAACACCTCGTCGTGCAGCACGCGCCAGGCAAACAGGGGCTTGAGCAATGCCGCCATCAGGGGCGCCGCCAGCCACCAGGGCGCGCCCAGCAGCAGGTGCTGCAGCCATTCAGCCACACCCCACACCACGCTTGCGCCCAGCACCCACAGCGCCGCTCCCATCCAGAAAGACCGGCGTTTTTGCAGATGGGGCGCAGGCTCTGCCGCCGTCAAGGGTGCGGCCAAGCGCCCTGCCCAGCCCAGGTAGCGGCCCATCCACACCACGGGATGCACTGCGGCGCGGGGTTCGCCCCACCGCCAGTCCCACAGGGCTGCCAACACCAGGGCTGCGGCCATGACCCAAGGGGCGGTCATGCCTGCACCCCCGCGCCGATCGCATTGGAAAGCCTGCACAGCCAAAGTGCTCGGCGCTCAGCCATGGTGGTTTCCTTGCGACCGGCTCGGGCCACCCATGGCCCAGGCAGTGCGTGCGCAAGCGCCCACCACAGCACCCACCACCCAGAACACGCCGGCAACACCAATGACGGCCCCGGCCGTGCCAAAAAGCATGGGCATGACCACGCTGGAGGCGTTGATCGCCATGAGCCGCAGGCCCAGTGCCTCACCATGGCGGTGCTCGGGCGTGAGCTGGTGCAGCAGGCTCATCACCATGGGCTGCACCGACCCCAGCGCAAAACCCAGCAGCACCGAACATGCGCCCATGGCCAGCGCCGACGCCAGCAGCGGGTACACAGCAAACAGCACCGCCGTGATCACCATGGCGCCCGCCACCACGGCGTGCTCTCGCAAGTGCTTGGCCACCAGCGGCAGCAGCACCCGCACCACGGCAGCGGCCACGGCAAAAGCGCCCAGGATGGACCCGATCACCGAAGCAGACAGGCCTCGCTCGTGCCCGATGAGCGGCACCACGAAAGTGTGCACATCCCAGCAGGACGAGAGTACCCAGTTGACGATCAGGAGGCGGCGAAACGGAGGATCGTTGAGCAGGTCCCACGAGCGCTGGGGCGGGCCACCAGCGGCTGCGATCACGGGCGGCAGCTCTTCGGTGTTGCGCACCCAGAACCAAGTGGCCAGGGGCAGCAGGGCCAGCAAGGCGAACGCAGCGCGGTAACCCTCGGTGCTGCCCGCGGAGCTGCCTGCGTGGTCAATCATCAGCCCCGCAAAAAAGGGCCCGACAAAGTTGGACACCGCAGGCCCAATGGCCAGCCAGCTGAACACTTGGCGCAGTTGGGTCGTGTCGTGCGCTGCGCGGCCCACATGGCGTTGCAGCGCAATGACGGCCAGGCCGGCCGCTCCGCCCGTGAGCAGGGCCGAAACGCACATGACCGCAAACACCGGGAACACCACGGCCGCGCCAGCCCCTGCGCACGCCATGGCCACCGCAATGCCCACGGGGCGCTTGAGGCCGTGCCGGTCTGCATAGCGCCCGGCGGGCAGCGCCAGAAACACCTGGGTGAGCGCAAACAGCGCCAGCAGCACGCCCACCGCTGCGGCGCTGTAGCCTTCGCGCAGGGCCAGCAACGGCGTGGCCATGCGCATGCCGGTCATGCACGCATGCAGAAAGATTTGCCCGGCAATCAGGCGGGCCAGCGCCATGTTCACGGGGCGTCGTCCTCCAGGCCCAACAGCGGTGCGGCGCTGCCGGGCACTGCAACCCCGGCGTCGGGCGCAGGCAGCTCCTGCACATCGCGCAGCCTGCGCTGGATGGCGCGGGTGCGCACGCCAACCTCGTCAAACCTCTTGGCGGCGGCGTCGATGGATTTCTTGGTGGCCTCCACCACATCGCCGAACTTGGCGAACTCGGTCTTGACCATGCCCAGCAGGCTCCACACCTCGGACGAGCGCTTTTCAATCGCCAGGGTCTTGAAGCCCATCTGCAGGCTGTTGAGCATGGCGGCCAGGTTGGCCGGCCCAGTGATCATCACGCGGCAGTCGTTCTGTACGGCCTCGACCAGACCCGGGCGGCGCATCACCTCGGCAAACAGGCCTTCGGTGGGCAGGTACAGCACGGCAAAGTCAGTGGTGTGCGGGGGCGACACATATTTGGCGAAGATCTTCCTGGCCTCCAGCTTGATCGACGTCTCGAAGGCGTTGCCGGCAGACGCGATGAGCAGCTTGTCCGCCGCGTCCTGCGCATCCATCAGCCGCTGGTATTGCTCCACAGGGTACTTCGAGTCGATGGGCAGCCACACCGGGTGCTCGTCGTTCTTGCCCGGCAGGCGGATGGCGAACTCGACCAGCTCGTCGCTGCCCGGAACGGTCTTGACGTTGCGCGCAAATTGGTCGGGCGTGAGCACGTTGTCGATGATGGCACCCAGCTGCATTTCACCCCAGGTGCCGCGCGACTTCACGTTGGTCATGACGCGCTTCAAGTCGCCCACGCTGCCGGCCAGGGTCTGCATCTCGCCCAGGCCCTTGTGCACCTGCTCGAGCCGGTCGCTGACCTGCTTGAACGATTCGCCCAGGCGCTGCTCCAGCGTGGCATGCAGCTTTTCGTCCACGGTGCGGCGCATTTCCTCGAGCTTGGTGGCGTTGTCGGCCTGGATGGCGGCCAGGCGCTCATTGAGCGCGGTGCGCAACTGCTCGGCGTTGTGCTGGCTGCCCTGCACCAGCCCGGTGAGCTGCTGCGACACGGCGTCTTGCAGCACGGCAAACTGGTTCTTGATCTGGAAGCTGTTGGCTTCGAGCTGGTCTTTGAGCGCCTGCGACATGACGCCCAGCTGCGACTGGGTGTCGCTCTTGAGCGATTCGAGCGTGAGGCGCGTGGCGGCGTCCAGGGCCGTGAGGCGCTGCTCCAGCCGGGCCTCAAACACGCCAAAAGCGGCCAACAGCTCGGCACGGCCGTTGCGCGATTCGGCCACCGCCTGCGTCAAACGCTCATCGACCGCGTGGCGCAGCCCCTCCAGCGTGGCCTGCGTGGTCTGCGTGAAGCCGCGCAGCTGCTGGCCCATGCCGTCCAGCGCACCATCGTTCTTGGCCACGGCCAGCTGGGTGGCCCGGGCGGTTTGTTCCAGCGCCTGCAGGCGCACCAGCCACTCGGGCGGCAAATCTACCGGGGGGCGGCGCAGCGCCAGCAGTGCCAGCACGATGAACACCAGGGCCAGCGCGGCGAGCAGAACGAGGGTATCGGTAGTCAAGGCAGGTTTACTATTAATTTGATAGCTACTCGCGCTTATTCATAAAGCGCCAGCAGCCAATTTCACTCAAAATTTCCGCATCACTGCACCCGCAGACCGGGCACAGGCTGGTTGACCGGGGTGAGCGGCCCGCGCCCGCCCAGAAAGGCGATCAGGTTGTCTGCCGCCAGGTTGGCCATGGCGCGGCGCGTGGGCACGGTAGCGCTGGCGATGTGGGGCGTGAGCACCACGTTGGGCACGGTCAGCAAGTCCGGGTGCACGCTGGGCTCGCCCTCAAACACGTCCAGGCCCGCTGCGGCAATGCGGCGTTCGCGAAGGGCCACAGCCAGCGCCGCGTCGTCCACAATGCCCCCGCGCGCAATGTTGATGAGCGTTGCGGTGGGCTTCATCAGCGCGAGCTCCGCAGCGCCAATGGTGTGGTGCGATGCGGGCGTGTAGGGCACCACCAGCACCACATGGTCGGCCGTGCGCAGCAAGTCTTCCTTGCCGACGTAGGTGGCCTTGCATTCGGCTTCCAGCGCAGGCGCCAGGCGCGAGCGGTTGTGATAGACCACCTTCATGCCAAAGCCATGTGCGCCCCGCCGGGCAATGCCCTGCCCGATGCGGCCCATGCCAATGATGCCCAGCGTGCTGCCGTGGATGTCGCTGCCCGCGAACATGTCGTAGCTCCACTTGGTCCATTTGCCGGCGCGCAGGTAAAGCTCGCTTTCCGTCATGCGGCGGGCCGTGGCCATCAGCAGGGCAAAGCCAAAGTCGGCGGTGGTTTCGGTCAGCACGTCGGGCGTGTTGGTGCCCTGCACGCCTGCGGCGGTCATGGCGTCCACGTCAAAGTTGTTGTAGCCCACGGCCATGTTGGCGCAGATCTTGAGGCGCGGCGCAGCGGCCAGCAGCGCGGCATCCACGCGCTGGCTGCCGGTGGTCAGCACCCCATCCTTGTCGGCGAGGCGGGCGGCCAGCTCTTGCGGCGTCCAGATGGCGTCACCAGGGTTGTCCTCCACATCGAAATGCTCGCGCAGACGGTCGACGATGTCAGGGAAGATCGCACGGGCGACCAGGATGCGGGGCTTGCTCATAAATCGTCAATCATCAATGTATGGATACGCCGGCCGTACGGCGCAATTGGAGCCGCACAGGCCAGTGGCCGCGGCGCAAGGCCTGAGCCGCCTGCCATGCCGGTGGCGCCACGCTCCGATAGCGCAGCGACGAGAGCGAGAGGGACGGCGCAGCCGCTCCGGGGGATGGCCACTAACTGAACCAGATAAACGTCATCACGACAAACAGCGGCACCAAAATAGCGCCCGACCACACCATGTAGCCGAAGAAGCTGGGCATCTTCACGCCCCGGTCTTCGGCAATGGCCTTGACCATGAGATTGGGCGCGTTGCCAATGTAGCTGTTGGCACCCATGAACACGGAGCCTGCCGAGATGGCGGCAAGTATGGGTGCCAGCGTGGTCATCAGCACAGCAGGGTCGCCTCCGGCCGTGTTGAAGAAGACGAGGTAGGTAGGGGCGTTATCGAGGAAGGAACTGAGTGCGCCCGAGGCCCAGAAGTACATTGCGGGGTCCGGCGTGCCGTCAGGCCGAGTCACCGCGGCCACCACGGCGCCGAACGGGCCGTTGGCGCCCGCCTTGAGCATGGCGATGACGGGGATGATGGTAAGAAAGATGCCTGCAAACAGCTTGGCCACTTCCTGCATGGGCCCCCAGCTGAACTGGTTGTCTTCGTGCACCTGCCGGGGGGTGATGTAGAGCGACACCAGGGCAACCACGATCAGCCCCACATCGCGCAGCAGGCCGGGCAAGCCCACATCAGTGCCAGCCACATGGAAGGACACGGGCGACTTCCAGATGCCGCTCATCAGCACCAGCGCCACCACCACACCCAGCAGCGCAAAGTTGACCTTGCCGTCAAAGCCGATGGCCTGGGTGTCGGGCGTCGGGTCAGCGGTCAGCACCTCTTCGCGGCGGTGGTAGTACCAGGAATCCATCGCAAAGAAGATGGCCAGCAGCGCGCCCACCAGGAACAAGGTCTCTGGAAAAATGTGGCGCACCGTCCAGAAAAAGTCCACGCCCTTCAAGAAGCCCAGGAACAGCGGCGGGTCGCCCAGCGGGGTGAGCGAGCCGCCCGCGTTGGAGACGATGAAGATGAAGAACACCACCACATGCGCCGTGTGCTTGCGGTTGTCGTTGGCGCGAATCAGCGGGCGAATCAGCAGCATGGACGCGCCCGTGGTGCCCATGAAGCTGGCCAGCACAGCGCCAATGGCGAGGATGGCGGTGTTGAGCGCGGGGCTGCCGCGCAAGTTGCCCCGGATGTAAATGCCCCCGGCCACGGTGAACAGCGAGGTAAGCAGAACGACAAAAGGGATGTACTCAGCCACAAGTGCGTGCACCAGACTGGCGCCCGCAGCGCCGGGCCCGAACACCACCGCGAACGGCAGCAAAAAAGCCAGCGCCCAGCCCGCGGCCACCTTGCCAAAGTGGTGGTGCCAGAAGATGGGCGCCAGCAGCGGCATGAGAGCAATCGACAAAAGCAAGCCGGCAAACGGTACGCCCCACAGCGCGGGCAACTGGCTGCCATCAATGTCGGCCGCCATGCAAAGGCCGGGCAAGAGGGACGCAACCACAGCCATCCACGGGGCTGCTCGGCGAGCAATCTTCATTTGTTTTGTCTCCATCAAAAAAGCGGCTGTTGTCGAAAAGGATGGGGGCAGCGGCACCGGGTCACTGCGGCGCTGGAATCTCAAACACCTGGCGCAGGTAGGCCAGGTATTTCTCGTCGTCGCACATGCCTTTGCCGGGCGTGTCTGACAGCTTGGCCACCGGCTGGCCGTTGCAGCGGGTCATCTTGATGACAACTTGCAGCGGCTCGTGCGCGGGTGGGTCGCCCAGGTCGTTGGTAAGGTTGGTGCCAATGCCAAAGGCCAGCTGGCAGCGGCCACGGAACTGGTTGTACAGCTCGATGATGCGTGGAATGGTGAGGCCGTCGCTGAAGATCAGGGTCTTGGTGAGCGGGTCCACGCGGTGGGTGCGGTAGTGCTCTAGCAGGCGCTCGCCCCATGCAAAGGGGTCGCCGCTGTCGTGGCGGGCGCCGTCGAACAGCTTGCAGAAATACAGGTCGAAGTCGCGCAGGAAGGCACTCATGCCGTACACGTCCGACAGCGCGATACCCAAGTCGCCCCGGTATTCCTTGGCCCACATCTCAAAACCGAAGACCTGGCTGTCGCGCAGGCGCGGGCCCAGGGCCTGGCAGGCCTGCAGATATTCATGCGCCATGGTGCCCAGCGGCGTCACGCCCAGCTTCATGGCGTAAAGCACGTTGCTGGTACCCGCAAACTGCCCAGGCCCTTGCGGCGAACCGGGGCGGCGGTCACCCGTGCCCAGGCGGGCCACCAGCACGCGCAGCACTTCTTCGTGCCAGGAGCGGCTGAAGCGGCGGCGCGTGCCGTAGTCGGCAATCTTCAGGTCGCACAAACCATCGGCCTGCAGCGCCGCAATCTTGGCGTCCAGGCGTCGGCGCCCTTCCGGAAAATCGGGCACCTTTTGCGTGTTGCGGAAGTACACCTCGTTGATGATGGCCAGCACCGGGATCTCAAACAGGATGGTGTGCAGCCACGGCCCGCGAATGACGATCTCGATCTCGCCCGAGGCTTGCGGCGTGATGGTGATGTACTTCTCGTTGAGGCGGAACAGCCCGAGAAAATCGACAAAGTCGCTCTTGATGAAACGCAACGAGCGCAGGTAAGCCAGTTCGGCATCCTGGAACTGCAGGCCGCACAGCGAGCGGATCTCGTCGCGGATCTCGCCCACAAACGGTGCCAGTTGCACGCCGGGGTTGCGGCACTTGAAGCGGTATTCCACCTGGGCGCTGGGAAACTGGTGCAGCACCACCTGCATCATGGTGAACTTGTACAGGTCGGTGTCGAGCAGGCTGGTGATGATCATGGACGGTGCGGAGCCCTCGCAAAAGACCCCGAGATTCAGCGCTCCGTGCGTGCTCAGGAGCAAAGCGCCAAAGTGTAGCCCTTGCAGGACGACCAGCGCGCCCGCAGGTCAGCTTCTGTCAGCGTGGCCCGGCTGCGTTGAGCCAAATCCTTTTTCATGAAGAAATCGGCTCTAGCGCCCGCGCTTCAAGCGCCTGCAGCTATGATTTTTGATGTGCGTTATTCGGCTGTGATGACCAGTTCCTCGAGCACTGAACGCAGAGGAGCCGGCACGGGCACCGGGCGACGGGTTTCACGGTCTACATACACATGCACGAAGTGGCCCGACGCGGCCGTCAGGGCTTCGCCCTTGGCGAACAGGCCCACTTCATAACGCACACTCGAGCCTCCGAGCCGGGCCACGCGAATGCCGGCCTCCACCGTCTGCGGAAACGCCAGCGGCGCGAAGTAGTTGCATTGGGTTTCGATGACCAGCCCGATGGTGCTGCCAGCGTGGATGTCGAGCACCCCCCTCTCGATCAGATGGGCATTCACGGCAGTATCAAACCAGCTGTAGTACACGACGTTGTTCACGTGGCCGTACACATCGTTGTCAGCCCAGCGTGTGCTGATGGCGCGAAAGGCCCGGTAAGCGCTGCGCGGCTGTGGCGCAGGGCGCGCGGGCGTCTGGCTGGGCGCTGTGGTGGAAGGGGTTGGCGTGCTCATGGCGCTGCATTCTGCCAGCGGCGGTGGTATTGCAGCGCCGCGCGCCAGGTGTTCATTTGCGCGTGGACGGTGGTGGCAATGTCGTGCCCATAGCCCCCGGCCATGGAAAAAGCCAGCGGCACCCTACGCTGCCAAGCCCAGTCGAACACCCTGCGGTCGCGGGCCTCCAGCCCGTCGTAGCTCAAGGCAAGGCGGCCCAGCCGGTCGCCCTCGTGCGGGTCGGCGCCAGCAAGGTACAGCACGAAGCCGGGCTCAAAGCGCTGCTCCAGCGCCTGCAGCGCCTGTTCCAGCGCATCCAGGTATTGCGCATCGCCGCAACCATCCGGCAGCGGCACATCCAGGTCACTGTCTTCCTTTCGGAACGGGAAATTGCGCTCGCCGTGCAACGAAAGCGTGAAGACGCTGGCGTCGCCCTGAAAAACGTGCGCAGTGCCATTGCCTTGGTGCACATCCAGATCGATTACCGCCACCTGCAACCGCTGTGCGCAGCGTGGATGGGTTTGCTCCCACTCCATCTGCATGCACCGGGCCGCCACCGCCACATCGTTGAACACGCAAAAGCCGCTGCCCCTGCCAGCGTAGGCGTGGTGCGTTCCACCCGCCAGGTTGCCGGCAACCCCGTGGCGCAGCGCAGCGCGGCTGGCGCCCAGCGTGGCGCCGACAGACCGGCGGGCGCGCTCGGCCATGGCTTCACTCCACGGAAACCCGATTTCCCGCTGCGCAGCCGGGGCCAGCGTGCCCTGCGCAATGGCGGCAACGTAGTCAGCCGAATGAACCAGCGCCAGTTCTTGGTCAGACGCTGCAGGCGCTACTTGCAGCGCCACTTCCGGCAATTCATCGGCAATTCGATCCCGCAACAGGCGGTACTTGGCCATGGGAAACCGGTGCCCTTCAGGCAGCGGCAGCACAAATTCATCGGCGTAATAGGCTTGCATGACGCAATTGTGGCAAGCCGGACGATTCCTGGAGCCTTGCCTCTAATTTGCTGCATTGCAACAAAAAAGGCTTGCAATAGGTGGATGGGGGCCTAAAATTCATTCCATGCTGCACTGCAACATGATCCATCCGGATCACTACGTCAGCGCAGATGTCTGTAAGCACCTTGGTCGTTCCAGACCACCTTTTTTAGGAGATATGACATGACGCTGACCGCAGAACAAATCCTGGCATCCCACAAAGCCAACATCGAAACCCTGTTTGGCCTGACCACCAAAGCCTTCGAAGGCGTGGAAAAGCTGGTCGAGTTGAACGTGACCGCTTCGCGTGCTGCTCTGTCTGAGGCCGCCAGCCACACTCAGGCAGTCCTGGGGGTGAAGGACGCACAAGAATTGCTGGCACTGCAAGCCAGCCTGTTCCAGCCTCTGGCTGAAAAGACTGCCGCCTACAGCCGCCATCTGTACGACATCGCGTCGGGTACGGGGGCTGAATTCGGCAAGGCGTTTGAATCCCAAACTGCCGACGCACAGAAGGCGTTCACCAACCTTGTGGACAGCGCCGCGAAGAACGCCCCCGCCGGCTCTGAGACCGCAGTGGCCATGATGAAGAGCGCTGTATCCGCAGCCAACAATGCTTTCGAATCGGTACAAAAAGCCGTCAAGCAAGCGGGTGATGTGGCTGAAGCCAACTTCAATGCGGTGGCCAACACGGCCGCCAACGCTGCCAAGACGGCTGCACCTCGCAAGCGCTGAGAACACTCCAGACCGGTGCAGAGCATCGGTTTCGACTCCAGTTGTCTCCTTGGATCCTCTCGAAACGCGGGTTTCAGGGATCCATTTCAAGCCCGGCATTTGCCGGGCTTTTTTTATGCCCGGCCGCCTGCCGGAGGGTCATCGGGGCCGCGGCCCAACACGATCCCGCCAGGGACGATCACCCACACCGATGTGCCACCTCCCTGGCGTGGCAGAAAACTGAGCTGTCCACCCGCCATTTGCGCACGCCGATGCATACCGGCGATGCCAGACCCAGTCCCGAGGCCGTCGTGCTGGTCAGGGTCAATCCCCACGCCGTCGTCACTGACTTCTGCATACCACGAGCCTGACGCAGCGAGGTAATGCACACTGACGGCGACCTCGCTTGCGTTGGCGTGCTGCAGCACGTTGCTGAGTGCTTCTTGTACAATGGCGACGAGGTGGCCTGCGCAGTGCCCCTGCAGTTGGGGTGGTCCGTCAAAGTCCTGCACATCCCAGCTCATCTCGATACCGCGACGTTCAAGCACAGGTTGCACCCTGTGCCGCAAGCGGGCCAGACGCTCGCTCACAGATTCCCCATCGGCATCCATGGAATCGACGAGCAAGCGCAAATCAAGCATGCAGCGCTCCAAAATGCTCAGCACCTCGCGGCCACCGTGCGGATTGGAGTCCAACAGCGCCATTGCGCAAACCAGTTGAGACCCAACGGTATCGTGCAGATCGCGCGCAATCCGCCGTCTCTCTGCATTCAGTTCAGGGCTGGGCCGCGCATTCAGCCGCGGCCGCCACTGCAGTGCCCGGGGCAACTGCACAAACAGCAACGCTCCCAAAACCAGCGCCACGACCAAGACAGCGCCCTGCCACCAAGGCGTGGATTCGTCTACCGCGCGTTCCCCGCTGGCCCAGTAAAACGCCGCCACTGTCAGCGCCAGTTGCAGCACCCATAAGGCTACGCAGACGATGGCAAACCTGGCGGGGCGGGTGCGGAACATACGACGATGATGACTGGCCGAATGCACGAACGAAGCGAGCTTTCAGAACAACCCCCGCAGGGATGCAAACCGAACAGCCTGGGCACGTGTGCGCACCTGCAGCTTGCGATAGATGTTGCGTAGGTGGGTATTGACGGTCATGCCGCTGATGAAAAGGCGCGAGCCGATTTCCGTGCTGGTGTAGCCGCTGGCCACCAGCCGCAAAATCTCTTTCTCACGTGCGGACAACCTGTCGGCATCGTCAGGTTGCCTCCGCTTGGATTCTGCAGCGCGCGTGCGATCAAAACGCTGCAGCAGGCGCCTCGCCAGGTTGGGTGTGATGGAAGCGCCGCCATTGGCCACCTGGAGCACGGTCTGGGCGTAGTTGCCGAACCAGGAATTCTTGCCCACGAAGCCTGCGGCCCCGAGCTCAAAGGCGCGCATGACCTGGTCATCGTTCTCCATGACGGAGATGACCACGGCTTGTGCGGAGGGACGGAATGAGCGGAAAAACTCCAGCAGTTCAAACGCCTCGCCATCGCCCAGGTTCAGATCAACCAGAAGCACGTCGAACTCGTGCTGCTTGATGGCTTTGCGCCCTTCGCGGACGCTGGCGGCCTGAGCCACCAACAAGGTGCGAGGATCTGCCATCAGCTCCTGAGCGATCACCATCCGTATGTGCGCGTCGTCATCCACCAGCAGCACGCGGATGGGTTTGGATTCCTGTCCTGCCAGAAAAGCGGGCCATACCGACGGTGGATTGGAGTAGGTGGAAAACTGCGCCGACGGGGGCGCAGCATGGGCCGCAGGCGCAGAAGGATCGATTTCCCAGCTATTGCTCACCATAAATTCCTCGGCAACTTGAAACGAAATGGAGTGCGACGAGCACCGCGCGTGCTTCAAAGCAGAACACCGGGTAGCGCTGGCTGACTGAGTTACCGCCCTCTTCCTCCTGCGCCGCCCAGCGAGCATCGTGAACTTTTGTGAACACAATGCAACAAAAAAAGTGCATGAAGACGGCAGCGTCTAAAAATTTGCATTTAAAACAATTTGTTACTACCTAACTTCGTGACGTCTGGTGGCTTCCCTCCACCTCGGCCTTGGGCGTGGTTAGTAGCTTTTGTCGCGAAGACTCCTCCCGCAGGTCCGCCAGACTAGGTAGCTCGCCTCCTGTATTCGCCTGATCAACGCGGCGGCAGACACTGGCCCCAGACAACAAGGACCTCCTCGCCAACTGTTCCGGCAGATACCGACGAGCTTTCGTTGTCCAACCACTGTGCCGCAGATTGGCTGCGACGCAGACTGTGTCGATACCCATCCATAAAGGATCTGTCATGAAAACCATCGCTTTCATCGCTCTCAGCGTTATCGCCTCCGCCGCAATGGCCACCGGTCCCGTGTCTTCCACGCCTGACATCTCCATCACTGGCACCTCGGTGCAGTTCGCGTCGCTGGCGGGCGTCTCGGTCAACAATAACTCCACGGGTTCGAAGAGCGAGGCTTTTCAGAACTTGGCGACCAACACCGGTAACGTGACAGTAGGAGGCAGCTCAATCCAGGCCGTTACGGGCGCCGGTGGCAGCGTTGCCAACACGGCCAGCGGCAGTGATGCTTACGCAAGTCAGAATCTTTCGTCCAACGTGGGCGACGTCACGGTCTCGGGCAACTCACTGCAGTTCACCGCCATCATGGGCTCAAGCTTGGCCAACGTCTCCAGCGGCGGCAACAGCAAGGCCGTGCAAAACGTGGCGACCAACAACGCCTGCTTTACTTGCCAGCCCACCAAGACAAGCCACTGGCCCAACTGAAGTTCAGCGCTTTAGCGCCTGACAAGTGCCACCAGGGCGGCGTTCCGCCCGGTGGATTCAGGGGTGTGCACGCGCTGCGCAGCCAAGTGGCGCGGCTGCTCCGTCTTCTCTCACCTACAGGGGGTGTCCAATGAGCACAGTTTGCACATGGACCGGGGTCATCGTTTTACCGCTCTGCTTCACGTTCAGCGCTGCCGCGTGGGGCCAGGCGCCGGGAGAAGATCCGGTCGTGTTAACAAAAAAAATGACGGTGCAAATGCAGCCCACAGCGGCTGCCGCGCCCTCATCAGGACTGGATAACGGCAACAGCATGCCCGCGTGGCTGCGCGCACGCATCGCTCGTTACGAAGCGAAGGCTTTCTCGGACGACACCACGGGCGTGTTGACAAACAATGACACCGTTACAACTGCCAGCGCCCAAGGCATGCAAAAGACATGCGTTCAAGAAGTGGGCAGCAACACCCTTTCCGGCAGCGCCGCTGGAGCTTCCAGGTACGGGCCGAACCCGGCGGCACAGGTCGTCGTGCTGCGCGGCGACCTGGTCAATATTTGCAAGTGATCGGCAATTTATTAAGTGGCGCTTTGAGACGGGCAGGAGTCAAGTAAATGTCATCCCTTTTCGCCATGCGGGCGGGTGCCCTCGAGCGCTTCACGCAGTTGCCTGCGGTACTGGCAATGCTGGGACCACTGCTGTTGATGGGTTGCGCCACACCCATGGACCCGCGCAAGGACAGCGCATTTCACGAACGGGCGTCCATCACCGACCGACCCGCCGTGCGCCCCACCCGCTCCATCTCCAGCTTTTCAGATTCGCTGATGTGCATGGACCACATGCTGCGAGCGGCCCAGTTGCCCACCACCCTCATCACCAGCAAGCAGATCCCAGACTACTCCGGACGGGTCGCGGTGGGGAGCAAAGACATGGTCATTACGGCTCTTTCTCAAATGTCACGCCTGAGCAATGCCTTCCGGTTTGTAGATTACGAAGTAGATATCGCGCGCCAGGACACGGTGCAGAACCTCACGACCATTTTGCTGAACAACAACCAGATCCAATTGCAACGGCCCGCTTTGTATTTCTCTGGAGCAGTCTCGTTTGCAGACCAGAACGTGATCAACAACCGGTTTGACGCGGGCGTTTCGGGGCCACGGGTCGACCTGGGCTACAGCCAAAGCCGCAATGCCACCATCATTGGGCTTGAGATGCACTTGGGGGACTTCCGCACGCGCACCCTCATTCCCGGACTCGACTCTGCCAACGAGGTGATTGTGGGCAGTGGAGGCCAAGGCGTGGACTTGGCGGGGCGCATTGGCACTTACGGGGTGCAATTCAACGTGGGGCGTGACTACACGCAGGGCACGGGCAGCGCAGTGCGGACCCTGGTCGATTTGGCCACGATTGAGCTGATCGGCAAATGGGCACGGTTGCCCTATTGGCAATGCCTTACTCTGGAGCAAAACCATCCCGACTTTCAGCGGCAACTGCGCGACTGGTTTGATGAGGGAACTTCATCAGTACGTGCACAGCTTGTCGCGCGATCTTTGAGCAGCCGCGGCTACCTGGATGCCCGTGCCAACGTGGGCCAAGCGCCATATGACGACGCGCAGTTGCGCTCTGCGCTCGCCAAATTCCAAGCCGACAGCGGAATGGTTGTGACAGGAGTGGTGGACTTTCCCACCTATGAACGAGCGCTGAGGAATTTCGTGGGTCTGACCAACGACGGCACCTTGGCGCGAATTGGCTGGAGTACCACGCGGGCCGATCCTGTGCCAGAGATACCTGCCGGTGGGGAGGCGCCAACGCTGGCTGCAGGGAAGCCCTCCACATACGGCGCGCCAGCGCCAGAGCGCAAACTGGACATGCAAATTGAAAATGTCTTGCTGGACCGCACAGCGTTTGAAGTGGGCGAGCAGATCTTTCTCTCGGCCACGGTCTCGCGCGCGTCCTATCTCCAGTGCTACCTGGCGGACGCGACAGGAACCGTCATGCGCTTACTGCCTAACCAGACCAATACAACTGGCTGGGTTTCTGCAAACCAGGCCATCCGCATCCCGGACTGGATGAGTCCCAATCCCGGCTTCGTCATGGATGCCGCGAGCCCGGGCCGAGAAGGCGCAGCTTGTTTCGCCACCGACGAAGAAGCGACCGGCAAGTTGCCTGAAGACTTGCGTGGCCCCCCCCTCAAAGCCATTAAAAGCTACCGTACGCTAGAGCAAGTCAATGAAGCCTTTGCCCACGCATGGGGTAGCACGGCTTACACAGGCAACGCGGTATATTGGAATGTGGTCCCTCGCCGCTCTATTCCCGCACCGCCACCGTCCACAACGCGCAAGTGAAGCAACTCATGCATCCCACTACAGCCGCGTCGTTGCGCCAGGGGGGCCTGAGCCTGAGGGGCGGTGCTGCTGCGCTCTGCCTGTGCGCGACAGTGGCTCAAGCCACAGCGCGTGCAGTCCCGGTGCAGGGCGAAGCGGACGCACGCCGCACCGACACCGAGGCGATCGTCCCGATCCAGATCAAACCAGACAACCCAGCACTTGAGCAAACACTGAAGGCCCTAAGGTCCACGGCACAAGCTGAGGCGCGTGCCCCCGAGAAGAAGCGCCCTTCACCAAAAGCGCTGGCCGATTCAAGCTTGCCGCCAGCTGAAGCTGCGTGGCTGCTTGGGTTGCTGGCTCTGCACGGGATCGGCATGCCATCTGACGCAGCACAGGCGCAGCAGTGGTTTGATCGGGCACTGCAACTGGGGCATCGTCTTGCTCCAGCCGGCTTGGCTTGGTGCGCAATCACCGGATGCGTGTCGGCCCCGGACCCAGCAGCGGCCCGGCCCTGGATAGCCAAGTTGGCAAATGTGGCCCCCGGCCTCGCTCAGTACCTTGAGTGGCATGCCGACAAAGCCGCTGCACCCCTGCCTGCTCAAGCGGACTACAGAACCGAGGCTCCCTTGTCGAGCAACGCACAACTCGCCCTGCTGACGTCCGCAGCGCGGGCAGGCAATGCCAGCGCCATGAACGAGCTTGGGCTGGAGTATTTAAGCATCGGCGATTTGAACAAAGCAATGGTGCAGTTTCAGGCTGCGGCACTTCAGTCAAAAGCGGCCGCTGCCAATGCTGGCTTGTTGCGCAGCAGAATCCACCGCAGCACAAGCTTGCCGGGCGTCGCTACTCGCTTCAGCGCCCATGAGTGGTACGTCGAAGCGCAGCGCTACCACAAAGGGGATGGGGTTCCGGCCAATTACGCGGAAGCCATACGGCTCTACCAGATCGCGGCAAGCAACCACAATGGCCCTGCACGCCGAATGCTGGAGCTCATCTTTTCCCGGCCGGCGCCTAACGGTGCGGTAGACCCCGCGTGGATGCAACAGCTCGCTGCCCTGGAACTTGGCGCGTCAGGACAGGTCGGCATCCTGAATCCACCCATTTCCACCCAGACATGGCAACACGACCCAAGCCCGCTGTTTAGCCTTTTGCCGCAACAATGGCAGCAACAGGGCTCGCGATAAGCAGGTGCCGCATTGGAAGCTGCGCCGCACATCCTTCACTGGTGATAAGAAAAAAGCCCCGTTAAACGTATTCAACGGGGCTCTTGGCAATTGGTGGCGGGGCGGAGCCTCGGCGCCAAACCTAAATAACTCAGCACCTCACAACCACTTCCAACTCGTGGGGAAAGGAGCGGAGTACAGCCCTTGATGCCTCCAATCCTATCAGTTCCGCCTGTCCGGTATCCGGCGTGTGCAGGAAATGGGCAATCAGTTCGGTTCCCGTTCACGAATTGAACCCGTGTCTGCAAATCAAAGTGGCATTCACGACTTTGAACAAAGCGGACGTTGCCGTCCGCCCCCGGTCACCAGCAGGAATTTTGTCCGGCTCATCCCGACGCAAAGCAACTCCTGTCGCTTTGACAAATCGATGGCGTCAAACCCACAAGTTCACAATCGGCGATTCAAGTTCCTCAAACCGTTGGATGATGTCGAGGGCGTGGATCGATGGGCAAGAGCGGTTTTGGTCATCGCTACAACGCCAATGTCAATCGAGAACCACAGCGTGAGATTCCGACTAATGAGCGATGCTGTGATGGCATCCGACCACCCAACGCCTGCAGCCGACGTAGGCAACACGATAGCGGCTTTTGTCGCCCCAGCCCACCGGGGATGAACGACACAGCGCCGTCCAGGATGCTCAGGCAATAATTCGCGAAGACCGTACTGGCCGCTAATTCATAGCCGAGCGCATGACAGTCAATTAAAGCGAGGCGCCCTACGCCATCCAGGCCATAAGGCTCAGAGGTGGAGCTACAGCGCGACCGACCCGACAATAGAAAACGAACGGTAGCAACTAACTTTGCTGCTTGGTTAACGACCGAGCTCCCTGCGGCTCGCCTTCCTATCAAACTGAGCATACGGCAGCGGAACAGAAGAATGCGATAGCGATGGAGGCGATTTGCAGCAAACATCCGCAGCCTCTGCTCCGGGAACATCGATCCCGCTAGGGAATCTCTTCACGAATCGGTTCTGGTTGTGCCGCGACGATGTACGAAGCTAAAAGCACTCACGTTGAGTAAATTCGGCGTGAGCAGGGTGCCCTCAGACGCTGCGCGTGGGTTATTGGCCCCTGACCCTTGGCCATCACGCCCCCTGCACGCGCACCTGCCCCAGGATGACCCGCAGCGTGTGCCTTGCCATCCACAGATTTGACAGCGCAAACAACGTGACGATCTGCGCCGTGTTCTTCTTAAGCCCCCGGTAGCGCACATTCACGTACCAAACTGCTGCTTGAGCACTCTGAACGGGTGCTCCACCTTGTCGCGAATGCTCGCCTTGGTGCGTTCAAGTTGGTCGATCAGCGCATCTACAGGTTTGTCCTTGTCCAGGGCACGACGCAACCCTGGGCGCATGGCCACATGCCAGCGTACGTTCTTGTTGGCATCGGGCCGCTTGTCTACACCTTGATAGCCCGCATCGCCAAAGGCATTAGTTTCTTGCCCGTGCAGCAGGCCGTTGGCTTCGATCACGTCGTTCACATTTCCACTGCTGCCTCGCACGCTGTGCACCAGCCCCGAGTCGGCATCCACCCCCAATGTGAGCCTTCATCCCGAAGTACCACTCGTTGCCCTTCTTGCTCTGGTGCATCTCGGGGTCTCGTGCCTTGCCTTCGTCCTTGGTGGATGTTGGCGCTGCAATCAGCGTGGCGTCCACCACCGTGCCTGCTTTGAGTTGCAGCCCTTTGGCCTGTAGCAGGGCATTGACGGTGGCAAGAATCTGATCTGCCAGCTTGTGGCGCTCCAGCAGATGCCTAAAGCGCAGGATGCTCGATTCACTGGGGATGTGTTCGTCCCAGTGCGATAGGCCCGCAAAGTCCCGAAAGACTGGCACATCGTGCAGGGCTTCTTCCATGGCGGGGTCGCTGAGCTTGAACCACTGCTGCATGAAATGGATTTTCAGTAGGGTCTGCACTGCAAAGGGCTGCTGGCCCCGGCGCCCGCTCTCAGGGGCGCAGGGCTCTATCAGCGAAACTAATTCGGCCCCGGGGGACCACCAGTTCCATCGCATCTAGGAATTCGCGCTTGCGCGTTCGCTTGGTGGTGTTGCTCAGGCCTAGGCTGCTTTGCTTCATGCGCGGATTGTCCACGCTCTTACATACACCGCTCGCTGGGATTTGTGCAGGGATCCCTAGCGACGCCATGTCAGCGGGCAAAACGCAGGCGGTAATCGTTGTGGTCCACCATGAAGATATGCTGCGCACCCAAATACCGAGTCCGTCCTGAACAATTACGTTCTCAGCCCCAAACAGTTCGGCGGTCACCGGGAGCGACCAGCAGTGCCGCGATGAGCGCCTGCATCGACAGACCGAATCGGGTGCAATAAAACCGCAGCGCGGCCAGAGTCAGACGCAGAGCGCCTTGGTGATGCCGCGCCGTTGCCCCGAGCGCAGGATGCGCACGCCGTCGATCTCCACGCCCCGATAGCCCTTGTCCACGATGGCCGTGGCTGGCGGCTTATGCCGGTGAGGATGCCCACTTGCTCCAGTGTCTCGGCCAGCGTGTGGCCGTCATAGGGGTTGCCTGGCATGGAGCGCATGCCCACCACCAGGCCTTCCTTCAACGTGGTGGCGATGCTGACCTTCACGCCGAATTCGTACGGTGTTCTGGCCTTGCCTTTGCTGATGCACTCGACCTCGGGGGCGTGCAGTGCGTACAGTTTGTTCTTGTCTTTGGTGCGCTGGGTCAGGATGCGGCCCGTGCGGTTGAGCAGGTCTTGGACCTTGGCCTTGGCCCCGTCGGGAAGCATGTGCAAATTGGCGCTGCACCTCGCGGTGCACAAGGCCCACACGGGTGCGCATTGTGCGCACAGCCTTCTCATGCGCTTGAACTGTTTGGCATGTGCATAGCGCCCGATCTGCGCGGCCAGTCGCGGCGCCACGCGGTTGTAGTTCTGGCGCAATTGCAGGCTGTTGTCCTCGGCCGCCTTGACCAGGTGCTAGCGGCTCCTGTCCAGCAGTCGGCTGTCGGTGGGGTGGGCAATGGCCTTGGACATGACGGTGGTGTCTACGATCACCTGCTGTGTGCTGCGCTTCTGGATGGCACCACCGCGCCGGGCGGCATCGATGCTGGCCGCCAGCAGCGTCTCCACGCCTTCTTCTCCAATGCGCTTTCTCCAGCGCGTGAGGCTGGACGGGTCGATGGGCAGCTCGGTCTGCAGGTAGGGCTCACCGCAGAAGAACTGCCAGTACGGGTTCTCCACCCAGGTGTTGCCCACGACTTCGTCGGAGGCATCGAAGGTGTGCTGCAGGTACAGCAGCCCAGCCACCAGGCGCTGAGCCAAGGCTAGGCGGCCACGACCGGAGGTGAACGACACCGCGAAGGTACGCTCGATCTCCTCCCAGTCGATTAGCGCGGCCAGCCTGACCAGTGGGTGCTTCATGTTGATCTGCTCGTCCAGCCTTGGACGGAACAGCTCGGCCGTTTGCGGCTGCGAAGGCTTCGGACCCATCGGACTCCTCGGAGCAATTTGCAAGAAAACAGGTACTGGCAAAACCATACCTTGCAAATCCTGCGCCCATCAATCAGCAGAACTACGTGTCAGATCAAGGGCTTGCAGATTGTTCAGGGCGAACTTGCTAGTGCCGAAACTGCTGCACCAACCGCCCCCAGTCCGCCAGGGTCTCCACCCCGAGGTAAAACACCACCGTCACAACGGTGGCCACGGATATCGATCGAACCGGAATCCGGCTCGCGGTAGATTGGTTTATCGCCGGAGCATCGGCCGCTCGTGATTCATCCGTCAAGCCAACATCACGTTCACTGCAGCTGCAACCGCGATACCCACGGCTATGCCGGCGGCGATTTCCAATCGGGTGTGGCCCATGCGCTCGCGCAGGGCCTGATGGTCAGCTGCCCCAGCTGCCAACTTGTTGATGGCCACGGCATGCTTGCCCACCTGCCGGCGCAGGCTATTGGCATCCAGCATCACGATAAACGCCAGTGTGATGGCGACACCGACGGCAGGATGGCCAATACCCTCCTTGAGGGCAATGAGCGCAGCCATGCTAGTGACGATCGCGCTGTGGTTGCTGGGCAACCCACCGTAGCCGATGAGGCCGAACGCGAGTTGCTTGGCCTTAATGCTGTTGATCATGAATTTTGAGACTCCGGCGACGAGCCAAGCCAGAAATGGGGTCAGGACGTAAGACAAATCCATGATCACCCCTGTACCGGCCAAAGAGCCCAGCCGCATGCAGCCACCCACAGCACCACGGTAAGCAACAGCTGCCAGTCAGCAAGTAGTGCATCCGTCGGCGACTCGCCGCCATCAAGGGCCTCCACCACGAACCAGTAGCGGAACAGGCCAAACAGGACTAATGGAACCGTGATGACCAACTCGGGCTTGGCGGACATCACGAACATGCTGTAGAACAGCAGCGCCCCGGTTGCCGACATCTCAGCATAGCGATCCACCAGCGAAACGGAGTACTTCTCCAGCACTTTGCGGCCCTCGGTACCACTTTGGCTGAGCTCCTGGCGGCGTTTGACAGCGGCCAGGTACAGAGCCAGGCACAGGGTCGTAATAAACATCCATGAGGACACGGGCACGTCGAGGGCCATGGCACCTGCATAGACGCGCAGGACAAAACCGATGGCAATGGTGAAGATATCGACCACTGGCTGATGTTTGAGCACGAAGGTGTAGGCCAGGTTCAGCACCAGATAGGCCACGATCACCATCACCACCTTTGGGGCAACGAACCAGCCGCACACTAGTACGGCGTAGAAGGCCGCGAGCAGGATCAGGGCAGCGGGTAGCGAGACGATCCCGGCCGCCAGGGGGCGGGTCTTGGACTTCTTGGGGTGACGACGGTCACGCTCAATGTCGTGCATGTCGTTGATGATGTAGGTCGCCGACGAGGCGACGCAAAACAGCAGCACAGCCAAAAGGGCATCGCTGGCGGCCCCAGCATCCAGAAACGCCCCAGAAAACACCAGCGGCGCCAGAACAAAGCCGTTCTTAACCCACTGCTTTGGCCGCATCAGCTTGATTAAGCCCAGCATCTGAGCAAGAGGCGAGCGGGCCATTACGGTATCATGCATTATTTTTTGAACCTCTGTGATACTATTGAATGTTTTCTTCGACCAAGCTGGCGATTAACTATGCCATTTTCGCACTAATCGCAACCACAGCAAACATCGCCGCTCAGGATATTTTCATCCATACCTACAGCGGCGCCTTCGACATCCTGGCCTCGGTCATCGTGGGCACAGGCGTCGGGCTTGTGGTCAAGTACATCCTCGACAAGCGCTACATCTTCCGCTTCCGGGCGCGCAGCGTCGCCCACGACACACGGACCTTCGCCCTCTATACCGTCATGGGCTTGGTCACAACCGTGATCTTCTGGGGCTTTGAGTTTGGATTCCATCACATCTTCGAGACCAAGGAAATGCGCTACCTCGGCGGCGTTATTGGTCTTGCAATCGGCTACCTTACTAAGTACCACCTCGACAAGCGTTACGTCTTCCGCACGGAGGCCGTATGAAGCCGGTTACTTCTTGGGGGCGCTTGAGCGCCGATCCTCATCATGTCGTCGGTCTGAATGATCCCTCCAGGGTTAAGGCTCTGGTTTGCCATGGGGCCGAGCCGGGTGTCGCCCACGGCATGGGTCGCAGCTATGGTGACGTCTGCCTGAATCCAGAAGGCACGCTCTGGATCACAACCGGGCTCGACCATTTCATTGCGCTCGACGACAGCACCGGCCGCGTGGTGTGTGAGGCCGGAGTGCTGCTGCGGGACATACAGCGTCAAGTCATTCCACGTGGCTGGATCCTGCCCGTGACGCCGGGGACTCAAATGGTGACCGTTGGGGGTGCCATTGCCAACGATGTGCACGGCAAAAACCATCACGTACTGGGTTCTTTCGGCGATCACGTACAGAGCCTTACCCTCATTCGTGTCGATGGAGAGGTCATTCAGTGCGGCCCGGATGAGCAGCCAGATTGGTTTGCCGCCACTGTCGGTGGATTGGGCCTGACTGGCGTGATCACGCAAGCCGAGATTCAGTTACGCCGTGTGTCCGGTCCGTGGCTGGACACCCAGACCATGCCTTATGCCAACCTGGATGAGTTCTTCAGGCTCGCCGATGATTCTGAGGCCAATTGGGAGCACACGGTGTCCTGGATTGACTGCATTACACGGGGCGGTGGACGCGGCTTGTTCATGCGAGGCAACCCCACCAACGTCGGAGATCGCCCGGCACCTCAGAGGCGTAAGCTAACCATGCCGATCGTGCCACCAGTTTCTCTGGTCAATAGGCTGTCGCTGCGCCCCTTCAACATGGCCTACTACCACCTAAAGAAATGGCAGGCCGGTCGGGCCATCACGCACTACGAGTCGTTTTTCTATCCCCTGGACAACCTGCTCGAGTGGAACAGGATGTACGGGCCTAAGGGGTTCTTCCAGTACCAGAGTGTGGTTCCACGCGAAGTTGGACAACATGCGGTTCAAGCCATGCTTAAAGAAATTGCCCGATCCGGAGATGGTTCATTCCTCGCCGTCCTGAAGACGTTTGGCAATCGCCAACCGGTGGGGATGCTGAGCTTCCCACAGCCAGGGGTGACACTGGCACTGGACTTTCCGAATCACGGGGATCGCACGCACAAGCTCTTCGAGCGCCTTGATGGCATCGTGCGCGAGGCCAAGGGCCGCATCTATCTGGCCAAAGATGCACGAATGCCTAGAGAGCTTTTCGAAGCAGGCTATCCACGCTTGGCTGAATTCATGAAATACAGGGACCCGGGGATTAGCTCGGGTCTATCACGTCGCTTGATGGGAAGTTGAATGAACAGCAAGAAGAGAATCGTCATTATTGGCGCTACGTCGGCGATTGCCGAGCACTGCGCTAGGCTCTGGCTGGCAAAGCAGCCGGCCGACCTGACTCTGGTGGGCCGCGATACCCTGCGCATTGAGCGTGTTGCAACAGACCTCAAGGTGCGTAGCCCGCTGTCCGAGATTCGGGTTATCCAGGCTGAGTTTCTAGACGCTGAAGCCATGAACGCCACGGTTCGGGATATCGTTAAATCGGGCAACATCGATATCGTCCTGATTGCGCACGGATCGCTGCCTGAGCAAGCCGAGTGTCAGAACGACCTTCAGTATTCCCGCGACGCATTGGAGCTCAACGGGGTCTCACCCGTCCTCTATGCCGAAGCCTTTGCCAAGTACATGGAAAAAGCCAACCACGGCACCATTGCCTTGATTGGCTCCGTGGCTGGGGACCGGGGACGGAAGTCCAACTATGTCTACGGCGCAGCCAAAGGACTAGTTACGCGCTATGCCCAAGGGTTGCAGCACCGTTTTGCGAATAGCGGTGTCAAGGTGATACTGATTAAGCCGGGTCCGACCGATACTCCGATGACGGCTCACCTCAAGGGCAAGGGCGCCAAGCTCGCGCCTGTTGAAGATGTGGCAACGCAGATTGTGGATGCAGTTGAGGCAGGAAAATCGATTGTTTATGTACCGGGGAAGTGGTTGCTGATAATGGCAATTATTCAACATCTGCCTTCAGCCATCTTCAACAAAATGGATATTTAATGTGAATAATAAAAAGACAATTTCCAATTTAGCATCGACTGGATGCTCAAAATTCGGACTAGTTGCAATTTCGTGCGTCTTTGTTTTTTCTATACTTTTGGCGTGCGGCTTCTTTTTGTTCAAAAAGACCGCCTACTTTGATGACAGCTTTATATATTTGCACATGGCTGCAAATATAGTTGAGACTGGGACGGCTCGTTATTTCCCGTCCATAGAATCTGGAATGCTATTGTCAAGCTCACCTCTGAGACTTTTGACGCTGGCACCAGCATTTTTCATACTGGAAATTTTCGACATCCCTTTACGTACGATTGAAGCAGCTAGATTTGCTTTTTTGAGTAGCGGTTTTGTTTCATTTCTTGTATTTTTGCCTTTCTGGACAAATACGTTAAAAAACTACTTGCTACTTGGCATTGCATTATTTTTATTAAGCACATCATTGGACACGATCTTTCTCATGGAAGGCGGGGTTTTGTTTCTTTCGCTTTTCACACTTACAAAGCTTTTAATTGAAAGATCGGAAAAGCACTTCGCAATAGGAATTGCAGTATTATTGGTTGGCCTTTCTAGGCCCGAAATTGGCGCAGTTGCGACCGTATCTACCATACTTATTTATCTCTCTCAGCCCAAAGTCTTGGCAAAAATAATGCTTGGGCTCTTTGTTGGATTTTTAATTTATTGGGTTTTGATGCTTGCCCTTGGCGTCTACCCCATACCCAGCACTATCTGGTCAAAGCAAATAACCGGGAAGCTCAAGCTATTCACTGACAAAAACTTAATCAAAATTCTTTCAGTGAATATCGCTCAAATCATGGGCCTCAACTGGTCCTGGGCAGGCTGGGCATTGATTGGCCTGCCAGCTGCATTTTCGCTCCTACTGTCAAGAGGAGCCATCCCGGTATTGTCGGCCATCTCCTTGATGTTAATTATTGCAATCTCCATGCCCGGAAATTTCGTTTGGTATAGTGAGAATTTTTTAATTGCGCTATTCGCCATCATGATGGCAGTAACAATTGAATTCTATCGTAGAGATATGATCAAGATAGCCGCTCCTTTGGGAGTGGTTTTGATGCTCGTATTTTCATTAACACTAATCACAAATTTTGGCAAAAACAAAAATTACCCATGGAATGAAAACTCACCAGGTTACTTGGCGTATCAAGAAGTAGGTAAAAGCTCCATCGGCGACGGAAAGTATGTCATCAAGCGTTATTCGAATGTACCAGTGAGAATTAGGATGTGCGAGATTGGGATTGTGTCTTTCTTTTCAGGTTCAAACTCATGGATTTACGATGTGTGCGGGCTGATCCAAATTGGAAATCTGAAAGGGGCCTCAGAAAGTTGGCTTAGATATTTTTATCCATCAGCGTTCAGGGAAAGTGGCGATGATCAGCTCGCAAAATTCAAAGACAATCAAATAACTCATGTAATAGATGTATGGGCCCTTCGCAGCAATGAAGAAGCGGCAGGGGCTGCGGGTAAATGCAATTTTGTCGATGACCGGGTTTGTATCAACGAATACAAGTGATGTTATTTGTTGAACTGCCTATAAAGTTTGATTCCAATCTTCGTCGTCGAACCAGTCCCGGCAGCCTTTTCCCATCTGCCCACCCCATCTTCATCAGCTCAGCGGGGACGCTTTCGTGCTCGCTACGGTTCGCCTTCCGCCGCAGTGTCGAGCGCCGTATAGCCAGCATCGAGGGTGAACGTGAAAGACACCAGCGCATCGAGCTGCCCATCCGTCAGTGACACCGAGATCAGCCGCAGCACGGCTCGCTCTGCAATTCTCACTTCCTTGCGTAGAAGCTCGGTGGCTCCTCAGGCAAACCGTTTGATTAGGTTGTGACCCCGCCTCGGTGACGTCACGCATCAGCTACCCCGGCGCATCGTGCTGATCTGACGGCTACCCAACCAGCAGGACA
The DNA here is from genome assembly GCA_002377855.1 of Acidovorax delafieldii. Lineage (GTDB taxonomy): Bacteria > Pseudomonadota > Gammaproteobacteria > Burkholderiales > Burkholderiaceae_C > Acidovorax > Acidovorax delafieldii_A. Next base: position 161,834 of record DFQQ01000023.1, on the reverse strand, counting down.
TTACTGATAACTCATAAGGCGCGAAGGGCGAAGCCCGTAGCGCCTTGCCAAGAGCGGTAGCCTTCAATCGGTGGCGTCTGGTGGATCGACCTTGGTGCCCGTCTTGCGGGTCTGCTCTGGCCTTGATGCGTTTCTTCGCGGTGACGCTGCTGTGCAGGAACCGATGGCTCGCATTTCTTGTCCCCACGATGTGACAGTGGGCGTGAGGCGGTTGAGCAAGGCAGGTGTCATCTTCGCGTCCCCGAACACCGCCGACCATTCGGCGAAGTCCAGGTTGGTCGTGATCACCGCGCTGGTGTGCTCGTAAAGCTTGGACAGCAGGTGGAACAGCAGCGCACCACCGGCCTGGCTGAACGGCAGGTAGCCCAGTTCGTCCAGGATCACCAGATCCATTCGCAGCAGGCTCAGCGCAATATGCCCGGCCTTGCCCTGAGCCTTCTCCTTCTCCAGGGCGTTGACCAGGTCGACCGTCGAGTAGAACCACACGCGCTTGCTGTGGCGCACGATGCCCGACACGCCCAGAGCCGTTGCCGGATGGGTCTTGTCTGTGCCCGGACCACCGACCAAGACCACGTTGTGCGCGGCCTCCGTGAATTCCCGCGTCGCGAGCCGGTGGACCAGCTTCTTCTGGTCGACCGCCGACGCATCGAAGTCGAAGCCGGCCAGATCCCGGTGCACGGGGAAGCGCGCCGAGTTCATGTGATGCTGGACAGAACGCATCGAACGGTCTGTGGTCTCCGACTGCAGCAGGTGCTCGACCAGCCAGCGAGAGGCATCCAAGCCGGACGCGGCACCTTGCTCATCAGATCGCACTAGGCACTGACCATGGCGTGCAGGGGCAACACCTTGAGTTCGACTGCCACGTCACGCTTGGTCCACCTCCTGTCCGCGCAAGCCGGCGTATTGGGCCGTGTTGGCCAGCGGCGGCGGATGATCTGCAGCGCCGTCTGCGCACTCTGTGGTGCTGCCGGTGCGGTGAGCCGCCCGAGCACATTGACGAAGTGCCCCACACTCACCCGGCCCGATGGCGGACCACTCTCCAGTGCCAACTCGACCGCCACGATCACCGCGTCCAGCCCGCCGTCGGCACGATGGCCAACACCTGCGCCATCACGCGATCTCCACCGGCCTCGCGCAGCGGGCCGCGGCGCAGTTGCTGCAGTGCCTCGGGCATGTCTGCGAAGGGCGCACCGTTCCTCAATGCACCAGGCTTGCGCTGGATGAGCAGAATGTAGTGCTGCCAGTCGTAGCGGGCGCCGCCAGAGGCGCTCAGGCGCTCGTGTCGCGCGACCACCGCATCACGGGCAACAACCACGATGCCGCCCGAATACAGCCGCGTGCTGACCGTCTGCCCGGCCAGCTCGCAGGGCACCGAGTAGCGGTTGCGTGCCACCGACACCAGACAGGTGCTCGACACACGGGCAGGCTTCTCTACGTAGCCATCGAAGGGCTCAGGCATGGGCATCAGGTGGGGACGCTCGTGCTCGAGCATCTCGGCCACGCTGAACTGGCTGTGCTCGGGGTGGCGCACCTTGTTCCACGGTGCTCGGCATCGCTCCGCCAGCCGGGCATTGAGTTCGACGAAGGAGCCGAAGCGGCGCCGGGCTGCGTCCATCCAGATGCGCCGACGACTGTCCTGCACGTTCTTCTCCACACGCCCCTTCTCCCAGCCTGAGGCGACGTTGCAGAAGTCAGGGTCGTACAGGTAGTGCGCGCACATCACCGAGAAGCGCGGGTTGACGATGCGGCCCTTGCCCTTGCGGACCGCTCATCGAGGGCGGTGCGCATGTTGTCGCAGATCCCGCGACGCGCCACAGCACCCAGTGCGGGAAACGACCTCGTGTGGGCGTCGAACAGCATTTCGTGACCTTAGCTCGGGTACGCCACCAGCCAGAACGCACGGCTCGCGCACAGCTTCAGGTGCGACACCTGCATGCGGTAGTAGATGCCGCCGACGACCAGGCCTTCTTCGCTCCAATCGAACTGGAAGGCCTCGCCGAGCTCGAAGGTCAGTGGAACGAACCCGGTGACGTTGACTGCTTGTCCCTCGCCCTGGCGCCACGCTCGAACGAAGTCAGTGACGGCCGAGTAACCGCCGTCGTAGCCTGCCGCCTTGATCTCGGTGTGCAGCGCACGTGCCGTGCGCCTCTCGTGCTCGGTCCGTCGCGCATCGGCCGTCAACGCCTGCTTCAGCGCCGCCTCAAATGCACCCAACTTGTTCGGTTTCGTGCCGGTACTTCGGTGCCTCGGCAACCGGTGCCCGCAGCCACTTCGACACCGTGTTGCGCGACAGCCCCGTCATGCGCGCTATCTCGCGCTCCTACCGCTTGTCCCTCACGTGCAGCTGTCGGATCCTGCCAATCATGTTCATGGTGATCACTCCTCGAACCCCGCTGCTTAAATAAACAGCAGGGTAGGTTGAACACCCGGCTCAATTTTGCTTCGACACTACCAATAAAACTGGCTCAGTTTCCGATGGGCGCCAAAAGACTACTTCCCTGACAGCCCACGCGCGGCTGCGCCAAAAAAGGACAGCACGCTCATGGAGGCGCTGCTCACCCAGCTACGAGCTCCAGGTGTCGAACAGCAAACTGTCCCCTTCACCCCGCTGCGTGTGTTTGACGATGCCCTCAATAACGAGCTGAACGACTTCAACCCGTTCGACCGCACTGCACTGGCCAAGCTGATCCGGCAGATGGCCAAGGCCAGAGGCTGTGTGGTAAGTCCATTTTCTGCGGCAGCACCCACGGCCCTGCTGGGCGCCCGCCGGCCTGACGAGCGGCCCATGCTCCAGTTCTGGTTTGCGACGGGCCTGCGCCCTGGCGAACTTCAGGCGCTGGAGTGGAGGCACATCGACTGGGATAGGAAAGTTGCTCGTGTTGAGCAGAACCAGGTTGCCGGGGTCATCAAGGCGCCAAAGACGGCGGCAGGCATCCGGGCAGTGGATCTGGATGGCAGCGCACTAGCCGCCCTGCAGGCGCAGCGGGCTATCTCTGAGGCCAAGGGCGCGAGTCTGGCTGAACCCGCGGGACGGCATGCCATGGTCCACCGATGCCCAGGTGCGCAAAACCTTCTGGCTGGCGGTCGGTACGCGCTCAGGCGTAGATTACCGCAACCCATACCAAGTCAGGCACGCCTACGCCTCCACCCTACTCACCGGTGGGCACAACCCTTGGTACGTGGCCGCCCAACTGGGCCACGAGGATGTGGAAATGGTGTTCCGCACCTACGGCCGGTTCATCCGCGAGGACTACCAAAAGCCCACGCCGGAGTTGCGCATTGTGGGATCGTTGTGACCCGTGCGAATTCGGTGCGAATTTCAGGACACCACACGACACCGAGGCACAAAGAAAAACCGCCACAGACTGGGGTTTCCAGTGTGTAGCGGTGTCTTGCGTGGTGGAGCTGGCGGGAATTGAACCCGCGTCCGCAAGCCTTCATCGAGCAGATCTACATGTTTAGCGGTCTGATTTAATTCTCGCCGCTGATGTCGCGCAGTCGCACGCTACATCAGCAGCCAGCACCCTATTTTCTTACCCCAACCCAAGGTACCCGGATCAGGGCCAGCCCATGTAATTATCCTTGCAGCCGGGAGGTTCTGATTGCTCAGAACCCCCTTGCCCAGCCCATCGGCCAACTGTTGCAAGGCTCACTGGCAATTAAGCAGCGAGTGCGAAACGTTCGTCGTTTGCAGTTAGTTTTTTAAATCGAGATTTACGAGCGTGACTCAAGCTCGACATGCACCACACCGATTCCGAACCCACGTCGAAACCAGGACAGCCCCAAGGCTCCTATTTTAGGTCAGAGCGATCCATTGCAAGAGCTCTGTCGGAGAATTAATTGAGGCATGGGCGTTCCAAGCAGTAACGTCGCTTCGAGCACCCAGGTACCCATAAGTTGCACTCACCGTTGCCATGCCTGCAGCATGCCCTGCCACGATATCCCGCTCATCGTCACCCACGTACACACAACGTCCGGGAGCAACTGCAAGGCGCCGAGCGGCTTCAAGCAGCGGAGCCGGATGAGGTTTGGAATGAGGCGTAGTGTCTCCGCTGATTACGACGCTGGCAGAAGCGAACATCGCAATTGCACCCACCAGGGGTTCGGTGAAACGCGAGGATTTGTTGGTGACGATTCCCCAGGGGATGTTGTGATCCTGTAGCGTGCGCAGCAAAAGATCTACTCCATCAAACACCGAGGTGAGCGCGGTCAAACGCCTCTCGTAGTTGCCAAAAAACTCTTCGCGCATCGCAGGGAAATCAGGATGTTCCGGGGTCATACCAAAAGCCTGCTGCAGCATTCCTCGCGCGCCCGCTCCGGCCATGGAACGGTAGTGGTCAAATGGATATGAGGGGAGTCCGCGGTCTGTTCGCATCTGATCAGCAGCAGCCCCCAAGTCAGGTGCGCTGTCGACCAAGGTTCCGTCCAGATCAAACAGGACGGCTGCAACGTCTTTGAACATGCGCAAAGTGTCAGGAAAATTTGCGTGTGGCCAACATGTAGTTGACGCTGGTATCTGAAGTCAAAGAATATCTTTGCGTAATGGGGTTGTATTCAAGCCCCCGTGTATGGATAACGTCCAACCCGGCTCCGCGACAACTCGAGGCCAACTCGCTAGGGCGAATCATCTTGTCGTATTCATGCGTGCCGCGGGGCAGCATGTTGAGCACATATTCCGCACCCACGATAGCCAACATAAAGGCCTTGGCGCTGCGGTGCAGTGTCGAGAAAAAAACCCATCCACCCGGCTTGACCAGCTTTGCGCAAGCTTGGACCACAGAGTTTGGGTCCGGAACGTGCTCAAGCATCTCCATGCAGGTCACGACGTCAAAGCTCTCGGGCGTCTCTTGCGCTAGCGTTTCAACGCTGACCTCCCGGTACTGGATATTCGGAGTACCAGTTTCAAGCGCATGCAATTGCGCCACACGCAGCGATTTGGAGGCTAAATCAATCCCAGTGACGTCGGCGCCTTTCCGGGCTATGGAATCAGCCAATATTCCGCCGCCACATCCAACGTCAAGAACGCGCTGTTGATCAAGGCCGACGATGGAGCTGATCCATCCCAGACGCAAAGGGTTGATTTGATGCAAAGGGCGAAATTCGCTCTCTGGGTCCCACCAATGATGGGCTAGATCCGAAAATTTGGCCAGTTCAGCAGGGTCTGCGTTGAGTGCTTCAGTCATGGCGCCATTTTCCACCAAGGCTCAGTGCGCACTCAAAAAAGGGATTCTCTTTGGCCATAAAAAAAGCCCCGAAGCGGGGCTTTTTTGGGGTAATCAAAGATTACTTGGTGGCGCGGGTACCAACCACTTCGATTTCCACGCGGCGGTTCTTTGCGCGGCCTTCGGCGGTCTTGTTGTCGGCCACAGGCTGCTTTTCGCCCTTGCCTTCAGTGTAGACGCGGTTCTTTTCGATGCCCTTGGACACCAGATAAGCCTTAACAGCTTCGGAACGGCGCACAGACAGCTTCTGGTTATATGCATCAGAGCCCACCGAGTCAGTGTGACCCACAGCAATGATGACTTCCAGATTGATGCCCTTGACCTTGGAAACCAGATCGTCCAGCTTCGCCTTGCCTTCTGGCTTCAGGACGGACTTGTCGAAGTCGAAGAACGCGTCAGCAGCGTAAGTCACCTTCTGAGCAGCAACGGCTGGAGCAGCTGCAGCTGGAGCGGCGGCTGCTGGAGCGGCAGGAGCAGCAGCAGGAGCGGCGGCAGGAGCAGCAGCAGGAGCGGCGATAGCGCCGTCGCAACCAGGAGCTGCAGTTGCAGGCGTCCAGTTGGAATTGCGCCAGCACAGTTCGTTGGTGCCGTTCTTCCAGACCAGATCGCCGGAACCGTTCTTCCAGTTGTCTACAGTTTGTGCGCCAGCGGCGGTTGCGAGCGCTGCAGAGGCAAACAACATCGCCACTTTGTTCAGTTTCTTCATGGTTCTCCTCTTGGGGAAAAAGCCGCAGCCGCGCTGCGAATCAGGACGCTTAGGGTGACCACCACCCAAAACGTTAAAACGATTGTGCCATACGTAACAGGCGAAAAGCGGCTCTAGCTCATAAGGCACAGTAGGACAAAACCGCAATAGCCCGCATATGTTGCACGGGCGCTACAAGCATCTAAGCCTAAAATGGCTCTCCTTTGCTGCCACCGCCGTCCAAATGACCCAGTTTGCCAAAGAAACCCTGCCGATCAGTCTTGAAGAAGAAATGCGGCGCAGTTACCTCGATTACGCGATGAGCGTGATTGTTGGCCGGGCCCTGCCCGACGCACGCGATGGTTTGAAGCCTGTTCACAGGCGCGTGCTGTTTGCCATGCACGAACTCAACAATGACTGGAACCGTCCTTACAAGAAATCGGCCCGCATTGTTGGCGACGTGATCGGTAAATACCACCCGCACGGCGACTCGGCGGTGTACGACACCATCGTGCGGATGGCGCAAGACTTCTCGCTGCGACACATGCTGGTGGACGGCCAAGGCAACTTCGGATCGGTGGACGGTGATAACGCTGCTGCCATGCGCTATACCGAAATCCGCTTGGCAAAGATCGCCCACGAAATGCTGGGCGACATCGACAAGGAAACCGTCGATTTCGGCCCCAATTACGACGGCAGTGAAAAGGAGCCGCTGGTATTGCCCAGCAAGCTTCCCAATTTGCTGGTCAATGGCTCTGCCGGTATTGCGGTGGGCATGGCCACCAATATTCCACCGCACAACCTCAACGAGGTGGTGGACGCCTGCCTGCACATGCTGCGTAACCCGGACACCTCCATTGATGACCTGATGGAGATCATCCCGGCGCCCGACTTCCCCACCGCCGGCATCATCTACGGCATCAATGGTGTAAAGGATGGCTACCGCACCGGTCGCGGCAAGGTGGTGATGCGGGCCAAGTGCCATTTCGAGGACATCGATCGCGGCCAGCGCCAGGCGATCATCGTTGACGAGCTGCCCTACCAGGTCAACAAGAAGACCCTGCAGGAGCGGATGGCCGAACTGGTGCACGAGAAGAAGATCGAAGGCATCAGCCACATCCAGGATGAGTCCGACAAGTCGGGCATGCGCCTGGTGATCGAGCTCAAGCGCGGCGAAGTGCCCGAGGTGGTGCTTAACAACCTGTACAAGCAGACGCAGCTGCAAGACACGTTCGGCATGAACATGGTGGCGCTGATCGACGGTCAGCCGCGCCTGTGCAACTTGAAGGACCTGATCAGCGTCTTTTTGCAGCATCGCCGCGAGGTGGTCACCCGCCGCACGGTGTTCGAACTACGCAAGGCGCGCGACCGTGGCCACGTGCTGGAAGGCCTGGCGGTTGCGCTGGCCAACATCGATGACTTCATTGCCATCATCCGCAACGCGCCCACGCCACCGGTGGCCAAGGCCGAGCTGATGACCCGCTCGTGGGACAGCAAGCTGGTGCGCGAGATGCTGACCCGCACCCGCGCGGATGGCGGTGTGGTCAACGCTGATGACTACCGCCCCGACGGCCTTGAAAAGGAATTGGGCATGGGCCAGGACGGCCTGTACCGCCTCTCAGAAACCCAGGCCCAGGAAATCCTGCAGATGCGCCTGCAACGCCTGACTGGTCTGGAGCAGGACAAGATCGTTGCCGAATACAAGGAAGTCATGGCGGTCATCGAAGACCTGCTCGACATTCTTGCCAAGCCAGAGCGCGTGTCGGTCATCATTGGTGACGAACTCACCTCCATCAAGACCGAATTCGGCCAGCACAAGCTCGGCGCTCGCCGCAGCATCGTCGAGTACAGCGCCCAAGACCTCTCTACAGAAGACCTGATCACGCCGACCGACATGGTGGTCACGCTCAGCCACACCGGCTACATCAAGAGCCAGCCCCTGTCGGAATACCGAGCCCAAAAGCGTGGCGGCCGAGGCAAGCAGGCCACAGCGACCAAGGAAGACGACTGGATTGACCAGCTCTTCATCGCCAACACGCACGACTACATCCTGTGCTTCTCTAACCGCGGCCGGCTGTACTGGCTCAAGGTGTGGGAAGTGCCAGCCGGTTCGCGCGGCTCGCGCGGGCGCCCCATCGTCAACATGTTCCCGCTGCAAGAAGGCGAGAAGATCAATGTAGTGCTGGCCCTCACCGGGGAAATGCGCACGTTCCCTGCTGACCACTATGTCTTCATGGCAACCAGCATGGGTACCGTCAAGAAGACGGCTCTTGACGAGTTCAACAACCCGCGCAAGGGCGGGATCATCGCCGTCAATCTGGACGACGGCGACTACCTGATCGGCGCAGCCCTTACAGACGGCAAGCACGATGTGATGCTGTTCAGCGATGGCGGCAAAGCTGTGCGCTTTGACGAAAACGACGTTCGCCCCTTGGGTCGCCAGGCCCGCGGCGTGCGCGGCATGACTCTGGAAGAAGGCCAGAGCGTCATCGCCATGCTGGTGGCCGAAGACGAAACGCAAAGCGTTCTGACTGCTACCGAAAACGGCTACGGCAAACGCACGAGCATTGTTGAGTACACGCGCCATGGTCGAGGCACCAAAGGCATGATCGCCATTCAGCAGAGCGAGCGCAACGGCAAGGTAGTGGCCGCCACGCTGGTGCATGGACACGATGAAATCATGCTGATCACGGACAAGGGCGTGCTGGTGCGCACGCGGGTTTCAGAGATCCGTGAACTCGGCCGAGCCACACAGGGCGTGACGTTGATTGCGCTGGACGAGGGATCCAAGCTCAGCGGGCTGCAGCGGATAGTGGAGAACGATGCGAATGTGGCCGATGGAGCCCCTGATGCAGACAACCCCGCAGAGGGCAGCGGCATCCCAGACGATGGCACCACGCCTGCGGCTTAAGCCCATGCAACGACGCTGCGGTATGCACCAAAGCAACCGCCGCTATTAAATTCAGAGCTTCTACCGCTTACACAGCAAGCGCTGGAGGCTCTTTTTATGTTGAACAGATGAACCGCCCCTACAACTTCTCTGCCGGCCCCGCAGCCATCCCCGCCGAAGTCCTCCAACAAGCTGCCGCCGAAATGCTGAACTGGCACGGCAGTGGCATGGGAGTGATGGAGATGAGCCATCGGGGCAGGGAATTCATCTCCATCTACGAACAAGCCGAGGCGGATCTGAGGGAACTGCTCGCCGTGCCGGCGCAGTTCAAGATTCTCTTCATGCAAGGTGGCGGATTGGCAGAAAACGCCATCGTGCCGCTGAACCTGTCGCGTGCCGCTACGGTGGACTTCGTGGTGACTGGCAGCTGGAGCCAGAAATCCCAAAAAGAAGCCCTGAAGTACGTTTCTGAATCGCGGATCGTTGCCTCTGGGCAGGGCTCGGGCTTTACCACGCTGCCCGCCCCTGAAACCTGGGAGCTGAGCAAGGGCGCCAGCTACGTGCACCTGTGCAGCAACGAAACCATCCACGGTGTGGAGTTCCAGCAGCTGCCTGACCTCCAAAGCCTCGGCAGCGATGCCCCGCTGGTGATTGATTTTTCCTCCCACGTTGCATCCCGCAGCGTGGACTGGTCGCGCGTTGGTGCGGCTTTTGGCGGGGCACAAAAGAACCTGGGGCCCGCAGGCCTGACGCTGGTGATCGTGCGCGAAGACCTGCTCGGCCACGCCCTGCCCATCTGCCCCAGCGCCTTCGACTACAAAATCGTGGCTGAAAACCAGTCGATGTACAACACCCCACCCACCTGGGGCATTTACGTGGCAGGCCTTACCTTCCAATGGCTCAAGCGCCAGCAAGAGGGGGCGCTGACCGGCATTGCTGCGATGGAACAGCGCAACATCACCAAAGCCGAACTGCTGTACAGCGCGATCGACAACTCCCAGTTTTACGTGAACAAAGTGGCAGTGAACTGCCGCTCGCGCATGAACATTCCGTTCTTCCTGCGCGATGAAAGCCGCAACGAGGCATTCCTGACCGGTGCCCGCGAACGCGGCCTGCTGCAACTCAAGGGCCACAAGTCCGTGGGCGGTATGCGTGCCAGCCTCTACAACGCCATGCCCCTGGAAGGCGTGCAGGCGCTGGTGACCTACATGCGAGAATTTGAACAAAAGCACGCCTGAGCGGCAGCCACCCCACGCCCCCCCATGAATACTCCGCAAGCATCCCCTGACCTCGCCGGCCTGCGCGTGCAGATCGACACCATCGACCAGCAACTGCTCTCGCTGCTGAACCAGCGGGCGCTGGTGGCCGAGCAGGTGGGCGAGGTCAAGAAGCGCGAAGGCACGCCATTCTTCCGCCCCGACCGCGTGGCCCAGGTCATCGACAAGATCACCACCGCCAACCCTGGCCCGCTCAAGGGGGCCCATGTGGCTGCCATCTGGCGCGAAATCATGTCGGCCTGCCTGGCGTTGGAGTCTCCCCAGCGGGTCGCGGTGCTTGGCCCTGAGGGAACGTTCTGTGAGCAAGCGGCTATCGAGTTTTTTGGCGGTGCTGCCGACCTGATGTACTGCGCCAACTTTGACGAGGTCTTTCACGCCACGGCTGCAGGTAGTGCTCAGTACGGGGTGGTGGGCGTCGAAAACTCCACCGAAGGGGTGGTTACGCGCTCCCTGGACCTGTTTCTGCACACCCCCACCCACGTGGTGGGCGAGGTGAGCCTGCTGGTGCGCCATAACCTGCTGCGCACCGCGAACTCGCTGGACAACATCGAAGCCGTTCTGGCCCACCCCCACGCGCTGGCCCAATGCCAAGCCTGGTTGAGCAAGCACCTGCCGCACGCCGAACGCCGCCCCGTGTCCAGCAATGCCGAAGGCGCCCGGCTGGCCACGACCAACCCGGCGTGGGCCGCCCTGTCCAGTGAGCGGGCCGCCACCCAGTTTGGCTTGCATATCGTGGCGCATGCGATCCAGGATGACGCCTACAACCGCACCCGCTTCGCTGTCATTTGCCTGCCCCACACCTTGCAGACGCCTCCACCGTCGGGCAAAGATTGCACCAGCCTGATTGTTTCCGTACCCAACCAGCCCGGCGCGGTGCATGACCTGCTCGTGCCGCTGAAGAAGCACGGGGTATCGATGACGCGCTTTGAATCCCGCCCTGCGCGCACCGGTCAGTGGGAATACTATTTCTATATTGATCTGGACGGGCATCCCGCCCAGCCGCATGTGGCCAGCGCCCTGGAAGAGTTGCGCAGCCTTTGCGCCTTCTACAAGGTGCTGGGTACCTACCCCGTCACGTCTTGAAGGGGCCCATGCATGTTTGAACAACTGGGATTGATTGGATGCGGGCTCATGGGAGGCTCGTTTGCCCTGGCACTCAAAAAGGCAGGCTTGGTCAAAAGGGTGGTGGGATACAGCAAGTCACCATCGACCACCGACCGTGCTCGGCAATTGGGCGTGATCGACGTCGAGGCCCCTTCCGCGCTGCTCGCGGTCGCAGGGGCCGATATCGTGCTGGTTGCCGTGCCAGTGGCTGCCACGGAAGCCACCCTCAAAGCCATCAAGCATCTGGTCACACCGCAAATGCTCATCATGGACGTGGGCTCGACCAAGGCGGATGTGGTACAGGCGGCGCGACGGGCCCTGCGCGACCAAGTCGGGTCCTTTGTACCCGCCCACCCCATCACGGGCCGCGAAGTCGCCGGTGTGGAGCACGCCGATGCCGAACTGTATTACGGCCGCCAAGTCATCCTGACCCCGACCGAACGCACCCTCACGGCCCAGCTCCTGCAGGCGCAAGAGGTGTGGCAGGCACTCGGCTGCAGGGTCAGCAGCATGTCGCCAGAGTCGCACGATGGCGCTTTCGCGGCCGTGAGCCACCTGCCCCACCTGCTCGCTTTTGCCATGATGAACAGCCTCACCGGTCAGCCCGACGGGGACGAATACCTGTCGTTGGCAGGGCCGGGTTTTCGGGATTTCACTCGCATAGCAGCAGGCGAGCCCAAAATGTGGCGCGACATCATGCTCGCCAACCGAGAGGAACTCCTGGCCCAGTCCAAGCTGTTCCAGCAAGCCTTGGCACAACTGGAGCAAGCCATCGCCAGCGGGAACTCGCAGGCGCTTGAAGACATGCTCACCCTCGCCAGCGAAACCCGCGCCCACTGGCGCATGGGTGCGCAACGCACATCCAGACCACGTTAAATGTTCACTACCGCCTTCCTTGACCTCCCAGCGCTGGACGCCGCCGGGGGCGAGGTGCTTTTGCCAGGCTCCAAAAGTATCTCCAATCGCGTCCTCCTGCTCTCCGCCCTGAGTATCGGTACCACGACAGTGCACGACCTGTTGGCATCGGACGATACCCGGGTGATGCTGGACGGGCTGCGCCAAATTGGTTGCGAAATCAAAGAATGCGCAAGCACTGTGCACATCACAGGCCTGGGCGGTCGCAAACCTGTGGCCCCCAACAGCCTCTTCATGGGCAATGCAGGCACAGCCATGCGCCCCCTGACAGCTGCACTGGCACTGCTCGGTGGGGAGTTTGAACTCTCCGGCGTACCTCGTATGCACGAGAGGCCCATCGGCGACCTCGTCGACGCCTTGCGGCAGCTCGGCTGCAAAATCGATTACCTGGGGACCCCTGGGTACCCGCCCCTTCGCATAGCGCACAGCGCTGGGGTGCCGCCCCTCGCCCTGACCCAGCCCATTCAGGTGCGCGGAGACGTGTCTAGCCAGTTCCTCACAGCTTTGCTGATGGCCTTGCCGTTAGTCGCGCAGACCACGGCCGTGCACATCGAAGTGGTGGGCGAGTTGATTTCGAAGCCCTATATAGCCATCACGCTGCGATTGCTGGCGCGCTTCGGCATTCAGGTCAGCCATGAGAACTGGCAGCGCTTCACCATTCCCGCAGGTAGCCAATACCGCTCGCCCGGCGCTATCCATGTGGAGTCAGATGCGTCCTCTGCTAGCTATTTCATAGCACTTGGCGCAATAGCCTCGGGCGCTGAGACATCAAAATCCATCAAAATCCAGGGAGTGGGCCTGGATTCGATACAGGGTGATATCCGTTTTGTAGAAGCAGCACGGGCGATGGGTGCCCAGGTCACGGGCGGACCCAACTGGCTGGAAGTGCGCCGGGGCGCCTGGCCTCTGAAAGCCATTGACCTGGACTGCAACCATATCCCCGACGCGGCCATGACTTTGGCCGTGATGGCGCTTTATGCCGATGGCACCACGACCCTGCGCAACATTGCCAGTTGGCGTGTGAAAGAAACCGACCGCATTGCGGCCATGGCCAACGAACTGCGCAAGCTCGGCGCCACAGTGCAAGAAGGCTCCGACTATATTCAGGTCACGCCTCCGGCGAGCGTCCAACACTGGAAGGCAGCGAGCATTCATACCTACGACGACCACCGGGTGGCAATGTGCTTTTCGCTGGCAGCGTTCAACCCGGCCCAGTTGCCGGTGCGCATTCAGGATCCGAAGTGCGTGGCCAAGACTTTCCCCGATTATTTCGAGGCGTTTTTGGCCACAGCTGTGCTCCCGACACAACGCGTCCCCGTGATCTGTATTGATGGCCCCACCGCCTCGGGTAAAGGCACGGTGGCGGCAGAACTGGCCAAACGCTTGGGATACCGCTTCCTTGATTCGGGGGCCATGTACCGGATCACAGCGCACGCTGCGTTGAAGGCAGGGTTGGCCATCGATGCCGCCCATGAAGGCCGGATTGCCCAACTGGCCCAGACCCTTCCTGTGCGTTTTGAAGCCGGGCAAGTGCTTTTGGGCTCCGAGAACGTCACCGAAGCCATCCGCACGGAAGAAGCCGGCATGAATGCCTCACGCGTATCTGCCCTGCCTTCTGTCCGTGCGGCACTGGTGGATCTTCAGCATAGCTTTCAGCGCTTGCCAGGACTCGTCGCCGACGGCCGCGACATGGGCACAGTGATCTTCCCGGGCGCTGCGTTGAAGGTGTTTTTGACTGCCAGCGCGGCCTGCCGGGCTGAACGGCGTTATAAACAGTTGATTTCAAAGGGTTTTCAAGCTAACATAGATGACCTTCGTGCAGATTTGGAAGCGCGTGACGCGCGGGACAGTTCCCGTAGCGTGGCACCTCTCAAGCCAGCACAGGATGCTTTGGTCCTGGACAACTCCGCATTGACGATTGAACAAGCCGTCGATCAGGTGATGAACTGGTGGCTGGAGCGTCAGCCTTTCGCGACTTCTGTGCAGGGCTGATAGGCAGGTTGAAAGACTTGCCAGGCCCATGCCGCCCCTACCGCGCGTCAGCGCACAGGCGGTATGGATCATTAACCTAACCCGCGGTCACACCGCAAAAAACCACCGCAAGCAGCTATAAAAACAGTAGCAATGGTGCTACTGGAATCCTGTTTGCGGCAAGGAAACACATGTCCGAATCTTTTGCCGCCCTTTTTGAAGAATCCTTGACGCGCACGGAAATGCGCCCAGGCGAAGTCATCACCGCTGAAGTCGTGCGCGTCGAGCACAACTTCGTGGTCGTGAACGCAGGCCTCAAGTCCGAAGCCTACGTGCCCCTGGAAGAGTTCAAGAACGACAAGGGCGAAGTCGAAGTCCAAGTGGGTGACTTCGTCTCGGTGGCCATTGGCTCCATCGAAAACGGCTACGGCGACACCATTCTGTCGCGCGACACCGCCAAGCGTCTGGCTTCGTGGATGAGCCTGGAAAAGGCCCTGGAATCCGGCGAATTCGTCACTGGCACGACCAGCGGCAAGGTCAAGGGCGGCCTCACGGTCCTGGTCAACGGCATCCGCGCATTCCTGCCCGGTTCGCTGATCGATACGCGTCCGATCAAGGATCTGACGCCGTACGAAAACAAGACCATGGAATTCAAGGTCATCAAGCTCGACCGCAAGCGCAACAACGTGGTGCTGAGCCGCCGCGCCGTGGTGGAAGCCTCCATGGGCGAAGAGCGCGCCAAGCTGATGGAAACCCTGAAGGAAGGCTCCATCGTTCAAGGCGTGGTCAAGAACATCACCGAGTACGGTGCGTTCGTGGACCTGGGCGGCATCGACGGCCTGCTGCACATCACCGACATGGCATGGCGCCGTGTGCGTCACCCCTCCGAAGTGGTGACCGCTGGCCAGGAAATCACCGCCAAGATCCTGAAGTTCGACACCGAAAAGAACCGTGTCTCGCTGGGTCTGAAGCAAATGGGCGACGACCCATGGATGGGCGTGAACCGCCGCTACCCACAAGGCACCCGCCTGTTCGGCAAGATCACGAACATTGCCGACTACGGCGCGTTCGTCGAACTCGAACCCGGCATCGAAGGCCTGGTGCACGTCTCTGAAATGGACTGGACCAACAAGAACATCGCTCCCGCCAAGCTGGTTTCGCTGGGCGACGAAGTCGAAGTCATGGTTCTGGAAATCGACGAAGACAAGCGCCGCATCAGCCTGGGCATGAAGCAGTGCAAGGCCAATCCTTGGCAAGAATTTGCCCAGGAAACCAAGCGCGGCGACCGCGTCAAGGGCCCCATCAAGTCCATCACCGACTTCGGCGTGTTCGTGGGCCTGGCTGCCGGCATCGACGGCCTGGTGCACCTGTCCGACCTGTCGTGGAACGAAACCGGCGAAGCCGCTGTTCGCAACTACAAGAAGGGCCAAGAAGTCGAGGCCATCGTGTTGGCTGTGGACGTGGACCGTGAACGCATCTCCCTGGGCATCAAGCAGCTCGATGGCGATCCATTCACAACCTTCGTGACCGTGAACGACAAGGGCCAGACGGTGACCGGCAAGGTCAAGACCGTGGACGCCCGTGGCGCTGAAATCGACCTCGGCGAAGACATCGTGGGCTACCTGCGCGCTTCGGAAATCTCCCGCGACCGCGTGGAAGATGCTCGCAACGTGCTCAAGGAAGGCGACGAAGTCACTGCTGTGGTGGTCAACGTGGACCGCAAAACCCGCAACATCCAGCTGTCGATCAAGGCCAAGGACATGGCTGACCAGCAAGAAGCCATGTCGTCGCTGTCGCAGCAGTCGGCTCGCGAAAGCGCCGGCACGACCAGCCTGGGCGCTTTGCTGCGCGCCAAGCTGGACAACTCGGAAAAGTAAAACGCCGCTGACCGGGTGACCGGTCGGTAGTTTGCGGGCGCCTAAGCGCTCGCCGTTCAGGAAATTTTGGTTTCTCTGTCCGGCGGGTTTCTTATGCGCCCGTTCTTATTTCATACCGCTATGCCCCAAGACTCCATGACCCGATCCGACCTCGTCGAGGAACTGGCTGCCCGGTTCGGTCAGCTCACGCACAAGGACGCTGAATTTGCCGTCAAGACCATCCTTGACGCAGTGGGAGACGCTTTGGTCAAGGGCCACCGCATCGAGATCCGAGGATTCGGCAGCTTTTCGGTTAATCACCGCCCTCCCCGCATGGGCCGCAACCCGCGCAGCGGCGAAGCTGTGGCCATTCCCGAAAAGCGGGTCCCCCATTTCAAGCCGGGCAAGGCACTGCGTGAAGCAGTGGACCAGCGCGCTCCAACGATCAACGAACCGACCTGAAAACCACCAGACGCCTCGGCGCACGAAAGAGGTAGCGCACTTGCAGATTTTGCAGCGAGCCAAATGCAACTCCTCACTGATGACATTGCCCAGCAGCCGGCGCGTATCGCTATAAAATATATAGCACTTCGCGCTTGATTCAAAAGCGTTTGAGCCTTTTTTCGGCTAAACAAGGTTTCTCAACCTCCGCACCACCCGCTGCAGCAACGGGCCGCCCGAAGTGCTCGGCCGAGAACGAGACCACAACGCTGCGGACAAGCTCTTAGAATCGCCCCACCATCGGGGACGCCATGAAATACCTCCTGTGGCTGCTCAAGGCAGCCATTTTCTTTACCTTGTTTGCGTTTGCGCTGAACAACCAGCAAGACGCGACCGTGCACTTTTTCTTCGGGACCCAGTGGCGTGCCCCGCTGGTGCTGGTGGTGCTGACCGCCTTTGCGGCCGGGCTAGTCACCGGCGTGCTGGGCATGGTGCCCCGCTGGTGGCGCCATCGCAACGTGGCCCTGAGAGTGCAACAGGCACCAGCGACAACATCGCCAGCCCATCCTTCAGCGGCGCCAGCCGCCCCCGCCAGCAACGAATACCCGCCCGTCCATGGACTTTGATTTCACCTGGATGCTGCTGGGCCTGCCCGCGGCTTTTGTTCTGGGCTGGCTGGCCTCGCGGTTCGACCTTCGCCAGTTGCGCGCCGAAAACCGCAGAGCACCCAAGGCCTATTTCAAGGGGCTGAACTTCCTGCTCAACGAACAGCAAGACCAGGCCATTGACGCGTTCATCGAGGCGGTACAGAACGACCCCGATACCTCGGAGTTGCATTTCGCGCTGGGCAACCTGTTCCGCCGCCGTGGCGAGTACGACCGCGCCGTACGAGTGCACGAGCACCTGCTGTCACGCGGAGACCTGACTCCCGCCGACCGCGAGCGTGCGCAGCATGCGCTGGCCCTCGACTTCCTGAAGGCAGGCTTGCTGGACCGTGCCGAAGACGCGCTCAACCGGCTGGAAGGTACCCCGTTTGAGGCGCAAGCCCGGTTGGCACTGCTGGCCATCTACGAACGCTCGCGCGACTGGTTGCACGCCGCCAGCATTGCCCAAAAAATGCACGCAGCAGACCAAGGCGATTTCAGCACCAGGCAGGCCCATTACCTGTGCGAGCAAGCCTTGGCGCTGAGCCTGCAGGGCGACCGGTCCGGCGCAAAAGCACTGCTGGAGCGCGCCATTGCTGCGGCACCTGACGCCGCTCGCGCCCGCATCGAGATGGCCCGACTGCTGCAGTTGATGGGCCAGCCGGACGCGGTGCTGGACACGCTGCAGGGCTTGGGTGAGCGCGCCCCTGCGGCCCTGCCCCTGGCGGCACCCCTGATGGTGGAGGCAGGCAACGCCACGGGACGCCAGGCAGAGGTCCGCAAGCGGCTGCTGACACATTACGAACAATCGCCGAGCCTGGACGTATTGGAGTGCATCGTTGCGATGGAGACCGCCGACGCGGCCACCCAGGGTGCGGCGCGCGAGCGGTATGTACAGCATCTGGACAAAGAACGCTCACTGGTAGCGGCAGCGAAATGGCTGTCCACTGAAAAGCTGGAGCATGAGGAATTCCACCCGCAGATCCAGCGTGCACTGGAGCACGCCGTGAAACCCCTGACCCGCTACCGTTGCGCGGCCTGCGGTTTTGAAGCCCGCCAGCACTTCTGGCAGTGCCCAGGTTGCCAGACATGGGACAGTTACCCGGCCCGCCGGGTGGAAGAGCTTTGAAAGCGCAGGCAAATCTGCGCACCATTTTTGCAAACCTCTACACACCGCCATGCTCAAAAAACTACTCGCGTTCTGCGCGCTCCTCTTCGCTTGTGCTGCCTTCGCCGCCGTGGATGTGAACCAGGCTTCTGAAGCGGACCTGGACGGCATCAATGGCATTGGGCCCGGACTGTCCCAGCGCATCATTGCAGAGCGCGAAAAAGGAGAGTTCAAGGATTGGGCAGACTTCATCGAGCGCGTCAAAGGCATCGGAGACAAAACCGCAACCAAGTTCTCAGCCAGTGGCCTGACGGTACAAGGCAAGCGCTTCAATGCAGCCGCATGGGCCCGCGCGCAAGCCAAGGCCAAAAACAAGGAAGGCTCCGCACCGCGCCAAGCGCCAGGTCAGGGCGCTTCACCTGCAGGGCCGGAGACCGGGGCCCAGAGCCCGGCTGCCGCATCAGCGTCCAAGCCTTGAACACGGCCCTGGCGCGCGCCCGGTCGCGCAAGGGCACGGCGCGTCGCCGGATTCAGAGCGTGCACCACGTCGGTGTGGGCTGAGCCCGTCACCACCCTTCGGCCCAGACGCTGCGCAAGCAGGCAATAGCCCACGCGCTCGCCGCCTTTTTTCTTCGTCGCGAATGCGCACCTCCTAGAATGGACCGCGCATGTCCTTGACCACCCTCGTACTCCTCCCTTTCGTTGGCAGTCTGCTGGCCGCCGTCCTGCCGACCAACGCCCGCAATACCGAATCGACCCTCGCTGGCCTCGTGGCCGTTTTTTGTGCGATTCAGGCGGCACTGTATTTTCCAGATGTGGCCGGTGGCGGTGTGTTGCGGCAGCACATCGAGTGGATTCCCCAATTGGGCTTGAACCTCACGTGGCGGCTGGACGGATTTGCCTGGATGTTCTGTATGCTGGTGTTGGGCGTGGGCAGTCTGGTGGTGCTTTACGCCCGCTACTACATGTCTGCGGCCGACCCTGTGCCGCGCTTTTTCTCGTTCTTTCTCGCGTTCATGGGGTCGATGATGGGGGTGGTGCTTTCGGGCAACCTGATCCAGATAGCGCTGTTCTGGGAGCTGACCAGCCTGTTCTCCTTCCTACTGATCGGGTACTGGCACCACCGCAAGGACGCACGGCGCGGCGCCCGCATGGCGCTCACCGTCACCGGCACGGGCGGGCTGTGCCTGCTGGCGGGGATGCTGGTGCTGGGCCATATGGTGGGCAGCTACGACTTGGACAAGGTGCTGGCCTCGGCCACGCAGATCCAGACCCATCCGCTGTACCTCACGACCCTGGTGCTGATTTTGATGGGGGCACTCACCAAGAGTGCGCAGTTCCCTTTCCACTTCTGGCTGCCGCGCGCCATGGCCGCCCCCACGCCGGTGTCAGCCTACCTGCACTCGGCCACGATGGTGAAGGCCGGTGTTTTTTTGCTGGCACGGCTTTGGCCAGTGCTCAGCGGTACCGAGCCCTGGTTCTGGCTCGTCGGTGGCGCGGGGCTGTGCACGCTGCTGATCGGTGGTTACGCGGCCATGTTCCAGAACGACCTCAAGGGACTGCTTGCCTACTCCACCATCTCCCACCTGGGTCTCATCACCCTGCTGCTGGGTCTGAACAGTCCACTGGCTGCAGTCGCCGCCGTGTTTCACATCATGAACCACGCTACCTTCAAGGCCTCGCTGTTCATGGCCGTGGGCATCATTGACCACGAGAGCGGCACCCGCGACATCCGGCGCCTGTCGGGCCTGCGCCGCATGATGCCCATTACCGCCACGCTGGCGATGGTGGCCAGCGCGGCGATGGCGGGTGTGCCGCTGCTCAATGGTTTCTTGTCCAAAGAGATGTTCTTTGCCGAAGCCGTGCTGGTAGATGCCACACCCTGGCTGCAATGGCTGCTGCCCGTCGCCGCGACGGTGGCGGGCATGTTCAGCGTGGCGTATTCGTTGCGGTTCACGGTCGATGTGTTCTGGGGCCCACGCGCGAGCGACTTGCCCATGACGCCCCACGAACCGCCCCACTGGATGCGTGTTCCCGTGGAACTGCTGGTGCTGGTGTGTGTGGTGGTCGGCACGCTGCCTGCGTGGTCGGTCGGCGCCTTTCTGGGCGCGGCGGCAAGGCCTGTAGTGGGTGGCGAGCTGCCCACATACAGTTTGGCAATATGGCACGGCGTCAATATGCCGTTCGTCATGAGCCTCGTGGCCCTGGCAGGTGGTGCTGTGCTCTATGCCCTGCTGCGCTGGCAGCGGGCCAAAGGCACCATCGATGCCCCACCGCTGATGTATCGCCTTGACGGCGAACGCCTGTTCGCCGGGGCGCTCGCGCGCATCAGCCTTGGCGGGCGCAACGGCCGCCGCGCCATGGGAACCAAACGCCTGCAGTGGCAGATGTTGTGGCTGGTGGTCGCGGCGCTGGTGGCCAGCAGTTGGCCGTTGTGGTTGCGCGGCCTGCACATTGGCGACCGAGTTGGCCTGCCGCTTTCGCCCATCTTCGCGCTGCTGTGGGCGCTGGGCTGCACCTGTGCACTGGCGACCGCGTGGCAGGCCAAGTACCACCGCATGGCGGCCCTTGCGCTGGCGGGGGCTGCGGGGCTTTGCGTATGCATTACCTTTCTGTGGTTCTCTGCACCCGATCTGGCACTCACACAGATCGTGGTGGAGGTTGTCACCACCATCCTCATTTTGCTGGGCCTTCGCTGGCTACCCAAGCGCGACGAGAGCCTTCGCCCCCCCACCCGTGCCCAGGAGCGGCGCACCCGACTGCGCCGCTGGCGTGACTTGGCCCTGGCGTTGATTGCCGGGGCGGGCATGACCGTACTGGCGCTGGCCATGATGAGCCGTCCATTCCCTGAAAGCACATCCACATTCTTCTTGGAACGGGCCCTGAGCGAGGGCGGCGGCACCAACGTGGTCAATGTGATGCTGGTGGATTTCCGGGGCTTCGACACCTTTGGCGAAATTGTGGTGCTGGGCATCGTCGCACTCACCGTGTACGCGCTCCTGCGGCGTTTTCGCCCAGCGCGCGAGGTCATGGATTTGCCTCCACAGCAACGTGCACTGCCGCCAGACGTGGCCACCGACTTGGCGAACCCCCGCCAGACGGCCGACACCGCCATCGGATATTTGACGGTGCCCGCCGTTCTGGTCCGCCTGCTGCTGCCTTTTGCAACCCTGGTCGCCGTGTATCTGTTCATGCGCGGGCACAACGAGCCCGGGGGTGGGTTCGTGGCGGGGCTGTTGTTTTCGGTGGCGCTGCTGCTGCAGTACATCGTCTCCGGCACCACCTGGGTGGAAGCCCACCTGGCCCTGTATCCCCGCCGCTGGATAGGCACGGGCATGCTCGTCGCCCTGGCCACGGGGCTGGGTTCCTGGTGGTTCGGCTACCCGTTCCTGACCAGCCACACAGCGCACTTTTCCTTGCCGCGGCTGGGCGACGTGCACGTGGCCAGTGCCCTGTTTTTTGACATCGGTGTGTTCACCCTGGTGGTGGGATCAACCTTGCTCATCCTCACGGCCATTGCCCACCAATCGGTGCGCAGCCACCGCTTCCATGCGCGTGTGCAAGCCGACGACGCCGAGGCCGCAGCGGCAGAAGCCGCCGGCGTGGCAATGGTCGAGGCGCAGCCACTGCCCGCATCCGCATCGGCCTCCTTCGCAACCGTACCCCAGGGAGGCCACTGATGGAATTGGTTTTGGCGCTGGCCATCGGAGTGCTCACAGGTTCCGGCGTGTGGTTGCTGCTGCGCCCACGCACGTTCCAGGTCATCATGGGGTTGGCAATGCTGTCTTATGCCGTCAACCTGTTCATCTTCAGCATGGGCCGTTTGGGCCTGGCCATTGACAAGGAGCCGGTACTGCAGCCTGGCCTGCCGCAAGACCTGGCGCACTATGCCGATCCCATGCCCCAGGCGCTCGCCCTCACGGCCATCGTGATCGGATTTGCCATGACGGCTCTTTTTCTGGTGGTGCTGCTGGCATCGCGCGGCATGGCGGGCACGGATCACGTGGACGGCACGCGCGTGAAGGATGCCGGCGACTGGCAGGACTCCTATCAGGACTCTTACCATGACAACCTGCCGAATGATCCCCATTCCGTACCCGCACAGGAGCAAGCGCAGCCAGCCGCGCCCAACGCGCGCCCCGGAGGGCAGCATCCATGAACACCATCATCGCTTTTGTGGCTGCGCAGTGGATGCCCCACCTCATTCTGGTGCCCATCGTCCTGCCCCTGTTGACCGCCGGACTGATGCTGCTGCTGCGTGAAGAACAACAACGCAGCAAGATCGCACTCAACCTGGCTTCCACCGCGCTCGGGCTGCTGGCGGCCTTGCTGCTGCTGTTGCAGGCCAAGCAACCGGGCATGCCCGGGGGCCTGGGCATATATCTGCCCGGAAACTGGCCCGCACCGTTTGGCATCGTGCTGGTGCTGGACCGGCTCTCGGCCATGATGCTCGTGTTGTGCTTCAGCGTGGCGCTGGCCGCTGCAGCCTACGCCAGCGCGCGCTGGCACCGCGCGGGTGTGCATTTCCACCCTTTGTTCCAGCTACAGCTGATGGGGCTGGCGGGGGCGTTCCTCACGGCCGACCTGTTCAACCTGTTTGTCTTTTTCGAGATCATGCTGGCCGCCTCGTACGGCTTGCTTCTTCACGGATCGGGCCGCCCCCGCGTGTCGGCCGGCCTGCACTACATCGCCATCAACCTCGCGGCTTCGTCCCTGTTCCTGATTGGCACGTCCATGCTGTACGGCATCACGGGCACGCTGAACATGGCTGACCTCGCCCGCAGCATCCCAGGGGTGGCAGACGCCGACCGGGGGCTGCTGCATGCAGCCTGCGCCATCTTGGGCGTGGCTTTTCTCATCAAGGCCGCCGTGTGGCCGCTCAACTTCTGGCTGGTGCCCGCTTATAGCGCTGCCACCGCCCCCGTGGGCGCCTTGTTCGCGCTGATGACGAAGGTGGGCGTGTACGTCATTTTGCGTTTGTGGACCTTGCTGTTCAACCCCGATGCGGGCGCTTCTGCGCAGTTTGGCAGCACTTGGCTGGTGGGCGGCGGCATGGTCACCATGGCGTTCGGGGCAGTGGGCATGCTGGGATCGCAGCGCCTGGGACACTTGGCGGGGTTTGCTGCCATCAGTTCATCGGGCACGCTGCTCGCAGCCGTGGGCATGGGCCACAACCAGCTCACCAGCGGCTTGCTGTACTACATGCTGAGCTCCACGGTGGCGGTCAGCGCACTGTTCCTGCTCACCGACCTGATCGAGCGCTGGCGCAACGATGGCTTCAGCGTGGCGCCTTATGAGCGCAAGGACGACGCGCCCTTCCTGTCGGCCGACCTGGTGCACAGCACCTCCGTCAAGCTGGACGACAAAGAAGCCGAGGCGGTGATCGGCGAGGTGATCCCCGCACCTGCGGCGTTCCTGGGCCTGGCATTCATCACCTGCACCCTGGTCCTGGCGGGGTTGCCGCCGCTGTCGGGCTTCATCGGTAAGTTTGCATTGGTCCACGCCCTTCTCAACCCGGTGGGTATTGGCCTGGCGGGCCCCGCGCCCACGGTGTCCAGCTGGGTGATGGTGGCGCTGATGCTGCTCTCTGGCCTCTTTGCGTTGGTAGCGCTCACGCGCGTGGGTGTCCTGCATTTCTGGTCAGCCCACGACCGCGCAGCGCCCAAGCTGCTGGTCATGGAAGGTCTGCCGGTGGCCTTGCTGGTGCTGATGTGCGGCGCGCTCGCCTGGAAGGCCGGCCCGGTGCTGCGCTACACCGAGGCCACTGCCAACGCACTGCACGCGCCAGTAGCCTACATCCACGCCGTGATGTCCGCGCAGCCCAGGCCCAACCCCACGGTGGGCCAGCCTGCCGGGCAAGAAAGGATCACGCCATGAAACGCATTGCTCGCGCCCTGTTGCCCAGCCCCATGCTCTCGCTAGCGCTCCTGGCCCTGTGGTTGCTGCTCAACCGATCCCTTGGCGCGGGGCATGTCGTGCTCGGCACGTTGCTGGCGCTCGCCATTCCCCGGCTTACCGCTGGCCTGCGCCCCCTGCCCGTGCGCCTGCGCAGCCCCTGGGCTGCGCTCAGGCTCGCCGCCACAGTGTTCGGTGATACCGTGCAGTCCAACTTGGCGGTGGTGCGGCTGCTGCTGCGCCCTGGCACAAGGCGGCACCCAGCGGGCTTTGTGCGCATTCCGTTGGACGTGCGGGACCCCAACGCGCTGGCGACGCTCGCCACGATCGTCTGCATCACCCCTGGCACCGCCTGGGCCGAACTGGCCCTGGACCGCAGTGCCCTGCTGCTGCATGTATTGGAACTGGACGATCCCGACGCGGTGACTGCCCACATCAAGCAGCGCTACGAACGCCCCCTGATGGAGATTTTTGAATGACCCCCGTGCTGCAATGGGCCCTGCCGCTGGCCCTGATCGTGCTGGTGCTGGCAATGGGCTGCGCACTGTTGCGCGTTCTCAAAGGCCCCTCTGCCCAAGACCGCGTGCTGGCGCTGGACTGCATGACCCTGAACGGCATGCTGCTGATGCTGGTGCTGGGCTTGCACTACAGCAGCAAGAACTACTTCGAGGCCGCCCTGCTGCTGGCGTTGCTGAGTTTCGTGGGCACCATGGCCATGGCCAAGTTCCTGCTGCGCGGCGAGGTGATTGAATGAACCCCGAGACTGCGGCGACGCTGCCCCTGTGGGCTGAAATCGTGGTCGCAGCCCTGGTGCTGCTGGGCGCCTGCCTAGCGTTGCTGGGCTCCATCGGCCTGCTGCGCCTGCCGACTTTTTTCGAACGCGTACACACTCCGTCGATCATTGCAACGCTGGCATGCTGGTGCATCGTGTGGGGCACTGTGCTGTATTTTTCGATGGAAAGCGGCGAGCTCGCGCTGAACGCGTTGCTCATTGCCGCATTCGTTGCAATCACCACCCCCGTGAACGCGATTTTTCTCATGCGGGCAGCATTGTTCCGGGCGCGGCAGTCCGACAAGAAGAACGTGCCGCCCAACCTGAGTGCCCCACCGGGAAGTCAGTGCAAGAGCTCCTAAAACAATAGCATCACGCGCTTTATTTCCGAGCGCTGGAGGCCGATTTGACCCCCAAATCGGAACCCACTCAACCCTGTCGGCCAAATCCGCCCCCACCCGGCGTGTGCACTTCAAACACGTCACCCGGCTGCATTTGCACCTGACCAATGTGGTCGAGTTGCTCCACCTTGCCGCTGGCCCTCACCACGCGGTTGATGCCCACCGCTCCGGGCATGCCGCCCGCAGCGCCGAACGCCCCATGGCGGCGCCCGTTGGACAGGATGCTGGCCGTCATCGGCTCCAGGAAGCGCACGCGGCGGATGCCGCCATCGCCGCCCTTGTACTGCCCCGCGCCGCCCGAGCCCTTGCGGATCTCGTAGCCCTCCAGCCGTACGGGGAAGCGGAACTCCAGCACCTCGGGGTCCGTCAGGCGCGAGTTGGTCATGTGGCATTGCACGACGCTGGTGCCGTTGAACCCACCCGCGAGCGCTCCGCTGGCATCCCACACACCGCCGGCGCCACTGCCACCCGAGATGGTTTCGTAGTACTGGTAGCGCGCGTTGCCGAACGTGAAGTTGTTCATGGTGCACTGCCCCGCCGCCATCAGGCCCAGCGCGCCATACAGCGCGTTGGTGATGCAGGTGGACGTCTCGACATTGCCCGCCACCACCGACGCCGGAGGGTTGGGGTTGAGCATGCTGCCGGGCGGGATGATGACGTTGAGCGGCTTGAGGCAACCCGCATTCAGCGGAATGTCGTCATCCACCAGCGTGCGGAACACATACAGCACCGCTGCCATGCACACCGCCGTGGGCGCGTTGAAGTTGTTCGTCTGCTGCGGGCTGGTGCCGGTGAAGTCGATGGTGGCGCTGCGACTCGCTGCATCCACCTTCACCGCCACGCGGATCTGTGCGCCGTTGTCCAGCGGCAGGGTGAACGCGCCGTCCTTCAGCCGCGTGATGACACGGCGCACGGACTCTTCCGCGTTATCCTGCACATGGCGCATGTAGGCCTGCACCACATCAAGCCCAAACTCGCCCACCATGCGGCGCAGCTCCTGCTGGCCTTTCTCATTCGCTGCGATCTGTGCGCGTAAATCCGCCATGTTCTGCTGCGGGTTGCGGCTCGGGTATTCGCCGCTCTCCAGCAGCGCAATCATCTCCGCCTCGCGCAGCACGCCGCGCTCCACCAGCTTCACGTTATTGATCTGCACGCCCTCTTCCTCGATGCGCGTGGAGAACGGTGGCATGGACCCCGGCGTGGTGCCGCCCACATCGGCATGGTGGCCGCGGCTGCCCACGTAGAACGTGGGCTCGGCATCGCCATCGGCCATGTAGACGGGCGTGATGACGGTGATGTCGGGCAGGTGCGTGCCGCCGTGGTAGGGGTCGTTCAGCACATACACATCACCGGGCTGCATCTTGCCCGCGTTCTCCCGGATCACCGTCTTGATGCTTTCGCCCATGCTACCCAGGTGCACCGGCATGTGGGGCGCGTTGGCAATCAGGTTGCCTTCGTCATCAAACAGCGCGCAGCTGAAGTCCAGCCGCTCCTTGATGTTCACCGAGTACGCCGTGTTCTGCAGCTGCAGCCCCATCTGCTCGGCAATGTTCATGAACAGGTTGTTGAACACTTCGAGCAGCACCGGGTCCACCGTGGTGCCCACGGCATGCTGCACGGCGCGCGCCACGCGGCGGTTGAGCAGCAGGTGGTCCAGCTCTGTCAGCTCGGCCTCCCAGCCGGGTTCAACGATGGTGGTGGCGTTCTTCTCGGCAATGATGGCCGGGCCGGGGATCACGTCGCCGGGGCGAAGATCTTCACGCACCACCAGCGCGGCGTCGTGCCAGGCGGCAACGCCATCCACGCCGCCCGTGTACATGCGCACGGTGCTGCGGCGCGGCACCTCGCGTGCGGGCTGCAGTGCGTGGCGGGGCTCCACGGGCGCATCGCCGGGCACCGCGGCCTCGACCGACACGGCCTCCACCACCAAGCCCTTGCCCTGCATCAGGAAAGCAAAACGCTGGCGGTAGGCGTTCTCAAATGCGGCGGCGATCTCAACCATGGAGCCAAACGGCACGATCAAAGCCGAGTCGCTGCCCTCGTAACGCACATGCACGCGGCGGTGCACCACGGCAGTGCCGCTGCCGGACTGCTGGCGCTCCAGCTCGGTGCGTGCGGTGGTGGCGAGTTGATCCAGCGTGGCTTCGATGCCTGCGAGCGCTTCGGGCACCAGCTTGGTTTCCACGGCCTGTTCGCGAATCACGTTCTGGTCGGCCAGCCCCATGCCGTAGGCGCTGAGCACCCCTGCCAGCGGGTGCACGAACACGCGCGTCATGCCCAGTGCGTCGGCCACCAGGCAGGCATGCTGGCCGCCCGCCCCGCCAAAGCACTGCAGCGTGTAGCGCGTCACGTCGTAGCCGCGCGCCACGCTGATTTTCTTGATGGCGTTGGCCATCTGCTGCACGGCGATCTGGATGAAGCCGTGGGCAACGTCCTCGCCCGTGCGGCCCGTCTGCTTCGCCAAGGCGCCAAACTTGTGCGCGACTGCATCACCATCCAGCGCCTCGTTGGCCGCATGGCCAAACACCTTGGGGAAATGCGCGGGCTGGATCTTGCCCACCATCACGTTCGCATCGGTCACGGCCAGCGGGCCGCCACGGCGGTAGCTGGCGGGGCCGGGGTTGGCACCCGCGCTCTGGGGGCCCACGCGAAACCGTGCGCCATCAAAACCGAGGATGGAGCCGCCACCGGCCGCCACGGTGTGGATGCTCATCATGGGCGCACGCATGCGCACGCCCGCCACCTGCGTCTCGAACTCACGCTCGAACTCGCCCGCGTAGTGGCTCACGTCGGTGCTGGTGCCACCCATGTCAAAGCCGATGACCTTCGCGTGGCCCGCCAAGCCCGCCGGGTCACTGCGAAAGGCCAGCTCCGCTGTCCGTGCCATGCCCACGATGCCGCCTGCGGGGCCGCTCAGAATCGCGTCCTTGCCCTGGAACACCTGCGCGTCCGCCAAGCCGCCCGAGGACTGCATGAAGAACAGCTTCACGCCCGGCATCTCGCTGGCCACCTGGTCCACATAGCGGCGCAGGATGGGCGAGAGGTACGCATCCACCACCGTGGTGTCGCCGCGGCTCACCAGCTTCATCATCGGGCTGGTGGCGTGTGATGCGCTCACCTGCGTGAAGCCGATCTGCCGTGCGATGCGGGTCGCGGCCTCTTCGTGCGCCGCGAACCGGTAGCCGTGCATGAACACGATGGCCGCGCTGCGCAGGCCCGCGTCGTACGCGGCCCACAGGCGCTCTTTCAGGTGGTCTTCGTCCAGCGGCTCTATCACGTCGCCGTGCGCGCCCACACGCTCCTGCGCCTCGATCACGCGCTCGTACAGCAGCTCGGGCAGCACGATGTGGCGGTCAAACAGGCGCGGGCGGTTCTGGTAGGCGATGCGCAGCGCGTCCTTGAAGCCCCGGGTGGTGATGAGCAGCGTCGGCTCGCCCTTGCGCTCCAGCAGCGCATTGGTGGCTACCGTGGTGCCCATCTTCACGCACTCCACCAGCTCGGGCGTTACAGGCTCGCCGGGCGCAAGGCCCAGCAGGTGGCGTATGCCTGCGACGGCGGCGTCCTTGTACTGCTCGGGGTTCTCCGACAGCAGCTTGTGCGTGACCAGCGTGCCGTCCGGGCGCTTGCCCACCACATCCGTGAACGTGCCTCCACGGTCAATCCAGAACTGCCAGCGGGACAAGGGGGACACTTGATTGGACATAGGAAAATGCTATTTAATTTATAGCTGTAGCCGCTTTACCCAAAAGCGCCACAGCCACTTTTCATTCAAATTTTCAGAAAACCGCGTTCACTCGGATCAAAGCGAAGCCGCAGAGCGCGCAGCCTGGTCATACATGCCCGATAGCACTCGCAGCAATCGGGCCAGCTCGCCAATGTCGCGGTTCAAAGCGTCGTCGGCGTTCAGCGCATCAATCAGGCAGGACTCGCGGATCTCGCGGTAGCGCTGAACGTAGGCACGACCCGTATCGGTGGCGGCATAGGTCACTTCCTTGCCGTTTTTCTGCGACGCCACCACGCCCAGGGTCTGCAGTTTTTTCAGGGCGTAGTTCACCAGATGCGTGTCCTCCACATTCATGATGAAGCAGATGTCGGCCAAGCGCTTGTCGCGCGCGCGGTGCGTCACGTGGTGCAGCACGACCACGTCCAGAGGGGTCAGGTCCTTGAGGCCAGCCGCCGACATGCAATGCACCACCCACCGGTGAAACGCGTTGCCCGCCACGATGAGGCCGAACTCAAACTCGCTCATCTCCGCGCTGCGCGCAGACACCAGATGGGCAGACGAGACGATGGGCACTGGCTCGGCGCCCCGAGGGCTCGTTGCTTTGGCTGCAGGCTTGGCTGGCATGGCGCCCCTCTTGAAAGTTGAACTGGCACAAGTTGTGCATGCTGTTTTATTGTAGGTACGTTGACAATAATTTGACGCCAATTTGTCAACGTTAA
Source organism: Acidovorax delafieldii (assembly GCA_002377855.1). Lineage (GTDB taxonomy): Bacteria > Pseudomonadota > Gammaproteobacteria > Burkholderiales > Burkholderiaceae_C > Acidovorax > Acidovorax delafieldii_A. The sequence goes on along the minus strand of DFQQ01000023.1, from coordinate 132,210 downwards.
GGCAAAACACCTAGCCCCGTCGCTGGGGCATCCGAATACATTGGCACAGCACTGTTCATTGACCTCAACCTCGCGGAGATCTCTCATGAAGCGTCGAATCTTTTCCCTGTCCACCCTTGGTCTGGCCTTGGCTTGCGGCGTTTCAGCCACCTCGGCATTTGCGCAGACCAAGTGGGATCTCGCTGCCGCGTACCCAGCCACCAACTTCCATACCGAGAACCTGACCCAACTGGCCAGCGACGTGGACAAGGCTACGGGTGGCAAGTTCAAGATCACGGTGCATGCCAACGCAGCCCTGTTCAAGGCGCCAGAGATCAAGCGTGCGGTGCAAGGCGGCCAGGCACAGATGGGCGAGATCCTGCTGGCCAACTTCCAGAACGAATGGCAGCTTTTCGGCGTGGACGGCCTGCCCTTCCTGGCCGACAGCTACGACGCTTCCAAGAAGCTCTACGCTGCGCAAAAGCCTTTCCTCGAAAAGAAACTGGCCGAACAAGGCATGGTGCTGCTGTACGCCGTGGCCTGGCCACCGCAAGGCATCTACACCAAGAAGCCTCTGGCCTCGGCCGCTGACCTCAAGGGCATCAAGTGGCGCGCCTACAGCCCTGCCACCGCGCGCATTGCCGAGCTGGTGGGCGCACAGCCCGTCACCGTGCAGGCTGCAGAGTTCTCGCAAGCCCTAGCCACAGGCGTGGTCGAGTCCACCATGACCTCTGGCGCCACCGGGGTCGACAGCAAGCTGTACGAGCACCTCAAGTTCTACTACGACACGCAAGCCTGGCTGCCAAAGAATGCGGTGCTGGTCAACAAGAAGGCGTTTGACGCGCTGGACAAGCCCAGCCAGGATGCGCTGCTCAAGGCCGGTGCCGACGCCGAAGCGCGTGGCTGGGCCAGCAGCGCCAAGGTCAACACCGACACCATCGCCAAGCTCAAGGCCAATGGCATGGCGGTAGAAGCGCCGCCCGCCGCCCTCAAGGCCGACATGGCCAAGGTCGGCGACACCATGCTCAAGGAATGGCTGGACAAGGCCGGCCCCGAAGGCAAGGCGCTGATTGACGCCTACCGCAAGTAAGCCCAGGCACCCACGCACATGCGTCGTCTTCTGGATTTTCTGTACGACAGCGCCGCCGCCCTGGCGGCGCTTTTCATGGTCGGCCTGCTGGGCATGGTGCTTCTGTCCATCGCCAGCCGGCAGTTCCATTTCCACGTGCCGGGCACCGATGCCTATGCCGGTTACCTGATGGCTGCTTCGGGTTTTTTGGCGCTGGCCCACACCCTCAAGCGCGGTGAACACATCCGCGTGACGCTGCTGCTCAACTTCCTCAAGGGCGGAGCCAAGAAGGCGTTTGAGGTATGGGCCCTGGCCATTGCCACGCTGCTGGCGCTGCTGTTTGCGGTGTACAGCTGCAAGCTGGCCTGGCAGTCGCACGAGTTTCACGACATCTCCACGGGCAGCGACGCCACACCGCTGTGGATTCCGCAAATCGCCATGGCCGTGGGCACGGTGATTCTGGCCATTGCCTTCATCGACGAGCTGGTGCTGGAAATGATGGGCAAGCGCGCCGAAGCCCACCCCGGCGAAGCCTTGCGCAATGAATGATCAACCCAGGCATTACCTACTATGAGTGATCTCGCCATCACCGGCCTCCTTGTCCTGTCGCTGTTCCTCATTCTGGGCAGTGGGGTCTGGATCGGCCTGACCCTCTCGGGCGTTGCCTGGATCGGCATGCAATTGTTCTCGTCGCGCCCAGCGGGCGATGCGATGGCGGTGACGATCTGGGGCAGCGCCTCCAGCTGGACCTTGACCGCCCTGCCCCTGTTCATCTGGATGGGAGAAATCCTGTTTCGAACGCGGCTGTCGCAAGACATGTTCAAGGGCCTCGCCCCCTGGGTGCAGGCGCTGCCAGGCCGCCTGCTGCACACCAACGTGGTGGGCTGCACCATCTTTGCTGCCGTGTCAGGGTCGAGTGCCGCCACCTGCGCCACCATCGGCAAGATGACGCTGCCCGAGCTGTCACGCCGGGGCTACCCCGAGCACATGGTGGTGGGCACACTGGCAGGGGCCAGTACGCTGGGTCTCTTGATTCCGCCGTCGATCATCATGATCGTTTACGGCGTATCGGCCGAAGTGTCGATCTCGCAGCTGTTCATTGCGGGCGTGCTGCCGGGCATTCTGCTGGCGGCCTTGTTCTCGGGCTACATCATGGTGTGGGCGCTGCGCCACCCCGAGCAAGTACCCGCCGCCGATGTCCGCATGACCTTCATGCAAAAGCTCTCGGAGTCACGCAGCCTCATCCCCGTGGTGGTGCTGATTGCCGCCGTGCTGGGCAGCATCTACACCGGCTTTGCCACGGCCACCGAAGCGGCCGCCGTGGGCGTGGTGGGCTCGCTGGTGCTGTCGGCCGTGCAGGGCTCGATGAGCTGGACCACCTTCAAGGAGTCGCTGATGGGCGCTACGCGGCTGTACTGCATGATCGCGCTGATCCTGGCAGGTGCGGCCTTTCTGACGCTGGCCATGGGCTACATCGGCCTGCCGCGCCACCTGGCCGAATGGATCGCCTCGCTCGGGCTCAACCAAGCCCAGCTCATTGTTGCGCTGGCCGTGTTCTACATCATCCTGGGCTGCTTCCTGGACGGCATCTCCATGGTGGTGCTGACCATGGGCGTGCTCATGCCAACCGTGAAGGCGGCCGGCATCGACCCGATCTGGTTTGGCATCTTCATCGTGCTGGTGGTCGAGATGGCGCAGATCACACCGCCCGTGGGTTTCAATCTGTTCGTGCTGCAGGGCATGACCGGGCGGCAGTTGCCCTGGATCGCCAAAGTAGCCATGCCCATGTTCCTGCTCATGTGCGGCGCGGTGGCACTGCTCTACATCTTTCCGGGCATCGTTACCTGGCTACCGCAGCAGATGTCGCAGCGCTGACCACCGGACATTGCCGCTACCGCGCTGCTACAGTCGCGGAATGTTGCAAGTTCTGTCCATCTGTGCGGGTGCCAGCCTCGGGGCCCTGGCCCGTTGGCGCCTGGGGCTGTGGCTGAGCCCTGGCGGGCTGATTCCCTGGGGTACCCTCGCCGCCAACCTGGTGGGCGGCTACCTGGTCGGCGTGTTCGTGGCTGTATTCCAGGCCCTGCCCCAGCTGGACCCGACCTGGCGCCTGGCGCTAGTCACCGGTTTTCTGGGCGCACTCACCACCTTTTCCAGTTTTTCTGCCGAGGTGGTGGGCATGCTGCAGCAGCAACGCTACCTGCTGGCCCTGGGCACCACCACAGTGCACCTGCTAGGCTCGCTGCTGCTCACCGTGGCCGGCATGCACAATGCTACATTCTTGATAGCTAATCGCGCTTGATATACAAGCGCCAGAGCCATATTTGATACAAATGCTGCCCCCGCGCCGCACCAGCGGCGTGGTCAGCAAACGCCTGCAACCACCGATCCTCCTGCGACCGACTGAAGCCAAAGACCATGGAAGCCCACACCCAACTGAACGAACGCCGCCTGGCCGATGCCTGGGCGGAACTGCATGCCCACAACATCGGCGGCAATCCTCTGCAATCCGACGCCTACCGCATGGCCTTCGCTGATCCTGAATTTCTGTTTCGCCGCGAGACCCGCGGCATTCGCTTCCAGCTGGAAATGCTCAAGCCCGATCTGGGCCAGGCTGACCAAGGCATTGAAAACACGGTGGTGGTGTTTGGCAGCGCCCGCTTCGTAGACCCGGAAACGGCCCAGCAGCTGTTTGCCCAGGCCGAAGCCAGCGGCGACGAAGCCCTTATTGCGCTGGCCATGCGGGCTGTGCGCAATGCCCGCTACTACGACTTGGCACGGCAGTTCTCGCGGCTGGTAGCGCAGTACAGCAATGGCAAGCCAGAGGCAGAGCGCCTGTACATCTGCACCGGGGGCGGCCCCGGCATCATGGAAGCAGCCAACCGTGGCGCGCACGACGAAGGCGCGCTGAACGTGGGCCTGAACATCGCCCTGCCCCACGAGCAAAGCGGCAACCCGTACATCACGCCTTCGCTGTGCTTCAAGTTCCATTACTTTGCGCTGCGCAAGATGCACTTCATGATGCGCGCAAAGGCTCTGGTGGCCTTTCCGGGCGGCTTTGGCACGCTGGATGAACTGTTCGAAGTCTTGACGCTGGTACAGACCGGCAAGGCCAAGCCCGTGCCCATCGTGCTGTGCGGCACCGAGTACTGGAAGCGCCTCATCAACTTCGAGGTGCTGGTGGAAGAAGGCACGATCTCGGCACAAGACCTCAAGCTCTTCCACTACACCGACGACCCGCAAGAAGCCTGGGATTACATCAAGGCGTTCTACGAATTGTGAAGTTGGACAGGGCAGCGCATGGGGCGGGTTGCCTGACCGCCTGATTGCGCAGCGCTAACAGCACTGACGTGCCGCCTTGGCCGCGCCAAACCAAAGCACCGGACTGCGCGGCCGGGCCCGGCGGCCCAGCACACGGGCCCACGCCCGTCGGCCGGGTCTGCTGGCAACGGCTCGGCGTCACCAAAAGCGCCCTGCACTTTTGGCGCCAAAACCCCTTGCGCGGTATGCCGAGCGCACTGGCAGCGAGCAATCAATCGCCCTCCAACTCGCGCAGTCGCTGGTGCAGTGCAGGGTGTGCGATGGGGATGAAGCGCCAAAGCTGCACAAGGCCACGCCGGGCGCCTCTTGCGCGGCGCGCAGCGAGCCCTGCAGCGCCTGTGGAGCCACAGCGCCACTGGCCAAGGGGGGCGCAGTCGCACTGCTCGTCAATGGCGCGAAACACGGCCCCAGCACTCGGCGTCGGTGCAGGCGCTATGCACGGCCGCAGCCCTGCTGTGATTGCGAACCTGCAGGCGCGGTGACGGCGTTGACGGGCCCGAGCGCTCAGTCCTCAATACCGCGCTGCGCGGGCACGCCGGCCTTGAAGGCGTGCTTGATGAGCTTCATCTCGGTCACCGTATCAGCCAGTTCGATGATCTCTTCAGGGCAGCGACGGCCCGTGAGCACCACGTGCACGTCCTTGGGCCGATCGCGCAGGGTCTGCAGCACGCCCTCCAGCGGCAGCCAGCCGTAAATCAGTGGGTAGGTGATCTCGTCCAGCACCACCAAGAATTGCTCCCCTGACAGGATGGTGGCGCGGGCTTTCTCCCAGCCGTCGCGGGCCAGTTGGGCGGAATGCTCCAGGTCCTGGCTCTTCCAACTGAAACCGTCGCCCAGGCCTTCGATGGGGATGCCGATCTGTTCGAACATGCGGTGCTCGCCAAAGCGGGCCGTGGGCACTTTCATGAACTGGTAAATCTTGACGGCCTTGCCACGCCCGTGGGCGCGCAGCGCCAAACCAAAAGCGGCCGTGCTTTTGCCCTTGCCGTCGCCGGTGTTGACAATGATGAGGCCACGGCGTTCGCCCTCAGGTTTTTCGTAGCGCTTTTCGGTAGGGGCGTCTTCAATTTGCATGGGTTGGGTTCTCGTTCAAATCGTTGAAGGCGGCACGGCCGTTGGATGCAGTCGCGGCAGCGCCATCCATTGCCCGGCCACGCTGTGGATGGCAATACGGTGGTCAAACACGCGCTCAACGGCGCGGTGGGTGTCGGGGTGCGCAGCGGCGCCGTGGTGTACCACTCGGCCACGCGCCAGCACGGCCACATGGTCGGCCTGCAGCGCCATCGACACCTCGTGCAGCACGCTCACCACGGTCTTGCCCTCGGCCACCAGCGCGCGCACCAGCAGCAGCCAGTCGGCCTGGTGCGGTGGGTCGAGGTTGGCCAGGGGTTCGTCCATCAGCAGCACCTGGGCCTGCACGGCCAAAGCGCGGGCCAGCAGCACGCGCTGGCGCTCGCCGCCCGACAGGCCGCCCAGTGTGCGCTGGCGCCAGTTCCACGCGTGGGTGGCGCGCAGTGCTTGTTCCACAGCGGCGTGGTCGGCTGCGCTGGGCGGGGCCAGCCAGGGCTGGTGCGGCAGGCGGCCGAGCATGGCCACGTCGTACACGGTAAGGTCATCGGCCGCCGCTTCGTTTTGCCCCAGCCATGACAGGGCACGCGCCTTGTCACGCCGGGGCCAGTCGCCCAGCTCACGGCCCAGCAGGTGCACCGTGCCGGTGTGTGGCATCAGCCCCGCCAATGCGCGCAGCAGGGTGGATTTGCCGGCGCCGTTGGGGCCGACGATGCTCGTCCAGCACCCCGCCAACACGGGCAGATGAATGCCTTGAAGTACAGGGCACGGACCGACGGTAGCGCCCATCTGGTGAGCGTGGATAGCTATCAATTGAGGAGCGTGCAACGTGGTCACAGCACGCCCCCTTGTCCGGTACGACGGTGCATCAGCCACAGCAAGTAGCCGCCGCCCAGCACGGCCGTGAGCACGCCCACCGGCAGCTCTTGCGGGGCGATCACCCAGCGGGCCAGCACATCGGCCCCCATCAGCAGCACGCCGCCCATCAGGCTGGCCAGCAGTACCAGCCAGGCATGGGTGATTTTGGCCATGGAGCGCACCAGGTGCGGCGCGGCCAACCCCACAAAGGCGATGAGCCCCGTCTGCGCCACGGCCGTGCCGGTGGCCAGGGCCAACACCGCCACCAGGGCCAGCCGCATGGGGGCCAGCGGCAGGCCCAGGCTGGCGGCCGTGGCCTCGCCCAGGCTCAGCCCATCCAGCGCACGGCTGAATACCCAGGCCGCCAAGGCGCACACGCACCAGGCCGCAGCCATTAGCACGCAAGACGCCCAGCCAATGAAACCCGCGCTGCCCAAGTTGAAGCCCTGCATGGATGGAATGATGTCGGGCGCGGCCAGGGTGATGAGGTCTTTGATGGCACCCAGCACCACGCCCACGATCACCCCGGCCAGCAACAAGCGCAGGGTGTGCTGCACGCCACGCGCCAATTGCAGCGTGAGCAGCACGGCCAGCACAGCGCCTGCGAAGGCCGCACCCGTGAGCCCCAGTTTGACCAGCCACACGGTGGCCGGTGCCACGCCAAACAACGCCATGGCCAACGCCACGCCCAGCGATGCGCCCGAGGCGCTGCCCAGCAAAAAGGGGTCGGCCAACGGATTGCGAAACAACCCCTGCGCCACCGCGCCCGCCAGACCCAGCAGCGCACCGGCGAGCCACGCGCCCAGGCTGCGCGGCAGGCGAATGTCCCACACGATGCGCGCTGCCAGCGGGTCGTCGGCCAAGCGCAGCACGCTGTCAAAGCCTGTGCTGCCCACGCTGGCGCCCACGCCCGCCAGCACCACGGATAGCGCGACCAAGCCCAGCAACAGCCACAATGCGCGCTGCCGTGCGGTAGGCAGCCCACCGTGGGATGCACGCTGATGACCTGCCGCGGGAAGGGGGCTGTGTTCGCTCATGGCCGGTTGCCTGCAGGGCTGGGTTTGCGGGCCATCTTCTCATTGATGCACTGGGCCATCAGCCGCGCGGCCTCGGCCATGCGCGGGCCGGGGCGCACCACGGTGTCCGAGTCGTCTGGCCCATACACGCATACGCGCTGCTCGCGCACGGCCTTGAGGGTGTCCCACCCAGGGTACGGCACCATGCCTTGCATGCTGCGGTTGCCCATCATGATGAGGTCGGGGTTGGCACGCACCACAAACTCAGGATTCAGGCGTGGGAAAGGCCCGAGCGATGCGGTCACGATGTTCTTCACGCCCAGGCGCGTGAGCGTTTCACCGATGAACGACGACTCGCCCGCGCCATAGGGGCCACGGCTCACTTCAAAGTACACGCGGGTGTTGCGGGCTTCGGGCGCCAGGCTTTGGGCAGCGGCAGACACTGCGGCATCGATGACGCGCCACACCTTGCGGGCGGCGTCGTCGGGCTGGTCCAGCAGGCGGGCCACGGTGCCCAGCACGCGCTGCACGTCGGCATGGGTCTTGGGCTCGAGCGTGACCACCTTCACGCCCAGCGCCTCCAGCCGCTCGCCCGCACGGGACGAGACAGACATCACCACCACATCGGGCCGCAGGGCCACGATGGCTTCGATGTTGGGGTCCAGACCGCCACCCACTTTGGGCAGCTTTTGCACGCTGGCGGGGTGGTTGGAATAACGGTCCACCCCCACCAGGCGGTGGCATTGGTCCAGCGCGCATATGGTTTCGGTCAGCGATGGCAGCAGGCTGACGATGCGCTGCGGCGCCTGGGGCAAGGCCACGGTACGGCCCCGGTCGTCGGTCACGCGCACGCCCGCCGCGGCAGGCGCGCTCGCCGCCGTGCCCTGCGCACGGGCCAGCGAGACCATGAGTACCAGCAACAACAGCACGATGGCCAGCACCATCAAAATGCGGCGCACAGGGGTCGGTTTCATCGCAAAGGTTCTTTCAAGGTCAGCGGCAAGCCGGCCGCCATCAGCGTGACACGTTCACATGCCTGCGCCACTTGCTGGTTGAGCACGCCCAGCGCATCGACAAAGGCGCGCACTTCGCGGCCCATGGGGATCACGCCCAGGCCGATCTCATTGCCCACCAGCACGACGGGGCCTGGGGCCTGCTCAATTGCTATCAAAAAGTGAGCTGCCTGCGCTTTCCAATCAAGCGCCAGGGCCTGTTTTTGCTTTAAATCCAGTGCATCGTCACCCGCAGGCATAAGCCAGTTGGTCAGCCACAGCGTGAGGCAATCCACCACCACCAGCGTGTGCGCGGTGCTGTGCTGCGCCAGGGACGCCGCCAGGTCACGAGGCTCTTCCACCGTCTGCAAGCCCGGCACGCGCTCGGCCCGGTCACGCTGGTGGCGGGCAATGCGTTCGCGCATCTCGCCGTCCCACGGCTGGGCGGTAGCAATCAGCACGGCGTTGTGTGCGGACGACTGGGCCAGCCAGGCGTGCGCCAGTAGTTCAGCGCGGCGGGACTTGCCGCTTTTCTGACCACCCAGGATCAGCTCGGAGCGGCTGGCCCGCAGCCCGGCGCTGCTCATGCCGTGGATCCACCCAGCAGCCGTGCCACCGCCACCGGGCTGGAGGGGAACCAGGCGTGGAAGTAGCTGGCGTGGATGCTGCCCAGGCGGTACAGCGCCTCGCCGGCATCGGCCGCCACCGGTTCGTCGGGCCGCGACGTGCGCGACACCACGGGGGCATCGCTTTGCGCGGTGGAGTAGTGGAAGGTGTGCCCGCGCAGCGTGTGCCCATCCACCACCAGTTGCTGCGGTCCCAACGCGGCCAGGCGCTTTTGCATTCGGACATGTCCGGGCAGCAGACCCCACACGGGGTGCTGGGTGCCGTCCGTCAGCGTGATGGATTCGAACAGCGCCATCATGCCGCCGCACTCGGCCCACACGGGCTTGCGCTGCTGTACATGGGCCATGAGGCTCGCCTTCATGCCGGTGTTGGCGGCGATGCGATCGGTATGCAGTTCAGGGTAGCCACCGGGCAGCCACACAGCGTCGCATTTTGGCAAGGCAGCGTCGTCGAGCGGCGAGAAGAACACCACGCGCGCACCCAGTTGCTCCAGCGTTTGCAAATTGGCGGCGTAGGTAAAGCAAAACGCTGCATCACGCCCCACGGCCACGGTGCGGCCCGCGAGCAAGGCGGGCACGGGGCTGGTGTTGTCAGGCGCCGGAAACTCCACGGCCCAGCGCTGCAGGTCTGGCGCGGTCATCTGGCCCAGTGGGGTGGCGGCCAGTGCGTCGGCCGCAGCGTCCAGGCGCTGGGCGCTGTCGGCCAGCTCGTGTGCTGCCACCAGGCCCAGGTGGCGCTCGGGCAGCAAGGCCGCGCCTTTTCTGCTGGCGCCAGCTGGCTCTTCGCCATGGCTCACCCGCATCAGCGCGCCCATCCAGTCTGCGCTGTCACGAAGGCCATCGCGCAGCATCTGCGCATGCCGTTCGCTGCCCACGCGGTTGGCCAGCACGCCCGCCCAGGGCATGCCGGGGCGGTAGTGCTGCAAGCCAAAGGCCAGCGCACCAAAAGTGCCTGCCATGGCCGATGCATCGACCACCGCCAGCACCGGCACACCAAAGTGCTGGGCCAGGTCTGCCGCGCTGGGGGTGCCGTCAAACAGGCCCATCACGCCTTCGATGAGGATGAGGTCGTTGCCTTGCGCCGCCGCATGCAGCCGCTGACGGCAGTCGGCCTCGCCGTTCATCCACAGATCCAGCTGGTGCACCGGCTGGCCGCTTGCGAGCTGGTGCCAGTGCGGGTCCAGAAAGTCCGGCCCGCATTTGAACACTTGCACACGCAAGCCCCGGCGCGTGTGCAGCCGCGCCAGCGCCGCCGTCACCGTGGTCTTGCCCTGCCCCGAGGCGGGGGCGGCAATCAACAAGGCGGGGCAGCCGGCGGCAGCGGGCGCCTCCGCCTGCAAAGGCGTGGATGGGGTCACTGCGGTGCCCACTTCAGGCCCACAAACACCGTGCGGCCGGGGGTGGCGTAGGTGCGGGCCAGTTGGTAGTCCTTGTCGGCCAGGTTGTCCACGCGGGCCAGCAAGGTGTAGTCGCGGGCAATGCGGGTGCTGGCGTAAAGGTTGACCAGGGTGTAGCCGCCCAGCACGTTGGTATTGGCAACGGTGTCATAGCGTCGGCCCGAGGCCTGCACTTCAGCCCCCAGCGTCCAGCCTGCCACCAAGGTATCGGCCCCGAAGGTGCCGTGGTGCTTGGCGCGGCGGGCCAGTTGTTTGCCGGTGTCCAGGTCCCGCGGGCGCTGCAGGTCAAGCGAGCCATGCAATTGCACGGCGCCCACGCGGTGCGAGGCAGCCAGCGTCACGCCCTTGTATTCAGCGCGGGCAGTGTTGGCGTAGCAACCAAACGTGGACACGCACGGCCCAGCACCAGCAAACAAAATCAAGTCACGGACCCGGTTGCGAAATGCGACCGCAGAGAAGCTGCTGCTGCCCTGGGCATAGCGCACGCCCAGCTCGGCGTTGCGTGCCGTTTCAGGGCGCAGCGAGCCCACGCCGTATTGGCTGAACCGCTGGTAGAGCGTAGGCGCACGAAAGGCCGTGCCCACCGATGCCGTGGCGCGCCACTGTGGCGTGATGGCGTAGCCATAGGCTACGCTGCCGGTGCCCTTGCCGCCAAACTCACTGTCGTTGTCGTGGCGCACGTTGATCTGCACCGTGTGCCCGCCAGCGTTGTAGCCATAGCCCAGCGCCACGCCGTTTTGCGAGCGGTCGCGATCGATGGGGTTGTTCTCCAGGTGGTCCTCGCGGCGCTCCAGCGCAGCCGTGAACTGGTGGGCACCTTGGCGCCATTCATTCTGGAACAGGTAGCCGCGCAGGCGCGTGTCCGACAGGTATACCGAAGGGGTGGTTTCGTATTCGTCACGCGAATCGGTGAAGCTCAACCGGGTTTTGTAGGCGCTGCTCCACTGCGCCTGCCAGTTCAGGCCCAGCGCGTGCATGGTGTGCAGGTTGCGGTCGTCCTTGCCCAGGCCGTTGTCGTAACCGCTGTTGGTATCGCCCACCATCAGCGTGCCTTCCAGACGGTGCACCGCATTGAGTTGAACGCCCACCCGGGCATTGCCGGCGGTATTGCGGTAGCCATCCTTGTCGGGGTTCTGGCCGGCTATGGGGCGTGCATTGAAGCCGTCACTGTCCTCACGCAGCAAGCCCAACGCGTAATCCACCGTGCCACTGGCGCCACTCATGCCGGCTTCCAGCTTGGTGGTGCCCCGGTTGCCCACGCCCACAGAGGCGAAAGGTGCAAATCCCTTTTCGCCGCGCTTGGTAAAGATCTGGATCACCCCACCGAGCGCATCAGAGCCATACACCGCACCTGCCGGGCCACGCAGCACTTCGATGCGGTCAATGAGCCCGAGAGGAATGGCCTCCCAAGCAGCGCCGCCGGTCGATTGGGAGTCCATGCGCACGCCGTCGATGTACACCGCGGTGAAGCGAGTTTCGGCACCGCGCAGGAACAGGCTGGTGGCGTTGCCGGGGCCGCCATTGCGCGACATTTCCACCCCTGGCAGACGAGCCAGCAAGTCGCCCAGTCCCGTAGCGCCGCTGCGCTCAATGCTCTCGCGATCGACGATGGACACATCAGCCACCAGATCCGACAGGGGCTGCTCGGTGCGCGTGGCTGTCACCACGGTCTCAGACATGGACGGGGCACGCAGGTTTTGCGCCAGCAAAGCGGTGCCTGCGGCAGAGGTCTGGGCGCTCGCTGGCGCGTACATGGCACAAAGGCCGGTGGTGGCCAGGGCCAGCAGACCGGGGCGCAGGGACAACGACAACGCCTGCTTTCGGGCGCGAGGTGTGGGGTACTTCATGGTGGGGAACACAATCAACAAACAACCCGTGCCGGCCTCCCCGCCAGCGTGTGGGTGATACGGCTGCGCAGCGTTCTTGACAAAACGCTGGCAACCACCATGTTGGCCGGTATCCGGGCTGGCAGAGCTCCCTCCAATGCCTTCCCAGGGCTTGTTCAAGGCTCCCAGTGGCGTGTGAATGGAGAGGGGATCGTGATGATCCGTCTGCTGACCGTTGCGGGGGCAGCGCAGGTGGGGCGCACCACGTTGGTGGCAATGCCTTCCTGCTTCCCGTTGAACTGCAGCCTGTGAACCAGCCTGCGAGCACCAACCCGCGGATTTTAGGGCCTCACCAGGACCCTTCGAAACGGACGACCCTACAATTGCGCACTCTATGGCTGAACCCTCCACCACTGACCAGATCGCCGAGCGTGTCGAGCGCCTCCTGTTGCGCCATGCAGAACTGCAGCGTACCAACGCCCTGCTGGCCGATCAGGTCAGCGCACTCACCCAGGAGCGCGACTCGCTGAGATCGCGGCTGAACGCAGCGCGCGCTCGCATTGATGCATTGCTCGAGCGGCTTCCCGCCAACGCTCCCGCCACCCCACTCCACAAGGACGCCGAATGAAGCAAATCGAGGTGCAGATCCTGCAGCAAAGCTATCTGCTGGCCTGCCCCGAGGGGCAAGAGTCGCGCCTGCTGGATGCTGTGGAACGGGTTGACACGGCCATGACCCGGATCCGTGACGCCGGCAAGGTACGGGCCCGCGAACGCATCGCCGTTCTTGCCGCCTTGAATCTGGCCTTTGAAGTGGCCGACCGCGACGCTGCCGCAGCCAAAGGCGCTGCATCGTCTTCTGACGCTCCGGCACCTTTGGCTGGGAATGGGCCAACGGAGGAAGAGACTCAGCGCTTGCAGAGTTTGCTGGGCAGGCTTGACCAGGCCCTGGGGCAGGACGGCCGCTTGTTCTAAGGCGGCGCACACCAGCCTCACGGGGTGGAGAGCGCCGCCATGCCGCACTGCGTACTGAGGGGCCAGAGCCACCAGCGGATACCTTTCTTACGCAGGAAGCAGTCCGCTACAGGGTTGACAGAAATTTTGCAGGGCCACTGCCGCCTGGGCGCGCAACGCGGTGGGGCAAAGCCTACAATGGGGGCGTCTGCGGTGCTGTCGGGCTTTATATTTCCTTGAACCAATGCTCACTGAGCACGGGCTTGGTACATCTCCTGGTGAGCGTGATCATCTCGCGTCAGATGAACCCAACGTCAGGCTGCCCTCGCCCACCTGAACCCCCGGTTCAGGATGCCGGTCCGGTGGCATTCGCAGACACCTTCTTTTGGCTCTGAGGCTGCAGCATATAAAGCTGTGCAGCCAGTCGGGCTCCATCAATGTTCCTCCCGCAAGTCTTCGATGCTAGATCCCCTACTGATTGTTGAGCTGGGCGTACTCGGTTTGTGCACGGGTTTCCTGGCGGGGCTGCTGGGCATTGGTGGCGGGATGTTGTTGGTGCCTTTTTTGACTTACCTGCTGGGCACCAGGCACGTCGCGCCCGACTTGGCCGTGAAAATGGCCATCGCCACGTCCATGGCCACCATCGTGTTCACGTCGGTGTCCAGTGTTCGCGCACACCACAAGCGCGGCGCAGTGCGCTGGGACATCGTGACCAAGCTGGCTCCGGGCATTGTGCTCGGTGGGTTCGTGGCCAGCCTGGGAGTGTTCGCCTTGCTCAAGGGCTCGTTCCTCGCCTTGTTCTTTGGCGTGTTTGTCAGTTTTTCTGCCGTACAGATGTTTCTGGACAAGAAGCCTGCCCCTACGCGCCAGATGCCTGGCACGGCAGGCCAACTCGGCGCTGGCGGTTTCATCGGTTTTCTCTCAGGTCTCGTCGGTGCGGGCGGCGGCTTTGTCAGTGTGCCGTTCATGACCTGGTGCAACGTCCCTATCCACCATGCGGTGGCTACAAGCGCTGCGCTCGGCTTTCCTATCGCGCTGGCCAACGTGGTGGGTTATGTAATCAGTGGCCAGTCCGTCATGGACCTCCCTGCCGGATCGCTGGGTTATGTGTGGCTGCCAGCGCTGGGTGTGATCGCTACCTGCAGCGTACTCACGGCTCCGCTGGGGGCCAAGGCAGCGCACAACCTGCCTGTTAAAAAACTCAAGCGTGTCTTCGCCAGCCTGCTTTTCGGTTTGGCTGCCTACATGTTCTGGAAGGGAGCGCTTGCCGCCTGATGTGTGCCTGCGGGGCGCGCAATTGCGCTTCGCATGAAACAGCGGGCCACAACGCAGAGACCTTTGGGTTGGCACCCTTACGCTTGCGCGGCAGGTTGATCCTCAAAGCGTTTCCGCCCCGCCTCGGGGGCATTCAACAACTCGTCAAAAGCTGCTGGTGCGAGCCCGGGGGCGCACAAGAAGCCCTGGAACTGGTCGCAACCCATCTGCTGCAGCAACTCTTTCTGGGCAAGGGTCTCCACCCCTTCTGCAACCACCTCAATGCGCAGAGCATGGCCCATGCTGATCACGGCACTCACAATAGCGCGGTCACCCTCATCGTCGGGCAGGCCCCGCACGAACGATTGGTCCACCTTGAGCTTCTGGATGGGCAATTTCTTGAGATAGCCCAGGCTGGAATACCCGGTTCCGAAGTCATCAATGGCCAGCCGCACTCCCAGCCTGTCGAGCACCTTCAGACGTTGCTCGGTCTCCTGTGCATCTTTCAGCAAGATGCTCTCGGTCAGTTCCAACTCCAGCAGTCCGGGCGGCAACTGGTAAGTACCGAGAAGGGCTGTCAAGCGGTCGACAAAGTCAGGCTGGCGAAACTCCAGCGCTGACACGTTCACCGAGACAACAATGGAGCGTCCTAACTCCATCCAACCGGCCGCCTCTCGGATGGCCTGCTCCATCACCCAGGCTCCCAGGGCCACGATGTACCCAGACTCCTCGGCCAAAGGAATGAACATGGCGGGCGACACGGCGCCCAGGTCGGGGTCCTGCCATCGGATCAAGGCTTCAGCGCCCGTGATGAACCCCGTGTTCAGACTCACCTGGGGCTGGTAGTGGACCGACATGCGCCCTCGGCCCAGCGCTTGCCGCATGGCGTGCTCAAGCTTCATGCGGGACAGCAAATTCGCGTTCATCTGGGGCTGGTAAAACCCGTAGCTGCCGCGCCCGCGGTCTTTGACGCGGTACATGGCCGTATCCGCTTGCTTGATGAGATCATCCAGGGACATGCCATCGTGCGGATACAACGCAATCCCAATACTGCACTGGATGGAAAATCCCATCTCGTCCAGCATGAAGGGGCGGAGCATCTCATCCAGAATGCGGCGCGACACGCCCTCGGCAACAGTTGCGTCGCCCCCGTGCAGGTAGATCACGAACTCATCGCCGCCCAATCGGCATAGCATGTCGGTCTGGCGCAAGCATGTCTGTAGTCGAGCAGCAACCAACTGCAAAACGCGATCGCCGAACGGGTGGCCCAACGAGTCATTGATGATCTTGAACCGATCCAGATCCAGGAACAGCACAGCGAATCCACCCGCCTGCTGCTGCGCAGCGGCGATGGCTGCATCTACCCGCTGTGAGAGCAGCAGACGGTTGGGCAGCCCCGTCAGGACGTCACTGTAGGCAAGTTCCTTGATGCGTTTTTGCGCGACGTGTTGCGCTGTCAGATCCCGCATGAAACCTATGCTTTGCACGACGTTGCCCGTATCGTCGTGCAGTGCCACCCAAGACAACTGGACGGCACACGGCGGCAGGCCTACCCGCGACAGCCGAAGCTCACCATCCCAAAATCCAGTTTTGCGCCATCCCGCCGTCACGTCGGCCATCCACTGGTCTTGTGCATCGTGCTCAAACAGCGACGCGGCAGGGCGCCCGTCCAGCAGCTGCGCAGCAGAGCCAATGAGCTTCTCGCAGCCGGGGTTCATGCGCAGTAGGCGATGTTGGCTGTCAGTAATGAAGATCGCATCCAGGCTGGACTCGAATACCCCCGCCGCCAGACGCAGACTGGCTTGCGTCTCGACTTGCTGTGTGATGTCGCGAAATGAATAAACCCGGCCCACGGGCAAACCATGGCTGAACTGCGGCACGGAACGTCGCTCCAACACCGTGCCGGCCGACAGCTCAAGAATGTCCAGACTCTCCTGCATAGGATCGGCGGCAATCGCCGTGAGCCTTGTAGCGTACGACGGGGCATCGCTTACCCGCGCGGCCATGTGCGCAAAAACGGCCGAATCATCACGTTGGGTGAGCATGTCGACAGGAATACCCCAGAGTTTGACTAAACGCTGGTTAAAGGCCCGAATGCTCCCATCCATCGCGCACACCAGCATCCCGTCGGCAGCTGAGTCCAGCGTGGCTCGCAACTCAGAAAGCAGGGTTTCCAGTTCACGCTCGCTAGACCGCTGAGCACTCAGATCGATCATCGTCAGCAGCAGCGCTGCACCGCCCTCCGGCAATGCAACGTAGCGCACTCTCCGCTCTACAGGCACCAGCGCGCCACTGGCATGGAGCACGCTGGTCTCGGAATGGATACCTTCCACCAAGGCCTGCGCAGGCTGTGACCAAAATGCCTGGTCCTGTGGGGTGGCCACCAAGTCGTGCACAGGCGTACCTACCAACTCCTGGGCCGGCTTGCCGATCAGTTCAGCAGCTGCATGATTGACAGCAAGGATGTGCAAGGTGGTTTCGTCCACCAGGCACACAGCCTCCAGCATCGCATCCAGCCATGACTGCGGCAGCGAATAGGTCACGACGCGTCTGCCTCTGGAGTGACCTCGGTGCTGACGGCACGTTCAAAGAAATAGCAGATGCGCTTACGCGGCGACAGGTACTCCAGCGCATCGCGGGGCAATTGCGAAGGCTTCAGGCTGCGTCGAATGCCCAGTTCGGGCACCGATTCGAGATCCAGGATCGGCGCCTCATCCTTGGGAACGCGGGAGTCATGCACGATGACCCGAGGCCGCAACGGCCTCGATGAATTCACCGAGGCCACGATGGCGTAGCGGTCGTTCACCAGCTGGACGATAGATCCTGGCGGATATACGCCCATCATGCGAATGAATGCACCCAGCACTACTGAATCGAACCGGGCTTTGTGCTGGGCAAAAATAATGGACAAAGCCTCGTGTGGCGTCAATCCGTTTCCACCGACTGGGCTGCACATGCGGTCATAGTGGTTGACCAGGGCAACCACTTGGCTGGACCGCCCCAGTTCTGATGCACCCCGGCGCAGTGGGAACCCCGAACCATCTACCATTTCATGGTGCTGCGCAATTGTTGCGAGCACGGCCTTCCCCCACCCCATGCGCGTGGCCAAGCCCACCGAAGCGGCTACGTGGCTTTCGTACCTTGCGCGCTCTGCCAAAGTCATGGATGGGGACGAAAACGACAAGTGTGTCGGCATGCCCACCTTGCCGATGTCATGCAGCAGCGCAGCCACACCCAAGTCGTGCAGCTCGACGCTCTTCATGCCCAACGCTTTACCGAGCAGCAGGCTGAGCACCATCACGTTGACAGGATGAAGCGCCCCCGGCTCGCCAACTCCTTCGGAAAGCAGTCGAATAACGGAGTCGCCGTTTTCCAGCAGATCAGTGACGCATTCGGCGACGAGCGACTGCCCCTCGGCGTGGGCCAGTTGGGGCTGCTCTGCCGCCAGTTTTTCCAACGCCACGTACTGTTTGGTAGCAAGCCGGAATCGGCGATCACAAGCCGACAGGGAAGCGTTTTGCGCAGCGAGCAGCATTCTGCGGCGCCATGCGGCGGACTCAGGGCCGGGCCGCACGTCGCTTGTGGCCGGCTTGGAGTCGTCAGCCGTTAGGGTAGTGTCGGCGTCGTCTGGTGCTGAACCAGAGGTGATGACGCCGTCGCGAAACTCGGGATCACTCTTTTTGGGCAGGAACTTGACGCGCGAGAGCCCAAGCTCTCGCAAGGTTGCGATCTGCTCTGCCGAGCCAATTCGAAAGCTGCTGACTGGAAAGGGATGGTGCATCCAGCCCAGGTCCAGCTGGACGTACATGCCAATTCGCAATTGACTTATATCGATGAGAACGAACGTATTCACAGCAGCAAAGGGATGGGAAGCAATCGGTAACAAAAGGACAACAATTGTTAAAGGCCATTATCACCAGTTCTGCTGCGGCCATTGCGCGCCCCGCCGATTGCTGTTGTGCGGGATGTCAGTCCGATTGCCTTCGAGCAATGATTAACCAAAACCAGGTAGCTGCTATCGGCAAATTCGCCGCAGTGCCAGCCCTATCGTTAGCCATCCAGTGGGTGAATGGAATGGTTGGCCCGAACGCCTAATTCGGCGTGGGCAGTGATCACAACGCAACAATCGGTCGCGCTGCCGTTCGTACGCTGCGTCTTTTGAATCCATCTGGGGCGCTGTTTCGGGTTGCTATTCAGCAGGACCACAACCCCTTGTGGGTCAGCGGCACCAGAGCGACGGTTTGTACACCAAGTCCATCCAGAGCGCCCAACCGGCCACGCCGCACAACAGAGCGCCACTGATTCGGGTGCCCCAGTCCCCGCGCAGCACCTGCAGACGATTACGGCTCCAGCGCCAAGCCCACGGGCCAGCAACCAGCCACAGCCCACTCCCCACAGCGAAAAGAGCCATGGTCAGTGCGCCTTGCAGCGCGCCGCCGCTCAGAGCGGCAACCAGTAAAGCCGAATAAAGCAGTCCACAAGGCATCAACGCCCACAGCACCCCTGCAGCTGTCACACCGGTCGATGTGCCCAGCAAGGGCTGGACCCGTCCCCAAACGGAGCGCCCCGCCTGCTCGACCCAAGCAGGCTGGCGAGACTGGACCATCATCATCAGACCCCAGCCAAGCACCGCCACATGCATCAAGGTCCAAGCTGGCCGCAGCGCCATGGACTGCTGCGTGACCCATGCCAAGCTGTCCATGGCCCAAGCAGCCAATGCACCCAGTGCGGAATACCCAGCGATGCGTCCAAGATGGAATACGCCTTGACGCAGCCAAGACGGCCCGCTGCGGTGCTGCTGCCACCGAACTGGACGTTCCCCCACATCGAGGCCCGAAGGCTTCACCCCCGCACCCACCACGGCGCCACAAGGCGCTGAACACATGGCCAAGCAATGGGTTCCGCCCAACAACCCCATGACCAACGCGGTCCACGCAACAGTGCCGGTCATGTGGCCGCCTTATTTCAATCAAATGATGCGAGAAAACCGTGCGCGCGTGCGGTCTGCCTGAAGATAGCGATCAAACACCATGGCGATCCCCCGCACAAAAAACCAGCCCATGGAGGTGACACGAACGCCTTCATCGCCCAGTTCTACCAAACCCTGAGCCTGCATTTCCCTCAACTGATCCAACTCTGCAGCGAAATACTTGCGAAAATCAATCAGCCAAGCCTGTTCCATAGGCTCGATGAGCAGTTCTCCCTGGCACATCAACGCCATGATGGCTGCGCGCCTGACCAAGTCATCACGGTTCAATGCCAGACCCCGAACGACTGGCAAACGGCCTTGGTCTAGAAAGTCGTAATACTCGTCAAGGGTCTTGGCGTTTTGGCTATATGTGGCGCCAATGCGACCAATGGCAGAGACCCCCAACCCAATCAGGTCGCAATCAGGTTGCGTGCTGTAGCCCTGGAAGTTGCGGTGCAGCCGTCCCTGCCGCTTGGCAATGGCCAGTGCATCCGTGGGCGACGCGAAGTGGTCCATGCCTACGTACACATAGCCGGCCTCCAGAAAAGCGTCCAGCGAACGGGAAAGCATGGACACCTTGGCCCCTGCTGTGGGCAGTTCTGCCGAAATGATGCGCCGCTGCGGTTTGAAGCGCTCTGGCAGGTGCGCATATGCGTATAGCGCAATGCGGTCAGGCCGAAGCTGCGCGACCTGGGCGAGGGTGCGATCAAACGACTCTGGCGTCTGGCGCGGCAACCCGTAGATCAGGTCCACATTGATGGAATCAAACCCAATCGTGCGCGCGGACTCCACCAGGGCAAATACCTGCTCAGCAGGCTGCACACGGTGCACCGCCTTCTGGACTTCGCTGTCAAAGTCCTGCACGCCGAAACTCAATCGATTGAACCCAAGTTCCGCCAGCACGGCCAGACGATCCGCGTTGACTGTGCGCGGATCCACTTCAATGGAATACTCTCCTCCCGGCGCCAATGTGAAGCTGCGCTTGAGCATGGACATCAGCTCCCGCAATCCGTCATCTGAGAGGAACGTTGGAGTTCCGCCACCAAAATGCAGTTGGCTGACCACCTGCCCCACTCCACACTGAGCGGTGTGCAAGTCGATCTCGCGGCTCAGGTACCGCAGATAAACATCAGCGCGGTCATGGTGTTTGGTGATGATCTTGTTACAAGCGCAGTAGTAGCATAGGGATTCGCAAAATGGAATGTGCACATACAGCGACAGGGGCATGGCCTTGGAGCCCGTTCCCAGATGCCTTTGGGCAAGCGCCAAAGCATAGTCCTCCTGACCAAATGCCTCTACAAAACGGTCCGCCGTCGGGTAAGAGGTGTATCGAGGGCCCGGCACGTCAAACCGGGTGAGGAGTTCAGGGGTAACAGCGGTCATGAGATATCCTTGCGTACTCATTTACTGTGCCGCAGCTTTCCTTTTACGTCCTTGACATGCATCAAGTGAAACGCCCGCTGGTACAGCGACAATTTGATGCATATCATCTGCTACTACGCGCAGCAGGAGGCACACCAGCCTCCCTCGTCGGGCACGATATGCCCGAACAATAACCAGGTTTCTGTGTCATGAATCCGCTCACCATCAAAGTCGCCTGCTCCAATTGCAACCTCCGCGAGCTTTGCATGCCCGTTGGGCTCAACGAAGAACAACTTCAGCGCATTGACGAAGTGGTGGCTGTACGACGCAAGGTCAAGCGAGGCGGCACGCTGTTTCGCAACGGCGAAGCCTTCACGTCTTTGTACGCCATTCGCACAGGTTTCTTCAAGACCTGCGTTGCCACTGAAGACGGGCGCGATCAAGTTACAGGGTTTCAGATGGCCGGGGAAATCATCGGCCTTGACGGAATCGTGAATGAGCACCACACCTGCGACGCCGTTGCACTGGAAGACGCGGAAGTGTGCGTGATGCCGTTTGATCGCATTGAAGAACTTTCTCGCGAAGTGACCGCGCTGCAGCACCATGTGCACAAAATCATGAGCCGTGAGATTGTGCGCGAGCATGGGGTCATGTTGCTTTTAGGCAGCATGCGGGCGGAAGAGCGCCTCGCAGCCTTCCTGCTCAACCTGGTGCAGCGCCTGCATGCTCGCGGGTTCTCGCAATCCGAACTGGTATTGCGCATGACCCGAGAGGAAATCGGTAGCTACCTCGGTCTCAAGCTTGAAACTGTAAGCCGCACTTTTTCCAAATTTGTGGAAGAAGGAACCGTTGAAGTTCGGCAACGGCATGTGCGCATACTAGACACCGATGCTCTTCGCCGCATCGTGAACAACCAGCAGGCTTGTCACTAAGCAAGGGCGCCGCTCGCCCCTTGCCCAGACTCGCAGGACTGTGCAAATCCGCCGCGCTACAGCGCGGCTTTTTTATGTGCAGGACGGTTTCTTGCGGCAATCTTCGGGTCGCTCTTCGTCGACCACGGGGCAGCGATTGAGTTCGAACGGAGAGAGGGATAGCAACGTAGTGAGCGCACTGGAGGCCATCGTGAACGCCCAGAACACAAAAAATGCCAAGGTATAGACGCCTGTTCTAGACATGCCCACGGGCTGTCCAAACCAGTGCAGATCCTGTGGGTCCACCATCGCAAAAACTAGCATTTCAATCGCACCCGCCACCAAAAAGGCGGGCCAGGCAATCCACATCAGGCGCTGTGTCCACATTCTGCTGCTTCCTTGCGGTGTTATTGGGTCGCTAAAAACTTGGTTGAGCCACAGACCAGACATTAGCGGGGCTGCGCCGCAGGGGGGGTTGCCGCATGGTTACGTCCCTTCATTGCGGGTGCCAAGCTTTTTTCTGGATGCTCCAGCGTCTTGTTGATATCGATACCCCGTTGGTAATAGTCTTCAGCCACGACGGGGTCGGGACGGGACATGGCCAACCAAAGGGTAACAAAACCCGCAACGATAACGACAGCGGGACCCGCAATGACCAGCCAGACGTGGCCGAACTTCCACCAAGGGGCGGCAGGCGCAGGCGCTGCAGAAGAAACTGTAGACATAGCAAACTCCATCAATTCAGGCCAGGGGAAGCCCCCAACCTCGCATCACTACCGAGGAACCAAGAACACCGTTTTCTCTGCCACATGGGCACCGCCACCCTCTGCACCGATCTCAAACGTGATGGGGTGCGAACCGGGCGCAGCAGAACCGTACGGCATCTGTAATCTCACCGCGACCCAACGAGACTGGGCCGGTTCTATCTCCACACTCGTCTCGGAAGCCACTTCAAGCCCCTCCAGGCCTTTTGCAGCAATGCGATAACGCTGAGGCACTTCCGTGGCATTCATGATCTGAATGCGATAGATGTTCTCCAGCTTACCGCCGGCAACTATGCGCGACAAAGCCGCCCTGTCACGAACCACATCCACCTTCAGCGGTGTGCGGGTCACCAGACTGGCCAGCATTGCCACGCACAAAGTGACAAGCACCGCGCTGTACACCAAGACCCGTGGGCGCAACACACGCCGCAATATCTGCGACTGCGACCAGCGCTTGACGACCCCGTTCTGGGTAGTAAAGCGAATCAAGCCGCGTGGGTACTTCATCTTGTCCATCACGGTGTTGCACGCGTCCACGCACAGCCCGCAACCGATGCACTCGTACTGCAGGCCTTTGCGAATATCAATCCCCACGGGGCACACCTGCACGCACAAGGTGCAGTCAATGCAGTCGCCCAGGCCCTTCGCTTTGTGATCTACGGTCTTGTTGCGGGGGCCACGAGGCTCACCACGCTCCACGTCATAGCTGACGATCAGCGTGTCCCTGTCGAACATCGCGCTCTGAAAGCGGGCGTAAGGGCACATGTATTTGCACACCTGCTCGCGCATGAAGCCAGCATTCCCGTAGGTTGCGAACCCATAGAACAGCACCCAGAATATCTGCCATCCACCCTGCCATGCCAGCAGCTCGATGCCCAGTTCACGGACCGGTACGAAGTAACCTACGAAGGTGAAACCCGTCCACAGCGCTACTGCGATCCAGACCGCTTGCTTCAAGAACTTTTTGCGAATCTTCTCGAAAGTCCACGGCCCACCATCCAGGCGCAGACGGGCACTGCGATCGCCTTCGACCTTGTGCTCTATCCACATGAAAATTTCGGTATACACCGTCTGGGGGCATGCAAAGCCGCACCAGAGTCGCCCCGCCACCGCCGTAAACAAAAACAGTGAAAGCGCCGAAATAATCAGCAGCCCCGTCAAATAAATAAAGTCCTGCGGGTACAGCACCAGCCCGAAAATATAGAAACGCCGGGCTCCCAGATCAAACAGCACCATCTGGCGCTGCCCCCATTCCAGCCAGGGCAGACCGTAAAAAACCAATTGGGTGAGAACCACCATGGCCCAGCGCCACCGGGCAAACACGCCACTGATGGAGCGCGGGTAGATTTTTTTTTGGGCTTCATACAGCGAGACGATTTCCACCTGGCTGCTGGACGCTTCAGAGCCGTCTGCCGCGACGGGCGCTATGGGAATAACCTTGCGAGGAGACTCGCTGGGGGGCATCATGGTGGCGCTCTCTACTTAATCCAAACTTCACAAACAACAAAGGGCGGCCCCGATTGGTACCGCCCCGGACTCACATCACTGTGCCTTGTTGTTTGACAATCCCCAAACATACGAGGCCAGCACCTTGATCTGTGCTTCGGTCAGCTTGTCTGCCTGTGCAGGCATTTGGTTGACCTTTCCGTTGGTGATCATGGCAGTGATTGCAGTTTCTCCCCAACCGTGCAGCCAAATGTCATCCGTCAGGTTAGGGGCACCCAGGGCTTGGTTGCCCTTGCCGTCCATGCCGTGGCACGCCGCGCAGGCGCCAAACTTGGATTTACCCAGCGAAGCGCGCAGAGAGTCGTGGGGGCTACCCGACAGGCTCAGAACATAGTGCGAAAGGTTGCGCACATCTTCTGGCGATCCTACCGCTGCCGCCATGGGAGGCATGTTGCCAACCCGACCCTTTTGAAGGGTCTCCAGGATCTTGTCGGGGGCACCGCCATGCAGCCAGTCACCGTCGGCCAAGTTAGGGAAGCCCTTGCTTCCGCGGGCGTCTGAGCCGTGGCATTGCGCGCAATTGTTCATGAACAAGCGCTCACCGATCGCTTTGGCCTGCGTGTCGGCCGCAATGGCCTCAGGGGTCATTGAAGCAAAGCGCGCATACAAAGGCTCCAGCTCCTTGTTGGCCTTCGCCACTTCAGCCTCGTATTCGCCCTTCTGGGTCCAGCCGAGTTTGCCAGCGGAGCTACCCAGGCCCGGATAAGCAGCGAGGTAACCCAGGCCAAAGATGATGGTGATCACGAACATCCACACCCACCAGCGCGGCAGAGGGTTGTTCATTTCCACCAGGTCTTCGTCCCAGACATGGCCTGTGGTGTTGTCGGCCGTCGCAACGACCTTTTTGCGGCCCGCCATCCAAAGAAGCACAGCGCAGCCGATGATGCCGACCAAGGTCAGCGCGGTCACAAAGACCGACCAGAAATTGCTGGTGAAGTCACTCATGGGTTTTTCTCATTCTGGTGGAATTCATTCTTGCTCAAAGGGCAAGCGAGCGGCCTCATCAAACTTGGCGCGGTTGCGGCCCATGTAGGCCCA
Organism: Acidovorax delafieldii; assembly: GCA_002377855.1. GTDB lineage: Bacteria > Pseudomonadota > Gammaproteobacteria > Burkholderiales > Burkholderiaceae_C > Acidovorax > Acidovorax delafieldii_A. Next base: position 107,306 of record DFQQ01000023.1, on the reverse strand, counting down.
CACCCAGATACCGATGAAGCAGGCCATCGAAGCCAAGGTGGCCACGATGCGCATGGTGGTGATGTCCATTGCCACTCTCCTTACTTGAGCGCACGGCCCATGACTTGCAGATAGGCAACCAGTGCGTCCATCTCGGTCTTGCCCTTCACTTCGTCCGCAGCGGCAGCGATTTGCGCGTCGGTGTAAGGCACACCCACGGTACGCAACGCCTTCATGCGAGGAGCCACATCGGCTGGGTCGACCGCAGTCTTTTCCAACCAGGGATAGGCTGGCATGTTCGACTCGGGCACCACATCGCGTGGATTGTTCAAGTGGATGCGGTGCCACTCATCACTGTACTTTCCGCCCACACGGTGCAGGTCGGGACCCGTGCGCTTGCTGCCCCATTGGAAGGGGTGGTCGTACACAAACTCGCCGGCGACCGAGTAATGGCCATAACGCAGGGTTTCAGCGCGGAACGGCCGAATCATCTGCGAGTGGCAGTTGTAGCAGCCCTCGCGGATGTACACGTCACGCCCTACCAGTTGCACTGCGGTGTAGGGTTCCACACCCTTGACGGCTTCGGTAGTGGACTTCTGGAAGAACAGAGGCACGATTTCTACCAGACCGCCAATGGCGATCACCAGCAGAATGAGCACGATCATCAAGAAGTTGTTTGTTTCAATCTTCTCGTGGCTGAAACCGGCAGAAGCTTGGTTCTTATTTTGAGACATGTTGGCTCCTTGAGGCTCAGGCGTGGGCTGCGTTCACAGCGGGGATAGCCACCTTGACCGAGCGGCCAGAGATTGCGGTTGCCCACACGTTCCATGCCATCACCAGCATGCCGCCCAGATAGAGCAAGCCACCGGCCACACGGATCACGTAGAAGGGATAAGTAGCCTTCACACTCTCAACAAAGGTGTAGGTCAGCGTGCCATCGGGGTTCACAGCGCGCCACATCAGGCCCTGCATCACACCGGCGATCCACATTGCTGCGATGTACAGCACGATCCCGATGGTGGCCATCCAGAAGTGCAGTTCAATGGCCTTGATGGAGTGCATCTTTTCGCGGCCGAACAGACGGGGAACCAGGTAGTACAACGAACCCATCGAGATCAAGCCTACCCAGCCCAGGGCGCCAGAGTGCACGTGGCCCACGGTCCAGTCGGTGTAGTGGCTCAGGGCGTTGACGGTCTTGATGGACATCATCGGACCTTCGAACGTCGACATGCCGTAGAACGACAGGGACACGATCAGGAAACGCAGGATGGGGTCGTCACGCAGCTTGTGCCATGCGCCCGACAGGGTCATGATGCCGTTGATCATGCCGCCCCAGCTCGGTGCCAGCAGGATGAGCGAGAACACCATGCCCACCGATTGCGTCCAGTCTGGCAGCGCGGTGTAGTGCAGGTGGTGTGGGCCGGCCCACATGTAGGTGAAGATCAGGGCCCAGAAGTGCACGATCGACAGGCGATACGAGTACACGGGGCGACCAGCCTGCTTAGGGATGAAGTAATACATCATGCCCAGGAAGCCTGCGGTCAGGAAGAAGCCCACGGCATTGTGGCCGTACCACCACTGCACCATGGCGTCTTGCACACCGGCGTAGGCCGAGTAGCTCTTCATCATGCCAGCAGGCACGGCGGCACTGTTGACCAGATGCAGCAGAGCCACGGCCAGGATGAAAGCGCCGAAGAACCAGTTGGCCACGTAAATATGCTTGACCTTACGCGTACCCACGGTGCCAAAGAACACGATGGCGTAAGACACCCAGACCAGCGTGATCAGAATGTCGATGGGCCATTCCAGTTCGGCATATTCCTTGCCAGACGTGTAGCCCAGCGGCAAGCTGATGGCAGCGGCCAGAATGACCAATTGCCAGCCCCAGAATGTGAATGAGGCCAGAGCCGGAGCGAACAGCCGAACCTGGCTGGTGCGCTGAACCACGTAGTAGCTGGTGGCAAACAATGCGCAACCACCAAAAGCGAAGATCACTGCATTGGTGTGCAGCGGACGCAAGCGGCCGTAACTAAGCCACGGAATGCCCAGGTTGAGTTCGGGCCAAGCCAGCTGGGCGGCGATGACGACGCCCACCAGCATACCGACCACCCCCCAGACCACGGCCATGATAGAGAACTGACGCACGACAGTGTCGTTGTAATGCGCAGCATTTGTTTTTGGAAAATCCATCGGACACCTCTTTGTATTGCGATACAAGTTTTAACCAGACTGGCAATGCGGTTATTGACGAAAGTCAACCGTCTCGGAGAATCCGCTCGCCCTCTTGCTCCACGCTTTCGAACTGGCCGCGGTACACCGCCCACCACAGGCCGGCCAGGATCATCAGAACCAAAACCACAGACAGAGGAATCAATAAATAGAGGATGTCCATCAGGTGGGCTCCACGGCTTGAAGGGATGATGCGGCGCTGGGTGCACCACCCACCGCCTGCGATATAGAAAACGACGAGATGCCGGATGCGCCATTCGGCATCTCTGGCAAACCTTTAGAAAGACGGGCGGCATTCAGCACTACCAAAAGGGAGCTGAGCGCCATGCCCAAACCGGCGAGCCACGCGGGCATCCAGCCCACCACAGCCAATGGAACGCACAGGGCGTTGTACCCTGCGGCCCACCATAGATTTTGCCGCACGATCTGCAGGGTTTTGCGCGCCAGCAGCACCGCCTGCGGCACCTGAGTCAAACTGTCCCGCAACACCACAAAATCTGCCCGCGAGCGCGCCAGGGGAACCGCCCGGCCAAAGGCAAACGACACATGGGCTCCGGCCATCACAGGGCCATCGTTGAGCCCGTCGCCCACCATGGCCACTTGGTGCCCCTGGGCCTGCAAACTTTGAAGTGCCTGCAATTTTTCCTGGGGTGTGCAGGCCCCCCTGGCTTCAAGGATGCCGGCCTGCGTGGCCACCCGTTGCACTGCTTGCGGGCGATCGCCGGACAGCATCTGTACTGCCAGGCCCGCATCCGCGAGCGCCTTCACCACCGTGGCCGCCTCTGCGCGCAGATCCTCCACCAATCCGAATCTGGCCAGTTCTGCCGTTTGCGCATGTCCAGGCAGCCCCACCTCTTCGGCCAAAACCACCCACAGCGCTGCGCGCTGCGCGTCCTCAGCAGACGGGGAAATGCCAGCGTCGCCCACCGTCACCCCAGCGTGGAGAGCAGAACCCAGCCGTACGCGGCGCTGGCGAAGCTGCCCCGTCTGGTCTTGCACGTCAGCGCTCAGCCCCAGTCCGGCGTGTTCTTCCAGATTCGACGCCAGCCACCGCCCCTCATCAGGACCAGCCGCTTCCACCAGCGCGCGGGAGGCCGGATGCAACGACTGGCGCGCCAACGCGGCAGCCAACGACAACGCGCTCGCCCGGTCCAGGCCCTCCCCTGCCACCCGCACAGTATCCAAAGCCATCGCATCGCGGGTGAGCGTGCCCGTCTTGTCAAACACAACGGTGTCGATCTGCGCCAGGGCCTCAAGCCCCTGCAGGTTGCGCACCAGCACCCCGCCGCGCGCCAACGTGCCCGCCGCCGTGAGCATCGCCACCGGGGTGGCCAAAGACAAGGCACACGGGCAGGTGACGATAAGGACCGCCACCGCCACCATCAATGCATGCCCCGGGTCTTTGGGCCACCACCAGGCGGCAGCGGCAAAGGCAGCCAGCAACACTGCCACCAAAAACGGCTTGGCAATTCGGTCGGCCAATTGGGCCAGGCGTGGCTTTTGCAGCCCAGCGCTTTCCATCAACGCCACAATTTGTGCAAAGCGGGTTTGGGCTCCCACGCATTCCACCCGAACCTCGACCGGTGACTGCAGGTTGTAGCTACCGGCCGTCACCGCACTGCCTGCAGGCTTGTGCACGGGCGTGGATTCGCCAGTGAGCAGCGCCTCGTCGGCCTGGGTGCTGCCTTTGACAATCGAGCCATCCGCCGGAAACGCCTCACCCGGCAAAACGCGCACTGTGTCGCCCACCATCAGGCGCCGCACGGCCACGCGTGTGAATGCGCCATCGGAGCCCAGGCGTTCCACACTGTCGGGCAGGCGATTGAGCACTGCCTCCAGCGCACCGGCCGTGCGATCGCGCAACCTCAACTCCAGCCAGCGCCCGGTCAGCAGGAAAAACACAAACATGGTCAGCGAGTCGAAATACACCTCGCGGCCAAAAATACCGTTGGGGTCGAACGTGCCCGCAGTACTCACCACAAACGTGATGCCCATGCCCAGAGCCACCGGCAAATCCATGCTGATGCGCCGCTGGCGCACATCGCGCAGCGCACTGGTGAAAAAGGGGCCGCACGCAAAAAAGATGACCGGAAGGGATATCACCCAAGAGGCCCAACGCAGCAGTGTTTCCATTTCCTGCGACAAATCACCGGGCTGGGCCACATAGGCAGGCCATGCATACATCATGACCTGCATCATGCAAAACCCGGCCACCAACCAGCGCCACAGCGCACGGCGGCTTTCCACGAGCCGCTGGCCACGCACAAAGGCATCCATGGCGGGCACGGCCCGATAACCTGCGTTTTGTACCGCTGCCATCCACTGCGAGGGCAGCACCCGCGCGGGCTGCCACACCACCCGGGCACGGCGCGTCGCGGCGCTCACATCTGCCTGCAATACGCCCGGCACCGACTTCAATGCATCTTCGATGGTGAGGGCGCACGCTGCGCAGTGCATTCCGTCCAGAACCACGTGCGAATCCCACGTGGTGCTTACCGGGTCATCGCCTGAAGTCACCTCTAGTGCGCCACCGGAGGGCGTGCAAGGGCGACCAAAGCCCGACCACTCCTGGGGATCATCCAGAAGCGAAGCCGCTGACTGCGCGCCATCAGGCGCCATAGCGCCAGCTGCGGGCATCACCGGAAGTTCCGGCGCGCCGGAGCGAAACATTGACATGGTTCAAGCCTATCCGCGCAACGTGACAGGCTTATTGACCTGGATCAAGTCGCAAAAGATGATGCATCCTAAGCTTGTTACATCACTTTGAGGAGCCCATCATGTACAAACGCATCTTGATCGCAACCGACGGTTCACCTTTGTCCGATAAAGCGGTGGAAAGCGGCCTCTCTCTGGCCACCTTGACCGGCGCATCCGTGGTTGCACTCAAAGTGGTGCCCCGCTACCCCCGTAGCTACTTTGAAGGCGGCATGCCCGTGGACGCGAGCGACGTCAAACGCATCGAAGGCCAGTGGGGCGACGCCGCCCAGGCCATGGTGGATGCTGTCAAAGCCCAGGGCGCAGCCCAAGGCGTGACCGTGAAAGCCGTGACCGCCAAGTCTGACCTGGTGGCCGAGGCCGTGATCTCTGCCGCCAAAAAGCACAAGTGCGATCTCATCGTGATGGCATCGCACGGCCGCAAGGGCCTCAAGCGCCTGCTGCTGGGCAGCGAAACACAGCACGTGCTGACGCACTCGCACATCCCTGTGCTGGTGCTGCGTTAAGCACCAAGTTAAGCACCAAGTTAAGCACCAAGTTAAGCACCAAGTTAAGCATCAAAACAGGCTCTAGCGCTTATCCAACAAGCGCTACCAGCTACTGAAACCATAGCAAAACACCGGGAAGGCTCGACGCCTTCCCGGTGTTTTTCATTTCCAGCGAAACCGCGGGCGGTTCAGTGGTTGCCCAGATACAGCTGCGCCATGCGCTCGTCGGCCAGCAGCCCGTGCGCTGGACCCTGCAGCACGCAGCGACCCTGGTCCAGGATGTAACCCTGCTGGCTGATCTGCAGCGCCTGGCGCGCACGCTGCTCCACCATCAGCACCGCCACACCTGCAGCGGGCAGCTTTTGAACCATGTCAAACACCTTGCCCACCAGGGAGGGGGCCAGCGCGGCCGTAGGCTCGTCCAGCACCATGATGCGGGGCGACGGCATGAGGGCGCGGGCAAAGGCTAGCTGCTGGCGCTCGCCGCCCGAGAGGTTGCTGGCGGGCTGCGGTAGGCGCTCCACCAGCGCCGGGAAGTCCGCCAGCACCTCGTCCATGCGGCGCTTGATGTGTGGCACGCCGCGCACCACCAGCAGGTTCTCGCGCACCGTGAGCGACGGAAACACATTCGCCACCTGCGGCACATAGGCCAGCCCTGCGTCAAAGCGGTCTTCGGCCGACAAGGCCGTGATGTCGCGCCCACCCAGGTGGATGGTGCCCGCCACGCGCGGCAGCAGGCCCAGCAACGCCTTCACCAGCGTGGATTTGCCCGCGCCGTTGGTGCCCGCAATGGTCACGATCTCGCCCGGTGCCACGGCCAGGTCAATGCCGTGGATGATGTCCACCTCGGAATACCCGCCGCGCAACTGCGCGATCTGCAGCAAGTTGTCTGCGCCGCTCATACCACCCCTCCTATGTAGGCTTCCTGCACGCGCGGGTCGTCCAGCACGGTGTGCGGGTCGCCCTCGGCCAAAATCGCGCCCCGGTCCATCACGATCATGCGGTGCGACAGCGACTTGAGCGCCTGCAGGTGGTGCTCGATCACGATGAACGCAATGCCCTGCCCGTTCAGCTCGCGCACGCGGTCGCAAATCTCTTCAATCAGCACCGGATTCACCCCGGCAAACGGCTCGTCGAGCAAGATGCAGCGCGGGTCCAGCATCAGCACCCGGCCCAGCTCCACCAGCTTCTTTTGCCCGCCCGACAAGCCACCGGCCTTCACATCGCGCACCCGCGCCAGGTTCAAAAACTGCAAGATGCGGTCTGCCTTGATGGAGAGCTGCGCCTCGTGCTCGCGCAGGCTGCGCGTCTGGAAGAAGGCGTTCAGCAGGCGCTCCCCTTGCGGGTTGGCGGCAGCCGCCATCAGGTTCTCGTGCACCGTCAGGCTCTTGAACTCGCGCGGAATCTGGAACGTGCGCACCAGCCCCAGCCGCGCCCGGCGGTAAGGGGGCATGCGGGTAATGTCCTGCCCCTCAAAGTGAATCTGCCCCGCGTCTGCGGGCTGCTGCCCGGCAATGGCGGCAAACAGCGTGCTCTTGCCCGCACCGTTGGTGCCCGCAATGCCCAATATCTCGCCCGCAGCCAGTTGCAGCGACACCCCGTCCACCGCCTTGAAGCCGCCAAATTGCCGCGTCACGGCCTCCACCTTCAGCATCGTGGTTGCGGTCATTGGGTTTTGCCTCCAAACAGGCCGTTGGGCTTGTACAAGGTGACCAAGATCAGCGCCAGGCCCACCGCAGCCAGGCGCAGGCTGGCCATGCCAACTTCTGACACGCCCGGCACCCAGTCCTTGGCAAAGCGCGAGCCTTCCAAAAACACCATGAGCAGCAGCGAGCCAAACACCGCGCCGCGCACCGTGCCCGAGCCCCCCATCACCAGGCCCATCCACACGTAAAACGTGATGAACGGAATGAACTGCTCTGGCGTGATGAAGGTGATGAAGTGCGCATAGAACGCACCCGCCAACCCAGCCAGCGCGGCCCCCAGCATGAACACCTGCACCTTGAACCAGGCTGGGTCCTTGCCCAGGGCCGACAGCGCAGGCTCATCGTCGCCAATGGCCTTGAGCAGCCGCCCAAACGGGCTGGCCGCCAGGCGCACCGTGCCCCAGGCCACCACCGCAACCACAGCCAGCAGCGTGGCAAAAATCGCCATGTCCGACACGCCACTGCCCCACGATGCAAACAGCTTGGGCAGGCCAGGCAAGCCCTGCACACCCTTGGTCAGCCAGCTTTCTTGCTGGATGGAAATACGCACCGCTTCAGAAAAACCCAGCGTGACAATGGCGAGGTAGTCATCCCGCAAGCGCAGCGACAGCAAGCCAATGGGCAGCGCCAGCACACCGGCCAGCACGCCCGCCGCCACAAAGCACAGCACCAGCGGCACGCCTTGCAGCGCCAGCAGGCCCGAGGTGTAGGCGCCCACGGCAAAGAACGCCACCACGCCAAAGTTGACCAACCGGGTCAGGCCGAACTGCAGGTTCAGGCCCAGCGCCAGCAGGCAGTAGATGAGGGCAACGATGCCAATGGCACAGAGGTAAGCAATCATGAATCAGGCTCCTTACCGCACCAGTTGCACACGGCCCATGATGCCCGCTGGGCGCACCAGCAGCACCAGCGCCAGCACCACAAACGACAGCACCAGCTTGTACGACGGCCCCATCAGCGGCACCGCCAGCTCTTGCGCCACACACAGCAGCAGCGCACCCAGCACCGCGCCCACCGGGCTGCCAATGCCACCCAGCACCATGGCAGCAAACGCGGGGATCAGGCTCTCCCACCCCATCTCGGGGCTGACCACGGCCTTCATGCCCAGCAGCACGCCGCCCAGCGACGACAACGCGCCCACCAGCAGCCACAGGCTCAGCATCAGCCCCCCGGCTCGAATGCCGCTGGCGCGCGCCAGGTCGGCACTGTCGGACACGGCACGCAATTGGCGGCCAAAGCTGGTGCGGTAGATCAGCACAAACACCACCATCAGGCTGACGGCAGCCACCGCAGCAATGGCCAAGTCGGTGGGCAAGATGCGGATGCCGCCAAAGTTCCAGGCGCGCACCAGGGGCAAGTCAAACGTGCGCTGGTCATGCCCGGCAAAGAAGCTGATCAGACTGCGCAGCAAAAAGCCCAGGCCAATCGCCGCGAGCATGGAAGCCACCATGGGCCGCCCGGCCAGCTTGCGAAAAATCAGCTGGTACGAGCCGGCAGACACCACCGCCGTGACCACCATGCTGCCCAGCGCCGCCGCCCACAGCGGCAAGCCACCCAACAACTGCACGGCCACGGCAGCATAGGCGCCGGTGGTCATCATGTCGCCCGTGGCCGCATTCGGAAAGCGGTTGACGCCCATCACCAGGGTCATGGCCAGGGCGGGCAATGCCACCACCAGGCCTTCGATCAATCCATTGATCAGCAGGTTTAAAAAATCGATCCAGGTCATTGCGTCATTCCGTCATCCCGTGCACGTCGCGCTGTGCGGAGCACTCATTGAGTCGGCATCTTCCAACTTGAAAACCCGTTCTGGCTGAGCCTGTCCGAGCCCTATCCGAGCCCTGCGTGGCGCTTCGACAAGGTCAGCGTGAACGGTTGATGGGTTCGGCCCACAGAAGTATTCATTTCCGTTCGGGCTGAGCCTGTCGAAGCCTCGTATGGCCGCAAGAAGCCTTCGACAAGCTCAGGCCGAACGGTTCAAACAGCACAGGGCCCGATCAATCAGTGGTTGATGCCGACTCCCTAACAAAAAAAGCCCAGAGCCTGCACACCGCAGGCAGACCGGGCACGGTCCGTCACATGCTGATGGACACCACGTCGCGCCGCACCAGCTGGCCCTTTTCGATGATGAACACGCCAAAGTCCGGCGTCACATCGCCCGCCTTGTCAAAGTCCAGCTTGCTCGATGCACCCTCGTAGTTCACCTTGGCCTTCTTGGCCAGTTGGGCCTTACCTTCGGCAAAGGTGAAGACGGCTGTGCCGGGCGCGTTGGAGACATCGCGCATCTTGGCGTTGATCTGCTCCACCGTGGCCTTGGGGCCTGCGGCCTCCATGGCCAGGGCGAGCGAGATCACCATGTCGTACGCCATGGCGGCGTAGATGTTGGTGGAGGCTGCCTTGCCCGTGGCCTTGGTGAAGGCCGCGTCAAACTGTGCATACGAAGCGCTCTTTTCGTTGGACACCGTTTCCACCGAAATGATGCCCTCGCACACTTCCGCGCCCAGGGCCTTCACCAGATCGGGATTGGCTGCCCAGCCGGGGATGATCCACCTGGTGTCTGCACCCGACTGGAACCACTCGCGCAGGATGATGGTGGTGTCGGGCAGGTACGAACCCATCACGATCACATCGGGCCTGGCCGCCAGGATCTTCTGCAGTTCGCTACGGTAGCTGGGGCGGCTGGGCTCGTACGTGACGTGCGCTGCCACCTTGCCGCCGCGCTTTTCCCAGGCGCGGGTAAAGCCTTCCACATTGCCCAGGCCCGATGCGTTGTTGAACGCCATGGTGGCCGGGCGCTTGAAGCCGCGCTTGGCACAGATCTCGGCAAAGGCCGCGCCAAAGCGGTCGTTGGTGGCCTGAAAGCGCCACACCAGGTCCTTGGTGTCCAGCGTAGAGATGGTGGGCGCGCCCGACACGTTCATCTGGATGATGCCTGCCGCATCCGTCAGCGGCATCACCGCCAGCGTCACGCCCGATGCCCAGGTGCCCAGCACCGCCTGCACCTTGTTCACTTCGATCAGCTTCTTGGCGGCCAGCACGGCGGCGTCAGGCTTGGTCTGGTCGTCTTCGGTGTATAGCTCCAGCTTGCGGCCACCTGCGCCGCCAGCGGCGTTGACCTCGTCCACCGCCATGCGAATGGCCTGCTGCATGCCGGGGCCGTAAGGGCTGCCTGCGCCTGTGATGGGCGTGAGCGAGCCGATGCGGAACACATCGCCCTGCTGGCTGAAGCCGATGGAGGGAAGGAGCTGCAGAGCTGCTGCGGCACCGCCGAGCTTGACGAAATTTCTACGTTGCATGGTGATCTCCGGTCAGGTCAGGGTTGAAATTCAGAGGGTGTTCTTGACGAAGGCGCCGTCCTTGACGATGGCGCGGATGTGCTCGCCCTGGCCCAGCAGGCAGGCGATGTCGGCCAGCGGGTCGCCATCGACCAGCAGCAGGTCAGCCACGGCACCGGGCGTCACTTCGCCCAGCTGGCCTTGCTGGCCCAGAATCTCCGCGCCAATCAGCGTGGCCTGCTGCAGCACCGGGCCGGTGCCCAGAATTTCAGCGCGCAGGCGCAGCTCGTCCGACTGCAGGTAATGCGTCTCGGCCAGCAGGTCGCTACCCAGGCCCATCTTCACGCCCGCCTTGGCCAAAATCTTGATCGCCTCTTTGCCCTGCCCGCGCACGCTGTCAATCTTGGCGACGGACGCAGCAGGCAGGCCATAGCGCTCGCCCTCGTTGGCCAGGCCTTCGTAAGTGATGAGCGTGGGCACCATGAAGGCCCCCATCTCTGCCATCAATTCAGCCGTGGGCGCATCCACCAGGTTGCCGTGCTCAATGGTGCGCACGCCGCAGCGCACGGCGCGGGCAATGGCGCGGGGCGTGTAGGCGTGGGCCATCACATAGGTGTTGGCGTTGGAGGCCTCTTCCACAATGGCGCGCAGCTCAGCCTCGGAATAGCCCAGGTTGCCAATCGGGTCGTTGGGCGATGCCACACCGCCCGATGCCATCACCTTGATCTGCGTGGCGCCCTTCAAGATTTCTTCGCGCACCGCCAGGCGGCAGGCGTCCACGCCATCCACCACGCGGCCAATGTTGCCCAGCTTGTACGCGCACGAGCACACATCCAAGTCGTCGTTGCGCTGGCGGAAGTCCGCATGCCCACCGGTTTGCGACAGCGCCTTACCTGCAGGGAAAATGCGCGGCCCTGGCACCAGCCCCGTGCGCACCGCCTCGGCCAGCGACCAATCGGCCCCGCCCGCATCGCGCACGGTGGTAAAGCCCCGCTCCAGCATGCCCTTCATGATGGGCAGCGAGCGCAGCATGGTGAACACATTGGGCATCTTGGCCACCGTGCCCAGGTTGAACGACGAGGCCACCACATGCACGTGGCAATCGATCAGGCCGGGCATCAGCGTCATGCCGCGCGCGTCCAGCACCGTGGAGCCTTCAGGTGCAACCACATCGGCACCCACAGCGGCAATGCGGCCGTCCTGCACCAGAACGGACAGGCCGGTGCGCAATGTCAGGGCATGCACATCCAGTACGCGGCTGTTTTCAATCAACAAAGTGGTCATGGGCAAGGTCAAGAAGGTGGCAGGAGAGTAGCAAGTGACTTCCGGAATACTCATGGCTTGTAAAGTGCACGCCACGGATGTCAGGGGGTGAATGTCATGGCCTCAAGTTGGTGCAGCGCACCATCGCACAAAGGAAAATCCATGACATGGATATGTCACAAGATGCATTTATCAGGCCAATCGCCCTTGGCCGCAACGTCTAAAATCTCACCCACCCATGAGCAGTACTCATACCAAGGGATAACCCTATGCGCCGCCTCTGCCCCACAATTTCCGAATTGAACGCCTTTCACTCTGCCGCCAAGCACCAAGCCTTCACCATGGCCGCGCGCGAGCTGTGCGTCACGCAAAGCGCCATCAGCCGCCACATTGCGGCGCTGGAGGACTACCTGGGCCAAAAGCTGTTCATCCGCAAAGCCACGGGGCTGGAGCTGACCGAGGCAGGCGCCACCTACCTCAACGCCACCCGCCCCGCCATGGCCGCGTTGGAGTCGGCCACGGCACAGCTCATGTCGTACGGGGGCGATGGCGGCTCGCTCAACCTGTCGGTGCCGCCCACGTTTGCGGCGCAGTGGCTCTTCCCCCGCCTGGGGCACTTCAAGCGCACGCTGCCGCAGGTGTCGCTGAACTTTGTGCGCTATCAGCACGCGCACGACTTTGCGACGCCGCACGAATTTGACGCCGCCATCCAGTACGGCTACGGCAACTGGCCCAGCGCCAATGCGCGCTACCTGATTGGCAAAGAAACCAGCATCGTCTGCAGCCCCCAACTGCGCGACACCCTGCCCCTGCACACCCCGCAAGACCTGCTGCGCGCCACGCTGCTGCAACACATCGAAGTGCCCCTGGCCTGGCAAGACTGGATGGAAGCCCACGGCCTGGACACCAGCGCCAGCCGCTTCGGGCCGGGCTTCAACCTCTACTCACTCATCATCCGCGCCGCCGTTTCAGGCTTCGGCGTGGGCATCGTGCCCACCTGCCTGGTGGAAGACGAACTGGCAGCAGGCTCGCTGGTCGAGCCCTTGAAAGACCGCTTTGACAGCCCGCTGGGCTACTACCTGTGCGCGCCCACGGCCCGCACCAACTTGTCGGTGTACCGGCTGGTGGCCGGGTGGCTGGAGCATTGCTGTAACCATGCAGAAGGGGCTGCCGCGCCTGCGACCACAGAGGCTGGAGCGGGCTGCATTTTTTGCGCGCCGCAGCAAGGGGCGAACAGTGCCAATGCAACCACCACGGCTGCAGCCATGGCGGGTTGACTGGGCCAGCGCGATGGCAGCGCCGGGCGCTGCGTGAACAGTCTTTATAAAAATATGGCTCTAGCGCTTATAGATAAAGCGCCAGCAGCTATCAACTCAATAGCAATCACCTCTTGCATCGCCAGCCAAGACAGGCCTCACTTGGCCCGGCATTGAGACGAGGTGCCGGACACCACGGAGTAATCGAACTCCGCATGGATGGAGATGCACGCCGACTCTGGCGATGAGGGTGCAAACCACGCGACCACTTCGGCACCGTTTTCAGCATCGCGAAAGAAGCGGTCAACCGTGGACCAATTCACTTTCACGACATCGCTGGCAGAGCAAAACATCCTTGTGCTGGTGTAGCTCTTGCCTGAGACCACGTAGCTGTATTCCACCTCGGGAAACGGGCGGGTGCCTCGGCTTACTTTCACTGGGCGGCTGTCCATTTTGAGGAAACGCACAGGGGTACTGAGGTAGGAGCATGGGGTGGTTGGAGAGGTCAGAAAGACAGGTGCAAGGGATGCACCAATGATCACGACCAAGGCGATTGCGAGGGGGATGGCGAGGATGCGGCGATTCATTGGAGAGGTCTGACGAGGCTGTAATAGACCGATTTCACATCACCACCGACGACATTTGTTACCCCGCATCTGGCGATAAACATAGCTTTTTTGCGGTCATCTGTTACGAAGGCGACAACGAAAGATCGGCCAAGTAAACAGCCTTGAGGCTAGGCCACGGCACTTGGGATTATTCGCTGCTGGAATATGTGGCAAAAGGCAAGACCTCACCCCAATCACTTGCGCGGCTTTTCGCGCAGGTCCGGTGGAATAATTGGTTAGCCATTTATCATTTCCTCCGCAAGGCGCTCTAGGTTATCGAAGCGGCCATCACTACGCCCTTTGAAGGAATAGCTTTGTTGTGGGCTTTGGCGCAGGCACTGGGCTACTGTCGCTCCCAATGCACTGCATGTAGCACCGGACGGCCTAAACCCTGGATGTCCAAAACATCGGCCGTCATTCACGACGATCTGTCCGTAGGCGATTTCGGATAGAGCTAGACCGATGCTTACGTCGCCAGACGCTACGTAGCAGAAATTGAACTCCGAAGTCTCATGATTGAAGAATATCTCGGCAGGTGCCATGAACAACATTAGGTCAGAGGCTAGATTCTTGAGATGACACCTTTCCTTTTCCTTGTTCGCGTGGATGCACATGTCACTTTGCACCTTGCTGACTACGGCGGAGGAAAACTGCTGTGGGTTCTCACGGACATAGAAGCAAACGCAGCCGAGTAAGAAAGCGAAGGCTAAGACTGGCACGTTTCGCTTGTGTATTAGGTCGACAAATTCTTTAACCTTTCGCTCTGCAGACCACCGTTTGTTATAGAAGTGCTTAATCAGGACGTAGTAGTGCGCGAGAAAGTTGACGTTCTGGGCTACTGCCGGCGAGTGCTCGGAGAAGACGCCCAGTAGCCTTTCGACCTCCTGGGGAGGTAGGTCATACAAATAGTCCTCTCGGAGAGCGTCAACGTAGTGCCGAAATGCCCTATCGGGTGCGCCGTGGGTCCGATGTTGCTCGGCTACCGCGACAATTGGCGTTACCTCCAGCCCCTGGCTTGCCGCCCATGCGAACAAACCTCGAACGTTTGCTACGTTCTTTCTCTCTCGGATGGCACCAAGGATATTCACGTCAAGCAATAGCAGGCGGTTGAGAGGCGAGACAGGGAGGAAACGATCAGCCTCGGAGGACGGAAGCCCACGGAAGGGCGAGCCGATCCAAATTGGAACTTCGTTATCCGATGAGTTCACACACCCCAATGTGATGGACTCGGGATATGAGAGTGTATGGAACCTGCGCATATGCGTGCTGGAAATGGCTAACGTTTGAGCTCAGGCCGCAGCCCGCCAGGGTCGTCGCCTGTAGCGAATTGTTATGCACGCAACGCACCAATATTCTCGTGCAGATCATGTATGGCCGCCTTTAATACTTGAAGGCAGATCTTCGCAGTGTTTTCTCTTGGGGAGAAGCCGGATGCCATTTGCTCAAACGGATGAATGTAGTTTCTGAAGTCACGAAGCGAATGGGAGAACTTATGCGTATCTTGCTGAATGAGCGACAGTTCTCTTGCAACATCAATGAAGTTGCTAAGGCTCCACTCTTGAAACTGACGCACCTTCCCATTACCATCCTTTGGCGATGCACGGGCTGTATTGAAGTGCCTAGGATGTCGGATAGCCAGACCGAGGAGAATTCCCTCCAGCGTGCTACCAGCGAGCAAAATAACTGCTAATGGCGAAGATGCCGAGAAGCACTTCTCAATTTCTTTGACCCTTTGCTCAAGTACGGTTACCACAGAGCCCTCCAAACCTAAGCCCTGCACTGACACATTGGAGAATTCGCGTGTCAAAAAGCTATTCTCAAGGTCTGCCGCGCTGGCCGGACTCTCATCGATTTCCACTTTGTCAAGCCGCTTAAACGTGATCTCAGCCCCGTTTCTTACTACGCGCCACTTATCAAAGGCAAGATACTTATTGAACTCTTGAAGATGCGCGTCAAGCTCAGGAACTCGACTAATAAAGTTAATAGGTGCAAAAACCCTCTTAATGCACTCATCAATTTGCGGCGTTCCATTAATACTTTGAAGCTTTTGATCTGTGAACACCCAGCGCGACGGGAACCCTTGCGCGTATTTGTCGTTAGATCCAAGGCAGTTGAAAATTGGACGAGCTGCGGCCCAGACCGATACTCGGTCTTTTCGTTGATCATGACCCTTAGACTTTCAAGGGTTTTCTGCGAAAGGATCATGCCTCACCAACTTTTCTTGACTGCGCACATAACGGCCAAGGTAAGCCGCCCGCCGTAGGCGGGTCGGCTTGAACGCAGGGTTAGACCCGAAGGCCAAAAGGAAGCGCCCAGCCTTGGAGAAGGGCGCAGCCCACGAAAAAGCGCTGGGCCACGGAAGCGGCGCAGCGCTGCAAGAATGATAGCTGGTGGCGCTTGCTGCACAAGCGCTGGCGGCCAAAAAGGCTTGAAAGCCTTTGGAGTAGGGCTGAGCGCTGGAACAAGTGGCTGCGCGCATAGAACGGTTGATGGGACTAACGGATAAGGTAAGCGGCCCGCAGAATGCGGGTCCGCTTGAGCGACGGGTTAGCTGAGAGTGGAGCTCATTGCTCACTTTGGACCCCTCCAAAGTGACCAAACAATGATGGCAAAGCCCATTAGTACCCAGGGGATGCCGCCAGCAAGTGAAGCCAAATTGTTGGGAAGTAAATATCGAAAGATGTCATCTACCCAGCAACTTGTGCGGCACATCGCTTTGCCCGACATCATGAGTGCAGAACCGATAAGAACTCCGGCCGCTCCGATTGCTATTTCAACTTTTCGACTCATCCGGGGAGCTAACGCCCTGAGTTCAGCCGCCGCCGTAGGCGGTCGGCTGCGACGAACAGTTAGACCCGAAGGCCAAAAGGGGGCGCCCTGACTTGAAGACGGGCGCGGCCCAGGAAAAAGCGCCGCGCCACGGGAGCGGCGCAACGCTGCAAGAATGATAGCTGGAAGCGCTTGCTGTACAAGCGCTAGAGGTCAAAAAGGCTCGAAACCTGCGCGGTGAATGCAGGCGAAGCCCGGCAGAGCGCCAAAACCCCAAAGGAAAAACCTTTGAGAAAGGCGAATCGGTGGAATAAATGCGGGCCTGTATCAAGCGGAATATGAAGGGACTAACGCCTGAGTTCAGCCGCCGCCGTAGGCGGTCGGCTGCGACGAACAGTTAGACCCGAAGGCCGAAAGGGGGCGCCCTGACTTGAAGACGGGCGCAGCCCAAGAAAAAGCGCTGAGCCACGGAAGCGGCGCAGCGCTGCAAGAATAATAGCTAGTAACCCTTGCAATGCCAGCGCTAGAGGCCAAAAAGGCTTGAAACCGACGAAGCGAACGCAGGCGAAGCCCAGCAGAACGCCAAAAACCCAAAGGAGAAACCTCTGAGAAAGGCGAGACGCTGGAATAAATGCTGGCCTGCATAAACGCGGAATATGAAGGGACTAACTAGATTTAGACGACAACATTCAAATCAACAGAAGTCTGATAACGCATCGAATACTTTGCTGACAGTATGCACATCCCCACTTTTAGGCAAACCTAAAATTTTGCGGATGGACGCATTCCGATGCTTACTCTGATCCGACCCGCCAAGGCGGGCCGGGATGCCGGCCTTGCATTCAAGCAAACAACCCCTTGTACTGATCCCGCAGCAGATTCTTCTGCACCTTCCCCATCGTATTGCGCGGCAATTCCGCCACCACAAAGCACTTCTTCGGAATCTTGAAGTTGGCCAGTTGCGACTTGAGTTGGGCCACGATGGCGTCGGCATACAGTTGGGCACCGGGCTTGGCAATCACCACGGCCACGCCCACTTCGCCAAAGTCGGGGTGCGGCACGCCGACCAGGGCGCTTTCGGCCACGCCGGGCATGTCGTTGATGTAGCCCTCGATCTCTGCGGGGTAGACGTTGTAGCCGCCGCTGATGATCAGGTCTTTGCTGCGGCCCACGATGTGGACGTAGCCGCGCTCATCGACCTTGCCCACGTCGCCGGTCTTGAAATAGCCGTCTTGGGTGAACTCTTCGGCGGTCTTTTCGGGCATGCGCCAGTAGCCCTTGAACACATTGGGGCCCTTGACCTGGATGCCGCCGATTTCACCCACGGGCAGGGCCTTGCCGTCGTCGCCCTGCACGCGCAGGCTGACGCCGGGTAGCGGAAAGCCCACGGTGCCGCCCCGGCGTTCGTACTGGCCGGCAAAGCGGCTGTCGGCGCTGTAGGGGTTGGACGTGAGCATGATGGTTTCGCTCATGCCGTAGCGCTCCAGAATGGTGTGGCCGGTGCGCTGCTGCCATTCCCTGAAGGTTTCGATCAGCAGCGGGGCAGATCCTGCGATGAACAGGCGCATGTTCTTCACCGCCTGCTTGGTCAAGCCGGGCTCGGCCAGCATGCGCACGTACAGCGTGGGCACGCCCATGAACACGGTGGCACGGGGCATGGCGGCGATGACGGCCTTGGGGTCGAACTTGGCCATCCAGATCATCTTGCTGCCGTTGATGAGCGCGCCGTGGATGGCGACGAACAGGCCGTGCACGTGGAAAATCGGCAGGGCGTGGATGAGCACATCGCCCTTCTTCCAGCCCCAGTAGTCCTTGAGCATGACGGCGTTGCTGAGCATGTTGCCGTGCGTGAGCATGGCGCCCTTGCTGCGGCCGGTGGTGCCGCTGGTGTAGAGGATGGCGGCCAGGTCGTCTGCGTTGCGGGCCACGGCCTGGTGCTCGTCGCTGTGGGGTGCGGCGCGCTCGAGCAGGCTGCCGGTGCGGTCGTCGCCCAGGGTGAACACATGCTGGGTGCCCAGGGTGAAGGCGATTTTGCTGACCCAGCCGAAGTTGCCGGGGCTGCACACCACCACGGCGGGCTCGGCGTTGCCGATGAAGTATTCGATCTCAGCGCTTTGGTAGGCGGTGTTGAGCGGCAAAAAGACGTAGCCCGCGCGCAGCGTGGCCAGGTACAGCGCCATGGCTTCGACAGACTTTTCCACCTGCACGGCGACGCGGCTGCCTTCGGGCAGCTTGAGCGATGCGAGCAGGTTGGCGATGCGGGCGCTGGCGCGGTCCAGGTCGCGCCAGGTGTAGTACAGCGGGGTGCCGTCTGCGGCGCTGGCCTCGACAGCAGTGCTGTCCAGGTCTGCAGGGAAGGCTGCGCGCAGGGCGCTGAAAAGGTTTTGGTGGCTCATAGGGTGAGATTGCGGCAGTTCAGCGGTTAAAACACGGGCGGTCTTTTTGCAAGAAAAGCGGTGATGCCTTCGCGGTGCTCGGCGCTGTCGGCGTAGGCATAGGGGTCGTGCGGGCCATTTACTATCATTTCGATAGCTGCCTGCGCTTTACTATCAGGCGCTGGGGGCGTTTTTAATGCTCGAAGCACTTGCTTGTTCATGCGCGCAGCACCTGGGGCCAGTGCGGCGATGCGGCTGGCGCTGGCCAGGGCTTCGGCGGGCACATCGTCGTCGGGCACCACGCGGCTCAGAAAGCCGCGCGCCAGCATGTCGGCGGCGGTGAAGGTGGCGGCTTCCAGCAGCATCTGGCGGGCAGCGGTTTCGCCCACGGCGGCGGCTACCAGCTGTGCCTCGCGCGGGGCCATGGGAAAGCCGAGCTTGGCGATGGGCGCGCCAAAGCGGGCCGCAGCGCCAGCCACGCGCACATCGCAGCAGCTGGCAATCTCCACCCCCGCGCCCATGCAGGCCCCGCTGATGCTGGCAACGATGGGCACATCGCACGCCAGCATGGCGTTCAGGCCACCCCACACGTCGTTTTCGTGAAAGTCGCGCAGCGCTGCTGCGTCAAACCGGAAACCGGGGTATTCCGAAATATCCCCCCCGGCGCAGAAGGCACCGCCGTCGCCCGCGACCACCACGCAGCGCGCGTTGCTGGCCTGGATGCTTTCAAATACCGACCGCAACTGGCGCCACATGGTGCGCGACATGGCATTGAGCCGACCCGTGTGGCGCAACGTGACGTACACCACACCGGCTTCGCCGTCTTGAACCAGCACCTCACCCGACATCTTGGTATCCATTTCCTTCACATTCCCCGCGACCTTCGCACCCGCACTGCACCATCACCAGTGCCACCGTGGAACTGGCTCTGCCAGGCCACTGGTGGCGCGTGCCCCTTCAGGGGGAAGGTGCGAAGCGCGGACGGTGCGAATAAGCCCGGCGTGCCCGAGCGCGCCGCACAAGCACGCTCCGTCTAGGCGCAAAGCGCAGCCATAGCACTGGCTATGGCGAGCATTTGCAACAACGACGGTGTGCGCTTGTGCGGAACGAGCGGGCATGGCGGGTTTGTTTGGACCGTCTTGGGGGTTAATCCAGCTTTGCGCCCGATGCCTTGACCACGTCGGACCAGCGCTTGACTTCTCCGCTGACGAACGCGGCAAATTGGGGCTGCGTCATGCCGCCGTAATCGGCCCCATTGCTGGCCCAGATGGACTTGAGTTCGTCGAACGAACCGAGCTTGCGAATGTCTTCAACAATTTTGGCCTGCACGTCGGCGGGGGTGCCCTTCGGTGCCCACAGGCCGTACCAGGTGGTCACGGTGTAGTCGGGCAGGCCCACTTCGGCGGCGCAGGGCACGTCGGGGAAGGCCGGGTTGCGCTTGGTGCCCGACACCATCAGCGCCTTGATGCGCCCGCCCTTGATGTGCGTGGCCGATGAGCCCAGCCCGTCAAACATCATGTCGACATTGCCGCCAATCAGGTCTTGCAGTGCAGGCCCGGCGCCGCGGTAGGGGATGTGCGTGATGAAGGTGCCGGTCTGCTGCTTGAACAGCTCGCCCGCCAAGTGGTGCGACGTACCCGCTCCGGCCGAGCCGTAGTTGAGCTTGCCGGGGTTGTTCTTCACATGGTCGAGGAACTGCTTGAAGTTGGCAGAAGGTGTCTTGGGATTGACCACCAGCACCTGCGGCACCCGGGCCAGCAAGGCCAGCGGGATGAAATCCTTCTCGATGTCGTAGTCGAGCTTGGGGTACATGGCGGGCGCAATGGAATGGTGCACACCGCCCATGAACAGGGTGTAGCCGTCGGCTGCAGCCCGGGCGGCAAAGCTGGCCCCGACCGTGCCGCCGGCGCCGCCACGGTTGTCAATCACCAGCGTCTTGCCAGTCGATTTGGAGAACTGGGCCGCCAGCGGGCGGGCGAAGGCGTCTGTGCCGCCGCCTGCAGGAAACGGTACCACCAGATTCACGGGCTTGGCAGGCCAGGCAGACGCCTGCGCCCAGGCACCACCCGTACCCATCAAACCCAGGCCAGCGGCCGCCGCTGCGCGCAGCACATCGCGGCGCTGCACATTGTTGTCTCTCGTCATTCCTTGTCTCCTGTCGTCGTTATAAAAAAAGGAAAGTCCGTCCCTTACGAGCCCTTTTCAGGACCACCGAACCGACCGTCAGCTGCGGCAAAGGCTGTCGATGTCTCCCGACGCTGGCACTTTGCCCTGCG
Source organism: Acidovorax delafieldii (assembly GCA_002377855.1). Classification (GTDB taxonomy): domain Bacteria; phylum Pseudomonadota; class Gammaproteobacteria; order Burkholderiales; family Burkholderiaceae_C; genus Acidovorax; species Acidovorax delafieldii_A. The sequence goes on along the minus strand of DFQQ01000023.1, from coordinate 86,367 downwards.
CGAGCAAGCTGCGGTGCTTGTCTATGCGCTTCAAGTCATACAGGTAATTCACCATCAACCCGTACGATTGTTTCAAGCCCTTGGCAGAAGGGTCTCCGCCCCAGTTCAACCGCTCCACCCGTGCGCCGTTGCCCAGGTGAAAACGTGCCACGGCATCCACCGGCTTGCCGTCTGCCATTTCGCGGGCGAGGTAATGGGCGGCGCACTCCAGCAGCATCTGGCGCACGGGTGATTTGGCATCCAGCTCCAAGGGTTTTTCAAGCGCACCCAGCAGGTGCGTGACCTGCGGAGGTTCAAACCCCACCGCCCGGCCCAGTTCGCTGCGGCGCTTGTCGTCCAGGCGTTCGAGCATGGCCCCGGCGTTCTTGGAAAGCCATGCGCGGAAACCCGGAATGGGCGAGAGCGTGGCGAACGTGCGCAACCGCGGGAACTCCTGCGTCAGCGTCTCCACCACGTGCTTGATGAGCGAGTCGCCAAAGCTCACACCGCGCAGGCCGGTCTGGGTGTTGCTGATGGAGTAAAAAATCGCCGTGGTGGCACGGGTGATGTCCACCGGCGCGGCTGCTTCGTCCAGCAGTGGCGTGATGCTGGGCGAGATCTTGTCCACCAGCGCCACCTCCACAAAAATCAGCGGCTCGTTGGGCAGCCGGGGGTGAAAGAAGCCATAGCACCGGCGGTCGCTGTCCAGGCGGTTTTTCAGATCGGCCCAGCTGCGAATGTCGTGCACCGCCTCGTACTTGATGAGCTTTTCGATCAATGACGCGGGAGAATCCCATGACAGCCGGCGCAGCTCCAAAAACGCCACGTCAAACCAGGTGGAGAACAACTGCTCCATCTCTGCGTCAAGTGCCAGCAGACGTTTGTCGCTCTTGAGCAGGGGCAGCAGTTCTGCGCGCATGTCCACCAAAAAGCGCATGCCCTCGGGGAACACCGCAAACCGCTGCAGCAGCCGGGTGCGCGGCGACACCAGCGCGCGGCGCAGCGAGATCTCGGCCTGCCCTTCTTCGGCCGTGCCTGCGGCGGCCTCGTAGCGCTGGCGGGCAGATTTGAACTGCGTGGCATCGGGCGCAAACTGCTCGCACAGCAGCAGCCACATGTCGCGCCGCTCCTCGGGCTTTGCCGTGGCGTACCACTCGGCCACAGCCTGGGCACGGCGCCCGCCCTCCAGCTCGCTCACCTGCGGGGCCACCACCGCTTGCAGGTCGACATGCAAGCGGCGCAGTGCGCGGGGCGATAGAGCCTCTTGCCCCCGGCGCAGCGTGGCCTGTAACCGCTCTTGGGTTGAGCGCGGCGCGGCAACCTTGGCCACCACATCGGTCACGCCAGATTTGTCGGTGCCGGCACGCGCAAGCTTGTCCGCGGCCTTGCCCGCCTCCTTCTCGGCAGGGGGCGTGGCAGTGCGCAGACGGGAGACGCTGCGGGAGATCCATTCGGCGGTGCTGTTCATGGTGTCAACCTCGATTGCTGGTTACGGGCCACATCGCGCAGCGCATCGCGCTGGCGCAACAGATGGGTGCGCATGGCTTCTTCCGCCGCCTCGCTGTTGCCTGCCCTCAGGGCGGCAAACACGGCCAAATGCTCTGCCAGGCTCTGCTGCAGGCGGCCCGGCGCATGCAACTGCTGCAGGCGGGCCAGCCGCAAAATCTTGCGCAAATCGCCAATCACCTGCGCCAGCCAGCGGTTGTCGGCCAGGGTAATGAAGGCTTCGTGGATGGCGTGGTTGGCTACGTAATAGTCGGTGATGCGGCCCTCATGGGCGCACAGCTCCAGGCGCTGGTGGAGGGTCTGCAGGGCAGCCACATCGGCACTGCTGGCCTTTTGCGTGGCCTCGTGCGCCGCCCGCCCTTCCAAGAGGGCAATCACAGGAAAGATCTCATCAAGATCACGTTCCGTCACCTCGGCCACGAAGCAGCCCCGGCGGGGTTCGTGGCGCAGCAGTCCCTCAGCCACCAATACCTTGAGGGCCTCGCGCAGCGGTGTGCGCGAAATCTCCAGCCGCTCGCACAGCGCAGCTTCGTCCAGAAAGCTGCCAGGCGGCAGGAGCCCACCAAAAATCTGCTCGCGCAGCCGCGAGGCGACTTCATCGTGCAGTGAATTGGGTACCGGGCGCATGATTCGAAGCTGCTCCTGAAAACACCAACCGGGCAAGTGATGCCGGCAACGGGTCCGAAAGCCGCTGAGCCATCGCCACCACGCCCCGACCTTTCCCGCCAATCACAATGAAGTACGGATGATTTCACTGTAATTTCTCATAATTACGGAAAATCACAAGGTGGAAACCCCGAGTTGGCGGATCGGATGCGCACAAAAGACCCAGTGTGCGGCGTGGGCGCCACATGCTCGCGACCCGACAGCGTGCCGCGCTGGCTAGGAATGGTCTTGCAGCTGCCATGGCGCAATCGGGAAAAATCGGCATCCAATCCGCCTCAAGCGCCGATAAGGAAATCGCCTAAAGCTATCAAATCAATAGCAACTCTGCAGTGGATTTAGGCAGTTCGATCTACCGACGGGCGCGGTAGTAGCATGCAAGTCGATGCGATTTCGTTAGAGGCAACGGATCACCCTGTTGTTAGATCCATCTGTTGCGCTGGTACACACAGCGGGCCCGCTCTCTTCGCCAAACGCATTTGCCCGCCGGCCACTTTTCGGACCCCAAGCCCATGATGACGCAACGCTCTACCCCGCTGCCCCACCTGAACATTGCAGTGGGCGTCGCCGCTGTGTTGGCGCCCGCTCTGCACTCGATCACGGACGCTTTGGAGTGGTACCACGGTGGGTTTTCGATAGGCCAGCTCTGGCTCAACTACGTGGCCTTCCTTCCCATGCCCTGGTTGCTTCTCGGTTTGTATGCCGTGCGGGAACCACGGCTGAGCGTATGGGGGCTGGTGGGTGCTCTTTTGCATGGGGTGGCATTCACCTACTTTGCCCATACCAGCCTGTACGCCATCGCCGAGCATGTTCCTACCTACGAAGCGCTGTGGTCTCGTTTGGGCACCCTGTATACGGCTCACGGCGCGTGCATGGTGATTGGAGGACTCCTGTTCGCGGGGTCTGCACTGCGCGCGGGCTGGCCCAGGTGGCCGCTGCTGCTTTTCGCATCTGGCCTGGCAATGAACCTGGCCCTCACCCTCGTTCTGGCGCCTGACATCCTGCAAACGGTGGGGACCGCAACCCGAAACCTCGGACTTATCGCGATGGGGTACGACGTCCTGTTTAAGCCGGCTTCAGCGGTGGCCTGATGCTTCAACCGCTGGGCTGTCCGCAAGACCGGGACGACCAGAAGACGCTCTCAAAATCGCGTAACGGGCAGACGCGGAGCCATTGAACGCACTGCTCAGCACGCAGAGCCTATTTGCGTCGTGCCGGCGCTGGCTGCCGCTGCGCCCAGACCCACAGCGCGACGCCTGCGGCCACCATGGGCACGCACAGCCACTGGCCCATGCTCATGCCCAGCGACAAGAGCCCCAGGAAGCTGTCGGGCTCGCGGTAATACTCGGCAATGAAGCGGAAGCTGCCATAGCCCACCAGGAAGGCGGCTGCCACTTGGCCCTGCTTGCGTTCGCGCCGGGCATACAGCCACAGCAGCACAAACAGCAAAAGCCCTTCCAGCAGGAATTGGTACACCTGCGAGGGGTGGCGTGGCTGCAGGGAGCCGCTGTGTGCAAACACCATGCCCCAGGGCAGGTCGGGGCTGGCAAAGCGGCCCCACAGCTCGCCGTTGATGAAGTTGCCCACGCGCCCGGCGGCCAAGCCGGTGGGTACGCAGGGTGCCACAAAGTCTGCCACTTGCAGCCATGGGCGTTTGCGCGAATGGGCGAACCACAGCATCGCGCCAATCACGCCCAGCAGGCCGCCGTGAAACGCCATGCCGCCTTGCCACACCGCAAAGATCTCCAGTGGATGCGTGAGGTAGTAGCCGGGCTTGTAAAACAGACAGTACCCCAGCCGGCCACCAATCACCACGCCCACAACGCCCAGGAAAAGAATGTCCTCGACATCCTTGCGCGTCCAGGCGCTGGCACCGGTCATGGAGGCGTAGGGCTCGTGCCGCAGGCGGCGCGTGCCCAAAAACATGAACAGCCCGAACGCCACCAGATAAGTGATGCCGTACCAGTGAATGGCGAGAGGGCCCAACTGCAGGGCAACGGGGTCGATGTGGGGGTAAGTCAGCATGGTGGGCGGTATTGTGCCCGCATCGCATGACCGAGCCGTCACAGGCTGCTGCCGGGCGGGCCGTCCACCGCGCGCGCTGCTCAAACGGTGTCGTGTACCTCAACGTCCGTCGCCGCCCGGTAAAGCGCGCAGTTTTGGCATAATTGATAAGCATTCTTATTCTCAACAAAGCCAAACCGTCTGCCGTTCTGTCGCCGTGCAAGAGCTTTATCTGGACCACCACCCCTGGCTGCAAAGCCTGCTGCGCAAGCGCCTGGGCAACCGCGAGGATGCGGCCGACCTGGCGCACGACACCTTTGTGCGGGTGATGCGGTCTGAACTGTCGCCCGCAGACCTGCGCGAGCCGCAGCGCTTTTTGGCGACAGTGGCGCGCGGACTGGTGGCCGATCTGTTCAGGCGCCGCACCCTGGAGCAGGCCTACCTGGAATATTTGGCCGCCTTGCCGGAAGAACAAGCCCCATCGCCCGAAGACCAAGCGCAAGCCCAGCAGGCATTGCTGGAGGTGGACGCGCTGCTGCGCGCCCTGCCGGCCAAGGTGCGGCAGGCGTTCTTGCTGGCGCAGCTGGAAGAGTTGCCCTATGCCGAAATCGCCCGGCGCCTGGGCATATCGCACCGCACCGTGAGCAACTACCTGACGCGCGCCATGGAGCACTGCTGTCTGGCCCTGGCCTAAGGGCTACCAACCCGCCGTCCGCATGAAGTCCACCGCTACCCGCACCCCGGCCGAGCGCCAAGCCCTGCACGAGGCCGCCCGCTGGCACACCCGCCTGCACGACGAGACGGCCACGCCCGAAGACCAGCAGGCGTGGCAGCACTGGCACAGCGCCCACACCAGCCACCAGCAGGCTTGGCAAACGGTGCAGGCCGTCAGCCAGCGCCTGGCAGGCATCCCCGCCCCCGTGGCAATGCAGGCCCTGGCCCAGCCGCCGCTGGCACGGCGTGCGGCGATGCGTGGCGTGGCGCTGGGCCTGGGCGGGTGCGCTGTCACATGGCTGGCGTGGCAAGCCAGCCCCTGGCAGGCACTGGGCGCCACCTACCACACCGCCACGGGCGAGCGCCAGCAACTGGGCCTGCCCGATGGATCGGAGCTGGCCCTGGACACCGCCACGGCGGTGGACGAGCAGTTTGACGCGCACGAGCGCAGGCTGCGGTTGCGCTCTGGCCGCATCCAGATCAGCACCCGGCCTGACCTGCACCAGCGCCCGTTCAGCGTGCAAACGCCGCAGGGCAGCGTGCTGGCGCTGGGCACGCAGTTCACCGTGCAGGTGGTGGATGCGGAACAAACCCGCGTGGCGGTGCAAGAAAAATCGGTGCGCGTGCAGCCCACCCACGGCGAGGCGCGCCTGCTGGTGGCCGGGCAGCAGCTGGATTTTTCTTCCACCGAGGCCTTGCCACCCCACCCCACCCACCTGGCACAGGCCAGCTGGCGCAGCGGCGGGCTGATCGCACTGGACATGCCTATGGCCGAGCTGGTGCAAGAGCTGGCCCGCTACCGCCCCGGCTACCTGGGCTGTGCGCCCGAGGTGGCTCATCTCAAGGTGTCAGGCGCTTTTGCCCTGGACGACACCGACCAGGCGCTGGCCGCGCTGGCCGCCAGCTTTGCCGTGCAGGTGCACTACCGCACCCGGTACTGGGTACGGGTAGAGGCGGCGTGAGCGGCTGGTGCCCCTCGCCCACTACAAACCAACACGCACTGCGCCAAATTTGCTATAAATAACGTAGCTGCTAGCGCTTGATAAATAAGCGCTGGCGGCCTAAAACACCCTGATCCGTGGGCCGATCCGCCTGATTTTCTGCCTTTAATTTGTAACAGCCTTTGCATGATCGGAGCCTCTCGTTCGGCATACCAAAGAAGCGAATTTTTTCCATCCCACCGAACTGAGGAATCTCCATGTCACGCACCCGAATGAACGGCGGCCACATCGCCCACCCCCACTTTGCCCTGCACCCCATGGCCCGGGCAGCCCGAATCGCGGCGCTGAGCGCTGCTGCGCTGCTCACGCCACTGGCCTACGCGCAGGGCAATGCAGCCACGGCAGAAGCCACGGGCACATCGACCGCTGCCAAGTCCTTTGCGATTGAAGCGGGCCCCCTGGCCCAGGTGCTGGCGCAATACGCCCATGCGGCTGGCGTGACCCTGGCGTTTGACGCCGCACAGCTGGGCAGTGCCCGCTCTGGCGGGCTGCAAGGTAACTATGGTGTGGACGCAGGTTTTGCCAAGGCGCTGGAAGGCACCGGCTGGCGCGCCGTGCGCGAGGGCAATGGCGCCTACGTGCTGCGCGGCGCAGCAGCCCCTGCGCAAAAGGCGGCGCTGGCAGAGGTGGTGGTGTCTGAAGAGGCCGAAGCCATTGGCGGCTTGCAGAAGACCTACTCGGGCGGCCAGTTTGCGCGCGGGGGCGACCTGGGCATTTTGGGCAAAACCGATTTGATGAACGTGCCTTTCAGCACCACCAACTACACGGCCGAGCTGATCGAAAACCAGCAGGGCCTGACGGTGTCGGACGTGGTGATGAGCGATGCCTCGGTACGCACACTGCAGGCCCGGGGCGGCTTTGGTGATGACTTTCAGATTCGCGGCTTTGCCGTGTCGCCGCGCGACACCAGCATGAACGGCCTGTTTGGCCTGACACCGTCCACCCGCATCCCGCTGGAGATGATCGAGCGCGTGGAGGTGCTCAAGGGCCCTGGCTCGCTCACCAACGGCATTGGCCCCAGCGGCAGCGTGGGCGGCAGCATCAACGTGGTCACCAAACGCGCCAGCGACGTGCCGCTGACGCGCCTGACCACCACCTACATGGGCAAAGCCCAGCTGGGCACCCACCTGGACGTGGGCCGCCGCTTTGGCGAAGACAACCAGTGGGGCGTGCGCGCCAACGGCGTGTGGCGCAATGGCGAGGGCAACATCGACGGCGGCCGCCAGCGTGTGGGGCTGGGGTCGCTGGGCGTGGACTACGCCGGTGCCGGCCTGCGCTGGTCGATGGACGCGCTGACCAGCAGCGGCAAAACGACGGAGTTCCGTGCGCAAAGCGCCTTCCTGGCAGGCATTACCCAGGTGCCTGCGGCGCCTGACAACCGCACCACGCTGTACCCCGGCACCGAGCTGACGGACAAGGCCAAGACCGTGATCTCGCGCCTGGAATACGACATCAACGACCGCACCACGGCCTATGGCGCGGTGGGCTACAGCGATGTGAAAAGCAACCAGCACTTCCCCACCGCCATGCGGCGCATTGATGCGCTGGGCAACTTCACCGTGGCCAACGGCTACTACGACGAATACAACCAGACCACATCGGCCGATGTGGGCCTGCGCACGCGCTTCCAGACAGGCAATGTGCGCCACACGCTGGTGGTATCGGCCAACACCATGGCGCGTGAGAGCGGCTACTTTTATGGCCTGACGTCTGCCACCGTGGCCTCGAACATCTACCGCCCCGCCCCGCTGCCCACCATTGACTTTGCGCGTGGCGCGCCCAGCAAGACGGCTGACCTGTCGCAGTCCAGCATTGCCGTGGCCGACACCTTGGCGTTCTTCAACAACCGCTTTTTGGCCACGCTGGGCCTGCGCGACCAGACCATCCACCAAAAGAGCGTGAACGGTTCCACCCCCTACAAGGCCAGCACCATGACGCCGCTGGTGGGGCTGGTGTTCAAGCCGCAAAAGAACATCTCGGTGTATGGCAACTACACAGCGGGCCTGGCAGCTGGCGGTATTGCGGGCGCCAGCACGGCCAACCGGGGCGAGGTGTTTGCGCCGCAAAAAACCAAGCAATACGAAGTAGGCGTAAAAGCAGACTGGGGCAGCCTGACCACGCAGGCGGCCCTGTACCAAATCACCAAGCCCAACGCCGTCACCGACCCCGTCACCAACATCTACAGCTACGGCGGCGAGCAGCGCAACCGGGGCCTGGAACTGACGGCCTATGGCGAACTGCAGCGCGGCCTGCGGGCCATGGCCAGCGCCTCGTTCAACGATGCCAAGATGGCCAAAACCCAGGGCGGCGTGAACCAGGGCAACGACGCCACCGGCGTGCCCGACCGCACCTTCAACCTGGGGCTGGACTGGGACACCCCCTGGGTGCCGGGCCTGAGCCTGAACGGCCGGGTGATCAACACCTCTGCCATGTACTACGACGCAGCCAACACCTTGCGCATGCCCGCCTGGACGCGCCTGGACATTGGCGCGCGCTACGCCACCAAGGTAGCAGGCAAGGCCGTGGTGTTCCGGGCCAATCTGGAGAACGTGGCGGACATGGCCTACTGGGTGACGGCCTCGGGCTACGTGACGGTGGGTGCGCCACGCACGCTGATGCTGTCGGCCGCCATCGACTTTTAAGACGGTGCCGCTGACCGGTCCGCCCGGCTGTTCTCAGCGGGCGCGAGCGGCGCTTGACCCAGGGTATCCGCCCCGGCAGTGCCCGCGTTAGCTTGCAATCGCCGCCGGCGCAGGCAGGTGGGCCGGGTTGCAACGCAAGCGCAAATCAACCCCGTTCGCATGCAAAGCGGCATGCGGGGTTATGCGTCCGCACAGGTGCCGCGGGGGCGCGATACTCCCTGCCTTAGAAGAACGGAATGCACCATGCAGGGAAACCCACAAGTCATCGAATATTTCAAAAACCTGCTGCGCGGCGAGCTGGCTGCGCGCGACCAGTATTTCATCCACTCGCGCATCTACGAAGACCAGGGCCTGGTCAAGATGTACGAGCGGCTGGACCACGAAATGCAGGAAGAAACCCAGCACGCCGACGCGCTGCTGCGCCGCATCCTCTTTTTAGGCGGCATGCCTGACATGCGGCCCCAGCCGTTCACGCACGGCACCACGGTGGTGGAGATGCTGCAAAAAGACCTGGCCGTGGAATACGAAGTGCGCGACGCCCTGCAAAAAGGCATGGAGCTGTGCGAAAGCGTGCGCGACTACGTCAGCCGCGACCTGCTGCTGGCCCAGCTGCGCGACACCGAGGAAGACCATGCCTATTGGCTGGAAAAGCAGTTGGGGCTGATCGAGAAGATGGGCCTGCCCAACTACCTGCAGAGCCAGTCACGCCCAGCCACCTGAACTGCACGGGGCGAGCCCCACTGCAGGACCCCGCAGGCAAAAATATAGGCCCAATAGGCCTCCAGCGCAATTAAATCATGCGCCGGCAGCTATTAAAAATATAGCAATGCAATACAAAAAGCCGCCAAACAGCAATGCTTGGCGGCTTTTTTGTGCCCTGCTCCGCCTGGGGGCTGCAGCCCAGAATCACGGGGTGCCGCAGCGAGGCGTCGCGTGGAAGGGGGGCGTCTTAGTCGTCGAGCAACGACAGATCGCGCACCGCGCCCTTGTCGGCCGACATGACCAGCTTGGCATAGGCCTTGAGTGCGGCAGACACCTTGCGGGGGCGGGGCTGCGCGGGCTTCCATCCCAGCTTGTCCTGCTCCACACGCCGCGCTGCCAGCTCTTCGTCAGACACCAGCACGTTGATGCTGCGGTTGGGAATATCGATGCGGATGCGGTCGCCATTGCGGACCAGGCCGATGGCACCACCGGCAGCGGCTTCGGGCGATGCGTGCCCGATGGACAGGCCCGAGGTACCGCCCGAGAAGCGGCCGTCGGTCAGCAGCGCGCAGGCTTTGCCCAGGCCCTTGGACTTGATGTAGCTGGTGGGGTACAGCATTTCTTGCATGCCGGGGCCGCCCTTGGGGCCTTCGTAACGCACGATGACCACGTCGCCCGCCTTGACCTTGTCGGCCAGGATATTGGCAACGGCTTCGTCCTGCGACTCGACCACATGGGCGGGGCCTTCGAACACGAGCAGGCTGTCGTCCACGCCTGCTGTTTTAACAACGCAACCGTTCAGCGCGATGTTGCCCACCAGCACGGCCAAGCCGCCTTCTTTGCTGAAGGCATGCTCGATCGAGCGGATGCAGCCCTCAGAGCGGTCGGTGTCCAAGCTGGGCCAGCGTGCGGCCTGGCTGAATGCGACTTGCGTAGGAATGCCGCCGGGGCCGGCCATGTAGAAGGTCTTGACCGTGTCAGACGGGTTGCGGGCAATGTCCCACTGGTCCAGCGCGTCTTTCATGGTCTTGCTGTGCACGGTGGGCACATCAGTGTGCAGACGGCCTGCGCGGTCCAGCTCGCCCAAAATGCCCATGATGCCGCCCGCGCGGTGCACGTCTTCAATGTGGTACTTGTTGGTGTTGGGCGCAACCTTGCACAGCTGCGGCACGATCTTGGACATGCGGTCGATGTCGGCCATCGTGAAGTCGATTTCGGCCTCTTGCGCAATGGCGAGAATGTGCAAGATGGTGTTGGTGGAGCCGCCCATGGCGATGTCCAGTGCAATCGCATTCTCAAACGCCTTGAAGCCCATGGAGCGCGGCAGGATGCTGCTGTCGTCTTCTTCGTAGTAGCGCTTGCACAGCTCTACCACCAGGCGGCCTGCGCGCTTGAAGAGTTGTTCGCGGTCGGCATGCGTGGCCACCACGGTGCCATTGCCAGGCAGGGACAAGCCCAGGGCTTCGGTCAGGCAGTTCATGGAGTTGGCGGTGAACATGCCGGAGCAGGAACCGCAGGTGGGGCACGCAGAGCGCTCCACTTCGGCCACATCCTCGTCGCTCACATTGTCGTCTGCCGCCATCACCATGGCGTCAATCAGGTCGAGTTTCTTGAACTCGATCTTCTGGGTCGTGGGGTTGAGCAGCTTGACCTTGCCGGCTTCCATGGGGCCGCCAGACACAAACACCACAGGAATATTCAGCCGCATGGCAGCCATGAGCATGCCGGGGGTGATCTTGTCGCAGTTGGAGATGCAGACCATGGCGTCGGCGCAGTGCGCGTTGACCATGTATTCCACTGAGTCGGCAATGATGTCGCGGCTGGGCAGCGAATACAGCATGCCGTCGTGGCCCATGGCAATGCCGTCGTCCACGGCAATGGTGTTGAACTCCTTGGCCACACCACCTGCCGCCTCGATCTCGCGCGCCACCAGCTGGCCCAGGTCCTTGAGGTGAACGTGGCCGGGCACAAACTGCGTAAACGAGTTGACCACCGCAATGATCGGCTTGCTGAAATCGTCGTCCTTCATGCCAGTGGCTCGCCACAGCGAGCGGGCACCAGCCATGTTGCGACCAGCGGTAGAAGTTTTAGAGCGGTAAGCGGGCATCGTGATGTGGGATGAAGTAGGGGGAGAAAGGTGCAGACAAGCGCGGGTGGATTATCCCCCAGCAAGAAAAGCAAGGGCGCTCACGGGGGCGCTGGATAACCCTTGGACGGTCCACCCAAAACAGCGCTTTCATGGCAGTTGCCTTCGAGGCGACACGATGAGCACGTCGCCACCATGATCGCCTCGGTCTGGGCGCGACAGTCAGCGGCTTCAGCGAGGCTTGCGGGGGCGAATACCCAAGGCTTCCTTGTTCTTGTTGATACGGTCCCGTTTTCGCTGTTCCATTCGCTCCATGGCCTTGCGCTTGGTGTAGCCCGTGGCGTCTGCCCACCACCACCACGCCGCAGTGGCGCCGAAGGAGCCGACAATCACCCACCACGACCACGTGGCAACGGGCCCGACTTCCATGTACTTGAGCAACAGCAACAGAAGCGAAATGCCTAAAAGATACATAGTGAGCCCCTCAATAAATATGTGAACCGTATTCGTTGACCAAAGACAACCAGCGGTCAACGCACGTCACTACAATCGCGTTTAAATAACTGTAACCCAACCACAGGAAAACCCACCATGAAACGTGCCCTGATCACTATCGCCATGACGCTTGCTGTTGCAGCTCCCGCCATGGCTGACCAAGCCTTGGCAACTTCCAAGAACTGCATGGCTTGCCACGCGACAGACAAGAAGCTGGTGGGCCCTTCCTACAAGGACGTCGCCGCCAAATACGCCGGTCAGAAAGACGCAGTGGACAAGCTGGCCACCAAGATCATCAAGGGTGGCTCTGGCGTGTGGGGCCCTGTGCCCATGCCAGCCAACGCCCAAGTCAACGAAGCCGAAGCCAAGAAACTGGCTGCCTGGGTTCTGGCCCAGAAGTAATCCGCTGCCGTAGCCAGCGGCAGGCCTTCTGGCCTGTAAAGCAAAAAGCCGCCGACCTTAGGGTCGGGCGGCTTTTTTGTTGGTGCTGCCGGGTTGGTGCCTCTTCACTGCGTCGCGTTCAAGCCCAGCGCGTTTTCTCATTACCCGCCGGTACCCGGCGATGGTGAAACCAGTGGCATCACAGCGGCGGTGCGCCGCCCCCTGCGGCCGCACCATCGTTTCAGCATCACCAGCGCCTTCCTTGGCGAGTGGCAGTGCTACACCAGGGGGTCGCTTGTCCCCATCAGCCGTTGCTCCAGATGCCCCACATAGGCCGCCGTGGTGTTGTCGGACTCTTGGGCTCGCGCAGCAAGCCGGGTTTCCATGTTGTCCAGACGATTCAACAATGCTGAATGGCCCTGCGTGTGCTGATGCTCCAGGAAAGCGCGCAGTTCGGTAAAACGCGAAGCCTCTGCTTTGTCCGCCAACTCTCGTTGAGCCTGCATTTCCTTGGTGTGCCGCCGCGTTTCGAGCAGCACGGAGCCCTGCAGCGACACCACGTAGGCAACCAGCAATACGGCCAGCAATGCGGTAAGCCCCAGCATGAGCAGTCCCAAGGGAGCATCGAAAGTCGCAAGCCCCACGGATACCTCGTTCACCACTGAAAGTGCGTCCCAGTTGAGCACCGCAAGGCCCGCAATTGCCACGATGATTAACAGCAAAAGTGTGGATAGCATTTTCATAAAAGTCCTTTCGTAAACACACGCTCCGCCAAAGTCTCAGCCCCAGACTCAGCCTATGGGCGTTTAAGGTCTCATCCAGCACGGTCGGTGCAAACTGCTCCGACCTGCAAAACCGATGTGCGAAGAACGGCATCATCAGCCACCCCCTCATGCACGTGGAACCCCGACAGAGAGAGAGGCGTTTGTACCCTAACTACCTCTCCTGAAACTGCGCGGGAACGAAGTAGCGGCCACATCCTACAAAAAGCAGACCCGCGCGCTGGAGAACCGAAGTACCCCCTTCTCCAAAGGCAAGAAATAAAAAAGCGCCTGGCTGTCAGGCGCTTTCGAAGGCGGAAGTTGAGCGGTTAATTGGTTTGCGAAAGCTGGTCGAGGATGGCTGGATTCTCCAGCGTGCTGGTGTCCTGGGTGATCGACTCACCCTTGGCGATGCTGCGCAACAGGCGCCGCATGATCTTGCCGCTGCGGGTCTTGGGCAGGTTGTCACCAAAGCGGATGTCCTTGGGCTTGGCAATGGGTCCGATTTCCTTGGCAACCCAGTTGCGCAGTTCGTTGGCGATCTGCTTGGCCTCTTCACCGGTCGGACGCGAGCGCTTGAGCACCACGAAAGCGCAGATCGCCTCGCCCGTCACGTCGTCCGGGCGACCCACCACGGCGGCCTCAGCCACCAGGTCGGTCTTGGCCACCAGGGCAGACTCGATCTCCATCGTGCCCATGCGGTGGCCAGACACGTTCAGCACGTCGTCAATGCGGCCGGTGATGCGGAAGTAGCCCCGGTCGGCACTGCGCACTGCGCCGTCGCCCGCCAGGTAATAGCCTTTGAGCTCTTCTGGAAAGTAGCTCTTCTTGAAACGCTCAGGGTCGTTCCAAATGGTGCGGATCATGCTGGGCCACGGGCGCTTGATGACCAGAATGCCACCCGAGCCGTTGGCGACGTCATTGCCCATTTCGTCCACGATGGCGGCCGTGATGCCAGGCAGCGGCAATGTGCAGCTGCCGGGCACCAACGGCGTGGCGCCGGGCAGCGGGGTGATGACGTGGCCGCCAGTTTCAGTCTGCCAGAAGGTGTCCACGATGGGGCAACGCTCTCCACCCACGTTCTTGTGGTACCACATCCAGGCTTCGGGGTTGATGGGCTCCCCCACACTGCCCAGGATGCGCAGGCTCGACAGGTCGGATCGTGCAGGGTGTACCGCTTGGTCGGCCTCAGCCGCCTTGATGAGAGAGCGGATGGCCGTGGGAGCGGTGTAGAAGATGGTGCACTTGTGGCGCTCAATCATCTGCCAGAAGCGCCCCGCGTTGGGGAAGGTGGGAATGCCTTCAAAGATGATCTGCGTGGCGCCCGCTGCCAGCGGACCGTAAGCGACGTAGGTGTGGCCTGTGATCCAGCCAATGTCGGCGGTGCACCAGAACACGTCGTCCGCGCGCAGGTCAAACGTCCAGTCCATGGTCATCTTTGCCCACAGCAGGTAGCCGCCGGTGCTGTGCTGCACGCCCTTGGGCTTGCCGGTGGAGCCACTGGTGTAGAGGATGAACAGCGGGTGCTCAGCCCCCACGGCAACGGGGGCGCATTCGGTGCTTTGGCCCGCCAGTGCTTCGGCAAAGGTCTTGTCGCGCCCAGCCACCATATTGCACGCAGAAGCCGTGCGTTCGTACACGAATACAGTGCGGATGGTGTCACAGCCGCCCATGGCCAGGGCTTCGTCAATAATGGATTTGAGGGGCAATTCCTTGCCACCGCGCATCTGGAAATTGGCCGTGATCACCGCTACGGCGCCAGCGTCGATGATCCGCTCATGCACAGCTTTGGCGCTGAAGCCGCCAAACACCACGCTGTGTGTGGCACCAATGCGGGCGCAGGCCTGCATGGCAATGACGCCCTCGATGGTCATCGGCATGTAGATCAGCACGCGATCGCCCTTCACCACGCCGTGGGCCTTGAGCGCATTGGCGAACTGGCTCACGCGGGCCAGCAATTCCTTGTAAGTGATCTGGGTGACGCTACCGTCGTCCGCCTCGAAAATGATGGCGGTCTTGTTTTCGGTAGCGGTTCCAATGTGCTTGTCGAGGCAATTGGCGCTGGCGTTGAGCTCGCCATCGTCAAACCACCGAAAAAACGGGGCATTCGTCTCATCCAGAGTGCGGGTGAAAGGCTTGGACCACTGCACGTTGGCCCGGGCCTGCTTGGCCCAGAAACCCTCAAAGTCGGCCTCCGCCTCCTTGCACAGCGCTTCATACGCGGCCATACCGGAAATGCGTGCCGCCTTGACGATGGCGTCAGACGGGGGAAACACGCGGTTTTCCACCAACACGGACTCAATAGCGGATGTCGTCGCACTCATGGTGTTGTCTCCTGGGTCATTGGAATAAGAATTGGCGCGTACTTTCAGCTGCGGCACTTACATGCTACTGACTCACAAAGGGTAATCCGGCATGGGGTTAGCCCTTGGTTATGCGGGCTTGTCACGCGCGCCGCCTAAAATCGCGCCTTTTCTTCCAACTCCGCAGGCCTGCATGTCGTCCCCGAACAAACCAACCAGCGCTCCGCTGCGCCCCCTGCCCTCCCTCATATTTGCAAGCCGCTGGCTGCAGTTGCCTTTGTATCTGGGGTTGATCCTGGCTCAAGCTGTGTATGTGTTCCACTTCTGGGTAGAGCTCGTCCACTTGGTCGAAGCTGCCTTTGGTAACACAGCAGCGCTCAAGCAGCTTGTCACGAGCATTGGCTACAAGAGCGACTTTGAAGTCACGTCCCTGAACGAAACCATCATCATGCTGGTGGTGTTAGCGTTGATTGACGTGGTGATGATTTCCAACCTTCTGATCATGGTGATCGTAGGGGGCTATGAGACCTTCGTCTCGCGCTTGCATCTGGAAGAGCATCCTGACCAGCCCGAGTGGCTGAGCCATGTGAATGCTTCTGTGCTCAAGGTGAAGTTGGCCACGGCCATCATCGGCATCAGTTCCATCCACCTGCTCAAAACTTTCATCAATGCGGCGAACTACGACTTGAAAGTCCTGATGTGGCAGACCATCATCCATGTAGTGTTCCTGCTGAGCGCCCTGGCGATAGCGCTCACTGACCGCCTCATGGCGCACTCTGGCGAAGCGCACTGAAGCACCCGCCCGGCTACGTTACACCATGTTGCGCGGCACCACCCAGGCGTCAAACTCCTGGGCGGTGACGTGGCCTGAGGCCAGCGCAGCCTCCCGCAGGCTCAGCCCATCTTTGTGTGCCGCCTTGGCGATGGCGGCAGCCTTGTCGTACCCAATGTGAGGATTGAGAGCCGTCACCAGCATCAGTGACCGCTCCACCAACTCCTGAATACGGTCATGATTGGGCTCGATGCCGGCCGCGCAGTGCTTGTCAAAACTGGTCATTCCGTCGGCCAGCAAACGCACGCTCTGCAAGAAGTTGTGAATCACCATCGGGCGAAAAACATTGAGTTCGAAGTTGCCTGAGGCTCCTCCTACCCCGATTGCCACATCGTTTCCCATCACCTGGGCGCACAACATGGTCAGGGCCTCGCACTGCGTCGGGTTCACCTTGCCAGGCATGATGGATGAGCCGGGTTCGTTCTCAGGGATGGAGATTTCGCCCAACCCACTGCGCGGCCCACTGGCCAACCAACGCACGTCATTGGCGATTTTCATGAGGCTGGCCGCGAGCCCCTTGAGCGCGCCATGTGCCTGCACCACCGCGTCGCAGCTGGCGAGCGCCTCGAATTTATTGGGCGCAGTTACCAGATTCAGGCCCGTCAGGTCGGCCAACTCTTTGGCTACCGCGTGCGCGTAGCCTGCCGGGGCATTCAACCCGGTCCCTACCGCCGTCCCGCCCAGCGCCAGTTCGCACAGATGAGGCAGGGCGGCACGCACGTGCCGCTCAGAATGGTCCAGTTGTGCCACCCAGCCCGATATCTCTTGGCCCATGGTGAGGGGCGTCGCATCTTGCAAATGGGTGCGACCGATCTTCACCACGCCCGCAAACGCGTCCGCCTTGCCGGCCAGGGTGGTACGCAGCGCGTGCAAGGCAGGCAGCAACTGGTGCGTCAACGTGTCCACCGCAGCCAAGTGCATGGCAGTAGGGAACACGTCGTTGCTTGACTGGCTTTTGTTGACGTCGTCGTTAGGGTGCACAAGGCGGCCCTCGCCGCGCGGCCCGCTGAGCAGTTCACTGGCGCGGTTGGCAAGCACCTCGTTCACGTTCATGTTCGTCTGCGTCCCTGAACCCGTTTGCCAGACCACCAGCGGAAACTCATCTTCATGCGCTCCGGCTATGACCTCGTCACATGCCGCCACAATCGCCGTAGTGCGAGTGGCATCAAGCAATCCAAGGCCATGGTTCACATAGGCGCTGGCACGCTTGACTTGGGCCAGCGCTCGAATGAGCTCGGGCGCCATTCGCTCCCCTGAGATAGCAAAATGCTGCAAGGAGCGTTGGGTTTGCGCCCCCCACAAGCGCCTTGCCGGGACCTCAATAGGACCGAAAGTGTCGCGTTCTGTACGGTAGGCCGTAGCTTTGCCATTCTGAAGTGCCATGTGGTGGGTTCCTGACTTTCGAACGAGGGACAGCGCCATCAGCATACCCAGTCCTGCATTTCGCACAAGTCTGGTCAGCCCAGAGCGCCTGAGCCTTCATTGACCATGACAGAACCGCGCAAGCCCGCAGAGGGATAATCGAAGGCTGTCGATTTCACACCCCAACCTTCCAGCCATGACCACGACAACCATTCGCCAAGAAGACCTGATCGAATCCATTGCCGGTGCACTGCAGTACATCAGCTACTACCACCCCACCGACTACATCAGCCACTTGGCCCGCGCCTACGAACGCGAAAAGAGCCCGGCGGCCAAGGATGCGATCGCGCAGATCCTCACCAACAGCAAGATGAGCGCCACTGGCCAGCGCCCCATCTGCCAGGACACCGGCATCGTCAATGTGTTCCTGAAGGTCGGCATGGACGTGCGCTGGGAAGGCTTCACCGGCAGCCTGGACGACGCCATCAACGAAGGCGTGCGCCGTGGCTACAACCACCCAGACAACACGCTGCGCGCCTCGGTCGTGGCCGACCCGCAGTTCGCCCGCAAGAACACCAAGGACAACACCCCTGCCGTGATCTTCACCGAGATCGTGCCCGGCAACACCGTGGACATCACCGTGGCAGCCAAGGGCGGCGGCTCGGAGAACAAGTCCAAGATGTATATGCTCAACCCCGGCGACAACGTGGTCGACTGGGTGCTCAAGACCGTGCCCACCATGGGCGCTGGCTGGTGCCCGCCCGGCATGCTGGGCATCGGCATTGGCGGCACGGCCGAGAAGGCGGTGCTCATGGCCAAGGAGAGTCTGATGGACGACCTGGACATGTACGAACTGCAGGCCAAGGCCGAAGCCGCCAAGACCGGCGGCCCCGCGCTCGACAAGGTCGAAGAGCTGCGCCTGGAGCTGTTTGAAAAGGTCAACGCCCTGGGCATTGGCGCGCAGGGCCTGGGCGGCCTGACCACGGTGCTGGACGTCAAGATCAAGATGTACCCCACGCATGCGGCCAGTAAGCCGATTGCCATGATCCCCAACTGCGCCGCCACGCGCCACGCGCACTTTGTGATGGACGGCTCGGGCCCGGTGTACCTCACGCCCCCGAGCCTGGACCTGTGGCCCAACGTGGACTGGGCGCCCGACTACAACAAGAGCAAGAAGGTCAACCTCGACACGCTGACCAAGGAAGAAGTGGCCAGCTGGAAGCCCGGCGACACGCTGCTGCTCAACGGCAAGATGCTGACGGGCCGCGATGCTGCGCACAAGCGCATCCAGGACATGTTGGCGAAGGGCGAGAAGCTGCCCGTGGACTTCACCAACCGCATCATCTATTACGTGGGCCCTGTGGACCCGGTGAAGGGCGAGGCCGTGGGCCCAGCAGGCCCCACCACCGCCACGCGCATGGACGGCTTCACAGAGATGATGCTGGCCCAGACCGGCCTGATCGCCATGGTGGGCAAGGCCGAGCGCGGCCCCGTCGCCATCGAGGCCATCAAGAAGCACCAGAGCGCATACCTGATGGCCGTGGGCGGCGCCGCCTACTTGGTATCCAAGGCTATCAAAAACGCCAAGGTCGTGGGCTTTGAAGACCTGGGCATGGAAGCCATCTATGAATTTGACGTGGTGGACATGCCCGTCACCGTGGCAGTGGATTCGGGTGGCACCAGCGCACACATCACCGGTCCGGCCGAGTGGCAAAAACGCATTGCGTCAGGAGAATTCAAAGGCATTGGCGTCGCAGCAGTGTGAACCAGCCAATGCAGCTGTGCTTGCCATAGGGCACAGGAATCGCAACCGCCTTCGGGCGGTTTTTTGTTGTGTGCTGGCAAATCCGAGCCACTATTCCTGAGTGAGCCGCGAGGCACGGAGAGTGCTCAGTAGTGCACGGCGATGTGATGAATCCAGGCACACTCAACCGCTTGGAAGATGCAACCCGCCTCCCTGTCAAACAAAACGCACTCATCTGTGCGGGCCCTTTTCTACAATATGGCCACCCCACTCACTTCAGCTCTTATGCCTGTGCCTTCCTCCCCGATCGGTGTCTTTGATAGTGGCGTGGGGGGCCTGAGCATCTTGCGTGCATTGGTGGCGACACTGCCGCACGAACGCTTTGTATACGTGGCCGATAGCGGCAATGCGCCCTACGGAGAGCGAGGGGATGATTTCGTGGCGGCCCGCACGCATGCCATCACGGAGTACTTGTGCGAGCAACACCACATCAAAGCGCTGGTGGTAGCCTGCAACACAGCCACTGCCGCAGCTATTCATGAAGTACGCAGCAGCCGTCCCCAGTTACCGCTGGTAGGCCTCGAGCCCGCCATCAAGCCCGCTCTGGCAGTCACCCGGACAGGACGCGTGGGCGTGATGGGCACACGCGGCACGCTGAGCAGTGCAAAATTTGCGAAATTGTTGGCATCTGTCAGCAACCAAGCCGATTTCGTAGTGCAACCCTGCGACGGCTTGGCGCATGCGATTGAACGCAGCGTTGCCCTGGCTGAGCATTACCAAGCAACACGGGTTGCAGACACCGAAACTGATGAGCTTTGTTCCCGGTACATACATGCCATGGGAGATTTCGGCAGCGGACCTGGCCAAATCGACACCTTGGTGTTGGGTTGCACGCACTACATTTTTGCGGTCTCTGAGTTGCGGGCGTTGGTGGGGCCTGATGTACAGATCATCGAAACCGGTGAACCGGTGGCGAGGCAGACCAAGCGGCTGCTGGAGAGTAATGGGTTGATGACTGCCGCCACCGTTAACGCGCTCCCATCAGGAGAGACAGACAGCTGCCGGGTGCGTTTGTACACCACCGGGCCGCTGGAAATGCTCCAGTCAGCCACCACACGCTGGCTAGGCCTTCCGGCAGAGTGCTGCGAAGTGGTTGATGTGCCTTCGCTTATGGTAAAAAACACGTAAAAAGTCCGCCAGCAGAGCGCCAACAGCTATCAAATAAATAGCAAAATCAAGTCAATCACTCAGCCCACAACCGCTGTCCAGAATGCTCCACGTGCGTCAAGTACAGGCGCACATCGAATTCATACTGGTGGTAGAGAGGCTCCATGTGCTCGCACAGCTTATAGAAAGCCTTGCCGTGGTCTTTTTCGCGCAGATGGGCCAACTCGTGCACGACGATCATGCGTAAAAACTCTTCAGGCGCCTGTTTGAAGAAGGAGGCGACGCGGATCTCGTGCTTGGCAGTGAGGCGACCACCCTGCACTCGGGAAATTGCCGTGTGCAAGCCCAACGCGTTTCGAACCACGTGGATTTTGTTGTCGAACACCACTTTGCTGACGGCGGCGGCGTTACGCAAATACCGGGTCTTGAGGTCGGTGACGTAATCGTAGAGCGACTTGTCACTGCGCACGGCATGCGCGTCAGGATACCTGCGCAGCAGCACCGCCCCCAGGCGCCCCTGCGTCATCAGTTCTTGGGCTTGCATCTGCAGCGACGCCGGGTAGTGCCCCAGATAGGATAAAACGGGTGGCGTACTCATGTCAGGCAAGTCGAGTCACGTGCACATTCGCCAAAGTGCGCCACCCCAAACAGCAGGTCTACCCAACCGAGAATTGCAACTGGAGAGCAGCACTCTCAGTGCAAGTGGCGTGGCCGGCGGCCACCGCCATGACCACTAGATGAGCCCCCGGGGCCACGCGGAGGCTTGCCGATCTCCAGCGAATTCACCAGTGCATCGAAACGCTGTGTGAAGAGCTTGTCAATCTCAGCAACGACCCCCCCCAACTCTGCCCCATCAAAGTGGCGTTCCATCATGTTCACCACGTCTTGCACCAAAAGATCGCGTTGGACTTGCATGATGGCAGCAGGCGTGGGCCCCACGAAGAGCATCACGAAATCATCGCGAGACTCTGTGCCTTCTTGCCCATCCTCGTCCTCAAACTCCGCATCGTAAAACGTGACTTCCAGGGCCGCTCCAGTTTCGCACAGCTCATTGAGGCTCATGCACATCTCGTCGAGCGACTGGCGAAAATCATCATCGCCGCGCACGGTCCAGCAGATCTGCAAGAGATGCTCCTGTGCATCGAATTTGATGCCTGGCTCCTCCTCATAAGCGCTGGCAGCGCCATCGGCCAACGAACGTGCCCCAGCGTATTTCCACAGGGGCTTCAACGCTTCTTGTAATTGATCAAAGCTGGTGTCTGCACGCAGTTGCACCTGCCCGTGGACATGAATTTCGAAGGGAGCGTTGTAACTTGACATGATTGATTCGTAATGGTGCCCCGAGCCGGGATCGAACCGGCACGCCCCTTTTCAGGAAAGCGGCGGATTTTAAGTCCGCAGTGTCTACCAATTTCACCATCGGGGCGCCAACTGCCAGCGCAGACAGGCTCAGCAGCGTAACCCGGGCACTGCAGCTGCGCAATGCACCATCGACCAGAAGCAACGCTGCAATGACCTGCCGGACATTGCTACGCCACACCAACAAAAAAGGGAAGCATAAGCTTCCCTTTTTTAAAAATGGAGCGGGAAAAGAGTCTCGAACTCTCGACCTCAACCTTGGCAAGGTTGCGCTCTACCAACTGAGCTATTCCCGCAATGTCTGCATTCTACTGCAGCAAGACTTAAATTATAGCACCAAATTTTTATACATCACATAGATTTCTAAAAATTTGCCACATCACCATCGGAAACCTAGTTACCGTAACAGTAAGCGAGTTTCGTTTTGGAGGCGCGGTCCGGAGTCGAACCGGACTAACCGGATTTGCAATCCGGGGCATAACCGCTTTGCTACCGCGCCAGAAACTATCTCTTCTACAAAAAAGGGAAGCGTTGCTTCCCTTTTTTAAACTGGAGCGGGAAAAGAGTCTCGAACTCTCGACCTCAACCTTGGCAAGGTTGCGCTCTACCAACTGAGCTATTCCCGCATTTTACCGAAGCCTCACATTGTACAACGTTTGCTGCGATGGAATGAATTGTAGCGCATTTTTTGGACGTTTTCGAAAAAATGTTCAATGCTTCAGAGAATCGCTGCTCACTACGGGCGCAACCTTGTCTGTAGCGACGGGCACCACTGCCGCCTCCTCGTCGGACAACGGTACCGGCTTGCGTTCAAGAGCCACCTCCAGCACCTTGTCAATCCACTTCACTGGAATGATTTCGAGGCCACTCTTCACGTTTTCCGGTATTTCTTGGAGGTCCTTGACGTTTTCTTGCGGAATCAAAACTGTTTTGATCCCGCCACGCAAGGCCGCCAGCAGCTTTTCCTTGAGACCGCCAATTGCAGTGACCTCTCCCCGCAGTGTGATTTCTCCAGTCATTGCTACATCGCCGCGCACAGGAATACCAGTGAGGGCAGAAACAAATGCTGTTGTCATTGCGGCGCCCGCACTGGGTCCATCCTTGGGAGTGGCGCCATCTGGCACATGGATGTGGATATCGCGCTTCTCGAAAACCTCATCTTTGATGCCGAGCAGTTTGGCGCGGCTGCGCACCACTGTACGGGCAGCTTCGACCGACTCCTTCATCACGTCACCCAATGAGCCGGTACGGGTGATAACACCTTTGCCTGGCATCGTCACGGCCTCGATAGTGAGCAGATCGCCCCCCACTTCGGTCCACGCCAGACCGACCACTTGACCGACTTGGTTTTGATTCTCAGCCCGCCCGTAGGTGTACTTACGCACGCCCAGGTATTCGGGGAGGTTCTCTTCTGTCACCACCACTTGCGGGGTCAGCTTTTTAAGCTGCAGACCCTTGACCACCTTGCGGCAGATTTTGGACAACTCGCGCTCTAGAGAGCGCACACCCGCCTCGCGGGTGTAGTAGCGAACCATGTCGCGCACGGCAGCCTCGGTGATCTGTAACTCTTCGTCCTTCACACCATTGTTCTTCAGCTGCTTGGGCAGCAAATATCGCATGGCAATGTTGGTTTTCTCGTCTTCGGTATAGCCGGACAAACGGATCACTTCCATCCGATCCAGCAAAGCTGGAGGAATGTTCATCGAGTTCGAGGTAGCCACAAACATGACATCGCTCAAATCGAAGTCGACCTCTACGTAATGGTCGCCGAACGTGTGGTTCTGCTCTGGGTCCAGTACCTCCAGCAAGGCACTGGAGGGATCGCCTCTGAAGTCCGTACCAAGCTTGTCAATCTCATCCAAGAGAAACAAGGGGTTGCGTGTGCCCACCTTCGACAGACTCTGGAGCACCTTGCCAGGCAAGGCGCCGATGTAGGTGCGTCGATGTCCGCGGATCTCGGCCTCGTCCCGCATTCCTCCCAGAGCCATGCGCACGTACTTGCGGCCCGTCGCCTTGGCAATCGACTGGCCGAGTGACGTCTTGCCCACACCAGGAGGCCCCACCAAGCACAGAATAGGTGCTTTGACCTTGTCGACACGCTGCTGTACAGCGAGATATTCAAGGATGCGATCCTTGACCTTGTCGAGACCGAAGTGATCCTCGTTCAGAACGCCTTCCGCATTGACCAGATCGTGCTTGATTTTCGTCTTTTTGGCCCATGGCAGCGCAGTCAGCACATCGATATAGTTGCGCACGACCGATGCTTCCGCAGACATCGGTGACATCAGCTTCAGCTTCTTCAGCTCAGCATCTGCCTTTTTACGGGCCTCAGCAGGCATCTTGGCGAGTTTGATTTTCTTCTCAATCTCTTCGATGTCTGCGCCTTCGTCACCCTCGCCCAGTTCCTTTTGAATGGCCTTCACCTGCTCATTCAGGTAGAAGTCGCGCTGGTTCTTTTCCATCTGGCGCTTCACGCGTCCACGGATTTTTTTGTCGACATTCAAGATGTCTACTTCGCGGTCGAGCTGCTCAAAGAGATTCTCCAGCCTCGCCTTCACGTCGGACAGATCGAGAACCACCTGCTTGTTTTCAAGCTTCAGTGGCAAGTGCGCAGCGATGGTGTCGGCTAAACGCCCGGGGTCATCAATGCTCGCAATTGAGGTGAGAATTTCGGGCGGAATCTTCTTGTTCAGTTTGACGTACTGGTCGAACTGCTGCATGACGGCGCGCCGCAACGCCTCAATTTCACTGGGTTTGCTGGCATCAGCATCCACTTCGACAGGAGTGACTGTCGCGGTGAAATGGGTTTCTGCATCCTCAATCGAGGCCACGAGGGCACGCTGCTGCCCCTCTACCAGCACCTTGACGGTGCCATCTGGCAGCTTGAGCATTTGGAGGATGGTGGAGACACAGCCGACATCAAACATGTCTGAGACTGACGGCTCATCTTTGGCGGCAGCCTTTTGAGCCACTAACATGATGCGCCGCTCCGCCTCCATGGCAAGCTCCAGCGCCTTGATGCTCTTTGGTCGTCCTACGAACAGAGGGATGACCATATGGGGAAAGACCACCACATCACGCAAAGGCAACAGTGGCAAGTCGAGGGGAGTGGCGGGAAGGGGGGTGTGTCCGGACATGGAAATCCTCAGTTAACTCTGTGGAATATGGTCCACATATGGGGATTTTCAACCCTCGCGCCAAGCCGTGCTGGCGCAAGGGTTGTGATGAGAATGGGCGGCAATGTGAGCGCCCGCGCCGGGTGGCTCAGGCCTTCTTGGCCGCTTCCCGGTACACAAGAAGTGGAGGCTTGTTCTCTTCGATCGTGGTTTCGTCAACAACCACTTTCTCAACATTGCTAGCGTTCGGCAGGTCGAACATGGTGCCGATCAAAGATTGCTCCAGTATGGAACGCAGACCGCGGGCGCCGGTTTTACGAGCCAATGCCTTGCGTGCAATGGCCTTCAATGCGGCGGGGCGAATTTCCAGGTCGACGCCCTCCATGGAAAGCAGCTTGCTGTACTGCTTCACTAGCGCATTCTTGGGCTCCGTGAGAATTTGCACCAGTGCGTCTTCACTCAACTCGGCCAGAGCGGTGACCACAGGCATGCGGCCCACCAATTCGGGGATGATCCCGAACTTGATCAGATCTTCAGGTTCGATCTCCTGAAACACATCCGTCAATGAACGCTGCTTCTTGCTGCGTACCGCCGCACCGAAGCCAATACCCGAAGCCTCTGTACGGTTTTCAATGACCTTTTCGAGGCCAGCAAAGGCGCCACCGCAGATAAACAGAATGTTGGTCGTGTCAATCTGCAGGAAATCCTGGTTGGGGTGCTTGCGGCCACCTTGCGGGGGCACGCTCGCCATCGTGCCCTCGATCAGCTTGAGCAGCGCTTGCTGAACCCCTTCGCCTGAGACGTCGCGGGTGATCGATGGGTTGTCGGATTTGCGAGAGATCTTGTCGATCTCATCTATGTAGACGATGCCACGCTGGGCACGCTCCACATCGTAGTTACAGCTTTGAAGCAGCTTCTGAACGATGTTCTCGACGTCTTCACCCACATAACCGGCTTCGGTCAATGTGGTCGCATCGGCCATGACGAAAGGCACATCCAGCATCCGCGCGAGCGTTTGGGCCAGCAGTGTCTTGCCGGAACCTGTGGGCCCGATCAGAAGAATGTTGCTCTTGGAAAGCTCCACATCGTCTTTGAGCGCCTTGTCCTTGTGCCGCAAACGCTTGTAGTGGTTGTACACAGCCACTGCCAACGTGCGTTTGGCAACGTCTTGACCTATGACGTAATTGTCAAGATTGTTTTTGATCTCTGCCGGTGTCGGCAGATCACTGCGTGCTTCCTTCGACAACTCGCCCACGGGCAATTCATCGCGAATGATCTCATTGCAAAGGTCAATGCACTCATCACAGATAAAGACCGACGGACCAGCGATCAGCTTTTTGACTTCGTGCTGGCTTTTACCGCAGAAAGAGCAGTAAAGAGTTTTTTCGCTGGAAGAGCCTTTTTTCTCGGCCATGGGGCAACGCCTTGTTACGGAAAGTTGTCGGGATGATAACCAAATAAAAACGGCGTCTTCCCTGAGGGAAAACGCCGCCCAGTGTGCTACCGGGTTCAGGCGCGCTGGGTGATCACCTGATCCACTAAGCCGTAGTCCTTGGCCTCGTCAGCCGACAGGAAATAGTCGCGGTCCGTGTCACGCTGAATCTTTTCCAGAGGCTGACCTGTGCGCTCTGCCAGGATTTTGTTGAGCTGCTCGCGGGTCTTCAGAATCTCGCGGGCATGGATTTCGATCTCGGTAGCTTGGCCCTGCATGCCGCCCAACGGCTGGTGGATCATGACCTTGGAATTAGGCAGTGCAAAACGCTTGCCTTTAGCGCCAGCAGCCAGCAGGAACGCACCCATGCTCGCAGCCATGCCCGTGCACAGCGTCGACACATCGGGCTTGATGAAGTTCATGGTGTCGTAAATCGCCATGCCCGCACTCACCGAGCCACCGGGCGAATTGATGTAGAACGAGATGTCCTTGTCAGGGTTCTCGCTCTCGAGAAACAGCAGCTGAGCGACGACCAGGTTGGCTGTCTGGTCGTTCACTGGCCCTACCAGAAAGATAACGCGCTCTTTGAGCAGGCGCGAGTAAATGTCATACGACCGCTCACCACGGCCCGACTGCTCGATAACCATAGGGACCATGCCCAGGCCTTGTGTTTCCAGTGCGCTCATGTTTTCTCCAATCAAGCAGGTACTGTACCCAGAAATGAATTGGGGCCTGTGCACAAAAGCACAAGCCCCGCGATTTGCATTACCGCCAGCGTAGCCCAGCAGGGAGACCGGCGGCAGGGCCTCAGCCCTGGCCCATCAGCTCATCGAACGACACGGCCTTTTCAACCACCTTGGCTTTGCCCAGCACAAAATCGGTCACATTGTTCTCGATCACCACGGCTTCTACCTCGGCCAGACGCTGGCGATCACCAAAGTACCAGCGCACCACATCTTCGGGCTTTTCGTAGCTCGCAGCCAGTTCATCAATATGCGCCTTCAGTTGCTCGGGCTTTGCTTGCAGTTCGTTGGCACGCACCAGCTCGGCAACCACCAACCCCAAACGCACGCGGCGCTCAGCTTGTGGACGGAACACGTCTTCGGGGATTTCTGCCTTGTCGGCGTCCTTGATGCCACGTTGCTTGAGCTCTGCACGGGCACCTTCCATCAAGCGACCAATTTCAGCCTGCACGCTGGCGTTGGGCAGATCCAGCTCAGCCTTTGCGACAAGGGCGTCCATCACGGCCTGCTTGTTACGCGCCAGCAGGCGGAACTTGACTTCACGTTCCAAGTTCTTTTTGATGTCTGCTCGCAAGCCTTCAACGGAACCGTCAGCGATACCCAGGGACTTGGCCAGGGCGTCATTGACTTCAGGCAGGTGGGCTGCTTCGATCTTCTTCACGGTGACGAGGAAATCAGCAGTCTTGCCAGCCACTTCCTTGCCGTGATAGTCCGCAGGGAAAGCCAATGGGAAGGTCTTGCTTTCACCCGATTTCATGCCACGCACGGCATCTTCGAATTCCTTGAGCATCTGGCCTTCGCCCACCAGGAACTGGAAGTCTTCAGCCTTGCCGCCCTCGAAGGGTTCACCATCGATCTTGCCTTCGAAGTCGACTGTCACGCGGTCACCGTCCTGCGCGGCAGCGTCCAGCGCGCGCTGGGCGAAGCTGCGGCGCTGCTTGCGCAGGATGTCAATCGTCTTGTCGATGGCTGCGTCGGTCACTTCGGCCGACAGCTTTTCCACTTCGGCATTCGACAGATCGGCGATCTTGACTTCGGGGAACACTTCGAAGATGGCGTCAAAAGTGACTTGACCTTCAGGAGCGCCTTCTTTTTCAGTGATACGGGGCTGACCGGCCACACGCAAGTTGGCTTCGTTGGCAGCCACGGCAAAAGCCTCACCCACCTTGTCATTCAGCACTTCGTACTGAACCGAGTAGCCGTAGCGCTGAGCGACCACATTCATGGGCACCTTGCCAGGACGGAAGCCGTCCATCTTGACCGTGCGGGCCAGGCGCTTCAGGCGCGAATCCACTTCGGACTGGATCAGGGTGACGGGCACGCTCAGCGTGATCTTGCGCTCGAGCTTCTCAAGGGTTTCAACAGTAACGGCCATGGCTATTCCTCTTATGAATGTGGATCGTGCTGGCTGCAGCGCAGCAGCGCCGTGTTCCGCAAAGTCTCACATGGATGGTGCGCGGGGGGGGACTCGAACCCCCACACCATTGCTGGCGTCAGGACCTAAACCTGGTGCGTCTACCAATTTCGCCACCCGCGCGGTTCAACAAACAAACAGGCGGCAAGCACGGCTCGCCGCCTGTGTGAAATCGGTCAACCTTCTATTTTACCCTGATGTGCGGGCCGGCTGACCGAAACCTCCTTCAAAGCACCTCTGGCGCAGGGCGGCGCACCCTGAACCACGCGGCGTACATCGCCGGCAAAGCCAGCAGCGTGAGCACGGTGGCAACCACCAAACCGCCCATGATGGCCACTGCCATGGGTCCCCAGAAGACGCTGCGTGACAAGGGAATCATGGCCAACACCGCCGCAGCGGCGGTGAGCACAATGGGACGCAGGCGGCGTACCGCCGACTCGACAATCGCATCCCACGCTGGCACGCCGCGTGCACGGTCTTGCTCGATCTGGTCGATCAGAATCACCGAATTGCGCTGGATCATGCCCATGAGCGCGATCACCCCGAGCAGCGCCACAAAGCCAAACGGACGGTTCAGCAGAAGCAATGCGCCCGCCACCCCGGCCAGCCCCAAAGGGCCCGTCAGGAAGACCAGCATGGCGCGGCTGAAACTGTGCAGCTGCAGCATCAGCAGCGTAAACGTGATGAAGAGCATGATCGGAATGCCCGCCGCAATCGAAGCGGACCCTTTGGAGCTTTCCTCCACGGCACCGGCCACTTCAATGCGATAGCCCCCCTGCCCTGCCGCATGCCAGCGCGCTTCGATCTCGCGCAGACCAGGCAGCAGCGCAGCCGTTACCGTTGCGCCCTGCATGCCTTCCGTCACGTCGCCCTGCACCGTGATGGCGTAGTCGCGGTTTTCGCGCCACATCACGCCAGCCTCCCAAGTGAAGACGGGCTTGGCAATTTGTGTGAGCGGAATCGACTTGCCCGAGGCCGTGGGCAAATAGGCGCTGCCGATGTCAGTGATGGCATTGCGCTCGTCCAGTGGCTGGCGCAACACGATGTCGATGAGCTTGTCACCCTCGCGGAACTGCCCGATCTGCGAGCCGGCCAGCATGGTCTTGGCAGCCTGGGCAATAGACTGGCTCGTCACCCCCAGCGCGCGCGCCTTGTCCTGGTCCACCTCCATGCGCAGCACCTTCACGGACTCGTTCCAGTTGTCGTTCACCCCGCGCATGTCAGCGCTCGCGCGCAGTGCCGCCTTCACTTCGTCGGCACGCTCACGCAGGACCACCGGGTCGGTGCCCATCACGCGGAACTGGACGGGATAGGCCACGGGCGGGCCATTGGGCAGCAACTTCACGCGCCCGCGCACCTCGGGGAATTCCTGCGCCAGCAGGGCAGGCAGTTTGATGCGCAACGACTCACGCACCGCCAGATCCTTGGGCAGAACAATGAACTGCGACACGTTGGTTTGCGGTAGCACCTGGTCCAGCGGCAGGTAGAACCGCGGCACGCCAGAGCCTACCCAAGTCGTCACGGAATTCACCCCGGCTTCGGTCATCAGCCGCTGCTCGACCCGCTTGGTGACCTCTTCGTTTCCTTCGAACGAAGTTCCCTCCGGGAACCAGACCTCCACCATGATTTCAGGGCGACTGGAATCCGGGAAGAACTGCTGCTGCACCTTGCCCATGCCCACGATGCCCAGGGCGAAAGTCAGCACCGTGAGGCCAATGGTGATCCAGCGGTGCTGAACGCACCAGTCCACCAGACGTCTGAAGGCGGTATAGAACGGGCTGTCGAAGACCTCATGCGGGTCATCAGTGATGCCTTTTTGTGCCTGGGCCGCTTGCACATGGGGGGGCACCTTGAGCAGCAAGGTGCCCAGGTAAGGCACGAAGTACACCGACACCACCCACGACAGCACCAGTGAAATCACCGTCACGGCAAAGATCGCGAACGTGTATTCACCCGTCATCGACTTGGCAATGCCGATGGGCAAAAAGCCCGCCGCCGTGATCAAGGTGCCTGTGAGCATGGGCATGGCCGTCAGCTCGTAGGCAAAGGTGGCAGCGCGCACCTTGTCGTAGCCCTCTTCCAGCTTCAGCACCATCATCTCGACGGCAATGATGGCGTCGTCCACCAGCAGGCCCAGCGCGATGATGAGCGAGCCCAGAGAAATCTTGTGCAACCCGATGCCCCAGTACCACATGGCCAAAAAGGTCACGGCCAGCACCATGGGGATGGTGATGCCCACCACCAGGCCGGGTCGGGGGTCGATGTACCAGCGCTTCCACAGCGGGTGGTTGCCCGGGCGCTTGTGCAGGCCCAGGCTGATGAAGCTCACGGCCAGCACGATGACCACGGCTTCGATCAGCACCTTCACAAATTCATTGACGGAGGTGGAGACGGCCTTGGGCTGGTCTTGCACATTGACCAGCTTGACGCCCGCCGGCAGGGAGTTGCCAATGCGCTGCGTGGCCTGCTCCAGCGCCTGGCCCAGGGCAATGATGTCGCCGCCCTTGGCCATCGAGATGCCCAGGGCAATCACCTCACGCCCCTGGTGGCGCACCTTCACGGTGGCGGGGTCCACATAGCCGCGCTTGACCTCGGCGATGTCACCCAGGCGGAACTGCGCGCCTGAAGGCCCCCGGATGGGCATGGCCCGAAGGTCTTCAATGGCATTGAATTGGCCACCCACCCGCACTTGCACCTGATCGAGCGGGGTTTGCACCGCACCGGCCGATTCCACCGCGTTTTGCTGGCCCAGCTGGGCCAAGACCTGGTTGAAGTCCAGCCCCAGCTGCGACAGGCGTTTTTGCGAGATTTCGACAAACAGCTTTTCGTCCTGCACGCCGAACTGCTCCACCTTGGCAACATCGCGCACACGCAGCAGTTGCTGGCGCGCATCATCGGCAAAAGCCTTGAGCTCTGCATAGCTGAACCCTTCAGACTCCAGCGCATAGATGACGCCGTACACATCGCCGAATTCGTCATTGAAAAACGGGCCTTGCACCCCCGAAGGCAGGGTGTAGCGCATGTCGCCCACCTTCTTGCGCACCGTGTACCAGACATTGGCCACCTCCGCAGGGCGCGATGAGTCCTTGATCTGGAAAATGATCTGCGACTCGCCCGGCTTGGAATAACTGCGGATCTTGTCGGCGTAAGGCACTTCCTGCAGGGTGCGCTCAATCTTGTCAGTGACCTGCTCGGCCACCTGCTGCGCTGTGGCGCCGGGCCAATAGGTGCGCACCACCATCACCCGAAAGGTGAAGGGCGGGTCTTCGTCCTGCCCCAGCTGGAAATAGGCCGCAAAGCCCAGCAGCATCAACACGACCATCAGGTAGCGCGTGAGCGCAGGGTGGTCGAGCGCCCACTTGGAGAGGTTGAACCCCTCTTTTGGTTGGTTCTGGCTCATGGTCTGCCTTATTTGGCTGCGGGCTCGGCGATTGCCGGCGTTGCGCTGGGCGCGTTTGCGGCCGCGCTAGCTACTGAATTTGTAGCTGCTGCCGCTTTATTGGCGGGCGCTAGAGCCGATTTTTGCTGATAAACCAGCACTTTTTGGCCCGGCGACAGCACATGCACTCCAGTGGCCACCACCTGCATGCCGGGCGTGAGCCCTGACGACACCACGGCGTCATTGCCGTCGGCCGTGGCGATCTGGATGATTTGCGATTTCACTGTGCTGGTGGCGGGGTCGTATACCCACACAGCCGTGGCTTGGCCCTCCTGGCGCAACGCGCTGGTGGGCAGCTTGATGGCGGGCACCCCCGCGTGGTTCAGCGCCTTGGGCGTGACGTATACGGTGGAGCCCAGCGCGGGAGATTCGGCCCGGTCAATCGCCACCTTGACCTGAAAGGTACGGGTGGCCGCGTCGGCACTGGCGGCTACCTCGCGCACCTTGCCTGCAATGGTCTTGCCGCCGGCCCAGCCTCGCACTGCCACATCCTGGCCTGCCGCCATGGCGCTCACTTTGTCTTCAGGCACGGCAAACACCACGTCGCGTGCGCCGTCCTGCGCAATGCGCACCACGGGCGCGCCGGCCGCCACCACCTGGCCCGGCTCTGCGTCAATGCCGGTGACCACTCCCGACACATCGGCCACCAGCCGGGTGTAAGTGGCCTGGTTGCCTTGGGAAGCGAGTTGCGCACGGGCTTGGTCCAGCGTTGCTTGCGCGGCCTTCAGGGCCGTGTCGCGCCGCTCCAGCTCGGCGCCACTGATGAAATTCTGGTCCTTCAGCGCTGCATAGCGCTTGTAGTCAGCCGCCGCAAGGTCGCGTTGCGTGGTGGCCGCCGCCAACTGCGCGCGGGCCGCGTCGGCCGCCAGTTGGTAATCCTTGGGGTCCAGCTGGGCCAGCACGTCGCCAGCCTTCACGCGCTGGCCCAGCTCGGCCTGGCGCTGCACGATCTTGCCCGCCACGCGAAAGCCCAGACGTGACTCCACGCGGGCGCGGACTTCACCGGCATATTCCAGCTGCGACTGCAACGCGCCCACGCCCACGGTCATCAACTTCACTGAACGCACGGGCTCCTGGGGCGGCTCGGGCCGCGAGCAAGCCGCCAACAGCGCCATTGCGCCCAGAAGCGGTAAATACCTGTGGAACCCGTGAAATGGCCGCGAAGCGGAAGGTGTACGCATGGAAAATCCAATGATGATGAAAAGAGCAGCCGCTGGGCACGCGAGGCCAACGGCTTCGCGCTATGCCAGTGCCAAGGCCTGTTTGCCAACCTCTCCCCTCTGCGCATCATCCAACCGCACGCTGTCCCGAGGCCGCGCCACCGGCGCACTGGACCACAGCGCCGCGGCACTCAGCCAACACGACTTCGGCGCAGCAAGTGCGCGCAGGCAATGATTTGTCCAAAACCCTCTGCGCAAATCGCCGTGCGGTGTGTATCTGCGGGCTGGGGCGTTCCGCCTCGTTGCCCGTGCTCGCAATAGCTACGGCTATTTCTGCGCTTGCACCGCGCAGCCCATCCCGATCCGCAGCGCACACTTCCCGCTCGATTCGTGCAGAAGATCCCTTGGGGGAAAAGCTCGTCAAAAGACCCTGATCAGCCCGCGCCCAACCAGCTACTGACTGACCGGTTAGTAATCTATGAGAAGGCCCTGGCCTTGTCAAGCGACAATCCACGCCGCAATGACGTCCGAAAACCGCCCCCCTTCCGCCCCGGCTACCCGCCCGCTGCCCGGCGCCGCCGCGCAGTCGCCCGCCGCCGTCGCACACTACGAGAACTTCCCCGTGGCATCGCTGCTGTGCCCGGCCCATCTGCGCCCACCCATCCGTGCCATTTACGCATTCGCACGCACAGCAGACGACATTGCAGACGAAGGCGATACGCCCGCCGTCCAGCGCCTGCAGGATCTGGCTGCGTTCGCGGCAGATCTGCAGGCAGTTGCCACAGGCCAGCCTCCTTCGACCCGCTGGGAATCGGTGTTTCTTCCGCTGCGCGACATGATCGTGCAACACCAGCTGCCTGTGCACTTGCTGGCAGACCTCCTCAGCGCCTTCGTACAAGACGTGGAGAAAACACGCGATGCCGAGGGCTACGCCGACCGCGCTGAACTGCTGGACTATTGCCGCCGCTCTGCCAACCCTGTGGGGCGGCTGCTGCTGCACCTGTATGGGGTACACAGCGCCCAGGCGCTGCAAGAAAGCGATGCCATATGCACGGCATTGCAGCTGGCCAATTTCTGGCAAGACTTGAGCGTGGACATACCCCGAGGCCGCCACTACCTGCCGCGTGCCGACTGTGCAGCCCACGGTGCCTGCCAGGCAGAGTTACTCGCCGGCCAGACCACGCCGCAAAATGCGCGGCTGATTCAGGGGAGCGCGGACTGGGCCCGTGGGCTGATGGAGCAAGGCGCCCCGCTGGTGCATCGTCTGCCCGGCCGCATGGGTTGGGAGTTGCGTCTGGTGGTGCAAGGCGGCCTGCGCATTCTGGACAAGGTGGACGCCCTGAAAGGCGCAAGCCTGCAAACACGCCCACGCCTGCACGCGCACGACTGGGTGGTGATTCTGGCCCGCGCCGTGGCAATGTAAGAAATATTTATGCCCCACAACGGCGGCTAAAGGAATGGCAGCCACATGGTGCCATTTTTGAAGAAAAAGTGCCCTAGCGCTTACAGATAAAGCGCCACTAGCTATATTTTCAATAGCTACAACTTGAACTGAACAGGATGCAACGCCCTCGGCGGCCACCGCCGGCAGTGTGGCAGCTCGCACGGGGCAGGGATTTCGCGCGTGTGGGAGCGGCGTGCCGCCGCTAGCCTTGGCACAGCATCCCGCCCCTACACGCCCCGCAACCAGCCCCGGCCTCGCACCACCATGTCCGTCAGCGTTTTCGACCTTTTCAAAATTGGCATTGGCCCTTCCAGCTCTCACACGGTGGGCCCCATGATCGCCGCGCGGCAGTTCTCATGCCACCTGCAGGCCACCGTGGGCTTGGCGGCGGTGCACCACGTGGTGGCTGAACTGTTTGGCTCTCTGGCGGCCACGGGGATAGGGCACGGCACCGACACCGCCGTGCTTCTGGGCCTGGCAGGCCACGAGCCAGACACCATCGAGCCCGACCAGATCGCGCCCACCGTGGCCGAGATTCGCGCCAGCCAAAGCTTGTCTTTGCTGGGCGAACACGGCATTCCCTGGATCGACAAAGAACACATGCTGCTGCGCCGCAAGAGTTTGCCGCGCCACCCCAACGGCTTGTGCTTTCGCGCTTTTGATGCCCATGGCCAGGAAATCGCCATGCGCGAGTACTACTCGGTTGGCGGCGGCTTCGTGGTGGACGAGCAAGGCCAGCGCGTGACGAACCCCGGCGCGGCCGCCGCAGCCGGCACTCAGGGCCATGGCCACGGGCTGCCCTACCCCTACAGCACAGGCGCCGAATTGCTGGCGCAGTGCCGTGCCACTGGTCTGGACATTGCTCAAATCACTGCCGCCAACGAACAGCACTGGCACAGCGCCGACGAAGTACAACGCCAGCTCATGCGCATCTGGCAAACCATGGCGGGCGCCGTACAACGCGGCTGCGTGGCCACGGGCCAGTTGCCGGGCCCCATGCGGGTGCGCCGCCGCGCCGCCGAACTGCACCGCAATCTGAGCAGCCACCCCGAGGCCGCGCTGCGCGACCCGCTGTCGATGCTGGACTGGGTCAACCTTTACGCCATGGCCGTGAACGAGGAAAACGCCGCTGGCGGCCGCGTAGTCACCGCGCCCACGAATGGCGCGGCCGGGGTCATTCCCGCAGTGCTGCACTACTACGTGCGGTTCTTGCCTGGCGCGAACGACGCAGGCGTTGTCACCTTCTTGCTCACTGCAGGTGCCATAGGGATCATCTACAAAATCAACGCTTCCCTGTCAGGCGCCGAGGTGGGCTGCCAGGGTGAAGTGGGGGTCGCGTGCTCCATGGCCGCCGGCGCGCTGGCCGCCGTCATGGGGGGCACACCCGAGCAAGTGGAAAACGCCGCCGAAATCGGCATGGAGCACAACCTGGGCATGACGTGCGACCCGGTGGGCGGGCAGGTCCAGATTCCGTGCATTGAGCGCAACGCCATGGGCGCCATCAAGGCCATCAACGCCGCCCGCATGGCACTGCGCGGCGACGGCCAGCACGTGGTATCGCTCGACAAGGTCATCAAGACCATGATGCAGACCGGCGCAGACATGAAGAGCAAATACAAGGAGACCTCACGCGGAGGTCTGGCCGTAAACGTTGTGGAATGCTGACGCCGCGCAAGCAAGTATGCGTACACCAGGCCCCGGCCGAATCACAATGGGGGGCACGGCTGCGGCAACGCACCTTTGTCACATACCACTCCCCTTCTTTCAAGCATGCCAACCTCTTCCAAACTGCGTCTGTGGGCTCTGATGGCAGCCCTTACCCTGGTCAACGCGCCTGCATTGGCGCAAGACACCCTCTCGCGCATCGCCAGCTCAGGAGAGCTGCGCCTGGGTCACCGTGAAAAGTCGCTGCCTTTCTCTTACAAAGACGCCACCTCTGGCAAGGTGCAGGGCTACACGGTCGATATCTGCCTGCAGATCTTTGACGAGATCAAAAAAGAACTCAAACGCCCGGACCTGCGTGTGAACTACTTGTTGGTAGACGGCAAGAACCGCATTACCGACGTGAAGAACAACGTGGTCGATCTGGAATGCGGTGGCACCGCCAACACGGCAGCACGGCAAAAGGAAATCTCCTTCAGCCACCACATTTTTGTGGCCTCTTCCGCCTTCCTGGTGCGAAAAAACTCCACCATCAAGACGCTGGACGACCTGCAGGGCAAGAAGATTGCCGTCCAAGGCAAGACCACGAATGAAAACCTGTTGCGTGCCAATGAACGGACCTTCAACCGCAAGTTCAACTACGTTCTGGTGGAAAGCACACTGGACGCTGTCAACGCCCTGGCCAAGGGCGAAGCAGACGCCGCTTTTGCCGACGATGCAGGCATATGGATCCCGCTCACCCGCCTGGGCAAATCCATGGAGGACTATCACTTCCTGGAAAAGCGCCTTTCAGTGGAGCCCTACAGCATTGGTTTGCGCAAGGACGACCCGAAATTCAAGGAACTGGTGGACCGTGTCACCCGCCGCATGATCCAGAACGGTGAAATGACGGCGTTGTACAAAAAGTGGTTCAGCTCCGAGCAGGGCACCCT
Source organism: Acidovorax delafieldii (assembly GCA_002377855.1). GTDB lineage: Bacteria > Pseudomonadota > Gammaproteobacteria > Burkholderiales > Burkholderiaceae_C > Acidovorax > Acidovorax delafieldii_A. The sequence goes on along the minus strand of DFQQ01000023.1, from coordinate 49,324 downwards.
GCCCATCAGCATCTTCATGAAGGAAGCGCTGCGCCGCCCCAGCGATATTGGCGTTGAGCAAATCGCGTTTTAACGAAGCGCCTGAGCGGCTGAGTACCTGAGGCTCTGCGGGCAAAGCCCTTCGCACGCAGATTCTCGGGTGCGGGCCGTACCGCCCATGGGACAATCCCGCCCCATGACACCGGAACAGTACGTCCAACAAAAAGCCGTTGCCTCGGGCAGCAGCTTCTACTACGCCTTCTTGTTCCTGCCAGCTCCACGGCGTGCGGCCATCACGGCGTTCTACGCTTTTTGCCGCGAAGTGGACGATGTGGTGGACGAAGTGTCTGACCCAGGCGTCGCCCGCACCAAGCTGGCCTGGTGGCAGGCCGAAGTGGCCAAGGCCTTTGCGGGCCAGCCTACCCACCCTGTCATGCTGGCTCTGATGCCTCATACCCACGCCTACGGCATCGAGCAGCGCCACCTGCAGGCCGTCATCGATGGCTGCCAGATGGATCTGGAGCAGACCCGCTACCTCGACTTTGCTGGCCTCAAGGGCTACTGCCACCTGGTGGCGGGCATTGTGGGCGAGGTGGCTGCGCGCATTTTTGGCCAGACCGACGAGCGCACCACCGAGTACGCCCACACGCTGGGGCTGGCGTTCCAGCTCACCAACATCATCCGCGACGTGGGCGAAGACGCCATGCTGGGCCGCATCTACCTCCCCGTCAGCGAGTTGCAGCAGTTTGATGTGAAGGCGCACGAGATCCTGAAGCGCACGTATTCCGACCGCTTCACCGCGCTCATGCGCTTTCAGGCCGAGCGCGCGCACCGCCTGTACGACGAGGCACTGGCCCTGCTGCCGGCAGCAGACCGCCGCACCCAGAAGCCCGGGCTGATGATGGCCAGCATCTATCGCACGCTGCTGCGCGAAATTGAGCATGACAACTTCCAGGTGCTGCACCAACGCATACGGCTCACCCCATTGCGCAAGTTCTGGCTGGCATGGAAGGTCCAGGCCCTGGGGCGCATGTGATGCGTGTGGCGGTGGTCGGGGCCGGCTGGGCCGGCATGGCAGCGGCGGTGGCGTTGACCGAGGCAGGCCACCACATCACGGTCATTGAAGCCGCGCGCACCCTGGGCGGACGGGCACGCGGGCTGAACGCCACAGGGGCCGACGGCCAGCCAATCGTGCTGGACAACGGGCAGCACATCCTCATCGGCGCCTACACCGATTCCTTGAAACTCATGCAAAGGGTAGGCGTGGATGTGCCAAAAGCACTGCTGCGCATGCCCCTGACACTGACGTATGCCGACCGCAGCGGCCTTGAACTGCCCAATCTCCCGCCGCCCTGGGACGCCCTGGTGGGCGTGGCGCGGGCGCGCGGATGGCACTGGGAGGACAAGCTGGCGTTGCTGCGCGCCTGCGCGGGCTGGCAATTGCAGGGGTTCCACTGTGATGCGCGTCTGTCAGTCGCGCAGCTATGCAGCCGCCTCACTCCGCGCTTGCTGCAAGAGTTCATCGAGCCGTTGTGCGTTTCAGCGCTCAACACCCCGGCCGAAGAAGCCAGCGCCCAGGTTTTCCTGCGCGTGCTGCGCGACAGCCTGTTCAGCGGGCGTGGCGGCTCCAACCTGTTGCTGCCCCGCACCGATCTGGGCACCCTGTTCCCCGAGACCGCAGCGCGCTGGCTGAAAGACCGAGGCGCGGTGGTGCAAACGGGGCAGCGGGTGATGCAACTGGCCCGCACTGCTGCGGGTTGGGAGGTAGACACGATCAGGTTTGACAGCGTGGTGCTCGCAACCCACAGTACCGAGGCAGCACGGTTGGTGCATGCCGCCCAGTGCAGCCTCCCGCCCCAAGAACAAGCGGCAGCGGCGACGTGGTCAGACACAGCACAAGCACTGAGATTCACAGCCATTGGCACCGTGTATGCACAAGCGCCCGCCCTGCCCGCGCCAATCCGAACCGCACAAGAAAGCCCTCACACCCTCGGCCGAGCCATGCTGGCGCTGCGACCTGGGCCAGAGCAACCCGCACAGTTCGTGTTTGACCGCAGTTACCTGGGCGGCCCCCCAGGCTTGCTGGCATTCGTGGTGAGCGCCAGCGAGCAAGGCCGCGCAATACTGGAAGATCAGGTCGTACGCCAGGCACAGGCCCAACTGGGGCTGGAAGGCCTGCAACCCCTTCAAACGGTGGTGGAAAAAAGAGCTACCTTTGCCTGCACGCCTGACCTACAGCGCCCCGGCAGCCGGGTGGCTTCGGGCCTTTGGGCAGCAGGCGACTACATTGATGGCCCCTACCCAGCAACGTTGGAAGGCGCCGTCAAAAGCGGGCTGGGCGTAGCACAGCAGCTGCTGGCTGGCTGACAACCCACCATTTCACCCTGCAAGCCCTGGCCAATGGCGTTTCAGTAGCACATCGGTTGATGCGTATCAAAGGGCCTGAGTCCCGGCGTGGTCCACCACGTAACAGTGTCTTGATCTCGCATCAAATGCGGTAACAACATGCTACGAAACGATAAAATCAGTATCAATGCGCCCCCTTGACTGCCAGGCAGTCCACCCTCTTTTCGCGGTGTGCACAGATACCCCGCTCGCCACCCCAGGTCGCCCTCGACGGTGGTCGAACCTCCCCGTGGTGGCGCGCCTGCCCAAATCCACCCCGTTCGCTTGCAACAGCTCAGCGCAAAAGGGAGCACAGTGACCAAGTTTCCCCATCAGTGGCGCATGGCAGGTGCCCTGGGCACAGCGGTACTGGCCTGCTGCGCGTATTGGTGGCTGCTGTTGGGACAGCAGCGCGAACAAATTGCCTTTGCTGAGACGCAGACCCAACTTCGGGCGACGCAGACCTCGCGCACTCTTGCGGCCCAGATGGAAACACTGATGGGGGGGCTGGAGTACCTCGCTCGCAGCCTGGCGGTGCTGCACGAACACGATCCCCAGCACACCTTCAAACTGGCTGCAGCCAACGCACTGGCCACGTTCCCACCCGGCAGCATCTTGCAGATCGCGGTGGCCTCAGCGGACGGGCGCGTGGTGTACTCGTCGCTTTCGCCGAGCGGTGATGTGCCCACCACATCCATTGAGGACAGGGCACATTTTCAGGCGCATACGCTGAAACCAGACAAGCGCCTGTACATCAGCCGCCCGACGCTGGGCCGGGTTTCTGGCCAGTGGTCGGTGCAAATGTCCTACCCCATCGACACCCACGGCCGTTTTGGGGGCGTGGTGGTGTTGTCCATCGACCCTGAATACCTATCGCGCAACCTGCGTGACGTCTTCAGCCACGGCAAGGATGCAGCACTGCTGGTGCGGGCGGACGGCGCTTACTTGGCCCGCTCTCATGTGCAGAGCGAGGTGCTGGACCAGAACGTGCCTGCAGACAGGGAGTTTTTGCGCTACCCCGAACGTATAAGCGGCCAGTACGCGTTGCCCGCCCCCACTGACGGCGTGAGCCGCATGTACTCCTGGCAGCGGCTCGCCAAATACCCTTTGGTGGTGAGTGTGGGGCTGAGCCGCGACCAGGCAATGGCGGACACCTACCAATCCGTGCGCGACAGCCGCGTGCGCAATACGGTGGGAACGGTCGTTTTCATTCTGGCTGCGTTGTGGATCGCATTGCTCTTCAATCGGCAAAAGCAGGACCACGCGCGCCTTGAACGCCACAAGCAACGCTACCGGCTGGCGCTGGAAGGCGGCAAGCTCGGAACATGGGATTGGAGCCCCCGAACGGGCGAGTTTTACTTTGACCGCCGCTGGACGGACCTGCTTGGCCTGCCGCCCCTGGCATACCAGCAGGATCGCGACCGATTGCAAGCCCTGATGCACCCCGAAGACTGGAGCGCATGGTGCACCGCACTGGACGCCCATGTGGGCGGAGAGACAGAGTTCTTCGAAGCCGAGCCTCGGCTGCGCCATCGCAAGGGCCACTGGGTGTGGATGCACCTGCGAGGCCGCATGGTTAGGCAGTCAGGCAGTCACCAGGCCCTGCGCATCACCGGCACGTACATCGATGTAACGCAGAGGCACGAAATCGATGCCGCGCGCCAGGAATTGCAGCAGCGCCTGTCCAAGCTGCTCGCGCAGGTGCCCGGCACGGTGTACCAATTCAGGCTGCGAAGCGACGGAACCAGTTGCTTCCCTTACGCCAGCCCAGGCATCGTGGACATTTACGGCATCACGCCCGAGCTTGCGTTGACGGATTCTTCCCAAGCCTTTTCAAGCGCCCATCCGGACGACCTGCAGAGGCTGCGCTCCAGCATCCAGGAATCTGCCGGCAGCTTGCAGTTGTGGTCACACGAATGGCGCCAGATCCTGCCCAATGGCGAAGTCCGCTGGCTGGCCGGCCAGGCCAACCCCGAGCGCGAGGCCGATGGTTCAACGCTGTGGCACGGCTACATCCACGATGTGACCGAGCAGCATGCGGTAGTGGAGGCACTGCGCCGTAGCGAAGCCCGGCTGCGCTTGACCATGGCAGCCGTGCAGGATGGGTTGTGGGAATGGGACACGCGCAGGGACATCATCCAGATGGACACGCGCTGCCACCAGATACTGGGCTACGCCAAGCGCCCCGAGAAACTCAGTTTCGAAACGTGGCAGAGCCATGTCCACCCCGATGACCGGCAACGGGTCATCACCACGTTGCAGCGGCAGGTGGCACTGGGGCAACCGTTTGATGTGGAAGCGCGCCTGCGCACCCAGCAAGGGGCATGGCGCTGGGTGGAAATAAGAGGCCAGGTGGCGCCCGACGATACCGAGATTGCCGGGCTGGTGATTGGCACCCAGACTGATATCCAGCCCCGCATGCAGGAAGCCCATCTGCGCCAGGCGTTGCTCGACAACGCGGCCGCGGCGCTGTTTATATCGACCCCGAACCGTACCATCGCGCTCGCCAACCACCGGGCGGTAGAGACGTTTTCAGAAGACGGTCTGCCGCTGCAAGGCAAGAGCATGCGTATCTTGCACAGGCATGAAGCCGCGTTCACCCAGTTCATGCAGTACGTCGATGCGGTGCGCGAGCAAGGTGCGGTGGAGGTGGAATACCTCATGCGCACCTCGATCGGGGCTCTGCGCTGGTTCTCGATCCGGGGCACTCCCCTGGACCCGCTCCAGCCCGCGGGAGACGTCATCTGGACCCTGGTGGACACCACTGAGCGGCGCGAAACAGAACAAGCGCTGGCAACCGCACAGGCGCACCTCATGGAGGTGATCCAGCACTTCCCGGGCGGCGTGCTGGTGCAGAACCAGGCCGGCGTGGCGGTGGTGCTGAACCAGGCCATGTGTGACCTGTTCGGCATTGCCGCCCGCTCCAGCGAACTGGTAGGCTGCGACCGCGAAACACTGCGGGCACTGGTCCCCGAAGAAGTGCTCGCCGTATTGCCCCCGGGCGAACTGCTGCACAACGACGGTACGGGCGCAACCTACGAAGCCGCGCTCAAGGACGGGCGTACTGCCCGCATCGACATGATCCAGATGCGCACCGCCCGCGGGGATGACCTGGGCCGGCTGTGGCTGGCACAGGACATTACAGAGCGCAGACGCCACGAGCGTACGCTGGAGCGGCTGGCCACCACCGACACGCTGACCAGCCTGCCCAACCGACGCGCCTTTATGGCCCGACTCGAAGCAGAAATCACCCACATTGCCCACGGCGCGCCACCCGCAGCCTTTCTCATGCTGGACCTCGACCACTTCAAGCGAGTCAACGACACCTGGGGCCATGCCACGGGCGACAAGGTGCTTGTTCACCTCGCCAAGCTGCTGCGCGGGAACCTGCTGCGCAAGGACGACATGGCGGGCCGCCTGGGGGGCGAAGAGTTTGCGGTGCTGCTGCCAGACACCACGTTGACAGAGGGCCGGGCCATCGCCGAACGTCTGCGCATCGCCCTGGAAAACAGCCAGATCGCTGGCGATACCGGCCAGCCCATTCAAATCACCATGAGTGTGGGCCTGTGCGCGGTTGCAGAGGATTCGGTGACCACGCTGGCCAATGCCGACGCAGCGCTGTACCAGGCCAAAAATACCGGGCGCAACAAGGTGGTTCAGGCGTCTACGGCCAGCGCTTGAGCAGTTCCAGGGCTGGTGCGCCGCCAGGTAACGGCCGCACCGAGCGTGAAGTGATAACAGCGAAAAGGGTGTCCGGGGACTCACATTGCGCGCCCACACAGCGGTGCCGATGCCACGCAGCAACACTGACAGCGTTCCGAAAGCTCCACCACGGCACGATGGCCGCGTGCCAGCAGGCGCACCCATGATTGACCGAGAACCAGGAGACACGCCATGTTCGACTTTCCGCCCACATTCGACCCCGCCCGCCGCCACATGTTAGGCGCGGGCTCAGCCCTTGCACTTGGAGGCCTGCTGCCAGGGGGCGCGCTCGCCCAAGCGGCCTGGCCGAGCAAATCCGTGCGTTTCGTGGTGCCGTTCGCGCCAGGGGGCAGTTCGGAAATCGTCGCCCGCTCCACTGCGGCTGAGCTGTCCAAAACCCTGGGGCAAAGCGTGTTCGTGGACAACAAGCCCGGAGCGGCCGGCAATATCGCGATGTCGGAAGTGGCACGTGCCGAGGACCAGCACACCCTCATCCTGGGGCACATTGGCACGCTGGCCGTGAACCCCTTCATCTTCGACAAGCTGCCCTACGATGCCAACAAGGACTTCAAGCCCGTGAGCCTGTTGGCCAAAGTCCCCAGCCTGTATGTGGTGCACCCGGATGTGCCGGTCAAGAACCTCAAGGAATTCATCGCCTACGCCAAGAAGAACCCTGGCAGGTTCAGCTACGGCTCCGCAGGCAATGGCAGCGCGGGGCACCTGGCGTTTGAATACCTCAAGATGACGGCCGACCTGTTCATGCTCCACGTCCCTTACCGCGGCACCGGCCCCATGATGACCGACTTGCTGTCGGGCCGGCTTGAGGCTTCGGCGGTGGGCGCTGCAGCGATGTTGCCGTTCATCAAGTCAGGCAAAGTGCGCTGCATCGCCACCGGCTCGGCCAAGCGCCTTCCGCAGCTGCCGGACGTGGCCACTGTGGCAGAGCAAGGCTTCCCTGGTTTCGAAATGACCCAGTGGTACGGCATGCTGGCACCCGCCAACATGCCTGCAGCCAACCTCGAAAAGCTCTCGGTTGAAACCATGAAGGCCGTCAAGGCCCCCGCCTCGCTGGAACGGCTCAACGCCGACGCAGCCGAGGCCATTGGAGGCACGCCTGCCCAATTTTCCCAGTTCATCGCCGCAGAGCAGGAACGCTGGAAGAAGGTGCTGCTGCGCGCCAAGGTCAAGCCGGACTGACGCCAAGCACGCAGCGCGCTCGCGCCCTCAGCCCGCAAAGGGGGGGGTTGGAGAGCGGCGCCGACAGCACCAGGCCAGCCCTCACGCAGTAGCTATTGCCCCATCATGCGCATCCTGTTGGCAGAAGACGAACACAGCCTCGGCACCTGGCTCAGCCGGGCGCTGGAGCACGCAGGCATCCAAGTCGAATGGGTGAACGACGGGCTCCTGGCAGACCGGGCGCTGCAGCAGTCGGATTACGACGCCCTGGTACTGGATCTGGGCCTGCCCGGCTTGGAAGGTCACGCCGTGCTGCAGCGGCTGCGCGAGCGTGACCAGCGCCTTCCGGCAATCATCCTCACAGCGCGCGGCTCACTGGATGAACGTGTGCGCCTGCTCAATGCCGGGGCCGACGACTTTCTGGCCAAGCCCTTTGAATTGGCCGAACTGGAAGCGCGCCTGCATGCCCTGGTACGGCGTGCCCGGGGCACGGAACACCCCCGCCTGGCCTGCGGTTCGCTGGTGTACGACAGCCATCGAAAACAGTTCACGCTGCAAGGCGCACCTTTGGCATTGTCGCCCCGTGAACTGGCCGTGCTCAGGGTGCTGGTACAGCGCAGTGGCGAGCCATTTTCCAAGCAACAGATCCTGGACCGGGTGTTTTCTGACGACGAGGATGTTCACCCAGAGGCGGTTGAAGTATTTGTGCACCGGTTGCGCAAACGCCTGGAGGGCAGCGATGTGCGCATTGCGACCCTGCGCGGCTTAGGCTATGCCCTGGAATGCGACTGATGGCACTGCGGAGCTGGGCACGCTCTGTGCCGCTTTCAGGGACGCGCTTGTGGCAACGGCTGGCCCTGGTGTTGCTGCCCCTGCTGGCGCTGGTGACTGCACTGGAGTTGTGGATGACGCGGCACGACGCGCTGGAGGCTGCCAACGCAGCGTACGACCGCTCACTCGTTGGCGCACTCAAGGCCATCGATGCGGGCATCTCCACCGCCTCTGGCGGGCTGGCGGCAGAACTGCCCTACAGCATGCTCGAATTTTTCGAGTTGACGGCCAGCGGCTCCGTGTATTTCCGGGTAGCGTCTTCTGACGCGCTGGTCGAGCTTGGCAACGCAGACCTGCCACTGCCAACCGAGCCCCTGGAGCCGGGCATTCCGCGTTTTTACGATGCCCTTTATTTTGGTGAGGCCCTGCGTCTGGTGGCCTACCAACGACCCACTCCGCCTTCCTCTGCCGCCCAGCGCGCGCAGGGCACCCATACTGGGCCGACCTCACCGGGCGTGGTGGTGCAAGTGGGTGAAAGCACACGCTCGCGGCAAGACTTCACCCAGCGCTTCGTGCGCCGCGCTGCCTTGCGCGATGGGTTGGTCCTGGCGCTGATGGTGTTGGGTGCCGCAGGCACTTTGGCCTTGGCGCTTCGCCCCCTGGCGCGTCTCGCGCAGGGCGTGCAAGACCGCAGCCCGGAGGACCTGACGCCCATTTCTGTGCAGGGCCTGCCCGCCGATATCCGGCCCCTGGTGGTGGCGGTCAACCAGCACATGGCGCGCACCCAGGCACTGGTCACCCAGCAACGCCAGTTTCTGGACGACGCATCGCACCAGCTGCGCACCCACCTCACAACGCTGCAGATGCAGGTGGACTATGCCCGGCGCGAACCAGACAGCGCACGGGTCACACAAACGCTTGAAGCTCTGGGGGCTGAGATCAGCCGCGCCACGCGAAGCACCCAGCAGCTGCTGGCCTTAGGCCGCAGCGACACCGCCGCACTGGACTTTGCCCCGCTTGAACTGGCCAGCCTGCTGCGCACTGTGGCGCTGGAGCTGCTACCGCAGGCGCGTGCCAAGCAAATCGATTTCGGTATCCGACCGCCGGCACCTCTGCATACGCTTGCTGTGGCCGATGCGCACCTGATGCGCGAAGCCCTTACCAACCTGGCAGCCAATGCCATCGCCTACACGCCTTCCGGCGGCACCATCACCATGTCGGCAGCGGGCGATGAGTTGGGCTGGAGCCTGGCCGTGGAAGACAATGGCCCAGGGCTGAGCGCCCAAGAGCAATCCACTCTGGGGCAGCGGTTCAAGCGCGGGACGCACGCCAACACATCAGGATCGGGCTTGGGCCTTGCGATCGCACGGTCGGTTGCGCAGCGGCACGCAGGCACCTTGCGCCTGCAAAACCGAACATCTGGCCCCGGCCTGTTGGCCCTGATGTGGTGGCCACGGCCATCGGACGCCAGCAACCCCGCAACCACTTCAGACAGCCCGACATAATCCGCGGGGCACTGGCTCTTGCCGGCACCAGCCCAATGACTTCGCTCTTTTGTTGACCGATGCCTCACCCACCCGCGCTCCTGGCCATGTCACGCCGCGTTGCACTGCGCACCTCCGCGATCGCGCTGGCGCCGGGCCTGGCGTGGGCCCAGGACGCTACCGCGATCGACTCCTCGGGCAGCGAATGCATCGCCCCCTCCAAGCCGGGAGGCGGCTTCGACCTGACCTGTACCGTGGCCGCGCAGGCCGTGTCCAAGGTGCGCCCGGCTTCTGCGCCTCTACACACCCGCTATCTGCCCGGGGGCATTGGTGCAGTGGCTTTCGATCAGGCAGCGACCGGACGATTGGGCACGGCAAACGCCCTGGTGGCTTTCTCCAGTGGGTCGCTCCTCAACATTGCACAAGGTCGATTCGGACCGCACCCCGTGAATGCAGTGCGCTGGATTGCCACCGTGGGCACGGACTATGGCGTCGTCGCGGTGCACCCCCAGAGCCCCTTCCAAAACTTGGCGCAGTTGGTGCAGGCCCTGCGCACGGGCGCACCCCGGCTGGTGTTTGGGGCCGGCGGTACCCTCGGAAGCCAGGACTGGATGAAGGCGGCCTTGCTCTCACGCCATGCAGGCAACGATCCGCGGCACATGCGGTTTGTGTCGTTTGAAGGGGGTGGCGAAGCCATCAAGGCACTGGTGGGTGGACACATCAACGTCTTTACCGGAGACGCTGCCGAAGCCATGAAAGCCCAGGCACGGGGAGCGCACTTTCGGCTGCTGGCTGTGCTGGCTCCGCATCGGCTGAAGGGGCCGCTGGACCATGTGGCCACGGCCACGGAACAAGGCACTCCGCTGGTGTGGCCCACGGTACGGGGTTTGTACATGGCTGCGGGCGCACCCGATGCGGCTGCCGCCTGGACAGCGATTTTTGAACAGGCCCACGCCCATCCCGCCTACTCCACACTGTGCCTGGCCCATGGGCTCACGCCTCATCGCCTTACAGGCTCTGCGTTGCAGGAATTTGTGCACAAAAGCGTGGACGACTACCGGCACTTGGCACGCGAACTGGGTTTGCGGCTCTGGAAGGCAGGGCCGAGTTAGCCCCTGAAAGAGGTTGCACGGGAGGCCCGTCAAGGTTGCGCCTGCAATAGGCGGCGCCGGTCAGGACCTTCAGTGCGTCAGCGTGGTCAGTCGGCCGAGGGCACAACGCCTTCTGGCGCGTCCTCGATGTTGGGAATGCGGGTTGCCAATACCTTGTCAATGGTCTTGCCGTCCATGTCTACCACTTCGAGCTTCCAGTTTTCCCACTGCACGGTGTCTGTCACCTTGGGCAGGCGGCCTGTGAGCAGCATGACCATGCCACTGAGCGTGTGATAGCGACCGCGCTCCTCTTCGGGCACGGAGTCCAGATTCAGACGGTCCTTCAGCTCAGGCACGGGGATATGGCCATCCAGCAGCCAGCTGCCATCCTCGCGCTGCAAGGCCCACGAGGTCGCCGGGTCGCGCGGCTGGAATTCCCCCGTAATCGCCTCAATCAAATCCTGCAGCGTGACGATGCCCTGCACTTCGCCGTATTCGTCGATGACGAAGGCCATGTGCACATCCGACAGGCGGAAGTTGTCCAGCAGTTCCATGCCCGTGATGGTTTCGGGCACATACAGGGCGGTCTGCAAAGGCTGGTCGGCCAGCGTGTGCTTGGGATCGCGCAACGCGCGCGACAGCCACTGGCGGGCGTTGATCACGCCCTGCAGATGATCCATGCCGCCGCGCACCACGGGAAAACGGGCGTGGTCAGAGTCTTCAATGCGGCGCAGGTTCTCTTCAAAAGGCTCGTCCAGGTCCAGGCACACGACATCGCCGCGCGGCACCATCAGCGAGCCGATCTGCCGGTCGTCCAGCCGGAACACATTGCGCACCATGGTGTGCTCGTGCGATTCGATCACTCCCGCCGTCGTGCCTTCGACCAGCATGGCGTGGATTTCTTCCTCGGTCACCGGGCTGCCGCTGGTTTCCTTCACGCCCATCAGGCGCAGCAGGGTCCGGGTTGATGTAGACAGCAGCAGCACGAAGGGCTTGGTGGCCAGTGCCAGAAAGTTGATGGGTCGTGCGACCAGACGCGCGAAGGTTTCGGGATAGGACTGACCAATGCGCTTGGGCACCAGTTCACCCACCACGATGGAGAAATATGTGATCACCACCACCACCAGCGCCGTGGCTGCATAGCCGCCGTAGGGCTGAGGAACGCCCAACAGCTCCAGCCACAGCCCCAATGGCTCGGCCAACGCTGCCTCGCCGACGATACCGTTGAGCACGCCGATGGACGTGATGCCGATCTGGATGGTCGAGAGAAAACGCGTGGGGTCTTCGCCCAGCTTCACGGCTGCGGCTGCGCCGCTGTCGCCCTCATCGATCAGCTTTTGCAGCCGTGCCCTGCGCGCTGTGACCAGTGCAATTTCGGACATGGCGAAAAGCCCATTCAAGAAGATGAGGGCGAACAGTATTGCTATTTCCATATGAAGGGTGCCGAACGCACCCTGTGTACCAAGAAGCTGTGGATTGTAAGAAACTCTGCGCAGTGCCTTGTGACACACCACTGGCACCCCCCGGCAGCCGCTTGGGCACCGCGGCCACTCAACGGCGTGCGCCGCTGTCGTCAGCGCTCAAGCCACCACTGGATGACGACCTTGGCCAAAAAGCCCAGAAAGCCCACACCCAGCCCGAGAAAGAGCACAAAGGTGCCAAACCGCCCCGCCTTGGACTCCCAGGCCAGCTGCCCAATGATGAACAGCATGTAGACGATGAAGGCTCCAACGCCGTAGGTGAGGAAGAAGCCCGAAATCTGCGCCTCGGTAAAACCAAAAATCACGATGACACCCCGTCGCGTTGCCCTTGCACCGTCGCCACATCGCGCAGCGGCAGGCTTGAAGCATCCACCAGATCACGATAGGCGTGCCAGCTGGCATGGCCCAGCATGGGCATCACAAAAATCAGCCCCAGCAGCAGGGATCCCAGCCCCAGCAGCGTGAAGCCCAGAATCAAGGCCGCCCAGAACGCCATGGGCAGGGGGTTGGCCACCACCACCTGCCAGCTGGTGAGCACCGCCACGCGCAGTGATGCACGGCGGTCCAGCAGCAGGGGCATGGCGACCACGCTTGACGCGAAAATGGGCGCCGCCAACAGGCTGCCCAACGCCAGCCACAGCTCAAACAGCCAGCCGTTGTTGGCCACCACCACATGGCGCATGAAGTCCAAGGGGGTCTCGACGGGCACCGGCGTGAGCAGTGTGATGAATGCGGCCGAAGTGACCACCCAACCGGTGGCCGCCAACGCCAGCAGCGCACCGAACTGCACCATGCACCAATAGTCATTGCCCCATTTGTTGATATGGCTGTTTTGCCAGTTCAACCAGGTTTTCAGCACCACGCCCAGGTTGGCTTCCCGCCGCTGCTCGAGCGCGCGGCTCAGGGCATAAAGGCTGGTCGCCAGGACCGGGGCCACCACCAGGAAGCCCGATAAAGCCCCTGCCAGCAGCCAGAAGCGATGGTGAGCCACCGCAAAGATGGCACCTCCAATGGCTGTGAGCACCAGCCCGTGCGCAAAGCTGATCCAACCCGCACGGGCCATGTCACGCCAAGCCAGCACCAGCCAGGTCATGGGCTGCATGAGGCCTACGGTGCGCACCTGCGGCAATGGAATCGGCGTTTTCGGCATGGGCGTCTCTACCAATCGTCAAGCAATGAACAGTCAAACAACAAACAGTGGCATCCGGCAGCGGCTTACCGGCCGTCAGCCTAGCAACCGGCACAGGTGCGTGAGGCTGGCGACCGTGGCGTGGGGCTGCTCGGTGTGCGGCCAGTCGTGCCCAGCCGTGTTCAGCCACACGGCCTGCATGCCGGCCGCCAGCGCGCCCTGCGCGTCAGCGGTGGCGTCGTCGCCCACATGCAGCACCTCATGGGGTTGCACCTGGGCCACGCGGGCGGCTTCATGAAAGATCCGCACGTCGGGCTTGGGCACGCCAAAATCCCGGGCACTGATGCTGGCCCTGAAGTAGTGGCCAATGCCCACGCGGTGCACATCGGCATTGCCGTTGGACAGCGCCACCAGCGGGTAACGGGCCGATAAAAACGCCAGCGTGTCGTGGGCGTCTTCAAACAGTTCCACCCGCTGGCGCTGGTCAAAAAACACATCAAATGCGGGCTCGGCCAGCGCGGGCTCATCACCCGCCTGCTGCAGGGCCAGGCGAATCGACTCCAGGCGCAGGCCGCTCAAGTCGTGTGCCAGATCGGGCCGTAAAGCCACCATCTGGTTGCGTATGGCGCGCAGCGCCTCCGTGTTGGCAAACAGCCGGGCCGTGGCCGGGGCGTGCAATGCAAGCCACTGCAGCAGCACTTCCTCAGCCTTGGCAATGGTGGGCCAGATCGGCCACAGCGTGTCGTCCAGGTCAATGGAAATGGCACGCACGCGGCCCACGTCCAAAACCAGAGCTGCCTCGGCAAGCTGGGGGGCATCGGGGGTGGAAGCAAGCATAGGGGCCAGAGAATACTCCACCGCGGCCACAGCCCCCCGCGCATTTGCCACAATCGCTGCATGCGCTCACCCTTCTCTCCAGAACCCTCCTACACCCACGGTCAACCAGAGCGTACCGCCGTTTTGCTGTGCAACCTGGGCACCCCCGACGAGCCCACTGCCCCTGCGCTGCGCTGCTACCTGGGCCAATTTCTTGCAGACCACCGTGTGGTCGAGATCCCCAAGCTGCTGTGGATGCTGATCCTGCACGGCATCATCCTGCGCGTGCGCCCCGCCAAGTCTGCCGCCAAATACGCGAGCGTCTGGACCCCCGAGGGCTCTCCCCTGGCCGTCTGGACCGCCAAGCAAGCCACCTTGCTGCGGGGCTGGCTGGGCGAGGCCGGGCACGAGGTGCTGGTACGCCACGCCATGCGCTACGGCAACCCCTCCATTGCCAGCCAGTTGGATGCGCTGAAGGCCGAGGGCGCCACGCGCATCCTGATTTTGCCGCTGTACCCGCAATACTCCGGCACCACCACGGCCAGCGTGTTCGATGCCGTCTACACCTGGGCTGCCCGCACCCGCACCGTGCCCGAGTTGCGCTTTGTGAACCACTACCACGACGACGCGGGCTACATCGAGGCGCTGGCGCGCACCGTGGAATCGCACTGGAAGCAAAACGGCCAGCCCGACCAGCTGGTGATGAGCTTTCATGGCGTGCCTGAGCGCACCCTGCACCTGGGCGACCCCTACCACTGTGAAGCCCGCAAAACCGGCCGCCTGCTGGCCGAGCGCCTGGGCCTGCGGGAAGACCGCTACCAGATCACCTTCCAGTCGCGCTTTGGCAAGGCCAAGTGGCTGGAGCCCTACACCCAGCCCACCATCGAGGCCCTGGCCCAGCAAGGCACGCGGCGTGTCGATGTGATTTGCCCAGGCTTTACCAGCGACTGCCTGGAAACGCTGGAAGAAATCAACATGGAAGTGCGCGAAGCCTTCCTGCACCACGGCGGCAAGGAGTTCCACTACATCCCCTGCCTGAACGACAGCCACCCGTGGATTGGCGCCTTGAGCCGCATCACCCAGCAGCACCTGCAGGGTTGGCCCACCGTGGCTGCCAACGCAACCGCACTGCAAGATGCCCGACAACATGCACTGGAAGGCGGCGCCCCCCAGGGGCGCTGCCCGGTGGCACACTGACTGGCGGGGCGCCCCACCGCGCACTGCGAACACGGCCTAGAAAACCCTTCTGCGCCTCTTCGCTATCTTTTTTATAGCTGCTTGCGCTCTACCATAGGGCGCCAGATGCCTTTTTCATTGATATTCGCCCGCACCGAGCGCCCAGCGCTTGCAGGCCCTTTTCTTCAGCCATGCCCGCTACCGCACTTTCAGCCACGCAACTGCGCCTGACCATCGACCCTACCTCGCTCGGTTTCGCCAGCACGGCTGAGCTGCAGGACTTGCCTTTGCCCTGGATTGGGCAAGAACGCGCCCAGGCCGCCGCGCAGTTCGGGCTGAACATGAGCCAGCCCGACTACCACCTGTTTGTGCTGGGTGAGGTGGGCAGCGGGCGCGCCTCACTGATGCGCCAAGCCATGCAGACTGCAGCGGCCCTGCGCCCCGTGCCGCCTGACCTGTGCTATCTGCACAACTTCGAAGCTCCTGAGCGCCCCCGCGCTTTGCGCCTGCCGGCCGGCCAGGGGCGCGTGCTGCGCCGTGCCATGGCCGACCTGGCCAAGGCACTGCAAACCGATATCCCCCGCCACCTGAGCAGCCCCGACTTCCGCGCCCAGGCCCGCACCATTGAGCAAACCTACGAAGCGCAGGAAGCCAAGGCGTTTGCCGTACTGGAGGCCTTTGCCCAGGCCCGGCAGTTCCACCTGTCACGCTCGGACGAGGACGGGGGCCACATGGTGTTCACGCTCGCAGGCGCCAATGGCCAGCCCTTGACCGAGGCGGAAGCCCGCGCGCTGCCCCCCGAACAACGCGCCCGCATCAACGAGGCCGAGCAAGCCTTGCGCGCCGAAATCATCGCGTTTGCGCAAACCTTGCGCCCGCTGGAACGCGTGCGTGACGACGCCCTGAATGACCTGCGCAAGCGCACTGTGCGCCCCCTGGTGCAGCAAGCCCTGGCCATCGTGCGCAGCACCGTGCCTGAGCAGCCTGAAGTGCTGCAAACCTGGCTGCAGCAGGTAGAGCGCGAACTGCTGCAACACCTGCACTGGTTTGAACTGGCCGAGCCCCCCAAAGACGCTGCTGCCGACGCAGGCGTGGATAAAAGCGGCGACCGCAACCTGGACAAGGGCAGCAGCGCATCCAACACTGCGGGCGACGAAGACGATGACGATGCCCACGACGCACTGAACCGCCTGCTGCACCTGTGCCAGGTGCACTTGGCTGTAGACCACCACGGACACGCCAGTGCCCCCGTCATCGTGGAAGACAACCCCCAGCACCGCACTCTTTTTGGCAGCATCGAAGCGCACAGCGATGGCGACACGCCCCATGCCGACTACACCGGCATACGTGCGGGCAGCCTGCTGCGCGCGCACGGCGGATTTCTGCTGCTGCATCTGCACGATCTGGTCGGTGAAGAAGGCCTGTGGGCCCGGCTGCGCCGTTTTTTGCGCTGCAACCGCCTGCACATCGACGAGTCCGGCAGCAGCGGCAGTGGCGCAACCCCCGTGGCCTTGCAGCCAGAAGCCGTGACGGTGGATGTGAAAATCGTGCTGATCGGCTCGGTGGACGAGTATTACGCCCTGCAAGAGGCCGATCCCGACACCGCCCGGCGCTTTCGCGCCAAGGTGGACTTCGTGGAGCGCTTTGCCGCCAGCCCGGCCACCCGCATTGCCAGCGCCATCTTTGTGGCCCACAGCTGCAAGCGCCGCCACCTGCCGCACTTTGGAGCCCCCGCCGTGGCCTTGCTGCTGGAGCAAGCCCACCGTGAGGCCGACGACCAGGGCCGGCAAAGCGCCCAGTTCGCGCTCATCGAAGCCCTGCTGATGGAAGCCGCCGCACTGTGCCAGGCACGCGGCGGTGCGCTGGTGGAGCCAGCCGACGTGCGCGCCGCGCAGCAGGCCCGCATGCTGCGCCACAACTACCCCGAAGAGCAGCTGCACGAATCCATCGCGGAAGGCGAACGCCTCATCACCCTCACCGGCAGCGTCACCGGGCAAATCAACGCCCTCACGCAGATCGACCTGGGCGACTACCGATTCGGCTTCCCCGTGCGCATCACGGCGCGCACGTTCGCCGGGCAGGAAGGGCTGCTCAACATCGAGCGCGAGGTAGACATGTCCGGCCCCATCCACGACAAGGGTGTGCTCATCCTGCACAGCTACCTGACTGCGCTGTTCAGCCATGTGGCACCGCTGGCACTCAACGCCTCCATCGTGTTCGAACAGGAGTACAGCGGCGTGGAGGGTGATTCCGCCTCGTGCGCTGAGCTGTACGCGCTGCTGTCCAGCCTGTCGGGTCTGCCGCTGCGCCAAGGCATCGCCATCACCGGCGCTCTCAACCAGCACGGCGAAGTGCTGCCCGTGGGCGGCATCAACGAAAAAATCGAAGGCTGGTTCCGCGCCTGCGCCACCGCAGGGCTTGACGGCACCCAGGGCGTGCTCATCCCGGCCCGCAATCAGCGCCACCTGATGCTGACTGCCGAGATTGCCGACGCGGTAGAGCGTGGCCTGTTCCATGTCTACACCATGCAGCATGTGAGCGAGGGGATTGCGCTGCTGACGGGCGAAGCGTCGGGCATGAGCCCGGCCGAGCTGCTGCAGGCCCAGGCGGGGGCCCTCGACGACGCCGCCCTGCACACCCCCAGCGTGGAAGACACCGTGCTGCAGCGCGCCGAACAAACACTGCGTGCCTACCGGCGGGCCTGCCAAAGCGCAGGCCACACGCGGCGCGGCCGAAGTGGTGTGCGGCGCGGTGGCTGATAAGCCAGCCATGCCCAGCACGGGTCAAGTTCAGCTGGACGCTGGCGCTTTGGGCGAAATCGTACAGATGGCGCTCAGCGATCACGTGGGGTTTGACCATATCCGCGCGGTGCATGGCCTAGGGCCGGATGCGGTCAAAGCCCTCATGCGCTCCACGCTGGCGCCCGGCAGCTACCGGGCCTGGCGCAAGCGCGTACGCCGTTTTGGCGATCAGCGGGCCCACTACAAGTAGCCCCAAGGCGTGCCGGGCACAAGCGTTGCCTGCGCTCGGCTACGATCTCATGCGCCGCCCTTCACACCGCCATGAGCCACCGTCGCGTTCCCCTCGACAAAATGCCCAACCTTGCTCCCGGTGTGGTCGGGCTGGAAGCGGCGCAGGTGCAAAGCCAGCGCCAGTTCGGCTTCAATGACATCGTGCCCGAGGCGGCCAGCGGCTGGCGGGTGGTGCTGCGCGACACCGCGCGCGATCCCATGCTGTGGTTCCTGGTGCTCACGTCGGCACTGTTCGCATGGCTTGGCCAAACCAGCGAGGCCTTGACCCTGGCAGCAGCCCTCGTCCCTTTGCTGGGCATGGACGCTTACCTCCACCGACGCACCTCTGCCTCTGCCGCCGGGTTGGCCAGCAGGCTGGCAAGCTTCGCGCGGGTGCTGCGAGACGGCCAGTGGCAGACCATTGCAGCGCGCGAACTGGTGCCGGGGGATTTGGTGGAAGTCACCCCTGGTGAGTACTTTCCGGCGGATGGGCTATTGCTGTCAGGCTCCGGCCTGCAGGCAGACGAATCCACCTTGACCGGCGAATCGCTGCCGGTGGCCAAGCGCACGCTGGACAGCTCCGCACCGCTGCCCACCAGCGCATTGGAAGACCACTGGGGCATGGCCGGCACCCGCTTACTGACGGGCACGGCCCACATGCGTATTGCAGCCATTGGGCGGGACACGCTCTATGGCGAAATTGCCAATTCCGCCAGCGAAGGCAGCCACACGGCCACGCCGCTGCAAAACGCGATTAGGGAATTGGTGCTGGTGCTGCTGGGGGTTGCGGTGGTGGTGTGCATCGCCCTGGCCGCAGTCAGGCTGTGGCACGACCACGGCTGGATCGATGCCCTGATGAGCGCCGTGACGCTGGCCGTGGCGGCACTGCCCGAAGAGTTTCCGGTGGTCTACACCTTCTTCCTGGGCATGGGGGTGTTTCGGCTTGCACGCAAGAAGGCGCTGGTGCGGCGCGGTGTCGCGGTGGAGAACATTGGTCGCATCACCTGCATCGTTTCTGACAAGACGGGCACCATCACCGAAGGGGCCTTGGTGCTGGCCCACCTGGCCCCTGCCGCCGGGCTGTCCGATGCCTTGCTGCTGCAGACCGCCACCCTGGCGGCCCGGCCCGACAGCGGCGACCCCATGGACCAAGCACTGCACAACGCAGCCGGGGCCTTGCCCACACTGAAACGGGTGACCGACTTCCCCTTTACCGAAGCGCGGCGCAGAGAGATGGTGGTGTGGGCTACCGACGACGGACGCGCCACCGCCTATGTGAAAGGCGCGCCCGAAACCGTGTTGGCGATGTGCGACCTCGCGCCCCCCGAGGTCGCTGGCTGGATCGCCCGCGTGGAGGAATACGCGAGCACCGGGCACAAAGTCATCGCCAGCGGCTGGCTGCACTTGGCAGCTGGCGCCACCCCCACCACCGAGCCAGAGCACGGCTTTGCATTTGTGGGCCTGCTGGCTTTTGAAGACCCGGTGCGCGACGGCGTACCTGCTGCCATTGCCGAATGCCTAGCCGCCCGCATGCGCGTCATCATGGTCACGGGCGACCATCCCTCCACCGCCGGGGCCATTGCGCGTGAAATTGGCCTGGGCGCCAGTCCAGAGCAGGTCGCCGTGCTGGCGCCTGCGGACGATGCAGGTGCCCTGCTGCGCCACCACGCTGACCTGCGCGTGGTGGCGCGCGCCACACCGCCGCAAAAACTGGCGCTGGTGCAAGCCCTGCAAGCCCAGGGCGAATTGGTGGCCGTGACGGGGGATGGGGTAAACGACGTGCCCGCGCTGCGCCAGGCCGACGTGGGCGTGGCCATGGGCGACCGCGGCACCCGCAGCGCCCGCGAAGTGGCGCCCGTGGTGCTGCTGGACGACAACTTCCGCACCATCGTCGATGCCGTGGCCGAGGGGCGCCAGCTGTTCGGCAACCTGCGCATGGCGTTCGCCTACCTGTTGCTGGTGCATTTGCCTCTGGTTGTCGGGGCCGCAGCCATCCCGCTGATGGGCCTGCCCCTGCTGTTCCTGCCCATCCACATCGTGTGGCTGGAATTGGTGATCCACCCGACGGCCATGCTCGCGTTTCAGGACCTACCGGCGTCGGGCCCCTTGGCGGCTGTGCAGCGCCACCACCGCGCGCGCTTTTTCACGCCAGAGATCTGGCTGGGCATCGTGCTGGTAGGCAGCGTGGTCAGCGCCGCGCTGGTGTGGAGCTACCTGAACGCGCTGGGCGCAGACCAGCATGTGGAGCACGCCAGAGCCATGGCGCTGGCCATGCTGGTGGTTGCCAGCGCCGCCATCACCGCCGGCCTGAGCCGCCTGCGTCAGCCCACACCGCGATGGATCATTGCCGCCAAGCTGGCATCCTTGGGGGTGATGGTTCAAGTGCCTGCCATCAGCCAACTGCTGAACCTCAGCCCGTTGCACAGCGCAGACTGGGCCCTGGTGGCGACTTCGGGTGTGCTGGTCGCACTGGCCACGCGCGCGCTGGCCGCACGGATGGGGCGCTAGTCGGCCTGAGGAAAGGCCCTTGCCGGTCTGCGAACATCGCACCAGCGCCTGCGCGGAGCAATCCCATAGGCAGCCCATTGAACACGGTGTACCGCGCCGCCCAGGCCTTGGGCAGCTTGATTGATCCAACGATAAGGAGACGAACTTGGCTTTGAAGAAAGTGGTGCTGGGCACGCTGGTGCTTTTGGGAGCCGTCGCCGTGGGCGGCTGGTTCAGCCTGGACAAGGAAACACGCGGGCTGTTGGCCACGGTGCCAACGAACCGCGATTTGCTGTTCTGGACGCAACCGCAACGCGACGCAGCCTTCCGCGCGCTGGACCGCATACCGCTGCTGGCCAAGGCCAACGTGGTGCCCGCCAGCGGCACGCCATCGTCCCTGCCCTCAGGGCCACCTCTCCAGCTCCAGAGCGATGTGGATGCCTACATGGCAGGCCAGCGCAGCGCTGCGCTGCTGGTAGTACACGACGGCAAGCTACGGTTGGAGCGCTATGGGCTGGGCTTCGATGGCGCGGGTCGGTGGACCAGCTTTTCCGTTGCCAAGTCGCTCACATCCACCCTGGTGGGCGCTGCGGTCAAAGACGGCTTCATCCAAAGCCTGGACGACAAGGTGAGCGTCTACATCCCCGACCTGAAAGGCTCTGCCTACGACGACGTGAGCGTGCGGCAGCTGCTGACCATGACGTCTGGCGTGAAGTGGAATGAAGACTACGCCGACCCGAATTCAGACGTGGCCAAGTTCAACAACCACCAGCCCGAACCCGGCGTGGAAGCGCTGGTGAGCTACATGCGCAAGCTACCGCGCGACGTGCCAGCAGGCACCCGCTGGCTGTACAGCACGGGCGAGACCAACCTGGTGGGCACACTGGTGCAGCAGGCCACCAAGAAGCCCCTGGCCACCTACCTGGCAGAAAAGGTGTGGGGCCCCGCAGGCATGGAACAGCAGGCCACCTGGCTTCTGAGCAAAACCGGCAAGGAGATTGGCGGATGCTGCGTGCAGGCATCACCACGCGACTATGCCCGCCTGGGCGTCTTCATCCTGAATGGTGCGCAAGTCAACGGCCAGAGCATCGTGCCCGAGGGCTGGTGGGCCGAAGCGACCACCAAGCGCACCGACATTGGCCGCCCGGGGCGCGGCTATGGCTACCAATGGTGGACCAATGATGACGGCAGCTACGCGGCTCGCGGCATTTTTGGCCAGGGCATCTTCATCGACCCCCAACGCAAATTGGTGATTGTCTCCAACGCCAATTGGGCAGGTGGGGCGCGCGACCCTCAGGCCACGCAAGCGCGCGAAAACTTCTACCGCGAGGTACAGATGGCCGTCGACGAGGAGGGCCGAGCCCGAGCCCACTAAGGGCCGGACCTGTGCCCATGTGAATCCTTGGCACCAAAGGGTACTTCTCAGCCTATGGCGCAAATCAGCCTTGCAGTGCCCCTTGTGAAGGCCGAATCGGCAACTGCAAGTCATCGCGGACCTGGGGCGACAAGGCGGCCGACCTGTGCCCTGCTGAACCGCCGCAACCACCCCCTAGCAGCCAAGCCCCGAATAAACGAAACATATACAATTCAAATATGTTTCGCATAGCAATCACACCATGGGCATAGTCAAAATTTCCGAGCAGTTGCACCAAAACCTGCGTCTGGCCAGCACGGCGCTGAGCCGTTCCATCAACTCGCAGGCAGAGCACTGGATGCGCGTGGGCATGCTGGCCGAGATGTACCCCGACCTGGACCACCGCGAAATTTGCCAGATGCTGGTGCGGGCCGAGCTGGCGGGTGGGCTGGATGTAGCGCTGGCCGCGCGGGGTGAACTGGACAAAGTGGCAGCGACCGCCCCTGCACGCACCGGAAAGCAACACTGATGGCGCGCACACACCGTGGGGTGCCGATTCGCTCGGCTGATGAATTGGTGAAGGCGCGCCACGCGGCGCAGCTGGCGGCCGAGGTGCTCGCCATGATCGAGCCGCATGTGGTGCCGGGCGTGACCACCGATGCACTGGACCGCCTGTGTCACGACCACATCGTGAACGTGCAGGGCGCGCGGCCTGCCAATGTGGGCTATCTGGGCTACCCCAAGACGGTGCTGACCTCGGTGAACCATGTGGTATGCCACGGCATTCCTTCGCCCCAGCAGACGCTCAAGCATGGCGACATCGTGAACATCGATGTGGCGGTGGAGAAAGACGGCTGGTATGGCGACACCAGTCGCATGTTCTGCGTGGGCGAGCCCAGCGTGCTGGCCCAGCGGCTGGTGCGCACCACGTACGAGGCGCTGTGCGCAGGCATCCGCGAGGTGAAGCCTGGGGCCACGCTGGGCGATGTGGGCCATGCGATTGCCACGGTGGCGCAGCGCGAGAGCTTCACCGTGGTGCGCGAATACTGCGGCCACGGCATTGGCACCGTGTACCACGACGAGCCGCAGGTGCTGCACTACGGGCGGCGCGGCCAGGGGCTGCGGCTGGAGGCGGGCATGGTCTTCACCATCGAGCCCATGCTGAACGCGGGCCAGCGTGAAACGAAAGAGCTGGCCGATGGCTGGACGGTGGTGACCCAGGACAGATCGCTTTCGGCCCAGTGGGAGCACATGGTGGCCGTGACGGACAGCGGCTATGACGTGCTGACGGCATGGCCCGGCGGCACCGGTGCCTACCCGTCGATCTGATCGAATGCCTCGCCCTGTGCATTCAAGGCAAATCGGCCGCTAGCGCTTGATGGACAAGCGCTAGCAGTATCAAAAATATAGCAACCCGCCCTGCCCTCACCAAGGCAACGGCTCGCCGCTGTAAGCGTAAAAGCTGCCGGAATGCTCGGCCTGCAGGCCGTCGAGAACGCGCAGCATGTCCGCCGCCGCATCGGCTGCCGGGCGGCCAATTTCTGCGCCGTTGAACGGGGCCGACAACGCCGAGTTGACGGTGCCCGGGTGCAGCGCCACCAGCACAGCCTGGGGGTGGGTGCGCGCCACTTCGATCGACGCCGTTTTGACCAGCATGTTGAGCGCGGCCTTGCTGGCGCGGTAGCTGTACCAGCCGCCCAGGCGGTTGTCGCCAATGCTGCCCACCTTGGCCGAGAGCACGGCCAGCAGGCTGCGCCCCTGCCTGGGCAGCAGCGGCGCAAAGTGGGCCAGTACCAACGCGGGGCCGAAGGTGTTGGTGCGGAACGTGGCTTCCATCTGCGCGTAGTTCAATTGCCCCAGGCGCTTTTCTGGCAGTCCTTGGGGGCCGTGCAGCATGCCAGCGGCGTGGATGATGCAGTGCCACGACCCCTGGGCCTTGAGCTGCTGGGCGGCTTGGGCAATGGTGGCTTCGTCGTCCAGGTCGACCGACGGGTGGGTGTGGCGGCCCAGGCCCACAGCCAGGGCGCAGCGCGGGTCGGCCTGCAGATGGGCGAGAAAGGCGCTGCCGATGGCACCGGTGGAGCCGATGACGAGGGCGCGGTAGCCCTCGGGCAACGATTGCAGGGATGGTAGGGATGGGGTGGACATGGGCGAAACCTCTTTGGGTCAGTGTCTTTATTCAAACAGCCACCGTTCGGGCTGAGCCTGTCGAAGCCGAGGCGCGGGGGTAGCCTTCGACGGGCTCAGGCTGAACGGATGGGGAGTGGCGACGCGGCCCTTCGACAGGCTCAGGGCGAACGGATGGGGGCGGGACAGAGCACCTTGGCATCTTCTCCACCGTCCTGGCTGAACTTGTAGAAGCCTGCACATTTCCCCCCACCGTTCGGCCTGAGCCTGTCGAAGCCAGGGCGTGGGGTGGCCTTCGACAGGCTCAGGCTGAACGGGTGGGAGGTGGAGGTGCAGCCCTTCGACAGGCTCAGGGCGAACGGAGGACTGAAGGTGGCTGCCATGGTTGACAGTAGCTACAGCGCATCCAGCCGCGTGCGCAAGTTGGCTGCATGCTCACGCAGCGCATCCAGCTGCGGACCCAGCATTTTTTGCAACTGACGGTACACCATGCCGAGGCGGAAGTTGTTGCCCAGCGTGCCTTCATTGCGCGCAAAAAAGTCCCAATACAGCGCGTTGTACGGGCAGGCGCGCTCACCCACTTTTTGCTTTTTGTCGTAGTGGCAGCCGCTGCAGTAGTCGCTCATGCGGTCGATGTAGGCGGCGCTGCTCACATAGGGTTTGGTGGCCAGCAGGCCGCCGTCGGCAAACTGGCTCATGCCCACGGTGTTGGGCACCTCCACCCATTCAAACGCGTCGATGTACACGCCCAGGTACCAGCGGTGTACGGCGGCAGGGTCAAGCCCTGCCAGCAACGCAAAGTTGCCGATGACCATGAGGCGCTGGATGTGGTGGGCATATGCATGCTCCAGCGACTGGCCCACGGCGTGCTGCATGCAGCGCATGCGGGTCTTTCCCGTCCAGAACCACGTTGGCAGCGGCGTGTTGTGGCCCAGGGCATTGCGCTCGTCATAGCCCGGCATGTGGGCCCAGTAGATGCCGCGCACGTATTCGCGCCAGCCGAGGATCTGGCGGATGAAGCCCTCCACCGCTGGCAAGGGTGCGGTGCCTGCGTGGTACGCGGCCTGGGCGCATTGCACCACCTCGTGCGGGCGCAGCATTTTGGTGTTGAGTGCGAAGGACAGCAGCGAGTGAAAGAGCCGCGCGCTCTTGGTGCTCATGGCGTCTTCATACGCGCCAAAGTCGGGCAGCGTGGTGGTGATGAAGTGATCGAGCAAGGCCAGCGCCTCGGCCCGGTTCAGCGGCCAGCGCAGCGCGTGGGCCTGCGGGTCGCCAAAGCTCTGCACACCGCCGGCTTCAATGGCGGCCCACAGGGCGCTGTGGTCGTGCGTGGGGCGCGCGTCCGGCGGCAGAGCCGGCGTGCCAGGCCAGGGCTTGCGGTTGTCGTGGTCATAGTTCCATTGGCCGCCTTCGGGCTCGCCCGATGCGTCGATCAGCACGCCGTGGCGCTGGCGCATGCGGCGGTAGAAGTGCTCCATGAGCCACTGCTTGCGGCCTTTGAACACCTCGGCCAGCTCGGTACGGGTGGTGTAGAAGTGCTCGCTGCTCACGGCCTGCACGGCAAACGTCTGCTCTGCGCCCCAGGTGAGCAGTTGCTCGTCCAGCCGCCACTCGTCGGGGTGCTGGTATTGCAGTGTGTGCGCGCCGTAGTGGGCCATGAGGGCGGCCAGGTTGGCGGGGATGGACTGGCGGTTGCTGGAGTCGTCAATCGCCACATAGCGCACGCGGTGCCCGGCTTTGCGCAGGCGCCGCGCCAGGTCGCGCATGGCGGCAAAGATGGCGAGGATTTTTTGCGCGTGGTGCAGCACGTAGTCGGTCTCTTGCCGCACTTCCATCAGCACGTAGACCACGCCTTCGTCCTGCGTAGCCAACCAAGAATGCTCGGGGTTGAGCTGATCGCCCAGCAGCAGGCGCAGGGTGTGAGCACCCTGTGGGGTGCGGAGCTGAGGCATGGTCATGCCGTGCCCCACAGGCGGCGGTAGCTGCCGTCGGCATCATGGTCTTGCGCCTGCTTGGTGGGGTTGAAGCGGCGGCCTCCGCGCGGGTCGGTGCCGCGCCCGGCGATGTAGAGCCAGTTGGCCTGGTTGCTGTACACGTCGTAGTCCACCAGTTGCGATTCAAACCATGCAGCGCCGGCACGCCAGTCGCCGCGCAGGTCATAGATGAGGTAGCTGGCCACCACCTGGCGCAGGCGGTTGCTCAGATACCCGGTGGCGGCCAGCTCGCGCATGGCGGCATCGACCAGCGGCTGGCCGGTATCGCCCCGGCACCAGCGATCAAAACCGCGCGGGTTGTGCGGGGCGGGCGGCAGTTCTGACAGCCCTCGCGCCCGGTACAGCGCTGCGCCGTACTGCAGGTGCAGCAGCCGAAAGTAGTCGCGCCACAGCAGCTCAAACCACAGCCAGTAGGTGCCATCGTTGGCGCCGTGGTCGCGCTCGAAATTTTTCAGATCAGCATAAATTTGGCGCGGAGACAGCGCGCCGGTGGCCAGCCAAGGCGAAAATTTACTGGAGTAGTCCAGCCCCGTGAGCCCATTGCGTGTGTCCTTGTAGCTGTGGGGCAGCCTGCGGGCCAGGTACTGGGCCAGGTGGCCCAGTGCGGCGGTCTCACTGCCGTCGCATGCACGCGTGCCATAGGGGAAGGACGAGCGCGCATCGCTGCCCTGTGGCGGTGCAGGTTGCTGGATGCTGGCAGCGCCCTGCTCTGCGCCCACGGCCTGCAACGCGGTTGCGGGCACATCGGGCGGCGGCAACAGTTGGGTGGGCGCGAGCAGTGGCGCAGCGGGGGTGAGGCCTGCGCGCTCGACCTTCTGCCGAAAGCTGGTGAACACGCCCGGTAGCTGGTCCACAGGCCATGGCATGCGCGCCGGGGGCAGCAGACTGCTGTGCCAGACGGTGCGCACCTGCAGGCCTGCTGCGCGCAGTGCGGCCACCTCGGCCTGCTCGTAGGGGGCGGCAATGTCTTCGCACACCACGGTGGTAGCACCCACGGCCTGTGCCAGTGCCGGCAACGCCGTGGCAGGCGGGGCTTGGCAGATGAGCAGCGGGTTGCCCAGCACGCTCGTCTGTTGATGCAGCCCGCGCAGCGCTGCGGCGGTGAAAGCGCGGCGGTGAGGGCCCACGCGGTCAAAACCCCAGCCCGTGGCTTCATCGGCCGCAGGCAGGCACACCACGGGCAGCAGGTGGGTTGCGCCGCTGTTCAGCGCTGCACGCAGCGCGGCCTGGTCGTGCAGGCGCAGATCGTTGCGGAACCAGAACAGCACAGTGCTCATGTTGCACTCTCCCCTGCCGCGTGGGCAGTGCGCTTGCGTTCGTTGCGGCAGCGGTCAGAGCAGTACTTCACTTCGTCCCACACCTTTTCCCACTTCTTGCGCCAGGAGAAAGGCAGGCCGCAGTGCAGGCAGGTTTTCTGCGGTAGGTCTTGCTTTTTGCGCATGCGCATGGCGTGCACGGCGGTCAGCGGGTCTGAACCACTTGCTGCGCCAGCGATTGACCGCTGAGCCAAGCGCCCTCTACCTTGCCCCCGCTGAGCCAATCACCGCACATACCCACGCCGGTGGCGGAATCCCACCACTGCCCTTGGGTGAGCGGTGATTCGGTGTCGGCATAGCGCCAGCGGTGGGCAGTGGCCTGCACCTGGTCGGCAGCGGGGCCGCCCAGTGCGGCAAACGCGGTGAGCAAGGCGGCAGTCACGGCCTCGGCGCCGTCCTCAATGTGGGCTTCACTCCACTCCGGGCTGGCGTGCAGCAGCCAGGTTTCCGTGCCGGGGGGCGCTGTACGGCCCGGTTTGCTGCTGTCACGGGCCACCCAGCGCAGCGGGCCAGCGTTGATGAAGGCGCCATCCCACGGCAGCGGTACGGGTGCGGGGCAGCGCACCATCACGGCCCAGCTGCCGCGCATGCGGGCACTGGCGGCCACCGCCGTGCCGGCCGCGGCCACGGACTGCAGCAACGGCACGGCCTGGGGGGCGGGCACGGCCAGGAGCACGGCGCTGTAACGCTGGGCGTGCATGCCATGTTCTGCCGAGGTGATGGCCCAGCCAGCGGCTTGCTGCTCCAGCCGCTGCACGGTGGTTTGCCACTGGGCGTGGGCACGCTCACCTGCCTTCTGCAAGCCCTGCACCAGCCATGCGGCTGGCGACGTCATGCGGGGGGTTCCCACAAAGCGCTCCAGCGGTGTCTCGGGGGTGGACCAGGTGCTGCCGTCAAAGCTGGCGAGGCGTGCGTCCCACAGAGCGGCCACATCGGCCTGCTGCCAGCGGGCAACTTCGGCGCGAAAGGTGGCATCGCGTGCCGTGAAGTACTGCGCGCCGTGATCGCACTGCCAGGGGCCTGCCGGGTCTTCGGCGCGGCGCGTGCTCATGCGGCCACCTGGACCCCGGCTCTTGTCAAAAACATGCACCGATTGCCCCGCCTGCACAAGAGCCTGAGCGCACGACAGGCCCGCCAAGCCGGCGCCGATGACTGCAATAGGTAAACGGGACGCCGCAGCACTCATGGTTGCGGGTCCGTGCGGTCATGGGTCACCCAGATCAGGGCTTGCGTGTCTATGCCCAGCGCCTGTGCCCGGGCTACGATGTGCGCACGCACGGCGGGAGCCAGTTGCTTGCTGCGCGACAAAATCCAGCAGTAGCTGCGATCCGGACCGACCACCAACGCCCACTGGTAATCCGCATCAAGCGCCGCCACGTGGTACCCGCCGTAAAACGGGCCGAAGAACGACACCTTCAGCGATGCGGTGTTGGTATCGCCAACGAACAAGGCTTTGCCAACGGCCTCGCGCCAGTTGTTTTTAGCTGCGTCAAAACCCCGGTTCACCACCCTCACGCTGCCGTCATTTTGGCTCTGGTAGGTGGCACGCACGTCTGTCATGCCGCGCTCGAACGAATGGTCCAGCCGCGCAACCTCGTACCAGCGCCCTTCGTAGCGAGCCAGATCAAAGGGGCTGACGGGGGCAATGCCTTCGGGCGGGCGGGTGGAAGAACAGCCCGCCAACACAGCCGTGGCGAGCGCAGCGCCCAGCAGCGCTGTACGCCGGGTCAAGGGGAGGATGGAGGCCATAAAAACCAATCAGTCACAAAACAAACAGTATGGTATACCTGTTTTTACTGGGGTGGGTGAGTGGGGATCAATAGCCGACCGTGGCCCACCCGGCCACCCCCACCGCGTAAACTTGGTCGCATGACCCTCAAGATCACCGTTTATTCCAAGTCCGCCTGCCCCCAGTGTGAATCCGCCAAGAGCTTGCTGAAGGCACGCTCGCTGGCCTACGAAGAAATCAAGATCGACGACGAAGCAGAACGCTTGGCCTTCTATGCCAAGTGCGGCCCCGCCGTGCGGCAGATGCCGCAGGTGTTCATCAACGACCAACGCGTGGGTGGGCTCACTGGCCTGCAGGCAGCCCTGAAGCAACTGGGCCTTTAAAGCGCCCAAGGTAGGGTGAGCCAACGCAGCTTCCTTGCCTCATTCCCGCTGCTTTCTCGGGTACGCCATTCGATCAGCATGCGTCAGCAATCCCATTGCCCCCATAGCACTGCAAGCGCTACAACAGGCTTGGTTCCTACACGCCGGGCACGACGTCCATGGTGCAATCACGCCCTAGCGGCAGCAACCGCAAGCGTCTGCAAAGGCGCTCCGGGTTTCTAACCTGTGCGACTTTCGCAGGTTGCGCCATCGCCCCAATTGAACGTTTTGAGGATATGCCTTATGGAACTCGGTAATCACACCATGTCGGACCTGTTTGACCAATTGGGGCTGCCGTCTGACGAGGCGTCGATGACCACGTTCATCGCCACCCACCGCACCACGGCGGTGAACTTCACATTGCCCGACATTGCGGTGTGGTCGCCCTCGCAGGCCAAGTTTTTGCGCGAGGCCATCGCGGCCGATGCCGACTGGGCCATCCCGGCAGAGCAACTGAGCCAGGCACTGGGCTGCGGCCCGGGCGTTCCCAGGGACTGAGCCACGGTCCTGCCACCCGCGATTGCAGCCTCAGGCTGGGGCCAGAAAACCATCCACTAGCGCGTAGTGCGCGGGCACATTCAGCGCTGGAGCGTGCCCGCAGCCCGGCACTTCCACTACCTGTAGCAAACCCCGCTGACCGGGCCCCCGGCGCTGCATCTCAGCGATCGTTGGCGGCAGCACCAAATCGGAATCCTCCCCGCGCAGGCACAGCACCGGAATGTGCAACCGGTCGTAGTGGTCCCAGATCAGGTAATCGTCTTCATGGCGAGTGAACTGCTGCACCATGGCCGGGTCGTAGTGCGGCGTAACCCGGCCGTCGGGCAGGCGCCGGGTGGAGGTTTCGGTAAGGTGGCGCCACTGCGCGTCGCTCAGCCAGCCATAGGGCTGGTAGACCTGCCGGAAAAACATTTCCAGTTCCAGCACGGTGTCGAACGCTGGCGGCTGGCCCGCGTACGCCCGGATGCGCTGCAGGGCGGCAGGCGCCAGTTCGGGCGCATTGTCGTTGAGCAACAGGCGGGTGATGCGGCCCTGCAGGCGCGGTTCATACAGGCCAGCCGCACACACGGTGCCGATGGCGCCACCCATGCTGGTACCCACCCATTGGGCTGTTTCAATGCCGAGTTCGTCGAAAAGGTCTGCCGCAAGGCGCGCATAAAACGCAAGGCAGTACTCCTCGGCGGGGCGCGCAGCCCATTGGCTGAGCCCCCGGCCCAGCGTATCGGGGCAAATGACGCGGTAGCGCGGCGACAGGTGGCGGGCCAGCTCATCCATGTCGCGCCCGGTGCGCGCCAGGCCATGCCATGCCACGACCACGGGGGCATCCGCCGCGCCCCACTCGGTGACGTGGATTTCGTAACCCGCACAGCGGATGTAGCGTGACGATGGAGACATGGTGTGGAGCATGGGTTGGCAAAACATTGCGGGCCAGGCCCCTCAACGGAGCCCGGCGCCGCGCGCTCGGATCAGTTAGGCACGCTGATGGATGTGCCCACAAAGCCGATCTGGTCTCCTGCAGCAGGTGCTGCCACAAAGGGCGGTACGTTGGCTGCCGTGATAGCCGGAGCCGCACCCGGCACGCCGCCACGCGGTCTGGTGCGCACCACCTGGCTGGGAGGCAGCGCGCCACCTGACTTCAGGTGGGCGTACATCGCATCCATAGCCTGGTTGAAGTACGGATGCAGCGGCACAAAGCGCGTATCAAACCCACTGAAGGGCAGGAAGGTATCGAAGTGCTGGCCGTTGGTCACTTCGATGTAGCGCAGCTTGGTGGATGCACCCTCAACCACGCGGTTGTAGGCCGTGTAGGCACGCGAGTTGTTGTTCACCGGCACCAGCGCATCGCTGCGGCCACTGACGATGATGGTGGGCTTGCCACGCAAGTTGCCGTTGAGCACCACTTCGGCAATGCCGGCACGCACCGCATCGCTCTGCGCCTTGGTGGGGGTGCTGCTGGCCGTGAGCGCCGCGCCGGTCACCGCATCCACGCCGGTGACCAACGCGCGCTGGCACAGGGCGTTGTCCAGGCCAAAGTCGGCTACGCCAGTGGATGGCGACACCGCAAACTGCCAAGACTTGGCCCCGCCTACCGAATCGTTGTAGACCACGGACACCGGCGTGCCGTTGGATGTGCCGTTGGCCGTGGCGAAACTTTGCGCCAAGGCTGCAGGGGTTGGCGCAACCGGAACCCCCGTGGCATTCACCGAAGCAAAGCTGGTGTTGCACACATTGGCGTCCACCGCAAAGCGACCGTAGCTGACAGGGTACATGGCCGACAAGATGGGGCCGTTGCCCAGCGCGTAGTGGGCGTTGTGCATCTTGTCGGTCTCGGGCGTCCAGCCGTAGGCTCGCAGCTTGTTCAAGGCGTCTTGCGCACGGGCGGCCGTGTCGGCGCCGCTGACCAGACCCTTGGCAGCCAGGCTATCGCAGCGCGCCGTGGCGCGGGCAGTCATGCCCACCAGGCCGATGTAGTTGAAGATAGAGGTTTCGGTCAGCGCCGCGTCGGCCGCCAAGGCTGCGCAGGGCTGGTAGATGTTGCCGAAGGTGGTGAAGTCGGCCAGGGTCTTGCCATAACCTGCCACGGCAGCGCCGCCAAACTGGATGCCGTAGCCGCTGGCGGTGGGCATTTCGGTCACAGGTTCGGAAGCCACCACACCGTCGATCAGGCCGCTGGTGTCCTGCTCGGCTGCGCGCAGCGAGGCAGCACCGCCATTGGATGCGGAGCCCGCAATCACGATGGTGTTGTCGGTCGTGAACGGCACACGGTTGGCGTCAGTTCCATAGCGCTCATTGAGCACGTACATGGCATAGCGGCCAGCCGCCAGCGTGCCGCTGCCCCAGTCCTTTTCAGGGTTCATTTGCGAGTGCACATGCTTGAGTGCCACGCGGTTGGGAAACAGTGCGTTGTAGGCAGCGCGCGCAGCATCGGTGATGTTGGCGGCAAAGAACGACAGCGAGCCCGCCGCCGCACGGGTGGCGCGGGTGCCATCGACCTTGTGCACAGTGTCGTCACCCAGGTCGTGAATGCCCACGCCCTTGCCTGCATCGGTCAGGGCCACGGCGCAGCCCTTCTTCAAGCCCCACTCGCCTGCGGTGCCGATGGCGCCGTACACGCCGCGCGAGCCGGACGAAGCCCCCAGCACCACGCAAGGGTTGGCTGGGTTGAAGCTGTCAGGCACCTGCACGGCAATCACGGTCCTCTTGCGGCCCGAGCCATCGTCGAGCACGGCCAGGTATTCACGGCCCGGAATCAGGCCTTCACTGGTCGTCACGGTGCCAGCGGCCGTCACGTTGGGGCCGTAAAGGCTGCCATAGCCGCCAGCGGTGGTGCCATCCAGAATGCCGCGGTAGTTCGAATACAGCGCGTTGCGGCGCAGCTCGGCTGCGGTGGGGTTGGCGGGGTCGGCATAGGCGGGCGCGGTGGCCAGGCCCAGGCCGGTTTTGCCGATGCCGCCCGTCAACAAGTCTTGCGTGGCAGCGGTGTCGCCCTTGCCCGCAGCGGTGGCGGGATACACCGTGCTGCTGACTTGCGTGATGCCTGCGGGCAGGTCATTCGTGGGGGCGTCAGAGCCGCCACATGCTGTCAGCACCGCGCCCGCCAGGGCCGTCAGCGCCCACTGGGCGACGCGGTGTTTTTGCAGATTCGCTCTCATCATGTTGTCTCCTCATTTTTCTACTGACACAAAGGAGCGTGCTCAGCGTGCAGCACGCAGGGATCGCAAGCGCCCGACGACGCCTGCGGGAAAGTAGTAGACCGACAAAACAAACAAGACGCCCAGCCACAGCAGCCAGCGGTCGGGCGAGAGCAGTGCCGCCAGCCAGGGCAAGCCGCTGGCGGCCTCGCTGGCAAGGCGCAGCAAATCCTGCAGGTAGCTTTGCGCCACCAGGAAGAGCACGGCCCCGATGACCGAGCCGTAGATGGTGCCCATGCCGCCGATGACGACGATGAGCAGGCAGTCCATCATGATTTCAAAACTGAGCGAGGTGTCCGGCCCGTTGTAGCGCAGCCAAAGGGCCAGCATGCAGCCCGCCAGCGTGGCAAACAGGGCCGACAGCACGCTGGACGTGGTGCGGTAGACCACCACGCGGTAGCCAATGGCTTCGGCGCGGAACTCGTTTTCGCGGATGGCCTGCAGCACCCGACCAAAGGGCGAATTGACGATGCGCAACAGCGCCAGCAACAGCACCACCGCCGTGACGAACAGCAGGTAGTAGCAGATGAGGCGACCGTCGAGGGTCACGCCAAGAAACGGATCGTCAAACGGTTCGAAGCTGGGCGACAGCACCTCGGGCACCTTGAAGGTGAGGCCGTCCTCACCGCCGGTGATCTCTGAAAGTTGCGAGGCCAGCGTCTGGAACGCCGCTGCCACGGCCAGCGTGATCATGGCGAAGAAGATGGCCCGCACCCGCAACGAGAACAGGCCCACCGCCAGCGACAGGAGCAGCGACAGCAGCAGCGCCCCACCCACGCCCACCACCAGGGCCGACCATGTAGGCCCCATGCGGGTGGTGGCCACAGCAATGCCGTAGGCCCCAATGCCAAAGAACATGGTGTGCGCAAAACTGACGATGCCGGTGTAGCCCAGCAACAAGTCAAAGCTGGCCACCAGCACCACAAACACCAGCACCTTGGCCGCCACGTTCAGCGCCTTGACGCCCGGAAACAGAAACGGCGCCAACGCCAGACCCAGCAGCACGGCCAGCAAGATGGCCGCCAGCACCTTGCTGCGGGGGTAGTCGCCAGAGAGAAGTCGGTTCAACATGCTTGCGGCTCCTCAACGGTTCGTGACCGGGTACACGCCTTGGGGGCGCCACAGCAGGATGGCGACCATGAGCGCGATGTTGGAAAACAGCGCCACCTTGGGGGCCAGAAAGCCGGTGTAGTTGGCCATGAGCCCCACCAGCAGCGCGCCAATGAGCGCCCCGCCCGTGCTGCCCAGGCCGCCGATGATGATGACGATGAAGATCAGCACGTTGACCTGCGCGCCCATCTGCGGCACCACGTTTTGCTGGTACAGGCCCCACATCACGCCACCCAGCCCCGCCAGGGCCGAGCCCACCACAAACACCGCCACAAACAGGCGGCGGATGCGGTAGCCCAGGCTTTCGACCATCTCGCGGTCTTGCACACCGGCGCGGATGAGCAGGCCGACCTTGGTGCGCGAGAGCGTCCAGGCCAGCACGCCAAACACCACCAGGCCCACGGCCACGGCCACGAGGCGGTACTTTTCGATGGCGGCATCACCCAGCAGCAGCGAGCCTCGCATGCCGCCCGGCAGCGGCAGCGGGATTTGCTGCGGGCCCCAGATGACCTTGATGAGTTCCTCGCCAATGATCATGCCGCCCATGGTGATGAGGATCTGCTTGAGGTGCTGTCCATACACGAGCCGCACGATGAAGCGCTCAAACGCCAGACCCAGCGCGCCTGCCACCGCCATGGCCACCAGCATGGCGGGCAGCACCGCCACCATGTTGCGCCACAGCTCGGCCGAGCCCGTCCAGTCGCCCATCGCACCCAGCACGCTGGTGGCCACAAAGGCGCCCAGCGCAATGAACACGCCGTGGCCAAAGTTGAGCACGTCCATCAGCCCGAACACCAGCGTGAGGCCCGAGGCGATGATGAAGATGATCATGCCCATGGCCAGCCCCGCCACCGTGAGCGTGAGCCAGGTGCTGGGCGAGCCCACCAGCGGCAGCGTGACGAGCGCGAGCAGCGGCACCAGGGCCAGGGGCTTCCAGTCGAAATCGCTGGCAGTCATGCGGGCGGTCATGCGTGGCCTCCGGGTTGGGTTTGATTCACTATTCTTTTGATAGCTGCTTGCGCTTTATTTATCAGCGCTGGAGGCATATTTCGTTGGTATTTCATAGCGACAATCCCAGCAGCGACTGCTGCAATGCCTCGTCCGCCGCCAACGCGGCCATGCTGCCTGCGTGCACCACGCGGCCGTTGTCCATCACCGCCACGGTGTCGCCCAGGCGCTTGGCAAAGTGGATGTTCTGCTCAACCAGCAGGATGGTCACGCCGCTCTTTTTGAGCTGGTCGAAGGCCTCGATCATGTTGTTGATGATGGCGGGGGCCAGGCCCTTGCTGGGCTCGTCCACGATGAGCAGGTCACGCGGCTCGATGATGGCGCGGGCTACGGCCACCATCTGCTTTTGTCCGCCGCTGAGCTTGCCTGCGGGGTGGTTCCAGAACTTCTCCACGGCCGGGAACAACCGGAAGATCCATTGCAGGCGGGCGGCATCCATCTGCGCTGCATTGCTGGCCTTGCGTGCGGCCAGCAGCAGGTTTTCCTTCACCGTCAGGTCGGCAAAGATGCCCATGTTCTCGGGCACGTAGGCAATGTTGAGCCCCGCAATCTGCGGCGTGTGCAGGCGCGTGATGTCGCGCCCGTTGAAGTGGATGCTGCCCTGCGAGGCCTGCCACAGGCCCATGATGGTGCGCAGCGTGGTCGTCTTGCCCGCGCCGTTGCGGCCCAGCAGCATGGTGAGCTGGCCTTTGGGGATGGCGAGGTCCACGCCGTGCAGGATGTGGTACGCGCCGATGTGCGTGTGCACGCCCTTGAGCTCCAGAAGGTTGGCGGTGCTGCTCATGCGGCCTCCCTCTGCTCTGTGGGCTCGTCTTTGGAGACGCCCAGGTACGCCTCCTGCACCACCGGCGATGCGATCACCTCGGCCGGTGCGCCATCGGCCACCAGCGTGCCGTTGGTCAGCACGATGATGCGGTCGGCCAGCTCACGCACCACGTCCATCTTGTGTTCCACCAACAGAATGATCTTGGTCTTGTCCTTTTTCAGCTCGCGGATCAGGTTCAAGATCACCGGGGCCTCGTCGTGGCTCATGCCTGCGGTGGGCTCGTCAAACATGTAGACCTGCGGCTCCAGTGCCATCAGCAAGGCCACTTCCAGCTTGCGCTGGTCGCCGTGCGGCAGGCTGGCAACGGGCGTATCACGCCGCTCGAACAGGGCCACGCTGCGCAGGATGGATTCGGCCCGCTCGGTGAGGTGGCGGTGGTCGCTCCAGATGCTCCACAGGTTGAGCCCCCGGCGGTGCGAGCCGCCCTGCGTGGCCTGCACGGCCAAGCGCACGTTCTCCAGCACGCTCAGGTGGGGGAACAGGTTGGTGAGCTGAAACGCCCGGCCCAGCCCCGCGCGGGTGCGGGCCGAGGGGCTGAGCGCCGTCAGGTCTTGCCCGCCCAGTTGCACGCTGCCGGCACTGGCCTTGAGCTGGCCCGAGATGAGGTTGAAGTACGTCGTCTTGCCCGCGCCATTGGGGCCCACGATGGCGGTGAGCGTGCCCGGCGCAAAGGCACAGGTCACGCCATTGACCGCCACATGGCCGCCAAAGCGGATGGTCAGGTTGTGGGTTGCGAGCATGGAGGCAAAGGGTTGAAAGCGGGGGCTGGGGCTGGAGACTGGTCCGAGCCGCCCGCACCCGCGCGCCCTGCATCGCCCCAGACACTGCGCACCCGCAGTGCCCCGGCTTCGACAGGCTCAGCCCGAACGGTTGGAGGAATGGCCATGGACAGAAAATTCAGAGTCAAAACAGCCCCCAGCGCTTATTGAATAAGCGCAAGCAGCTATCAAAAAGTGAGCAATCGACTGCGCACGACGATCACCGCGCCCCACGCAGCCGCGTCTTCAGCGCAATCAGCGCTTGTTCCGGATCGGAACGTTCATCTCTTCCGGCTTGATCTCGCGCACCAGTTCGGGCACGCCCCAGGCAAAGGCCGGGTCCACCTTGATCTTGAAGTGGTACATGCTCTGCAGGGCCTGGTGGTCTTCCTTGCGGAAGATCATCTTGCCCTTGGGCGTGTCAAAGCTCATGCCTTCCATGGCCCGGATGAGCTTGTTGGTGTTGGTCTCGCCATTGGTGGCCTTGAGGGCCGTGACCAGCGCCATGGCCGAGGTGAAGCCCCCGGCAGTGAAGAAGTCTGGCGGGGCCTTGAACTGCTTGTAATGGGCGGATACCAAAGCCTCGTTCACGGGGTTCTTGGGGATGCCGAAGTAGTAGTACGTGGCCCCTTCCATGCCCGGGAAAGCCTTGTAGCTGGCCATGGCGGGCAGGATGTTGCCGCCCGTGGCCACGTCAATGCCAAAGCGCTTGGACAGCTCTTGCGCAGCCAGCGCGGCATAGGGCGGCGTGCCGCCAGCCCAGATCACCATCACCACCTTGCGGCCGGGCTGGTCCTTGAGTTTGTCGACCACGCGCTGGATGC
Organism: Acidovorax delafieldii; assembly: GCA_002377855.1. GTDB lineage: Bacteria > Pseudomonadota > Gammaproteobacteria > Burkholderiales > Burkholderiaceae_C > Acidovorax > Acidovorax delafieldii_A. The sequence goes on along the minus strand of DFQQ01000023.1, from coordinate 11,479 downwards.
CTGCGGTGAAGTCGGTGGTGTTTTGCGGCAGGTACTCTTCGTGCACCAGCTTGGCGTTCTTGATGGCTTCCTTGAAGGCTTTTACGCCGTCGCGGCCAAAGGCATAGTCTTGCGCCAGCGTGGCGATGGTGGTGCCCGCCTTGTCCACCGCCACGGCGTTGCTGATGGCATCCTGGCTGCTGTTGCGGCCCGTGCGGAAGATGTACTTGTTCCACTTGTCGCCGGTGATGGCGTCGGCCACAGCGGGCTCTACCAGCAAGATCTTTTTGTATTCCTCGGCCACCGGCAGCAGCGCCAGCGCCACGCCGCTGGAGGTGGGGCCCACGGCAATGTCGGCCTTGTCGTCAGAGTAGGCGGAAGCCAGCAGGCTCTTGCCCAGGTCAGGCTTGCCCTGGTCGTCTTTCTCGATCACCACCAGCTTCTTGCCCGCCACCTGCATGGTGCCGCCAGTGGCGTACTCCAGGCCCATCATCAGGCCAATCTGCGTCTGCTTGCCGTAGGCCTCCAGCGCACCGGTCTTGCTGTAAACGTGGGCGATGCGGATTTCGCCCGACTGGGCCCAGGCAGGGGCGGCGATGGCAGCGAGTGCGGTGGCAGCAAAGGCGGTGGCGGTGACCAGGGTGCGGCGTTGCATGGCGAATGTCTCCTGTGGTTATGCAAGCCACCAGTGCACAGTCCATGCCAGCAGCCCATCACAGCACGCATCTGCGCTAAGTGCTTGATTTGACTCACGCCGAGTTGGCAAAGCAGTTTGCCGCCTGTTTTGAGATGACTGAAATTCAGGCAATCCATTTGCCTGAATTTCAGTCAAATGGCTGATTTCCAATCAGGGTTTTCCAGACGTTCATACAACGTGGCGCGCGAGATACCCAGCTGCCGGGCCGTCGCCAGCTTGTTGCCGCCATGGGCCTTGAAGGCGGCCGCGATGGCTTTGCGCTCCAACTCGGCCACTTGCTCGGCCAAGGGCCGCAGGTAGCGGGCTTCGCTGTCGGCATCGGGCGCGGGGTGGTCCATCACCGGCGCGGGGGCCGCGGGCTCCACCCCGGCTTCGCGCAGCACGCGGGCCAGTTGCTCGGCGTCGATGGTGCTGGCGTCGCTGCGCATCACGGCCTGTTCCAGCACGTTGCGCAGCTCGCGGATGTTGCCGCGCCAGGGCTGGCCGGCCAGCAAGGCCAGGGCGTCGGGGGCCAGCTCGGGCGGCGCGGTGCCGTTGCGCAGGGCCAAGTCTTCGCCCAGGGATTCGACTAGCGCCGGGATGTCACTGCGCCGCACCCGCAGCGGGGGCACGCGCACGGGCAGCACATGCAGGCGGTAGAACAGGTCTTCGCGGAACCGGCCCTCGCGCACCAGAGCGCCCAGGTCGCGCGAGGTGGCGGCGATGATGCGCACATCAAAAGGCACCAGCTTGTTGCTGCCCAGCGGCTCGATCTCGCCCTCTTGCAGCGCCCGCAGCAGCTTGGCCTGCAGGCTCTGCGGCATGTCGCCAATTTCGTCGAGGAACAGCGTGCCGCCGTCGGCCAGCTTGAACTTGCCATCGCGCCCCTTGCGGTCGGCCCCGGTGTAGGCGCCGGGGGCCACGCCGAAGAATTCGGCTTCGAGCAGCGTGTCGGGCACGGCAGCAATGTTCACGCTGACAAAGGGGCCGCTGGCGCGGCTGGACGCGGCGTGGATGGCATGGGCCAGCAGCTCTTTGCCCGTGCCCGTCTCGCCCAGCAGCAGCACCGGGCTTTGCGATTGCGCGGCACGCCGGGCCTGGCGCTTGACCTCAGCCGCAGCCGGGCTGGAGCCAATGAAGCTGGCAAAGGTGTATTTGGCGCGGCGCTCCCCCTCGCCCGCCACGGCCAGCGTGCGGCGGCGCTGACTGGCCAGCTCGCGCCGGGCATCGTCCAGGTCGCGTTGCAGCAGCGCAAATTTGCTGATGAGCGGCTGCAGCGTGGTCTCGGGGTGGTCAAACAGCACGATGCCGATGGCGCCAATCACGCGGTCGGCCTCATCGCGCAGCGGGATGCGGCTGACCACAAAGGTGCCCGCCTTGTTGGTAAGCAGGTCGATCAGCACAGGCTGGCCTGTCTCCAGCACGCGGCGCATCTGGGTGTTGGGGATGACCTCTTCCACCGTGCGGCCCACGAACTGGTCCACCGACGAAAAACCCAGGTCGGGCAGGAAGCGCTGGTAGCCCTCGTTCACCCACACGATCCGGCAGGTGCGATCGACCAGGAACATGCCCTGGCTGACGCTGGAAAACAGCTGGAACATGGAACGCGCCGCCAGCTCCAGAATGCTTTGGGCATCGAGCGGCAGTGCGGGGGTGTCGTCGGGAAGCGCGGGCATGGGTGCGATGGTAGCGTGATGCTTCCGTTGGCATGACGCGTGCACCTGCGATGGCCGCCGCCAGTCCAAGAGCGCCCCAGCTTGCTAGAAGTTAGGCCCATTACTATCAAAAGAATAGCTGCCAGCGCTTATTGCAAAAGCGCCAGAGGCTGTTTTGGCTATCAATCCTTCACGGCATGCAGCGCGGCATGGGGCAACGCTGAACGCCCACCACTCGCCAGGCGCAGCACCACCACGTGCTGGCCGGGGCCCTGCGCGGCAGAGGGCAATGCCGCCTGGTCCACCAGAATGCAGGGCTTGCCGGTGCGGCGGCAATGGTCTTGCACGCGCCAGTAGTCGTCGTGGCTGATGCAGCCGGTCTGGCAGATCACCAGGTCGGCCGCAGCAAGGCTTTCGTCCAGGGCGTGGGGTGGCTGCTGTGCGAGCATGGGGTGCGCGGCGGGCACTGCCGCCTCGTCCTGCGGTAGTGCGGCAGACTCAGAACCGTCCCGCACTGCGGCCTGCAGCCGCCAGCGCAGGCATTCGCGCGAGAGGGTGGCCACGCGTTCTGCCAGCGTGCGGATGTGGCGGGCCATGTCCTTGCGCCGCGCCTGACCGGGCGGCTGGGCCTGGCGGGCGTCTTCCAGGGCGGCGCGGGCCTGCTCCAGTTGCGTATCGCGCACGATCACCGCCGCGCGCAGGCGCACCACTTCGCGCTGCAACCGTTCCAGCTCGGCAGCCTGCGTGGCCACCACCTCGCTGCAACGTGTTTGCGCCTCGCCCAACTGGCGACACAGGGCCAGAAACTCTTGCGACAGTGTGTGCATGCGCCACCCATACAAATAAGAATTATTCTCATTCTAGAGTACAATGAGCGGCTGCAAAAGCAAGTACCTGGTGGGAGGGCATCGGGGGACCACCCCCCGATGCCTGCTTGCGAAGCCGGTGTGCAGGGGTGGGTGGCGCGGTTCTCCTCCCACCCCACAGCACCCACGCTCTACCCCCATACGGCCTCGCGCAGCGCGCGTTCCCCTCCCTCTGCTCTTTTTCCAGAACCCCAGAAAAAAAAGGGTGCGCAGATCACTCTGCACACCCTTGGGGTTATCGCTTTGCCTCGTCAGCCAGCGCCACCCTCGATTGCCCGCAGTTTCTTGGCAGCCCAGCGGCGCAGCAGGCGCGGAATGATCAGCACGCACAGCACGATCACAATCAGGGTGAGCGAGCCTGGGCGCTCCAGGAAGATCGTCCACTTGCCTTCGCCAATCGCCACGGCGTTGCGCATCTGCGCCTCGGCCAAGGGGCCCAGGATCATGCCCACCACGACCGGGGCGGCCGGGAAGTCAAAGCGGCGCATCACCACACCCAAGAGGCCAATCGCGTACAGCAGCACCAGATCGAACGCGCTTTGGCGCATGCCATACACGCCCAGCGTGGAGAACACCAGAATGCCGGCGTACAGGTACGACTTGGGAATGTTCAGCAACTTGACCCACAAGCCCACCAGCGGCAGGTTCAGGATCAGCAGCATCACGTTGCCGATGTACATCGACGCGATCAGCGCCCACACCATGGCCCCGTTGGTGTCAAACAGCTGCGGGCCAGGCTGGATTCCGTAGTTCTGGAACGCGCCCAGCAGGATGGCCGTGGTGTTCGACGTTGGAATGCCCAGCGTGAGCAGCGGAATCAGCGTGGCCGTGATGGCCGCGTTGTTGGCCGCCTCGGGGCCTGCCACGCCTTCGATGGCGCCGGTGGTGCCAAACTCTTCCTTGTGCTTGCTCAGCTTCTTTTCAGCAGCGTAGCTCAGGAAGGTCGGAATCTCGCTGCCGCCCGCAGGCACGGTGCCAAACGGAAAGCCGATGAAGGTCGCGCGAATCCAGGCGGGCCAGGAGCGCTTCCACTCTTCCTTGGTCATGTGGGTGCTGGTTAGGCGGTTCTGGGTTTCGTCTACCCGGCCTTCGTACATCACGTTGTACAGCGCCTCGCCCACGGCAAACAGGCCCACCGCAATCAGCACCACTTCGATGCCGTCCATCAGCTCGGGCACGCCACCGGTGTAGCGGGCCTGGCCGGTGATCTGGTCGATGCCGATCAAGCCCATCGCCAGCCCGACGAACAACGCCACCATGCCGCGCAGCGTGCTCTTGCCCAGCACCGCACTCACGGTGGTGAAGGCCAGCACCATCAGCATGAAATATTCAGGGGGGCCCAAGCGCACAGCATATTCAGCCACCAGGGGCGCGAAGAAGGTGACCAGCACCGTGGCGATGGTGCCCGCCACGAACGAACCAATCGCCGCCGTAGCCAACGCCGCACCAGCGCGGCCGTGCTTGGCCATCTTGTTGCCCTCCATGGCCGTGACCATGGAGCCCGCCTCACCGGGCGTGTTCAGCAAAATGGACGTCGTGGAGCCACCGTACATGGCGCCGTAGTAGATGCCGCCAAAGAAGATCATGGAGGCCGTGGCCTCGACCTTCACGGTAATCGGCAGCAGCATGGCCACTGCCACGGCGGGGCCGATGCCCGGCAACACGCCCACAGCGGTGCCGATGATGCAGCCCACAAAGGCCCACATCAAGTTGATAGGAGTGGCAGCGGTGATGAACCCCTGCATCAAGAGATTGAGCGTATCCATGGCGTGCTGGCTTTACAGCCACCCCGTGTTGGTGAGGCCGGGCAGGTTGATGGCCAGCAGTTGCGTAAACATCCAGTACACCGGCGCCGCTACCGCGATGCCAATGGCCGAGTCCTTGATCCAGGCTTGCAGGCGCAAATCCAGTTGACCTTCAGAGCTTTTGAAACCCCGTACCGACAGCACGAAGCACAGCGCGCAGCTCAAGATGAAGCCCAGGGTGGTGATGAGCATGGCGTTGAGCAGCAGCCCGGCGGACACCCAGATGAAGCCCTTCCAGTGCGCACGCTCGTCACCCGAGCCCTCTTCCAGCTCGCGAAAACCACCGGTCAGCGCATGTGCGACGCACAACACCCCACACACCAGCAAGGCGGCCGAAACCACCCACGGCAAGAAGTTGGGGCCCACGCCCCCGTAGCCAGCTTCCGAGCTGACCGAGCTGGCGCCCCAGGCCAAGCCCCCAGCAAGCACCACGATGCCTAGACCCAGCAAGGTCTGCAGCGGCTTGGAACGCGATGAATGTTGTTGTGTCATGGTTTTTCCCTCACACACACCTGCAATGCGGCACAGCGGCGCTGCGCCCGCTCTTTCGAACAGGCGCAAGGCCGCGCATGCCGTGCTGGTTTTAGATCATTCCGGACTTGGCCATCGTGGCACGCAGGCTGGCGAATTCCGAGTCCACGAAGTTCGAGAATTCATCGCCAGCCAGCCATGCGGGCGTCCAGCCGTTCTTTTCCATCGCGTCTTGCCAAGCCTTGTGCTTGAAGGTCTTGGACAGCGCGTCAATCAGGGCCTTGCGTTGTTCGGCCGTGATGCCAGGGGCACCGTACACGCCGCGCCAGTTGCCGATGTCCACATTGATGCCCTGCTCCTTGAGCGTAGGCACATTCACACCCTTCAAACGAGTGGACGATGTCACGCCCACAGCACGCATCTTGCCGGCAGCGATGTACTCGGCAAACTCGCTGTAGCCGCTGCCGCCGATGGTGACGTTGCCACCCAGGATGGCCGCGGTGGCCTCGCCACCCCCACGGAACGCGACGTAGTTGATCTTGGCAGGGTCCACGCCCACTTCGCGCGCAATCATGGCGGCGGCAATGTGCTCGGTAGAACCACGCGAGCCACCACCCCACTTCACGCTGCCGGGGTCTTTCTTGAGCTGCTCGACCACGTCCTTCATGGTCTTGAAAGGCGAATTGGCAGGCAGCACGAACACGTTGTATTCGCTGGTCAGGCGCGCCAGGGGGGTGACCTTGTCCAGGCCCACGGGTGGCTTGCCGGTGATGATGCCGCCCAACATCACGGCGCCCATCACCATCAGTGCGTTCGGGTCGCCCTTGCTGGCATTGACGAACTGCGCCAGGCCGATGGCTCCTGCTGCGCCGCCCTTGTTGTCATAAGACACCGACGAAGCGGCACCCGCATCTTGCATGGCCTTGCCCAGGGCGCGGCCCGTGGTGTCCCAGCCGCCACCAGGGTTGGCAGGGATCATCATCTTCAAGGCAGCAGTTTGCGCCGACACCGGCAGGCTGCCGACGGCGGCCATTGCGGCCAGGGACTTGAGGAAAGTATCGCGACGCATCGGTGTCTCCTATAACGGTTGGCGAGTGAAAGGATGATGCGCGCCCTGCCTGTCAAAAGGCTGTCTGCAAACTCAGGGAAAACACCCATATGCCGCGCCCAGTCCGCCAAAAATGTTGAAAACACTGCGCCAGACGGTGCTATGGTGCCGCGCATGCAATTGCTCCTCGTAGAAGACGACCCCACCATGCAGACCACCCTGCAGCGAGCGCTAACACGCCGCGGCATGGAAGTGGCGGCGGTGGGCGACGGCAAGGCTGCGCTCACGCAATGGGTGGCGCGTGCGCCGGACGCTGTAGTGCTGGACCTGACCCTGCCAGGGCTTGATGGGCTGCAGGTGCTTCAGCGCGCGCGCGCGCTCGGGCTGCGCACTCCCGTGCTGATCCTGACGGCGCGCGGCACCGTCGGCGACCGAGTGATGGGACTGAACGCAGGAGCCGACGATTACCTGCCCAAGCCCTTTGATCTGGACGAGCTGGAGGCCCGGCTGCGCGCCCTGGTGCGACGCAGCGCCGAGCCTGGAACCGCACCGCTGGGCAGCAACATTGCCCAGATTGGCGCCATACGCTATGACAAGGACAGCGGCGCCCTCTACCTGAACGGCGAGGTCATGGAACTGACGCCGCGAGAGTTGGCACTGATGCACGCCCTGCTTGCGCAGCCCGGTCACGCAGTGACCAAGGAACGGCTGTATGAACTGGTGTTTCCGGGGCAATTGGATGTGCAATACGAGGCCATCGAGGTGGTGGTGTACAGGCTGCGCAAGAAGCTGGTGGGGACGGGCCTGACACTGATGACGCTTCGGGGACTGGGTTACTTGCTGCGCACAGATGCATGAAGGCGCGACTGAGCCGCAAGCGCACCATGACCGAACCACTGCAGGCTACCCACTCGCTGCGCCGCAGATTGCTGCTGGGCATTTTGCTGCCGGTGATTGCCTTCATCAGCTTCAACACGTACAGCCTTTACTACCAGACGCTGGCTTCGCTGCACACCGCATACGACAGAACGCTGCTGGCCTCTGCCAAAAGCATCAGTGAACAGTTGGATGTCGAGGGCTACGACGATGATGCCCAGATCCGCGCCATCGTCCCCTACTCTGCCCTCGAGGCGTTTGAGGCGGACAATCAAAGCCACATGTTCTACCGGGTGTCCACCCAAAGCGGTGAAGTGATCTCTGGCTTTGCCGAGTTGCCCGAGTGGAGGGGAAAGATCCCTTTGAAGCCGCCTTATGCGGCGCTGGTGGATTTTTACGACGACGTATTTCGTGGCCAGCCTGTGCGTGTCGCCGTTCTGTTGCAGCCCGTGGCCAGCGCCGAAGGCCGGGGCATGGCCGTGATCCAGGTCGCCGAAACGCTGGAAGTGCGTGAGACCCTGGCGTTGCAGATTCTCTGGAAAACCCTGCTGCGCCAGGCTTTGTTGATTGCCGTGATTGCCTTCACCGTACTGTGGGTGGTGCAGCGCGCCACCCGCCCCGTCAGGCACCTCAGTCTGCAACTGCAGGCGCGCGGCGAAGGCGATCTGAGCCCCATCGCAGCGCCCACTGCGCCCCGTGAACTGCAGCCGCTCATTGCAGCCACCAACCAAGTCATGCAACGCCTGCGCCACTTGCTGCGTCATCAAAAGCGGTTCGTGCGCGACGCATCGCACCAGTTGCGCACACCCCTTGCCGTGCTCAAGACGCAGGTGCAGTCTGCACTGCGCGGCGATATGCCTGCTGAGCAAGCACTGCATGAGATCAGCGACACGGTGGACCGCGCAACCCAACTGGCCAACCAAATGCTGGCGCTGGCCAAGGTAGAGCAACTACGCCAGCAAAGCGAGCCCCCCATCACACGCCTGGACGAGGTGCTGCGCACGGTGGCACTGGAGATCTCGCCGTTGATTGCCCAAAGAGACCTCGACTTCGGCATCCAGACCGAAGCAGCGCCCGTGCGCGCACACGAATGGATGCTGCGCGAACTCACCCGCAACCTGCTGCACAACGCCGTGCGGCATGCGCCACCGGGCAGCGAGTTGACAGTCGATTTGCGCAGCGACGGGCATGGCGCCACGCTCACCATCAGCGACCGGGGTCTAGGCATTGAGCCCGAATTGGCCACGCGGCTTTTTCAGCCCTTCTCGGCTGGGGACGTGCGCAGCGGCAGTGGGCTGGGCCTGGCCATCTGCCAGGAAATCGTGCAGGCGTTGGGGGGAAGCATTGCCCTTGTCAATCGAGAACAAGGCGCCAACGTACAAGGGCTGGACGCTGTAGTACACCTGCCCTTGGCACAACACTTCGCCGATATCAACAATGGCAACCCGGCACAATCGAAAACATGAATGTGACTGACACGATGCGGCTGGACAAATGGCTTTGGTGCGCACGCTTTTACAAGACGCGAAGCCTTGCTACAGAAGAGATTGCCAAAGGCCGCGTCACAGTGAACGGCCAAGCCGCCAAGCCTGCACGCGACCTGCGTTGCGGCGACACGGTAGCCCTGCGACAAGGCCCCGTGGCCCGCACGGTGCAGGTGCGCGCACTCAGTGGAGCCCGGGGCCCTGCGCCGGTGGCGCAACTGCTGTACGAAGAAACGGCCGAAAGCATCTCGGCGCGCGAGCGGGCTGCGGAGCAGCGGCGACTGGCACCCGAGCCGGCAGCGGCACTCCAGGAAGGCCGTCCAACCAAACGCGACCGCCGCAATATCGACCGTGCACAAGATTGGGGCAACCGTTGGAGCGCGTCCATTGACGAGTAAGCCAGGCTTGCATCAGCATCCGGTTCAAGATGGGAAGCGCGTAAGCACCTTATGAACGCGGGTTTTTATTAAGAATAATTCGCGTTTGTTTTATCATCGGGAAGTTACAACCCGAAAGAAGCATTCCCATGTCGAAGACCGTGAAAGCCCTGCTGACCGCCTGCGCACTGGCCGCCACTGCGGGGGCCACCTTGGCCCAAGAACAAGTCGTGAACCTGTACTCTGCTCGCCACTACTCGACCGACGAGGCGCTGTACACAGGGTTCACCAAGGCTACAGGCATCAAGATCAATCGCGTGGATGCCGACGATGCCGGCATCCTTGCCCGGCTGAAGGCCGAGGGCAGCGCCTCCCCGGCAGACGTCATCCTGCTGGTGGACGCGGCCCGGCTATATAAAGGAGAAGTGGACGGCCTTTTCCAACCCATCCAGTCCAAGGTTTTGAACGACGCCATTCCGGCCAACCTGCGTAGCGCTCCTGCGGCTGACGGCGGCATCGCCTGGTTCGGGCTTTCTACCCGCGCACGCGTCATCGTGTACAACAAGGTCAAGGTGCAAAAGGCCGATGTGGACACTTATGAGGAACTGGGTGACCCCAAGAACAAGGGCAAACTTTGCATTCGCTCGGGCTCACATCCCTACAACCTGAGTCTGTTCGGGGCTGTCACAGAACACATGGGCGAACAGAAGGCCGAGGCTTGGCTCAAGGGTGTAGTGGCCAATTTGGCACGCCCCCCGAAAGGCGGCGACACCGATCAAATCAAGGCAGTTGCCTCGGGTGAATGTGATATCGGCGTGACCAATAGCTACTACCTTGCCCGCATGATGCGCTCCACCAAGCCCGAAGACGTGGCAGTTGTGAACAAAGTAGGCGTGGTGTTCCCTAACCAGCAATCCTGGGGCACCCATATGAACATCGCTGGCGGTGCCGTGGCTCGTCACGCCAAGAACAAGGACAACGCCGTCAAGTTCCTGGAATACCTTGCCAGCCCCGAAGCACAAAACTACTTTGCCAACGGCAACAATGAATGGCCAGCAGTCAAGAGCGTAACGCTGGACAACCCCGCACTCAAGGCCATGACCGGCGGTGCACCGTTCAAAAGCGAAACCATCCCGATCAGTGCCGTGGGCGCCAACGTGACGAAGGTGCAGCAGATGCTGGACCGCGTGGGCTTCCAGTAAGTTCTATTGCGCTTCACCCTTTACAGCCCGGCCCAGCGCCGGGCTTTTTTGCGTCTGCTTCGACAGTGCGAAGGCACAGCTGGCTGATAATTGACGTTTACGTTAACGTAAGTCACTTCAGGAGACAGGAAATGGAAATCAAGGGCAAAGTGTTTATCGTGACCGGTGGTGCATCGGGTCTTGGCGAAGGCACCGCACGCATGCTGGCTTTGCGCGGCGGCACGGTCGTCATCGCAGACATGCAGGCCGACAAAGGCGAAGCGGTCGCCAACGCTATCGGTGGCGCGTTTGTACGCTGCGACGTGAGCAATGAAGCCGATGCACAAGCTGTGGTCGACAAAGCCGTGTCGCTGGGCAAGCTGATGGGCTTGGTCAACTGCGCCGGCATCGCCCCGGCGGAGAAGACGGTGGGCAAGAACGGGGCGCATTCACTGGCGCTCTTCAGCAAGACCGTTACCGTGAATCTGGTAGGCAGCTTCAACATGATCCGCTTGGCGGCCGAGGCTATGTCCAAAAATGCCCCCGAGGTCACAGGTGAGCGCGGCGCCATGATCTCCACCGCGAGCGTGGCTGCTTACGACGGCCAGATTGGACAAGCAGCATATTCGGCATCCAAGGGCGGCATCGTGGGCATGACTTTGCCCATCGCCCGTGACTTGGCCCGCAATGGCATTCGCAACATGACCATTGCCCCCGGCATCTTCGGCACACCCATGTTGTTTGGCATGCCGCAAGAGGTACAAGACGCATTGGCTGCCGGCGTGCCCTTCCCAAGCCGCCTGGGCACACCAGAAGACTACGCCAAGCTGGCTGTGCACATTTTCGAGAACGATATGCTCAACGGAGAAGTTATCCGCTTGGACGGCGCCATCCGCTTGGCGCCACGCTGATTTGCTACCATTTCAATAGCTTGAGTCGCTGTATCCATAAGCGATTCAGGCTATTCGGCACTACAGCACCATGAATGCTTAGAAAAAACAAAAACGCCGCAATGCAAATGCACTGCGGCGTTTTATTTTGGCGGAGTGGACGGGACTCGA
>DFQQ01000012.1 GCA_002377855.1 Acidovorax delafieldii | reverse complement strand
TACTTTTGAGACACCACACTAGCACTGGGGTATCACCTTGAACGTATGCAGTTCACTGCGTTTGGTATTTGCACGGTGATGTGTCCGCCCAGAATATTCTGGCCTCCCTGGGGCCGACGGCTTGCCCACATAGCTGCCGTCGCAAAGCAGGGTTTGTATCCGGTTCAAATCAGGTTTGCAGCGCCGCGATGTCTGAAAGGCCTCTGTGTGATCTGTCACTTATACCTGTTACTAATGGCGTGCGGCAGCCCTTGAGTGTCTAGCCCAAGGTGGCGCTTTGCCCCCCGGACTTGCTTGCCCGCGTCACAGCCCTTGAGAGTCTCTGGTGTCCGTGCTCTTCGCGTTATGCGCGTCCACGATCAAGAACCTCGGAGTGCGAGTGGGCAATTTTCGCGTGCTCGGCCTGTGCCAAGAGAAGCAGTAAATGGTCGTGCGATCAACAGCGATAGCACTGGTAAACACTCGCAGGCATTTGCACGCCCACGGCACGCGAAGGTTAACCGCTGCACTTTTGCCTTGCCAAGAGCGTGCCGCCATGAAAAAAGCCCCTGCCGGCAAATGTCGGCAGGGGCTTCGGCGATCACAGCCCTTGATCAGAGGCTCTTGAGGGGCACCACGTCCTTGCCCTTGAACGTGTAGACCGTCACGGCCGAGGACTTCAGGTCGTGCTTGGCGTCGTAAGAGAACTCACCGGTCACGCCGGCGTATTTGCCGTTGGCAATGGCCTGAACGATCTTCTTGGTGTCGGTCGACTGGGTGGACTCGACCGCGGCGGCCAGCATGTGCATGCCGTCGTAGAAAGCAGCGGCGTAGGTCAGCGGATCGCGCTTGTATTCGGCGCGATAGCGTTCTGCAAACTTCTGGCCCTTGTCGCTGCGGTCGAGCATCGAACCACCCTGGGTGCAGAAGGTGTTCAGGTCGCCAGAAATTTGCGACAGGTTGGCTGTTTCGGACGAGCAGATGCCGTCACCGCCCAGCAGCGGGCCAGAAATGCCCAGGGCGCGCATTTGCTTGAGCAGCGGGCCGCCCTGGGGCGAGTAGCCGCCGTAGAACACCGCGTCGGCCTTGGAGGCGCGGATGTTGGTCAGGATGGAGCTGAAATCAGTGGCCTTGTCGGTGGTGAACTCGGAAGCCACCACTTTCACGCCCAGGCGCTTGGCCTGTTCGGTGAACTCGCGCGCCACGCCCTGTCCATAGGCCGTGCGGTCATCGATCACGGCAACGGTCTTGACCTTTAGGTCCTGGGCGGCATACGTCGCCATCTTGGTGCCCAGCTGGTTGTCGCTGGCGCCGATGCGGAACAGGTTCGAGTACCCCATCTCCGTGATCTTGGGGTTGGAAGCCACCGTCAGCACCACGATGTCCGAATCATTGAGCACGCGTGCGGCGGGCATGGTCACGCCCGAGTTGTAGGGGCCCATGACAAATTTGATCTTCTTGTCGGACAGCGACTGGGCAATCTGCACGCCTTGCTTGGGGTCGGCGCCGTCGTCATTCACGTCCAGCTCGAAGACCACGGGCTTGCCGCCGATCTTCACGCCCTTGGCGTTGATTTCCTTGAGTGCGAGCAGCACACCGTCGCGGTTGTCCACGCCGTTGGCCGCTTGTGGGCCCGTGACGGGGCTCATGAAGCCCACGCGGATGCGCTCTTGGGCCTGGGCGGTCAGGGCTGCCAGGCCCAATGCCACGGCGGTCAGACTGAATGCGATTTTTTTCATGGTGATGTCCTTGATTGAGGAGGTGAGTGAGAAAACTGTCGGCAGGACCGGGGGCGGTGTTGGTGAGCGAATGGCGTGAATCAGCGCACCAGAAAACCGTTTTTGAGCGGGTCGCGCTCGTCCAGGACCCAGGTGCAAAACCCTGCAATGTAGGCGGTGCCAGAGACTTCGGGGATGACGGCTGGGAAGTCGCCCACCCGCGTTTCCTCCAGCACGCGCCCACGGAAGACGGTGCCAATGACGGACTCGTTGATCAGGAGGTCTCCCTTGCCGAGCAACCCGCGCAAATACAGCTGTGCCACGCGCCCGCCGGTGCCGGAGCCCGTGGGGGATCGGTCTACTTCCCGGTCGGCAAAGACACAGCAGTTGGCCTGCGTGGACCCGGGACGCCGGGGCGCGCCGTCGATGATGGTGCCGTAGATGTGGTTGATTTCCGGGATCTCGGGGTGGACCACGGCAAACGCGGCGTTGGCAGCCGCCTTTACCTCGGCCCCGAACTGTTTGAGCGCTTCGATCGAGGATTCGCGGATTTCCAACCCATGGGGTTGGGCGCTGGTGTAGAAATAAAAAGCGCCGCCGTAGGCAATGTCGCCTGTCACGTCACCAAAACTCGGTGTGGTGACCGTGACGTCGCGCCGATAGATGAACGAAGGAACGTTGACGAAGCGCACACCGTTGGCATGGGATCCGTCCCACTGCACAAACGCCTCGATGAAGCCGCACGGCGCATCAATGCCTACGCGGGTCTCGGGTTCGGTGCGCTGTACCCAGCCGAGCTCGACGGCCGCGGTGGCCAGGGCAATCACGCCGTGCCCGCAATGGTCGCTGTATCCCTCGTTGTGCAGGAAGATGATGCCGAAGTCTGCTGTGGGGGTGACGGGCGGTGTGAGGTAACCGCCGTACATGTCGGCATGCCCGCGGGGCTCGAACATCAAGGCCTGTCGGATGTCGTCGGCATTCTCCAGCAACCACGTGCGGCGCTCCACGATGGAGCTGCCAGGCAGCTTGGGCAGACCCGAGGTGACGATGCGAAAGGGTTCTCCACCGGTATGCACTTCCACGGTGCTGATGGTGCGTGTGATCTGCATGGTCGGTTCGCTTTACAACAAGTCAGGCGAGGCCGAGCGATGCCATGGCGACGCGCGACGCAGCCAGGTCCCACGCACCGGTGCCCACGCTCTTGAAAACGAAGGGGTGGGAACGGTCTGGCTCTTCGCGCACCAGCCGCGCAAGGGCCCGAACCGCGCTCCATTCGACCCCCGCACGCAGCAAGTCACCTGCTTCATGGCGCGCGCCGGCCGGGTCGTCGGCATACAGCACGCTGGCGTCCAGGGTGTTTTTGCCGATTTCGGCCATTTCAGGTTTGAACGCGCCCACGCCGACCACCACCCGGCCCACCCGCGCCTCCTCGTTGTAGACCGGTTCGGTGGCTGTGGTGAGTGTGATGACGGCGTCGACCCCGTCGGGGATGTCGGCAGGGCAGGCCTTGGCGTGGATCGAGCACGAAAACTCTGCGCAAAAGGCTTCTGCGGCAGCGGCTTCGCGGGCCCGCACCCACACGGCACAGGCGGGATACAAGTCGGAGATCGCCTGGATGTGGTGACGTGATTGCACGCCCGTCCCAATGATGAGGATCTGCTGCGGCGCCCGCCCCAGCAGGCGCTGGATGGCCACCATCGACACCGCCGCCGTGCGCCGGCCCGTCACGACCGGGCCGTCCAGTTGGCACAGGGGTTGACCCGTGCCAGCCGCGCACACGGTGACGATGCCGTGGATGGTGGGCAGCTTCAAGGCTGCGTTGCCGGGCTGCACATTGACCAGCTTGTGGATGCCAATGTCGTGCGATGTGGCCGGCATGCTCAACATCACGCCGCCGGGGCCCAGGGGCACGACGAGGCGCTCAGGGCTCAGGATGTGCCCATCGTTGTATTCCACGGCAGCCACCTCGATGGCCTGGACCAGTTCCGCGAAGGGCAGGGCACGCGCCGTTGCCGCCGCATCGCATGCGCGCAGATGTGGACTTTGCAAAGCCGGGCGGGTGGGTGCTGTCATGGGGGGAGTTCCGATCAGGGGAGACGCAATCACTGGGGATGACCGCAATGCGGGGCGGCGGGGCGCGGTGACTGCCGAAGGCGCGGAAGGCGGGTTTCGCAGACGCCGCGTGGGTCAAGCGCTGGTTTGGCCGCTCGCAAACGGTATCAATTCATCAATGTCGATCGGGTAGAAGCGCTGGTGTGGTGAAGAGAAATTGTGGTGGGCCCCCTTGTCAGCCTTCCCTAGGGTTACCCCCTAAATTAGCTGAATTCCCACCCCAGTGGCTGCTCTACTTTGCCCCGGCTGGTGCCAGCGTGCCCGGCAGTTCGGCGCAGCCGCTCTGCCGGGCATGCAGCCCTCGGCATGCAGCCCTCGGCATGCAGCCCTCGGCATGCTGCCGAACCTGGGCTCGGTCATCTCCATCCCTTTGAACCAGGCCGGTCAGAGGTTGCTGGCCGCCAGCACCTCGGGCATGTCGGTGAGGCCCTGAAGCACTTTCTCGATGCCGTCCTGGCGCAGGGTGAGCATGCCTGCGGCCAGAGCCGCCTGGCGAATCTCGGTGGCGGATGCCCGGCGGCGGATGTGCTGACGGATTGCTTCGTCGCTGAGCATCAGCTCGTGGATGCCCATGCGCCCGCGGTAGCCGTGCCCCTCGCATTCCTTGCACCCCACCCGGCGCCAGAGTTGCAGCTCACCGTTGCCCGATCCATAGTTCTTGCGCCAGCGCTGCACGAGCGCCGCTCGCGTGTCAGGGCTGTTGGCGCAGCCGCTGGGCAGGTACTGCGACGCCATGCCCAGCAGGGTCTCATCGTCTGCGATGGTGGCCTGTCGGCATGCCTTGCACAGGCGACGCACCAGGCGCTGCGCGAGGATGGCCAGCAGCGAGTCGGAGAAATTGAATGGATCCAGGCCGATCTCCAGCAGCCGCGCAATGCTCTCGGGCGCCGAATTGGTGTGCAGTGTCGAGAGCACCAAGTGCCCGGTCAGCGACGCTTCGATGGCGATGCGCGACGTCTCTTCATCCCGCATCTCGCCAATCATGATCACATCAGGATCTGCACGCAAAAAGGTGCGCATCGCCGCCGCAAAGGTCCAGCCAATGCGCGGGTTGACCTGCACTTGGCGCAGGCCACTTTGCGTGATCTCGATCGGGTCCTCGGCAGTCCATATCTTGCGGCCCGCCGTGTTGATGTCGCTGATGACCGAGTGCAGCGTAGTGGTCTTGCCGCAGCCTGTGGGCCCTACCACCAGCACCAGTCCGTAGGGCTTGCGCACCATCTCGCGCATGACCTGCAGGTTGGCCGGCGTCAGCCCTATGGCGTCCAGAGGCAAGGGCTTTGCGCCAGCCAACAGGCGCAGGACGACATCTTCCAGGCCCCGCGATGTGGGTACGGTGACCACGCGCAGCTCCACGGGCGGGCCGCCGAAGCGAGAGAAGTCGATCTTCCCGTCTTGTGGCTTGCGATGCTCGGAGATGTCCATGTTGGCCATGATCTTGATGCGTGCCACCAAGGCATAGCGAAAGCGCGCAGACAGTTCAAGGTGCGGCACCAGATCGCCGTCGATGCGAAGGCGGATGCGCACGTTGTTGGGCGCTGGCTCGGTTTCGATGTGGATGTCGGATGCGCGATGGGCAATCGCTTCGTTGATGACCGAGTTGATCAGCCGCACGAGGGTGTTGTCGGACTCGCTCACCACATCGGTTTCGGTCGCGTTGCTGTCGGGGGCCGAATCGCTCAGGTTCTGTGCAAGCTCCTGCGATGTGGCGCGAACGGCTGACTGCGCGCGCGCTGCTTCGCTGCCGGGCGCGCCCGGCAGGAGTTTGCCGCGCGGCGCCCCAGGCGGGTCGCCCGCATGGACGCTGTAGGCCTTGGATATGGCGGGCGCCAGGGTGCCGGGCGCCGCTTTCAGGGGCACCAGGCGGCGTTGGGTCAAAAAGCGCAGTTCGTTGAGCAAAACCCGGTCGTACGGGTCTGCCATGAGGAGCACCAGCGATTCGTCGCGTATCAGCAATGGCAGCACCGATTCGCGCTCCGCCACCGTCCGGGGCACCAGGGCAAGCGCATCCAGCTCGGGGGCAAGGTGGGCGGGGTCGACCATGTATTCGCCCAACCAGGTCGAAATCACTTGCCGCAACTGGTCTTGTGTCAGGTCGTGCTGTTCGACCAGGATCTGACCGATGGGACGCCCCCGGCCCTTGTCCCTTTCCTGCTGCTGGGTTTGCAGGCTGCTGGCCAGCGCTGCGGGTGTGATCAGGCCGGCGTGCAGCAGTGCTTCGCCCAAGTGGCGCGCTTTGCCGATCGCAGGGTGCGGCGTGGAAAGCAGCATCCACAGGGATTCAGTGGTTTGCGGCTGGATGCACTGGAGCAGCGACGGTTCGGTATCGGTGAGCTGGGGCATTGAGATGCGCGTCAGAGCGCGAAGTCGTAGTCCACGGTGATGGGCGCGTGGTCCGAAAATTTCTCGCCTTTGTAGATGGACTCGGTGCGTGCCAATGCAGCCAGAGCGGGTGTGGCCAGGTGGTAGTCCAGCCGCCAGCCCACGTTGTTGGCATAGGCTTGGCCCCGGTTGCTCCACCAGGTGTAAGCCGTGTCGGTGGTCGCAGGTTGTAACTGACGGTAAACGTCCACCAGTCCTGCTCCTTCATCACTTGTGTCTAACAGTTTTGTCATCCAAGCCCGCTCTTCCGGCAGAAAACCGCTGTTCTTCTGGTTGCTGCGCCAGTTCTTCAGGTCAATGTTCTGGTGGGCAATGTTCACGTCGCCACACAAGATGAAGTCCCGTTGCGCTTTCAGTTGTAACAGGTGCGGGTAGAACTCGGCCAGGAAGCGGAATTTGGCCTGCTGGCGCTCTTCTCCCGAGGAGCCGCTGGGGAAATAAGCGCTCACAATCGACATCTTTCTGGACGGGGTGTCAAAGCGCAGTTCCACGTACCGGCCCTCGGGGTCAAATTCGGGAGAGTTGTAGCCGACGACGACGTCCGAAGGCTCGTGGCGCGTGTACACGCCCACGCCCGAATAGCCCTTTTTTTGCGCAAAATGGAAATGGCCCGTGAGCCCTGCCAATACCTCAAAGCGGGTGGCGACGTCCGCTGCCTGGGCCTTGACTTCCTGCACACAAATACAATCCGGCCGCGTGGTGGCGATCCAGCTCTCCACGCCTTTGCTGGTGGCCGAACGGATGCCGTTGAGGTTGAGGCTGGTTAATTTGAACAAGGAATTTCCCATGGTGGATGTTGGCGCGCAAGCCCTGGACGACGGCGCATTGGCGCAGGATTTTGTACGTTTCGCCGTTGAATCGGGCGTTTTGCGGTTTGGGGAATTCAAGACCAAGGCAGGTCGCATGAGCCCCTACTTTTTCAACGCTGGCCTGTTCGACGACGGAGCCAAGCTCGGCCGGCTCGCGGAATTCTATGCAAAAGCCCTGCTCGCCAGCGGCATTGAATTCGACATGATTTTTGGCCCTGCCTACAAGGGCATTCCACTGGCCGCCACGGTTGCGGTAGAGCTGGCCCGGCTGGGCCGCAATGTGCCATTTGCCTATAACCGCAAGGAAGCCAAAGACCACGGTGAAGGCGGCACGCTGGTGGGCGCCCCGCTGAAGGGGCGGGTTCTGATCATCGACGACGTGATGTCGGCCGGCACCGCCGCACGCGAATCCATCGCCATCATCCAGGCGGCAGGCGCCACCCCTCACGCAGTGGCCATAGCGCTGGACCGGCAGGAAAAAGCTACGGAAAATGGGGTGGACGTGGAGCACAGCGCCGTGCAGTACGTGCGCCGGCAGTTGGGCATGCAGGTGTGCCCGATTGCCAAGCTGGCAGATTTATTGCTTTATCTCTCCCAAAATGGGGGGGCGGAGATGCGCATCCATCACGAGCGGGTCTTTGCATATCGCCAAAAATATGGCGTCACTGAAGGATAAGGAACTTGAAAAAATGGGCAGCGAGTGCGGTGTGCGTGGCGCTCTGGGCGGGCGTCGCTGCGCTTGCTTCGGCCCAGGCGCCCGCGCAAGGGCAGGGGATTTACACCTGCGTAGACAAGTACGGCCGGCGTTTGACGGCCGATCGCCCCATCATTGAATGTCTGGACCGCGAGCAACGTGAACTCAGCCCTTCGGGCGTCACGCGCCGCCAGATCGGCCCTTCGCTCTCAGACAGTGAGCGTACCCTGCTGGAAGCCCAGCAGCGCAAGGATTCCGAAGAGCGTGTACGGGTCATTGAGGAGCGGCGCCGCGAGCGGGCTCTGGTGGCGCGCTACCCCGACAAGGCAGCCCACGACGTAGAGCGCAATGCCGCCATCCAGATGGTGGACGAGGTGACCGCCACGGCGGAAAAGCGCATGGTCGAGCTCAAAAACCAGCGCAAGGCGTTTGATCTGGAAATGGAGTTCTACAAGAAGGACCCCAACAAGGCGCCCATGACTTTGCGGCGCAAGATTGCCGAGAACGAGGACAGCGTGGCGGAGTTGCAGCGGTTCATCCTGGGTCAGGAACAGGAAAAGCGCAAGGTACACCAGAAATTCGATGTCGAGCTTGCCAAGCTCAAAGGGCTTTGGGAGGCGCTCAAGCCGGTCGCCACCACTCCAGGGGCGGCCGCCACATTGCCCAGTGCTTCGCCGGCGTCACGCTGATTCGCCCGCAGGCCGGCAGATTGCCAAACCAGCAAAAAGCCCCTCTGGAGGTAATCCGAGGGGCTTTTTTACATCTGCATCGCGGCGCCCCATCGGGGCCCGCCCATTCATGCTCAGCCGGCCAGCTTGGACCGCAGCAGATCGTTGACCTGCTGGGGGTTGGCCTTGCCCTTGCTGGCTTTCATGATCTGGCCCACCAGCGCGTTGAACGCCTTGTCCTTGCCCGCGCGGAACTGGGCCACGTTGTCGGGGTTGGCGGCAATCACCTCGTCGATGATCTTTTCCAGCGCGCCGGAGTCGTTCATCTGCTTGAGGCCCTTGGCTTCGATGATGGCGTCCACATCGGCAGACTCGCCTGTCCACAGCGCATCAAACACCTGTTTTGCGGCGTTGTTGGAGATGGTGCCGTCGGCGATGCGCGCAATCATGGCGGCGAGTTGAGCGGCAGACACGGGCGCTGACTCAATGCCAGTTTCGCCTGCATTCAGGCGGCGCGACAGTTCACCCATGATCCAGTTGCTGGCCAGCTTGGCTTGGCCGCAGGCTTTGGCTGTGGCTTCAAAGTAGGCGGCCATGGCCTTGCTCTGCGTGAGTGTGGTCGCGTCGTACTCGGGCAGGCCGTAGTCGGCCACAAAGCGGGCCGCCATGGTGCGGGGCAGCTCGGCCATCTGGGCGCGTTGCTCATCAATCCAGGCTTGCGAGATCTGCAGCGGTGGCAGGTCTGGGTCCGGGAAGTAGCGGTAATCGGCCGCGTCTTCCTTGGTGCGCATGGCGCGCGTCTCGCCCGTGTCGGGGTCGAACAGCACGGTGGCCTGCTGGATCGCGTGGCCGTCTTCGATCTGCTCGATCTGCCAGCGGATTTCGTAGTCGATGGCCTGCTGCATGAACTTGAAGGAGTTCAGGTTCTTGATCTCGCGGCGCGTGCCCAGCGGCTGCCCGGGCTTGCGCACCGACACGTTGGCATCGCAGCGGAACGAGCCTTCTTGCATGTTGCCGTCGCAGATCCCGATCCAGGTCACGATCTTGTGCAGCTCTTTGGCGTACGCCACGGCTTCTTCGCTGCTGCGGATGTCGGGCTCGGTCACGATCTCCAGCAGCGGCGTGCCGGCGCGGTTCAGGTCGATACCGCTTTGGCCAATGAAGTCTTCGTGCAGCGACTTGCCGGCGTCTTCTTCCAGGTGGGCGCGCACCAGGCGCACGGTCTTTTTCTCATCGCCCAAAAAGAACTCGACCTCGCCGCCCTGCACCACCGGGATTTCAAACTGGCTGATCTGGTAGCCCTTGGGCAGGTCGGGGTAGAAGTAATTCTTGCGGGCGAAAATGCTCTCTGGCGCAATGTGGGAGCCGAGGGCTAGTCCTAATTTGATAGCGCACTCGACGGCCTTGCGGTTCATCACCGGCAGTGTGCCGGGCAATGCCAAGTCCACCGGGCTGGCCTGGGTGTTGGGCTCGGCACCGAAGGCGGTGGGCGAGCGGCTGAAAATCTTGCTCTGCGTGGCCAGTTGGGCGTGGGTTTCGAAGCCGATGACGACTTCGTAACCGTGGATCAGTTTGGCAGACATGGATCTGTCCTTGCTATAAATAAGAGAGCTGGCAGCGCTTGATGTTAGACGGTTTGGAGGGATTTTTCCCCTCAAACCTATTCAAATCAAGCGCAGGCAGCTATGAATTTCAGAGTGGGCTGCGCAGGTGAAAGTCAGTGGCTTGCTGCAGGCGGTGCGCGGCGTTGAGCAACTGGGCTTCCTTGAAGTAATTGCCGATCAGTTGCAGGCCCACGGGCATGTTGCCCTCGCCAAAACCGGCGGGCACGCTCATGCCGGGCAGCCCGGCCAGCGACGCGGGCAGGGTGAAGATGTCGGCGAGGTAGTCGGCCAGCGGATCGTTGCCGTGCTCGCCCAGCTTCCAGGCCACCGTGGGGGCTACGGGGCCAGCGATCACATCGCATTCCTTGAAGGCGTTCTGGAAGTCGTCAGCAATCATGCGGCGGATCTTCTGCGCCTGCAGGTAGTAGGCGTCGTAGTAGCCGTGGGAGAGCACGTAGGCGCCGATCATGATGCGGCGCTTGACCTCGTCGCCAAAGCCTTCGGCGCGGGTCTTCTTGTACATGTCCACCAGGTCGGTGTAATCCTTGGCGCGGTGGCCGAACTTCACGCCGTCAAAGCGGGAGAGGTTGGACGACGCCTCGGCGGGCGCAATGATGTAGTACACCGGAATGGACAGCTGGGTGCGCGGCAGGCTGATGGGCACGAGCTTGGCACCGAGCTTTTCGTATTCATTCAAAGCACCGTCCACAGCCGCGCGCACATCGGGCGCCAGACCTTCGCCAAAGAATTCGGCGGGGATGCCGATGCGCAGGCCGTCGATGCTGTCGTTGAGCTTGGCGCTGAAGTTTTCGGCGGGCACGTCCAGGCTGGTGGAATCGCGGTCTGGGTCGGGGCCGCACATGGCCGACAGCAGCAGCGCGCAGTCTTCGGCGCTGCGGGCCATGGGGCCGGCCTGGTCCAGGCTGGAGGCGAACGCGATCATGCCGTAGCGGCTGGCGCGGCCATAGGTGGGCTTGATGCCGGTGATGCCGCAGAACGACGCTGGCTGGCGGATCGAGCCGCCGGTATCGGTGCCCGTCACAGCGGGTGCCAGGCGCGCGGCCACGGCCACGGCGCTGCCGCCGGACGAACCGCCCGGAATGCGGTCGGTAGCCCAGGGGTTGCGCACGGGCGCGGGGGCATCAAAGCCCACGGGGGCGACAGCCGAGTTTTCGTTGGCCGAGCCCATGGCGAACTCGTCGCAGTTGAGCTTGCCCAAGGTCACGGCGCCGGCTTCTGCCAGCTTGGTGACCACGGTGGCGTCAAACGGCGACTGGTAGCCCACCAGCATCTTGGAGCCGGCGGTGCTGGGGAAGGCCTGGGTCACGAAGATGTCCTTGTGCGCAATCGGCACACCTTCGAGCGCGCCCGCCGTGCCAGCGGCAATGCGGGCGTCAGCCGCCTGGGCCTGGGCCAGGGTGGCGTCTTCGTTCAGGGCCACGTAGGCGCCCAGGTTCTGGTGGGCCTTGGCGCGGGCCAGGAAGTGCTGGGCGGCTTCGACGGCAGAGAATTGCTTGCCGCGCAGGCCCGCAGCCAGTTCGACCACGCTCAGGTCGTGCAATGCGGTGGTGTTCAGGGTCATGGCGGGGCTCACTCGATCACTTTGGGCACCAGGAACAGGCCGCGCTCTACAGCGGGGGCGCTCTTTTGGTTGGCCTCGCGGTTGTCGGGCTCGCTGGCGATGTCTTCGCGCAGGCGCAGCGCCACCGGCTGGATGGCCGCTACGGGGTGGGCCAAAGGTTCGATCCCTTGGGTATCCACAGCCCGCATTTGCTCCACGACGTCAAAAAAACCGTTCAACTGCGTGAGCATGCGCTCACTTTCTGAGGGTGTGAGCTCCAGTCGCGCCAAATTGGCGATGCGACCGATGTCCTGGGGGGTCAGTGCCATAGGAAAAGTATTTGTCGGGATACCAGATGTAAAGCTGTGATCCGGGTCATGCCGGAGGGAGTTATTCACAGGGGATGGGGTATTATCCCGGCTTTGCCGCAATACCCTATTTTCAGCCGGTCATTGCGCGAAAAAAGCGATATTTGCCCCCCACCCACTCCCTGACACACCCGGCGATGGCAGGCCGACGTGCATGCCGTGCCTGAGAGGATTCTTGAATGTTCGGAGCTTTCCGTCGGTACTTCTCCACCGACCTTGCCATTGACCTTGGCACAGCCAACACCCTCATCTTCGCCCGCGACAAGGGCATCGTTCTGGACGAGCCCTCGGTGGTTGCCATCCGCCACGAGGGCGGTCCGCACGGCAAGAAGGTGATCCAGGCCGTAGGGCACGAAGCCAAGGCCATGCTGGGCAAGGTGCCCGGCAACATCGAAGCCATCCGGCCCATGAAGGACGGCGTGATCGCCGACTTCGTGATCACCGAGCAGATGATCAAGCAGTTCATCAAGATGGTGCACCCCCGCACGCTGTTCACTCCCAGCCCGCGCATCATCATCTGCGTGCCTTGCGGCTCCACCCAGGTCGAGCGCCGCGCCATCAAGGACGCAGCCGAAGCCGCAGGCGCCACAGCGGTCTACCTGATTGAAGAGCCCATGGCCGCCGGTATTGGCGCGGGCCTGCCGGTCTCCGAAGCCTCGGGCTCCATGGTGGTGGACATTGGTGGCGGCACCACCGAGGTGGGCGTGATCTCGCTGGGCGGAATGGTCTACAAGGGCAGCGTGCGCGTGGGCGGCGACAAGTTCGATGAAGCCATCATCAACTACATCCGCCGCAACTACGGCATGCTGATCGGCGAGCCCACGGCAGAAGCCATCAAGAAGAACATTGGCTCGGCTTTTCCGGGCTCTGAAGTGCGCGAGATGGAAGTCAAGGGCCGCAATCTCTCTGAAGGCGTGCCGCGCAGCTTCACCATCTCCAGCAATGAAGTGCTGGAAGCCCTGACCGATCCGCTCAACCAGATCGTCTCGGCCGTCAAGAACGCGCTGGAACAAACCCCGCCCGAGTTGGGCGCTGATATTTCTGATCGCGGCATGATGCTGACTGGTGGTGGCGCCTTGCTGCGCGACCTGGACCGCCTGCTGGCCGAAGAAACCGGCCTGCCCGTGCTGGTGGCCGAAGACCCGCTGACCTGCGTGGTGCGTGGCTGCGGCATTGCGCTGGAGCGCATGGACCGCCTGGGCAGCATCTTCACCAGCGAGTAATCTTTCAGCCCCGGGGTTTGCCTTTGCAAAGGCGCCCCGGCCAGAACGGCATGATCGCTTATGTTTCAATGCTTTGTGAACCCACTGCAGTGATTCAGCCCCTGCGCGACCATTCCTGACTGCCCTCTATGCCCCTGGGAACCCTAGAGCGCAGCGCGCCGCCTTTTTTCAAGCAAGGCCCGTCGGCCTTGTCGCGCTTGGCCGCGTTCAGTGCCCTGGCGCTGTTCCTGATGGTGGCTGACTCGCGGTTCCAACTGATCGGCCCGGTGCGCCAAGCCATTGGAACCCTGCTGTACCCCGTGCAATGGCTGATGTTTCAGCCCGTCGAATTGGCCCGCCACGGCTCCGGCTACTTCCAGTCGCTTCAGTCCGCCCAGGCCGACGCCGACGCTGCCACACAGAAACTGGTGCTCGTGTCGCAGCAAGCCCACCAAACCGAGCAACTGGCACAAGAAAACACCCGCCTGCGCAAGCTGCTGGCGCTGCGCGAGCGCCTGGAAACACCGGCCCAGGCTGCGCAGGTGATTTATGACACGGCCGACCCTTACACCCGCCGGGTGGTGATCGACCAGGGGCAAGTGCACGGCATTGAGCAAGGTGTTCCCGTGATGGACGAGGGCGGCGTGCTGGGGCAAGTGACCCGTGTGTTCCCTTTGGTGAGCGAAGTCACGCTGCTGGTGGACCGCGACCAAGCCATCCCTGTGCTCAACTTGCGCACGGGTGCCCGCGCCGTGGCCTACGGAGACCCCACGGCCGAACATGGTGGCGGGATTGAGCTGCGTTTCATCCAGGCCAACGCCGATGTGCGCGAAGATGATCTGCTCACCACCAGCGGGGTAGACGGTGTTTACCCGCCTGGGCTGCCGGTGGCGCGTGTCACCCATGTCGAGCGGCGCGCTGACTCCGCCTTTGCCCGCATCTACTGCAAGCCCCTGGCCCAGGTTCAGGGAGTTCGCCACGTGGTGGTCCTCAAGCCGCTGGCCGACAACCTGCCCCCACGCCCCGAACCTGCTGTGCCGGTGCAAGGCAAGAGGGCGCGCAAATGAAGAAAGTGAAAGTGCATGTGATGGCTCCGCGCCAGCTTGCAGGCCGCGCTGATCGGGCTCGGGGCTGCCGGCGCGGTGGTGCTTTCAGGGGGGTCGCATGATCATGCCCCGCGGCCAGCAGCTGTTGCTGCCGGTCAATCCTGCCTTCATTGCCGTCAGTCTGCTGGTGGGCCTGGCCGTCAATCTCCTGCCGCTGGGGCGGTGGGTGTGGCTGCCTGACCTGCTGATGGTGCTGATCGTTTTCTGGGGCGTGCACCAGCCCTTGCGCGTCGGCATGGGCGTCGCGTTTGCGCTGGGCTTGTGCATGGATGTGGGTCAGTCCGCACTGCTGGGGCAACATGCCTTGGCGTACACCGTGCTGTCGTACGGCGCTACTGCCATGCACCGCCGCCTGCTTTGGTTCAGCGGGCCATCGCAAGCCTTGCAGGTGCTGCCGCTTTTTGCCATGGCGCACGGTATCGAGACCTTGCTGCGCATGGTGGCCGGGGGGACTTTCCCGGGGTTGTGGATGCTGATGGCACCGGTGCTGGAAGTGGCCTTTTGGCCTCTGGCCAGCTGGATTCTGCTGGCGCCGCAACGCCGCCCGCCCGACCGCGACGAGAACCGCCCCCTGTGACCATGGTCAGTGCAGGCACACCACGACAGTTGCGCCCCCGCTTGGAACGCGGCGTGGCCACCCATGCGCTGTGGCGAAATGGCCGCGCGGGGGTGTGTGGCCCATGACCGAGATTCGCAATGTGGCGGCCGATGCTTCGCGCCTGCGCCTGCGGGTGCTGGTCGTGGGCGTGGTGGTCTTCCTGGCGTTTGGCCTCATCGTGGCGCGCCTGGTGTTTTTGCAGGTGCTGCGGCACGAAGACCTTGCCGCACAGGCCGAGAGCAACCGAACGGCCGTGGTGCCCATCGTGCCCAACCGCGGCCTGATTCTGGACCGCAATGGCGTGGTGCTGGCCACCAACTACGCGGCCTACACCCTGGAGATCACCCCCTCGCGCGCGGCGCCGCTGGACGAAACCATCGATCAGCTCTCCAAGGTCGTGGACATCCACCAGCGCGACCGCCGACGCTTCAAGCGGCTGCTGGAAGAGTCGCGCAACTTCGAATCTCTGCCCATCCGCACCCGCCTGACCGACGAGGAAGTGGCCCGCTTTGCCGCGCAGCAATACCGCTTTGCGGGCGTGGAGATCAAGGCCCGGCTGTTTCGCAACTACCCCATGGGCGAGATCGGGAGCCACGCCATTGGCTACATCGGCCGCATCAACCAGAACGAAAAGCTGCGCATCCAGGACGCGGACGACGAAGCCAACTACCGGGGCACCGAGTACATCGGCAAGCTCGGGGTGGAGCAGAGCTTTGAAACCGCCCTGCATGGGATCACCGGCGTAGAGCAGATGGAGACTTCCGCTGGCGGGCGCGCCGTGCGCAAGCTGGCCAGCCGGCCCGCCACCCCTGGCAAGAGCGTGATGATCTCGCTGGACATCAAGCTGCAGAAAATGGTGGAAGACCTGTTTGGCGACCGCCGTGGCGCGCTGGTGGCCATCGATCCGCGCAATGGCGAAGTGCTGGCGCTGGTGAGCAAGCCCACGTTCGACCCCAACCTGTTTGTCGAAGGCATTGACGTGGAGAACTGGACAGCGCTCAACGAGTCCATCGAGAAGCCGCTGCTCAACCGCGCCCTGCGGGGGCTGTATCCACCCGGCTCCACCTACAAGCCCTTCATGGCGCTGGCAGCGCTGGAGCTGAACAAGCGCTCGCCCAGCACGATCGTGAGCGACCCGGGCTACTACAACTTTGGCGGGCGCACTTTCCGCAGCCACGAGGGCGGCCTGGGGTCGCTCGACATGCACCGTGCCATCCAGTTCTCCAGCAACACCTACTTCTACTCCCTGGCCGTGGAAATGGGGGTGGACGCCATTCACGATTTCATGAAGCCCTTGACCTTTGGGCAGTCCACCGGCATTGACCTGAATGGAGAAGTGCGCGGCACCCTGCCCAGCACCGAATGGAAGCGCAACACCTACAAGCGCCCTGAGATGAAGCGCTGGTTTCCTGGCGAAACCGTGTCGCTGGGCATTGGCCAGGGCTACAACAACTTCACCATGCTGCAACTGGCCGTGGCGCAGGCCACGCTGGCCAACGGCGGCACACGCTACACCCCGCACCTCATCAAGGCCGTGAAAGACACGGTGACGGGAGAACTGAGCCCGGTGCCCCAACCGCCCGGGCAGAATCTGGGCTACAAGCCCAAGAACGTGGAAATTGTGCGCAACGCCCTGATCGCGGTGAACAAGGGTGGCACGGGCACGCGGGTCTTTGCAGGTGCGCCCTACACCTCGGCCGGCAAGACGGGTACGGCGCAGGCCGTCAGCCTGGGCCAGAACGTCAAGTACAACGCCAAGCTGCTGGAAGAACACCAGCGCGACCACTCGCTTTATGCCGCGTTTGCCCCGGCCGAGGCCCCGGAGATTGCCGTGGCCGTGATCGTCGAAAACGCGGGCTTCGGTGCCGCCCATGCAGCCCCGATTGCACGGCGCGTCTTCGACTATTGGCTGCAGGGCGACTACCCGAGCGAAGAAGACATCGCGGCCGTGCGCAAAGGCCAGGCGTCGGCCCCCTTGGGCAAGCCGCGCAAGGCGGTGGAAGTGATGCTGTCAGCACCCTGATGCATGATTTGCTACGGAAATAGTAGCTGCATGCGCTTTATGCACGGGCGTTAGTGCCATTTTTCATGCATGGTTGGTGTCGCAGGTCGGCAGGGAGCCCTCGTGCAATATCCGCTACCAACGCCAGCAGTTGCCCATTGGCTGCAGGCTCTTGAGATCCGCCCTCAGGCCTTTTCCAGATCAGCGCTGCTGCGGGCCGTGCCAGCGGGCTGCAGTTGGCTGACCACCAGCGCCGCCACGATCAGCGCCGCGCCGCCCATGCCGGCCCAACCCAGGCTTTCACCCAGCAGCATCCACGCCGTGAGCGCTGCAAACACCGGTTCCAGCCCAAACACGATGGCGCTGCGCATGGCATCCACGCGTTGCTGGCCCCATGCCTGCAGGGTGACCACCACCACACTGGCCAGCAGGCCAAGGTACAGCAGCGCCAGCCAGGCCGTGTTGTCCAGCCGGGTGAGGGCGGGCAGCCAGTCCATGTGGCCGTCGCGTCCCCACAGCAGCACCGTGGCTGCCAGGCACATCACCAGGGCCTGCGCAGCAGCCATGCGGGTGGCGCGCAGCGGCGCCGCACGTGTGCGGCGGGAGCATTCTTCCAGCGCCAGGATGTACAGCGCGTAGAACACCGTGCTGGCCAGCGTGAGCGAATCGCCCAGGTTCCAAGGCTCGTCCTCGTGGAACATCAGCGCCATGCCTGCAAACGCCATGGCGCACGCAGCCCACAGCTGCCAGCCGTAGCGGCGGCCCAGCGCCAGCATGGCGATCAGCGGCACCACCAGCACATTCAGGCCGGTGACAAATGCATTGCGGTTGCTGCTGGTGCGTGCCAGCCCTTCAATTTGCAGCCAGAACGCGAGAAACAGCAGCAGCCCCAGCGCGCAGCCCCAGCGCCGCTCATGGCGGAGCATGCCGCGCCACAAGGGCAGCAGCACCACCAGGGCAATCGCAAAGCGCAGCCAGATGATCTGCAACGCATCGAGCTGCGCGGACAGCAGCTTCATGGCGGGAAAGGTGGTGCCCCACACCACGGTGACGATCAGCAGGGCGATCAGGCCCGAGCGTTCGGTGCGCATGGATAGACGTCTCCAAGAACAAAACCAACAAGAAAAAAAGGCCACCGGTTGCCCGGCGGCCTTGTGGCGCGGCGCACCGCGGGCGGGCCGTGGGCTCAGTGGCTGACCTGACCAAGGAACGCACGGATGCGGTCGTTGGCCGGGTTGCTGAAAAACTCCTGCGGCGGCGCGTCGTGCGCGATGCGGCCCTGGTCAAAGAACATCACGCGGTCGGCCACCTCGCGGGCAAACCCCATTTCGTGGGTGACCACAATCATGGTCATGCCGCCGCGCGCCAGGCCGCGCATCACGTCCAGCACTTCCTTGACCATCTCGGGGTCGAGCGCCGAGGTGGGCTCGTCGAACAGCATCACTTTGGGCTCCATGGCCAGCGCGCGCGCAATGGCCACCCGCTGCTGTTGCCCGCCCGACAGCTGCCAGGGGTACTTGTGCGCGTGGTCCTGCATGCCCACGCGGCGCAGCAGCTGCATGGCCTCGTCGTTGGCCTGGGGGCGCGGCGTGTGGCGAATGCGGCGCGGTGCCAGCGTCACGTTGTCCAGCACGCTCATGTGGCCGAACAGGTTGAACTGCTGGAACACCATGCCCACCTCGCAGCGCTGGCGCTGCAGCGTGGTCAGGTCGTCGCACACCTCGACGCCATCGATGGTGATGCGCCCGCTGTCATGGGGCTCCAGGCGGTTGATGGCGCGCAGCAGCGTGCTCTTGCCCGAACCCGATGCGCCGATGATCACAGTCACCTCGCCAGTGTGGAAGACCGTGGAGACATCCTTGAGCACCTGGTGCGTGCCGAACGACTTGCAAACGCGCTCGGCCACGATGTAGGGCTTGGGCTGAACGTTGGGGTTCATTGGTTGCGGCCCTCCACGTCAAAGCGGTACTCGACCGCATTGGAGATCTGGGTGACCAAGGTGGTGAGCAGCAGGTAGGTAACGGCCACGGTGGTCAACGTGGCAATCGGCTGAAACGTGGCCGACTGGATGCGGTTGCCGACATTGGTCAGCTCCACCACACCGATGGCATAGGCCAGGGACGAATCCTTGAGCAGCGCCACAAAGTTGCTCACCAGCGGCGGCAGCGAGATCTTGAACGCCTGCGGAAACACCACGTCCAGAAACACATGCATGCGGCCCAGGCCCAGCGCCTTGGCGGCTTCCGTCTGGCCACGCGGCACAGCCAGCAGGCCGGCGCGCAGGGCTTCGGCGTTGTAGGCGCCCACGTTCAGGCCCAGGGCGACCACGGCGGCGGCAAAGTCGGGCAGGTTCAGGCCCGGCACCAGCACCGGCAGGGCAAAGTACACGAACAGGATCTGCACCAGCAGTGGTGTGCCACGAATGGCCCAGATGTAGAAGCTGGCCACCCAGCGCACGGCCGCCCAGCGGGCGGTGCGGGCCAGTGCCGCCACGGTACCGAGCACCAGGCCGACGGCGCCGCTGATGAGCGTGAGCCATAAGGTGGTGCGGGCGCCTTCAGAAAAGGCCTGGGCGTTGGAGCCGATGGGCTCGGGAAGGAACGAGAGCACCTGGCCCAGCAGCGACAGGGCCAGCACCATGAGCACCAGCGCGGCGACAAGGGTGGCATTGCTGCGCTGCTGGCGGGACCAGGTTTGCGGCCAGAGGGCGATAAGCATGAATGAAATGACCGTTCGGTCTCAGTTCTGGATCAGTTCAGCGGCAGGGCTCTGCGCACCAAAGGTGCCGAGTGTGCCAGCAAAAACAAAGGGTGCGCAGAGGGCAAGCCCCCTGCGCACCCTGGGGCCCGCCCATGTTCACTGCGCCGTGGCGCCTAGAACTTGGGCAGGCCCGGGTTGCTGCAAATCAATTGCAGCGCACGTCCTCGTTGAAGTACTTCTTGGACACGGCGGCGTAGCTGCCGTCGGCCAGCACTTCGGCGAATGCCTTGTTCCAGGCTTCGGTCAGGCTCGTGTTGCCCAGGGCCATGGCGGGGGCGATGCGCTCGATGAACAGCATGTCGCCCAGCTTGAAGCCGGCCTTGGCGTTCTTGGCAGCGGCTTCCTTGGCCACGAACTTGTCGCTCACCCAGGCGTCCACGCGCTTGGAGATGAGGGCGCGCTGGGCGTCAGTGTCCTGGGGGAAGTTCTTCACTTCCTTCACGCCAGAGAGCTTTTGCACCTGCGTGAGGTAGCTGGTGCCGGTCTGCACAGCCACTACCTTGCCGGTCAGGTCCTTGGCGGTGCGGATTTTCTCGTCCATGGCCACGATCATGCCGCCCGAGCAGTAGTGGGGGTTGGCAAAAGTGACGGCCTTGGCGCGCTCTTCGGTCACGCCGTGCGAGGCGATCACGGCGTCCCAGCGGTTTTGGGCCAGGCCGGTCAGCAAAGCGTCAAAGCCCAGTGTCTTCCACTCCAGCTTCAAGCCCATCTTCTTGACCACCAGTTCGGCCACTTCGACTTCAAAGCCCGTCAGCTGCGTGCCCTTGAAGTAGTTGAAGGGCGCGAACTGGCCTTCGGTGGCGATGATGATCTTGCCGTCCTTCTTGACTTCGTCGAGCGTGCGGGCCTGGGCGACGAAGGCGGCGCACAGCGCCACAGCGGTAACAACGGTCTTCAACAGTTTCATGGCAAGGTCCTGCGGGGGTAGTTTCAGGTACAAAAAAATCCGGCGTGCAGGTGGGCAAGCCGGAACCGAAAAGCAAGCATCGCAAGCGGCGATGGGCCTGTTCATCAAATAGAAATAATTATAGGATGACCGTTCTTTTCGGGGACACGCAGGACAACCCTAGTGTTGCGCGCCAGTTTCCCGGTTTTTGCGGTGCCTCAAGCCCATCAGCTGCGCTGCATTGCGCCAGCCCCCAAGCAAGGCACAGGCCAGGGTCCTTCCACCTGTCAAATCGCTGCCCGCTCAGCGCAGGAAAGCGTCGTAGCCCGTCTTCAGAATCAGGCTGCTCACCACCACAATGAAAATGCCGCGCACAAAACCGGTGCCGTGCTTGAGCGCCATGTGGGTGCCGGCCATGCTGCCCAGCACGTTGGCGATGGCCAGGGTTACCGCGTAGTGCCACCACACATGTCCTTTGAAAGCAAACAGCGAGATGGCCGCGATGTTGGTTGCGCAGTTGAGCAACTTTGCCGATGCCGATGCGTTCAGAAAGTCATAACCCAGCAGGCGCACAAACAAAAACACGAAGAAGCTGCCGGTGCCGGGCCCGAAGAAGCCGTCATAGAAACCGATGCACAGGCCCACCAGGCTGGCCACCCACACTTCGGCACGCCCGGCAAAGCGTGGCGCGTGGTGGCGCCCCAGGTCCTTCTTGGCCAGGGTGTACGCCAGCACTGCCAGCAGCACCAGCGGCAGTACCTTGCGCAAGAAGTCCGGAGACAAGGCGGTTACCGTCCAGGCCCCGGCAAAGGCGCCGGCAAAACCCGCAGCCGCCGCAGGCAGCAGCGCAGCCCAGCGCATTTCCACCCGGCGGCTGTATTGCCATGTCGCCATCGCCGTGCCCCACACCGAGCCAGCCTTGTTGGTACCGAACAGCGTGGCGGGGGCTGCCCCCGGGAACGCAGCGAACAACGCAGGGGTCAGGATCAAGCCGCCGCCGCCCACGATCGCATCAATGAAGCCTGCCAAGAGCGAGGCAAGGGTAATAAAAATCCATTCCATCGCCCGATTTTCGCACCCCTGCTGCTATGACCTTGGTAGCAGCTTGGCGCGGCCTGTAGAAGCAGGGGCTGCGCCGAGGCCAAAAAAAAGCGCTGGGATCGCCAGCGCTTTGAAAAGTTTGCGCACCTCGTTGGGTGCTTGTGTTGGTA
The DNA here is from genome assembly GCA_002377855.1 of Acidovorax delafieldii. GTDB lineage: Bacteria > Pseudomonadota > Gammaproteobacteria > Burkholderiales > Burkholderiaceae_C > Acidovorax > Acidovorax delafieldii_A. The sequence goes on along the minus strand of DFQQ01000012.1, from coordinate 172 downwards.
GTTGGTTTAAGGGTTGTCTCCTCGGTCCCCTCATCTGGAACACCTAGGCGCCCCGTTGAGTAACTGCAATGTAACTCCTGCCCTGCTGTGGTGCATTGGGGGTTTCCCGCAGCCATGGACAGTGGCCCGGGCGAGTCGCGCCGTGTGTGCCTAGTGTGGTGTCTCAAAAATA
>DFQQ01000031.1 GCA_002377855.1 Acidovorax delafieldii | reverse complement strand
TCGAGTCCTCTCCTGGGCACCAAAATTCAAAAGCCGTTGCAACAGCAACGGCTTTTTTTTGCCCATGAATCGGGTATCGGAGCGGATATCGGCGCATGTCCGCGCCGGCTCTAGTTTCTAGACATCCGGTATCAGGCGCTTCCCCACAGAAAACACGTCATCCCGGGTGTACCCCAGCTTGTCGTAAAACCCAAGCACATCGGCATTTCCGGTACGCACCAGCACATTGACTTTAGGGCAGCCCAGCGCAAGCAGGCGCCGCTCCACCTCTTGCATCATGGTGCGCCCCACTGCCAAGTGCTGCTGAGCGCGGGCCACCGCTAGATAGTAGACAGACCCGCGGTGCCCATCGTAGCCCGCCATGGCGGTGGCAACCAGAGCTTCATCGCCCCGTGCATCCGGCAGAGTCCCGACGAGGAACAACTCCGGCTGACAGCGGTTTTTACGCTCAATGTCCTTGTGCGGATCGTTCCAGGGTCGGACCAAGCCGCAGTCACGCCACAACGCCACTGCGGCCGAGGTATCGGCCTCCCGAAACGCACGAATGCCGAACCCAACCATCGTCCCTCACTTGCGCAGGAGCGTCTTGAGAACGTTCTGCAGACGGCGCGCGCTGGTAGCGTCGCTGGCACTGGAAAGCACCCGCGCCGCATCCTCGCCCCAAGTCTGGGCAGGAGAAGGATCATTGCGGCGCGTCAGCAGCTGCAGCTGCAGCATGCGACGGGCACCAATATGCTCCGCCGGAGTAGGCACTTCGGCTGCGATCTCCAGGCGCAACAGCGCTTCTGCAGCGTCCCCTTTGGGCGCGGCAGAAAGTGCCTGCACCCATGCAGAGCGAATCGATGCAGGCACTTTCCCGCCCAACTCTTGGGCATTGGGCACTTGTGCCGCGTCTCGCTTTTCCCAGGCAGTCAGCAGATGCGTCAGCGCTTCTCCATGGGCTTGGGCGGCGAGCTTTTTCAGTGCTTGCTGGGCATGTTCCATCGCCTCGCGCTGAGCACGAAACGCCGTATCCCCCAGACGCGGGCCACGGTCCTCGCGCTCCGGGCGGTCGCCAAAACGACCACCGCGGTCGTTCCGATCACCCGCTCGCCCCTCGACGCGAGGGCCTCGATGACCATCCCGCTCACCAGGGCGCGCGTCGCGACGGTCGCCAGGGCGGCCTCCGCGACCAGGAACTGCCGGTGCATCCTTCTTCATGCCGGGTCGATCATCTCCACGCACAGCCACCACAGGGCGCGCGACCGGCTTGGGAGCTGACGGCGCTGGCGTGGCGGGCTCATCCTGCGAGGCTTCAGTCGCATCGTTTGCTGCACTTTCTGTAGCTACTGGCGCTTGCTGGGATTGCGCCTGAGACAAGTTTGACTCATTACCCGCAGAGGACTCGGCCACCGCTTGCGCAGCAAGAGCCTGTCCCCGCAAGGCAGCTTCCAAAGCCTGCATCGCAGCACGAATCTGCTGGGCATCTCCGCTGGCGTTGGCCGCTTCAAGGGCTTTGGAGGCTTCCAGCACAACGCGGTCGCGTGCGCTCAACTCGCTTGTAGCGCGCTCGCGGTCTGCAGACTTGCGGTTGAAGGCTTCGTCGATGGGCTTGCGGAAGGCGTCCCACAGCTTTTGTTCGTGCTTGCGATCCAGGGGGACGGACTGGGCCTCCGACTGCCAGCGCTGCTGCAAGGCTTTGACCGCGTCGATGCGCAAAACCGCCGCAGCGCCAAGCGCACCAGCCTCCTCGATCATCGCCTGGCGTCGCGCCAAACTTTCCTTCTGGGCAGCTTCCAGCGGAGCTGCAGCGGCGGCAATCGCCTGCTTCCACAGCGGTTGCAACTCGGCGAAGAGCTTTTCACCCACATGACCACTATCGCGCCAGCGGTCTCCAAACTGATACAAGGCACGGTGGATGCCCTTCCAGTCGCCGGATGACGCGTGTTCCTTGGCCCACGCCTTGACTTCTTCAATCAACGCCAGGCGCTGGGCCTTGTGTTCGGCAGCCTCGGTACGAATCTTGTCAAGCCATGCCTCGACCACCTTATGGGCGGCATTGCAGGCTTCATCGAATTTTTTCCACAGCGCATGGTTGGGTGCTCCGCCCTGATCGGTCTGCTTCCACTGCTCACGCAAGTGGCGCAACGTCTCTTGCATCTTGCGCCCACCCAGCGCTTGGCCCTCAGGGCGGTTCAGAAGCCCTTCGGCCTTGGCAACCAAGTCCTCGCGAACCTGGTCAGCGCTCCATCGTTGCCAGCCTTCCAGCTCGCCCGCAGCCACCAGCGCCGCATGCACCTTCTGCTCCAGCTCACCATCGATGTGTTTACCGTGGGTTTTGAGCACCGCGCGCAACGCTGCAGCAGCGTCGGCGCTGGCCTTGCCGTGGCCCTCGGCAGTTTCTTTTTCAAGCGTGGTCAACGCTTCGCGCACCGCGCTCACCGCTTTGTCACGAACCTCTGGATCGACCTTGGGTTTGGCGGGACGAGCGGACTTGGCCGCCGCAGCAGCCGCTTCTGAGGGCAAGCCACGAGCGATGCGCAACTCGTCGGCCCAAACGGGCACGGGCGGCAGCGGTGCATTGGCATCTTCGGCTGCTGCCACGGCTTGGGCCAAGGCGGGCTGGAAGGCCTCCCATACCACCAGCAGTTGGGCTTTGGATGCGTCGAGCAGGGGCGGAAAGCGGGCTTCCACGCTGGGCCAACTGGGATCGCTGGCCAAGCCCTGTGCCTGCTCCTGCCAGCGGGCGACATCCGCGCGCAGCAATTCCAAGGCAGCCTGGGCATCGCGCCAAGACTTGGTGGAAAGCACCTCAATGCGCTGAGCCAGCAGCACCGCAGCCTCACGTTGGACTTGCACGCGGTGCTGCAGGTCTTCAATGACTTTGACGCGATCGGCCAGCTGCGCCTTCAACGCCGACAGGGGCTCCCGGGACAGGGGAGCACCGGCCTTGGCGGCATCACGCTGCCAAGCCAGCGCGTCGGCAATATTGAGCTTCGATGCCGCTAACAAAGCCTGCGCTTTTTCTGCCCATTCGGCGGCGATGGCCTCTTGCCCCTTGGCTCGGCGGATCTCGTCCAGCCGCTCGCGCACGGCGCGGGCTGCTCCCTTGTCACGACCACTCAACTCCTTGAAGACTTCTTGCAACTGCTCAGGCGCAGGTTGGGTAGTCAACCACTCACGAATGCGCGATGCCCGCTCACCGGACGTGGCAGCCGAAAAAGCGCCTCCGGTCAATGCATCCAGTGGATGCGGCTCTTGGGTTTTGGCCGGGGCCGGATTCACTTCAGGTGCTTCAGACATTTTGCTGCGGGAAAAAAAAGGAAACATGGATCAATGAAAAACGAAAGAGGCCGAGGGAACACACCCGGGCCGCCATGGCTCGCTCACAGGAGGAGCCCTGGAGAACAGAAACTGCTGCCCCATCCAGGCACGGGCCAGTGCTTTGATAATGCCGCTGCGCACTCGCCATGGGCATGATGTGACACAAACACTCTACAGCTGACGATGCCTCCTCGGGCAGCGCCAACCGGGCAGCGCCCCTGGGAAAGGCTTCCATTATCTATATATATGCAGGCCGCGAGACACAAGGGCGCCATGCAGAACAAAACCACACACTGTTGCCGACCCAAGAAACAACTGCACAGAAACAAGAAAGCCCGGTGAACGCAGCCGTAAGGCACGTTGACCGGGCTTGACGGCTGACACAACGGTCTTTGCCATCGATTCGCACGAGGAGGAAAACGTCCTGCATGCGAGGGGGCAACAGATTGCCCCCAGGGGGTGCCTTGGAAGTCCCGCCTGCTGCACCTGGGCACTGCATGCTGTCGGAGGGAGACGGGCCTTCGTTTGGCGATGCCTGAAAACACAGGCAAGTTCACCTTAACAAACTACGGCGCAGGGTTCAAACATCAATTTCAATCGATCGTTAGCGGTCGATTGTCCTTCTCTTAACGCCGTCTCCGCTGTTAAGGAAAACGAGTGCAGAACCCTCCCAACTTGTAAAAAATATGAGGGTAAACACAGTATTTTTATAACTTTTTAATCTTAAAAAAAGATTTGATAGTATTGACCCAGCATTAAGTACCCTCCTAGAATCCGCCAGCCTTCACAATCAAGGCTTAGAAGTCCCAACCCGCTGCCGAACCCGGCTAAGTCAACACTGTCTCCACCGCGCTACGCCGCAGTCTCGGACATACGTTGATGGCGTACCAATCCAAGCGGAAGCCCGCCTCAAGACTGCCGAGATCGGCCGTCTGCGTGCCAAGGTCTCCGCCTCAGAAAGGAAGAGCTATGACAGCGTCAGGAAAAATAGTCTCCGGCGTACGAACCTTCGTTACCGATGTGACCAATGGTTTTCTTGAAATCACCCACAACAGCTTTGCGCTCATTGGCTTGGCCGTTGCTTTTGTTGCCATCACACTCACCGCGCGGCCCGATCTGCGCCAAGCAGGAGAAGAGCAGCTCATGAACTGGCTGCAGGCTCGGCAATTGGAAGCCATCGGCATGCCAGTGGAGCCCGACGCCAGCGAACGTGCCACCGCCAGCAATCCAAAGGATCTTCCCAAGGAACAAGCCGCTGTAGCGTTTTGGCTCAGCAAAAAGTACAAGGTCGCGGCAGAGCCCCTGAGCGTACTGGTGGCGGAAGCGTACGAGATAGGTGCGCGCACCAAGCTCGACCCCACACTCATTCTTGCCATCATGGCCATCGAATCAAACTTCAATCCCTTTGCGCAGAGCGCAGTGGGTGCGCAAGGGCTGATGCAGGTGATGACCACCGTGCACAGAGAGAAGTACCAGAACTTCGGCGGCCACTTTGCCGCGTTCGATCCGGTGTCGAACCTTCGCGTCGGCGTCAAGGTGCTCCAGGAGTGCATCGCGCGCGCTGGCTCTATTGAAGGGGGATTGCGTTATTACGTCGGCGCGGCCAATTTGCCCGACGATGGAGGGTATACCGCCAAGGTGATGGCAGAGCATTCGCGTCTGCGCCAAGTGGCCAAGGGGCGTTCGGTTCCCCTGAACGCGCCAGCAATGCTGTCCACCCAGGCGCCTGCAGGTCCCGCACAGGTCGTACCGACCGCGGCCCCGGCAACGCCATCGGCAGAAACAGACAGCAAGGTCGCGCTGCTCGGCTCGGTGGGTTCTTGACCCGGCGCCTGTCCACCACCAAAAAGCATTTCTTTTCTTCGGCACCAGAGACCGCCAAAGACCAACAGGGGCGTGCAGGCAAGAGCACGCGGCCAGACCTCAGCTACACTACCGGTGTACGCGACTGGCGATAGGCGCGATGCCCAGCCGGGTATTGCCGCTGACGTGGAAACCGGCAAGAACCTGCTTCTTGTGAACCACTGGGGAGCGTGCCGCAAGGGGCCGAGGCCTGTGCGTTCCGCCGTTCGCCTGGGCAGCCCTTGTTTCAAGGGACACAAGTTCATAGGACTGCCAATACCATGTACGACCGCAATATTCTTGTCGAACAAACCGACCCCGAACTCTTTGCCGCCATCCAGGCTGAAAACGCCCGGCAAGAGCACCACATCGAGCTGATCGCCAGCGAGAACTACGCCTCCCCCGCCGTGATGTGGGCGCAAGGCACCCAGCTCACCAACAAATACGCTGAAGGTTACCCAGGCAAGCGCTACTACGGTGGCTGCGAGCATGTGGACGTGGCCGAGCAATTGGCCATCGACCGCGTGAAGAAAATCTTCGGCGCCGATGCCGCCAACGTGCAACCCCACTGCGGCGCCTCTGCCAATGAAGCGGTGTTCCTGGCATTCCTCAAGCCCGGTGACACCATCATGGGCATGAGCCTGGCCGAAGGCGGCCACCTGACCCATGGCATGCCACTGAACATGTCGGGCAAATGGTTCAACGTGGTTTCGTACGGCCTCGACAAGAACGAAGCCATCGACTACGACGCCATGGAAGCCAAGGCCCGCGAGCACAAGCCCAAGCTGATCGTGGCTGGCGCGTCCGCCTATAGCCTGCACATCGATTTCGAGCGCTTCGCCAAGATCGCCAAGGAAATTGGCGCGATCTTCATGGTGGACATGGCCCACTACGCTGGCCTGATCGCTGCTGGCGTGTACCCCAACCCCGTGCCCCACGCCGACGTGGTGACGTCCACCACACACAAGAGCTTGCGCGGCCCCCGTGGCGGCATCATCCTGATGAAGGCGGAGCACGAAAAGGCCATCAACAGCGCCATCTTCCCCGGCCTGCAAGGCGGCCCGCTGATGCACGTGATTGCTGCCAAGGCGGTGGCCTTCAAGGAAGCGCTGACGCCCGAGTTCAAGGCTTATCAGGAACAAGTGGTCAAGAACGCCAAGGTGGTGGCCGAGACGCTGACACAGCGCGGGCTGCGCATCGTCAGCGGCGGCACGCAAAGCCACGTGATGCTGGTGGACCTGCGCGCCAAGGGCATCACCGGCAAGGAAGCCGAGGCCGTGCTGGGCGCCGCCCACATGACCATCAACAAGAACGCGATCCCCAACGACCCGGAAAAGCCGATGGTGACCAGCGGCGTGCGCATTGGCACCCCTGCCATGACCACTCGCGGCTTCAAGGAAGAGGAAGCCCGCCTGACCGCCAACCTGATCGCGGACGTGCTGGACAACCCACGCGACGAAGCCAACATCGCTGCCGTGCGTGAGAAGGTCAATGCGCTGACCGCACGCTTCCCTGTCTACCGTTAAGCGCCAAGCGATAGCTGTCAGCAACCATGAAATGCCCCTTCTGCAGCCACCTGGAAACGCAAGTCGTTGAAACACGGGTGTCTGAAGACGGGGTTTTCATCCGGCGCCGCCGCCAGTGCGGCGCCTGTGACAAACGGTTCACCACCTACGAGCGGCCGGAAGTTAATTTCCCGGCCATCGTCAAGAAAGACGGTCGTCGCATCGAGTACGAACGCGGCAAGCTGCTCGCCTCATTCAACCTGGCCTTGCGCAAGCGCCCGGTGAGCACCGAGCAGATCGATAGCGCCATCGAACGCATTGAAGAAAAGCTGCTGAACCTGGGTCAGCGCGAAGTGAACTCCGGCCGCATCGGTGAACTGGTGATGCGCGAGCTCAAGAAGCTCGACAAGGTGGCCTACATCCGTTTTGCCAGCGTCTACCGCAGCTTTGAAGACATCGACGAGTTCCGCGCACTCGTGGATGAAGTGCGCAAGTAAGGCTGCCTGGCGGCCCGCCGTGGCGCCAATGGATCACTATCAATTCAGTAGCGCTTTGCGCTTATTGCACGGGCCCCAGGGGCCGTTTTGGCGTTAATCCAAAAAAAGGTGGCCAATTGCAACAATGGCCGCCGTGCGGATGCATTTCCCCAATTTACGGCGGCCACTTACGGCGGCCACTGCCCTGGGCTGATCACTCCGCAGCACGAACCACCCGGTTCGTGGCAGGAGAAGCGATCGGGCTGCGGGCCCGTACGTAGGCTTCCAGTACGTCCAGATCGAGATCCCCGCCCGTGGTCTCACGCCCCTCGGTGAACACCGTGAAACCATCGCCGCCGCTGGCCAGGAAGCTGCTGATGGCTACCCGCACTTCGGCGGTATCTGCCAGCGGCTTGCCATGCAGGGTCATCTGGCTGATGCGCGAGCCTGCGGGTTGCGCCAGGTCATACCGGTAGCCAAACCCTTCGGACACCGACAGCACCCGTGGAGACTGGGGCGTGCTGGTGCCGCCGCCAAACTGCTGCTCGAGCACAGCGCGGATCTGCCCACCGGTGTACGTGCGCACCATGATGTTGTTGCCAAAAGGCTGGACGCTGAACAGTTGCCCGTACCGCAACTGACCCTGCGCATCGGGGACCAGATCGGCCCGCAAACCACCAGGGTTCATGAATGAGAGCTGGGCTGCGCCCTTCTCTGGCGCACGGGTCGCAGCCAGTTGGGCATCAGCCACCAGGTTGCCCAATGCACTCTCTTGCGATGTGGTACGCACGCGAAGCAGGGGCGCGCTGGCCCGGCCCACCGGCCGCTGCGCAAGGGGCTCGGCAGCGGCCTTGTAGCGCGCCACCAGTTGCTGCACGAAAGGGTCGGCCGGGTAAGTAGGCACGGCGGGGTTCAGGGGGACCAGCCCCTGGCTGCCGGTAAACGCCTCACCCTGGACGATGTGGTTGTGGGCACTCTTGCGCACCACCTTGCGGGTGACCGGATCCACCCGCAACGACACCTCGGTCAGCAGCGATCCGTATTGCCCGGCGCTGGTCAGCAAAAACGGGCGCGAAGGATTGATGCGGCCATAGTCGCACACGTAGGCTTGGTGGGTGTGGCCGGACACCACCACGTCCACCGACGGGTCCAGGCGCTCCAAAATCGGAACGATGTCGCCGTTGATGCCCGAACATTCCTGCTCCAGCACCTTCGCATCGGTGTACCCCCCCTCGTGGATGGCGACCACGATCACATCTGCCCCCTGGGCACGCAACTGGGGTACCAGCGCGTTGGCCGTGGCAGCTTCGTCTTCAAAACGCAGGCCCTTCACCCCTTCCGGGCTCACCATGGTGGGCGTTGCCTTCAGCGTCATGCCGATGAACCCCACGGTCACACTGACACTACCTTGCGTGAAACGCTTGAGCCCCGTGGCCGGGAGCAGAGGCTGACCATCTTCGCGCACCGTGTTGGCCGCCAGAAAGCGGAACTTTGCCCCTTCAAAGGGTTTGCTGAGCTGACAGGGCTCACGCACAGTGAATTTCTCGCAGCCGCCCTGCTGCAAGCGCAGCAATTCCTGCCAGCCCCGGTCAAACTCGTGGTTGCCCACTGCAGAGAAATCGATCTGCATGTGGTTTACCGCCTCAATGGTGGGCTCGTCCAGAAACAGGGCCGACACCAGGGGGGACGCACTGACCATGTCGCCTGCCGTGATCACGGCATGGTGCGGATGGCGGGCCTTGAGCTGCGTGATGGCGCTGGCCATGTAGGCGGCGCCCCCGGCTGGCACCCGTTCGACTCCACGGTGGCTGCGGATGGGCACCGCAATATGGGGTGGCTCCAGGTTGCCGTGGAGATCATTGAAGGCGATCAACCCGATATCCACAAAAGCCGCTGATGGCCCAGCTGGGTCATCAGGCCGATGCGCGCAACCCAACAAGGCGACCACAGCCGCCGTGCACACCAGGGCAGCACCGGCCTTGCCCGTCATTCTTGAAATCATCCAACACTCCGTTCGTTGAGGGCGCTGCGCACCACCTGCCATGCACAACCGCACGCTAGCAGGCTCGCCCCCATGGCCGCCCAGTACACCGCAACCAAACCTGCCGCGGCTCCCAGGGCGCCCCCTGCCAGTCCGCCCACCACGCCGGGCAGGCCATAGGCCAGCACTGTGTACAGGGCCTGCCCGCGCCCACGCAGCCGGCCCGGAAAGTACTGGGACAGCAATGCGATGCACACGGTGTGGTGCGCAGCAAATGTGAGTGCGTGCAGCGCCTGCGCCACCATCAGCACCAGTAACGAGGCGCCCGCAGCAGCAGTCATGCCCATGCGAAGCGCCATGGCCGCTGCACACACCAGCAACCACCGGGTCAGCGGCCAGCGGGGCAGCCAGCGCCCCTGCGTGAAGAACCAGGCGATCTCCACCACCACCGATACCGCCCAGAGCACGCCAATGGTGGATTTGCGATAACCCAGCGCATCGAGGTACAGGGAGAAGAACACGTACACCGCGATGTGGGCCAATACATGAAAGCACGCAGACGCAAAAAACCACCGCACCTGGGGATTGCACAACACCAGGGCGACAGAGGGTGCCGGGTCTTCATCGGGGCCTGGCGCTTTGGAATCATCCCCCATGCGAGGCAGCCACCAGGTGCTCACTACCACCGCCAGCAAGGTGGCGAAGGTCCAGCCTGGAAAGTCCGCCATGCCAAAGCGCTCGAACCATGCTCCCGCCGCGAAGACCGTGACCAGAAAACCCAGCGATCCCCACAGCCGCACGCGGCCGTAACGGTGCGCGTCAAAGCTGCCCTGCTGGCTCACCAGATGGGCCATGGCCGCCTCGCTCATCGGCATCATGGCGCTGGTGTGGGTGAACATGAGCAGCAGCACTACAGCCAGCCACCCAACCCCACCGTTGACCCACAGGCCCGCCGAGATCGCCAGCGCCAGCGTGGCACACCAGCGCAGCAGGGACACGCGCTGGCCGGTGTGGTCGCTCAGCATGCCCCAGCCGTAGGGAGCAAGCAGGCGAGTGAGCGACTGCACGGACGTCAGCACCCCGATGGTGACCAGTGGCAAGCCCAGGCTTTTCAGCCACAGCGGCAAATAAGGGTTGAAGAAGCCAATGTGCGCGAAGTAGCTGGCCGACAGGGCGGCAAACGGCACCAGCGGCCGCCGCGCCCCCAACGTGCGCAAGCGCTGCATGGCGGACTGGTGGCTCCAGGGATTACAGGAACGAAGCTTTGATCGGTGCCACCTCGTGCACCACATCGCCACACTGCGCGCGGTGGCGCAGGGCATGGTCCATCACGACCAATGCCAGGAGGGCTTCAGCGATGGGGGCTGCACGAATGCCAACGCACGGGTCATGCCGGCCCTTGGTGATGACCTCGGTAGGGTTGCCGTGGATATCAATGGACTCGCGCGGACTGATGATGGAACTGGTGGGCTTGATGGCAATGCTCACCTCCAGGTCCTGCCCCGTGCTGATGCCGCCGAGAACGCCCCCGGCGTTGTTGGACATGAAGCCGTTGGGAGCCATCGAGTCGCCGTGCGTGGTGCCACGCTGGGCCACGCTGGCAAAGCCAGCGCCAATCTCTACGCCCTTGACGGCGTTGAGCCCCATCATCACGAAGGCAATGTCGGCGTCGAGTTTGTCGTAAAGAGGTTCACCCAGCCCCACAGGCACGCCGGTGGCCTGCACGCGAATGCGCGCGCCGCATGAATCACCGGCCTTGCGCAGGGCATCCATGTAGTCCTCGTACTCGGCCACATCGGCCACCGGAGCAAAGAACGGATTGCTGCGCACGTGGTCCCAGCTCTCGAAAGGAATTTCCAGCTCGCCCAACTGCGTCATGCACGCGCGAAACTGCGTGCCGAATTGCTGCTGCAACCACTTCTTGGCGACAGCCCCGGCGGCCACGGTGGGGGCCGTCATGCGCGCCGAAGATCGGCCACCCCCGCGCGGGTCGCGAATGCCGTATTTGTGCCAATAGGTGTAGTCCGCATGGCCTGGGCGAAAACTCTGCGCAATGTTGCCGTAGTCCTTGCTGCGCTGGTCGGTGTTGCGAATGAGTAGGGCAATGGGCGTGCCAGTGGTTTTGCCTTCGTACACACCCGAGAGGATTTCCACAGCGTCGGGTTCGTTGCGCTGCGTGACGTGCCGGCTGGTGCCAGGGCGGCGGCGGTCCAGATCCATCTGGATATCGGCCTCCGACAGCGGCATGCCCGGCGGGCAGCCATCGATCACGCAGCCGATGGCCGGACCATGGGATTCACCAAAATTGGTGACGGTGAAAAGGGTGCCTAGGGTATTGCCGCTCATGCGGGGATTATCCCAGAGCCAACCGGCGCGCCCCGCACATCCATTGCTTGGCAGAGCGCCCGCCAAGGACTAGCATGGGGCAAGACTCTTGAGAAGCGCATGCCCGCCTCCACCCACCTGCCCGGAGACCCAGCCACGCCCAGACCCGGACCACTCAGGCTACCGGTACTGGCTGACGCCCCGCTGCGCAATGCCCTGGACTGCAGCGACAACGCCATCGCCATGACCAACAGCGACCGGCAGGTGGTCTATGTCAACCGAGGCTTCACGCGACTTTTTGGTTTCAGCATGGAGGAAGCCCAAGGGCGCTACCTCAGCCATCTGCTGCAGGGCCCTCATACACAACAAGGTTTGGCCGACGCGATCCGCAGCGGCCTGCGCCTGAACGGGCACTACCACGGCGACGCCCTCATCTATAGCCGCGACGGCCAGCCACACTGGGTTTCCATGGTGGTCAACGTGGCGGACGAAGCATCAGGTGGACCAGGCGGCTCGATCACGGTGCTGACGGACATCACCTTGACCAAGATGCACGAAGTGCTGCAAAAGCGGGTGCTTGAGAGCATGGTCAGCGAGACCAGCCTGCCAGAACTCATGGCTCGGGTCTGCCGGGAAGTGGAGAACATTGCGCCGGAGGTCACCGCCTCGATCCTGGCGGTGGACCCCGACGGGCTGATCCATCCCCTGGCCGCCCCCGGCCTTCCTGCAGATATCTGCGCGGCTCTGGACGGGGTGCGCATCGGCCCCCAAGCTGGCTCTTGCGGCACGGCCGCGTACTGGGGCAAGGCGGTGGTCACGACCGACATCGCCACTGACCCGCGGTGGGACGACTACCGCGCCCTCTTCCGGCCCACCGGCCTCAGGGCCTGCTGGTCCAGCCCCATCCGGGACCACCGGGGGCTGGTGGTGGGCACCTTTGCCTTTTACTTCAAGGAGCCCCGCAAGCCCAACGCGCTGCACCGAAGCCTGGTGCAGGTGTGCCTTCACCTGTGTGCCTTGGCGATTGAGCGCGATGCATCCCGCCAACGCATCCACCAGTTGGCGTTTTTTGACGTGCTCACGGGTTTGCCCAACCGCGCCATGTTTCGCAGCAATGCGGAAAGGGCGCTGTCGCAGATGGGGCGCGAGCAGCAGAGCGGGGCCGTGCTCTTCGTGGACCTGGATCGTTTCAAGCAGGTCAATGACACCCAGGGCCACGCGGCGGGCGACGCCCTCTTGCGCGTGGTGGCGCAACGCCTAGGCGAATGTGTACGAGCGCAGGACGGCATTGGACGCCTCTCGGGCGATGAGTTCGTCCTGCTGCTGTCCAACTGCACCACGCAGCAGGCCGTGCATACCGCGCAGCGCGTGCTGGCGGCGATCGCCACGCCCGTAGAGATCCAGGGCCAGATGAACCTGCCCAGTGCCAGCGTCGGTATCGCCATCTACCCTGACGACGGAGACGAGATTGACACCCTTCTGCGGCACGCCGACCAGGCGATGTACCAGGCCAAGAGCCACCACCGCCACAGCCTGCAGCTCTTCAGCAGCGAAATGAACCGCCGCGCCCAGGAGCGCGCTGCAATGGAACGGGCCCTGCGGCTGGCACTGGAACAGCGCCAGCTGACACTGCACTACCAGCCCCAGATCTCTGCCACGCCCGCGCTGGCCCTGCACGGCATGGAAGCGCTGGCGCGGTGGAGCCACCCGGAATGGGGTGTGGTTTCCCCCGCGCAGTTCATTGCGCTGGCAGAAGAAACCGGCCTGATACCGGCTCTGACGGATTGGCTGGTGAATGAGACATGCCTACAGATCAAGGCTTGGCGGGCTGCCGGCATCGCGGTGCCCCATGTGGCCGTGAATTTGTCGGGCCGCAGTTTTCACCAGAAAGGCTTTGCGCAAAACGTGAGCGACACGTTGCACCAGCATGGACTTGCGCCAAAAGACCTGCTGCTCGAAATCACCGAAAGCGTGATGATGGACGCCCGCACCGTGACCCAGGAAAACATCGAACTGCTGATCCAGCAGGGGTTTCGCCTGTCATTGGACGACTTTGGTACCGGCTACTCCAGCCTGAGCTACCTGCACCGCCTGCCCATTGCAGAGCTCAAGCTGGACAAATCGTTTGTGCAAGACCTGGAGCACAGCGAAACGGCCCGCGCGCTGACCATTTCGGTACTCAGCATTGCCAAGAGCCTGCAAATGACCGTGGTGGCAGAAGGTGTGGAAACCCAGCAGCAGTGCCGGTGGCTGAAGGAACACGGCTGCGAAGTGATGCAGGGCTATCTGCTGGGCCGGCCCATGCCTGCCGACATGCTGGCCGCCTGGATGCCGATCGGCAACGCCGACTGCTGCAATTGATGCAGGCAGGGTGTGCGCTGGCAGCGTACCGCGCCCCTCAGGCTTTGGTGTCGTCTTCTGCGGGCCAGTCGCGGATGTAGGCCTTGAGCATCTGGTTTTCGAAGTTCTGGCTGTCCACCACCGCCTTGGCAACGTCGTAGAAGCTGATGACGCCCATGAGCATGCGCTTGTCCATCACGGGCATGTAGCGGGCATGGCGGTCCAGCATCATGCGGCGCACCTCGTCCATGTCGGTTTCCAGGGTGCAGGTCAACGGAGCGTCGTCCATGGCAGAACGCACGCGCATGGTGCCCACCGAGCCCCCGTTGCGCACCATGGCCTGGATCACCTCGCGGAAGGTGAGCATGCCCACCAGGTCCCCCAACTCCATCACCACCAGCGACCCGATGTCTTTCTCGGCCATCACCTGGGCCGCATCGGCCAGAGGCTCGTCCGGCGTCACGGTGTAGAGGGTGTTTCCTTTGACGCGAAGGATGTCGCTGACTTTCATGGTGCAAGGTCTCCGGGGGGCGCGCTGGGCTGTAGGCTTATTCGAAACGAATATAGCCCACAAAATATAGCCCACAATTTGCGGCCATATCGACAACATCGGAGACAGAACCCATGCCCGGCTATTCAGACCCCGGCTTTGACACGCTCGCCCTGCACGCAGGCGCCGTGCCCGACCCGGCCACCGGCGCACGCGCCGTGCCCATCCACCTGACCACCTCGTTCGTCTTTGAGTCGAGCGACCACGCCGCCTCGCTGTTCAACCTGGAGCGGCCCGGCCATGTCTACAGCCGCATCAGCAATCCCACCAACGCAGTGCTGGAGCAGCGCGTGGCGGCCCTGGAAGGCGGCGTAGGCGCCATTGCCGTGGCCAGCGGCCAGGCCGCGCTGCACCTGGCCATCGCCACGCTGATGGGCGCGGGCAGCCACATCGTGGCCAGCACGGCGCTGTATGGCGGCAGCCAGAACCTGCTGCACTACACGCTCAGCCGCTTCGGCATTGAAACCACCTTTGTGAACCCCGGCGACATCGACGGCTGGCGCGCGGCCGTGCGCCCCAACACCAAACTCTTTTTTGGCGAAACCGTGGGCAACCCAGGCCTGGATGTGCTGGACATTCCCACCATCAGCGCCATTGCGCACGAGGCAGGCGTGCCGCTGCTGGTCGACTCGACCCTCACTTCGCCGTGGCTGATGAAGCCGCTCGAGCATGGGGCCGACCTGGTCTACCACTCGGCCACCAAGTTTCTGTCGGGCCACGGCACGGTGGTGGGCGGCATCGTGGTGGACGGCGGCAGCTTTGACTGGGACGGCCCCCGCGCTGCCGGTCGCTTTGCCGAGCTGACCGCGCCCTATGCCGGTTTTCACAACATGGTGTTCACCGAAGAAAGCTCGGTGGGCGCCTTTTTGCTGCGCGCGCGGCGCGAGGGCCTGCGCGACTTTGGCGCCTGCATGAGCCCGCACACCGCCTGGCTCATCCTGCAAGGCATCGAAACGCTCCCCCTGCGCATGGAGCGCCACATGCGCAACACGGCGCGCGTGGTCGAGTTCCTGGCCAGCCAGCCCTTTGTTTCGCGCGTGGGCCACCCCATGCTCGAATCGCACCCTAGCCACCAGTTGGCGCAAAAGCTGCTGCCGCGCGGCGCGGGCTCGGTGTTCAGCTTTGACCTCAAGGGCAACCGCGAGCAAGGCAAGAAGTTCATCGAAACCCTCAAGGTCTTCAGCCACCTGGCCAACGTGGGCGACTGCCGCAGCCTGGTCATCCACCCCGCCAGCACCACACACTTCCGCATGAGCGACGAGGCGCTGGTGCAAGCGGGCATCACGCAAGGCACCATCCGCCTGTCCATTGGTCTGGAAGATGCCGACGACCTGATCGACGACCTCAAGCGAGCCCTCAAAGCGGCCGAGAAAGCGGGAGCCTGAGCCATGTACACCACTGTCAACGGACACCGCACCTTCTGCTACACCGGCGGCAAGCCCTTTGATGCCGCCAAGCCGACCGTGGTGATGATTCACGGCGTGCTCAACGACCACAGCGTGTGGGCCCTGCAAAGCCGCTACTTGGCGCACCACGGCTACAACGTGCTGGCCGTGGACCTGCCCGGCCACTGCAAAAGCGCGGGCGATGCGCCCGCCACCGTGGAGCAGGCGGCCGACTTCATCGTGGCGCTGCTCGATGCCCTGGGCATCGCCCGCGCCGCACTGGTGGGCCACAGCTGGGGCTCGCTCATTGCGCTGCAGGCTGCCGCCCAGCTCGGCGAGCGCGCTACGCACCTGGCGCTGGTGGGCACGGCCTACCCCATGAAGGTGTCGCCCGCGCTGCTCGAATCGGCGCTGAACGAACCCGAAAAGGCCCTGCACATGGTCAACGTGTTCTCGCGCTGCTCGCTGGCATCGCCCTCGGGCGCAGGGTTCTGGGTGTTTGGCGCAGGTATGGCACTGGGGCGCAAGGTGCTGCGCAGCAACCCTGCGGTCAACGTGTTCCACCGGGGCTTCAACGCCTGCAACAGCTACGCCAATGGCGAGCAGGCCATGGCGCAGGTCACCTGCCCGGTGCTGTTTGCGCTGGGCGTGCAAGACCAGATGACGCCCCCCAAAGCCGCCCAAAGCCTGGTGAGCGCGGCACGCGCCGCAGGCAAGCAGGTGCAGATTTGCCAGCTGCCCAGCGGCCACCACCAGATGACCGAAGCGCCCGACGAAACGCTGGCCGCGCTGCGGGACTTTCTGGTGCCCGCTGCGGCAGCGTAACCCCCCGGGGAGGTACGCCACCGCACGGTGCCTTGCGCCTGGGCAGGGGCACCGGGGCGGGCAGACGCTGGCCTCACCCCTGAAAAAAATTGGATCAATCGGCCTCTGGCGCCTATTTATCAAGCGCCACGTGCTATTTATTTAATAGCAAATCTTTCAGCCGCAGCTTTGCAAACCCGGCGGCATCCCACAGCGGGGCCAGGCGCAAGCCAGGATCGAGCAGCAGGCGCTGCACCAGCGGCTCCAGTGGTGTGCGGTCGGGGTCTGCCAGCAAGACAAAACGCAGCTCGGGCGCGTCGGATGGGCCCGCCACTGCGTCGCTCACCTGGGCAATCCAGTCCAGGGATGTCAGCGTTTCAAGTACCGGCTCCAGCTGCAGCACATCCACGCGCAGCAGCTCGGCCAACTGCGTGGCGCGCAGCCCTTTGAAGGGCAACTGCCGCGCACGGTACAACTCCTGCAGCACCTCCACCGCCAACTGAAAGCCCCAGCCCGGCGCAGTGCCCCGCCGCGCCACGCCCGCCAGCAGGCTGGGCAGGTAGGCCGCCACCACCGCCCCCAGCAGCACGATGACCCAGGCCACATAGATCCACACCAGCAGGATCGGCAACGTGGCAAATGCGCCGTACACCACCGAGTAGGTGGGCACCTGGGTCAGGTACACGGCCAGCACCTTCTTGGCCAGCTCCATGCACACCGCCACAAACAGCCCGCCCACCCACGCGTGCTGCCACTTCACCGGGGTGTTGGGCACGTAGTGGTACAGCCCGGCCATGCCGCCGGCGAGGATCAGAAACTGGATCGAATCCACCAGGAACGCCACCCCGTCGGGCAAGGCCCCCACCAGCCCGCCCGATGCCGACATCACGTACGACGTGAGCGCCAGGCTGCCGCCCAGAGCCAAGGGGCCCAGCGTGATGGCCGTCCAGTAGATCAACACGCGCTGCCCCAGCGGACGCAGCTGGCGTACGCGCCAGATGTTGTTGAGCGTGCGGTCGATGGTGAGGATCAGCATCAACGCCGTGCCCAGCAAGATACTGAAGCCCACCGCCCCGAGCCCGCTGGCCTTGGCGGCAAACTGCGTGAGGTAACCCAGCACCTGGCGTGAAATGCTGTCAGGCACCAGACTCTCCACCAGCCACTTCTGCACCACGCCCTGCAGCTTGCCAAAAATGGGAAAGGCCGTGAACACGGCCAGCGCCACCGCCAAGAAGGGCACCAGCGCCAGCACGGTGGTGAAAGTCAGGCTGCTGGCCGTCAGGCCCAGCTGGTCCTCGCGAAAGCGCTCGCGCAGGGTTTGCGCCGTGGTGCGCCACGGAAATTTCGACAGATCCGCCAACAGCGTTTCCAAGCGCTGGGCTGCAGTCTGCAAGGTCAATCGCATGGCCTATATGATCCAAAGCCCATGATGGGCCCCAAGGGTTGAAGGGGCGCCTGGCACATGCCGACCCAACGGTCTGCCCGCGCCAGGGCAATAACGCGCATTGTCACCTTTTGCTGCCAGCGCCCCAGAGCCCCGGCCTGCCGGAGGCGCCCATCACTCCCAGCCGCCCAACGCTTGCCCATGACTGACATTGCCCGCCCCGCCACCGCCCCTGAAGTTGCCGCCACCCGCTGGGTGGCCGCCACCAGCCTCATCGCTTTGATAGCGCTGTGCCTGGCGTGGGAGCTGGTCATCGCACCAGTGCGGCCGGGCGGCTCGTGGCTGGCCATCAAGGCGCTGCCGCTGTGCATTCCGCTGGCGGGCATCCTCAAGAACCGCATGTACACCTACCGCTGGGTCAGCCTGGTGATATGGCTGTATTTCACAGAAGGCGTGGTACGCGCCTGGAGCGACAAGGCCCCCGGCAACTGGCTGGCCATGGCAGAAGTGGCGCTGTGCCTGGTGCTCTTTGCTGCCTGCACCTTGCATGTGCGGCTGCGCCAGCGCAACGCGCGCGCCCTGGCGGCCACGCAAACTCTTGCCCCCGCGCCAGCCGAGCCTGCCAGCGCATCCCTTGAACCCGCCGCGCAAAAGGACTGATTCGAATGCACCCCTTGATTGACACCCTTCGCACCATCGTGGGCGACGCCCACGTGCTGACCGATGGCGACCTCACCGCCTGGGAACAAGACTGGCGCCGCCGCGTGCGCGGAAAGGCCCTGGCCGTGGTGCGCCCGGCCAGCACGCCCGAGGTGGCCGCCGTGGTCAAGGCCTGCGCGGCTGCAGGTACGGCCATCGTGCCGCAGGGCGGCAACACCGGGCTTGCCGTGGGCTCCACCCCCGACGACTCGGGCACGCAAGTCGTGCTGAGCCTCGCGCGCCTGAACGCCGTGCGCAATGTCGATACCGCCAACCTGACCATGACGGTGGAGGCCGGTTGCATCCTGCAGAACCTGCAGGAGGTGGCGCGCAACGCGGGCTTGCTGTTCCCCCTGTCGCTCGCGGCCGAGGGCAGTTGCACCATTGGCGGCAACTTGGGCACCAACGCGGGTGGCACGCAGGTGGTGCGCTACGGCAACACCCGCGACCTGTGCCTGGGGCTGGAGGTGGTCACCGCGCAGGGCGAGGTGTGGAGCGGCCTCAAGGGCCTGCGCAAGGACAACACCGGCTA
>DFQQ01000001.1:46873-47904 GCA_002377855.1 Acidovorax delafieldii | reverse complement strand
GGCGAGCTTTCCGTTTGCGGTGTGGGACCGGCTGGCGCGCCAGGCCAGCCAGGCCCAGCGCGCTGCCCGCGCGCACTACCTGGACCCGGCAGGCGACCCCGACCTGCGCCAGGCCGTGGCGCAGTGGCTGTGGGCGTCGCGCGGCATTCGCTGCGACGCGGCGCAGGTGGTGGTGTGCTCGGGCTCGCAGCAGGGCATTGATTTGATTGCGCGCCTATTGCTGGACGTGGGCGACGAGGTGCTGGTGGAAGACCCGGGCTACCCCGGCATTCGCGCCAGCTTGCTGGGCCACGGCGTGCTGGCGCGGCCCGTGCCGCTGGATGCCAGCGGCCTGTGCATTGAGCAAGGCGCTGCGCAGTGGCCCGCCGCGCGCATGGCGGTGGTCACGCCCACGCACCAGTTCCCCACCGGCGTGCGCATGGGCCTGCAGCGCCGCCAGGCCCTGCTGGCATGGGCGCGCGAGCACGATGCCTGGGTGGTGGAAGACGATTACGACGGCGAGTTTCAATACGCCAGCGCGGCGCAGCGCGTGCCTGCGCTGTGCAGCCTGCCGGGGTCTGAGCGGGTGCTGTATGTGGGCACCTTTTCTAAAACGCTGCACCCCGGGCTGCGCCTGGGCTTTGTGGTGGTGCCGCCTGCACTGGTCGATGCCTTTGCCATGGCCCGCGCCATCACTGACCGGCACGCGCCCGGTGACGCGCAGGCCGTGCTGGCCCGCTTCATTGCCGAAGGGCACCTGCTGCGCCACCTGCGCCGCATGCGCGAGCTGTACCTGCACCGCCAGCAATTGCTGATCGACACCCTGGCCGACGCCAGCAGTGGCCACTGGCAACTGCCCCCCAGCGACCGGGGCATGCACCTGCTGCACGAAGTGCCCGCTGCCCGTGACGACGAGCCCCTGGCCCGCAGCGCCCAGGCGGCGGGCGTGATGCTGGTGCCGCTGTCACGCTACGCCATCGCGTCGCCTCGGCGCGGCTGGCTGCTGGGCTACGCAGGGTATGGCGACGACGAGATCCGCGCGGCGGCGCGGG
>DFQQ01000001.1:0-46818 GCA_002377855.1 Acidovorax delafieldii | reverse complement strand
CGAGATCCGCGCGGCGGCGCGGGTGGTGGGAGCGCTGGCGGGGCGGGGCCCCCAGCTCTGAAAGCCGCCGCTACAACGCTGCGTTCAAGGCCTGCTCCACCAGCGCCAGCCCTTGCGCCGCGCCCATGCGCAAGCCCACATCGCTGCGGGTGGGCACCTCGCATTCGCGCGGGTTGATGCGGATGAGGCGGCCACCGTGCGCGTGAAGAATGCGGTGGCTGAAGTGGCGCACAGACGGAATGGCCGTGCCTGCTCCCAGCTCGATCACCACCGAGCGGCGCACGCGCTGCAGCCAGCGCTGCTGGTGTGCATGCTGCGCGGCGGTGCGCGCCTCCAGCCAGTCCCAGTCGTTGAACATGAGGATGTTGGGCCGCGCCAGCCCGCCGCAATGCGGGCAGCGCGGCGGCGCGTTGCGCAGGCGGCAGGTGGCTTCGTCCACATCGGGCACAAAGGCGTCAGCAGGCCAGATGGCGTCGCTGCAGGCAGCTAGGCATTGCAGGTGGTGGATGGAGCCGTGGCACTCGTGCATCGCATCGGCAGGCACCCCGGCGATCTGGAACTGCCCATCCACATTGCTGGTGAAAACGCCCAAGCCCTGGTGCATGCCCGCGCCCCAGCGCTGCAGTTGCGTAAAGCCCCCGTGCGGAACCGTGCGGCGGTACAGCGACAGCCGATGCCCGTAGAAGCCCCACGCCAGCTCGGGCGTGGCGCGGAACGCAGCGGGCGAGGCAATGGCGGCAAAGTCCAGCCGCGCTTGCGCCAGCGCAGGGTACACCTTCCAAAAACCCGCGCTACCGCGAAAGTCTGGCAGCCCAGAATCCACCCCCATGCCCGCACCAGCGGCCACGATGAGGGCATCGGCCTGCTCCAGCAGCGCAGCGGCGTGCTCTGCGGCGGCGGCCGCGGGGTCAAACGGGGGCGGGGAGGGGAGAGGTGTATGCATGGGCAGGCTCCGGTCCTGCAAGGATAGAGCCACCCTCGCCGCTCCCTAAGGGGTGGCCCCTGAGGCGTGCACGCCCAGCGCAGGGGCTGAAACGGATTCCCGCTCTGCGCTGCCCTGGGCCGCCGATACGCTGCGCCACCAGTGGCGCGACAAGGCAGGCTGGCGCAGGTCAATGCGCTCGCCCATCACCGGTGCCACCAGGGGCACCTGGGCGGCTTCGGCCAAGGCGGTGATGCGTTCGAATGGCTCTGTCCACGGGTGCAGCGACAGATCGAACGTGCCGTTGTGGATGGGCATGAGGTAGCGGCCTTTGAGGTCTTGGTGGGCCTGCAGGCTTTCTTCAGGTTGCATGTGCACGTCCGGCCAGTCGGCGTTGTAGGCCCCGGTTTCCACCATGGTCAGGTCAAACGGACCATAGCGTTCGCCAATGGTCTTGAACCCGTCGAAGTAGCCCGAATCGCCGCTGAAGAACAGGCGCAGGCCATGGGTCCCGTCCGGGCCTGCCGTGGTGCGCAGCACCCAGGATGCCCACAGCGTGCGGTCACCGTCGCCCAGGCCGCGGCCCGAGAAGTGCTGGGCCGGCGTGGCGGTCAGCTCCAGCGCGCCCACAGTGGTGCTCTGCCACCAGTCGAGCTGCTGCACCTTGCCCGCAGACACGCCCCAGGCGATGAGCCGGTCGCCCACACCCAGCGGGGTGATGAAGTGCGCCACCTTGGGAGCCAGCTTCTGAATGGCGGCGTGGTCCAGGTGGTCGTAGTGGTCGTGCGACAGCACCACGCCGTGGATGGGTGGCAGCTCGTCCATGCTGATGGGCGGCGCATGAAAGCGTTTGGGCCCCATGAACTGGAAGGGCGAGGCGCGCTCGGAGAACACCGGATCGGTCAGCCAGAACTGACCGCCTACCTTGAGCAGCATGGTGGAGTGCCCCAGGCGCCACAGGCTGCCATCGGGCGCGGCCAGCAGGTCAGTGCGCAGCACCGGGTGCACAGGGATGGGGGCCGTGGGCACGGTATCGGCGTCCTTGCCGGTGGCAAACGTCCACAGCACCTTGGCCGTCTTGGCCATGCCCAGCGGCTGGCGCGGCTTGGCGTTGTGAAACCGGCCGTCACTGTGCTGCGAATTCTGGCTCTGCGCAGTGGCCGGGAAGGTGGCGCGTGAGGAAGTGAACAGGGCCATGGCCAGGATTCCAGTCAGCACCCAGGCGCGTGGCCATGCCCGGCGCAGGCGATGGGACATGGGCAAGTACGCTTGGGTTGGGTTAAAAATGTGCACTGCACAGTGTAGTTTAATTTATGAAAAAGTACACTGCGCAGTGTAAAATTTCCCCCATGAGTGCCCAGCCCACCCCCAACCGCCTCACGGACCGCAAGCGCGATGCCATCGTGCAGGCGGCCATTGAAGAGTTTCGCCAGCACGGGTTCAACGGCACCAGCATGGACCGCGTGGCCGCATCGGCCGAGGTCTCCAAGCGCACGGTGTACAACCACTTTCCCAGCAAGGAAGACCTGTTTGAGGCCATCCTGATGTTGATGTGGGAGCGCAGCCAAGCGCCTGAAGAGCACAAGTACGCGCCTGGGCAGCCCCTGCGCCCGCAGTTGCTCGCCTTGCTGGGCCAGAAGATGCGTCTGCTCAACGACGCGAGCTTCATCGACCTCAGCCGCGTGGCCATGGCCGACATGATGCATACCCCCGAGCGCGCCCGGGCCATTGCCGCCAAGCTCGCCGCCAAGGAAGAAGGCTTGCCACGCTGGCTGCGCGCGGCCCTGCAAGATGGCCGCTTGCGCCCCGGCATGGATGTACCCTATGCCGCGCAGCAGTTGCAGGGCATGGTCAAGGCGTTTGCGTTCTGGCCCCAGTTGGCCATGGGGCAGCCCCCGCTCAAACCATCTCAGCAAAAGCAGGTGCTGGGCGATGCGGTGGACATGTTTCTCGCTCTCTACGCAGTGGCGGATGCCCCGCTGGGCACCGCGGCAGCCCCTGCAGCGCGCAAGGCCCGCCCGCGCTTGCGCAAACCGATGGCCCCATGACGCGCGTCGGGGGCCAAGCCAGAGCTGCCTTCTGACCAACGACTCGACGGCAAGCACCCGGTTCCCGATTCCCGGTTCCCGATTCCTCCGCGTCTTCTCTTCAAGCCCGCTACAGGCCCAACCCATTTTTTCGCCCCTTCCCATGCCTCTTGAACCCTACCTCGACACCCAGCCCCAACTGGGCTCCAATGTCTTCGTCCACGCCAGCGCGCAGGTGATTGGCGATGTGCAACTGGGCGATGACAGCTCGGTCTGGTGCAACGCCGTGCTGCGTGGCGATGTGCACCGCATCACCGTGGGCCGCTGCAGCAATGTGCAGGACCTGACCATGGGCCACGTCTCGCACCGCAACCCTGGCAAGCCCGAAGGCTCGCCGCTGGTCATTGGCGACTACGTCACCATCGGCCACTCGGTCATCCTGCACGGCTGCCGCATCGGCAACGAGTGCCTCATCGGCATGGGTTCCATCGTGATGGACGACGCCGTGATCGAAGACCGCGTGATGCTGGGCGCGGGCAGTCTGGTGCCCCCCGGCAAGGTGCTGGAGAGCGGACATCTCTACATCGGCCGCCCGGCGGTGCGCCAGCGTGCGCTGAGCGAAGCCGAGATCGCGTACCTCAAGTATTCGGCCGAGCACTATGTGCGGGTGAAGAACAACTATCTGGCGGGCACGGCGGATACGGCTGGGGCGCCGCCTGCGCCACCCGCCAGCAAGGGATAAGGCGAGGCCGGGATAATCAGGGGCTTCCACGATCTCTGCGGCGGCACCGCATCGCCCCGTTCACACCATGTCTGCCGCCGCCCCATCCAAGCTCTCAAGCCAGCGCGTTCTCTCCGTCATCCCGCCGATGACGCAGCTGAACACGCCGTATCCTTCCACCGCCTACCTCACGGGCTTTTTGCGCTCGCGCGGGGTGGACGCGGTTCAGGAGGACCTGGCGCTAGCGCTGGTGCTGCGCCTGCTGTCGCCCGAAGGCCTGCGCGCCGTGGCAGACAACGTGGATACGCTGCCGCCCAAAAAGCAAAGCCCCGCCGTGCAGAGCTTTGCAGCGC
Organism: Acidovorax delafieldii; assembly: GCA_002377855.1. GTDB lineage: Bacteria > Pseudomonadota > Gammaproteobacteria > Burkholderiales > Burkholderiaceae_C > Acidovorax > Acidovorax delafieldii_A. Next base: position 42,795 of record DFQQ01000001.1, on the reverse strand, counting down.
AGAAAGACCGCTACCTCGCCACCATCGGCCCCGCCATCGCCTTTTTGCAGGGCCGCGACAGCACCTTGGCGCACCGCATCGTGGGCCGCCACTACCTGCCCGAGGGGCCGCGTTTTGCCACGCTGGATGTGTATGTGGACGACGAAGGCGGTGATCCGCTGGGCTGGGCCTTTGGCGCCCTGGGCCTACACGACAAGGCCAAGCACCTGGCCACGCTGTACCTGAACGACCTGGCCGATGTGCTGCGCGATGCGGTGGACGAGCGCTTTGAGTTCGTGCGCTACGCCGAATCGCTGGCGGGCAGCCAGCCCACATTCGACCCGCTGGCCGACGCGCTCGCTGCGCCGCCCACCTTGGTCGACGACCTGCTGGCCCAGCTCACGCTGGAGGCCATGGAACGACACCAGCCGCAAGTGGTGCTGCTGTCGGTGCCGTTCCCCGGCTCGGTGTACGCGGCGTTTCGCATTGCGCAGACCATCAAGGCGCGCTACCCGGGTGTGGCGCTTCTGCTGGGCGGGGGCTTTGTGAACACCGAGCTGCGCGAGCTGGCCGACCCGCGCGTGTTCGACTTCTTTGACTACGTGACGCTGGACGCGGGCGAGCGCCCGCTGCTGGCCGTGCTGGAGCACCTGCGCGGCGAACGCGGCCGCCAGCGGCTGGTGCGCACCTTTGTGCGCAGCGACGATGGGCAGGTGCAGTACATCAACATGATGGAAGCCGACATCGCCTTTGCCGAGGTGGGCACGCCCACTTGGGACGGCCTGCCGCTGGATCGCTACCTGTCGCTGCTCGACATGCTCAACCCCATGCACCGGCTGTGGAGCGACGGGCGCTGGAACAAGCTGACCGTGGCGCACGGCTGCTACTGGAAGAAGTGCAGCTTTTGCGACGTTAGCCTGGACTACATCAGCCGCTACGAGGGCGCCAGCGCCGAGGTGCTGGCCGACCGCATCGAGCAAATCGTGCGCGAGACGGGGCAGACCGGCTTTCACTTTGTGGACGAGGCCGCGCCACCCAAGGCCCTGAAGGCGCTGGCCACCGAGCTGATCGCGCGCAACGCGGGCATCAGCTGGTGGGGCAATGTGCGGTTTGAAAAAACCTTCACCCCCGAACTGGCCGAGCTGCTGGCCGACAGTGGCTGCATCGCGATTTCGGGCGGGCTCGAAGTCGCATCCGACCGGCTGCTGACGCTGATGAAAAAAGGCGTGTCGGTAGACCAGGTAGCACGCGTAACGCGGGCGTTCACCGACGCGGGCATCCTGGTACATGCGTACCTGATGTACGGCTTTCCCACGCAGACCGTGCAAGACACCGTGGACGCGCTCGAATACGTGCGCCAGCTGTTTGCCAATGGCTGCATCCAGAGCGGGTTTTTTCACCGCTTTGCCTGCACCGTGCATTCACCCGTGGGCCAAAACCCCGAGGAATACGGCGTGACGCTGGCCCCGCTGCCGCCGGGGGCGTTTGCCAAGAACGACGTGGCCTTCATTGACCCCACGGGCGTGGACCACGACGCGCTGGGCAGCGCACTCAAGAAGGCGATTTACAACTACATGCACGGCATCGGGCTGGAGGAAGACGTGCGCACGTGGTTCCCGTTCAAGGTGCCCAAGACCACCGTGCGGCGCGACAGGATTGAGCGGGCGCTGCGAGAGAGGGGTTGAACCACGCAAGCGGCAAGGGGCAGACCAATTCTTGCGACGCCCGGCGGGGTATCGCATCAGCAGGGTTCGGGAACGTCCAGCGGCCGTGACAGGCCCTGCGGGGGACCATTGCCAAAACGGGCCTCTGCGCCCGTCGGGTCAGCGCTAATTGCTATTTAATTGATAGCTTTTGTACGCGTATCCTTGGCAAAGGGCAGCGAACTACTGCGCACTGTGTGTCCTGCCAGCGTTGCCCGGCGCTCGTGGCGGCCAAGCCGCTACTTTTTCTGCTGCTGGTACGCCCGGTCCATTGGGGGGCCCTTGTCCGTGTCTTGGAGCCCACGGGTGACATCCTTGTAGGCCTGCTGCACTTCCCGCGACGGAATGCCGCCTGTCATGTTGGTGGCTTCGTCGCGTTCGTGCGGCAGCCGGCCCTCTGGCTCGCTCAGGTCTTCAGGATGGCTGTGGGGCGTTTGCGCTTGCGCTTCCGGCTGCTCCGTGGTGTCGATGCGGCGTTCAGTGCGCGCAGGCACAGGCGACGAGGGCACCAGGCGCTCATCGGGGCGCTGCTCAGGCGCCGTGGTTGGCTGGTGTGCGGGCGGAGTGGGGCGGGGTTGATTTTGCATACTCTCAGGCTAAGCCCGCCGGGCGGCTTGTGCTGTAGGCCACCGCGCTCTGCCCGCGCGAGAGTTGTTCGCCATTTACAACCGACGCCTTTGCGATATTTTCCATTGCGTTTGAATGAGCCACCCGTTTGTTCCGCGTATATTTTCAACTGCACTCAAGATTACCACCATCTCGCCCCGGCTATTTTATGATTAATAATATCTGCCATTAAATACGACAAATCACAATTTATATTCCCGAGATGAATATAGCGAACCAAGGGGTTCCAAGCGGGCGGGCAGCCCTGCGTCTGGTAGCGCTGATACGGCTCTGGTGTGCTGGCCCTTGCGTCGCCGTACACGCCACGCCCCCTGCCGTGGCGCGCGGCTTGGTAGCAAGCCGCGTCGGCATTGTTCAAAAGCCGTCGGTGCTATCAGCCAGGCGACTGAAACAGCGCCCGCCCAGCGGAGTCGTGCCCACCAAGGGATCAGCGTCTGCTGGCCTGCGGTTTCCAGTACGGTGATTTCCAGGGCGACCAGGCCTGCCGCACGCGGACGCGGCCGTCATTGGGCTGGGCCGCGGAGTGCCACACGCACCTCGCGCCCCCGGTGCACAAACACGTAAGCGCGCACTTGCTCTTGGTGCCAGCTACGCTCGTCCTGCACGTACCGCTGGATGTGGACATGCTGATCTTGGCGCAGGCGCAGGCGGTAGAAGCGCCGCAGGTTGTCTTCGCAGGGTTCTTCCACATGGACGGGGCGGCGTGCTCGGGGAAGAACCGCTGAAAGTGCGTATTCCGCAGCTGCGCCCCGAGCGTGCGCATCGAACACACACATGCCGGTGGCCGGCGAATCCAGCAACGAGGCGGTCGATGCATAGGTACATGGAACGCAGGGTGGTCACACTGGCGTGTTTATAGCCGGCGAATGACAAAAACGATATCCACACCCATTGCCATCTGAATCGATGTTTTTCATGAACTCGAAAGAGTCACCGTTTTAAGCCATGAAAAGACGCAGCCAATGGAGGCTGCATTCGGCACAAACCGAGGCATTCATAAAAATACAGTTCTCGATTCTCGCACATCCAACTAAGCGAACTATTATGGATAATTCAAGAAGAGCGTTTTTTGGCCATCTTCACCGAATTTTCAATTTTCGATCATTATATGAACTACGTTTTCCAAAGGAAATTTAGTTCATTCACGACGCTTATATTTTGCCGATCAATAAATTGGAATTTAAGAAAATCAAATCGAATGAAATTTTTGACTATTCTATTTTTGGTCAAAAACGTATTTCAAAATTAACATGGTTCATTTTAATAATTTTCATTAATCAAAAGGGGCTCAAAAAAGTACGAGGAAGGGGTCTGGGAGCAACCCCGGATCCAAAACGCAGCCCAACGGGAGGCTGAAGGGCTGGCACAGGGCTGGCGCCATCGGCCAGAAAAGTCCTCTGCCGCGCTCCCCGTTCAGTGAGCGACTGCGGTTTGGCTTTTTGCCCAGGGGCAATGCGTTGTTGGCGGCCCCACCGGCGGACCATTCGTCTCCGCCGCGGTAACCACGAAAATCGTCGTTCGCGCTCACCCATAAAGCGTCTACAGCTATCAAAAAAAGAGCAAACAGCAGCCAACACTCTTTCCCGTCAGCTTGGACAACACTGTTCCACGGCAGTGACACCATCAAAAACCTGGACTTGCATACAGTAAAAATCTGTCGGCCGTGCCACACTCTCCCCCTCAAAGCAGGTGGTTATGTCTTCTACAGAATGGGCCCAGGCGGCCCTGCAGTCGTTTGATGCGGTGGTGCAGGCCACCGAAGGGTTTCGCAGCCGCACCGGCCAGCGGCTGATGGCCGAGCAGGTGGCGCGCACCTTCAGCAGCGCCACGCTGGGCAAGGTCGATGAGGAAAGCGGCGAGCCCGCGCCCACGCGCTCCATCGCCGTCATCCAGGCGGGCACGGGCGTGGGCAAGTCGCTGGCGTACTGCGCACCGGCCATTGCACTGGCGCTGTCGCGCGGCACACGGGTGCTGATCTCGACGGCCACGGTGGCACTGCAGGAACAGCTGGTCAACAAGGACCTGCCCGCACTGGCCGCGTTGATGCCCCAGCCCTTCAAATTTGCGTTGGCCAAGGGGCGCGGGCGCTATGTATGCAAGCTCAAGCTCGACCGCCTGGCCGGCCATGGCGAGGCCGAGGAAGAGGGCGAAGACGACCTGTTTGCCGAGGAAGAAGCTGCCGCCCGCGCCAAGCGCCCCCGGCACGAGACCGAGGCGCGCATGCAGTTCTATTCGACGATGGCACAGACGCTGTCGAAAGGTGCCTGGGACGGCGACCGCGACAGCCTGGACACGCCGCCCGAGCCCGAGGTGTGGAGCCCCGTGGCGGCCGAGGGCGCATCGTGCACGGGCAAGCACTGCCCCGCCTTCAGCCAGTGCACCTATTACGACAAGCGCAAGGAGCTGGTGGGCGCGCAGGTGATCGTGGCCAACCATGATCTGCTGCTGTCGTCGCTGGGCGCGCGCGTGCTGCCCGAGCTGGACAACTGCCTGCTGGTGCTGGACGAAGCCCACCACCTGCCCGCCACCGCGCTCGACCAGTTTGCGTGCAGCATGGACCTGTCGCGCATCACCTGGATTGAGCGCCTCTCCAGCCGGGGCCTGCGCATCGGTGCGCTGCTGGAGGTGGAAGAGATTGCCGACATCCCCAAACACTCGGCCCAGCTGCGGCAGACGCTGCAGGACCTGGCGCGCATCGTGATGGATGTGTACGGTGCGGCGCTCAAAAGCCAGCCCAACGCATGGGGTCCGGCGCGTGTGCGCGTGCCACGGGGCGAGTTGCCCGAGCAGCTCATCGCACCGCTGGGCCTGCTGGCCGCCAGCGCCGAGGGCTTCCTCGACGCGCTGCGCGCCATCAGCAAGGCGCTGCGTGCCGAGATGCGGGACAAGCCCGACGAAGCCAAGCGGCTGTCCACGCTGTACGCGCAGATCGGCATGCTGGCCCCCCGCCTGGAAGAGCTGCACGCCACCGCGCAACTGCTGCTGCAGGATGCGCCAGAGGGCACCGTGCCCGCCGCCAAATGGTTCACCTTGGAGATGGATGGCGACTTCATTGTGGTCAAGGCGCACGCCAGCCCCATCTTGCCCGGCACCACGCTGCGCAACCACCTGTGGAGCGCGGTGCGCGGCGCGGTGCTGACATCGGCCACGCTGACCAGTTGCGGGCACTTTGACTTCTTCATGCGCGAGGCGGGCCTGCATGGCGACGACGCGGCCACCACGCTGGAAGTAGCCAGCCCCTTCAACTACGCCGCGCAAGGTACGCTGATTGCCGCCGAAACGCGGGCCGACCCAAAAAACGCCGCGCAGTTCACGGCCGAGATGGTGGATGCGCTGCTGCACGACATTGCCCGCGTGGAATACGGCGCGCTGGTGCTGTTCACCTCGCGCGAGCAGATGCGCCAGGCCGTGGATGCGCTGCCCACCGCCATGCGCAGCGTGGTGCTGGTGCAAAACGCACTGCCGCGTACGCAGCTGCTCAAGCGCCACCGCGAGCGGGTGGAGAGTGGCGAGCCCTCGGTCATCTTCGGCATGCAGTCGTTTGGCGAGGGGCTGGATCTGCCGGGGCGCCTGTGCGAATCGGTCTTCATCACCAAGCTGCCCTTTGCCCCGCCCGACGACCCGGTGGGCGAGGCCCGCGCCGAGTGGCTGCGTGCCGTGGGGCGCGACCCGTTCAGCGAACTGGTGGTACCCGCCACCGCCATCCGCCTGGCGCAATGGGTGGGCCGCGCGATTCGCACCGAAGAAGACCAGGCGCATGTGTACTGCTATGACAAGCGCCTGACGCGCACCAGCTATGGCCAGCGGCTGCTCAAGGGACTGCCGCCGTTTGCGCTGGAGCAACGCGCGCCGCTTTGAGACTTGAAGACTTTGAAAGGCGGGCTGCAGCCCTGTACAGTAGCCGCCCTTTTCCCCATCACAACCAGAAAGAACCCCATGCCCCACACCGTGCCCGCCTGCCCCCAATGCGGCCTGGAGAACACCTACCCCGACGGCACCAGCTACGTGTGCCCCGACTGCGCCCATGAATGGCCCCAGGTGGCCGACACCCCCGAATCCGATGCCAGCGATGCAGGCGACGGCGTCGTGCGCGATGCCAACGGCAACCCGCTGGCCGACGGCGACGCCGTGATTCTGGTGAAGGACCTCAAGGTCAAGGGGTCGTCCTCGACGCTCAAGAAGGGCACCAAGATCAAGGGCATTCGCCTGGTGGACGGGGCGGACGGCCACAATGTGGACTGCAAGACAGACCTCGGCAGCATGCTGCTGAAATCGGAGTTTCTGAAAAAGGCTTGACGCCGCGCGCACTGGTTGCGTCTACGGGTGTGCGAATTTGTAAGACAAAGCCCCACAGGTAAGCGCGTGGGCTGCCGACGCAGCCGCGCCGGCCCACGCCCTAAAGTGCATCGGTGTGCTCTGGCCCTTGCCTCGCACCGATCCCTTTGACCCCGCCGGAGGCCCACCCATGCAAAAAGATTCCCCCGCCCACGAAACGCTTTGGAAGCTCATCAAAGACATTCGTTTCGGGATGCTCACCCACCGCACCTCATCGGGCATGCTCCATGCACACCCGCTGACCACACAGAACCGCAAGGTGGATGAAAAGGGGGAGCTGTTTTTCTTCATTCCCAAGTCTGGCGAGCTGTACGAGCGCCTGTTGACCGACGGCGAGGTCAATGTCTCGTATGCCGATCCCGGAGCCGACAGCTACGTGTCCTTGTCGGGTCAGGCACGCTTTGTCGATGACCTGGCGCAGAAGGAAGCGCTGTGGTCACCCGCCGCGCAAGCATGGTTTCCGGGCGGTGCCACCGATCCCGACTTGGCGCTGTTGGTGGTGCGGGTGCGCCATGCCGAGTACTGGGATGTGAACGAAACCAAGATCACCCAGCTGTTCAAGATGGCCAAGGCCGTGGTGAGTGGTGAACAACCCCGCGATCTGGGCGAGCACAAAGAACTGTCGATGCCCTGAACGATGCCCGGGTGTGGCGCCGCAGCACTGCGGCCCACGCCCTGGCGCAGCCCCAACTCCAGGAGGTTTCCCCATGTCTGCCAATCACAACCGCAACGAGAACGATAACGACGCCAAGGCCGCCACGCCAGACGAGGCCAACCAGGGCTCTGGCAAAGTGGCCAATGACCACAACAGCGAAGGCGACAAAGCAGCCACCCAGCTCCACCAGGGGCGCCGCACGCCCGAGAGCCGGCACGACCGCGATTCGCACCTGGGCAGTGGCAATCAGAGCCAGTCCCGCCAGGGTGCGGCCGGCAGCGGCGGCGGCAAGGGTCGCGGCGCGGGCTGACTGGCGACGCGGCCGCAGTCCACCTGCGCTGCACGCCATGGCTCACCGGCGCAGTGTGCTGACGGCGGTACGCAGCAAATCCCCGGCATAAAGACACGGACAGGCCGCGCCGCCGGCTGTCCGATGTACCCTTGGAGCACCCACGCTGCTCCAAGTGCCCGCTGCCCGCCATGCCTCCTATCGCCGTCATCGACTTTGAAACCACGGGCATGTCCCCGGGCCAGGGCGCTCGGGCGACGGAAGTGGCGATCGTGCTGCTGGAGGCCGGCCAGGTGGTGGACCGCTTTCAGAGCCTGATGAAAACGGGCGCGTGGATTCCGCCCTTCATTGCGCAGCTCACCGGCATCACCCACGCCATGCTTGCAGACGCACCCGGCGCGGCCGAAGTCATGCGTGACGCAGCCCGTTTTGTGGGCCAGGCTCCCATGGTCGCGCACAACGCCTCGTTCGACAGCAAGTTCTGGCAAGCAGAACTGGCGTTGGCGGATATACCGGCACCGCACCGCTTCGCCTGCACGGTGTTGCTGTCGCGCCGCCTGTACCCTGACGCGCCCACCCACAAGCTGGGCCCCCTCGTACAGCACCTGGGGCTGCCGCGTGCCGAACGTGCCCACCGCGCCTTGGCCGATGCCGAGATGGCTGCCGCCCTGCTGGTGCGCATGCAGCAAGACCTGGCGGCCCGCTGGCGTGTGCCCGCAGCAGACTTTGCGCTGCTGGAAGCCGTGCAGCGTTGCACCCGCAAGGCACTGCCCCAGTGGCTCGCACGGCAGGCCGGCATGTGCGCTGCGCCAACGCTCCCACCGGCCCCACCCGCCCCGGCAAGCATGCTGGCCGCCCCAGAGCAGATGTGTTTGCTATTTGATCAATAGCGCATGGCGCTTTCCCCATCAGCGCTACAGGCACTTTTGCTTGAATTTTCTGCCAAGGCCTCGTCGGGAGCTCTGCCACTTCAGGGGAACACCAAGGACGGCAGACGTCCATAGCAAGGGACTTGTCGGGTTCATGCCTACCGGTGCAAATGGTTACCACAGCCACGCCAGGCCGTGGCTACGATCCCGCGGGGAGGACCCTCACCCGATGACCCACATTGCCCCGGCAACGCCATGCCTGGCCAAGGTACCGCTGGACGCGGACCGCCAAGCGTTTGCGCTGCTCATCGTGCACGCCGACCGCGCCATTGCGCCAGAACCGGGGCTGCGCCAGGTGGTGGAGTTCGAATACACATCGCAAGGTGGCTTCATCAGCGCCGCGCAGGCCTGCCACGGCGGCTGGGGCTACATCGATGGGCAGGGCCAGTGGGTGCTCGCCCCCACGCTGGACAATGCACGCGGCTTCACCGAAGACGGGCTGGCCCGCTTTTGCCGCGGGGGCCGCTGGGGTTACATCAACCTGCTGGCCCAGGAGGTGATTGCGCCGCAGTTTGAAGAGGCCCGGCCCATGCGCAACGGGCTGGCTGCGGTCAAGACCGGGCCGGACGCTTGGCGCATCATCGATTTTCAGGGCCGTTTCACCTGCAGTGCCACGTTTGCGCTGCTCGACAGTTTTGGCGCAGTGGGGCTGGCCCTGGCCCAGCAGTGGGACCCCGCCCGCAACCAGCGCCTGTGGGGCTATGTGGACCACCGCGGCCAATGGATGATTGCGCCGCGCTTTGTGCACGCCCGCACCTTTGACGAAGAGGCGGTGGCAGCGGTGTCGGTCGACGGCCAGGCGTGGGGCCTCATCAACGCCCAGGGCCAGTGGGTGCTGCAGCCCTGCTACCCGCGCATTGATGCATTCAACAGCGATGGCTTGGCGTACTGCGCCGAGTCACCCACCAGCGAGGGCCACGGCGGCTACCTGAACACGCGGGGCAAGGTGGCCGTGAAGGGCGGCAGGCACCTGTCGCCACGCATGGTGTGCGGGATGGTGGCAGACAGCCGCGATGGAACGCGGTTTCTGGACCTGCACGGCGCGCCCTTGCGGGGCCCTGCGCTCAGCTACGCCACTGATTTCCAGGCCGAGCTGGAGTGCGCCGTGGCCCGCTTGGCCGCTACCGCTGCGCCAGCCACGGCGGGTGCTGGCTGCTGGGGGCTGCTGCACACCACGGGGCGCTTCGTACCAGCGCCTGCTGGCTTGCTGGAGCCTTGCACGCAGCGTGATGGATGGATACCCACCACCCAGCCCGACACCGCGCTGGCCATGTTTTTGACGACCGACGGGCAGGTGGCCTGGATGGACAAGGAAGGCAAGGTGGTGTGGCGCGCCCGCTATGAACGTGGGCAAGCCGTGTTCAGCAATGCCCAGGGCCGGGTGCTGTGGCGCAGCCCTGAAGGCGACCATGCCACTTGCCCGCGCCCGTTCTTCCAGGCATCTGCCGACCAATACCTGGAGCACCTGGCAGACATGGACGGCGCGCTCACCCTTGCCCTGGACCTGGCTGAAGAAGCCGAATCCAGGCTGCACCGGTGGGCCCAGGGGCAGGACCCTTGCGAGGGACAGGGCCATGGCGCCGATTCCTGGGCGGCGCTTGACCCGCACCACGCCGGTGGCCACGGCACTGTGTCCCTGCGGCGCTTGATGCACGCCCGCCTGGGCAAGGAGCACGCCGGCGTCTACGGTTTCATGGGCGACGCGTTGCGCGAAAAGCAGACCCACATCCGACTGGAACTGCTGCAGCGCCTGCAGGCCCAGTGGGGGCCCGCAGACCCCGACCCCGAACACGCGGCGCCGTGGCAGTGCCGCGGTACGCCCATGGCGGCCTGGCGGCGGCCCCTGCGCACCCCGCTGGCGCCCAGCCCCAGCAGTGGCGAATGGGTGAACCTGCCGGAGGCGAATGGGCTGTGGGTCAGCCTGTACCCGCGCGAAGGCACGGGCGAGGGCGGCGCGTGGTGGGAGCTGTGGATGATGGCCGCGCCCAGCGTGGACGCCCAGTTGGCGGCCCAGCGGGCCCGTGACGCCCTTGAGGCACAGGCATCCACCCCGGTGCTCGACGCGCAAGGGGTCGGTACCGCGGCGCCCCCAGAGGTTTGCACCAGTGCCTCCGCAGGGCCCGCCCCAGAGGCGGCCCACCCAACCACGCGCGCGGGCTGGTTGGGCGTCGTGCTGCAGAACCCATCGGTCATCGGCACCGTGCCCGGTCCCTGGCTGGACGACGCCATGGTCGATGCCGCCCTACAGGCCAGCCCCGCCGCGCTGGCCGAGGTACCGCCGCACCTTCAGACCCCCGCCAGGCTGGAGGCTCTGCTGCGCCGCGGCGTGGACGCTGCCGTACAGATTCCCCCCCAATGCATGACCCGCGACGCCCTGCTGCTGGCCCGCGAGCTGTACGCGGGTGACCCTGCCTGGGACGCGCTGGACGAAAGCTGCAGCCAAACACCGGCAGAGGCCGATGCCCTCTCGCTCAAGGCAGAGCCCGGCAGTGATCCCTGTGGCAGGCCAGTGCCGGCGGTGTGGGGCTGCCTGCTGACGCCAGCGCAGACCACACGCGCGGTTCAGGCGGGCATGCGTTTGTGTGATGTGCCCCATTGGCTGCGCACCCAGGCGCTGGAAGACGTGGCACTGGACGCTGACATTTGCAACATTGCCTGTGTGGCGTCTGACAAGATCACGCCCGGGCTGGCGCAACGTGCGGTGCAACACGGCCATGGCCGCCTTATCCGGCATGTGCCCGCTGCCCTGCTGACGCCGGCGCTGTGCCTGGCATCCGCCCGGGCCAACGGAGTGACGCTGCAAGACATTCCGCCCCCGCTGCGCACGCTGGAAGTGTGCGTGGCAGCGCTGGAAGACCGCCCCGAGCTGTTCCGCCTGGTGCCCCGTGAACTGGCACTGCAGGTCACTACCGAGCTGATCGACACCGACCTGGCGCGTGCCCGCGAGCAGGGCATGCCCCGCCAGGGCAGCACCTGGCATGTGCAGCGCGCCTGGGCACAGCTGTGGGCCAACCGCCCCGACGCTGCCGTGGCCGACGCACTGCACAGCCTGCCACAGCTGCACTTGCCGCAACACGGCCACTACATCCTGGCCCGCGCCTACCAAGCCCTCGGCAAGACACCACAGGCGGCGCTGGAGGCCTGCACCGTGCTCTCGCTGCAATCGCCTTACGTGCCGCCGTGGGAGCCCCACGAAGACACGGCCTGGCTGACGGCGCTGGCGCGCTGGCACATGGACAAGGCCGATGAGGCCACGCTCATCCAGCAACTGCAACGCCACCCGCGCACGCTGGCGGACATTCCACGCGCACGCATCACAGCCGCCATGGCCGACGCTGCCATGGCGGCCGACGAAGCCACCGTGTGCTTCGTGCCCAAGCGCCTGATGACACCTGCGCGCTATGCCGCTGCGCTGCGCCAGGGGGTGAAGGGCCTTGAAGAAGTGCCGCCGGCAATGCTCAGCGAAGAAGCCTGGCTGGCCGTGGTGGGCGAGCGCGGCTGGCCCCTGCACCGGGTGCCGCCGGCCTGGCGCAGCCTGGCGGTGTGCGCGCAGGCGGTGCAGCACAACCCCGCTGATCTGGGCGATGTGCCCCTGGCGTTGCGCAAGGCGGTGGGTGCTGCCGGCACGCCTGTGCGCGCCGGCGTTGGGCCCGCTGCACCCATTGGCCAGACTGCGTCTTGGGCGGTGCGCGGCATGGTCGGCCCAGGCGTGCCTGTTCGCTCTCGCACCCCCTGGCTGCAGCGCCTGGCCGCGCAGGCACAGGCGCTGAAAGCCCGGCTCGGCCTGCGCACCGCTGCACGCACTGCGGACAGGGGCGGCTGGCTGAATCAGCATCCCTGGACCGCGTCAACCGTGCATGCGCTGCTGAGCCTGCTGGCCGTGGCGCTGCACGCCGCCGTATCGGTGGCCGCGTGGCTTGCCGAAGGCCCGCAGGCCGGGCTGGCCACCTTGGTGCTGGTGGGCCTTGCCGATGCGTACTGGGCCTGGCGCTTTGCCTGGGAGGGCGCTGCACCCGGGTGGAGTCTGGCTGCCGGGTCGGTGGTGGTGTACCTGCTGGGGTGGTGCCCGCTGTACCGCAGAGCAGGACGTGCCGCCGGGCGCATCCGGCAGGCACGTAGTTGACCCCTCCCGGCCGCGCAGCCGCCGCGTCGCTTTCACCTTATTGCTATATTTTTGATAGCTTCACGCGCCTTACTTAAGGGCGCTACGGCCACTTTCTATCAAAAACCGCTTGGTGCTGCCCCTCACCGCACGCGCCGGGGCCGACGGGCTTCCCCATCGCAATCTTTCACTGCCAACAAGGGTTATGCCCCACGGGCTGAGGCCAACGGGTTGCTACAATTTCGCCAAGCCAGATACAAATATTTACATACTAGCCAGCGGGCCCTCGGCACTCCCTGAGGTTCTGCCAGCCAACACGGTGCCACGCCATGAAACGAGGCTCAACCCATCGTCAGCGCTCGCTGCGGCCTCTGGTTTTGCCCCTGCTGCTCGCCGGAGCCACCAGCGCCCATGCGCAGGCCGATATGGTCGATCTGCCGCTGGAGCAGCTGATGCAAATGCAGGTCACCACGGCCAGCCGGTATGCCCAGTCAGCGCTCGAAGCCCCTGCTGCAGTGAGCGTGGTGACGGCCGAGGACATTCGTCTTTTTGGCTACCGCTCGCTGGCAGACGTGCTGGCCAGCATGCGCGGGCTGTACGTGTCTTATGACCGCTCCTACCACTACCTGGGCATCCGCGGATTTGCCACTGCAGGCGACTACAACACCCGCGTGCTGCTGCTGGTCAACGGCGTGCGCTTCAACGACAACATCTACGACCAGGCCAGCATCGGCACCGATTTTCCGATTGATCTGGACCTGATCGAGCGGGTCGAGTTTGTTTCAGGGCCCGGCTCGGCTGTGTACGGGGCAAACGCGTTCTTTGGTGTCGTCAACGTCATCACGCGTGACGGGCGCCAACTGCCCGGGCCGCAAGTGGCGGTGGAAGCCGGCAGCCACGGCAGCGCCAGGGCGCGCCTCTCGGTGGGCACGGTGGACGCCTACGGGGGCGACTGGCTGGTGGCGGCCACCCGCGCCGCGACCCGGGGCGAGGACCTCTACTTCCCGGGCTACGACGCGCCCGACAGCAATGGCGGCGTGGCCCAGCGACTGGACTTTGACCGCAGCACCCAGTTGTTTGCCCGCATGCGCCGTGAGGGGCTGGCAGTGACTCTGGCCCACGGAGAACGCCACAAGGGCGTGCCCACTGCGGCTTTCTCCCAGGTGTTCAACGACCAGCGCTCGCAGTTCACCGACCAGAGCACGCGCCTGGCGGCCGAGTACACCGCACAGCTCACGCCCTCGCTGGCCTTCACCGGGCGCGCCCATGCGGGGCGCTACCAGTACGTCGGCAACTATGTCTATGACTACCCTCCGCTCACCGTGAACCGGGACGTGGGCACCGGGCAATGGTGGGGCAGCGAATTGCAATGGGTGAGCACGGCGCTGGCGCGCCACAAGCTGGTGTGGGGCCTGGACTACCGGCGTGACACACGCATCACCCAGACCAATGTGGACCTGGACCCGACCGTGGAGTACCTGCATGCCCGGCGCAAGGGCGATGTGGCGGGAATTTACGTGCAGGACGAGTTTGCCCTGCGGCCTGACCTCACGCTGCACACCGGCCTGCGCTGGGGCAAGCAGACAGGCAGCGCTGGCACCCTGAACCCCCGGCTGGGGCTGGTGTACTGGTGGAACCCCAGCACCGCCGTCAAGCTGCTGCACGGCACTGCCTACCGCCCCCCCAACGCATACGAGCGCGACTACCGGGTCGACCTGCCCGGCGGCGTGGTGGACAGCCCGAGCGTCCGCTCCGAGCGCGTGCGCACGTCTGAGCTTGCGCTGGAGCACGCCCCCACGGGGGCCACCCGGTATTTGCTGACGGCCTTTCGCTCGGAAGTGAAGGATCTCATTTCGCTGGCTGCCGCGGGCGACACGGACCGCTTTACGTTCGACAACACGCGCTCGGTCCGGGTCCATGGCGTGGAAGCCGAGATGGAGCAGCGCTGGCGGGCAGGGCAGCGCCTGCGCATCGCGTACGGGTGGCAGAAGGGGCACGATTCGTCGCTGGACGGCACACTGAGCAACTCGCCACGGCACCTGCTCAAAGTCCAGTGGTCTGACACCGTGAACATCTCGCCCGCCCACTGGTGGGGCCGCGGCCGCTATGCCTTGGAGGCCATTGGCGTAGGCGCGCGCAGCACCCTGATGGGAGGGCGCCTGCCAGGCCACGTCCTCACGCATCTGAACTATTCCACGCGCATTTCGCAGGTGGATGTGTCGCTGGGCGTCTACAACCTGTTCAACCAGCGCTATTTTGACCCCGCGTCGCTTGAAATCCGGGACGACGCCCTCCCTCAGGACGGGCGAACCTTCCGCGTGAAGCTGACCTACGGGTTTTGAACCATGCCCGCCATCCTGCGCTCATGCGGCCTGCCACTGCTGTGGCTGTGGGTGCTGTGTGGGGCGTGGACCGCGGCCCACAGCGCAGAGCCCGTGGGCGAGCAGGACCTGAAAGCGGCCTACATCTTCAACTTCATCCAGTTCATCGATTGGCCGGAGAGCGAGGCGAGCAGCAACGAGTTCACCGTCTGTGTCTCCCCTTTCAGCCCCTTGAAGCGCGCGCTCACGGCCCTGGAGAACAAGCAGACCAGCAAAGGCCGCACCGTCAAGATCAAGCACCTGGAGACAGGAGCCATCCGCGACTGCGAAACCCTGGTGATGCACAACGCCGACGCCGAACGGGTATTGCGCACCCTGCGGGCCGCACCGCCGGGCCACGGCATCCTGACCATTGCCGACGACATGACTTTTGTGGACCCCGACATCGTGATCGCGCTCACGCAGCAGGAAGGTCGCGTGGTCTTTCACATCAACCCCGAGGCCGCCACCAAGGCCGGCCTCACCATCAGCTCCAGACTGCTGCGGCTGGCCAAAGGCACCCGATGAAAAGCCTGGCCCCCCCATCCCCGCCCGCCTCTGCGTTGCAGATGCCGCCGCTGCTGCTTTCGTCCAAGCTGGTGGTCACGGGCATCCTCACGGCCGGGCTGGCCCTGCTGACGGTGGTGCTGGCGCTCACCGCCGTCGATTACTGGAGCACCCGCTCCGCCATGCTGCAAGACAGCCTGGTGGAGGCTGCGATCGTGGCCGACAACGTCTCGGCTGCCGTGGTGTTCCGCGACACGGAAACCGCCACGGAAATGCTGTCGGCGCTGCGCTCGTCGTCCATGGTGCTCAGCGCGGGCGTGTACGACAGGGACGGCGTACTGTTTGCGCACTACACCCGCTCACGCGACCCCAACTTCCCGATCACGCTGCGCGCCACCGGCATGGAATCCGCTGCCGAGCGCGCCGGCTGGACGATGCTGGAGATTACCCGCCCCATTCATGGCCAGGACGCCGCTTTGGGGACGCTGTACGTTCGCAAATCAATGCGCGCGGTGTACACCCGGCTGGGCATCCGCTTCTTGAGCGCTTCGCTCATCGCCGCCTGTGTGATGGCGCTGGCCAGCGCCATCGTGATGCGCAGCCGCGCGGTGGTGCGCGAGGCCGAAAAACGCCTGCAGGATCTGGCCCACACCGACGCCATCACCGGCGTGAACAACCGCCATGCGTTCAACGAACGGCTGGCCGCCGAACTGGACCTGGCGCGCAGCACAGGCCAACGGGTGGCCCTGGTCTACATCGATCTGGACAACTTCAAGACGCACAACGACACCTTTGGCCATGCTGCAGGCGACGGGCTGCTGCGCCAGGTGGCCAGCCGCCTGCAGTCGGTGGTGCGCCGCAGCGACAGCATCGCTCGCATGGGCGGGGACGAGTTCGCGGTGATCCTGCGCCAGAACATGGACGACGAGGCCCTCGGCCAGTATGGCGAGCGGATCATCAGCGTGTTCGGGCCCGCCTACGCGGAAGCCGGGCAGCAGGTCAACGTGACCTGCAGCGCGGGCATTGCGACCTTTCCGGACGATGCGCAGGACATGGACGGCCTGGTCAGCAACGCCGACACGGCGATGTACCGCGCCAAGGAACTGGGCAAGAACCGCTGCGTGCGCTTTGATATGTCCATGAACCAGGCGGTGGTTCGTCGCCAGGCCATCGAGCAAGCGCTGCGTGCCGAGCTGGAAAACGGCAGCGGCCTGGCGCTGCACTACCAGCCGCTGTTCTGCGCCCGCGACAACACCCTGGTGGGGGCCGAGGCCCTGCTGCGCTGGACCCATGCGGAGCTGGGCAGTATCCCGCCGCTCGAAGCCGTCTCGGTGGCGGAAGACTGCGGCCTCATCGTGCCCCTGGGATATTGGGTGATGCGCACCGCGTGCCGGGACGCATCGGCCTGGCATGCCCAGCACCCCGGCCGCCTGCGCGTGGCCGTGAACATATCGGCCCGGCAACTGGGTGACCCGCAGTTCCTGGAGCAGGTGATGGACATCCTGCGCGAAGAAAAGCTGCCAGCCCATCTGCTGGAGATCGAACTGACCGAAACCGTGCTGATGGAGAACATGGAAGCCGGGGCGCACACGCTGCACCGCCTGAGCCAGCTCGGCATCCACCTGGCGATTGACGATTTTGGTACCGGGTATTCGTCGCTGGCCTACCTGCGCCAGCTGCCCATGCGGCGCCTGAAGATCGACCGCAGCTTTGTGCGCGACCTGCCCGCGCAAGAGCACAGCCGCACCATCGTCACCGCCATCGTGGCACTGGCGCACGGCCTGGGGCTGCAAGTGACTGCAGAGGGTGTGGAAACGCTGGAGCAGGCCGAGTACCTGGTGCAGCAGGGCTGCGATGTGCTGCAAGGCTATGCCTTTGCGCGGCCCATGCCTGTACAGCAGTTTGTGGAACTGCAGGCGTCACACTGACCGTGACCGCGCATGCAAGGGTGCGGGTGACCGCGCATGCAAGGGTGCGGGTGACCGCGCACCCAGGGCGCCTGGTCCGGGCCGGCTGCGCCCACTGCCCGCTGGGTTGCCCGCTGGGTTGCCCGGCGGGCGCAACACGGCGCGGCAGCACGCAGAACCCTGTGCTAGCATTTGCAGCCTATGCAACGCACCCTGCGCCTGTCCCCGCTACCGCTAAGCCTACTAGTGCTTGGCCGGGGTCTGCACGCGTTCGCACACCTGGCTGCCACCTCGCGCAGCCGTTGAACCACCCGACATCCCCCTGACCCCGGCCCCCACACCAGCCCTTGCACCACGCGCAAGGGGCTGCAGGGGACGTCATCCGATTTGTTTCTGATGACCCGTGCCGGGGCTGCTGCCACATCGCACTCCACGTGCTCCCGCAGCCCGGCACCACCGAAGTGGAGCCTGACCATGATGATCGCCAAACCCGCCACCAAATACCAAGCCATGGCCCCCGTGGCATTGCCCGACCGCCAATGGCCCAGCCGCAGCATCACCCGTGCGCCGCGCTGGCTCTCTACCGACCTGCGCGACGGCAACCAGGCGCTGTTCGAGCCCATGAACGGCGAGCGCAAGATGAAGCTCTTTTTGGAGCTGGTGCGCATTGGCTTCAAGGAAATCGAGGTGGGTTTTCCGGCCGCGTCGCAGACCGACTTTGACTTCGTGCGCCGCCTCATCGACGAAGACCTCATCCCCGAGGACGTGACCCTTATGGTCATGACGCAGTCACGCGAAGACCTGATTGCGCGCACCGTCGAAGCGGTCAAAGGCGCACCGCGCGCCATCGTGCACCTGTACAACGCCACCGCGCCCGCATGGCGGCGCATTGTGTTTGGCATGAACGTCACGCAGGTGATGCAGCTCATCACCCACCATGTGGGCTACCTCAAGCAGCTCACCGATGCGCGGCCTGAAACGCAGTGGACGCTGCAGTATTCCCCCGAAACCTTCAGCGCCACCGAGCTGCATGTCTCGCTCAAAGCCTGCCACGCTGCCATTGCCGCATGGAACGCCGGGCCTGGCCGCCCCATCATCATCAACCTGCCCACCACGGTGGAAAACGCCACACCCAACGTGTTTGCCGACCAGATCGAGTGGATGGACCGCCACCTGAGCCCGCGCGAGCACATCGTGCTGTCGGTGCACACCCACAACGACCGGGGCACTGGCGTGGCCGCCGCCGAGCTGGCGGTGATGGCGGGTGCGCAGCGCGTGGAAGGCTGCCTGTTTGGCAATGGCGAGCGCTGCGGCAACATGGACATCGTGACCATGGCGCTGAACCTCTACACCCAGGGCGTGCACCCGCAGCTTGATTTTTCCAACATAACCGCCGTGGCGCGCGTGGCCGAGGAATGCACGGGCATCCCCATCCACCCGCGCCACCCGTACGCGGGCGACCTGGTGTTCACCGCCTTCTCGGGCTCGCACCAGGATGCGATCAAGAAAGGTTTTGCCGCGCAGGACCCGAACGCGCTGTGGGAAGTGCCGTATTTGCCCATCGACCCGGCGGACCTGGGCCGCACGTATGACAGCGTGATCCGCGTGAACAGCCAGTCGGGCAAGGGTGGCATCGCCTTTTTGCTGGAGCGCGAACACGGCGTGGTGATGCCGCGGCGCATGCAGGTGGAGTTCAGCGCCGTGGTGCAGCGCCAGACGGACGCGAGCGAAGGCGAGATGACCGGCGAGGCGCTGTGGGACCTGTTCCAGCGCACTTACCTGCGCACCCCGGCCCCCGCGGCCATCACCTGCCACAGCCACAAGCTTGATGAAGACGGGCAGGGCATTGAGCTGGACGTGACCATCGACGGCACGCGCCAGCATCTGCGCGGCCAGGGCAACGGCCCCATCGCCGCCACGGTGGATGCGCTGGGCCTTCCGCTGCGCGTGGACCACTACGAAGAGCGCGCCACCGGCAGCGGCGCCAACGCCCAGGCGCTGGCGATTGTGGAAGCCGCCATGGAGGGTGTGAACGGAGCCACCTTTGGCGCGGGCATGAGCCACAACATCGTGACGGCGTCGGTGATGGCCATCGTGAGCGTGGCCAACCGGCTCGTGGCTCGGCGACAAACGAGCCAGGCCCCTGCAGTGGCGCAGGCCCTGGTGTTGTAAAAAAGCATAGCTGCCGGCGCTTGCTGGACAAGCGCCGGCGGCATTTTTGACCAATATCCCCAGCGCTGGAGCGGGGTCCACCCCCTGTGCGATGCCCCATCCGTTACCCTTCGGCCCATGCGCGTTTTCCACAGCCTGAGCCTTGCCGTCTGTACCGCCGCCCTGCTGGCCCTCGCCGGCTGCGGCACATCGCGGCCACCGTCGTCCGCAGCTTCGTCGGCACCGATCCGAACCACGCCGCCCCTCACCGCCGAGCAGGCACACGACATCGCCATCCATGCACTTGGGCTGGTGGGCACGCCCTACCGCTACGGCGGCAACACCCCCGACTCGGGATTCGATTGCAGCGGGCTCATCGGCTACGTCTACCGCAACCAGGTCGGCACGCCGCCGCCGCGCACGGTGGCGCAGCTCAACAGCTGGGGCTACCCGATCGACGGCGGCGAACTGCGCGTGGGCGACCTGGTGGTGTTCGGCACCGGCCGCCACCCCAACCATGCGGGCATCTATGTGGGCGAAGGGCGTTTCGTGCATGCGCCGTCCACCGGCGGCACCGTGCGCATGGACCATCTGCAGTCGCGCCACTGGTCGCGACAGAACGCGGCGTTCCGCCGGCCCTGAGCGCGATCGTTGCGGGACGAAGCGCCCGGCCCATGCCACCGCGCACCTGCACTCAAACGCAGCGCCTTCACCACCCGCTGGAACGCGGGCGAAGGCTGGCGCTTGCCCGGGTGTCGATGGGGTTGCCCGTGCTCAGGACAAAACTGCGGACCTTTTACGGGTGCTGACCACGGCCGGTGCTCCCAGTGCGACCACCCTGGTGGCCGGGGATATCTGCCCGCATGCGCCGTGGGGCAATCTGGCCGTTTTTTACCGGGGCGGCGTCACATCGCCGGGCCTGGTGCGGCTTGGATGCCTCACGGACGGGGGGCAGGTGCTGCGCTCCCCTGACCCGCTGGACGTCACGATCGTCGCAGCTGGGAGCCTGCGCACAGAAAGCATCGAAGCGAAACGCGCGAAAACCGAGGAGCGCGTGGTGCTACCGACAAGCCCAGAGTAGGCCCCCGGGCGCGGGAGGTGGTACCGCGTGAGACCGGTTTATCGCACGTTGCAGCCGCTGCTTCTTCTGGTGCGCAGGCTCCCAGCCTCCATCTGAACATGACGGTTTGCGCCAGCGCGCGTTTGCTGCGGCCTGCGCCGCGCGACAATCGGGGCCACCATGACCCACGCACACCGCTCCGCCACCCCCGTCTCCACCCACGACACCACGCGCATTGATGACACCCGCATCAAGGCCGTGCGCCCCCTGATCACGCCCGCGCTGCTGCAAGAGTGGCTGCCGCCCACCGAAGCCGCGCTGGCGCTGGTGGAATCGAGCCGCGCTGCCATCTCGCGCGTGCTGCATGGGCAAGACGACCGGCTGGTGGTGGTGGTTGGCCCATGCTCCATCCACGACCACGCCCAGGCCATGGAATATGCCCACGCCCTGAAGGTGCAGGCCGATGCGCTCCAGGACGACCTGCTGATCGTGATGCGCGTGTACTTTGAAAAGCCCCGCACCACCGTGGGCTGGAAGGGCTACATCAACGACCCGCACCTGGACGGCAGCTTTGCCATCAATGAAGGGCTAGAGCTGGCGCGCAAGCTGCTGCTGGATGTGCTGGCCACCGGGCTGCCGGTGGGCACCGAGTTTCTGGACCTGCTGTCGCCGCAGTTCATCAGCGACTTGGTGAGCTGGGGCGCCATTGGCGCACGCACCACCGAAAGCCAGAGCCACCGCCAGCTCGCCAGCGGCCTGAGCTGCCCCGTGGGCTTCAAGAACGGCACCGATGGCGGCGTGAAGGTGGCGAGCGACGCCATCCAGGCCGCGCAGGCATCGCACGCCTTCATGGGCATGACCAAGATGGGACAGGCCGCGATTTTTGAAACCCGCGGCAACCAGGACTGCCACGTGATTCTGCGCGGCGGCAAGCAACCCAACTACCAAAAAGCCGATGTGGATGCCACCTGCGCCGTGCTCAAGGCCGCTGGCCTGCGCGAGCAGGTGATGATCGACGTGAGCCATGCCAACAGCAGCAAGCAGCACCAGCGCCAGATCACGGTGGCGCAAGACGTGGCCGGCCAGATTGCCGCGGGCGACCACCGCATCGCCGGTCTGATGATCGAAAGCCACCTGCAGGAAGGCCGCCAGGACATCGTGCCCGGGCAGGCGTTGCAAAAAGGCATCTCCGTCACCGATGCCTGCATCAGCATGGCCCAGACCGTGCCGGTGCTGCAGGAGTTGGCCGCCGCCGTGCGCGCACGCCGGGCCTTGCTCCCGGCGGCATGAGCCCAGCGGGAGCTGCACTGGTGGTGCGGCCCCCGGCGGGCCTATGCTCTGTGCAGCCCCCCGTTGAGCAAAGCGCCTTCGCCAGCGGGACACCGCAGTAAGCCAAGCGCTTGTTTCAAGGTGTAGCATTGGCCGAAAAGCCCAAGGGTCGCACACAATGGTTGATTGCTGCCCCAAGGCCACGTCCACTCCATGCCGGTGAATTTGTCCTACAGACCACTGCTGACGCACCGCAGGCTGCCGCACCGGGGGGCAGGATGACGACAGCCACGCCCGATCTGCCGCAAGCCGAC
This sequence comes from Acidovorax delafieldii, assembly GCA_002377855.1. GTDB lineage: Bacteria > Pseudomonadota > Gammaproteobacteria > Burkholderiales > Burkholderiaceae_C > Acidovorax > Acidovorax delafieldii_A. Next base: position 20,608 of record DFQQ01000001.1, on the reverse strand, counting down.
GCCGCACGGCTCAAGGCCCTGCAAGCGTATGCCATTCTGGACACGCCCCCCGAGGACTCCTTTGACCAGCTCGCAATGCTGGCAGCGCAGCTGTGCGGCGCACCCATGGCGGTGGTGAATTTTCTGGACGCGCAGCGGCAGTGGTTCAAGGCCTCGGTGGGCTTGCCCGTGCGGCAGACTCCGCGCTCGCTGGCGTTTTGCGACCATGCCCTGCGCACTCCCCACCGGCCCACCGTGGTGGAAGACGCCACCCGGCACCCTGTGTTTGCCACCCATCCGCAGGTGGTGGGCGAACCCCACATCCGCTTTTATGCCTGCGTCCCCCTGGTCACGGGGGAAGGCCATGCGCTGGGTACGCTGGCCGTCCTGGACACCCGCTGCCGGCCCCTGTCCGGTGATGAACTGCGGGCGCTGCAGATGCTGGCGCGCCAGACCATGGACCAGCTGGAGCTGCGCCGGCAAAAGCACCAGCTTGCCCACGTGTTGCAAGAACGTGAACAGATGCACGCCGCGCTGCAAGCCCAAAGCCAGGCGCTGCAGGCCGCGGGCCGCGTCGCCCGCCTGGGGGGTTGGGTGGTGGAGCTGCCCAGCCAGCGGCTGACGTTGTCGCCCGACATCGCCACCACGTTCGGTCTGCCCCAGGAGCCGAATGCCACCGCGGGGAGCCTGTGCGGCGACGCACTGGCGCAAGTGCTGGCTGCCTTTACCCTGCCCTACCGCGAACGCATGCGGTGGGCTTTCGCAGCCTGCGTGCAAACGGGCAAGGATCTGGACGAAGTGGCCGAGATGACGCTACCGCAAGGGCAGCGACTGTGGGTGCGCACGGCGGGCCACGCCGTGCGCAACGGGCAAGGGCAGGTGGTGCGCATCGAAGGTGCCTTCCAGGACGTTTCGGTGCAGCACCAGGCCGAATTGCAGGCCCAGCGCAATGCGCAGCACCATGCCGAGCTGCTGCAGGTGCAGCAGCAAATTTCTTCGCTGGACATGGCACTGCCCGATGCATTGCGGCTGGTGGCGCACACAGTGCAAAGGCAAACCGGGGCGCGGGGTGCCGTCATTGAGCTGCTGGAAGACGAGCAGCTGGTGGCCAAGGCTTCGGTGGGCGACATGGTGCGGCCCGAAGGCGATCTTCTTTCCGTGCACGACAGCATCCTGTGGCCTGCCTTGCACAAGGGCCGCACCGTGTGGTGCAACGACACCCATGCGGCAGGCTGGGACATGGCATCCATGCCGCACCGCTTCGGCGTGCGCTCGGTGATGGCCGCGCCCTTGCGGGCAGGCCACCAGATCGTGGGCAGCCTGAAAGTCACCTCCGACCAGCCCGAAGCCTTCTGCCGCAGCGATGTGGACCGGCTGGAGATACTCACCGAGTCGCTGGGCACCACCGTGCAGTTGCGGCACGTGGCCACCCAGCTGCAGGCATCGGCGCGGCAATACCGGCTGATGTTCAACGAGCACCCGCACCCGATGTGGGTGTACGACAGCGCCAGCTGGCGTGTGCTGGCCGTGAACCAGGCCATGCTGGCGCAGTACGGCTACACCGAGGCCGAGATGCTGCAGCTGCACCTGCTGGACCTGTGGCCACCGCAAGAGCGCGACAACGTGCGCTCCATCGTGCAATCCACAGCCTCGCAGCGGCGCTATGTGCCGGCGCTGTGCCTGCAGGTGCGCAAGGACGGCAGCGTCTTCGATGCGGAAGTGACGGCGGGCAGCATCAGCTTCAACGGAGTAGCGGCCCGGCAGGTGCTGGCGGTGGACGTGACCGAGCGCCTGAAGACGGAGCACGAGATCGCACGCATGGCGCGCGCCCAAAAACTGCTGAGCGCGTGCAACGAAACCCTGGTCCGCGCCACGTCCGAGTCGGCGCTGCTGCAAGCCATCTGCCAGATTGCCGTGGACATTGGCGGCTATCGCATGGGTTGGGTGGGCTTTGCCCATGACGATGAGCACAAGACCATTGCGCGCGTGGCACATGCCGGCTACACCCACGAGTACCTGGAGAAGGTGCAGCTGAGCTGGGATGAGAGCAGCCCCAACGGGCAGGGCCCTGCGGGCCAGGCCGTGCGCAGCGGCGAGCCCGTGATCGTGCACGACATCCGCAACAGCAACGACTTCGGTGGCTGGACGCAACGCATGCTGGACAACGGTTTTCACGGCGTCATCTGCCTGCCCCTGCGCGAACAGGGCAAGACCTTTGGCCTGCTGTACCTGTATGCGCCCGAGATCCTGCACATCAGCGCGCAGGAAACCGCACTGCTGCAAGACCTGGCCAACGATCTGGCCTTTGGCATCACCAGCTTGCGCGCCCACCATGCGCAGCAGCGCATGCTGGACTCGGTCATCAAGGTGGCGGCGGCAGTGTCGGCCAGCACCGGGACCGAATTCTTCGTACAACTGGCCGCCAACATGGCAGAAGCACTGGGCGCACAGGCGGGCTGCGTGATCCGCATGGCCCACACCACGGGCCAGCCGCCCCGCGCCGTCAGCTTGGCCGCGGTGATCGACGGCGTGGAACAAGCCCACTTTGACCTGCCGATGGAGGACACGCCCAGCATGCAGCTGCTGTCGCAGCGGCAGTATGTGGTGGCCGATCATGTGTTGCAGCACTACCCCCGCTCGTACCTGGGCGGCAAGATCAACGCACGCGCCTACGCCGGGCAGCAGCTTTGCAGTGCCGACGGCGAGGTGATTGGCGCCATTTTTGTGCTGTTTGAGCAGGCGCTGACCGATCCGCATTTCGTCACCTCCACGCTGCAGATCTTCGCGGCCCGGGCCTCGGCCGAAATTGAGCGCCAGACGGCTGACGCCCGTATTCGCCACCAGGCGTCCCTGCTGGACAAGGCGCAAGACGCCATCCTGGTGCGCGACTTGGAACACCGCATCATTTACTGGAACAAGAGCGCCGAGCGCATGTATGGCTGGAGCCAGCTGCAGGTGCTCGGACAATCGGTGCAGACGCTGCTGTATGCCGATCCTGCCCCGTTCATGCGGGCCACCCAGGCCACCATTGAGCACGGCGAATGGACGGGCGAGCTGGTGCAACAGCACCGCGACGGGCGCACCATTGATGTGGAAGGGCGGTGGACCCTGGTGCGCGGTGAAGACGGGCAGCCCCAGTCCATCCTGGCCATCAACACCGACATCACCCAGCGCAAGGCCACCGAGCGCGAGATCCAGCGCCTGGCCTTCTACGACCCGCTCACCAACCTGCCCAACCGCATGCTGCTGATGGACCGCATGCACCAGGCGCTGGTGTCGGCGCGGCGCCACCAGCAGGGGGGAGCGCTGCTGTTCATCGATCTGGACAACTTCAAGCAACTCAACGACACCCTGGGCCACGACCAGGGCGACCTGCTGCTGCAGCAAGTGGCCACGCGGCTGAGCCATTGCGTGCGCAGCGCCGACACGGTGGCGCGGCTGGGGGGCGACGAATTCGTGGTGATGCTGGAAGAGTTGAGCCCCACCGGCGACGACCTGGTGCTGCACGCGCGCAGCGTGGGCGAAAAAATCCTGGCCATGCTTTCGATGCCCTACCCGCTGCAGGGCTACCAGTACCGCAGCACGCCCAGCATCGGCATTGCGCCCTTTACCGGCGCCGAATCGACCACGGTGGGCGAATTGCTCAAGCAAGCCGACCTGGCCATGTACCAGGCCAAAACGGCTGGCCGCAACACGCTGCGCTTTTTCGACCCCCAGATGCAGGCCGTGGTCACGGCGCGGGCCGAACTGGAAGCGGACCTGCGCGTGGCCCTGGCGCAAGACGAATTCCTGTTGCACTACCAGCCCCAGGTGCGCGAGACGGGAGAGGTGGCCGGCGTGGAAGCGCTGCTGCGCTGGAAACACAGCCACCGGGGCATGGTGCCGCCGTCCGCCTTCATCGGGCTGGCCGAAGAAACCGGCCTGATCCTGCCGCTGGGCCGCTGGGTGCTGCACAACGCCTGCCGCCTGCTGGCCAGCTGGCAGGACGACCCCCAGCGCCGCGACCTGACCATGGCCGTGAACGTGAGCTCCAGCCAGTTCCGCAACGCCAACTTTGTGGACGATGTGGCGCGGGTACTGGCCATTACCGGCGCTCCGTCGGGCCAGCTCAAGCTGGAACTGACCGAGAGCGTGCTGGTGGAAGACATGGACACCACCATCGCGACCATGGAAGCCCTGCGCGCCTACGGCGTGGGCTTTTCGCTGGACGACTTCGGCACCGGTTACTCGTCGCTCAGCTACCTCAAGCGCATGCCGCTTGATCAGCTCAAGATCGACCAGAGCTTTGTGCGCGACCTGCTGACCGACCCCAACGACGCAGCCATCGTGAACACCATCATTGGGCTGTCGCGCAGCCTGGGCCTGGAAGTGATTGCCGAGGGGGTGGAAACCACCGAGCAACGCGCCCTGCTGGGGCAGGCGGGTTGTGACCTGTACCAGGGCTACCTGTTCAGCAAGCCCCTGCCCGCGGAAGAACTCGAGGCTTTCCTGGCCAACGCCGCCCGGGGTTGAAGGCCCCGCCGCAGCCGCAGGCCGAGGTGGTCCACACGCGGCGCCCGTCTTCCCAGCCTCCTGGGCCGCCATGAGCCCGCAGGCGCTTCCGCCGCCTGACGGGTACCCCCCCATGGGTTGCCCGCATCTGACGCCTACCGGCGCCATCCAGGACCCTCTGCTGCGCCGTGCGTGCAAGAACAGAGGTATCGCTTGCCCGACACATCCCGGCCCCTGGCCCATCTGCCGCTCTGTTCGGCGCAGGCAGTTGTCGTGCCGGGCGACTCGCTGCCCGCGCCACTCCTCTGTGCCGGTTTAGCTTCCCGGCGAAGAGCGCGGCGCCGGAGTTGTTCTTCTGTCTTCTTCTTTAAAGTCTTTATAAATACATAGTCGTAGTAGTAGAGCCACCCTCCTGGTGTGGACAACTGCCATTTCTCTTGGCGTGGCAAGCACTTGCGACCAGGCAAACCCTGTGTGCCAACCCCTCTTTGCGCTGTCACGCCAACGGGGACAACCGCAACGCGCGGCGGTTTGCTGTGGATAAGTGGCCACTTGTGCCAGAACTATCCCCAGTTTTATGCAGGGCCGCCTTCATGACGCCAGTTTTTGCCTAAAAACGGGTCTTGTGCTTATGGATAAGCGCGAGTAGCTCATATTTTGATAGCGACCGGAGGTTGCGCCCCTGCTGGCCCCGCAAACGGAGGTGAGCTCGGCATGCGGTATCTGGGCAAGGGGCGGGTCCCTTGCCCACAACGCTGCGGTTGCTGGCAGCCCTGGGCCTCGTTGCCCCCGCCAACACCCCACCCGCCCGTTGCCTGGCCGCGCATGCGTTCTGCGTTTCGCTTTGGCAAGCCACAGGCCCCGCCTTTTGCAGGCCGCCGCCTTCGGTAAAGCGCCTTACCGCACCGTGGCACGTGTGAACCGTCACACAGGCGCTGCGCCCAAGTCATGGCGGCTGGCGGCCCCTGTGCCTGCGCGGCGCCAGACCCCTTGCCTCGTGCTCACACCCGTTGCCCCACGGTGTCCACAACCCCGGTGTTTCGGGGCGCGGGTTGTTGATGGGTTGTTCTCTTAAGGTTCTATATATAAATAGCAGTAGTAGTAGAGCAGCGTCTTTTTTGTGGACAAGTGCTTTTTTCCCAATGGCCACGCGGACTTGCGCTGCCCAAAACCATGTGCGCCAGCCTGTATGGAATCCATGGCTGGCAGACAACAACTTTGGCGCTTCGCCTTTTGGTGTGGATAACTGTGCAGTTGCTCCGAAAAAGGGCACAGCTTTGTCCACAGGCATTGCGTGGCCCATGAAAAAAGCCCGCCGTCCTTGCGGACAGCGGGCTTTTTGAAAAGGTGCCCCTGCGGGGCAGCACGGGCTGTGTCAGCGGGCGGGGGCCTGGGCACCGGGCGCGCGGCCGCCGTAGTGATGGCCGTCGGGGCCGCCATGGCGACCGTGCATTCCGCGGTGCATGCCGGGGCCGCCCCGGCGAAACTCGGCATCAAACGTCTTTTGCTGCTCGGGGCTCAAGGCGGTGTAGAACTGCTTGACCGCGTCGTCGCGCCGGTCGGCCTGGGCAGTGTGCTGGGCCCGCAACTCGCGCATGCGGTCAATGCGCTCAGGGGTGGTGAGTTTTTCCAGTTCCGTGCGATCGGGGCGGGAGGGGCGCTGTGCGGGTTGCAGGGCGGCCGTGAAACTGGTCCAGGCGCCTTCCTGGGCGGCTGTCAGCTTGAGCTTTTCTTTCAAAGCCGCCTGGCGCTGTGCCATGCGGTCCTGGTAGCGCTTTTGCATGTCGGCGCTGCGGGCTTGGCGCGCTGGCGCATCCGATGCCTGGGCGGCGGGCGGGTTGGCGGGGGCCTGCGTTTGTGCAAGCGCTGGCCAGGCCAGCGCTGCGCACAGCGCGGTGGCGGCGGCAGATGCCACTGCAGTGCGTGCGAGGCGGCGGGTAGAAGAGGCCATGGTCATGGTGTCAGTCCTTTCACGGTGGCGAAGTGGTCCGCCGCAACGACCGTTGCAGCGGTTGAAGGCAGTGTGCGCCGCCCATGTATCGCGACCGTGAGCGGGCTTGAAGCCTGTGTAAAGTTGTGCCAACCCGCGGTGTACGGCGTGCCGCTGCGGCCATGGCATTTTTCAAGCAATATTGCCGTTTTGCCCAATCAATACAAGCGCTGTCAGCTATTGAAGTTGTAGCAAGAACTGGCCCAGCCAGCCGCCGCCGGGGTGCGGCGGTGGGGCGCTGGGCCGCCAGTGCCTTCGCTAGCGCCGACAATCACCCCAAGTCAGACAACGAAGCGAAGGATTTCCGTGTTCAAGAACATGATCGTGTACCGCATTGCCCCCGGCTGGCAGGTCGATTTGACGCAGGTGGAAGAAGCGCTGGCGAAAGCCCCCTTCATGGAATGCGGCGCCACCCAGGAAAAATCGCTGGGCTGGGTGCCCCCCCGTGGCGAGCAGCATGGCGCACTGGCCGAATCGGTGGGCGGGCAATGGATTTTGCGCTTCATGGTCGAGTCCAAGGTGCTGCCCGGCTCGGTGCTCAACCGCCGCGTGAAGGAAAAAGCCGCCCGCATCGAGCAGGAAACCGGCCGCAAGCCAGGCAAGAAAGAAAGCAAGGAGCTCAAGGACGAGGCCAAGCTCGACCTGCTGCCCATGGCCTTTACCAAGCAGGGCAGCATGTGGGTGTGGATCGACACCGATGCGCGTCTGCTGGTGCTCGATACCTCATCCCAGGGCCGCGCCGATGAGGTGGTGAGCCTGCTGGTGGAGTCGCTGCCGGGCCTGTCGGTGTCTCTGGTCAATACGCAAACCAGCCCGCAAGCGGCGATGGCGCACTGGCTTTCGACGCAAGAGCCCCCCGTGGGCTTCACCATCGACCGCGAGTGCGAGCTCAAGAGCGCCGACGAGGCCAAGGCCGTGGTGCGCTATGCGCGCCACCCGCTCGATATCGAAGAAATCCAGGCCCACATTGCCGCAGGCAAGCTGCCCACCAAGCTGGCCCTCACCTGGGATGACCGTGTCTCCTTCATGCTGACCGAGGGGCTGCAGATCAAGAAGGTGGCTTTTCTGGACACCGTGTTTGAAGGCACCAAAGCCGATGACGGGGGTTTTGACACCGACGTGGCGATTGCCACGGGCGAGCTGGTCAAGCTCATCCCCGACTTGATCGAAGCCTTGGGCGGCGAGGCCGAAAGCGGCGTGGCCAGCGCGGCCCAGGCCGTGGCCGCAGGCGGCCCTGCGGTGGTGGCCACCTCGGCGGCATCGNNGCGCCAGTCGCCGTTCGCCCGGCCGCCGCCCAGGCGGCCCCGTTGCCGGTGCGCAAATCGGGCGGTGGCGTGGTCACCGGCCCGGCCACCGCGCCGGTGGACACCGACCCGGAATCGGCGCCGTTCTGAGGCCCGGCGCATTGCTGGGCGCCCACAAAAATGCCGAGGTTGACCTCGGCATTTTTTGAGGGGCGCAGCGGTTTACTTCAGGCTGTCCACCGCCAAGCGGCCCACGGCCGAGTCATCGGTGAAGAAGCCATCCACCCCGGCCTTCAGGAAGGTCTGGATTTCGCTCACGCTGTCGCCGCGCACGGTGTTGTCCGTGGTGGGGGCCTTTTTGTAGGCGGCGGGCAGGAAGGCGTTTTCGGGCCGCAGTGTCCAGATGTGCACAGCCAGGTTCAGCGCGTGGGCGTCTTTCACCAGCGTGGTGGGGGTGCCCAGGGCGCCGTCTTTCACGGGGATGACCAGGTCCTTGTGTGCGCCCACCACATCGGCGTAGGTGGCGATTTCCTTGAGCCCGGCGGCCGTGGCCATGTTGGCGTAGGTCTGGGGGTTGCCCGAGGCGGTGAAGTCATACGGGCGGCCGCCGTTGGACAGCAACTGCACCAGACGCACCGTGCTCTGCTTGCGCAGCGCCTTCAGGTTGGCCACCTCGAACGACTGCACGTACACGGGTGCATCCTTGCTGTTCCAGCCGTTCTTGGTCAGCACCGCCAGCAGTGCGGGCTCCAGCGGCATGCCAATCGACTGGAAGAAGCTGGGGTGCTTGGTTTCAGGCGCGATACCGATGATTCGGCCCTTGGCGGCGGACTGCGCCTTGGCCAGGTCGATCACTTCCTGCAGCGTGGGCACTTCGAACTGGCCGTTGTAGGCCACATTGGCCGGGCGAATGGCTGGAATGCGTTCGCGCGCGCGCAGGGTCTTGAGTTCGGCCAGGGTGAAGTCCTCCACAAACCAGCCGGTGATGGCCGTGCCGTCGATGGTCTTGGTGGTCTTGCGGGCGGCAAATTCGGGGCGGTCCATCACATCGGTGGTGGCCTCGCGTACGCTGCCGTCGGCGTTGAGGATGGCAATCGCGTTCTCGTGGCGGGCTACCAGTACGCCGTCCTTGGTGATGACGAGGTCGGGCTCAATGACGTTGGCGCCATCGTCAATCGCCTTTTGGTACGCAGCCAGCGTGTGCTCCGGCCGCAGCGCCGAAGCCCCGCGGTGGGCAATCACGGTGGGAGTGGGGGGCCAGGCGGGTGTGTCGCTACCGCCGCAGGCCGTGGTCATCACCACCGTGGCCGCCATGGCCAGCAGTACTTTTCGAACTTGCATACGCTTCTCCTCGTTTTGTAGAAAACAAAAGATATTCGCGGCCCTGTGTGAAAGTAACGTGACGCATTTTGTGCGGGCTGCGCGGCCACTGGCAACTGGACGTTTGCCGTGCGACGGGGGTGCTTTATTGCTCTTTTTTTCAGCGCCCCTCTCAGTTCCCCTTCAGCGCCCCAGCAACGAGCGCGCCACCAGCTCTTTCATGATTTCTGATGTGCCGCCGTAGATGCGCAGCACGCGTGCATCGGTCCAGAAGCGCGAGATGGGGTATTCAGCCATGTAGCCGTAGCCGCCAAACAGTTGCAGGCAGGCATCGGCCACGCGGCCCATGACTTCAGTGGTGTGCAGCTTGAGCGCACTCGCGGCCTCGGGGGTGAGTTCGCCGCGCTCGTAGGCCGCCACGCTGGCATTCAAAAACGCCTCGGCGGCGGCGATGTCGCTGGCGCATTGGGCCAGCGTGAAGCGCGTGTTCTGGAACTGCCCAATCGCTTGGCCAAATGCCTGGCGTTCTTGCACGTACTTCACCGTGGCATCGAGCGCACCCTTGGCCCCATACACCGCCTGCACACCGATGATGAGGCGCTCGCGCGGCAGCTCGCGCATCATCTGCACAAAGCCCTGGCCTTCCAAACCGCCCAGCAGGGCGTCTGCGGGCACACGCAGGTCGTTGAAGAACAGCTCAGACGTATCGCCCGCGTGCTGGCCGATTTTTTCCAGGTTCTGGCCGCGCGTGAAGCCGGGGCTTTTGGTATCGACCAGAAACAGGCTCACGCCTTTGGCACCGGCTGCCGGATCGGTCTTGGCGGCAAGCACCAATAGGTCGCAGTGCTGGCCATTGCTGATGAAGATCTTGCTGCCGTTGATGACGTACTCATTGCCATCCCGTTTGGCCGTGGTGCGGATAGCTTTCAGGTCACTGCCTGCGCCGGGCTCCGTCATGCCTATGGCGGCCACCGCTTCGCCGCTGACCATGCGCGGCAGCCAGTATTCGCGCTGCGCCTCGGTGCCGCAGTGCAGCAGGTAGGGCGGGATGATGTCGTTGTGCACCTGCAGCCCGCCCACAAAGCCGCCATAGCCCCGGCGCGAGAGCACCTCCACCACAGCAAACGAGAAGTGCACGCTGGCGCCTGCGCCGCCGTACTGCTCGGGCACGTCGGCACACAGGTAGCCGTTCTCGCCCATCTTGCGGAACAGCTCGCGGTGGACGAGGCCCGCCTTTTCCCAGTCGCGGTAATGGGGCTCGATCTCGCTATCGCAAAAGCGCTCCAGCGACTCGGTGAAGACTTGCAGTTCGGCTTTCTGCTCGGCCGTGAGGAGTGTGTTGGGAAGCATGGTTGCTATGAATGTAGGAGCTACCAGCGCTTTTTGGATAAGCGCTGGAGGCCAAAAAGACTCAAACTCTTTCGAAGATGGCCGCGATGCCCTGGCCGCCGCCAATGCACATGGTGACCAGTGCATAGCGCCCGCCCGTGCGGTGCAGCTCGGCAATCGCCTTGGTGGTGATGATGGCGCCGGTAGCACCCACGGGGTGGCCCAGCGAAATGCCAGAGCCGTTGGGGTTCACCTTGGCGGGGTCCAGGCCCAGTTCCTGCACCACGGCGCAGGCCTGGGCGGCGAAGGCTTCGTTGGCTTCGATCACATCCATGTCCTGTACCTTCAGGCCGGTGCGTTGCAGTACCTTCTGCGTGGCAGGCACGGGGCCAATACCCATGTAGGCCGGGTCCACGCCTGCGTGCGCGTAGCCAACCAGGCGCGCCAGGGGTTTCAGGCCCAGGGCGGCTACGCGGTCACCCGCAGCCAGCACCACAGCGGCAGCGCCGTCGTTGATGCCCGAGGCGTTGCCAGCCGTCACCGTGCCGCCTTCCTTCTTGAACGCGGGCTTCATGCCGGCCAGCACGTCCAGCGTGGTGGCGGCGCGCACATGTTCGTCTTCCTGGAACAGCACGGTGCCCTTGCGCGTGGAGATTTCGACGGGGACGATCTGCTCCTTGAAGTAACCCGCAGCGACGGCGGCGGCGGCGCGCTGCTGGCTGGCCAGGGCGAGCTGGTCCTGCATCTCACGGCTGATCTTGTACCGCTCGGCCACGTTCTCGGCGGTGATGCCCATGTGCATCTTCTGCCAGGGGTCGTGCAGGATGCCGAGCATGTAGTCGATGCTCTTGCTATCACCCATGCGGGCGCCCCAGCGCGCGCCTTGGTCGAAGTAGGGGCCGCGGCTCATGCTTTCCGAGCCACCGCCCACGGCCACGTCGCAGTCGCCATAGCCAATGGCCTGGGCTGCGCTGATGATGGCCTGCAGGCCCGAGCCGCACAGGCGGTTGACGTTGAAGGCGGGCGTTTCGATGGGGCAGCCGGCGTCGATGGCGGCCACGCGGCTCAGGTAGGCATCCTTGGTGTCGGTCGGAATCACGTTGCCCATGACCACATGGCCCACGGCGTCGGGCGCGATGCCGGCGCGCGCGATGGCGGCCTTCACGGCGGTGGTGGCGAGCTGGGTGTTGGGGACATCCTTCAGGCTACCGCCGAAGGTGCCGATGGCGGTGCGGGCGGTGCTGACGACGAAGACGTCACGGTGGGTCATGGAAAAAACTCCTGGAAAAAGAAAGCGGTTTTTCAGCGGCCCTGGAACTGTGGCGGGCGCTTGGCAAAAAAGACCTCGATATGTCGACCTAAGTCAGCCCGCCGCCCGCCAGGTCGTCCAGGATGGGGCAGTCGGGCCGGTCGTCCCCCTGGCAGCAGCCCACCAGGGTTTGCAGGGTGCGCTGCATGGCTTGCATGGCGGCGATGCGTTGGGTGAGCTGGTCGATGTGGCTTTGCGCGATGCGCTTGACCTGCGCGCTGGTGCGGCTGCGGTCGTGCCACAGGGCGAGCAGGGTGGCGATTTCTTCGATGGAGAAGCCCAGGTCGCGTGCGCGGCGGATGAAGTGCAGGCTGTGCACATCGGCCTCGGTGTACTGGCGGTAGCCGCCTTCAGAGCGGGCCACGCTTTGCAGCAGGCCCAGCGATTCGTAGTGCCGCACCATGCGGGCCGACACGCCCGCCAGGCGCGCGGCTTCGCTTATGGGCACGGGCCATGCCTGCAAGGCCGCGGCGGCTGGCGCGCGGCGTGCGCTGGGCTGGCTGTTCATGCGGCGACGGCGTAGCCTTCTTCGGCAATGGCGGCCGCCAGTTGCTCGCGCGGGGCCGTGCTTTGCACCTGAACCTGGCCGCTGGCGCGGTCGATTTGCACCGTGGCGGCGGGGTCCACTTGCTGGATGGCTTGCGTGACGGCCCGCTCGCAGTGGCCGCATGTCATGCCCTGGACTTGGAAAGTTTGCGTTTGCATGGAATAACTCCTTGGATGGGTGGGGTGGAAAGTCACCCTGCATGCGATGATGAACCTTGACATGATGTCATGGTCAAGACTTTGAACAGATTCTTGAAATGCCTTGACCTTGCCACGGCGTCAAGGATTACTGTCTGGGCTATGAATACCACCCAACCTACCCCCGAAGTGGCCCAGTCGCTGGACTTGGGCATTGGCGGCATGACCTGCGCGAGCTGCGTGGGCCGTGTGGAACGCGCGCTGCGCAAGGTGCCCGGCGTGCAGGATGCCACGGTGAACCTGGCCACCGAGTCGGCGCGCATTGCCTACACCGTGCCCGATGGCAGCGATGCCGTGGCCCTGCAGGCGCTGGTGCGGCGGGCAGTACGCAATGCAGGGTATGAGCCGCGCGCGGCCGACGCCACCGATGCCCCGGAGGACGCCTCGCCCTGGGCGGGCTTTTTGCCCGTGGCGGTGGGGCTGGCGTTGTCGGCGCCCCTGGTGTTTCCCATGGTGGGCGACCTGTTTGGCCGGCACTGGATGCTGCCGGCCTGGGTGCAGTTTCTGCTGGCCACGCCGGTGCAGTTCATCTTGGGTGCCCGCTTTTACAAGGCAGGCTGGGCGGCGGCCAAGGCCCTGAGCGGCAACATGGATCTGTTGGTGGCCGTGGGCACCAGCGCAGGGTGGGGCTTGTCGATGTGGCTGTGGCTCACCGCGCCCGACCACCCCGGTCACATGCCGCACCTGTACTTTGAGGCCTCGGCCGTGGTGGTCACGCTGGTGCTGCTGGGCAAGTGGCTGGAGGCGCGGGCCAAACGGCAGACCACCGCTGCCATCCGCGCGCTGCATGCCCTGCGGCCGGACGTGGTGCACCTGCTGTCGAAAACCGGCGAGGTGGACGTGCCCGTGGCCGAGGTGATGGTGGGTGACCGGCTTGTGGTGCGCCCTGGTGAGCGCATTCCGGCCGATGGCGTGGTGACCGAGGGGCAGACGCAGGTGGACGAATCCATGCTGACCGGCGAGCCGCTGCCCGTGGCGCGCGAGCTGGGCGGGCGGCTGACGGGCGGCTCCATCAACGGGGATGGCCGCATCGTGATGCAGGTGCAGGCGGTGGGGTCTGAAACCGTGCTGGCCCAGATCATCCGCCTGGTGGAAGACGCGCAGGCCGCCAAGGCGCCGCTGCAGCGGCTGGTGGACAAGGTGTCGGCCGTGTTCGTGCCCGTGGTGCTGGTGCTGGCGCTGATCACGTTGCTGGGCTGGCTGTGGGTAGGCGCAGGTGCGGAAGCCGCACTGATCCACGCCGTGGCCGTGCTGGTGATTGCCTGCCCCTGCGCACTGGGGCTGGCAACGCCCGCAGCCATCATGGCCGGCACGGGCGTGGCGGCGCAGCACGGCATTTTGATCAAGGATGTGCAGGCGCTGGAAGTGGCCCACCAGGTGGATACCGTGGCGTTCGACAAGACGGGCACGCTCACGGTGGGCCAGCCGCGCCTGGCGGCGCTGGAGCTGGCCACGGGGGTGGATGAGGCCGCCGTGCTGGCGGCCGTGGCCGGTGTGCAGAGCGGTAGCGAACACCCCCTGGCGCGTGCGGTGGTGGCGGCGGCCGAGCAGAGCGGCATTCAGCCCACAGCGGCCGAAGGCGTGCGCGCCGTGCCGGGGCGCGGCACCGAAGGGGCCGTGCACGGCCAGACTTGGCACATTGGCAGCCTGCGCTGGATGCAGGAGCTGGGCGTGCCCGTGGTGCCTTCAGCGGCCGGCGATGGGGCCGCCGCCGGCCCGTTGGCGCAGCGTGCCCTGGCGCTGCAGCAAGAGGGCTTTACCGTGTCTGCAGTGGCCGGGCCCACGCCGCAGGGCCTGCAGGTGCTGGCGTTGCTGGCTTTTGGCGACGAACCCAAGCCCGGTGCCCGCGAGGCGCTGGCTGCGCTCAAGGCGCGGGGCATCCGCACCGTGATGATTTCGGGCGACAACCGGGGGGCGGCCGAGGCGATGGCCCGCCGGTTGGGCCTGGACCCTGCTGCGGGCGAAGTGATGGCCGAGGTGCTGCCCGGCGACAAGGCCGCGCAGATACAACTGTTGCAGCGCGGCAACATGGCAGATGTAAAAACTGCCCACAGTTCTGTGCCCCGGCGCCGCATTGTGGCGATGGTAGGCGACGGGGTTAACGATGCTCCGGCGCTGGCTGCCGCCGACGTTGGGATGGCCATGGGCAATGGCACCGATGTGGCCATGCATGCCGCCGGCATCACCCTGATGCGGGGCGACCCGATGCTCGTGGCTGCCGCGCTGGACATCTCCCACCGCACGGTGGCCAAGATTCGCCAGAACCTGTTTTGGGCATTTGCCTACAACGTGGCCGGCATCCCCCTGGCCGCGCTGGGCTACCTCAGCCCCGTGGTGGCGGGTGCGGCCATGGCGCTCAGTTCGGTGAGCGTGATGGCAAATGCCCTCCTACTCAAACGCTGGCGCATGTGATAAACCGCAATGGCCGCGGGCCTCGATGTCTGGCAAACTGCAACAAATAGTTTCAAAAATGTAAACTAAATCTCGCAGTGCAGGCCATGCCCGCGCATTCCATTGAGGACGTTAAATCATGAATCTTTTTTCGCTCATGCGGCAGTTCACCATCCGGTTTCGCATGTTGGGGGCCATCGCGGTGGTGTTGGGGCTGCTGGGCCTGTTGGGTGGCGCAGGCATGTTGGGCATGTTCCGCATCTATTCCATGAGTGAGGACTTCATGCAGAGCTCCTTCCAGGAGGTGGGCTACATGGCCCAGCTGCGTGGCGAGATGGGCGCCATTCGCCAGCATGAGAAGGACATGATCATTGGCTACGAAAAACCGGAAGCCGTGAAGGCCGCGCACACCAAGTGGGTGGAAAGCCAGGAAAAAGCCAAGAAAGTGGCTTCGCAGTTTCTGGAAGGCGAAGAGGATGCCGACAACGCCGTGGTGCGCGACATCATCAAGCGCCTTGACAGTTACAAGGAAGCCTTCGCCCACGTGGCCCGCCAGCTGGAAGCCGGGGGCTACGACACCGCCACCATTGCCAACCGCATGAGCAGCAAGGCCGTGGCCGAGTTTGCCGAGGCTGACAAGCTGATGGCCCAGCTCGACGATGTGCTGCGCACCGAGGTGCAAAAAGCCGTGGGTGAGCAGAAAAATGTGTCGGACCAGACCAAGTGGCTGTTTGCGCTGGCCGTGCTGATCACCGTCGTGGTGGTGGTGCCGCTCACGCTGCTGAACATGCATTCCATCTGTAAGCCGCTGGACGAAGCGCAGCGCATGGCGCGGGCCATTGCGGGGGGTGACCTGTCGCAGGACATCCGTGCCGAAGGGCGCGACGAGGTGGCCGACTTGCAGCGTGCCCTGGCAGAGATGCAGCAGGGCTTGGGCGCGTTGGTGGCGCAGGTGCGCGATGCCAGCGGCAACATCGCCACCGCCAGCCAGGAAATCGCCACCGGCAACCAGGACTTGTCGCACCGCACGGAACAGACCGCCAGCAACGCACAGGCGGCTGTGAGTTCGCTCTCGCAGATCACGGCCACCGTGCAGCAGACAGCGTCGTCCTCGCAAATGGCCAACCAGCTGGCCGCGTCGGCATCCACCACCGCTACACGCGGCGGCTCGGTGGTGGCGCAGGCGGTGTCCAGCATGCACGAGATCTCGGCATCGAGCCGCAAGATCGGCGACATCATTGGCCTGATCGATTCGATTGCCTTCCAGACCAACATCCTGGCGCTGAATGCGGCCGTAGAGGCTGCCCGTGCGGGCGAGCAGGGCCGGGGCTTTGCTGTTGTGGCATCGGAAGTGCGCAGCCTGGCCCAGCGCTCGGCAGCCGCTGCCAGCGACATCAAAACGCTCATCCAGAGCAGCGTGACAGCCGTGGACGGCGGCGTGCGCCATGTGGAAGACGCAGGCTCCGCCATGAAGGAAATCGTGGCCAGCGTGCAGCGCGTGGGCGACATCATTGGCGAGATCACGGCCGCGGCTTCCGAGCAGTCGGCCGGCATTGGGCAGGTAAACCAGTCGGTGGGCGAGATCGACCGCATGACGCAGCAGAACGCCGCCCTGGTGGAAGAGTCTGCCGCCGCTGCCGAGTCGCTGCGCGAGCAGGCCGCCCGCCTGTCGCAGGTGGTGCAGCAGTTCCGCCTTGCCGATTCCTCGGGCTTCATGGGCCACCAGACCTCTGCGCCGGCCCCGCAAGGCCTGTCGGCGCCCCCATCGGCACCTCGCGCCCTGCTGGGCTGACAGGGCGGCGCAAGGCGCCTGCGCGCAGCCTGCCGTGCCGCAGGCATGGCGTTCAAGTTCGAAACCCCCGCAAGGGGGTTTTCTTTTTGGGGATGGGGCGGAGGTCGGCGGTGCCGCAGCGCAGCCGCGTTTCGGCCATTGCCGCTGCCAACGGCCGAAAAGTGTGCGCGTTGATGGTTGAGCGCAAAACCATGCCACTGGGTCCGCCAAGGCAGCCGCTCCCCGGCGTTTGTTGATGTGGGTCACGCTCTTGCGGGCAGGGCCGTGGCACTCTCGCCGGCTTCGTCTTCTAGCCGCGCGGCCTTCCACTCCATGCCCCCCGTTAGTCTGCAGATCATCCGTGAAGAACACGCATCGCTCGCGGCGGTGCTGCGTTCTCTGCAGTTGTTGGTGGAGCAAGGCCCGGGCGATCACCCGGCCACTTTTTTCGACATTGCTCGCGCCATCCTGTTCTACATCGACGAATTTCCCGAGCGCGAGCACCACCCCAAGGAAACCGAGCACCTGTTTCCCCTCGTGGCCCTGCGGGCCCCGCACGTGGCAGACGTGATAGCGCGTCTGGACCAGGAGCACGCTGGCGGCGAAGCCGCGGTGCGCGAGCTGCAGCATTTGCTGCTGGGTTGGGAGCTGATGGGCGAGGGGCGCCGCGAGGGGTTTGTGCGGGCGCTGGAGCGCTACCTGGACTTCTACCTCGAACACATGCGCCTGGAAGAAACCCTGGTGCTGCCTGCCGCCCAGGCGCACCTTGCCCCGGAAGACTGGGCGGCGGTGGACGCGGCCTTTGCCACCAACTCCAACCCGCTCTCACAGGGCCGCCCACGCGACCCGGCGTACGACCGGCTTTTCACCCGCATCGTGATGCGGGCCCCCAGCCCCCTGGGCAAGGGCTGAGCCGCTGTGCGCGGCCCAGCCGGCCCGGTCAGCCTGCCAGCGTGGGATAGTCGGTATAGCCCTTGGCTCCGCCGCCGTACAGCGTGTCGCGATGGAGCTCGTTGAGCGGCGCGTTTTGCTGCAGGCGTGCCACCAGATCAGGGTTGGCGATGAACGGGCGGCCAAACGCCACGATGTCTGCGCCGTTGGCCAGGGCGGACTCGGCCAAGGCCTTGTCGTAGGCGTTGTTCACCATCCAGGCTCCCTTGCCGCCCGCTGTGCGGTAGGCGGTGCGCAGCTCGGCATAGTCAAAGGGGCGGTCGGGCAGCTCGCGTGGGCCGCCCGTGGCGCCCTCAATCACGTGGATGAAGGCCAGGCCCAGCTTGCCCAGCTCGCATGCCACGTGGTCGAACAGCGGCTGCGGGTTCTCGTCGACGATGTCGTTGGCGGGCGTGACGGGCGAGAGGCGAATGCCGGTGCGTCCGCCGCCGATTTCGTCGACGACGGCCCGGGTCACTTCCAGCAGCAAGCGTGCGCGGTTCTTGATGCTGCCACCGTAGTCGTCGGTGCGCTGGTTGGCCCCGGTCTTCAGGAACTGGTCAATCAAGTAGCCGTTGGCGGCATGGATTTCCACGCCATCGAAGCCCGCCGCGATGGCGTTGCGCGCTGCATGGCGGTAGTCCTGCACGATGCGGGGGAGCTCTTCGGCATCGAGCGCGCGGGGCTCGGAGGTGTCGGTGAAGGTGGGCACGCCGTCCTTGATGAGCACCGTCTTGGCGTGCGCGCGGATGGCCGAGGGAGCCACGGGCTTGGCGTTGCCCGGCTGCAGGGACGTGTGCGAGATGCGGCCCACATGCCACAGCTGCACCACGATCTTGCCGCCGGCCTCGTGCACGGCGCGCGTCACCTTCTTCCAGCCGTCGAGCTGCTCGGTGCCGTACAGGCCCGGCACGTCGGCATAACCCTGGCCTTCAGGGCTGATGGCGGTGGCCTCCGAAATGATCAGCCCGGCCGTGGCGCGCTGCGCGTAGTAGGTGGCCGTCAGCTCGGTGGGAATGGCCTCGGGTGAGCGGTTGCGGGTGAGCGGCGCCATGGCAATGCGGTTGGCCAGGGCTATGTCGCCGGCGTGGGTGGGTTCGAAAAGAGAAGTCATGGGCGCTTTCTGAAAAAAAGAGAACCTGCAAGGGATTACCCGCAAAGCGTACCGCCGCTGGGCAAAACGTGCAGGAGAGATGTATCAACAAGGGTTCTCTTTTTGTGCTAACCCTGCCGAGGTGGCTGCCGGCGCGCGTTTCACGTGAAACGTGCACGGTGTGCGGCTGCCCTGGGTGCTGTCTGCTGTGTGCTGCTGCACCGGGCTGCTCTGCAGCAAAAAAAAGCGCGGCCCCCGTTGCCAGAGGTCGCGCTTGCAGCTGCCAGCCCCGCGGGGGCGACACCCTGGGCGGCGGCTTACTTGAGCAAGCCTTCTGCCTTCAGTGCGGACTGCACGCCGGGGCGCGCTTCCATGCGCTGCTTGAAGGCCTGCAGGTTGGCCAGGCCCGATGTGTCCACGCCCACGAGCTGGCCCCAGCGTGAGACGGTGTAGAGGTAAGCGTCAGCCACGCTGAAGCTGCCCAGCAGGTATTCCTTGCCGGCCAGCTGTTTGTCTACCCACGCAAAACGGCTTTGCACGCGTTCGCGCACGATGGGTTTGTAGTCTTCGGGCGTGTTGGGGGCAAACAGCGGGCTGTGGCCTTTGTGCAGTTCGGTTCCGGTGAAGGTCAGCCATTCCTGCAGGCGGTAGCGTTCCATTGTGCCGTTGGCGGGGGCCAGGTTCTGGCTGGGCACCAGGTCTGCGATGTACTGCACGATGGCAGGGCCTTCGCGCAGGCGCTCGCCGTTGTCCAGCTCCAGCACTGGCACATAGCCCAGCTCGTTGATGGTGTAGTAGTCCGTGCCGTCCTGCAGCTTGTGTGTCTTGGTGCTGGCCAGTACGGCGTCAAACGCCAGACCTGCCTCGTGCAGCACGATGTGGGGCGAGAGCGAGCAGGCGCCAGGGGAGTAATACAGCTTCATGGGCGAGTGTCCTCAGGTTAAAAATCTTGAGGTGCACATCGTATGCGTTGACCTGGCTTTGCGCAGGCGCGCGGGCATTTGCCCTGGCGGCGGGCTTAGAACAGGTTCTTGGGGCCTTGCCGTGGCAGTGTTTTCAATGGTCAAAGCCAGGCGACTCGCGCTGCGCCTTGCGCAGCAGCGCGGGCCACGCAAACGCACCGCCCAGCCCACCGGTCTGCACGCGCATGGCCTGGGCCACGCCGCTCACGATCTGGGGGTTCACCTCGGTCAGTGGGCCCCCGGCCTGCGCGTCGATCTGGATGCGGCAGGTGTTCTCGAAGGTGTACATCGAGAGGAACGCATCGGCAATCGTGCGGCCCACTGTGAGCAGCCCATGGTTGCGCAGCATGAGGAAGTTGGCCTGCCCCAGGTCCGCCTGCAGGCGTGGCTTTTCCTCATCGCGAAAAGCCACGCCCTCGTACGCGTGGTACGCCAGCGAGCCCAGCACGAAGGTGCTTTGCTGGCTGATGGGCAGCACGCCACCCTGCTGCGCGCTCACGGCCACGCCAGCGCGGGTGTGGGTGTGCAGCACACAGCCGGCTTCGGGCCGCGCCTCGTGCACGGCGCTGTGGATGACGAAGCCTGCCGGGTTCACCGGGAAGGGCGAGTCGTGCAGTTTGTTGCACTGCATGTCGACCTTCACCAGGCTGGACGCGGTGATCTCGTCGAACATCAGCCCATAGGGGTTGATGAGGAACTGGTGCTCGGGGCCCGACACCGATTCAGGCAGCTTGGCGCTGATGTGGGTGAAGACCAGGTCGCTCCAGCCGTACAGCGCCACGAGGCGGTAGCAGGCGGCCAGATCGCAGCGCAGTTGCCATTCGTCGGGGCTGACGCTGCCTTGCAGCGATGGGATGGATTGCATGGGGGTGTCTCCGGCGGCTGAGGGTGTGAGAAGCACCACTGTAGGCCGCCTCTGCACAAAGGGCTGTCAGCCAGGCTACACGGGGCGCTGGTGCAGGCGCGCCGATGGCTCCATTGCTATTTAAATCATAGCTAGGGGCGCTTTTATGGCGGGCGCAAAAGGCCTTTTTGCCTGATTAGCGACATACCTC
>DFQQ01000009.1 GCA_002377855.1 Acidovorax delafieldii | reverse complement strand
CTGAAAATCAACCACCATAGACACACCAATCGATATGCAGCTGACAGTTTCCCTTCAGCCATCGGACGAGCAGTGGATGGAACTGGCCTTGGCCGAAGCGGAGATTGCCGCAAAACACGGGGAGGTACCGGTTGGCGCCGTGGTCGTGAAAGATGGGGTGTTGATAGCAAGTGGGCGAAATGCCCAGGTTGGACAAAACGACCCGGCCGCTCATGCTGAGATTAACGCATTGCGCGCTGCCGGCAAATTGCTGGGCAATTACCGACTCAATGGGTGCACGCTGTATGTCACTCTGGAGCCGTGTGCCATGTGCAGTGGGGCAGTCCTGAATTCAAGGGTGAGCCGCCTTGTCTTTGGAGCTTTTGAGCCTAAAACAGGCGCGGTTGGGTCCGTTGTCAATTTGCTTGATAGCGCGCAACTCAATCACCACACTGAAGTATCCGGGGGGGTTCTGGCCGAAGCATGCGCATCCATATTGAGCCAATTTTTTAAGTCAAAGCGCCGGATCAGTGCCGCAGGACGAGTACCTTTGCGTGAAGACGCCTTAAGAACTCCTGAGAGTGCATTCGCTTCCCTGTCCAGCACTAACTGGCCGCCATCTTACGTTACTGATCTACGCAGCTTGCAGGGCCTACGCATGCATTATGTTGACGTCGGCCCGCGCGACCTCAATGTGACATGGCTATGCATTCACGATTCGACGAGTTGGGGTTATATCTTCAAAGGGTTTGTAGACGCAATGCCAGATACTGAGCGTGTTCTGGTCCCGGACCTTATCGGTTTTGGCAGGAGCGATAAACCCAAGAAAGTGAGTTTTCATCAAATTGAATGGCATTGTCAGGTTTTGGTTGAATTGTTGGAGCGACTCGAACTCCAATCGGTTATTCTCGTACTGGATGGCTGGTACTCGGGCTTGCTGATGCGCCTGTGCGAAGGATTCGCTTCACGTGTGCATGGCGTGGTAGTGCTGCCTCCCTCTGCTGAGATAAATTCTTCAGAAGAAGCGCGTAGTATGTACCGCTGTCCGTTTCCCGACCAGGGGTATAGTGCAGCTATGCGCGCTTTTTCTAATTTCATTGAGCAACAGAAATTAGTGCCCACCATAAAATCTCTCCCGGCGGAATTTTCGGAGAAGCTTTTTTCTCAAAGTAAGTGGCTATTTCTGATTGAAAGGGATAAACCGTTTTTTGAAATGGAAAAATTGCCCGGACCAATAAAATATATTTCAATATACACCAATAAGAATGAATATTTTTCTTGGGTGGTCAGCTGCGCGGTTAGCTATTTTAATGAGATCCGAGTAAGCGCTAGAGAAATTTCAAAATTAACTTCAGCGGGAGCGGACCCTTTGGTCTGAAAAACGTGTCGCAATCAAACGAAAATACCTCATGTAGTCATTGCCATCAGGGTGGAAAACACATTTATATTTATTCTCCCGCAGGTGCAATACGAGACAAAGCAGCTTTCAAGCGGGGGGTGGCTCGCCTGAAATCCAAGGGATACGAGGTGGAAGTAGATACTGATGCTCAAGCCGTGCATACGCGTTTCGCCGGAGACGATCATACACGACTCGCCGCCATCCACCGTGCCGCAGACAGTGGCGCCGATGTTGCGTTAATTACCCGCGGAGCTTATGGCCTTACGAGACTTCTTGCGGAGATGAATTACAAAAAAGTTGCCCAAGCTATTGCTGGAGGGACAAAATTTGTGGGGATTAGTGACTTTACTGCGTTTCAAAATGCTGTGTTAGCGAAGAGCGGTGCAGTAACGTGGGCAGGTCCAGCGCTGATTACAGATTTTGGTGTAGACGGGGATCCTGATGATATTATGGAGGCTTGCTTCGATGATCTGATAACGGGGCAGGGCGAGGGAGCGGGGTGGCGTTTACCTGTCTCGCGAAGAACTGTAGGCGTAGCTGCGGAAATCTCAGACATTTATATTGAAAATGCTGTGCTCTGGGGCGGTAATCTGGCCGTGCTTTCTGGATTAGTTGGCACACCCTACATGCCCGATATTAATGGGGGTATCCTTTTCTTAGAAGATATAGGAGAGCATCCGTACAGAATTGAGCGCATGCTGACGCAACTGCTGCACGCAGGAGTTTTAGATTCTCAAAAGGCGCTGGTGTTTGGGCAGTTCAATGGATATAAATTGGCGGCACATGACAGAGGATTCAAGTTTCAGTCTGTTATTGAATGGATAAGATCGAAAGTTAATATTCCGGTAGTGACTAACTTGCCTTTTGGTCATGTGCCAACCAAAGTGGTTTTGCCGGTCGGTGCGAGGGTGTCACTTTCGGTCGAAGGGCGCGATGCACTTTTGTATTGGGGGCACCTGCACTGAAGTCAATAGCGCGATTTCATCCAGAAGCAGGAGGGGCGTTAGGCTTGAACGGTGCAATGAGCCGAGGGGCCACAGTTGTTCGCATCTCAGATTTATTTGAAGGGGTATGGCTCTTCACAGCGGGAAACGCTCTCCTCTGCATCAGTTTCAAGTTGCTTACAAAATTTGATCCTCCTCTAAACTGACGTGATGATTTTTTGTGTAGCTCCACCTATATGACCGTTCTTACGACAGTGTGTTTGGAGGCATTGCTGACAGCTTGCACTGTACGAGACCCTGCGAAGCTAGCGCGCTGCTGGAGCGGTAGCCCAGTTAACTGATTGGATCAGCGGCTGCATTCAGAATAATGCCGGCAGGGTGGTTAAAAAATTTGGCGATGGAGTGCTGGGTGTTTTCGGCGAGGCAGCCTGCGCCATTGGTGCCACCTCCGAAATGCTCAGGGCGCACGAGCAGCGATCGGCAAGGTGGCCGCACGTTTGAGTATGGAGATACGGTTAGGGGTGGCTACGGGCGGCATTGTTGAGGTAGGTGGTGAATGCTATGGAGACGCCGTCAATGTAGCGGCCCGGTTATGCGAGCGTTTTGGCCCTGCGGAGAATGGGCTACATAACTTTCTGTCTTGTTGGCCTGCGGTGTCCCGGAACGCTCCCGCAAGCTGGGGACTATGGAAATCCGCGCTAAGGGTGAGGTCGTCGTGTTTTATCAAGTGGAGTGGCGCCAAGATCAGGAGCCGGACTCTCTTACAGTTCAGTCACGCGGGTGAGCCACTTTTCCACCGCCCATTGATCCTGAGCTAATTCAGTCAGTCGCCCTGGCTTGGATGCCTCCTTGACATCTGCCGATGCCTCTTGTCCACATCGGGCGCGCTGCCCACGCGCAGGGGTGCATCAACGATCTCCGCGTTTCACGACTGCATGCCCGCGTTGACTGGCGCAACAGGGGTTTTTTGTTGACTAACCTGAGCAGCTTCGTGATCTGGATGCGTTTTCACTGCGGGAGCACGCCCGTGCGATTGCAGCTAGATGCATGCATTCTTCGTGGCGCGGGGCAAAGTTCATGGGGAGTATCGTTCGGTGACCCCACGCTCCGATCATCGATTTCCAAGTCGCGGGCAGTTTTATGCGCTTCAGCTAAAGTTCGCGTGACCTGTGTGCTGAGCTTCAAAGACAACTGGAACGATATGGCGTGTAGTGTTTCCGCTCATGTTGATTCTTCCGCCGATCATTTGAGCCGTTGTAAAACTCCCTTTAGTTATGACCATTCATACCATCCTGAAAATGGGCGATCCCCGACTGCTTCGGACAGCGAAGCCAGTGGTCGAGTTTGATACCGATGACCTGCACTTGCTGGTCCGTGATCTGTGGGAAACGATGAGATCCGTAAACGGTGCAGGGCTGGCGGCGCCACAGATTGGAGTAGATCTTCAGGTAGTGGTGTTTGGATCCGAATACCGTAACCCCCGATATCCAGACAGGCCGCTGGTCCCTCTGACGGTGCTGCTCAATCCCGTCATCATTCCCATGAGCAGCGAGGAAGAAGAGGACTGGGAAGGGTGTTTGTCAGTACCGGGCTTGCGCGGACGGGTGCCTCGCTCAAAGCACATCCGATATACAGGTTTTGACCCGTACGGCGACCCTATCGTGCGTGAAGCGGAGGGCTTCCATGCGCGGGTCGTGCAGCATGAGTGTGATCACTTGTGGGGCAAGCTGTATCCGATGCGTGTGAAGGATTTCACGCATTTCGGATACACCGACGTGCTGTTCCCTGGGCTGGATTCCGCGAACGCTGACGACTAACCGTGATGCAGAAGGGGCTGAACTACTCAGAGAGGGCCTCTAGCAATTCCGTCTCGATCTGGATTTGCCGTGCGTTGTTTTGAAGCTCTGAACCCTGCAGCAAAAACGTGTCTTCTACCCGTTCTCCCAGCGTGCTGACTTTGGCCAGCTGTACGCTGATATGGTGCTGCGCAAGAATGCGCGCCACCAGGTAGAGCAAACCGGCGCGATCGCTGGCAGAAATACCCAGCAGCCACCGCTGTGCCTTATCGTCTGGCTGCAGAGACACACGTGGAGCGATGGGAAAGCTCTTGACGCGACGCGAGACTCTTTTGCGTGCGGGCTCTGGCAACGGGCCACCCGCTTCGATCGCACTAACCAGATCGCTTTCCACCATGTGGGTCAGTTCGCGGTAATGGCCTGCTTGGGCGAATGCAACCACTTGGAACGAATCCAGGGCGTGGTGGTTGTTGGCGGTGTGCACTCTTGCGTCCAAAATGCTGAACCCGGCCCGATCAAAATAGCCGCAAATGCGCGCGAAGAGGTCAGGCTGGTCAGGCGCATAGACGAGCACCTGCAGGCCTTCACCTGCCAATGACTGACGGGCTCGCACGATCGGTTTGGTCGTGCCAACGTGGCGTGAAAGGTGGCGCGTGTGCCAGGCAATGTCGGCCGCTTCGTGCCGCATGAAATAGCTGACATCGAGCGTGGCCCACAGGGCTTTATGGGCGTCAAAAGGCAGAGCGTTGAGCGCGAGCTGCACCAGTGCCTCCCGCTTGCGGGCCTCGATCTCTGCTGCTGCGTCCGGCGCTCGCCCGCCAAGCGTTCTGAGCGTGGCGCGGTACAGGTCTTCCAGCAACTTGCCTTTCCAGGCGTTCCACACCTTGGGGCTGGTGCCGCGAATGTCTGCCACGGTCAGCAAGTACAAGGCGGTCAGGTAGCGTTCGTTGTGTACGCGCTGCGCAAACGCGGCGATCACATCGGGGTCGCTCAGGTCCTGTTTCTGGGCGATGCGGCTCATTGTCAGGTGCTCGCTCACCAGAAACTCGATGAGTCGGGCGTCATCCAGAGCCACGCCGTGCTGGCGGCAGAAGCGTCTGACCTCTTGCGCCCCGATTTGGGAGTGGTCTCCACCGCGACCCTTGCCGATATCGTGAAACAGAGCAGCGATGTAGAGAATCCACGGCTTGTCCCAGCCGCCCGCCAGCTGCGAGCAAAACGGATACTCATGTGCGTGCTCTGCCATGAAGAAGCGCCGCACGTTGCGCAGCACCATGAGGATGTGCTGGTCCACGGTATAGACGTGGAACAAGTCGTGCTGCATCTGGCCCACGATGCCCCTGAACACCCACAGATAGCGGCCGAGCACAGAGGTCTGATTCATCAGCCGCATGGCGTGCGTAATGCCAGCAGGTTGCTGCAATATGCGCATGAAGGTCTGGCGGTTTACCGGGTCGCGGCGAAATGCCGCGTCCATCACCCCTCGCGCGTTGTAGAGCGCTCTGAGCGTGCGCGCCGACAGGTTCTTCAACCCCACCGTGGTCTGGTAGAGCAGGAAGGTTTCCAAAATCGCATGGGGGTCGCGCTGGTAAAGGTCATCGCTGGCCACCTCGATCAGCCCGGCCTTTTCGAAGAAGCGCTCGTTGATGGGGCGAGGCTCGTGCGTCGAAGGGTTCAGGCGCTCTTCGATGTTCAGCAGCAGAATTTGGCAAAGTTGGGAGACCGCCTTGGCCGCCCAGTAGTACCGCCGCATGAGGGTTTCGCTGGCGCGCATGGGCAACCGCGAACCGTCGGGTGCTTGCGACCGATAGCCGAATGACTCTGCCACGGCGGTCTGCAGGTCAAACACCAAGCGATCCTCATGGCGGCCCGCCGCCGCATGCAGGCGGGCCCTGATGAGGCAAAGTACCGCCTCGTTGCGTTCAATCTGGCGTACTTCAAAGGCAGTTGCCATGCCGCTGGCAGCGAGTTCTTTCCATGTCCCGCCTAAGCCAGCCGCTTTGGCGACCCACAAGATCAGCTGCAGATCGCGCAAGCCGCCGGGAGACTCCTTGCAGTTGGGCTCCAGCGAATACGGCGTGTTCTCGTATTTGGTATGCCGCTGGCGCATCTCCAGTGTTTTCGCGACCAGAAAAGCCCGTGGATCCATCTGGGCGCAGTATTGCTCTTGAAACCGGTCAAACAGAGCCTTGTCACCGATGATCCTGCGTGCTTCCAGTAGCGAGGTCTGCACCGTCACATCGGCGGCGCTTTCTGCGAGGCATTCGGCAATGGTGCGCACGCTCGAGCCGATTTCCAGCCCAGCATCCCAGCAGCTGCCAATGAATCCCTCGATCTGCGCGCTCAGCACACCGTCAGCTTCAGGCTGTACGCCTTCCGGCAGCAGCAGCAGAACATCCACGTCCGAACAGGGGAACAACTGCGCCCGCCCATAGCCGCCTACGGCCAGCAGCGCGCAGTTTGGCGGAAGTGCAGCGCGCTGCCAGAGCGACTGCAGCAATCCATCCGTCAAAAAAGAAAGCTTGCGCAGAACCGCATGGATACCCCGCGTCGACGCAGCCGTGGCCGCCATGGCGCTGAGCACCTCGGCTTTGTCTTGACGGTACGCGGCGCGCAGGGTCTGGATGTCGGTCATGAGAGAAAGCTGCGAGATGGTTGCAATGAAAACATGTGCCTGACGAGCCCGCAGCGGAAGCAGCCAATGCCGCGCGCTATCGCATCCTGACTGTCACGGCCCCGCACCAAAAGAGTGCTCGTGCAGAGCTGCCGTATCCCGCAGTGCCCTGACATGTGCCGAAGCTCTCGTTGCGCCCTGCATGTGCATTGCGTGACGTACCTCCGTTGCTGCGATGGCGCATCAAGCAATAGTCGTGCGCACTTGCCGATCCAGCTGGTGGCGCTCAGGTGCGGGTCGCAGGCACGAAGCTCGGCAGGGGAGGGGACCCGGCCGACAGCGTCATGACTTCATATCCGGTTTCTGTGACCAACACCGTGTGTTCCCACTGAGCGGAGAGGCTGTGGTCCTTGGTAACGATGGTCCAGCCATCGTTGCCATGGTTTTTCACATCGCGCTTGCCTGCGTTGATCATGGGTTCGATGGTGAACACCATGCCGGGCTGGAGCTCTTCCAGGGTCCCGGGCCGGCCGTAGTGCAGCACTTGCGGCTCTTCGTGGAATTTTTGCCCGATGCCGTGCCCGCAAAACTCGCGCACGATAGAAAACCCGTGGCCTTCTGCAAATTTCTGAATGGCGTGGCCAATGTCGCCCAGCCGCGCACCTGGCTTGACTTGCAAGATGCCGTGCCACATCGCTTCAAACGTGATGGAGGACAGCCGCTTTGCGGCGATGGAACACTCCCCGATCAGATACATGCGGCTGTTGTCGCCGTACCAACCGTCCTTGGTGATCACGGTGACGTCCACGTTGACAATGTCCCCCTTTTTCAGAGGTTTGTCGTTTGGAATCCCATGGCAGACCACGTGGTTCACCGACGTGCAGAGCGAGGCGGGGTAGGGTGGATAGCCGGGGGGCTGATAGCCGACGGTGGCGGAGACGGTGCCCTGCTGGGCCATGCACTCAGCGCCCAGGCGGTCGATTTCCTTGGTGGTGATGCCGGGCTTGATATGGGGCGCAATGTAGTCCAGCACTTCCGAAGCCAAGCGGCAGGCCAGCCGCATGCCCTCAATGTCTTCGGCGGTTTTGATGGTGATGCTCATGCGGCAATTATCCCATTGGGGTCTGTGGACCGCAGGGCAGCGGGCACATGCCCGGTAAAATGGCGGGCTTCACGGCTGCCGAACCTGGCAAGTCCGCGAACCATCCCGACCCCCTCATACCCCAACAGGCCGCTACCGTGACCTTGCACATGACCACGCTGGCGGGCGGCAACGCCCTCAGCACTTTCCGCGCTCAGCAACTCCAGCCAGCCCTCGAGGCCATCCACCCCAAGATCAGTGGCATCGCCGCGCGGTTCGTTCATTTGGTCGCTACCGACGTGCCGCCTTCCACTGCTGACCGCGAGCGCTTGGCTGCGCTGCTCACCTACGGCGACGCCTACGCTGGGACCGATGAGGGGGCGGCCATTGTGATCACGCCACGCCTGGGCACGCTGTCTCCCTGGGCGTCCAAGGCCACCGACATTGCCCGCAACTGTGGCATCGCCATCCGCCGGGTGGAGCGCATCACGGAATACCGTATCAGTTTGAAGTCGGGCCTGCTGGGCAAAACGCCCGAGCTGACCGCAGAACAATTGGCCCAGGTCGCCGCCCTCCTGCACGACCGCATGACCGAATCGGCCGTAGCCGACCGCAGTGCCGCTGCCGCCTTGTTTACGGAGCTGCAGCCCGCGCCCATGGAGCATGTGGACGTGCTGGCCGGTGGGCGCGCGGCCCTGGAGGCCGCCAACACCCGCTTTGGTCTGGCGCTGGCGGACGACGAAATCGACTACCTGGTGGCCGCCTTCACTGGCCTTGCGCGCAACCCCACCGATGTGGAACTGATGATGTTCGCGCAGGCCAACAGCGAGCACTGCCGCCACAAGATCTTCAACGCCGAGTTCACCATCGATGGCGTGGCGCAGGACAAGAGCCTGTTCGGCATGATCCGCAACACGCACCAGCTGGCGCCCCAGCACACGGTGATCGCGTATTCGGACAACGCCTCGGTCATGGAAGGCCACCAGGTTGAGCGATTTGTGGCAAAAATGGGCTCTAGCGCTGATCCATCAAGCGCCGGTAGCTATCAAAAAAGTAGCGTTACCCAGCATGTGCTGATGAAGGTGGAGACACACAACCACCCCACGGCCATCTCCCCATTCCCCGGTGCCTCCACCGGCGCGGGCGGCGAGATCCGCGACGAGGGCGCCACCGGCCGGGGCTCCAAACCCAAGGCGGGCCTGACGGGCTTCACCGTGTCCAAGCTCTGGGGCAGCACGGTCGGCAAGCCCGAACACATTGCCAGCCCGCTGCAGATCATGGTCGAGGGCCCCTTGGGCGGCGCGGCGTTCAACAACGAATTCGGCCGTCCCAACCTGAACGGCTACTTCCGCGAATACGAGCAGAACGTGGGCGGCGTGCAGCGCGGCTACCACAAGCCCATCATGATCGCGGGCGGTGTGGGCGTGATCGACGCGGAGCTGACCAAGAAGATCGAATTCCCTGCGGGCTCGCTGCTCATCCAGCTGGGCGGCCCCGGCATGCGCATCGGCATGGGCGGCAGCGCCGCCAGCTCCATGGCCACCGGCACCAATGCGGCCGAGCTGGACTTTGACTCGGTGCAGCGCGGTAACCCCGAGATCGAGCGCCGCGCGCAAGAGGTCATCAACCACTGCTGGGCCCAGGGCGCGAACAACCCCATCCTGGCCATCCACGACGTGGGCGCGGGCGGCCTGTCCAACGCCTTCCCCGAGCTGACCAATGACGCGGGCCGTGGCGCCCGTTTTGACCTGCGCGCCGTGCAGCTCGAAGAGTCGGGCATGAGCCCGAAGGAAATCTGGAGCAATGAAAGCCAGGAACGCTACGTGCTGGCCATTGCACCCGAATCGCTGGAGCAGTTCAAAGCCTTCTGCGAGCGCGAACGCTGCCCGTTTGCCGTGATTGGCACCGCCACCGAAGAACGCCAGCTGGTGCTGCATGACCCCGCTGCCACGGCCGACGACCAGAAGCTGCCCGTGGACATGCCCATGAACGTGCTGCTGGGCAAGCCGCCCAAGATGCACCGCGACGTGAAGACCGTGGTGCGCGAATTCGCACCGATGGACTTGACGGGCGTGCCGCTGCAAAAGGCCGTGATCGACGTGCTGGCCCACCCCACCGTGGCGTCCAAGCGCTTCCTCATCACCATTGGCGACCGCACCGTGGGTGGCCTGAGCCACCGCGACCAGATGGTCGGCCCCTGGCAGGTGCCTGTGGCGGATTGCGCTGTGACGCTGGCCGATTACAAGGGCTTTGCGGGCGAGGCGATGAGCATGGGCGAGCGCACGCCACTGGCCGCCATCAACGCGCCGGCTTCGGGCCGCATGGCCGTGGCCGAGGCCATCACCAACCTGCTGGCCGCGCCCATCGAGCTGCCGCGCGTGAAGCTGTCGGCCAACTGGATGGCTGCCTGTGGCGAACCGGGAGAGGACGCTGCTCTCTACGAAACCGTGAAGGCAGTGGGCATGGAGCTGTGCCCCGCGCTGGGCGTGTCCATCCCGGTGGGCAAGGATTCGCTCTCGATGCGCACGCAGTGGAGCGAAGGCGCTGACAAGAAGAAGGTCACGTCCCCCGTTAGCCTGATCGTCAGCGCGTTTGCGTCCCTTTCCGACGTGCGCGGCACACTCACCCCCCAGCTCAACGCCACCGAGGCCGACACCACGCTGGTGCTGATCGACCTGGGCAAGGGCCAGAACCGCATGGGCGGCAGCATCCTGGGCCAGACGCTGGAGCAAAGCGGCGATGTGGTGCCCGATGTGGACGACCCGAAAGACCTGGTCAACCTCGTCAACGCCGTGAACGCGCTGCGCGCCAAAGGCAAGATCCTGGCCTACCACGACCGCAGCGACGGCGGTCTGCTGGCGGCCGTGGCCGAAATGGCCTTTGCAGGCCATGTGGGCGTGGCGCTGAATGTGGACATGCTCATCACTGAAGGCGACGGCGTGAGCGACAGCCGCATGGACACGGGTGACGCCAAGAACTGGGCGACGCAGGTGGGTGCGCGCCGTGAAGAACTCACGCTCAAGGCCTTGTTCAACGAGGAGTTGGGTGTGGTGCTGCAGGTGCGCACGGCAGAGCGCAACGATGTGATGCAGACCCTGCGGGAGCACGGTTTGTCCAAGTTCAGTCACTTTGTCGGCAAGACGCGCCCCACATCGTCCGAAATCGACGCTGGCAAGGGCGAGCTGCAAGTCTGGCGCGATGCGAAGTCCGTGTTCAGCGCGCCCTTAGCCGATCTGCACCAGGTGTGGGACGCGGTGAGCTGGAAGATCTGCCAGCAGCGTGACAACCCCGCCAATGCCGATGCCGAACACGCCGCAGCGGGGGAGCCCACTGACCCCGGCCTGCATGTGCACCTCACCTTCGACGCATCCGACAACGTGGCCGCGCCGTACCTGAACCTCGCGCGCCCCAAGGTCGCCATCCTGCGCGAGCAGGGCGTGAACTCGCACATCGAAATGGCCTACGCCTTCACCGAGGCGGGCTTTGAGGCCTATGACGTGCACATGACCGACCTGCAGACTGGCCGCGTCAAGCTCGAAGACTTCAAGGGCGTGGTCGCCTGCGGCGGCTTCAGCTATGGCGACACGCTGGGCGCGGGCATTGGCTGGGCGCGCAGCATCACGTTCAACCCCGTGCTGGCGGCCCAGTTCCAGGGCTTCTTTGGCCGCACCGACACGTTTGGCTTGGGCGTGTGCAACGGCTGCCAGATGTTTGCCGAGCTGGCCGACATCATCCCCGGCGCGCAGGACTGGCCACGCTTCACCACCAACCAGAGCGAGCGCTTCGAGGCCCGCCTGTCGCTGGTGGAAGTGCTCGAATCACCCAGCCTGTTCCTGCAAGGCATGGCCGGCAGCCGCCTGCCGATTGCCGTGGCGCATGGCGAGGGTTATGCCAACTTCAAGTACCGGGGCAACGCCGACAAGGCCATTGCCGCTATGCGCTACGTGGACAACCATGGACGCGCGACGGAGCAGTACCCCTTCAACCCCAACGGCAGCGCCGGTGGCCTGACGGCCGTGACCACGGCCGACGGCCGCTTCACGGCCATGATGCCGCACCCCGAGCGCGTGTTCCGCAACGTGCAGATGAGCTGGACCAGCGAAGACGCAGCGCAGTACAGCGGCTGGATGCGCATCTGGCGCAACGCCCGTAAATGGGTGGGATGATGGCCGGTGACCCTGTGTACCGACGGGGTTGGTGACGTCATAAAAAAAGGCCGGGACAGTACCCGGCCTTTTTTGCTTTGACGCGTTTGCGAAGTGGTCAGCGATTGATTCAAGGATTCAAGGAAGACGCTGGGGCTGAACGCTCGTAAACCAAGAGGCGCCCTTTGTAGCCCGGGATGTCCCCTTGGGCGGGGAAATCCAGCCGCTCTTCCACCACCTCGAATCGGTGAGCGGCCATTTGCTTGTGAAAAGCTGCACGGTTGCCTCGATTGGGATCGACGATCCAGATCTGCGCGCCGTGGTCCGCATGTTTGTCCAGAAAAGCTGCCAACGTGGCCCGGGCATCGCGTTCATAAAGAACGTCGCTGCCGATGATGAGATCGAATTGCCCCTCTACGTCACCCACGCCAGCTGGGGCATCCGTGCCCCATTGACCGGTGCGGTACTTCATGGGCTCCAGTGCGTTCAGCCGTAGATTCTCTTGGAGAAACTGGGAGGCCAGCGGATGGCAGTCGCTGGCAGTCACGTTCATGCCCCGCCGATGGCATACCAAGCTCGCCAGACCGAGTCCGCACCCTATTTCAAGTACGCGTTCGCCTTCACGCAAGGGGCGCTCGGCCATGCGCGATGCCAGTTGGGCGCCAGAGGGCCACAACAGTCCGAAGAGGGGCCATGTCGCGGAAGAAATACCCAAGCGTTCGGCTTCTCCCAGAGGATCAGAAAATTGCTGCTTGTCCAGCAGTGAGCGGATGAGCAGGTCCGGGGCTCCGGGAATGGAAATGGACTCTTGTTTCGTTGAATATCCGGGCATGCGGCGGGCGTGAAGCCCGGTTGAAGGACCCCATGGGTGGCTTAAAGAGAGGGAGTATGCGCCCAGTACCCACTTGGCAGTGCCAAGACTCGGCCAGAGTATTTGGTCAGATTGTGTAACCATGCCTGCTGCGTCGGCGTTACAGCATCGCATTTCACTATTTTGTTGGGGTGTGGTTGATATAGTCGCGCGCTTGTGCATTGACTTCAGTGGGGATTCTTCATGGCCGCAGGCAGCCTTCTAGCGTTGTTGGACGACATTGCCACCATTCTTGACGATGTGGCTCTGATGACCAAAGTAGCCGCCAAGAAAAGTGCGGCCATGGCGGACGATGTGTCCGTCATGACCAAGGTGGCGGCACAGAAGACGGCGGGAGTGTTGGGGGATGACTTGGCACTGAACGCCCAGCAGGTCACCGGCGTCAATGCCGACAGAGAAATTCCGGTGGTATGGGCTGTTGCCAAGGGGTCTTTGGTCAACAAAGTCATTCTTGTGCCTGCAGCGTTGCTTATCAGCGCGTTTGTGCCCTGGGCAGTGACGCCGTTGCTGATGGTCGGCGGGGCCTTTCTCTGCTTTGAGGGCGCGGAAAAGCTGGCACACAAATTTCTGCATGCCCCGGGCGAGGTCGACGCAGAGGAGAGCGGCTTGGTAGAGGCCCACTCGAACCCCGCTGTGGATATGGTGGCCTACGAGAAGGACAAGATCAAAGGCGCCGTTCGCACTGATTTCATCTTGTCCGCAGAAATCATCGCTATCACGCTTGGCACGGTTGCATCAGCCCCTTTCGTACAGCAAGTGGCAGTGCTGAGCGGCATCGCCCTGATCATGACCATGGGCGTTTACGGCCTGGTGGCGGGGATTGTGAAACTGGACGACTTGGGTTTGTGGCTCCACCGGAAAGCCAGCCGCACGGCGCAGGCGTTGGGGCGCGGTATCGTCCTTGCTGCTCCTTGGTTGATGAAGGGGCTGTCTGTCGCTGGAACCGCAGCCATGTTTTTGGTGGGCGGCGGAATTCTGGTGCATGGGGTGCCAGCGCTGCACCATGCAGTGGAAGGTTTTGGCGCTGGAGCAGCGCAATGGCCCGCAGGCGGCCTTTGGGCTGTGCTGGTGCCCAATGCGCTGAACGCCGTGGTGGGCCTCGCTGCGGGTGCTGCCGTGCTTGTGGTAGTAACGCTTTTCCAACGTCTTCGGGGCAGGCAGGCCGCGCACTGAAGCGTGGAAACACTGGTACGCCATTGCGGCCCACGCAGCCGGTGGCTCAGAAGTGGAACTTGCTGCGGGTAAACACTGCGTTATTTGACCTGTGGCAAGGTTGACCATTTCGCTAACAGGCCCAATACATGCACGGGGGCCGTCCCCGTTCAACTGCATTGAGTTCTCTATGAAGAAAAACCTGCTGGCCGTGGCCGTTCTTTGCGCACTGACTTCTGGCGCTGCATTTGCGCAGCAAGCCGAAGGCCCCTGGCTCGTGCGTGCCCGCGCCGTAAACCTCGATAGCGCCAACAAAGACAGCACCGGTCTGGGTCTGTCGGTGAACGACAAGGTGATTCCTGAAGTCGACGTGTCGTACTTCTTCACCCCCAACATCGCGGCTGAACTGGTTTTGACTGTGCCCCAGAAGCACGACCTGAGCTCCAGCGTGCTGGGCGGCAAGATCGGCACCCTCAAGCACCTGCCTCCTTCGCTGCTGGTGCAGTACCACTTCAACACGGCCGGCTTTAAGCCTTATGTGGGTGCTGGTGTGAACTACACCCGCTTCTCCAGCGTCAAGCTGCCCGCAGGTGTGGATATTGATCGCAACAGCTTCGGCGCCGCTCTGCAAGTTGGCGTGGATATCCCACTGCAAAAGAACCTGTACCTGAACCTGGACGTCAAGAAGGTCTTTATCAAGACCGACGTCAGCGTTGCGGGCGCCAAGGTCGGCACTTTCAAAGTTGACCCCGTCCTGGTGGGCGTGGGTCTCGGCTGGCGCTTCTGATGCGCTGCGCGCAACTGAAAAGTTGCGCGCACTCTCAGGTGGGGAAGAGCCAGCGCTTGCGCTGGCTTTTTCGTTTTTGTGCCAGAGTTCCTGGCTCATGGGCGGCAAACTCGTTTTAGCCCGTTGCTCGCGACCTGAAGCGCTGGCGGCAGGGTTAGCCATGCCACGGGTGTAAATTGGGTTGCGTGCGTCACCGAAGCTGAGGGTCCCCAAGTACCTCCGCCTCGCACGGTTCAGGTTTGCGGGAAGGCCGTCCCCAGCATGCGGTCACGCGCCAGGCGTCGTCGTGCAAGGCAAGCTCAGCGTGAAACACGCGCCTTCGCCGGGGACAGACGAAACGGACAACTGGCCCTGCATCAATTCAGCCAACGCTCGGGAAAGTGCCAGTCCCAGGCCGGTGCCGCCATGTTCGCTGCTGACTTGCGCACTGCCTTGGCGAAATTTCTCAAAGATCAGTTCGTGCAAATGTTCCGGGATGCCAGGGCCAGTATCCATGACGTGAAAGTGCAGCTGTGTTCCATCGGGCTCCACTTCAAGGCGTACGGTTCCCTGCTCGGTGAATTTCAGTGCGTTCGAGAGCAAGTTGTTCAAGATCTGCTTGAGGCGCAATCCGTCGCAAACGAGCATCTGAGGCGTCGCTTCCGACACTGCCACTTCCAGGGTCAGACCTTTCTGTGCTGCCGAAATCGCAAAGAAATCGGCAGTGTTTTGCACCAGTTCCCGGACCGGATGCGGTGCCAGCACAATGGGCATGGCACCGGCTTCTACTTTCGCCAAATCGAGAATTTCAGTGAGCAAGGTGTTGAGGTGATCGGCTGCCTGGCGTATGAGCGTGGCCGCTTCACGGAAAGACGGCTCCTTGAGCCGCAGTTCCATCAGCTCTGCAAACCCGCGGATACTGGTCAACGGCGTGCGAAGCTCATGCGATACAGCGGCCATGAACTCGCTTTTTGCCTGGCTGGCGGATTGCGCCTGCGCTTCACTGATTGCCAATGCCGCGTGCGACTCCTCCAGGCGCCGTACGCCCCGCAAGAAGCCTACGCCGCTGGCCACGATGGCGATGGCCAAGAGCAACGCGACGATCAGTGTGACGTTGCGCATGCCGCGCCATTCTTCCAACGCTGCCTCTGTGGTGTTAGAGACCACCATGTTGAGTGGATAGCCCGGTATGCGCCGAAACGCGGCGATACGCTCGGTTTGGTCTACCTCGCTGATGCGGGTGTACGTTCCCTCGGGTTTGTTCACATCGGTGAGAGGGTGGTCACTGGGGAGGGTCAACGTTTGCCCCATTCCCGTTGCCTGCCCACCTGCCACACGCGCACGCAACGTTTGATCATCACCAAGCAACGTGACTGCGCCGCCCGGCCCCAATTCAACGTCTTGAAAAACCGTTTCGAAGTAGTCAGGGTTGACCGACGCCACGACAATGCCGTGAAGGTAGCCCGAAGGCGAGACGATCGGACGCGATAGCTGCAGCGTCCATTTGCCCGACACCTTGCCTAGCACCGGCTTGCCCACAAACAACCCGTTGCGTGTCAGCTGTTTGCGGGACTGCGGGTTGTTACCCGGTTCCAGATGGATCTGGATATGCTCGCGCCGTGACAGGTCCACCGGGCCTGTTTTTTGCCCGTCAGGGTCCAGATTGCTCGCTATGAAACGGCCATCGGCACCCACCAGGGCCAGTTGGGTAAGGATGTCGGGGACCAACCCGGTTTCATTGGCCAACCGGGTGAAGTCGGGTGGCTGGAAACTCCCCTTCGCCACTGCGTCCCGCATGCGCAGCGTGGCTTGATCAATCGGTGCCAGCACTCGCAGGGTCTGTTCTTGCAGCACACGCGCCAAGTTGGCGCTTTGGCGCTCTTGCGCCACGATGGCGTCCTGCCATTTGGTGTAGAGCGCCAGCGCCACCAAGGCCCCTGTGACAATGAGGGCCATGGCAATGAAGCCAACGACCATGGCCTGCAAGCCTTTGGCACGCAGCAGCCGCGCTTGGCGGGGCGAGTCACTGCCGGGCAGCGGCGGCGTGGATGGACGTTCTATCGTCGTCTGAGGAGCTTGAGCCAAATGGATTCCCATGGTGCAGAGCATGCCACGTTCCCCATGCCTTGCGCAGGGGGGCTGGCGCGAAGATGAGGGCCGTATCCGTATCGTTGCGGGCGCTGTTTGTGCGCTGGCGCTACCCGGCCAGGATGGGCGTGCACAGCTCTACCAAGGTCCCGTCGGGGCACCGAACGTACGATACGGTTTGCCCCCAAGGCCTGGTGGCGGGCGGTGCAAGTTCGGTAGCGCCGCTGCGAACTGCTTGCTCATGAGCGGCGGGCACGTCGGGTGTCACCAAACCGATTTCCACGCCCAGGGGCTTGCCGGACGAATGTGCTGCTACATGTCCGCCTGGAAAGTTGGTGTGACCCAGCGTGTGGTCGGCAAACGCCAGCGTGGTAGTGCCGGTG
Organism: Acidovorax delafieldii; assembly: GCA_002377855.1. Taxonomy (GTDB): domain Bacteria; phylum Pseudomonadota; class Gammaproteobacteria; order Burkholderiales; family Burkholderiaceae_C; genus Acidovorax; species Acidovorax delafieldii_A. The sequence continues at coordinate 8,498 of DFQQ01000009.1, read as the reverse complement.
TCCAGCTCACCGTAGGTGCCGGATTCGTGCAAAAACCGCCGAGAGAGTCCGAACGCTTGTTCGAAAAACGTCAGAGACGAAGCCACATGGGGCACATAAATGATGGTGTAGCCAAATTGCATGGAGTGTCTCTGGGGCAGCGGATGGAAATATTCTGCCTGAGGGCGGACCGAGTCCCCGCTGTGAGGCCTCGAGTCGCTACTCAGCGAGAAACATCCGGGCAGAGTCAGAGCAAAATGACAATTGCGACGGTGGCCACTCCCAAAGCCAAGTTGGCTGCGACCCAGGTTTTGATGCTCCCCATCACTGCGCCTGCGCTCGGCCAGTTCTGAGCTGCCTTCGCCTGCGTCAACTGGCGAAACAGCACCAGTCGTATGTAGCCAAAAATGCCGGTCATCACTAGGCCTAGCAAAACCATCAGGGCCCAGTCGAGTGGAAGGCTGAAGTGACCGCCTGATTGCACGGTTTGCCGGGCAGTGCGGCCCACCATCCAGATACCCGATGCAACAAGGGCGACCACGGCCACAAAGACGAAAACAAAAAAGCGCCGCAGCACGCCGTGCATCAATTCGATCCGTGCCGGCGGCTCTAGCGTCTGTGCTGCAGGGCGCAGGCAAAAGTGGGCAAAAAACATTCCGCCCAGCCACAAAATCGTGGCGAGCACATGGATGAGTTTGAGGGCTGTATCGGTCATGGCGTGTTTGGATAAACGTGGGTAGCGTGGCACATCGGAGTGCGGGTCACGGCTTTCGACACCAAATCAAAAAGACCTGCTGAGTGGTGCGCTTCCTTGCCGCGCGCCCGCGAAGTGATCAAGCAGCGGGCCGCCGTGTTGCCGCGCCCGTCAATTGAGGGGCGGCGCATCGCACTGCCCACCCAGGCCTCCAGGGTACAGGAATGATCGATTGCCCCCACCTCGCTTGGCGGTATACATGGCCTCGTCGGCCCTGCTGAGAAGCACGCTTTCATGCGTTCCATGGTCGGGGTACAGGGCGATGCCGATGCTGGGTTGAATGTGCAGCGTTGTTCGCTCCAACTCAAACGGTTGGGAAAACGCCGTCAGCATCTTTTGGGCCATGGGTTCTGGCGATTCGCCACAGGGCATCCCCTCCAGCAGCACCACAAATTCGTCTCCCCCGAGCCGGGCAACCGTGTCTGAGCCGCGCACGCAATCTTGCAAGCGCTGCGCTACGCCTTGCAACAGCCGGTCGCCCATGGTGTGGCCGAGGGTATCGTTCACTTCCTTGAAGCGATCCAGGTCAATGAAGAGCAGGGCAAGCTGCGTTTGCTCGCGACGGGCCCGGGCTACCGCAATCTGCAGGCGGTCATAAAACAGCGCTCGGTTGGGAAGACGGGTCAACTGGTCGTATTGGGCCATGTGGCGCAAGCGCTCATGCATTTGCGTGCGTTCGATCACCATTGCCACTTGTGCCGCCACAAACTCGAGCAGTTCCCGGGCCTGTTCGCTCTGGTTGTCGCGTCCCACTCGGCCTTGCAGCATCAGTGCGCCGAGCGGCTGGTCTGTGGCGGGCAGCGGCACACCCAACCAATAAAGTGCCTCGGGGTCTGTCCGCAGATCGGTGGCAGAGCCCTGCAACGTGCGACGCATGCTGGTGCCTTGGCGCATGACCTCGGCGCACCATGCCTCTTCCTGTCGATGTATCGGGGATGCTTGCTCAACACTGCCTGGAGCAGCGCGGTACCTTACGCCGACCGTTCCATGCTGGTCGCGCAACGCCACCGAGAAAGCGACGTGAGCGATACGGTCCGCAATGATGTGGTGGATTTGCTCCAGTAGCTCCGGTAAGCCGGCTGCAGTGTGGGCGGCGGCCGAAATGGCGTACATCGCGGCATGCATGGATTCGGTGCGCTTGCGCTGTGTGATGTCATGGGCCACTGCTACGCGCAATTGGCGGTCGGGTAGCCACCGCGCTGTCCAGAGGATGTCGACAATGGCGCCGTCCTTGCGAACGTAGCGATTCTCGAACTGCAGCTGCGGACTTCCGCTCATCACACGCTGAACCTGTTGTTCTGTTGCGCTAAGGTCGCCGGGATGAACGAGGTCCAGCATCCGCATTCCCACTGCTTCCTCGGGTGTGTAGCCAAAAATTCGTTCAAACGCAGGGCTCACAAAGACCACTCGGCTGTCTGCGTCCACAACGCAGACGGCGTCGAGCAAAAGATCCACTACGTTCTGGGCCGAGATACTTTGCATGGCGTTGGACCCATCGCGATGGATTCGGTTACCGCGCCATCGCGAGGTTGATCGAACGCACAACGGGGCCACAAGAGGATGTACTTCCATTTTGACCCCGGAACGCTCGCTAAGACCAGTGCCTGAGGACTTCGTCAAAAGGAGACAGTTTGCTCACGCTCCGGGGTGTGGCTGATTGCTATAAATAAGATAGCTGCTTGCGCTTTAGGGTCAAGGCTCCGTCCCCGATATCAGTACTTTCCCTTGCAGTAACCGATTGTTGACCAGGATGAAGCAAAATGCGGGATACCTGCCTTCGCCGCCCCACGCCCAGCGCATCCGCTGGCGCAGGTTCTACGCATTCATCCACATGCTTTCGTTCATTCCTCATGGTAGCTATCGCCACTGGCTTGCCGGCTCGGCCGTGGCGCTGGCGGGCTTTGCTGCCAGCTATGGAATTGCGCGTCAGCAAATGCAATCCCTGGGCATCATCGAGCAAACGCGGTTCACCCAGGAGGCGCGGGCCTTCACGGACGCCTTGGATCAGCGCGTGGCCGCGAACACCGAAATCGTGTACGGCTTGCACAGCCTGTTTTCCCTGAATCCCTCGCTGGGCCGCGCGGAATTTGAGAGGGTGGCGACAGAGCTGGACGCAGTGCGCCGCTACCCCGGCGTACGCAACCTGGCATTCACCAAACGGGTGGCGCGCGAAGTCAAAGCCTCGTATGAGGAGTCTGTCCGCAGCGATCCATCGCTTGGCAATGGGCGGGGTGCGGAATTTACGGTGCGCCCTGCCGGAGAGCGCGACGAGTATTTTGTCGTGCACTACATCTGGCCCATGCAAGGCAATGCCGAAATGCTCGGGCTCGACATCAGTGCGCAGCCGCCCAATCTGGCTTCGATGCACTACAGCCGCGATAGCGGCCGCCCTGTGGCATCGGCACCCTTCGATCTGATGCAGGAGCGCGATCACCGGATCGGTTTCGTCATTCGCATCCCTGTCTTTGGTGGGCCCGGGTCGGGTGACTTTGCCAAGCGCCCGTTCCTGGGGGCGGTAGCGGCGACGATTCGGGTCTACGACATGGTGCGGGCCCTGGAGGCGCAGGGCTACCTGCATGGGCTGTCGGTAGCGATGGAGGACGCCGGATCGGTACGCCCCGAAGCAAATGACCGGGCCGTTCGACCCCTGCTGGAGCCCACCGCGGTGCCGTTGCCAGGGGCTCCCGCCATGACCAAGGAGCTGGTGGTGCACGACCGTCGGTGGCGTCTCACGTTCCAGCCCACGCACTCACTCCTGTCGCCGTCAGAGCAGCGCCTGCCCTGGATCGCCGGCGGGGCCGGGGCGCTGGTATCGGCGCTGCTGGGCTTGCTGGTCGCGCTGCTGGTGCGCCAGCGCACCAGTGCCCTGGCGCGAGCCCACGTTTCTGACGAAGCACGGCGCGAAAGTGAAGAGCGATTTCGCGCGTTGTTCAACCAGGCGGCGGTGGGGGTTGCGCAGATCGACTCCCACACGGGCTTGATTCAGCGCATCAACCAACGGTACTGCGACATCATTGGGTACAGCCCGCAGGAGCTGCAGGGCCGCAGTTTGCGCGATATCAGCCACCCTGACGACCAACCGGCCGGGTTTGCGCAGATGGAGCGCCTGAAGGCCGGCGACATTGCGGAATTTCGCATCGAGAAGCGCTATTTCCACAAAAACGGCGCTGAGGTGTGGGTCGACCTCACGGTGACACCGATGTGGTCCCTGGGCTCGACCCCTGACTACCACATCGCCATGGTGCAGGACATTACGGCACGCAAGCAGATGGAGGAGACGTTGCGGAGCAATGAGCAGCGGCTGCTCAATATCTTGCAGCGCCTGCCGGTGGGTTTGTGCCTTGTGCAGCGTGATGGGCGGATGAGTTTTCGCAACGAGCGTTTTGTGCAGATATGCGGGTACACCGAGGAAGATCTCCCTACGGCAGAGCAATGGTGGCTCCTGGCGTACCCCGACGCTGAGCTTCGGGCGCGCCACCGCGCTGCCTGGGGCAAGGCGCTGGAGCAAGCACGCAAGTCGGACGGAACGATTGAAGCGGCCGAGTATTCCATCCGTTGCCAGGACGGGCAGCAGCGCACGGTGGAGATAGCAGGCGTGCTGGTGGGGCAAGACCACCTCCTGACCATGGTGGACCTGAGCCAGCGCAAGGCGGCCGAGGAGGAAATTCGCTACCTGGCTTTCTACGATCCGCTGACCCGCTTGCCCAACCGCCGCCTGCTTCTGGATCGCCTGCAGCAGGCACTGGCCACCAGTGCACGCCACCAACGCAGCGGAGCCTTGTTGCTACTGGACCTGGACAATTTCAAGACCTTGAATGAGACCCAGGGCCATGACCGCGGCGACACCTTGCTGCTGCAGGTATCGCACCGTCTGCGGGCCTGTGTGCATGAGGACGACACGGTGGCCCGGCAGGGCGGTGACGAGTTTGTGGTGGTGCTGGAAGACCTGGGGGACACCCCGGAAGAAGCTGCGGCGCGGGCCGAAGAGGCTGCCCAAAAGGTACTGCATGCGCTGCGTGAACCGTACATGCTGGATGGCGAGATGCACCACAGCTCCTTGAGCATGGGGATCACTATTTTCAGTGGCATGCGCGAAACGGTGGACGAGCTGCTCAAGCGGGCCGATTTGGCGATGTACCAGGCGAAATCTGCGGGGCGGGACACCCTGCGCTTTTATGACCCGCAGATGCAGGCGGCTGTGAGCGCACGCGCCGCGCTGGAGTTGGACATGCGGGCGGGGTTGGCACAAGGGCAGTTCGAGCTGTACTACCAGCCACAGGTGGACAACGGCCGCATCACCGGTGCAGAAGCCCTGTTGCGCTGGCGTCACCCACGCGACGGGTTTGTGTCTCCAGCCGAGTTCATTCCGTTGGCGGAGGAGTCGGGCTTGATCCTGCCCATTGGCGAATGGGCTCTGCAGGTGGCATGTCAGCGACTGGCACTGTGGGCGCAGCAACCCGTTCTGGCAGAGTTGACCCTGGCAGTGAACGTGAGCCCGCGCCAGTTCCACCAGAGTGGCTTTGTGCCGCAGGTTCTGGCCGCCCTGGCCCGAACCGGCGCCGAAGGTAGCCGCCTGAAACTGGAGATGACGGAAGGCCTGCTGCTTGCGGATGTGGAGGACACCATTGCGAAGATGGCCACCCTCAAGAGTTATGGCGTGGGCTTTTCACTGGACGACTTTGGTACCGGTTATTCATCGCTGGCGTATCTGAAGCGCTTACCGCTGAACCAGCTGAAAATCGATCAGAGTTTTGTGCGCGATGTGCTGACCGACCCCAACGATGCGGCTATTGCACGCACCGTGGTCGCCCTGGCCACCAGCCTGGGCTTGAGTGTGATCGCAGAGGGTGTGGAGACCGAGGAGCAGCGCGCCTTCCTCGCGCGCAACCATTGCCACTGCTGGCAGGGCTACCTGTTGAGCAAGCCCATTCCCGCAGCCGAATTTGAACAGCTGGTACTTGAATACAACAGCGCTGACGACCGCCGGGGCTCGTAACCAAGCAAGGGGCGGGCGTTTCGGAAGGGGCGACGACGCGACGTGGGGGGGAGGGTGCACCAATCAAGAACCTGCGTCAGCTTGCCGCAAGCACGTTATGAATAATTATGAATTCAAAACCAGGGTGAGATTGCTGTCGACGCCTGAAAGGTCCGGCCGGCTGTAGATCGAACACGCAGAAGGTGCGGCTGAACGCACTCCACCTTGGTCCAGATTGTGAGATGCAAGGAGACAAGCCAATGACCCGCTATGCTGACTTTTACCGCCACTCCATCGATCACCGCGATGCCTTCTGGGGCGAGCAGGCGGAACTGATTGACTGGCACACGCCACCCCAGCAGGTTTGCGACTACAGCAACCCGCCATTTGCCAAGTGGTTTGTCGGCGGCACTACCAACCTTTGCCACAACGCGGTGGATCGGCATCTCAAGGCCAGAGCCGATCAGCCCGCCCTGGTGGCCATTTCCACAGAAACCGAAACCGAACGAAGCTACAGCTTTGCTGAACTGCATGCCGAAGTGCAGCGCATGGCCGCCACCTTGCAGGGCTTGGGCGTCAAGAAGGGCGATCGGGTTCTGATCTACATGCCCATGATTGCCGAAGCGGCCTTTGCCATGCTCGCATGTGTGCGCATTGGCGCGCTGCACTCTGTGGTGTTTGGAGGATTTGCCTCGGGCTCGCTTGCATCGCGCATCGAAGACGCGGAACCCGTGGCGATTGTCAGCGCCGATGCGGGCTCGCGCGGTGGCAAGGTGGTGCCTTACAAGCCATTGCTGGACGAGGCCATTGCCCTTTCCGCGCACAAGCCCGCAGCGGTGCTCATGGTCAACCGGGGCCTTGCGCCCATGGATCTGCAAGCCGGGCGGGACCATGACTGGGCCAGCCTGCGTGAACAGCATTTGAACGCCAGCGTACCCTGCGAATGGGTCGAATCCACGCATCCCAGCTACACCCTCTACACCAGCGGGACCACCGGCAAACCCAAGGGCGTGCAGCGCGATACCGGCGGCTACACCGTGGCGTTGGCGGCCAGCATGAAGCACATTTTCGATGCGCAAGCTGGCCAGACCTACTTTGCCACCAGCGATATCGGTTGGGTGGTGGGACACAGCTACATCATTTACGGCCCATTGATCGCGGGCATGACCACCATCATGTACGAGGGCCTGCCAACCCGGCCCGACGCAGGGGTTTGGTGGAGCATTGTGCAAAAGTACAAGGTCACGCACATGTTTTCGGCCCCCACTGCCGTGCGGGTGCTCAAGAAGCAAGACCCCTGCTGGCTCAAAAAGTACGATGTCTCCAGCCTCAAGGCACTGTGGCTGGCGGGTGAGCCGCTGGATGAGCCCACGGCGCAGTGGATCAGCGATGCGCTGGCAGTGCCAATCATCGACAACTACTGGCAGACCGAAACCGGCTGGCCCATCCTGACGCTGGCCAACGGTGTGGAGCAGCAAACCACCCGCTTTGGCAGCCCTGGCAAAGCCATGTACGGCTACGCGGTGAAGATCGTTGACGAATCCACTGGTGAAGAATTGACCGGCCCCAACCAGAAGGGCGTGGTGGGAATCGAAGGCCCCCTGCCACCCGGTTGCATGCAAACCGTCTGGCGCGATGACGCTCGTTTCGTCAATACCTACTGGAAGAGCATCCCGGGCCGCTTGCTGTACAGCACGTTTGACTGGGGGATCCGTGATGCCGATGGCTACCACTTCATCCTGGGCCGTACCGACGACGTGATCAACGTGGCTGGCCACCGCCTTGGTACGCGTGAAATCGAGGAGAGCATTTCCTCACACCCCAACATTGCCGAAGTGGCCGTGGTGGGCGTGGCCGACCAGCTCAAAGGGCAGGTGGCCATGGCGTTTGCGGTGGCCAAGGATGCCTCGGGGCTCGACTCAGAAGCGGCCCGCCTGAAGCTCGAAGGCGAGGTGATGAAGCAGGTGGACCACCAGCTCGGCGCGGTGGCCCGGCCTTCGCGCGTGTACTTTGTGAACGTGCTGCCCAAAACTCGCAGCGGTAAGCTGCTGCGCCGCGCGCTTCAGGCTGTGGCTGAACGCCGTGACCCGGGTGATCTGACCACGATGGACGACCCGGCCGCGCTGCAGCAGGTGCGGGATCTGGTCGGATAACCACCCCGGTGGACGGGCCGGGGTGGCGAGGCCGCCGCCGGGCGGTGCGGCAGCTCAACCCCTTTCGGGCAGCAGTGCAAAGGCCGCGCCCCGCACCAACTGCGGCAGGCAGCCGCCTCGCTATTTCAGATACGACTGCAGCGTGGATGCCAGCGCTGCCATGTCCTTCCCGCGTTGGGCGGGATCGGTGTCGGGCCGCCGCCGGTGTTTGCGAATGTGGCCTTCCAGCACTTCGGCCATCCAGCCATTCACCGCGCCGCGAATGGCCGCAATTTGCCGCAGCACGGCCTGGCATTCGCTGTTGTCCGATAGCGCTTTTTTGCAAGGCCTCGGGTGCCCCTTGAGGCGGCGCACCTGCGATAGAAGCTGTTTTTCCCCTGCATGTGTGGCGCGTGGGCGCAGGCAAATACGCATGCATCGTCTCCGTGGTTACCGACCAGCCGGTCGGCCCCGACTACTTCAAGCAGCAGCTGCGCATTCACGAGGAAGTGGTGCACATCACCGCGGAGGTGAACCGCCTGCCGGGCTAGGTTGTCTCGATCTGAAACGGGTCGATATGCTACGGTTTTTGTAGCTTCCGGCGCTTTACCCAAAAGGGCTGGATGGCATTTCTTCCTGATTAGCGACATACCTCAGA
>DFQQ01000007.1:11879-34526 GCA_002377855.1 Acidovorax delafieldii | reverse complement strand
CCCACGTTGACGTGGGGCTTGGTGCGTTCAAACTTACCTTTTGCCATTTTACAATCTCCAAAGAGCATTACCTGTGTGTTGGTTTAACGTCTGCATTCGATTGCTGATTCGCCCCGCACAGGGAACAGGGCGGCATCGGATCGCAGACAAAACAAAGCCCGGGCCGAAACCCGGGCATGCCGATTACTTGGCGCGCGAAGCCATGATGGCTTCAGACACATTGCGAGGGGCTTCGCTGTAGTGCTTGAATTCCATCGAGTACGTTGCGCGGCCTTGCGTGGCGGAACGCAGGGTGGTGGAGTAGCCGAACATTTCCGACAGCGGCACTTCAGCGCGGATGGCCTTGCCACCGCCCGGGATGTCGTCCATGCCTTGCACCATGCCGCGACGGCTGGACAAGTCACCCATCACGTTACCGGCGTAGTCTTCAGGTGTTTCCACTTCCACGGCCATCATGGGTTCCAGGATGACGGGGCCGGCCTTGCGGCAACCTTCCTTGAAGCCGAAGATGGCAGCCATCTTGAACGCCAGCTCGTTCGAGTCCACATCGTGGTACGAACCGAAATGCAGCGTGACCTTGACGTCCACCACAGGGTAGCCAGCCAGCACACCTTGCGTGACGGCTTCGTTGATACCCTTTTCCACGGCCGGGATGAATTCGCGAGGAACCACACCACCCTTGATCGCATCGACGAACTCGATGCCCTTGCCCGCTTCGTTGGGTTCGATCTTGAGCACAACGTGACCGTACTGGCCCTTACCACCGGACTGGCGCACGAACTTGCCTTCGGCTTCTTCCACCGTCTTGCGGATGGTTTCGCGGTAGGCCACTTGGGGTTTGCCCACGTTGGCTTCCACGCCGAATTCGCGCTTCATGCGGTCCACGATGATTTCCAGGTGGAGCTCGCCCATGCCGGAGATAATGGTCTGGCCGGATTCTTCGTCGGTCTTCACGCGGAAGGACGGATCTTCGGCAGCCAGACGCTGCAACGCGATACCCATCTTTTCCTGGTCAGCCTTGGTCTTGGGTTCCACAGCCTGCGAGATCACAGGCTCAGGGAACACCATGCGCTCCAGAATGATCTGGGAGTTCACGTCGCACAGGGTTTCACCCGTGGTCACTTCCTTCAGGCCCACGCAAGCAGCGATGTCACCAGCGCGGATTTCTTCCACTTCCTGGCGCTCATTGGCGTGCATCTGCACGATACGGCCAATACGCTCTTTCTTGCCCTTGATGGGGTTGTAGACGGTATCGCCCTTGGTCAGCACGCCAGAATACACGCGCACAAAGGTCAACTGACCCACGAACGGATCGGTCATCAGCTTGAACGCCAGCGCAGAGAACTTCTCGCTGTCGTCGGCCTTGCGAGAAACGGGCTGCTCATCGTCGTCCGTACCCGTCACGTCTGGAATATCCGTAGGCGCGGGCAGGTAGTCGATCACAGCGTCGAGCATGCGCTGAACACCCTTGTTCTTGAACGCGGTGCCGCACAGCATGGGGTGGATCTCGGTGGCAATCGTGCGGGTACGCAGACCCAGCTTGATTTCCGCTTCGCTCAAGTCACCTTCTTCAAGGTACTTGTTCATCAGGTCTTCAGACGCTTCGGCAGCGGCTTCGACCATCTTCTCGCGCCATTCCTTGGCGGATTCCACCAGATCAGCGGGGATGTCTTCGTAGTTGAACTTCATGCCCTGCGAAGCTTCGTCCCAGATGATGGCCTTCATCTTGAGCAGGTCCACCACGCCGGTGAACTTGTCTTCGGCGCCGATTGGGATCACGACAGGCACGGGGTTGGCCTTCAGGCGCAGCTTCATCTGGTCATAGACCTTGAAGAAGTTGGCACCGGTGCGGTCCATTTTATTCACAAAGGCCAGACGTGGCACCTTGTACTTGTTGGCCTGGCGCCAGACAGTTTCCGACTGGGGCTGCACGCCACCTACGGCACAGTAGACCATGCAGGCGCCGTCGAGCACGCGCATCGAACGCTCGACTTCAATGGTGAAGTCCACGTGACCGGGGGTGTCGATGATGTTGAAGCGGTGCTCTGGATACGTGTTGTCCATGCCCTTCCAGAAACAGGTCGTGGCAGCAGACGTGATCGTGATGCCGCGCTCTTGTTCCTGTTCCATCCAGTCCATGGTGGCAGCGCCATCGTGCACTTCACCAATCTTGTGGCTCACGCCCGTGTAAAACAGAATACGTTCGGTGGTCGTGGTCTTGCCAGCGTCAATGTGGGCCGAGATACCGATATTGCGGTAGCGCTCGATGGGAGTATTGCGAGCCATGGTGGATCCTTGATGGGTCGTATTGGGGAGGGTGTCGGGCAGCCATACTGGCAAGAATGCCCGTCAATTTTGTGACTGCCTGAATCAACACAAGGCTGCAGGCAAAACGCCGGCAGCCTTGGGCCTATATCAGGGCAATTCCGCTTTTAGAAACGGAAGTGGCTGAACGCCTTGTTGGCTTCGGCCATGCGGTGAACTTCGTCACGCTTCTTCATGGCGCCGCCACGGCCTTCAGTGGCCTCGAGCAGTTCATTGGCCAGGCGCTGGGCCATCGACTTTTCACCACGCTTGCGGGCGGCTTCCTTGATCCAGCGCATCGACAGGGCCAGACGACGAACAGGACGCACTTCGACAGGCACTTGGTAGTTGGCACCACCGACGCGGCGGGACTTCACTTCCACCATGGGCTTCACGTTGTTGATGGCAACAGTGAAGGCTTCCAGTGGGTCCTTATCGGGGTGCTTCTTCTCGATCAGTTCCAGAGCACCGTAGATGATGCGCTCTGCAACCGCCTTTTTGCCGCCTTCCATGATCACGTTCATGAATTTGGACAGCTCTACATTGCCGAACTTTGGATCCGGCAGGATTTCACGTTTGGGGACTTCGCGACGACGTGGCATTTTTTACCTCTATCTTTGCTTCAGTTGGCGTCTTTTCAGACACCGCGAGAGCCAATGAAGGACTCCCACTTACTCGACCCGCGCAGAACACCTGCGTTTGGGGTCACTACGCTGCACCTCCGCGCCACGCGGAAAACAGCACCGAAAATTCTTCTGACCGAAAAAACCAGGGCTTACTTGGCCTTTGGCTTCTTCGCGCCGTACTTGGAGCGCGATTGCTTGCGGTCTTTCACGCCTTGCAAGTCGAGCGAACCCCGCACGATGTGGTAACGCACACCAGGCAAGTCCTTGACACGACCGCCGCGAACCAGCACCACGCTGTGTTCCTGCAGGTTGTGGCCTTCACCGCCGATGTAGGAGATCACCTCAAAACCGTTGGTCAGGCGCACCTTGGCGACCTTACGCAGAGCGGAGTTAGGCTTCTTAGGCGTCGTGGTGTACACACGGGTGCACACGCCACGGCGCTGTGGAGAGTTTTCCATCGCAGGGCTCTTGGACTTGGTCTTTTCGACCTCGCGCCCCTGACGGACCAGTTGATTAATGGTTGGCATGAAATACGTCCCTAAACGTGAATTTGCTTCGTGAAAGCGAAAACGTGAATCCCTTCGGAAATTCCGAAAAGCCTTCTAATGTATCAGGCCGGCGCTGTGCAGGCAAGCGCCATGCTGATTCGCCATAGCGCGAGCGGGATTCCCCGCCCGCCGGGCATCACTTGATCCACAGCCGGATGGCATCCCAGGCACGCCCCAGGGCGCCGGCCTGCTCTACCGCCTCCAGGGCAACCAATGGCACCTCGGCCAAGGTTTGCTCGCCCAGCACCACCTTGAGAGAACCAACGGCTTGCCCCTGGGTGTACGGCGCTACGAGGGGGTCGGGGCGGGAGATTTCCGTCTTGATCTTGCCGGCACTGCCCGATGGCACTGTCACGACAATGGCTTCAGGACGGCCGATCTTCAGGGTATTTTCCTTGCCCTTCCAGATGCTGGGCGTGGCCACGGGCGCGTTCGCGTCGAAGAGCTTGACGGCATCGAATGCGGTGTAGCCCCAGTTCAGCAGTTTCTGGCTTTCGTTGGCCCGCGCGTTTTCGCTGGAGGCGCCCAGCACGATGGACAGCAGACGGCGCTGCCCTACGTTCGGGAAGTCGCGCTTGGCAGTGGCCACCAGGCAATAGCCTGCGGCAGCGGTGTGACCCGTCTTCAGGCCGTCCACCGTGGGGTCACGAAAGAGCAGCATGTTGCGATTGGTGCCATTGGAAGGCGGCGTGCCAGGGTAGCTGTACTGCTTGGTGGAGTAGTAGTGCATGTACTCCGGGAAGTCCTTTATCAAGCGACTGGCGAGCACACTCAGGTCGCGCGCCGTGGTCACGTGCCCCGGCTCGGTCAGCCCTTCTGGGTTCTTGTAACTGGTGCCACTCATGCCCAGGGCCTTGGCCTGGTCGTTCATCAACTTGACGAAGTTCTCGTAGGTGCCACCCACGCCTTCTGCCAGCGCCACCGTGGCGTCGTTGCCCGACTGAACGATCATGCCCTTGAGGAGGTCGTCCACTGACACCTGCATCTTGGGGTCGATGAACATGCGCGATCCGGGCATCTTCCAGGCGCGCACGCTCACCGGCAGCTTCTGGTCGAGCGTGACTTTCTTGGCGCGCAGGGCATCAAACACCAGGTAGCCCGTCATCAGCTTGGTCAGCGACGCCTGCTCCACCGGCGCGTCAATGTCTTTGGCCGCCAGCACCTGGTTGGCCGTCACATCCACCAGCATGTAGGTGCGTGCGGCGATTTCAGGGGGCTGGGGTACCTGCTGGGCCAGCGCACCAAAAGCGGCGGGCGCAACGGCGGCAAATATTGCCAGGGATCGCAGGGCGGGCAGGATTCGTTTCATGGAGAAGTAGAAGATGCAGCCAGCGGCTGATGGGATGGAGACAAGAATGGGAAGCGGCAGCGCAGGCTGCCGCGAAGGACTTTGGTGCTGAGTCGGGTGGGGTGCGGAGGTTCCGCCTTTGCGGCAAAAGCCCCCTTCTAAACCACCGACTGCAGGTGCCTGACCACGAGGTTTTTGAGCAGTGGCAATTGTCCGTGAAAGAAATGGCCGCCTCCCGGCACGACTGTCACAGGCAGTATCTGGGGGCGGGCCCAGTCCATCACGGCAGACAACGCCACGGTATCGTCCTGCTCGCCATGCACGACCAGGGTGCGCAGATGGGCATCTGTCGGCACGGGGGCCACGGTGAAGCGGCTGGCGGCAGTGCCCACCAACACGGCGCGATCGATGTGCCGTTGCGGCCACAGGGTGGCCAGTGCATGACTGGTCACAAACGCGCCGAACGAGAAACCCGCCAAGGCGAGCGGTTGAGCCCCCTCGCCGCCCGGGGCCACCTGCTCGACCACGGAAAGCAGGTCTTGCAGCTCACCCCGGCCCTCATCGTGCACACCCTCGGTGGCGCCCACACCGCGAAAATTGAACCGCACCGCCGTCCAGCCGCACTGCACAAAAGCACGGGCCAAGGTCTGTACCACCTTGTTGTCCATCGTGCCGCCGAACAGCGGATGGGGGTGCGCGATCACGGCAACGCCCCGTGGCGCGCCACCCTGCGGCAGGCTGGCCTTATCACGCGCCGCTTCAATGGTGCCGGCTGGGCCCTGCAACGTCAGTCGTTCAGTCTGGGAGTTCACGTTTGCTATACTTTTTATAGCTTCTCGCGCTTATTTTTAGAGCGCCAGATGCCGATTTGACCTGATTAGCGACCTACCTCAGACGCTTTTCCTGCTCCACCCGTTCGGGCTGAGCCTGTCGAAGCCTTGCACGCACGCGGCAAGCCTTGGCTTCGACGGGCTCAGCCCGAACGGATGGAGTGGTATCTGAGACAGGTAACCAATCAGGCGATTTGAACAAAAACCTGGGGTCAGCGGCCCACTTCGGGCGGCACCAGAAGACGTTCCACCACCTGGCCATTTTTGAGGTGCGACTCGACGATCTCATCAATGTCGCTGTTGTCCACAAAGGTGTACCACGTGCCCTCAGGGTAGACCACGGCCACGGGGCCCGCAGCGCACCGGTCCAGGCAGCCCGCCTTGTTCACGCGCACCTTGCCGGCGCCGGCCAGGCCAGCCGCCTTCACCTGCGCCTTGCAGTGGTCAAACCCGGCCTGGGCGTTGTGACGCGCACAGCTGTCTTCGCCGTTGGTGCGCTCGTTCAGGCAGAAGAAGATGTGGCGCTGGTAGTAGCTCTGCGCGGCAGAAGTGGAGTGGGTGGGTTCGCTCATGCGCGTATTTTAGGGATGCGTGTCTCTGCGGGAGACACGCACCAGCACATACAGCAGCGCCACATAGGGCCAGAGCCACCCCACCCATTGGCCCAGACCATAGAAGCGGATGAACCGCCCTTGCTCCCACTGCAGCAGGGTCTGCGCGAAATAGACGCTGGTGGGCGCCTGGTTCAGCAGCGCCAAATGCCAGACCAGCGCCACCAGCAGCACCGCCGCACTGGCGCGGCGCGGCAAAAGCAGCAGCAGCACGGCCATGCCCGCTGCGGCCCATACCCCCACGCGCACCGGCTCATCCAGCCAGCCCCATGCATGTGCCGGGCCCCAGCTCAGCGCAGCCGACAGCGCGGTCGCACCCACGCCCACGGCCAGCAACCCGAACGCATACACGGCGCGCCGCCCCACGTGGCGGATGACGCAATAGCCCAGCAGGCAGGGCACCAGCAAGCCCAGCATCACGCAGAGCACCTCGCCGCCGGGCGAGAGGGGTTCAAGGACCGCGTCGCGTGTGGGCATCCATTCGATGAAAGGCGTGTCCAGCAGCGCAAGCTCGGTCGCGGCCTCCAGCCGCTCCAGCACCTGCCCCAAGCCAAATGGCACGGCCGCGGGGAACAGCAAGGCGGCGGGCCACAGGGCCATCAGCACCAGCGCCCCCCGCGCATCCGGCACGAACCAGCGGCCACGGAAAAGGCTCCAGCGGTCTATGGCGCCCAGGCGCTCCAGCAGCGCCGCCAGCAGGGCGCCCAGCAGCGTACCCGCGGCATTGAGGACGAGGTCCAGGTTGGAGGGAACGCGCCGGGGCAGGTAGATCTGCAGGAACTCCATCGACAGTGCCAGCAGCGCACCAGCCAGCGCAGCCGCCCACACCGCCCCGTGCGCCCAGCCTGTTCGCAACAAGGCCAGGGCCAGCAAAAACCCCAGCGGCGCGTAGCCGAGCAGATTGGATGTGACGTCGAAACCCGTCCAATAAGGCGGGGGCAACGGGGCCGCCAGGAACATCCACGGCTCCAGCCCCTGGGCTCGCCAGCCGCTGAATGGGAAAAGACTGGCAAAAACGATCAAAACGGCATAAATAGCCGCCAGAGGCCAGGCTGAGGTCTTGTGCAAGTGCGCTGGCCTCCGTCCCCGTCAGAAGGGCTTGACCACCACCAGCACCACGGCAATCAGCAGCAGCACTACAGGCACCTCGTTGAACCAGCGGTACCACACATGGCTGCGATGGCTCTGGCCGGCGACCAGCTTGCGCAGCATGACGCTGCAGGCGTGGTGGTAGCCCAGCACCAGCAACACCACGGTGAGCTTGGCGTGCATCCAGCCGTTGCCGGGCCCGCGCAACCCAATGCCGTAGCCCAGCCACAACCACAGGCCCAAGGCCAACGCTGGCAATGCCAGGATGGTGGTGAAGCGCAACAGCTTGCGGGCCATCAGCAGCAGGCGCTCACGCTCAGCCACGGAATCCGGCGCCACCATTGCCAAATTGACAAAGATGCGCGGCAGGTAGAAAAGGCCGGCGAACCAGCTGGCCACGAAGACGATGTGAAAGGCTTTGACCCAGAGCATGGCCGCAGTTTAAGCGCCTGCCGGGCGCGACCGGACAAGGCTGCAGCAAAGACCCTGCCAGCCTTTGCCCGCGCGCGACGGGGCATCGTCGCGGAGCGGTGCCTGTCCCGTGGCGCAAAGGGCGGGCAGCCCTCTCTGGCAATCATCATCCACACCTTTGCAGCGGGCAAAAAAAAGCCCGGCACCACGGCCGGGCTGAGAAGCCTTGGATGCGTGGAGCATCCTGAAGGCCCCGCTCAGGGAGGAAAAAGCGGGAGGCAGAGGGCTGCCTGGAATCAAATTTAGCATTAAGAACAAAAAGTTACAACAGTTCGCAATTAGTTGCTTGAATCAGAGGGTCTTTGGATGTGGGCCTTGCGCGCTGCATCAAGGCGCTTGGCAACAGATAAGGCACAATTTTCGCCATGCACCTTCCCACCTCCGCCCCCTTCCCTCAGAACCGCCCCCGTCGCCTGCGCCGTGACGCCTTCACGCGCCGCCTGGTGCGCGAGCATGCGGTTACGGTCAATGACCTGATCTACCCCGTGTTTGTGCACGAGGGCACGCAGCAGCGTGAAGCTGTGGCATCGATGCCGGGCGTGGAACGCCTGAGCCTGGATCTGCTGCTGCCGGTGGCGCAAGACTGCGTGAAGCTGGGCATTCCGGTGATGGCGCTGTTCCCGGCCATCGACCCTTCCCTCAAGACACCTGATGGGCAAGAAGCGCGCAACCCGGAAGGCCTGATCCCGCGCGTGGTGCGGGCGCTGAAAAAAGAATTCCCAGAGCTCGGCGTGATGACGGACGTGGCGCTGGACCCCTACACCAGCCACGGCCAAGACGGTGTGCTGGACGACACCGGCTACATCATCAACGACCAGACGGTCGAAATCCTCACCGCACAGGCCCTCACCCATGCCGAGGCGGGCGTGGACATCGTCGCGCCCAGCGACATGATGGACGGCCGCATCGGTGCGATCCGCGAGGCGTTTGAAGTGCAGGGCCACATCCACACCCGCATCATGGCCTACAGCGCCAAGTACGCCAGCGCGTTCTACGGCCCTTTCCGCGATGCGGTGGGCACACGGGGCGCCCTGGGCAAGGCCGACAAGAACGTCTACCAGATGGACCCCGGCAACAGCGACGAAGCCCTGCGCGAGGTGGCCCTCGACATTGCCGAAGGCGCCGACATGGTGATGGTCAAACCCGGCATGCCCTACCTGGACATCGTGCGCCGCGTGAAGGATGAGTTCCGCGTGCCGACGTTCGCCTACCAGGTCAGCGGCGAATACGCCATGATCAAGGCCGCAGCCGCCAACGGCTGGCTTCAGCATGACGCCGTGATGATGGAAAGCCTGCTGGCTTTCAAGCGCGCAGGCGCCGACGGTGTGCTCACCTATTTTGCGCGCGACGTGGCAAGATTGCTATCAAAATAATAGCTTCTGGCGCTTTATGAATGGGCGCCTGAGGCATTTTTCACCTGCCACACTGCCCGCATGCGCATTTTCCACATCCACAGCGGCGGCGTGACCGAGCTGCCCCAGTTGCCAGCCCAGCCGCCCGTCCAGGGCTTTGTGTGGATTGCTGTAGCGCGCCCCGCTTTCCAGGCCCGCCTGCTGGAAATCCAAGGCGCGCTGCAGGCCTTGGCCGGCCTGCAACTGGTGGACCTGCACGTGTCTGACCTGCTCAACGCGCAGCTGCCTTCGCATTACGACTACACCTCGCAATACGACCTGCTGGTGTTTCGCCGCCTGGCCAGCGCCGCAACCGCACCCGCGCCAGAAGTCGACAGCGGCGCGCTCCCGCCCGAGAAAAAACCCACGGGCCCATTGGTGCTGCGGCGCATCGACACCAGCCCGGTGGGTTTTGCCGTGTTCGACCATGTGCTGCTGACGGTGCACCCCACCGACTGCGCCGTGCGCGATGCGTATGCAGGCCGCCTGCTGGCCACCGCACCCGGCGACCCGCGCGAAGGCCGCGCTAACCCCATCCCCGGCTCGCGCCTGCCCGCCAGCCCGGCCGACCTGATGCTGCGGGTGGTCAACCTCATGGTCGACGGCTACCTGGATCTGCGCCGCGAACTCACCCGCCAGCTCGACCACTGGCAGACCGAACTGCTCAAGCCGCGCGCGCGGCATGTGAACTGGAGTTCCCTGCTGGACGCCCGGCTTTCGCTGCACCAGCTGGACGAAATCTGCGAAGACCAGCGCAGCGCTGTGCAAGACTGGATTGACGCCCTGGAAACCTGGGCCCAGCCCGAATCGCCCGCCGCGCAGCGCGAACTGGACTTGCTCAAGGTGCGCAGCCGCGATGTGCTGGAGCACATTGAGCGCGTGGTGCACCACGTGCGAAGGCTCGAGCAGAGCACCGAGACCGCCGTGCAAATGCACTTTTCGGTGCAGGGCAACCGCACCAACGACATCATGCGCACCCTCACGGCACTCACCGCCGTGTTCCTGCCGCTGAACCTGATTGCGGGCATTTTCGGCATGAACTTCGAGTTCATCCCGCTCATCCACAAGGCCGATGGCTTTTGGTGGGCGGTGGCGTCAATGGTGGCCATTGCCGTCGCACTGGTGGCGCTGTTCTGGCGCAAGCAATACCTCTCGCGCACCCGGCGGTAATTCCTACTCCGGCCCCGCGGCCTACGGGGCACCATCCCTGTGCATGACCATCAGGAGTGCACGGATGAATGCCGCTACCCCAGACCCCCGCCCATCGCAGCCACCCGCCGCAATCCACATCGGCACCGCGGGCTGGAGCCTGCCACGCACCAGCCAGCACCGCTTTGCCACCACCGAACCTGCGGAGCCACACCTCGCGCGGTACGCCCGGCACCTGGGGGCGGTGGAGATCAACTCCTCGTTCTACCGCCCCCACCAGCGCAGCACGTACGAGCGCTGGGCTGCCGCCACGCCGCCCGCATTTCGCTTTTGCGTCAAGCTGCCCCGCAGCATCACCCACGACGCACGGCTGCAAGGCGCCTCAGCGCTGCTGCAGGCGTTCGTCGCCCAGGTGGAAGGCCTGGGTAGCCGCCTGGGCTGCATGCTGGTTCAGCTGCCACCCAGCCTGGCGCTCGACCATGCCACGGCGGATGCGTTTTTCGGGGACGTACGGCGGCTGCAGGGCACCGTTTCGCTGGCCGTGGAGCCCCGCCACGCCAGCTGGTTCACGCCCGAAGCGGACGCGCTGTTGGCCCACTGGCACGCGGGCCGGGTGCTGGCAGACCCTGTGCTGCACGCGCCAGGGCGGGCACCCGGCGGCTGGCCCGGGCTGGTCTATTGCCGGCTGCACGGCTCTCCGCGCATTTACTACTCTGCCTACGACGCAGGGCTGATTGACGCGCTGGCGGCGCGCCTGCAAACGGCCGCCCACGAAGCCCAGCAGGTGTGGTGCGTCTTCGACAACACGGCCAGTGGCGCGGCCGCAGGCAACGCGCTGGACCTGCACAACGCCGTGCACGCTGCCGACCCCGGCCCTATCGAACACACCAAACCTGCACTACAAAATTTATAGCAGACAGCGCTTTCTGGACGGCGCCGATTGCTCCTCAGACAAGTTTTTTCTCTGCGAATCCACACTTGCAAACGAGAGGTAAAACGTTAACTCTTGTGAACTAGTTAACAAACGTAACAGGCGTTGATGTTCCTCAAGCTGTGCATTGGAGGGCTGATTAATCTCGGCCGCGCACTTCAATCAACGTCACTCATGAATCAAATCGCCATTGGAAAACGCCTCTCCCTGGGTTTTGGGTTGCTCTTGGCTTTATCGCTGCTGGGCACGCTGCTGGGGGTATGGCAACTGCAAACCGCTTCTGCTTCCACCCAGGCCGTGATCGAGCAACCGCTGGCCAAGGAACGCCTCATCAGCGACTGGTACCGCCTGATCCACACCGCCGTGCGTCGCACCACGGCCATTGCCAAAAGCAGCGATGCGTCCCTGTCGACCTACTTTGCCGAGGAGCAAAAGCTCTCGGCCAGCACCACCACCGAGATTTTGAAAAAAGTCGAGACCCTGATGCAGACCGACGCGGAGCGCGCGCTGTTCGGCGACATCGGCACGCTGCGCAGCAGCTACACCGATGCCCGCGACGAAGTGATCCGCCTGCGCCGAGACGGGAACAGCGAGCAGGCCGACGCGCTGCTTGAATCGCGCTTCGTGCCTGCCGCCAAGCAGTACATGGCCCGCGTGGAAGCGCTGATGGAGATGCAGCGCAAGGCGCTGGACGAATCGGCCGCGCCCATCAAGGCCGCGAACGACAAGGCCCGCTACTGGCTGATCGCGCTGGGCGCCATCACCTGCGGCCTAGGGATGGTGCTGGCCATCACCATCACGCGCAGCATCACTCTGCCGCTGAGCGATTCGGTGGCCGTGGCCGACACCATTGCCCACGGCGACCTGACCACCACCGTGGTCAGCACGCGCAGCGACGAAACCGGCCAGTTGCTGCGCGCGCTGGGGGACATGCAGCACTCGCTGGCTTCGGTGATCGGGCAGATCCGCGACGCGGGCGACCAGATCGCCAGCGCCAGCGACCAGATTGCCGGAGGCACGCAAGACCTGTCTTCGCGCACCGAGCACACCGCCTCCAACCTGCAGCAGACGGCTTCGTCGATGGAGCAGTTCACGGCGACCGTGCAGCAGTCGGCCGACGCTGCACGCACAGCCAGCGCCCTCGCCTCTTCGGCGGCCGAGGTGGCCTCACAAGGCGGCAGCATCGTGGCCCAGGTGGTGGAAACCATGGAAGACATCCACACCAGTTCGCGCCGCATCGCCGACATCATCGGCACCATCGACGGCATTGCCTTCCAGACGAACATCCTGGCCCTCAATGCGGCCGTGGAAGCCGCCCGCGCTGGCGAGCAGGGCCGGGGCTTTGCAGTGGTGGCGGGTGAAGTGCGCAGCCTGGCCCAGCGCAGCGCCGAGGCCGCCAAAGAGATCAAGGGCCTGATCTCGACCAGCGTGGAGAAGGTGGGCGCCGGCACCCAGCTCGTGCAGGACGCTGGCGCGGCCATGCAGAACATCGTGAGTTCGGTAGAGCGGGTGACCGAGGTCGTGGCCCACATTGCGGCCAGCGCCCGCGAGCAATCGGACGGCATTGCGCTGGTGAACAACGCCATTGCCCAGCTCGATCAGGCCACGCAGCAGAATGCGGCCCTGGTGGAAGAATCTGCCGCCGCAGCCCAAAGCCTGCGTGAGCAGGCCCACCGCCTGGCACAGGCGGCCTCCACCTTCAAGGTGGCCGGTGGCGCCGGGGCCCTGCGCCGGCCGGCACGCATGCCTCAGATCACAGCAGCCTGAGGGGCGGCTGCCAGGGGTGCGAGCGAGCGCTCAGTCGCTCAGTCGCTCAACCGCAGCCGCCGCGCTCGAACCTTGCGTTCGGACCTTGCTCTCAGTTCTTGTGATCGGGCGTGGCGGCGGACACCCCGAACAACGCCGCCGCATTGCCCCATGCCACGCGCTGCGCCACATGGGCTGGCAGCCCTCCGAGCCAGGTGCGGTAGTCCTGCATCAGCGCCTGGTAGTGTTGCCAGCGCTGGTTCACCCAGGTGTCCGAACCGATCACGAAACGATCGGGGTATTTCAGCAGCAGCGCGCGCCATGCGGGGCAAAGTTGCCCGCCCTCGCACACCAGCCCTGGCCGGTAGGACAGCTCGCCCACGAGCCCTGGGTAGCGGGCCAGCAGGGCGTCCACCCGATCCGATGGCGCCCCACCAATGCCCGTGTGGGCCCAGACCAGGCGCACCTGCTGGCCCGCGCTGGCGGTGTGGGCCATGAGTTTGTCGATGGACACATCGTCCACATGGGCCAGCACCACCAGGCGACGCTGCTCGGCCAGCTGCATCAGTTTGCGGGCCACGGGGCCGTCGGCATCCGCGCTGTCGTACAGGTGGAATTCGCCAATGCCACGGTACGGGCCGGACGCCGTGCCTCGCTCCAGTTCGGCCAGCACCATGTCGTAGATGGATTCGTCACGCGGCCAGCCCGTGTAGTCGGCCCGGTTGCGATAAAGACGAACAAAGGGCACCACGGCAATGCCCGCTTCGCGCATCTGCGGCAGGGCAGCCAACGCCAGCGAGCCCGCATTGGGCCGCGAATTGGCGACGATGGCCCGCACCCCGCTGGCCTGCATGCGCGCCAGCACGTCGGCGGGCGGGTGGGGGCCTGCGGTGCCGTTCCAGGCCTCTTCGTTGTAATGAAGGTGGGCGTCGAACAGCGGGCCGGTGTAGGCGCCCGCTTGGGTCAGGCCGATAGATGCTATAAAAGAGATAGCTATCAGCGCTTGTTTTATGGGCGCTAGAGCTCCAAAAGGCTTGAACTTTCGAATGCAGCTGGCCATGGCTTATCCCGGTTGAATGCAATGCCCCACCCTGCACCCACCCGCACAGCCACGCAGCGAGGATGCTGCGGGCCCTGCCAGGGGCGGTCAGCCCAGGTGCTTGTCGAAGAACGCCAGCGTGCGGTCGCGGGCCGTGAGGGCGGCGGCCTCGTCGTAGCTGCCGCGCTGGTCGCAGTTGAAGCCGTGGTCGGCCTGGTACACATGCACTTCCACGCCAGGCTGGGCGCGGTCAAAGGCCTGCACGCTGTCCAGCGGGATCCAGTGGTCGCGCTCGCCAAAGTGGGCCAGCACGGGCACCAGCGGCTTGCGGGCCGCTTCTTCCGGCGTGGTCATGCCGCCACCGTAATAAGGCACGGCGGCCGACAGGCCCGTGAGCGTGCAGGCGGCGCGCCAGGTCAGCAGGCCACCCCAGCAAAAGCCCACGATGCCCACCTTGCGGCCGCTGCGCTGGGCGGCGTAGTCAATGGCGGCCTGGATGTCGGGCATCACGCCGGGGGCAGGCAGGGCCTCCACAGCGGCTTTGAGTTCCATGCCGGCCTGCATATCGTCGGCGGTGTAGCCCAGCTCCACGCCGGGCTTGACGCGGTGGAAGGTGGACGGGGCCACCGCCAGGTAGCCGCGCGCAGCAAAGCGGTCGGCCACGGCGCGGATGTGCGAGTTCACCCCGAAAATCTCTTGCAGCACCACGACAGCACCCCGGCGCGCTGTATCGGGCTCTGCCACCCAGGCGGGCAGCACAAAACCATCGGCAGACTTCAAATCGACGAATTGACCCATGTGGTTGCTCCTGAAAACTGTTCCAATGCGCCATTCTTGCAGCAGACGGCATTCCATGGACAAGATCGTTGTAAACACCAGCGCAGGGCTCGGCATTGGCCCGGCGGGGCTCGCCGCCGTGCGGGGCCAGCGTGTGGGCGCCCGCCTGCGCCGCTGCCCACCACTTTCACCCACTCCTGTTTCCGGAGCCCTCTGATGGATCTCAAGCCCCTCATCACCCTGCTGGCCATCGTCAACCCGCTGGCCATCGTTCCTTTCTTCATCCACTACACCCAGGGCTTTTCCGCGGCACAGCGACGCGCCACGATCCGCACGGCCGCATTTGCCTCGTTCTGCGTGATCGCCGCCTGTGCCGTGCTGGGGCTGCAGATTCTGGAGTTTTTCAACATTTCACTGCAGAGCTTTCAGGTGGGCGGCGGCATGCTGCTGCTGATCAGCGCGATGAACATGCTCAACGCCCAGCCGGCAGAGGCCAAGCCCCTCACGCATGAGCTGGAAGAAGGCGCGGAGAAAGCCGCCGCCGGCAGCAGCATTGCCGTGGTGCCGCTCACCATTCCTCTGCTCACGGGGCCCGCGAGCATGTCCACGGTGGTGATTTATGCCGACCGGGCGCAAAACGTCTGGCAGCACGCTGCCCTGGTGGGCTACGGCGTGGTGATTGCACTGGCCACGGCCGTGTGCTTCTCGCTGGCCGACCCGATTGCCCGCGTGCTGGGCAAGACGGGCATCAACGTGATGACGCGGCTGATGGGCCTGATTCTGGCGGCCCTGGCCGTGGAGGTGATGGCCGACGGGCTGGGCAAACTGTTCCCTGTACTTGTGGCCCGTTGACCGCCCATGTCCGCACGTCTGCTGCTGCTGGAAGACGACCCCGCCATCGCCCGCACCGTGGCCTATGCGCTGGAGCGCGATGGCCTGCAGGTGACGCACTGCCTGCTGGTGCAGGATGCACGCCAGCAAATGCAGCGCCAGCCGTTTGACCTGCTGGTGCTGGACGTGGGCCTGCCCGATGGCTGCGGGCTGGACCTGCTGCGCGACGTGCGCCACGGGCAAGCCGCCGCTGCGCTGCGCCAACGCCAGGCCACGCCGGTGCTGATGCTCAGCGCCCGGGGCGAGGAGCTGGACCGCGTGCTGGGCCTGGAACTGGGCGCCGACGACTACCTGGCCAAGCCCTTCAGCCCGCGCGAGCTGGCCGCCCGCATCAAGGCCCTGCTGCGCCGCGCCGCCATGCCGGCGCCCGCCGCCGTGGCAGCCACGCCTTTTGTGGACGACGCAACCGGCCAGCGCATCACACTGCACGGCCAGGCCCTGCCGCTCACACGCCGCGAATACCGGCTGCTGTCGCACCTGCTGCGCAGCGCGGGCCGCATCCACTCGCGCGACGCCCTGCTGGCCGCCGCCTGGGGCGACGACAGCGAAAGCACCGACCGCACGGTGGACACCCACATCAAGACGCTGCGCGCCAAGCTGCGCGAGGTGGACCCTGCGCGTGAATACATCAGCACACACCGGGGCATGGGGTATTGCCTTGATGTGTGAAGCCCCTGCCCCATGTCAGGGTGACGCACAGGCAACGCCCCGGCTTCGACAGGCTCAGCCCGAACGGGTGGGAGAGGCATGCCCACAGGCTGCGGAAATGTGGATAAAAATTGCCTCCAACGCTTATTCAAAAAGCGCAGGCAGCTATCATTTTGATAGAAAGGCTGCGTAACCCATGCGCCTGGGCATCCGCCTGCTGTTCGCCTTCTTCCTCATCAACGGCATTGCCGCGTTCTTCGTGCTGCGCGTGTTCATGGCCGAGATCAAGCCCAGCGTGCGGGAGGTGATGGAAGACATGATGGTGGACACCGCTAACCTCCTGGCCGAGCTGGCCAGCGATGACCTGGCCAGTGGCCAGCTGGCGCGCGACGCGAGCCAAAGCCGTTTTGCCCAGCGCGTGCGGCACTACGCCACGCGGCCGATTGATGCGGGCATCTGGGGCTTTGCCAAGCAGTCGCTCGACTACCGCATCTACGTCACCGACCACCAGGGCCGCGTGCTGTTCGACTCTGACAACCAGGCCGTGGGGGCCGACTATTCGCAGTGGCGCGACGTGGCCCGCACACTGCGCGGCGAGTACGGTGCCCGCTCCACCCGCGAGGTGGCGGGCGACGACACCAGCGGCGTGATGCATGTGGCTGCGCCCATCTACGTGGACGAGCGCATTGCCGGGGTGCTGACGGTGGCCAAGCCCACGCGCACCGTGCAGCGCTTCATCGACCGGGCCGAGCGCAAGGTGTTCATGGGCGGGCTGCTGCTGCTGGCCTTGTCAGCCGCCGTGGGCGTGGGCGTGACGCTGTGGATGGTGTGGAACGTGCGCCGCCTGCGCGACTACGCCCTGAGCGTGCAAGGCCCGGCCGACAGCGAACACCGCGCCCTGCCCGCCCAGCCTCTGGCCGTGCCACAGGTGCCGGGCGAGCTGGGCGACCTGGCCCGCGCCATGGACCGCATGCGGGCGCGGCTGGAAGGGCGCGACTACATCGAAGGCTACGTGCGCGCCCTCACGCACGAACTCAAAAGCCCCGTGGCCGCCATCCGCGGCGCGGGCGAGCTGCTGCAAGACGAGCTGCCCGCCGCAGACCGCGCGGAATTTGCCACGCAGGTGGTTCAGCAAAGTGAACGCCTACAGCGGCTGATTGACCGGCTGCTGGAGCTGAGCAAGCTGGAGCAGCGCCAGCACGCCGAGGGCAGCGCCCCCGTGGCGCTGCACGACTGCGCCGCCGCCGCCATCGCCCACACGCAGGGCCGGGCAGCGCAGCGCGGCATTGCCATCACGCTCACCGGATCGGGCCACAGCGGCGCGTGGGAGGCCGAACTCATCACCCTGGCCATTGGCAACCTGCTGGACAACGCCATTGACTTTGCGCCGGCAGGCAGCACGGTGCGGGTGGAACTGGAGGGTGCCACGGTGGCCGTGCAGGACGAAGGCCCCGGCGTGCCCGACTACGCGCTGCCGCGCCTGGGCGAGCGCTTCTTCACCACCGCGCGGCCGGGTGGCGAGCGCAGTGGCTCCGGCCTGGGGCTGGCGATTGTGCAGCGCGTGATGCTGCTGCACGGCGGTCACATGCTGGTGCACAACACCGGGCCCGGCCTGCGGGTGGTGCTCGAGCTGCGTGGTTGATGTCCTCAGTCTTGCGCGGCCAGGGCAAGCCACTCGTCAGAGCAAAGGCAGTCCTGGCCGGGCAGGTCCAATCCCCAGCGCCGCTCGTCAAACAGGTCGTCCAGCAGCGCATCCATCAGGTTCGTCCAACCGAAGAGTTTCGAAAACATGGGTGCCTTTTGGTAGGGGTTGGTTACATCTGAAGGCTATCGCTGGCATGTGACGGTTTTGCGTCACGGCTCGCGCAGGCTCGATGCCGCCTTCAAAACAACAGCCGCCGTCACTTCACCCACACTTCACAAACCTCATCGCCGCATCACCGCCGGGTTCAACACTCGCTCCACATTTACCCAAGGAGGAGTCTTTTGAAACACCCGCTGATCACCAAACTGGCCGCGCTGGCCGCCGTTTTTGTGCTGTTGCTGGTAGGCCTGGCACAGATTGAAGACGTGGTGCGCGACCGCCAGCGTTACCGCACGCTCACCGCCCAGAGCGTGGCAGAAAGCCTGGCAGGCCCGCAAACGCTGATGGGCCCCATGATCCACAGCGCCTGCGTGGAAACCTGGGATGTGGAGTCGGGCAAGGGCGAGGAGCGCCGCACCACCGAGCAGCGGCGCGAGTTCCTGCTCACCGCCATGCCCGACCAACTGCAAGTGCGCTCCAGCGTCGGCATGGAAGAGCGCGCACGCGGCTTGCACAAGGTCAACACCTTCAGCCTGAAGGCGCACGTCACCGCCCAGTGGGCTGCGCTGTCGGGCTTGCAGGCGCACAGCACCGTCAAGGGTTCGCGCCTGCAGTGCGGCGCTCCCATCGTGATGCTGGCGGTGGGCGATGCGCGCGGCATCCGCACGGCCCAGGTATCGCTGGGCGATCAAGCGCTGGCGCTCAAGCCCGGCACCTTCCACCCCACGTACAGTCGGGGCTTGCACGCGGTGCTGCCCGAGGCCGTGCGCGGCCAGGCGCAGCCCATGACCCTGGCACTGGACCTGGAACTGGTGGGCACCGAGCGCCTGGCCATCGTGCCCCTGGGTGGCAACACCGAGGTGAAGATGACCGGCACCTGGCCCCACCCGTCGTTCACCGGCCGCTTTCTTCCGTCAGAGCGCACCTGGGGGCCGGAGGGGTTCACTGCGCAGTGGCGTCTGTCATCACTGGCCACTACCGCCCAACAGGACGTGCTGGGCGGTCGCCGCATTTGTGCAGGCAGCCACGACGCGAGCCTCAGCGATTACACGCCCGCCGGCACCACACCGCGTGACTGCGCCGACAGTTTCAGCATCGCCTTCGTTGACCCGGTCAACCCCTACACCTTGGCAGACCGCGCCACCAAGTACGGCCTGCTGTTCATTGCACTGACTTTTGTCGCGGTGGGACTGTTCGAGTTGATGAAACGACTGCGGGTGCACCCCGTGCAGTACCTGCTGGTAGGGGCCGCGCTGTGCAGCTTCTTCCTGCTGCTGGTGAGCCTGTCAGAGCACCTGGCTTTTGGCTGGTCGTACCTCGCTGCGGCCACGGCCTGCGTGGTGCTGCTGGGCTATTACGCCAGCCACATGCTGGGGGGGCTGGCGCGGGGATTGCCCCTGGCTGCGGGCGTTGCCCTGCTGTATGGCTTGCTGTACGTGCTGCTGCAGCTGGAACAAACCGCGCTGGCCGTTGGCTCGGTAGCGCTCTTCCTGGTGCTGACCGCCGTGATGGTGCTGACCCGCAAGGTGAACTGGTACGGCTTGGCAACGCAGCGTGCCGACAGCCCCGCCCCGCCCGCAGCGCACAAGGATGCGCCATGAGCGGCTTGTTCTGCGCACCCGGACCGGTGCCGCGCCCGCCCGGCGTGCCCCCAGGTTGCCTCGGCGCAATGCCTTCTGGGATGGTGGGGCCCGTGGCCTCTCATCGCTGGGGGCAGGGGCATTCAGGGGCATCGCGCGCTTTGCCAGCCTTGTCTGCCGCTGAGGCCCGGCAGGTCGGGCGCTATCGCCGCAGTCTGCAAGAGGCCCTGCGCACGCGGGACCGGCAGGCCTTGCACACCGCCAAGCAGGCCGTGCTGCGCAGCGCCTACCGCCAACCCACAACGCCGCCCCTGCGCCGCGCGCTGCGCGAGCTGTCTTGGTGGATGGCCGGGATGCTGCTGCCCCGCTAGCGTTCAGAGACGACCCGCTGGCCGCCCGTCAGGCGCAGCGGGGCGCGTTTCTTGACCAGCGCCATTGCTGACCTGTGACCGCAGGGATGTTCGTTGGGCGCTAAGCCACTGAATCCAGGTGATTTCACACCCGAGGGACCCTGTACGAATCACCGCGCCGTGTGCCTCTGCGGAGTCGGGCGGTCTGCGGTGCCCCACTTACCGCACTATTCGTGCGGATGGCCCTTAGCGCCCGCCGTTGCGGCGCAAATAGCTAGCGTATTGATAGCAAACTTAGGGATGCCGCCTGTTCAAGCAACTTCGGCTGGCTCGGGCGTGGCGTGGTCAGTGCAGCTGTTGGCGCTGCCGCAGCCCTGGATCAGCTCGCCGGGCAAGGCATCCGGGGCATGCACCACGCCAGTGGCTGGGTCAAACCCCACACGGCGCAGATGCAGGGCCAGGGAGGCGTCCATCATCTGCGCGTGATGGGGGAACCACTGAGCCAACTCGCCCGTCATGATGCGGATGGGCTGAAGATCGCCCTGCTCTGCACGCGCAATCCCTTCGCGCATGACCTGAAGAACTATTTTGTGCTGGGTGGTGTGGCAATTGCCGGAGGCAAACCGGGTGGCCAGCATCCACTCGTCCTCCTGGCCAAAGTGGCCTTCGGTGTGATCTACCAGTGCCTGCCACCGCTGCACCACGGTGGCATCGTCGGCTTGCTCCACTTGCGCCAGCAGGTCTACGAATTCGCGGTGGGTGTCGTCCATCAGGGGCAAATCCAGCGCGAGCGCGTCAGACCATTCCAGTGCAGCCATTTTTGTTCCTCGTTGCATGACAAAAACGGCAGCTTAGGCAGAACAAGGCCTGGGGTTTTGACCCACATCAGGGGCTCGTACCGCCGCCTTGCATCCAGTAACAAATTCGATGCAAGGCGCTTAGCAGCAAAAAGCCCCCGCCAGTAAAAACCGGACGGGGGCTGATCAATCACCCAGCCTTAGTTCTGGCCGTGCATGCGCTTGGCGTCGTCCACACACTTGGACTTGGCGTCACCGCTCATGGCGTCGCAGCGCTCCTTGGCGGCTTTGTAATTGGCTTCGTTCTTCTCCGCCGATGCGTCCTTGCGTGCTTCGGCCACATCGGCCTGCTTTGCAGCGGAGGTGTCAGCGGGCTTGGCGGCGGCACGGGCCATCTTGGCGTTTTCCTTGGCGCTTACGTGGGCAGCCTTGGCATCCTTCACGCACACATCCTTGGCGTTGCCGCTCAGGTCATCGCACTTTTCCTTGGCCACTTCGTAGTCAGCATCGGCCTTGGCTTCGCGGGCTTTGTAAGAGGCCTTGTCGCTGGGTTTGTACTGTGCATCCAGTTCGGCCTTGGCAACTTTCTCAGCGCCCTTGGCTTCCTTCTGGCACACATCCTTGGCGTTACCTTCCATGGCATCGCACTTCTGCTTGTTGGCCTTGTAGTCGGCCGAGATCTGGTCTTTTGCCGCTTTGTATTCGGGCGCGCCCATGGCAAATGCGGAGGTGGCCATCAGTGCGGCAGCCGACAGGGCGATCAGATTGCGTGTGAATTTCATAGTCTTCTCCTCAATATTCAAGTGATTCAAGTAATTACGTGGGGCGGCGACAGATGCACCGAAGCGGGTACAGATCAATCGTTGAAGCGGAAATCGGGATAGCGTGCATGCCACTCCTTGAGCTGCTTTTCTGCTGCATCACGCGCCAGGCCCTGGCGCTCCTGCAACTTTCCGAGCAGTTGTTCGCGGCGTCCGTCGATCACGTCAAAGTCGTCGTCAGTGAGCTTGCCCCACTGCTCGATCATGTTGCCCTTGAATTGCTTCCAGTTGCCCTTGATGGTGTCTTCGTTCATGGTTCGCATCCTCTGTCCAATTCGCCTCAGCCCCCCACCCGAAATGCGTGAGGTACCTGCTGCTGCGATGGAATCACTGTAGAAAAGAACCAGGATTTGCGGCGTAGTCCGTGCGATCCATGACCCGTCAGCACAGGCCTACGGCAATGCCAGACGCGGGCCGCCGCCTGTAGGTGGTCACGCCTTTTTCACACAGTGCGGGCCGCAGATGGAACACTTTTTGCAGACCGTGGCCAGCGCCTGATGAGTTCGAGCAAGTAACACACCCCACAAGCCCGCCCACCGCAGCGACAGACGCGTGCGCTTGTAACAGCGGTATCGATTGCTCACAAATTCACGACCGATAAAACAGCGGCGCTTCTTACACTTTTCAGCGCATTTCCACGATTGCTCACAATATGACAACAACCTACGAGGAGCCTTTGCATGCAGCAGCGGCAAAGGAGGAAGAGGGCTACATTGCCGCGCCTGCGGCTACTGGCTTGGATGCGCAGTCCGGCGCTTCATCGCACACGCCCCTGGCGGCCCTGATGGCCAGCGCCGCGCTGGCGGCATGCGGCGGCGGAGAGGAAGGGGCGGCGTCACCCATCAACCCATTGCCTGCGCCTGCGCCTGCCCCCGTACCCTCGGCGCCCACCCCTACGGCCAACCCAGTCCCCACGCCTGCTCCGGCGCCACGTCCTTCTCCTTCTCCTTCTCCTT
>DFQQ01000007.1:0-11751 GCA_002377855.1 Acidovorax delafieldii | reverse complement strand
TCTCCTTCTCCTTCTCCTTCTCCAAGTCCGGCGCCTGCTCCGAGCCCATACACCTACAAAACCGCCTCCACGGACCAAGAGGCTGCGCGCTTCTTGTTGCAGGCGCAGTTCAGCGCTTCGCCCGGCGAAATCGCCACGGTGCGCAATGTGGGCTACGAATCCTGGATCCACGGACAGTTCAACATACCGCTGGGCACGAAGGGCTGGGACTGGCTGACCCAGCGGGGCTACGCCACGGTCTCTGACTCCACCAACTTCTACGATCAGACCTACCCGGGCGACAACATGATCTGGAGCCAGCTCATGACTTCGGCGGACGGGCTTCGCAAGCGCGTGGCCCTGGCGCTGTCCGAAATCTGCGTGGTGTCTCTCAGCGGACTGGACCTGAGCTGGCGCAGCCACGCCATTGCCCACTACTGGGACCAGTTGGTGGCCAATGCGTTTGGCAACTACCGCCAGGTGCTGCAGGACGTGACGCTCAACCCCGCCATGGGGTACTACCTGAATACGCGAGGCAACCAGAAGGAAAACCCCGCCACAGGCCGCCAGCCCGACGAGAACTACGCCCGTGAAATCCTGCAGCTCATGTCGATTGGGCTGGTCGAACTCAACCAGGACGGCACACCCAAGACCGACGGCATGGGCAAGCCCCTCGACAGCTACACCCAGGCCGATGTAACCAACCTGGCCCGCGTTTTTACCGGCTACGACTACGACCAGTCGCAAAACGCGCCGGCCACCGTGCCCGGCGGCACGCGTGTGGTCCCCAGCACGCATTTCACGCGACTGCCCATGGCGCTGAAGGATTCGCTGCACTCCACCCTCGCGGCCACGTTCCTGGGCACCACCATTGCAGCCAACACCCCAGGCGCGGTCGCCCTGAAGACCGCGCTGGACACCATCTTCAACCACCCCAACGTCGGCCCCTTCATCGGCAAGCAACTGATCCAGCGGCTGGTGACCAGCAACCCATCAGCGGCCTATGTAGGCCGCGTGGCGGCGGCGTTCAACAACAACGGCGCTGGCGTGCGTGGCGACATGAAGGCCGTGGTCATGGCCATCTTGATGGATGACGAAGCACGCGAGCCCGCAGGCCTGAGCAGACCCAGCTTTGGCAAGCTGCGCGAACCCATGCTGCGGCTGGTGCAATGGGCCCGCACTTTCGGCGCAACCTCGCAATACGGGTACTGGAAGATCGGCGACACCAGCAGCCCGGCCTCCCGGCTCTCGCAAAGCCCGCTGCGCTCGCCTTCGGTGTTCAACTTTTTCCGCCCCGGCTACGTGCCGCCCTCCACGGCGCTGGCAACTGCCAAACAGGTGGCCCCAGAGTTCCAGCTCGTCAATGAGAGCAGCGTGGGCGGCTACCTCAACTACATGCAGAACGTGATCCGCAACGGGATCTACGTGAACTTTCCCGACATTGCGCAGAACTCAGGCAGCGATACCAGCAAGAACGGCTATGAGATCAAGGCCAGCTACAGCAACGAAATGGCGATCGCCACCGATGCCGACGCGCTGGTGGCCCGCATCAACTTGCTGATGTGCGCCGGGCAGCTATCGGCCGCCACGGTCAAGCTCATTGCCGATGCGCTCAAGGCCACGCCAGTGACCGCCGCCAGCACCGAGGCCGTGAAGCTCAACCGCATCGCGGCGGCAATCCTGCTGGTCATGGCCTCGGCCGAATACCTCGTTCAAAAATAACGACACAAGATGAGAGAAGGCCCATGCACCTGATCCAACCCGAACTCCACACGCGCCGCGCCTTTTTGCGCCGGTCCACCCAATTGGGACTGGCGGGCACGGCTTTGCCATTTGCGCTCAACCTGGCTGCCATCGGTGAGGCCGCGGCCTTCAACGCCACCGACTACAAGGCGCTGGTGTGCGTCTTCCTGTACGGCGGCAACGATTACGCCAACACCGTGGTCACCTACGACGACGACAGCTACAACAGGTACGCAGCCATCCGCGGCGGTGCGGGCCAGGCAGGTGGGGGCATCGCCATCCCGAAGGCCGCCCTGGCAGAGACTTTGCTCAACCCCACCGCGCCACTGGCTGGCGGGCGCCAATATGCACTGCACCCCGCCATGGCGGGTATGGCCAACCTGTTCAATACAGGCAAGGCCGCCGTGCAGCTCAATGTGGGCCCCCTCATCGTGCCGCTCACCCGCGCGCAGTACAGCGGCAGCAACCGCGCTCTCTACCCTGTCCCGCCCAAGCTGTTCTCGCACAACGACCAGCAATCCATCTGGCAATCCTCTTCGCCTGAAGGCTCCACCGTGGGTTGGGGCGGCAACCTGGGTGACCTGGCGCTGTCGTCCAACGGCAACTCGTTGTTCACCTGCATATCCGTCACCGGCAACGCAGTGTTTCTCTCGGGTGACTCGGCACTGTCCTACCAGGTGAGCTCGGGCGGGGCCATTGCCATCAACGGCGTCAAGAGCAGTGTCTACGGTTCGACCGCCGTGCGCAGCGCGCTTACCTCGCTCATCCAGCAACCCAGCGCCCAGGTCCTGGAGAACGAATACAACCGCATCACCACCCGCGCCGTCACTGCGGAATCCCAAATCACCAGTGGCCTCGCGGGGGTCACGTTGGCCACGGCCTTCCCCGGCAACAACCCGCTGGCCGACCAGCTCAAGATGGTGGCGCGCCTCATTGGCGCGCGAAGCAACCTTGGCGCCAAGCGACAGGTGTTCATGGTGTCGCTGGGCGGGTTCGACTTGCACGACAACCTCATCGCGCAGCAGCCCATCCTCATGCGACGTGTGAGCGAGGCAATGGCTGCCTTCTACGATGCCACGGTCGAGCTGGGCGTGGCCGACAAGGTCACCGCCTTCACGGCGTCCGACTTTGGCCGCACGTTGAATTCCAACGGCGACGGCTCGGACCACGGCTGGGGCAGCCACCACTTCATGGTGGGCGGCGCCGTCAA
This sequence comes from Acidovorax delafieldii, assembly GCA_002377855.1. Lineage (GTDB taxonomy): Bacteria > Pseudomonadota > Gammaproteobacteria > Burkholderiales > Burkholderiaceae_C > Acidovorax > Acidovorax delafieldii_A. Next base: position 8,819 of record DFQQ01000007.1, on the reverse strand, counting down.
GGGCAAGGCGTTTTACGGCAAGGCGCCGCCCGTGAGCAACACCAACAGCACCACCGACGCTGCAGACCAGTGGCATGTGGGCCAGGGCCGCCTGCTGCCCAGCACCTCGGTAGACCAGTACGCCGGCACGCTGGCCAAGTGGTTTGGTGTGAGCAACACCGAGCTGGCAGGTGTTTTGCCCAACCTGAGCCACTTTGGCGGGGCCGACTACCCCACGGACATGGGGTTCATCGCGGCCTGAAAACGCTCCCGCGGGCGTGGTCACAGGCGCCGCCCCCCGCACAGCGCCACAAGATTGCACCCCCCGGCCGCGAGGCCCCGGTTTGTAGATTTGCGACACGTTTGTCAGGGCTACACCCCATCGGGCCACCACCCCATGCGCCGCTATCATCCTTTGTAAAAAAGGGAGGGGCGTTGCAATGCACGCTGCACACTATCACCACCGTGCGCAGGCGCGCAGATGCCGTGGGGACACCGACGGCTTGAAAGCGTGCGCTCCGGCAGCGCGCAAGCGGCAGGCCGAGGCACCCTGGCGGGGCCACCCAGGCACAGCGCGCGGCCGTGGAGCAAGGGGCGGCGCTTGTACCGTCCATTCAGCGACCGTGCCGTCTGGCGCTCGCGCACCTGCTGTGTGAGTGCTGCCATGTCATACAGCCTGCCCATGAGAGCACTGCGAGCCCTTCGGCGCCCCTCGTCGGCCCGGTTGTGGCGCGACGAAATCGCCAACGTGCTCAACTCCACCATCGCTTTGCAGGAAAAACACCAGCTCATGCAGAGTTGGGAGGGCGCATTGCACACGCCACGCGCCGTAGAGGATTCGTGGCGCGAACTCGGGTGCCTGGACCTGAGCCCGTCCGGGCTTTTCTTTGCGCAGACGCGGTCCTTCGCCGGCATTTCGTACCTGTAGGACGCCTATTCCCGGTACACCGATGTGATTGACCCGAGCGTGTGCAGCGCCCAGGGCATTGCCCCCATCAAGGCCGTCTCCAGAGTCCACTGGCACCTGCTGGGCGGCTACGAAGTGTTTTTTCAGGAATCACTGGCCCGCAACCGCGCCGCAGCTTGCACGCCCCAGCCCCGGCGTTGTCGAAGTCAGCCCGAGGTGATGCGGATCCTGGACGCGCCCCTTCTGGTCAGGGACGCGTGCGAGTTTTTTCACGCCTTCCCGCAAGCGAAGGTGCTGGAGCTGTATATCGCCCTCAACATGCACCCGCGCACGGGCGAACGGCGGTTTGCTGCCGAGGGCGTGTCGGCCATGGCACTCAAGCGCGCCTGCGCCCTGTCATCGGCATCGCGGTACATCGTGTGGTCACAGCTGAGTCTGGCGGACATTGCCGACAAATGCGGCTTTACCGACGGAGCGCATCTGCACCGCGAGTTCCGACGGTCGACAGGAGGGCTTCCTCCTTCGGCCTACCGGCAAGCGGCGCGCTTTTTGCACTAGGGCAGCGGGACAAAGCGGCAGCGGTGCACAGCGCACCCGGGAGGCCCGTCTGTTGGGCAATGCCGACAAGCCGGCATGAGGCGGTGTCGATCAAGACCGCCATGCCCGTGGCGCCTCGCACGCACGTACCGTTTTGGAGTAGTGTTTGAACGCGTGTGCCATCGGGGGGCCTGCCCTGCCAGCCCCCCAGCGCTCTCAGGGCACACAGGTGTAAGCCGAGCCCACCACTGCGCAGGAGGTTTTCACATCCAGCTCTTGCGCAGGCGGGTGCACATCCTGTGGTGCAGCCATGGCCGAGGTGGCACTCTCGGAAACAGGCGGTGTGTTGGCAGCGGCGGCCCCACAGCAGAGCGTGGCGAGCGCGACCGCCGTTCGAACCCATGAAGAGACTGTGGTGTTCATGACAACCCCTGGCGGTCACTCGTCACGGCCAAAGCCGCAACTCAAGGCGGTGCCACCGGCCTGCAAACGCCACACCGATGATTCGTGCGGCGCGGAGCTCACCACCCGGTGGCCTTTCGCCGCTGGCTGAACCAGACGGCGGTCGGCCTGGGGGTCCTGCAACAGGGGCACAGCGTATTCAGGCAGTGGCCAGTTCTCGCGGACGTTGCTTACCGCCACCACCGCATGGTTGCGGTCCACCCAGGCCACCATGGCCTCACCCTGGGCAGAGCTGCACAGGAACCAAGCGTTCGCCGCTGGCAAATGGCGTGGCCACGTATTGCCCTGCGCCTGTGCTGCGCCCACCACCCCTATGGCCGCCACGGCAGCCCATCGTTTCCAGCCCATCTTCACTCCCTTCGTTTGAGGTCTTTCGGCCATCCTTCGTCCGAAGGCTGCCGACAACTTGCAACAAAAGGATTCTTACGGGGTGAATTTGTATTTCGCCGACACGCGGCTCGGTGGATGTGTGACCCCGCTGCGCCACCGCTGGGGCGCGAATTGCGTGGGGCCACAAGCAGATGAAGCTGGCCCTCAGCATGCGGCATGAGAGCTTCCGCGCGCACACCCGGGCGCGGGGCACTGCAAAGCGGGCAGGCGGGGCGGGCCCGCCGTCTTCAGCAGGCTTGAGCAGGCGCTATCGCACCGTTTCGCCCACCCATTCATCCACCTCCATCGCCACCTGCCGCGCGGCGGCAGCCAAGGCGCGGGTGCCGCCTGCGGCATCGGGTGTAGGGGCGGGCTTTTGCACGATGAACACCCGCTGGCCCAGCAGGGTTTCGCCAGCGGGCGTGGGGTCTACCAGCGTCGCGCGCAGGCGCAGCAGGCCCGTGCTTTCGGCGGGGGCCGTGAAGATGTGGGTGAACTCTTCCAACTCGATGCGCAACACGGCGGGCAGCTTGCCGCCGCGGGCCGTGTCGCGGGCCTGTGCGGCAGCGTCCGCATCTTGCAGCACGGGGCGGCGCAGACCCAGTTGGGCGCGCAGGGCTTGCTGCACCAGTTGCACGGGGGGTTGTGTCCAGCGGGCCAGCGTGTAGGGGCGCAGCTGCTGGGCGTCGGCGTAGGTCAGGCGGTACTGCACGGCGGTGCTGCTCTCGGCCAAGCCGGTGGCTTCGACATCGGCCAGGGCCACAGGAGGCAGCGGTGCACGACGGTCGCCAGGAGCGTAGCTCGTGGGGCCGGGACCAAAGTCGTAGGAAACAGGCCGGTGGGGGGGCGCTGGCAAGGCACTGCAACCTGCAAGCAGTATCAAACAAAAAGTGGCCGCAGCGCTTGCAGGGAAAGCGCGAACAGCTATATTTTTAATAGCATTCATGGCATGACAGGCGGGGGTGGTGTGCATGGCGCGGGCCTTCATGGGTCAGGGATGGGCCAAAGGGGGGGCAAAACCGGGCTCGCCCGGCCCGGGGGGCAGGCGGCCGCTGCCGTAGATGAAGAGCTGGGGGTTGTCGCTGACGCTGGCGGCAGCCAGGCCCACCTGCCGCACCGCGCGGGCGGTCTCATCGGCTGCGCGGTTGATGCTGGGCAGGGTCGAACGGCTGAAGTTGTCGGCCGCTGCGGCCATGACCTGGCTGCCATGGGTGAGCTGGTCGATGGCACCGCCTTCTGCTGTCAGGCGCCGGGTGGTGGTGCCAATGTCGTTGGCCAGCGTGGTAACGCTGTTGCCCGCCTGTTGCAGGGATTTCATGGTCTGGCGGGCATCAGCGGCCAGGGGGGGCAGCGCGGCCAGCGCCGGATCGAGCCGCGTCTGGAGCGTGGTGTCCAGCCGCTGGGTGAGCGCGCTGACGCTGCCTGCGGCCTCACCGATATTGCCCAGGGCCTGGGTGATGCGCTGCTGGTTGTCGTCACCCAGCAGCTGGTTGATGCGGCGCGTAGCTTCTTCGACCTGGGCCAGTATGTTGGGTGCCTGCTCGGCGATACGGCCAAAGGGCGAGGGCTTGAGCGTGAGGCGCGGCAGGCCGCTGGGGCCGGGGGGCAGCTGGGGCAGGGGCTCGGGCGAGTCGTCCAGCAGCACATGGGCCAGGCCTGTGACGCCCTGGTAGCCCAGCGTGGCAAAGGTCGTGGGGTTGATGGGGGCGCTTTCATTCACGGCGATGCGGATGAGCACGTTGCCGTTGACCTGCGGATCAAACCCGATGCGGGTGACCTTGCCCACGGCCACGCCCTTGTAGCGCACGGTGGCCTGGGGCTGCAGGCCGCTGACACCGTCGCGGGTGGACATTTCGTACTGCTCGTAGTTGGCGCTGTCACGGGTGAGCCAGATGGCAAGCCCGGCCAGCAGGGCCGTCACAATGATGACAAAGGTGCCGGCAGCGAGGGCGTGTGATTTGTTTTCCATCAGATGTCCTTGGAGGGCAAGGGTGTGGCCGCGGTGGCTGGCGCTGCCTGCGCGGGCTGCGGTGATTGCAGCGGAGCCATGGCGCGTTGGCCGCGTTCGCCCATGAAGAAATGTTCGATGAACGGGTGCTTGAAGTGGGCCACCTCGTGCGGTGGGCCGGTGACGATGACTTTTTTGTCGGCCAGCACGGCCACGCGGGTGCTCAGTGCAAAAAGGGTGTCGAGATCGTGCGTGACCATGACCACCGTGAGCCCCAGGGCCGCGCGCAATTCACGCACCAGGGCGCAGAAATCATCGGAGCTGCTGGGGTCCAGCCCGGCCGTGGGCTCGTCCAGCAGCAGCAGGGGTGGGTCCATGATGAGGGCGCGGGCGAGGGCTACGCGCTTGACCATGCCGCCCGACAGATCGGCCGGCATGCGGGTCGCGTGCTCGGGCTTGAGGCCCACCATCTGCAGCTTGACGAGGGCGGCTGCGCGTACCAGCTCGTCGGGCAGGGTGCCCTGCTCGCGCAAGGCAAAGGCGACGTTGTCGAGCACGTTGAAGGCAGAAAAGAGCGCGCCATGCTGGAACAGCATGCCCACGCGGCTGGCGGCGCCTTCGCGGCCCATCTCAGACGCGGGGCGACCCAGCACGGTGACGCTGCCGCGTGCGGGCTGGGCCAGGCCCAAAATCTGCCGCAGCAGCACGGTTTTGCCGGTGCCCGAGCCCCCGACGAGCGAGAGCATTTCGCCGCGCTGCACGACAAACTCCAGGTCCTGGTGCACAGCAAAGGCCTCGGTGCCCTTGCCAAACACGCTCCACAGGCCCTTGACTTCCACAATGGGCGGCTCATTCGCCGGCACGTCGCCGGTCTGCGGCAGCGCGGCCTGGTCAGTGGGCATATCTTGCGCGTTGGGGGCGGGTGTCACGGCGGCCATGCTCAGATCCCCACGTTGCGGAAGGCCACGGCAAACAGCGCATCCACGATGATGACCATCGTGATGGACGTGACCACGGACGCCGTGGTGCCTTCACCCAGGCTCTGTGTATTGGGCTTGACGCGCAAACCCCAGTGGCAGCCGATGAGCGCGATGAACCCGCCGAACACCACCGACTTGGCCATGGCCAGCGTGAGGTTGCCCACCTTCACGGCCGTGGGAAGCGCCTGCACGAAGTACGAGGGCGAGATGCCCAGCGTGATGTCCGCGGCCAGCATGCCGCCAGCCAGCGCAGCCAGCGTGGTCCACACGCTGATGAGCGGCATGGCCAGCGCCAGCGCCAGGGTGCGTGGCATGACCAGCCGAAAGCCGTGCGCAATGCCCATGACGCGCATGGCGTCCAGTTCTTCGGTCACGCGCATCACGCCGATTTGCGCGGTGATGGACGAGCCCGAGCGCCCGGCCACCAAAATGGCGGCCAGCATGGGCCCCAGCTCGCGGATGAGCGAGATGCCCAGAATGTTGACGATGAACGACTCGGCACCGAACTGGCGCAGTTGCAGGCTCATCAGGTAGGCCAGCACCACACCGATCAGGAAACCGACAAGTGCGGTAATGGGAAGCGCCGTGGCCCCCATGCGGTACAGGTGACCCGACACATCGCGCCAAGGGCCGCGGCGCGGGTTGCCCGCCAGGCGCACCAGGTCCAGCACCAGCTGGCCCACCATTTGCACCATGTGGCGGGCATGGTCGAGCCCGTGCAAGACCAGCACGCCCAGGTGGTCCACCTGGTCAAACAGGCGTGCGGGCGCCGGCGCGGGGGGGTTGGCAATGGTGAACTCGGCCACGCGCTCCAGCAAGGTGCGCTGCACGTCGGTCAGGCCCAGGCGCGCAGGCCACGCACGGCCCCAGTGGTTCCACAGCAGCTGGGCACCCACGTGGTCCAGCCACAGCAGATCGCGCAAATCCCAGCCCAGGGCGGCATCGGGTGGGTTGCGTTGCAGCGCGGCACGCAGCTGCTTCCAATGCGCACGGGTGCCCAGCTCGGCCGCGCCCCAACGCCCGTGCAGCCGCGCGCACGGCCCTTCGGGCGTGTCGGTGCGGTCGATGCGGGGAACTCTGTCGGCGCTGTCAGTGGTCATTTTCTGGGCGGGGCTGCCGCCGGGCTTGGCAAATCCGGTCAAGTCGAGCATGGTAGCGGAGCGCCACAAGCAGGACCGCTGCGCAAGAAGTTGTCAGACACCCATCGGCATCGGCCAGCGCGTTCGCTGGTTCGCAGCGCAACAACGCCGCCACGCCAGCCCCTGGCCGCGCTGTCACATTTTGGCAGCCCGTGCATGTAATTATTATCAAATTGGCCTCTGGCGCAATGTACAAAAGCGCAAGCAGCTATTCATTTAATAGCAACAGGCATTTACCCCATCGACAGGTACTGCCCGCTCAGCACAATGGCCCAGGTCATAAAACCGTTTTCGACCCATCCATGAGCGACTCCCAGTTTGACTACATCATCATCGGCGGCGGCACGGCGGGTGCTTTGCTGTGCAACCGCTTGAGCGCCAGCGGCCGCCACCGTGTGTTGCTGATCGAAGCGGGCCGAAAAGACGACTACCACTGGATCCACATCCCCGTAGGCTACCTGTACTGCATTGGTAACCCCCGCACCGACTGGCTCTACCACACCGAGCCCGACGCGGGCCTGAACGGGCGCACCCTGCGCTACCCGCGCGGCAAGACGCTGGGCGGCTGCAGCAGCATCAACGGCATGATCTACATGCGCGGCCAGGCGCGCGACTACGACCAATGGGCCCAATTGACAGGCGATGAGGCCTGGCGGTGGGAGCACACCCTGCCGTACTTCCGACGCCACGAAGACCACTGGCGTCTGGACCAGCCTGCGGATGTGAATGAGAACTTCAGGCGCCTGCACGGCAACAAGGCCACGGGCAGCACGGGCGAATGGCGGGTGGAAAAGCAGCGGCTGCGCTGGGACGTGCTGGACGCGTTTTCTCAGGCCGCGCAGCAAGCCGGCATTCCTGCCACCGACGACTTCAACTGCGGCACGAACGAAGGCGTGGGCTACTTTGAGGTGAACCAGAAAAATGGCTGGCGCTGGAACACCGCCAAGGCGTTTCTGCGCCCCGCCTGCTACGGGCGGCCCAATTTTGAAATGTGGACCAGCGCCCAGGCCGCGCAGCTCATCGTCGAGACCCAACCCGACGGCAGCCGCCGCTGTACCGGCGTGAAGGTGTGGGACGGCCAGCAGATGGTGACGGCACATGCCAGCCGCGAGGTGGTGCTGAGCGCGGGCGCCGTCAACTCGCCGCAGCTGCTGCAGCTCTCGGGCATCGGGCCCGCAGCGCTGCTGCGCCAGCACGGCATTGACGTGGTGCACGACCTGCCCGGCGTGGGCGCCAATTTGCAAGACCATCTGCAGATCCGTTCGGTCTTCAAGGTGCGAGGGGCCCCCACCCTGAACACCATGGCCAGCTCCCTGGTCGGCAAGGCCAGGATCGGGCTGGAATACCTGCTCAAGCGCAGCGGCCCCATGAGCATGGCGCCGTCGCAGCTGGGCGCCTTCACGCGCAGCAGCGACGAGCAGCCCTACCCCAACATCCAGTACCACGTGCAGCCGCTGTCGCTGGATGCGTTTGGCGAGCCGCTGCACAGCTTCCCGGCGTTCACCGCCAGTGTGTGCAACCTCAACCCCACCAGCCGAGGCACGGTGCAGATCAAAAGTGCCGATTTCCGCAACGCGCCTGCCATCGCGCCCAACTACCTCAGCACCCCCGAAGACCGCAAAGTGGCCGCCGACAGCTTGCGCGTAACGCGCCGCATCGTGGCCCAGCCAGCGCTGGGAAAGTACCAGCCCGAAGAATGGAAACCTGGCACGCAATACCAGACGGACGAGGAGCTGGCCCGGCTGGCCGGCGACATCGCCACCACCATCTTCCACCCCGTGGGCACCACCAAGATGGGGCACGACCAGGACCCCATGGCCGTGCTGGACAGCCGGTTGCGCGTGCGCGGCATTGAAGGTCTGCGCGTGGTGGACGCTGGCGCCATGCCCACCATCACCAGCGGCAATACCAATTCGCCCACACTGATGATGGCCGAGCGCGCTGCGCAGTGGATGCTGGACGCCCAGCGCACGAGCTGACCTCTAGGGACCCTCTGCAGTGTCAGCGGATGCCGCCCACGTAACGGCGCGCCTGCAGCGGCGTTGACGCGGTGGCAGCAGATGCGGCCGCGTCGGCGGCTTTGCTGGCGGCCTCTGCGCGGGCAAGGCGCCGCTGCTCCGCAGTGAGAACGTCTTGCATCGCGTGCTCGAGGCGGGCCGCCCATTCCGCCAGCTCGGGCGCATGGTCCTGCCCCGCCCGCTCGCGCGCGAAACGGATGATTTCGCGCGCATAGCTGGGGTTGTCGGCCATCCACTCCGTATCGGTCACGCGCCCGGTCTTGCGCCGCAGCACTACGTGCAGGTGGGCCGCAATGGCGAGTTTTTCGCTGTGGTTCATCGGTTCTGCGCCTCCGTCGTCTTGGCGCGCCCCACCCAGGGGCGCTGGCACACGGTGTTTGCACAACGCATGCCAGCGGCAACTACCAGATACGCATCCCCTAGTGTGGTGTCTCAAAAATAATTTGAATTATTTTGACCGGTGTGGGTCGAAGTGGCTTC
>DFQQ01000014.1 GCA_002377855.1 Acidovorax delafieldii | reverse complement strand
CGTGCGCCACCGGGTGGGCCGGGCAGCGCAGGCCCACGCTGTCCTGGCCGCCCGTGGCGGCCGTGGCCACGCCGCTCAGGCGCGGCAGGATGAGGGTGAGCGGGCCGGGCCAGTAGGCATCGACCAGCTTTTGCGCAAACGCGGGCACTTCGCTGGCAAAGTGGGCAATCCCTGCGGCGTCGGCCACGTGCACGATCAGCGGGTGGTCGCTGGGGCGGCCCTTGGCTGCAAAAATCTGCGCCACGGCAGCGTCGCTGCTGGCGTCGGCGGCCAGGCCGTACACGGTTTCGGTGGGCAGGCCCAGCAGCGCACCGCTGCGCAGGGCGCGTGCGGCGGTGGCGATGGCCGAAGGATCTTTGCCGTCGAGGATCATGGTCAGAACGCGTCAATGCCCAGCAGGGCCGCCGCCTTCAGGGCAGTTGCGCGCGCTGCTTCGGGCGTGGCGGCGGTGATGTTCAGATGCCCCATCTTGCGGCCGCGCTTGGCGTCGCGCTTGCCGTACAGGTGCAGGTGGGTGCCGGGCAGGGCCAGCACTTCAGCCCATGGGGGCGTCTGCTCGGCATCGCCCTGCGCAAACCACAAGTCGCCCAGCAGGTTGAGCATGACGGCGGGGCTGTGCTGGCGCGGCTGCGTCAGCGGCAGGCGGGCCATAGTGCGCACCTGCAGCTCAAACTGCGACACGTCGCACGCGTTCTGGCTGTAGTGGCCGCTGTTGTGGGGGCGCGGGGCGATTTCGTTGACCACCAGGCTGCCGTCCTGCAGCACGAAGAATTCGACACACAGCACGCCAACGTACTGCAAGCCTTCTGCTACAGATTTTGCAGCAGCTACCGCTTGATTGGTAAGCGCTGGAGGCAGATTTCCTTCATAAACCTCGGTCACGGCCAGAATACCGTCGCGGTGCAGGTTGCGCTGCACGGGCAGGTGCACCATGGCGCCGTCTGCGCCGCGCGCCACCAGCACCGAGCATTCGAGTTGCAGGGGCAGCATCTTCTCCAGCACACACGGCACGTTGCCGACGGCGTCCCAGGCGGCAGCCAGCTCGGCAGGCGTTTTCACGCGCACCTGGCCCTTGCCGTCGTAACCCATGCGGGCCGTTTTCAAAATCCCCGGGAGCAGGTCGGTGGAAGCGGTTGCCAGCTGCCCGGCCGTCTCGATCACGGCATACGGAGCGCAAGGTACGCCGCAGACCACGAAGTGTGCCTTCTCCCTTGCGCGGTCCTGCGCCACCGACACAGCGCTGGCGGCGGGCGACACCGGGCGCTGCGCGGCCAGGGTGGCCAGCGCGGCGGCGGGCACGTTTTCAAACTCGGTGGTCACCGCATCGGCCACGCGGGCCAGCTCGGCCAGACCTTGCGGGTCTTCGTAGCCCGTCTGGATGTGGTGGTGGCTCACCAGCCCGGCAGGGCTGGCAGGATCGGCGTCGAGCACGGCGGTGAAGTAGCCCATGGCCTGGGCTTGGTGTACAAACATGCGGCCCAGCTGGCCGCCGCCGAGAACGCCCAGCGTGCTACCGGGCAGGAGGGGTTGATCGGCAAATTTTTTCATCGCCGGGCCGCCCCAAGATGAAAAAGTGGCCCCCTCGGGGGGCAGCGACCCGCGCAGCGGTGGAGCGTGGGGGTCGTGTTCATGCGGGCGGCAGGGTCATGTTGCGGGCCACTTCCGTCTGCTCGGCGCGGAAGGCTTCCAGGCGCTGGCGCAGTTCGGGGCTCTCGTTGGCCAGCAGGGCCACGGCAAACAGGGCTGCGTTCGCCGCGCCGGCAGTGCCAATGGCAAATGTGGCCACAGGGATGCCCTTGGGCATCTGCACGATGGAGTGCAGCGAATCCACACCCTGCAGGTGGCGGCTGGCCACGGGCACGCCCAGCACGGGCACGGTGGTCTTGGCGGCAATCATGCCGGGCAGGTGGGCAGCGCCGCCAGCGCCCGCGATGATGGCCTTGAGACCCCGGCCTGCGGCGGCTTCGGCGTAGGCAAACATGTCGTCGGGCATGCGGTGGGCCGAGACCACGCGGGCCTCGTGCGAAATGCCGAACTGCTCAAGAATTTGCACTGCGTGCTGCATGGTGTCCCAGTCGCTGCTGGAACCCATGACGACGCCGATCTGGATGGGTTTCATGGTGTGTGGGGTGGCGCTGCAACTGCCCTGGGCAGCCGCCCGCAATGGATGGAACCCGCGATTTTACTTTTTGCGTTCCCGTACGGAGCATACGGGGGCGGGGTTGGGCCAAAATAGCGCGAACTTGCCTTTGGACGGGCTCCCGGCCCGCTTTTGCCCATGATCGACATCACCGTAGAGAATTTTGAAACCGAGGTGGTTGCCGCCTCCATGACCGTGCCCGTGCTGGTGGACTTCTGGGCGCCTTGGTGCGGCCCGTGCAAGTCGCTGGGTCCGGTGCTGGAAAAGCTCGAAGTGGAATACGCCGGCCGCTTCAAGCTGGCCAAGATTGACTCTGACCAGCAGCAGCAACTGGCGGGCATGTTCGGCATCCGCAGCATTCCCACCTGCGTATTGCTCAAGAACGGCCAACCGGTGGATGGCTTCATGGGCGCGCTGCCCGAAGGCCAGGTGCGCGCCTTTCTGGACAAGCATGTGCCCAGCGAAGGCGCCCTCGTGGCGGAGGCCGAGGTGGACGAGGCCCATGAGCTGCTGGAGTCTGGCGACACCCAGGCGGCACTGGCCAAAATGGCTGATGCCTTGGCCGCAGACCCCACCAACGACGACGCCCGCTTTGACTATGTGCGCCTGCTGATCGCCACGGGCGGCTACGAAGAGGCCGGGGCCTTGCTGCAGGAGCCGCTCAAGCGCATCCCCCAGCCGCTGCGTTTCGATGCGCTGTGGCGCTGGCTCGATGCCCTGCAGTTTGTGCAGAACGACGACCGCGGCAACTGGCCGCTGGAGCAGTTTGACGCCCTGATCGCCCAAAACAAGCGCGACTTTGACACCCGCTTTGCCAAGGCACGGGTCCTCATGGCAGAAGGCGAATGGGCCCCCGCCATGGAAGAGCTGCTGGAAATCATCATGCGCGACAAGGCCTGGAACGCCGAGGCGCCGCGCAAGACCTACGTAGCCATCTTGGAGCTGCTGACGCCCCCCCCACCCAAGGCCGACCCGGCAGCCCCGGGCAAGACGGCAGCCGGGATCGAGCTGGTGGGCAAAGCGGCTGTGGAGCAAGACGAAACCACCGCCTTGCTGAGCAGCTATCGGCGCAAGCTGAGCATGGCGCTCAATTGAGGCAGAGGACGACGCCCGGGCAGTGGCGTTGATCCACCATGAAAAAAGGAGGCAAACGCCTCCTTTTTTTGTGCCGCTGCGTCAACGGATGCTATGAATCGAGGAGCTCGGCGCGCCCGGAATACGGGCGCTTCAGCAGGTTTCCATGCTGAATCCTGCAAGCCAAAAGCGCAGGCTGCTTCACTTTTTATAGCGAACGGAGCCCATCAACCCATCAACCGCTCCAGCGCTTCGCGGTATTTGGCGGCGGTCTTCTCGATCACCTCCTGTGGAAGGCGCGGCGCGGGAGGGCTCTTGTCCCAGGGCTTGCCACCCACCTTGGCCTGTTCCAGCCAGTCGCGCACAAACTGCTTGTCGTAGCTGGGCGGGTTGGCGCCAGCAGCCAATGCGGCCTCGTAGCCTTCCACGGGCCAGTAACGCGAGCTGTCGGGCGTCAGCACCTCGTCCATCAGCACCAGGGTGCCGTCGGGTGCCAGGCCAAACTCGAACTTGGTGTCAGCAATGATCATGCCCTTGGCGAGCGCAATCTCTGCCGCCGCCTTGTAGATGGCGATGCTCAGGTCGCGGATGCGGGTGGCCAGGTCCACGCCAATCATTTCTACGGTACGTTCAAACGTGATGTTCTCGTCGTGCTCGCCCATGGCCGCCTTGGCAGCGGGGGTGTAGATGGGTTCGGGCAGCTTCGCCGCATTGGTCAGTCCGGCAGGCAGGGGCACGCCACACACGGCTTGCGACTCTTGGTATTCCTTCCAGCCGCTTCCGGCCAGGTAGCCGCGCACCACCGCTTCGACCGGGATGGGTTTGAGGCGCTGCACCAGCATCGAACGGCCCCGCACTTGCTCGACTTCGGCGGGGCTCACCACGCTCTCGGGGGCTTCGCCCGTCAAGTGGTTGGGGCAGATGTGGCCCAGCTTGTCGAACCAGAATAAGGCCATCTTGGTCAACAGCTCGCCCTTGCCTGGAATGGGCTCTCCCATGATCACATCAAAGGCCGAAAGGCGGTCGCTGGCGACCATGAGAATGCGGTCGTCGCCCACGGCGTAGTTGTCGCGCACCTTGCCGCGCGCCAGCAGGGGCAGCGACGTGAGGGCAGAAGTGTGCAGGGCGGGGTTGCTGGGCTGGGTCATGGTGTCGGTGGTGGCGGTCAGCGCGCTCTCGGTGCGCAGCGTACGGTGCAAAAGGGAGGTACGGGTGGTGGCCTCGGGCACAGCAGATGCTGCACTGGAAGCGTCTGGATTTTACGCGGCCTGTGGAAGGCGGGCCCATGGCCGGATGGCCTGAGCGTCAGGGTGCCGCAACTGACCCTGATCGCAGGCTTTTTCTCGCTGCCAGGGGGCGCCACGGCTCGGGGCTCGATGGGCGGGCACCGGTGGTACGGTGCCGGCCGCTGCGTCAATTCCCAGGATGAAGGTTTGCTTTGACTTCAGCATTGTGCGGTGTTTTCAGCCGTTTGGCACCTCGGGCTGGATAACCCGGCAAGGCACAACGGAATGGGATTGCAATTCACATCGGGCGGGGGCATAGTGAACTCACGTCGACGGATGCATCCAGTTCACCGGGCCGCTACTCTGATCCAGTGCGGCATATGTTTCACCGAGAGCACAGGAGACCTATTTATGAATCTGACGATCAGCGGGCACCATATCGAAGTTACCCCTGCCTTGCGCAATTACGTCACCACGAAGCTCGATCGGATCACACGCCACTTTGACCAGGTGGTAGACGTCAAGGTACTGCTGACAGTTGAGAAACAGAAGGAGAAGGAAAAGCGCCAACGCGCTGAATGCAACATCCACGTCAAGGGAAGCGACCTGTTTGCCGAAAGCTCGCATTCAGACCTGTACGCTGCGGTGGATGAACTGGTAGACAAGATGGATCGCCAGGTCGTGCGCCACAAGGATCGCTTGCAAGACCATCACCACGAAGCTGTGAAGCGCGAACTGCAAGCTTGAAGCCACTACCGCTCAGGTATTCGCACAGCAACCGCCCCATGGGGGCGGCTTTTTTTTGGGCCACGTTCCGTTACTCAGGGTTTTTGCCAGTGTGTGCATAATTGTTACTGTGACCATGAACCGACTCGCCTCCATCCTCCCCGCAGCTCAAGTCCTTGTGAGCGTGGACGCCACCAGCAAAAAACGTGCTTTTGAAGAAGCGGGCCTGCTTTTCGAAAGCCAGCACGGGCTTTCGCGGGCGCTCATCACCGACAGCCTGTTTGCACGCGAGCGTTTAGGGTCCACGGGCCTCGGTCACGGCGTGGCCATTCCCCATGGACGTATCAAGGGGCTCAAGGCCCCGATGGCGGCGGTGTTCCAACTGCTGCAACCCATCGGCTTTGATGCGCCGGACGAAATGCCGGTGAGCTTGCTGATCTTTTTGCTGGTACCCGAAGCTGCCACGCAAAAGCACCTGGAAATCCTCTCCGAAATTGCCGAGCTGCTGAGTGACTCCGCGTTGCGTGAGCGGCTTAAGGCCTCCACCGACGCCGCCGAGCTGCACGGCATGATTGCCGGATGGCAATCCACCCAGGCCGCCTGACCGCATTGATCTGCGCTGCGCTTCTGTTCTAACCACCGCGTCTTGCCGTGAAACCCAACGTAGTCAGCGCCGACGTCCTGTTTGAAGAGTTTCGTGGCTCGCTGAAGTGGGAGTGGGTGGCGGGCCTGGGAGCCTCCGAGCGGCGCTTTGACGAGGTGGCCGTGCGCTCAGCCCGCTCAGGTGCTGATCTGGTGGGCTACCTCAACTACATCCACCCCTACCGCGTCCAAATTCTGGGTGAACGCGAGATTGCCTACCTAAGCAACAGCGATTCGCCCGACGATTGCAAGCGCCGTATTGCGCGCATCGTCACGCTGGAGCCCCCTGTGCTGGTGCTGGCCGACAATCAGGTGGCCCCGGATGCGCTGGTGTCCATGTGCGAGCGCGCGCAAATCCCGATGTTCTCGACGCACGAGTCGTCGGCGTTTGTTATTGATGTGCTGCGCGCCTACCTTTCCAAGCACTTCGCCGACCGCACGACGATGCATGGCGTGTTCATGGACATTCTGGGCCTGGGCGTAATGATTACGGGCGAATCAGGCCTGGGCAAGAGCGAGCTGGGCCTGGAGCTCATCTCGCGCGGCAATGGCCTGGTGGCCGACGATGCCGTGGACCTGTTTCGCATCAACCAGACCACCATCGAGGGCAAGTGCCCCGAGCTGCTGCAAAACCTGCTGGAAGTGCGCGGCATTGGCCTGCTCGACATCCGCGCCATCTTTGGCGAGACAGCCGTGCGCCGCAAGATGCGCCTGAAGCTCATCGTGCACCTGGTGCGCAAAGAGACGCTGGAGCGCGACTATGAGCGCCTGCCTTACGAGCCGCTCACGCAGGACGTGCTGGGCGTGCCCGTGCTCAAGGTGGTCATCCAGGTGGTGGCCGGCCGCAACATCGCTGTGCTGGTCGAAGCCGCCGTGCGCAACACCATCTTGCAACTGCGCGGTATTGATACCTACCAGGAATTCGTGGAACGCCACCGCCGCGCCATGGAGCGGGACACCGGCGGCTGAATTCGCGCATAGTTGGGTTGCCGAAAAATTTGGGCCCCGGAACCAGTCAAGGGCACACCGGTAAAACTGCCACGGACCCATGCCAGCGCCCCGCGCAAGGGCCACCGCGCCGCGCCGGGGGCGTCCTCCTCAGGGGGAAGGCGCGCAGCGACTCAGGGGGAACTCACTTCGTTGCGCAGTTCGCGCACTGCCCGTACAGCGCCATGGTGTGGTCTTGCACCACCCAGCCTTTGTTCTTGGCAATCAGCTGCTGGCGCTTTTCGATTTCGGCGTCGTAAAACTCTTCCACCTTGCCGCAGGCCGTGCACACAAAATGGTCGTGGTGCTGCCCTTCGTTGAGCTCGTACACCGCCTTGCCGCTTTCAAAATTGCTGCGGATGAGGATACCCGCCTGCTCGAATTGCGTGAGCACCCGGTACACCGTGGCCAGGCCAATGTCAGAGCGTTCTTCGAGCAGGACACGGAACACGTCTTCCGCGGTCATGTGGCGTTGCGCACCCTTTTGAAAGATCTCCATGATCTTCAGGCGAGGCAGGGTGGCCTTCAGGCCGGTGCTCTTGAGTTCGTCGATGTTGGTCATGGTGATGGCTCCTTGCGGTTGCGGGTGAAGGCCCGCCCGTGCAATGGGAGGCTGCCGCTACAATGGTTTGATCATATCCTTTGCCCTTTTCCCCATGCCAGACAAAGCCTGTTGCAATGCCCGCCTGGGCCGCATTCTTTTGGCCAGCGCCGCAGCCGCTGCCCTGGCGGGTTGTGGCAGCCTTGACGGCGCCAGCCGCCGTGTGGCCAATGCAATCACCCCCTACAAGATCGACATCGTCCAGGGTAACTTTGTGTCGCGCGAACAGGTGCAGGCACTGCAGCCCGGCATGAGTCGCCAGCAGGTGCGCGAGACGCTGGGCACGCCTTTGATGACAAGCGTGTTCCATGCAGACCGCTGGGAATACGTATTCACCATCAAACGCCCCTCGGCGGAGATGGAATCGCGAAAGCTCACCGTGTTCTTCCACGGCGATACGCTGGCGCGGTACGAGGGTGATGAGATGCCGTCGGAGACCGAGTTCGTGGCCACGCTGGGTTCGCACAAAGGCAAGCCCAAGGTGCCCTCGCTGGAGGCCACCGAAGCCCAGTTGGCCCGCTACCCCGCCCGCAAAGCCGAAGCGCCTGCGCCAGCAGCAACACCGGTGCCTTCTGAGCCAGCGCCTTCGCGCTACCCGCCCCTCGAATCTTCGTCGCGCTGATCTGCGCGAGCCGCACCCCGCAGATGCTGACGGGGTGCCTTTTGTACATTGGGTCTGCGTGGCACTGTTGTGCCTACAGAGCCCGCGCGAATTCATGCTGACTCCTTTGCAGGATTGAAATGTCTGTGAACACATCTGCCGCCGCGGCGTCTTCTTCCCCTCCTTGGCGAGTTGCCGTGGCCGGCGCGTCCGGGCGCATGGGGCGCATGCTCATCGAAGCCATCCGCGCCAGCGATGACTGCGTGCTCGCGGGCGCGCTCGACCAGGCGTCCAGCCCCGCCGTGGGCTCTGATGCTTGTGCCTTTCTGGGCTATGCCAGCGGCGTGGCCATTACCGCTGACCTGAAGGCAGGCTTGCAAAACGCCGACGTGCTCATCGACTTCACCCGCCCAGAAGGCACCCTGGCCCACCTGGCCGTGTGCGCTGAGTTGGGCGTGAAGGCCGTCATTGGCACCACGGGCTTTACCGAAGCGCAAAAGGCCGAACTCGACGCTTTTGCACAGCGCACGGCCATCATGTTCTCGCCCAACATGAGCGTGGGCGTGAACGTCACGCTCAAGCTGCTGCAGATGGCCGCCAAGGCCATGTCCACGGGCTACGACATCGAAATCATCGAAGCGCACCACCGCCACAAGGTGGATGCTCCCTCGGGCACAGCCCTCAAGATGGGTGAGGTGATTGCAGACGCCCTGGGCCGTGACCTCAAGGACTGCGCCGTGTACGCCCGCGAAGGTGTCACGGGCGAACGCGACCCGTCCAGCATCGGCTTTGCCACCATCCGCGGGGGCGACATCGTGGGCGACCACACAGTGCTGTTTGCCGGCATTGGCGAGCGCATTGAGGTCTCGCACAAGTCCTCCAGCCGTGCCACGTATGCCCAGGGCGCCTTGCGTGCCGTGCGCTTCCTGGCCGCCCACAAGACCGGCATGTTCGACATGTTCGACGTGCTGAACCTCAAGAACTGACGCAGGCCAGCGCCATGGACGCCCTTCACTGGTGGGCCCAGGGGGACGCGGTAACCCAGGGCGCCGCCGTGGTGCTGCTTGCCATGTCCGTGGCCAGCTGGGTGGTCATGCTCTGGAAGGCGCGCCTGGTGCTGCGCGCGGGCGGCAATGTGGCGCGCTGCACGGCTGCCGTCTGGCAGTCGCCCTCGCTTGATGTGGCCGCCCAGCGGCTGGCCGCGCTGGATTCGCAGGCGCTGGTGGCCCCGCTGGTGGTGGCTGCGCAGGGCGTGGTCCAGTCATCAGCGGCTTCTGCCACCACCACCCTGGCTGCTGCGGGCCCTTTATCTCAGCAGCTCACGCGTGTGCTGCGCGATGCCTTGCACAGCGTGCTGGGCCGCCTGCAATATGGACAGGTGCTGCTGGCCACTGTGGGCGCCACCGCTCCGTTCGTGGGCCTCTTGGGCACGGTGTGGGGCATCTACCATGCGCTCACGGCCCTGGGCGGGGGCGGGCACGTCACCATCGACCGCATTTCCGGCCCGGTGGGCGAGGCTTTGGTCATGACTGCCGCCGGGCTGGCCGTCGCCATTCCGGCCGTGCTGGCCTACAACGTGTTCGGCCGCGTGATCGGCCGCATCGAGGCCGACCTGGAAGGCTTTGCGCTGGACTTGCGCGAGCTGCTGTCGGGCACACCCCCGGCCCAGCGTGAAGGCGTAGAAGGCCGTGAACTGCGGGGCCAAGAGGGCACAAGCGCATGAGCTTCGGCCGGCTGGAACGCACCACGGGCGCCCAGCCCATGAGCGACATCAACATGACCCCGTTGGTGGACGTGATGCTGGTGCTGGTCGTCATCTTCATCCTGACGGCACCGCTGCTGGCCAGCTCCATCCGGCTTGATTTGCCCAAGGCAGAAGGCACCGGCCCTGCCGCCGCGCCCGAATTTGTCACCGTGGCGGTGGACGCTGCAGGCCAGGCCTATCTGGACGACCAGCCCCTGTCGCAAGCCGCGCTGGCCGTGCGCCTGCAGCGCATTGGCGCTGCCCAGCCCGACACCGAAGTGCAACTGCGCGCCGATGCCACCGTGCCCTATGGCCGTGTGGTCGAAATCATGGGTGCAGCCCACCAGGCCGGGCTGCAGCGCATCGGCTTCGTGGCAGACCCTGCCAAGGCGAGCAGGCCGTAGCGTGTGTTTGTTTTGCTATTGAATATATAGCTGCTTGCGCCTGACCATCAAGCCCTACAGGGCGATTGGGTTGCAAGCGCTCAGGTCTTCATTCGCAGGGTGATTCCATGGCCTTGCGGGCGCAGCCCCCACGCCGCAGTGGCGCGGTGCGGTTTGGCCCGGCGTTGGCCGCTTCACCGCCTAAAATCCACCGATTGCGGCCCAGGGTGGGCCTGCTCCGTCCTCTCACCTTCAAGCTCCCATGCAAGAAAAATACTCCCACCAAGAGGTTGAACGCGCTGCGCACAGCCACTGGACTGCCACCGACGCCTACCGCGTGACGGAAGACGCGAGCAAGAAGAAGTTCTATGCCTGCTCGATGCTGCCCTACCCCAGCGGCAAGCTGCACATGGGCCACGTGCGCAACTACACCATCAACGACATGCTCACGCGCTACCTGCGCATGAACGGCCACAACGTGCTGATGCCCATGGGCTGGGATGCCTTCGGCCTGCCCGCTGAGAACGCCGCGCTGAAAAACGGCGTGCCACCGGCGAAGTGGACGTACGAAAACATCGCGTACATGAAAAAGCAGATGCAGGCCATGGGCCTGGCCATCGACTGGAGCCGCGAAGTCGCCACCTGCGACCCCGAGTACTACCAGTGGAACCAATGGCTGTTCCTGAAGATGCTGGAAAAGGGCATTGCCTACCGCAAGACACAGGTCGTGAACTGGGACCCGGTGGACCAGACCGTGCTGGCCAACGAGCAGGTGATTGACGGCAAGGGCTGGCGCACGGGTGCGGTGGTCGAAAAGCGCGAGATCCCCGGCTACTACCTCAAGATCACCGACTACGCCGAAGAGCTGCTCGACTTCGTCACCGGCGACAAGCTGCCGGGCTGGCCCGAGCGTGTGAAGCTGATGCAGGAAAACTGGATCGGCAAGTCGGAGGGCGTGCGCTTTGCGTTCACCCACGACATCGCTGGCGACGACGGCGCGCTGATCGGCGACGGCAAGATGTACGTGTTCACCACGCGTGCCGACACCATCATGGGCGTGACCTTCTGCGCCGTGGCCCCCGAGCACCCGCTGGCCGCCCATGCCGCCAAGACCAATCCTGCCCTCAAGGCCTTCATCGAAGAATGCAAGAGCGGCGGCACCACCGAGGCCGAACTGGCCACCCAAGAGAAGAAGGGCGTGCCTACGGGCCTGTATGTCACGCACCCTCTCACCGACGAAAAGGTGCAGGTCTGGGTGGGCAACTACGTGCTGATGGGCTACGGCGACGGCGCCGTGATGGGCGTGCCCGCGCACGACGAGCGCGACTTTGCGTTCGCCCTCAAGTACGGCATTGAGATCAAGCAAGTGGTGCTGGTCGACGGCGAAACCTTCGATTACCACCACTGGAACGACTGGTACGGCGACAAGCAGCGCGGCGTGACCATCAACTCCGACAGTTTCAGCGGCCTGGCCTACAAAGAAGCCGTGAATGCCGTGGCCCACGCGCTGGAGCAAAAAGGCCTGGGCGCGAAGAAGACCACCTGGCGCCTGCGCGACTGGGGCGTGAGCCGCCAGCGCTACTGGGGCACGCCGATCCCGATCATCCACTGCGACGAGCACGGCGCCGTGCCGGTGCCCGAGAAGGACTTGCCCGTGGTGCTGCCGCAAGACTGCATCCCCGATGGTTCCGGCAACCCGCTGCACAAGCACGAAGGCTTTCACGCCGGCGTGACCTGCCCCGTGTGCGGCAAGGCCGCGCGCCGCGAGACCGACACCATGGACACGTTCGTGGACAGCTCGTGGTACTTCATGCGGTATTGCGACCCCAAGAACGCCGATGCCATGGTGGCGGGCGGAGCGGACTACTGGATGCCGATGGATCAGTACATCGGCGGCATCGAACACGCCATCCTTCACCTGCTGTACGCCCGCTTCTGGACCAAGGTGATGCGCGACCTGGGCCTGGTGAAAGTGGATGAGCCCTTCACCAAGCTGCTCACGCAGGGCATGGTGCTCAACCACATCTACAGCCGCCGCACCGCCAAGGGCGGCAAGGACTACTTCTGGCCGCACGATGTGGAGCACGTGCTGGACGAAGGCGGCAAGATCATCGGTGCCAAGCTCAAGAACGAAGCCACCAGTGGCGACGGCCTGCTGCCTGTGGGCACGCCCATCGACTACGAGGGCGTGGGCACCATGTCCAAGTCCAAGAACAACGGCGTAGACCCGCAGGACCTGATCGAGAAGTACGGCGCCGACACGGCCCGCCTGTACACCATGTTCACTGCACCGCCCGAAGCCACGCTGGAGTGGAACGACGCCGCCGTGGAAGGCAGCTACCGCTTCCTGCGCCGCGTATGGAACTTTGGCGTGAAGCTGTCTGCTATGGATATGGGAGCTGCCACCGCAAGCGTGGCAAGCGCCAGCAGCCTGAAAGACATTGAATTTGGCAAGGAAGCCAAGGCCCTGCGCCTGGAAATCCACAACGTGCTCAAGCAGGTGGACTACGACTACCAGCGCATGCAGTACAACACCGTGGTCTCGGGTGCGATGAAGATGATCAACGCCCTGGAAGACTTCAAGTCCACGGACACGGCCGGTGGCCAGGTGGCGCTGATCGAAGGCTTCGGCATCCTGCTGCGCGTGCTGTACCCTGCCACGCCGCACATTGCCCACAGCCTGTGGAGCGCCCTGGGCTACGCCAACCACCTGGGCGACCTGCTGGACGCCCCCTGGCCGCAGGTCGACGCGGGCGCGTTGGTTCAGGACGAGATCGAGCTCATGCTCCAGGTCAACGGCAAGCTGCGCGGCTCCATCCAGGTGCCCGCGCAGGCGGACAAGGCCGAGATCGAACGCGTGGCCCTGGCCAGCGAAGCCTTTGCCGCCCACAGCGGCGGCGCAGCGCCCAAGCGCGTGATCGTGGTGCCCGGCCGCTTGGTGAACATCGTCGTGTAATGTGGCGTTGCGCCCCACAGGTGCTGACCACGTCCGTGCCAAGCACGAACGCAGGCTGCCGGTGGCCTGAGAACCCCAGTTGCACAGCGCCTGCCGTGGCGGGCCGTGGCAGCGCTAACGCAATGGATGACTGATATGCAAAGACGCACACTGCTGACCCTCGCCCCAGCGGCCCTGCTCGTGGGCTGCGGCTTTCGCCTGCGGGGCGTGCCGGATTTTTCGTTCTCGTCGCTGTACATTGCTGCCCCCGCGACGTCTGCCCTGGCGCGTGAGTTGCAGCGCACCATCGACGGCTCGGGCAGCCAGCTCAAGGTGCTGCGCAACGCGGCTGACCTGCCATCGGTGCAGGCCGTGATCGACATTCTGTCGGAGCAGCGCGAGCGCATCGTGGTGGGCCAGAACGCGTCTGGTCAGGTGCGCGAGTTGCAGTTGCGCCTGAAGGTGAAGTTCCGCCTGCGCACACCGGGCGGGGTGGACCTGATCCCCGAGACCGAAATCCAGCAGCAGCGCGACATGAGCTACAACGAGACCTTGGCGCTGTCGAAAGAAGCGGAAGAGGCCTTGCAGTACCGCAACATGCAGACCGACATCGTGCAGCAGCTGCTGCGCCGCCTGTCGGTAGCCAAGTTGCCCTTGTGACCGTCCGGCGCAGCGGTTTTGAGTCAAATGCCCTTGAAGGCCGCATAAAAAAAGCGCACTAAGCTATATTTTTTGTAGCAAATTGCGCTTGATGGGCGCTGTCAATGTGCAGTGCTGGGTGCGCGCCGTACAAAGTGGCCGGCCCTTGCCCCCGTGGCGCGTTGCGCAGCGGTGTAGCTCAAGGCGCCGTTCACCCACACCTGTTCGATGCCTTCGCTGAACTGCTGTGGGTGCTCAAAGGTGGCGAGGTCGCGCACGCGCTCGGGGTCAAACACCACCACATCGGCCATGTGACCCGCCTGCAGCAGCCCACGCCCGCCCAGCCGAAAACGCTGGGCCGACAACCCCGTCATCTTGTGCACGGCTTCTTCGAGCTGCAGCAGACCCTTGTCGCGCCAATAGCAAGCCAGCACCCGGGGGAAGGCGCCCCACAGGCGCGGATGCGGTCGCTCGTCGTGCGGCAGGCCGTCTGACCCGATCATGGACAGCGGGTGCGCAATCACACGCTCCACGTCGTCCTCATGCATCTGAAAGTAGCAGGCCCCGCCGGGCTTCAGGCGCACGGCCGCCTCCTGCTGGGATACGCTCCACTCGCGCGCAATGTCGGCCAGGTAGCGCCCGGCCATCTCCGGGTGCGGCTGGCTGCCGGTGATGAGGATGTCGATGATGCCGTCCACCAGGTCTTCGCGCAGCACGGTGGAGCCAGCGGTGTACGGGTAAACGTCCATCGCAATCTCTTGCTGCTGGGCCAACTGGTCGATCAGCGGCAGCGTCTCACGTGTGCGGCCCCAGTTGGCGGGGCCGGCGCATTTGTGGTGCGATATCACCAGCGGCAGGCCCGACTGGCGCGCGGTGAGTGCCGCTTCCTGCAGCGCAGGCAGGATGCCTGCCAGTTCGTCTCGGATGTGGGTGGCATACACGCCGCCGTGGCGCGCCGCGACGGATGCCACGGCCACCAGCTCCTCGACATCGGCCGCGTAAGCCTCGTTGTAGAAGATGCCCGACGACAGGCCCAGCGCCCCGGCAGCCATGGCCTCTTCCATGTCGGCGGCCATCGCTGCGCGCTCGTCGGCGGTGGCCGTCTGTCGCAGGTCGGCCAGGTGGCGCATGCGCAAGGCCGTGTGGCCCATCAGGGCGGCCACATTGACAGCGGGCCGGGCGGCGTCCACTGCGCGGGCGTAGTCCGCCATGCTGGCATGGCGAAACTGCAGGCGCCCCAGCAATGAGAGCGGGGCGCGTGGACTGTCGGTGACCACGGGCGCGAGCGAAATGCCGCAGTTGCCCACGATGACGGTGGTGATGCCCTGCGAGAGCTTGGGCAGCATGGTGGGCGCGTCCAGCACGGCGGCGTCGTCGTGCGTGTGCACGTCAATAAAGCCGGGGGCGATCACGCGGCCGGTGCAGTCCACTTCACTGAAGTTGCAGCAGGCCTGGGCGCGCGCCAGGGCCGCGGGATCAATCTGGCCCGGCGCGGCCAAGGCGGTGATGCGGTCTCCCTCGATCAGCAGGTCCCCCACCCAGCCAGGGCGAGGCGTGCCGTCGACGATGCGGCCATTGCTCAGCAGCGTTGCGTGCGCCATGTCATTCCTCTGCGGCTGCGCCGCGCGGTGGCTCCGGGGGGTGGCTGGCAGCGCCCGAAGTGCTCTTGCCCCCATGGCTGTCGAAGGCGCCCACATATTCGGCGCTATCAAAACCATGCTTGTGCAGCAGCTGCTTGAACTGCTGCAGGCCGCGCGTGGCCACGGGCCCCAGTTTTTGCGCGAGGCGCACGGTCAGGATTTCAATCACCACCAGGTGGGCCAGGTAGGCCTCGGTACCCACGCGCATCACGGCGTCTTGCGGCACCGACACCGCCAGCACCAAGTCGGCCACTTCCGCCAGCGGCGTGCCGGGCTGGGTCAGGGCCACCACGGTCGCGCCTTGCGATCTTGCAAACCGTGCGGCCTCCAGCGCATAGGGCATGCGCCCCACGTGCGAGATGACAAAGGCCACGCCGTCGGGCCCGAGCGTGCTGGCCGATACGAGTTGCTGGTGGGCGTCAAAAATCGCGTTGGCCGTGCGGCCCAGGCGGAACAGGCGGCTTTGCAGTTCGCTGGCCATGAAGGTGGAGGCCGCGCCCACCGAATAGCAGTCGATGCGCCGCGCCTGCGCCAACCGCTCGGCCACCTGGTCGAGCACTTCGGCATCGAGGTTGCGTCCCAGCTCGGTCAGCGACGAGACGGCGGCGTGCACGATCTTGCTGGCTACGTCTTGCGCCGTGTCATCGGCCAGCACGCTGCGGTGCAGGTGCGAGCCCGACACGGCCAAGTCCTGCGCCAGGGCGACCATGAATTCGCGCACCGAGTCGTGGCCAAAGCTGCGGCAGGTGCGCACGATGGTGGGCATGGATACGCCCGCCTGCTGGGCCAGTTGCTCGACGGTGGCGACCACGGCGGCGCGCGGGTCGTCCAGCACCACGCGCACCACATGGCGCTGAGCTTCGGGCAGATCGGGCTGGCGCTCGCGCAGTTGCTGCAGCAGGCTGGTAGGAATGGGTTTAGACATGGGTGTGGTCAAAAACGGGTGCTGATGGCGCGGGTGACGTTGCCTTCGTCGTCGACGAGCGGCAGCCAGCGCCATTTGTCAAAAGTGGTGCAGGGATGCGATATGCCCAAGGCCACCAAGTCACCCACGGCGGGGGCCGGGCTGGTGGCGGGGTCGTAGCGCAGATAGGCGTGCTGGTCGTTGAGCGCGCTCACCGCCCAGCCCGTGGGGGCACTGGCAGCGCGGCGCTCGTGGCGCAGCGCCCAGCGCACCGGCACGGGCATCTCCAGATCGTACGAGAGATCACGCCGCCCGCCCGTGAGCAAGGCCAGGCCGGGCTCGGGCACCGACTGCACCATGGTCCAGACTTCGAGCGCGGGGCGCAGCGAGGCGTCCAGCCCCTCGCGCTGCTCCACCTGCTTCAAAAAACGCTGGTAATTGCCGTGGTCGTGCGTGATGTAGCAGCCCGAGCGCAGCACGCCCAGCACGGGTTTGGACAGCCCTTGGGTGCGCAGCAGCGGAATGACGAGGTCGAACACGGCCGAGCCGCCTGCGGTGAGCAAAATCTCCGCATCGGCAAACAGGCCCTGCGCATCGCAGGCGCGGGCCACCTCGGTCACGCGGCGCACCAGGGCCGTGACTTCGCGCGCATCGTGTTCGCTGTCGCAGCGGGCCACGCCGCCTTCGTAGCACTCCACCCCGCCCAGCTGCACGGCAGGCGACGCAGCCATGGCCTGCGCCAGTGCCAGGGCTTCTTCCAGCGTGCGGCAGCCGGTGCGCTGGCCGGGCACGCCCATCTCCAGCAAGGTATCCAGGCGCTTTTCACCGCGTGCGGTGTGGCCGCGCCGCTCGGCCCAGTCTTCAATGCAGCGCAGCTGCGCCAGGCTGTCGATGAGGAACCACACGCGCAGGTCGGCGTGGCGCTTGAGCAGCGTGTGCAGGCCGTCCAGGTCGGCATCGCACAGCACCTGGTTGGCAATGATGGCGCGGCGCGCACCGGCCTCCACGCCAACGCTGAGCTGGTACACCGTGGCAAAGGTCAGGCCCCAGGCGCCGGCCTGCAGCTGCTGTGCAAACAGCTCGGGCGACAGGGTGGTCTTGCCGTGCGGGGCCAGGGCCACGCCCTTGCGCTCTGCGTAGGCCTGCATCCAGGCCAGGTTGTGGGCCAGCGCGCTTTCACGGATGACGGCAATGGGGTAGGGCAGATCGCCCGCCAGCACATTCCAGCCGCACTGGCCCAGGTCGGCGGGGCGGCAGGGCGCGGCGTGCAGCGGGTAGCTCTTGCAGCGGTGGTCAAGCAGAAATTCGTCGGTCATGGTGCGGGGTGAGAAGGTGCGTTTTTCCAGCAGGCGTGCAGGTGGCCAGGGGCCACCTCGCGCAACTGCATATCGGCGCTGGCGCAGCGCGCCTCGGCCTGGGGGCAACGGGTGCGGAACACGCAGCCCGAGGGAGGGTTGGCGGGGCTGGGCAGGTCGCCCTGCAGCAGCGCAATGCTACGGCGCTGCGCAGGGTCGGGGATGGGCGCGGCCGCGAGCAGGGCCTGGGTGTAGGGGTGCTGGGGCGTGGCGTACAGCGCTTCAGTCGGGGCGATCTCCATCACCCGGCCCAGGTACAGCACCACCACGCGGTCGCACAGGTATTCCACCACGTCGAGGTCGTGCGAGATGAACAGCAGCGTGAGGCCCAGCTGCTCTTTCAGCTCGCCCAGCAGGTTCACGACCTGTGCCTGGATGGACACGTCTAGCGCCGACAGCGGCTCGTCGGCCACGATGAACTGGGGCTCCACCGCCAGCGCACGGGCAATTCCGATGCGCTGGCGCTGCCCGCCCGAGAACTCGTGCGGAAAGCGCTCCGCATGTTCTGGCCGCAGGCCCACCTGCTCCAGCAGCTGGTGGATGCGCGGCAGGCGTGCAGCGCCCTTGGCCAGGCCGTGCGTATCCAGCGCCTCGGCCAGCACATCGCGGATGCGCATGCGGGGGTTCAGGCTGGCGTACGGGTCCTGAAAAATGATCTGGATCTGCGAGCGCAGCGGCCGGTATTGCGACTGTGAGAGCTGGGCCAGGTCTTGCGGCGCCGCGCCGCCGTGGTAACGCATCTGCCCGCTGGTCGGGTCCACCAGGCGCGTGAGCAAGCGGCCAATGGTGCTCTTGCCCGAGCCCGATTCACCCACCAGTCCGAGTGTTTCGCCCCGGCGGATGGTGAAGCTCACATCGTCCACCGCGCGCACGGGGTGCGGGCCGTTGCCGAAATGCTTGCGCAGGTGGGCAATTTCCAGCAGCGGTGCGGCGGTATCGGTCGGGGCCATGGTGGGGGGTGGGTTCAGGACGGCGTTCATGCGCTCACCTCGGTGGGTTCGGCGTGCACCTCGCGGTGCAGGCAGCGCACCATGCGGCGCGGGCCGGTGGCTTCCAGCGCAGGCATGGCATGTGTGCAGTCGGCTTGCCGGCGTGCGCAGCGCGGCGCAAAGGCGCAGCCGGGTGGGGGTGCGAGGGGGCTCGATACCTGGCCCGGAATCGCCACCAGCTTGCGCCGCCCGGCGGCCACCGCAGGGCCTTTTTCCTGCGCAGTCTGCGCTGCCCGCGCTTGCCGCCGTGCCACGCCGGGCAGGCAGGCCAGCAGGCCGCGCGTGTAGGGGTGCTCGGGCCGGGCAAACAGGTCGTGCACGCGGGCCGATTCGACAATGCGCCCGGCATACATCACGGCCACTGCGTCGGCGTATTGCGCCACCACGCCCAGGTTGTGCGTGACGAACAGCATGCTCATGCCGGTCTCTTTCTGCAGCCGCCCCATCAACGACAGGATCTGCGCCTGGATGGTCACGTCCAGCGCAGTGGTGGGCTCGTCGGCGATCAGCAGCGTGGGGTTGCAGGCCATGGCCAGGGCAATCATCACGCGCTGGCGCATGCCGCCCGACAGTTGGTGCGGGTACTCGTGCACACGCTGCGCTGCGGCGGGGATCTCGACCAGCTCCAGCATGCGGCGGGCGTGGGCCAGCGCGGCGCGGCGGTCCATCTTCAGGTGCAGGCGGGCCGACTCGGCAATCTGCTCGCCCACCGTCAGCACCGGGTTCAGGCTGGTCATGGGCTCCTGGAAGATCATGGCCAGCTCGTTGCCGCGCAGCGTGCGTTTGTCGGTCTCGGGCAGGGCCAGCAGATCGACCTTGCGGCCGTCGCGCTGCACAAACCAGGCCTGGCCCGTGACCTGCGCCTGCGAGGTGCGGGCGTGCAGGCCCATCAGCGTGAGGCTGGTGACGGACTTGCCCGAGCCCGACTCGCCCACCAGCGCCAGCGTTTCACCGGGGTGGATGGCAAAGGACACATCGGCCACGCTCTGGATGCGGCCCGCATCGGTGGCGAACGAGGTGGACAGGCCGCTGACTTCGAGCCGGGGTGCGGCGCTCATCGTGGTGGAGGTCATACGGTCTTCTTCAGTTTGGGGTCGAGCAGGTCGCGCACGCCGTCGCCCAGCATTTGCAGCGACAGGGCTGTGAGCACGATGGCCACGCCGGGGGCAAAGATGGTCCAGAAGGCCTTGTCCGCATAGTCCAGGCTGCCCGCGATCATGGTGCCCCAGGTGGGGATGTCGGGCGGCACGCCCACGCCCAGGAAGGACAGGCCCGCCTCGGCCAGGATGGCGTAGGCAAAGATGAACGTCACCTGTACCAGGATGGGCGACATCAGGTTGGGCAGGATGTGGCGCCACAGGATGAGGTGCGTGCGCACGCCCAGGGCGCGGGCGGCGTCCACAAACAGCAGCTCGCGCAGCACCAGCGTGGTGGCGCGCACCACCCGGGCCACACGCGGGGTGTAGACGATGACCAGCGCCAGCATCACGTTCCACAGCGACACGCCCAGGATGGACACGAGTGCAATGCCCAGCAGGATGTCGGGGAAGGACATCATCGCGTCCACCACGCGCATCAGCGGTGCATCCAGCTTGCGAAAGAACCCCGCAAACATGCCCAGCAGCGTGCCCAGCAGCACGGCACCTGCAGCGGTGACCAGACCAATCAACAGTGAATAGCGCGCGCCGTGCACGATGCGCAGCAGCACATCGCGGCCCAGCTCGTCGGTGCCCGCCCAGTGCGCGGACGAAGGCGCGCGCAGCCGCTCGCTGATCGACAGGGCGTTGGGGTCTGCGTCTGACACCAGCGGGTAGACGGCGGCCACACCGATCACCACGAAGAGTGCAATCGCTGCGGCCAGCACCACCTTGCGGGCGAACAGTCGGCGCAGCACGGCCTGCAGGCCGCGCCAAAAAGAAGGGCTAGTGTTCATGGTGCTTCCAGTCGGATACGGGGGTCCACCAGCGTGTACAGAAAATCGATGGCCAGATTGATGAAGACGTAGATGGCGGCAATCATCAGCAGCGTGCCCTGGATCACGGGGTAGTCGCGCCGCAGCACGGCCCGCACCACCAGATTGCCCACGCCGGGCAGGTTGAACACGGTCTCGGTCACCACCGTGCCGCCAATCATCAGCGCCATGGTCAGCCCCAGCACGGTGACGATGGGCACCAGCGCATTGCGCAGGACATGCTTGACCATGATGGTGCCTTCGGGCAGGCCCTTGGCGCGGGCGGTGCGCACATAGTCTTCGCCCAGGATGTCGAGCATGGAGGCGCGCGTGAAGCGGATGATGAGTGCCGAGTTGAGCAGGCCCAGCACCAGTGCGGGCAGCATCAGGTGCTGCAATCGCTCACCCAGCGTGGCGGCGGGGTCGCCATAGCCGGATGCGGGGAACCACCCGAGCTTGACGGCAAACAGCTGGATCAGGATAAGCCCCAGCCAGAAGCTGGGCACACTCGCGCCCAGCATGGCCACGCCACTCACGGCCTGGTCGGTGGCGCTGCCGCGCCAGACGGCGGCGGCCATGCCGCAGGGCACGCCCACCAGCGCGGCAATGCCCACGGCAAACAGCGCGAGGAACAGCGTGGGCTCGGCCCGCTCCAGCAGGGCCTGGGCCACGGGGCGCTGCAGGAACAGCGACTGCCCCAGGTTGCCCTGCAGCAGCTCGCCCACCCACAGCGCAAACTGCACGGGCAGGGGCTTGTCCAGCCCGTACTGCGCGCGGGCGTGGGCGATGTCGGCAGCGGTGGCCTGGTCGCCCAGCAGCAGCGCCACCGGGTCACCCGAGGCGAGGCGCGTGAGGCAGAACACCAGCACTGCCACCAGGGCCAGCACCACCAGCGCGCCGCCCAGGCGCTTCAACAGAAATCGCATGTTTGTCTCTTTGAAAAGTCCTTGGGGCTTGGTGATTCGGCATCTGTTCACTCAAACCGTTCACGCTGAGCTTGTCGAAGCGCTGCGCAAGGCTTCGACAAGCTCAGCCCGAACGGTTGGTGGAGGCATCGAAGATGCCGTCTCAACAATGTGGCCCGGCACGAAGCGCCTCGGGGGAAGTCAGTTCTTCAAACCTGTGTTCCAGAAGAACGGCCAGATGGCGGGCGTGTAGCCCGAGAGCTTGGCCGAACGGGCTGACAAGCCGTTGAACTTGCCTACCTCGATGAAGGGCACTTCGTCGTACACCACGTGCTGCACCTTGCCCCACAGCGCACCGCGCTTGGCGGGGTCCGTCTCCTGGTTGAATGCAGAGAGCGCGGCCTTCTTGGCGTCAGATTCCCACCAGCCTGGGGCACCGTCACCCAGTTGTGGTGGCGAGAGCATGGGCTCCGGGAACAGGCCCGAGTGGGTGAAGTACACGTCCCACAGCTTGGGGTCGTTGCGGCGCTGCACCAGCGTGGCCCAGTCCACCACCTGCAGTTCGGTCTTGAAGCCCGCCTTCTTGAGCTGCTCGGACATCACCAGCGCCATGTTGTAGTGGAACTCGTACTGGCGGCTGGCCATGATGCGCACGGGCTGCCCGTTGTAGCTGGCCTTGGCGGCCTGGTCTTTGGCGGCTTGCGGGTTGCGCTCGTTGTAGAGCTTGCTGCCCGCGTCCGAGTAGTACGGCGTGCCCTTGGGGAAGAAGTTGGGTTCCACCACAAAGAAGCGGTTGTCGCCAAAGCCTGCGGCCAGCAGCTCCCCCGTGCCCACGGCGGTCTGCACCGCGCGGCGCAGCGGCTGCGAGGCCAGCACGCCTTCCTTGGTGTTGAACACGATGTACGGAAAGCCAAAGTTCTTCGTCACGATGGGCACCACGGCGGGGGCGCCTTTTTCGACGCGGCCAATGGCCTCCACGGGCAGCAGGTCGGCGTACTGGAACTGGCCCGAGAGCGCGCCTTCGACGCGCGTGTTGGCGCTGGGCACGGGCACAAAGCGCAACTCATCGAGCAGCGCTTCGCGCTTGCCTGCGTAGCCGCTGGCACCTTCCTTGCGGCTTGCGTAGCCGTCAAAACGCACCAGCACGGTGAACTGGTCGGGGCGGCGTTCCTTGAACTGATAAGGCCCCGTGCCGATGAAGTCCTTGAGCTGGGGCGCAATGCTCTCCTTGGCCATGATGGCGGCCATGCCGCTGGGCAGGGCCAGCTGGGCCAGCAGCGGGGCGTAAGGATTTTTCAGCTTCAGCTCCACCGCCAGTGCGCCCTTGGCGGTGAGCGAGGCCACTTCCTTGCCCACGGCCTTGCCACGGGGGTTCAGCTCCATCCAGCGCTGCAGCGAGGCCACCACGTCGTCGGCTGTCATCTCGCGGCCGTTGTGGAACTTCACGCCCTTGCGCAGTGGGATGGTGTAGGTCAGCCCATCCTTGGAGACGGTGGGCAGACTCTCGGCCAGCATGGGTGCAATGGCCCAGTTGGCGTCGAAGGTGTACAGCGGCTCGTACACGTGCTGCATGATGGTGCCCACGAGGTCGGCAGTGCTCACCATGGGGTCCAGGCCCTGGGGCTCGCCCACCATGGCGAGGTTGGCGGCGCCGCCTTTGGTCGGGGTGGCTGCGGCAGGTTGGGCCCAACCATGGCTGCATGCCAAGGTGAGCGCGGCGGCCAGCACGGCAGTGCCCACTACGCGACGGCGACCCAGGGATTCATCCGTTGGCAGCAGCTGCTGCACCATATTGGTTCCAGACGTTTGCATTGCGCACCTTGAAGTAATAGGATTACATGTAAAAGCAGATTCGATGCCAGAATTGCCGATGGGACGGGCATTTCTGGAAGGAGATGTGTAATATCTTTACTTAAAGGAGCGTTTTTCATGCCAGTAGAAACCCTCGGCCAAGCGCCGCTCGCGTCCGATCGCCTCGCACGCCCCCTCTCGCCCGCCACCCGAGCGGGCGATTTCGTTTTTGTGTCCGGCCAGGTGCCCACCGATGACCAAGGGCAGGTCATCGTGGGAGGCATCGAGGCGCAAACGCGCCAGGTGTTCCAGCGTGTGAAGGACGCTCTGGCCCTGGCCGACTGCACGCTGGCCGATGTGGCCAAGGTCAGCGTCTGGCTGGCCGATGCGCGCGACTTCGGCAGCTTCAACCGCGTGTACATGGAGTGTTTTGGCGACCATCGCCCCGCCCGCTCCACCGTCGAATCGCGCCTGATGATCGACGCCAAGGTCGAGATCGACGTGACGGCCTACAAGCCGCGCGGCTGAGCCATGACCACGGCCAAAGAACCCGTGTGGGACGTGGTGGCGCTGGGGGAGGCGCTGGTGGAGTTCAACCAGACGCGCCCCGGTGAGCCGCAATACTTGCAGGGCTTTGGGGGCGACACCAGCAACGCCGTGATCGCTGCTGCCCGCGCGGGCGCACGCACCGCGTACCTCACACGCCTGGGCAGCGATGCCTTTGGCCAAGCCCTGCTGGACCTGTGGGCGCGCGAGGGCGTGGACACCGCGGCGGTGGAGCGCGATGCGCAGCACCCCACAGGCATCTACTTTGTGACGCACGGCGCGGCGGGGCACGAATTCAGCTACCTGCGCGCGGGCTCGGCCGCCAGCCGCATGGATCCGGCGTGGCTGCACGGCCCGCCAGCGGCCGTGTTGCAGCAGTGCAGCATCCTGCACGTGTCGGGCATTTCATTGGCGGTGTCAGCATCGGCGTGTGACACGGCTTACGAGGCCATGCGCGTTGCCCAGGTGGCCGGTGCACGCGTGGCGTTCGACCCCAACCTGCGGCTCAAGCTCTGGCCGCTGGCTCGGGCGCGGGCCTGCATTGCGCATGCGGTGTCGCTGTGCGACATCTTTTTGCCGGGGCTCGATGACATGGCTGCGCTGCTGGGCCTGCATGATGCCGATGCGATTGCCGACTGGGGCCACGCGCACGGCGCGGCCACGGTGGTCGTCAAGCTGGGGGCCGATGGGGTGCTGCTGAGCAGCGCTGACCCCGCCGTGCCGCGCCAGCGGGTGCCGGGGTGCAACGTACAACTGGTGGATGCCACGGGGGCGGGCGACTGCTTTGACGGCAACCTGCTCGCGCGCCTGGCGCTGGGCAACGACTTGGCCGCTGCGGTGGCCTATGCCAACACGGCAGCATCGCTGGCTGTGCAGGGCTTTGGCGCCGTGGCGCCACTGCCCACGGCGCAGCAGGTGCGTGCGGCGATGCCGGTGTCGTAAAACGTTCTGTTCGGAAGAGATTTGAATAAAAAGCACCGCTACGGACCCTCTGCACGAATCACCGCGCCGTGTGCATCTGCGCAATCGGGCGGTCTGCGGCGTTGCAAATACTCGCAATAGCTACGGCTATTGCTGCGTTTTGCGCCTTGCAGCGCCATCCCGATCCGCAGTGCACCCTTACCGCTCGATTCGAGGGTCCCTAGCGCCTGTGGATAAAGCGCAAGCAGCTATCTATTTGATAGCGAACCGTTGTCACACCGGCCGCGTACGCATCAGGGTGCTTTTGCCAAACAACGACTCCACCAAGTCCACCGCCAGCACGGCGGTGCGGTTGCGCACGTCGAGCGCCGGGTTCAGCTCCACGATGTCGAGCGAGGCCAGGCGCCCGCTGTCGGCAATCATCTCCATGCACAGCTGCGCCTCGCGGTAGGTGGGGCCGCCGGGCACGGTGGTGCCTACGCCGGGGGCAATGTCGGGGTCGAGAAAGTCCACGTCAAAGCTCACATGCAGGTGGGTGTCCGGGTCCATGCCCGCCAGCGCGCGTTCCATCACCTGGCGCATTCCCACCTCATCGATGGCGCGCATGTCGAACACTTCCAGGCCCTGCTCGTGCACAAAGCGCTTTTCGCCGGCATCCACGCTGCGGATACCGATCTGCCGGATCTGCGAGGGGTGCAGCGCCGGGCCTCCACCTGGCATTTCTGCCAGCTGCGTCAGCTCTACCGGGCCAAAGCCGCACAGGCACGCCACGGGCATGCCGTGTACGTTGCCGCTGGGGGTGAGTTCGCTGGTGTTGAAGTCGGCATGGGCATCGAGCCACAGCACCCGCAGCTTCTTGCCGCTTTCTGCGCAGTAGCGGGCCACGGCGCTGATGCTGCCCAGGCCCAGGCTGTGGTCGCCGCCCAGCAAGATGGGCATGTGGCCGCGTTGCAGCTCGGCATACACGGCGTCGTACACCAGCCGGTTCCACAGCACCACTTCGGCGAGGTGGCGGTAGCCATCGACCGGCGGCTGCCACGGGTTGGCGGGCCCGCTCAGGTTGCCCCGGTCAAACACCTGCAGCCCGTGCGATTCCAGCGCGCCTTGCAGCCCCGCCACCCGCAATGCCTCAGGGCCCATCGACGCGCCGCGCGCGCCAGCGCCACTGTCGGTGGGGGCTCCGATCAGGCTGCAGGGAGAAGGGGTTCGCTGGGGTGGCGTCTGGGCTGGTGTGGTCATGACAGGAGCAAAGGTTGAGCGAAGGGGAGGCAACTGCGCGGCCAAGTTTGGCATGGGCAGCGCCGCAGTGCAAAGGCCCGCAAGGCCGGGCGCGGCGGGTAGCAGAGATGAAAAGATGAGAGATGAAGAGATGAAGAGATGAAGAGATGAAGAGATGAAGAGATGAGTGGGTGGTTCAGGCCCAAGTTATCTGTCAAGCGCGGGCCGGTCCGTAGGGCATTGGCGTGATTTCACTTTGTGCGGGCAATTACAAGCTGAGCGCCCTCCAGCGGCGGGGCTGGCAAAAGCTGGCAGGGGGCCACGCACCGGCCTGCTTGCCCGGCTGGCGTTGCGTTGATTCTGGGGCGGACTTGCGTCACTGAAAAGCCATAAAACTGCCCGGTTTGTAGAGCACTTTGCGCAAATTGCTTTATCCGACTATTCAAGTTGCTCATATGCAAGCCGAGCGTAATGTCGAGCGTGTAACCTTTATGTAACAGTCATGAAATAGGGCACCTGCGGGTTTTCCCTCGCGCACAGAGGTGCTTCCCGTCTGCAGACTGCTTTAGGCTCCAGGTGTTTGTAATCGGATGTATCGGCGTGCGATGCGCGGCGATGGTCCACATGGAAGGTAGAGGGAATATGCAACTCGACAATATTCGCGTCTCACGCAAGCTTTGGCTGGCTTTTCTGGGATTGATGGTGGCCATGGCGGTCGTCTCTGGCATTGCGCAAAACCGCGGCAATACCACCATGGCGCGCGCAATGGATGCCGTGGTGGACATCGACACCCGCGTGGTCTCCGCCGTGCGCTGGCGCGGCGGCACCGAAATAGCCGTGAACATGATCATGGGCAGCGCCGTGACCACCGACGCCGCGCTGGCGCAGCAGTACGACGCGCGGGTCAAGGAAATCATCGGCACCATCAACAAGATCCAGGAAACCATCGCGGCAGCGGCCACCGCGCCCGAGGAAAAGGCGGCCATCGACAAGGTGGGGGCCGAGCGCAAGCTGGTGCTGGTGGCCGTCGCCAAGACTTCAGAGCTCAAGGCTGCTGGTGATGCGGTAGAGACAAAGCGCTTTGCCGATGAGCAACTCACCCCCCTGGTGGCGCGTTACCTCAAGGCGCAAGACGAGTTCGTCGCCCTGCTGGAGCGCCGCCGCGACGAGGTCCGCGAAGAGGCCACCGCCCAGCGCGTGCGCTCCGGGGTCATCAGTGCGTTGACAGCGCTGGTGGTGTTTGGCATTGGTGCATTGCTGGCATGGCTGCTGGTGCGCTCCATCACCGAGCCGCTGCAGCAAGCGGTGGACACCGCCAACGCCATTGCCGCGGGTGACCTCACCCGTGAGCTGCAAACCAGCCGCAAGGACGAACTTGGCCAGATGCTGCGCGCCCTCAATGACATGGCGGCCCGCCTGCGCGGCGTGGTCAGCGAGGTGCGCCAGGGCGTCGATTCGGTGTCGTCGGCATCCGTTCAGATCGCCAACGGCAACCATGACCTCTCGGCACGCACCGAGCAGACCGCGGCCAACCTGGAAGAAACCGCATCGAGCATGGAAGAGCTCACCGCCACCGTCACCCAGTCGGCCGACACCGCCCGCCAGGCCAACCAGCTCGCCGGCACGGCCGCCCAGGCAGCGGCGCGCGGTGGCGAAGTCGTCGGCCAGGTGGTGACGAGCATGCAGCACATCACCGAAAGCTCGCGCAAGATCAGCGACATCATTGGTGTCATCGACTCCATTGCGTTTCAGACCAACATCCTGGCGCTGAACGCGGCGGTGGAAGCCGCCCGCGCTGGCGAGCAGGGCCGCGGTTTTGCCGTGGTGGCCAGCGAGGTGCGCAGCCTGGCCCAGCGC
>DFQQ01000026.1 GCA_002377855.1 Acidovorax delafieldii | reverse complement strand
TCGTCTCGGGAGTTCACTTCGATGGTTGCGCTCAGGTCACCTGCGGATACCCGGTCTGCCACTTCCACCGCACGCGCGAGCGGCGTGGTGATGGAGCGAATGAGCCACAGCGCTGCGGTAACAGCAAGGCCGATGGCGAGCGCAGCCACCACGAGCAAGGTGTTGCGTGCCCGCAGGTAGGTATCGTCGGACACCTTCTTGGCGGCGTCCGCACCGTCGCTGTTGATTTTGACCAGCTGATCGAGGTAGTCACCGCTGGCGTTGTATAGCTTGACAGACTCGCCCTCCACAATTGCGCGGGCCTCATCGTTCTGGTTTTTGCGAGAGAGCTGCAGAGCGCCGTCGTTGACCGAGATGTACTTGCCCCAGTTGGTTGCAAATTCACCGTAGAGCTTCTTCTCTTCTGCGGTGGTGATCAGCCCTTCATAGGTTTTGCGCAACTGGGCCATCTTGGCGCGCCCTTCCGCCAAGCGCTGCTCGATCTTGGCCATGGTCGCATCATCCGTGTTCATGACATGGGTTAGCACCGTCAAGCGCAACTGGGCCGCTTGCGCGTCAATGGCGTTGATCACCTCCACACTGGGCAACCAGTTGTCGCTGATCTCTGCCGTCGCTGAGCGCATGGCAGACAGCTGGGACAGGGCCGCCAGCGCAAGACCGATCAACATGGCGACGAGCAAAGCAAACGCGCCGGACAAGCGGGTGGAAATCTTCAAGTTTTTCATGGAGTCCTCGACGGTAGGTACTTGAATCCCTGGCTGCGTTCGCAGCAGCAGACCTGTCAGAGCCGCCGCGGGATGTGAAATTTTGTGATTACGCAGCATTTCCTTGAAGCTGGCAATCGGATTGTTTTCGCTGTAAATATTAAAAATGACAATGCAAATTATGCCAAATTTGACATTCGTCATCAAATGACCCACCACTGTCACTGCAGTATTGATAGCTGCTTGCGCAATAACCATGGGCGCTGCCTGCCCCTTGAGCAGATAAGGCCCACTGCCCTGGGCCGCACAAGCGCCGCTACACTGCGCCCATGCCCGCGTCCACCGGGGCGCGCTTCGTCGGCGCAGATACCCATCAGACCACCTGTCCACTCTTTGCACCCGCACCATGCTGAACACCTTGTGGCTGGGCTTTTTCATCGTCGCCGCTGTTTCTGCACTGGCGCAATGGCTGCTGGCCGGCCATGGGCAGGTGTTTGGCGCCATGGTGGAATCGTTGTTCGCCATGGCCAAGCTGTCGGTAGAGGTCATGGTGCTGCTGTTTGGCACGCTCACCATGTGGCTGGGGTTTCTGCGCATCGCCGAGAAGGCCGGCATTGTTGATGCGCTGGCGCGGTGGCTGGCGCCGCTGTTCGCGCGGCTCATGCCGGGCGTGCCACGCGGTCACCCCGCGCTGGGTCTCATGACCTTGAATTTTGCGGCCAACGCGCTGGGGCTGGACAACGCGGCCACCCCCATCGGCCTGAAGGCCATGCGGGCATTGCAAGACCTCAACCCCGAGCCCGGCACCGCCACCAATGCGCAGATTCTGTTTCTGGTACTGAACGCCTCCTCGCTCACGCTGCTGCCGGTGAGCATTTTCATGTACCGCATGCAGCAGGGTGCGCCAGACCCAACGCTTGTGTTTTTGCCCATCCTGCTGGCGACGTCGGCGTCCACCCTGGCCGGGCTGCTGGCCGTGGCCGTGGTGCAGCGGCTGCCACTGCTCCATCCCGTGGTGCTGGCATACCTCGTACCCGTGGCACTGGTGCTGGCCGGGTTCATGGCGTTGCTCGCCACACTCAGCGCGGCGGCACTGGCGCAGCTGTCGTCCTTGCTGGGCAATCTCACGCTGTTCAGCCTGGTGGTGGCATTTTTGCTGGTGGGGGCCTGGCGCAAGGTGCCGGTGTACGAAGCCTTTGTCGAAGGAGCGCGCGAGGGCTTCGACGTGGCCAAAGGCCTTCTGCCTTACCTGGTGGCCATGCTGTGCGCCGTGGGGGTGCTGCGCACGTCGGGGGCGCTGGGCTACGCGTTGGACGGTATTCGCTGGTGCGTGGAAACCGTCGGCATGGACGCGCGCTTTGTGGACGCCCTGCCAACGGCACTGGTCAAGCCGTTTTCTGGCAGCGCCGCGCGCGCGATGTTGATCGAGACCATGCAGACCCAGGGAGTGGACAGCTTTGCTGCGCTGACGGCCGCTACCGTTCAGGGCAGCACCGAAACCACGTTTTATGTGCTGGCCGTGTATTTCGGGGCCGTGGGCATACAGCGGGCGCGGCATGCCGTGGGCTGCGCGCTGCTGGCCGAGTTGGCGGGCGTCATCGCTGCCATTGCAGTGTGCTATCAATTCTTCGGTTGACTGCCTCTGATTGAAAAGTGGCTCCAACGCCCTGCCAGCAAGCGCTGCAAGCTATCGTTACGATAGCAATCGCACTTAACCCAAAGCGGTGTCGAGCAGCATCATCAGCACAAAGCCCCACATCAGTCCGCCGGTGGCCCAAGCCTCGTGGCCTTTGCGATGTGACTCCGGGATGATCTCGTGGCTGATGACGAACAGCATCGCACCGGCCGCAAACCCCAGCCCCCAGGGCAGCAGACCGGCCGCATGGCTGACCACCATGGCACCCAGCACCGCTCCCACTGGCTCGACCAGGCCCGAGGCCATGCCCAGCCCCACCGCCATCGCTCGCCCGTACCCTGCCGAGAGCAAAGCCACCGCCACGACCAAGCCTTCTGGCACATCCTGAATGGCAATACCGGTGGCGAGTGCGCTGGCGCGCACCGCGTCGCCCCCCCCAAAAGCCACCCCGATGGCCAGCCCTTCCGGCAGGTTGTGCAGCCCCACGGCGAACACAAACAACCATGTACGCCGCAGCCTGCGTGCCGTATGGCGCTCTACCCCCTTGATGAAATGCTCATGGGGCAACCAGCGCTCCAGGCACAGCAGCGCCGCAGCGCCGAGCAAAATGGCCGCCCCCACCGTGCCACCGGCCACCCACCCGTCTGCCCCGTTTGAACGGGCGGCCTGCAAGCCCGGCAATATCAGCGAAAACGAGCAGGCTGCCAACATCACGCCCGCACCGAAGCCAAACAAGGTGTCCTGCACCCGGTCGGACAACCGCTGCGAAAACCACACGGGCACCGTGCCCACGGCAGTGGCCAGTGCGGCAACCAGCCCGCCCAGCAAGGCGTCGCGCACAGCGGGTTGCGCCGCCACGGCCTGCCAGCCCTGCGCCACCCACACTGCTGCGCCCAGCAGTGCGATGCTCCAGCCCAAACACTGGCGCACCACGCCCCTGCGCGAAGCGCGCGCGCAGGGGCGTGGCGGCTCGGCTCCTGCCTGCACGGAAGGCGCTTCAGAATTTGGCATGGACGAACGCCTGTGATGTGACATGGCCTGCGATTTCACGCGGGGGGTGGTAGGAGGCAGCCACCACGCCCACTCGGTTGACGATGCTGCGGGGCGGTGCGGCCCTGCCCCCACACCGTCTGTGTAAAGCGTGGAGCGCCCGCGACTGGGGCGCTGGCACTGACGTCTGAGGTAGGAGGGAGCCGACACCCGGCCATGGGCCTGAGAGGCCGGGCACGCACCGCGGCGACCGTTTGGAAAGACGCCGAGCGATCTCGCACGCCCCCCAATGGGATGGGCAGCCCCGTTGAGCCAAGAAAAAAACGAAGGGTTGGCAGAGGGGCACGACACAGCTCCAGGTGAGAGCCTTTTGCGGTGGGCGACTGCTGCGTATTCAGGCGCCTAAATGATAACGATTCTTAAACACCAGACGCAAACCCTTTCGGTGTAGCACCATTCGGTCACTGCAGGGCTGAGATGCGCGTGAACGGCCAACGCTCAGTCGGGGGCTGATAGCTCCCAAGCACCCAGCTGTTTGCTGGTGGCCTGCAGGCGCGACACGAGAACTTTGATGAACGCCTTGTCGAACCGCGATTGAAGGTCGGCAGAGGCCTCCCTTAGTGATGGATTGCGCACCTTGAGGACCAGCACATCCGTTTCCGCCACTGCCGTCGCGCTGCGGAACTTGTTCTCGGGCTGCAGGTAAGTCATCTCGCCCAGGGTGACTCCGGGGCCCAGGGTGCTCAAGTGCCAGCCTTCTCGGGTAATGCTGACCCGCCCCTGGACCAGCACATAGAACGAATCGCCTGGCTGGCCCTCGTACAGGATCACTTTGCCTTTGGGCGCCCAGCGCCACCGGCCCAGGCGCATCAGCTCCCACAGCGCCACGTCATGAAAGTCCGCAAAAAACGGCAGAGCACGCAGCAGGGCAAAACGCTGCGCTTCAGAATCCTGCGAGCGCTGCGCGGGCAGCGCATGCTGAACGGCCAGCAGAGCATTGGCAAAGTCCGCCCACGATGCAAAACGGTCATCCGGCTGCTTGGCCAATGCGCGCAGCAGCACGGCGTCAAGGTGGTCCGGCAGATCCGTGCGCAGCAAGCGCGGTGCGGTGGGCGACTCGTTGGTGATGCGGTAGAGCGTGGCGAAGTCAGTTTCTGCATCGAATGGACTGCGCCCGGTCAGTAGCTCGTACACGACCACGCCCAGCGAGAACATGTCGCTGTGGTGGGTCAGGTCCTGCTCTTGCACCTGCTCGGGCGACATGTACAAAGGCGAGCCCACCAGGCCCGCCAATTGGGTGGCTTCGCTGCGCACGGCCAGGGCAGCACCAAAATCCGTCAGCTTGACCTCGCCCTGTTCGGAAAGCAGCACGTTGGCGGGTTTGATGTCCCGATGCACCAACCCCTCGCGCTGGGCGTGCTCCAGCGCATTGCAACACTTGTAGGCAATGTCCAGCACCTGCGCCACGGGCAGCAAGGTGTCGGGGCGGGTGAAAGCCGACAGAGGCCGCCCCGACACGTACTCAAGCACCAGATACGGCGGGTCCGCCTGTTCATCGGCATCCAGCAACCGGACGATGTTGGGGTGCCGCAGCCGTGCAGTGAGCATCACTTCGTTGCGCAGCAGCTTGCGATAGCGTTCTGCCTGCTGCGGCGGACGCAGCAGATGGGCATGGAGCTGCTTGATGGCAACCGGCCGCCCCTTGAATCCGTCCATCGCGCGATACACCACCCCGGTCGCGCCCCGCCCCAGCTCAGCCTCCACGCGGTACTTGCCAATGTGCTGCGGTAATGCGGAAAAACCCGTCATGAAAGCTTGCTCAGGAGATGCTCGGCACGACAGAGGCACGCAAGTTGCACACGCTGGCCGAGCCTCAGCCAGCCAACGCCTGGCTGAAATCGGCCATCAGGTCGTGCGCGTCTTCCAGTCCTATCGACAAGCGGATCATGCTGTCGCCAATGCCCATTTGGGCCCGCACTTCGGCACCGGCCTCCCAGAAGATGGTGTGCGCCACCG
The DNA here is from genome assembly GCA_002377855.1 of Acidovorax delafieldii. Lineage (GTDB taxonomy): Bacteria > Pseudomonadota > Gammaproteobacteria > Burkholderiales > Burkholderiaceae_C > Acidovorax > Acidovorax delafieldii_A. The sequence continues at coordinate 32,355 of DFQQ01000026.1, read as the reverse complement.
GAATGATCAGCGTGCGCGTATCCGCCAGGCCTGTGGCCTTGATGGGCAGGCGCAGGCGGTTGCACAGGGGCAGGCACTGGCCGGGGTCTTTCAGCTCAAACGACAACAACCACGACCCTGCTTTGAAGTGCTTGCGGGCACGGGCATTCTGAGGGTGCGATGCCAGCAGCGGGTAGTGCACCTTGGCCACGGCCGGGTGCTGCTCCAGCCACTGCGCCAGCGCCAGCGCGGTGGCGCTGGTGCGCTCCATGCGCAGGGCCAGGGTTTCGGCCCCCAGCGCGATCTGGTGGGCGCTGTGCGAAGCCAGGGTGCCGCCCATGTCCCGCAGCCCCTTCTTGCGCACCTGCTGCAAGCCCCAGCCCTGGGGACTGCCCTTGCGGTATGCCGCAAAAATGTTGGGATAGGTCGACCAGTCGAACAACCCCGTGTCGGTGATGGCGCCACCCAGCGCGTCGCCGTGGCCACCAATGCTCTTGGTCAGCGAATTCATCACCAGCCCCGCGCCCACGGTGGCAGGGCGAAACAGGTAGGGAGATGCCACCGTGTTGTCCACCACGTAGAGCAGTCCACGGTCGCGGCACAGTGCGCCAATGCCTTCCAGGTCGGGGATTTGCGTGCCGGGGTTGGCGATGGTTTCGACGAACACCATGCGGGTATGGGGGCGCACCGCAGCCTGCACCTGGGCCAGGTCGGTGGCGTCCACGGTGGTCACTTCCACCCCTAGGTCGGCCAGCGTTCCGAACACGCTGTTGGTGTTGCCAAACACAAACTTGCTGGCCACCAAATGGTCGCCCGCCTTCAGCAGCGTGAGGAACACGGCACACAGCGCAGCCATGCCTGTCGAAAACACGATGGAGCCGGCGCCGCCCTCCATCTGGGTGATCTTGGCCTCCAGCGCCGCCGTGGTGGGCGTGCCCTGGCGTGCGTAGTTGTAGCCGCCCTTGGCCGTGCCTTGGAAGACGGCGATCAAGTCCTCTACCTGGTCGTATCCGTACTGCACGGACGAATGGATAGGCTGGTGGATGGCGCCTTTTTCGGCACCGCCCCAGCGGTCGGCGTGGACGATCTGGGTCGTGAAATCAACGGCAGGCTTGGTGCTCATGGCGGCAGCTACGAAAACTGGGAAAAGAGGAGATCAAGGCGTGGCGTGGCGCGTGCCTGCGCGGGGTGTGCCGCGCACTGCTTCAGCGCTCGGGAGCGATGTGTTCGGCGTAATCGTACAGCGCGCCCAGAATGTCCTGCGTGCGCTCATCATCGGCCGTTTCCGAAATTTCATCGATCTGCGTGAACAACTGCTCCACGGTGCGCGCCCCGCCCTGCCCCTCAAAAAGACAGGCAACGCGGTGTTCTTCCCAACGCTCTTGCTCTTCGGGCGTCAGCGTTTGCGGGAAGTTGCGCGCCCGGTAGCGCCACACCAGCTCGGCCAGGCGCGGGTCATCAAATCCGGTGCGGGCTGCGGCCAGCTTGGCTGCGCCCATGGCGCGCAGGTCGTTCAGATGGCGGCGGTCGTTGTTGCCGACAAAGCCACCGTACAGGTCTTGGTCCACATCGGGCGCTGGCTCGGCGGGCCGCGCGAACACGGCAGGCCAGATGCCGCTCATATCGGGCAGCCTGCGCGCCACCTCAGCGTGCGCAGCCACCTGGGTCAGGTCGATGCCCCAGCGCTGCGCCAGCGCAGGCGTGAGGGTGTTCACATTGCCCACCACCATGGGCGACTTGTTCAGGTGGATGGTCTTGATGGGCAGGCGTGTCAGCCCCTCGGGCAGGTCGGCCGCGCGGGTGAACATGCGCAGCCGGATGTCGTCCACATTCAACGTGGCCAGTTCGCGCGGGTCGTGGGAAAGGTCCCAAGCAATCAGCTCGTTCTTGTTGGTGGGGTGGCTCGCCAGCGGCCACATCACGCCCAGGCACCCTCGCTCGGAGGGGAACATGCCCGACACATGCAGGAACGGCCGTGCCGTGAGGGCCGTGGCCGGCAGGCGAAGTTCAGCCGCGACCCGGTCCTTCTTGTGCAGGGCCAGCGCAAAGTCAAACAGCTTGGCGTTGTGCTGGCGGATGAGCCGTGCCAGCGCAATGGTGGCGCGCACGTCAGACAGCGCATCGTGCGCAGCCTCGTGCAGCAGGCCATTGGCTTTGGAGAGGTGTTCCAGCTTGAAGCTGGGTGCGCCATCTTCCTTCTTCGGCCAGGTGATGCCGTCGGGCCGCAGCGCATACGTCATGCGCACCACGTCCAGCAGGTCCCACCGGCCGCACTGGTTTTGCCACTCGCGTGCATACGGGTCGATGAGATTGCGCCAGAACATGAAGCGCGTGATTTCATCGTCAAACCGGATCGTGTTGTAGCCCACGCCAATCGTGCCGGGCTGCGCAAACTCGGCCTCGATGCGACTCGCAAACTCATGCTCAGGCAGACCTTTTTCCAGGCACAGCTGCGGCGTGATGCCGGTGATGAGGCACGACTGCGGATCGGGCAGGTAGTCATTGGCCGGCTGGCAGTACATCATCAGCGGCTCGCCAATCTCGTTGAGATCCGCATCGGTGCGGATGGCGGCAAACTGTGCCGGGCGGTCCAGCCGCGTATTGGCACCAAAGGTTTCGTAGTCGTGCCAGAGAAAGGTGTGTGAGGCCATGGATGCTCGGTGGAGTCTTTCGCTTGGGGAAACACGCGCCATCAATGGCGGGCCGCAAGGCCCTGCAGGCGCGTCAGGCATCCACTGTAACCGGATTTATGATCATTTTGGCACGCAGCGCTTATCCAACAAGCGCGAGCAGCTACCAAATACATAGCAAACAATACCAGTTGCGCAGCGTTGGTCCCGCCGATACAACCTGCAACGCCCTGCAGGCGCCACGCCGCCCTGCATGGCGGGACAATCAGGCATGCACTACCCCAACACCCACCCACCCATCGGCCAGCAACCGCGCCGCGCTACTGTCACCGGGCGCGTGCCGTGGCTGGCGCTGGCGTGCTCCCTGGCCCTGGCGGGCTGCGCCACGGGGCCTGCCGCTGTCAAGCAGCCAGCGCCGCTCACCCTCCCTGCGTCGCCCTCAGCGCCTTCGCCCGGCTCGACGGTCCCACCGTCAGAGCCTTTTGCCGCAGCGCCGACGGGCACAGGCTCAGGTGCGGCAGTGGCCTCCACGGTCAGCACCGACGCCGCACACGCGCAGGGCTTTGCGCAGTGGCTTGGTGTGTTCGGGGCGCACGCTCTGGCAGCAGGCATTCGTCCAGAAACCGTGCGTGACGTTCTGGGCCAGGCGCAGTGGCAGCCTCGCGTGATCGAACTCGACCGCTCTCAGCCGGAATTCACGCGCACCCCGTGGGCGTATCTGGACAGCGCCGTTTCGCCCCAGCGGGTGGCGCAGGGGTTGGCGCAACTGGAGCTGCATCGAACCACACTGGAAGCGGCCGCCAAACGCTATGGCGTGCCCGCGACCGTACTCACCGCGATCTGGGGAATAGAAAGCAACTACGGCAGCAACTTCGGCAACTTCCGCACGGTGGATGCGCTGGCCACCCTGGCCTATGAGGGCCGCCGCCACGACTGGGCCCGCACGCAGTTGCTGGCGGCGTTGCGCATCATCGACAACGGTGACATTGCCCCGGACGCCATGGTGGGCTCGTGGGCTGGGGCCATGGGCCACACGCAGTTCATACCCACGGTGTTTCTCGCACATGCAGTGGACGCCGACGGCGACGGGCGACGCGACATCTGGGGCAGCATTGCCGATGTGGCGGCATCTACCGCTCAATTTGTGGCGGCCGAAGGCTGGCTGACCCACGAAACCTGGGGAACAGAAGTGCGCTTGCCCTCCGGCTTTGATCATGCCAGGGCAGAGTTGACAGTGCGCCAAAGCGCCGCACAGTGGGCCGGCGAGGGTGTGCGAACGGCAGACGGCAGCCCCCTTCCCTCGCTGGCTTCTGCTTCCATCTTCGAGCCAGCAGGCGCGCGCGGCCCGGCATTTATGGTCGGACAAAACTTCCGCACCATCCTGCGCTACAACAACTCGACCAGTTATGCATTGGCGGTGGCCTTGCTGTCCCAACGCCTGGGCGGTGGTGCCGGTGTGGCGGCCGACTGGCCGCGCGACGTGCAGCCGCTGTCGCGCGAGCAGACCCGGCAACTGCAAACGGCGCTGAATGCGCGCGGATATGACACCGGTGCGCCTGATGGGGTGCTGGGCCCTGCTACCCGTGCGGGCCTGCGCAGATACCAGCAAAGCCTGGGGCTGGTGGCCGACGGCTACCCCACGCTGGATCTGCTGCAATCGCTGCTGCGACCGGCGGCAGTACCGTGACCGCCGACGCCGTACGGACTGAATCGCTGAACCTGGCGCGTGGGCTCAAAGCGTCAAGAAGCCAGGCCGTGCTTGCGGATCTTGTCGTGCAACGTGGTCTTGGCAACGCGCAGGGCTTCGGCGGTCCGGGCCAGGCTGCCTGCGTTGTGCCGCAGGGCCTCGGCAATCAACGTGCGCTCAAAGGCATCCACCGCCGCCGCAAGCCCCTGGCTGGGCACCGGCCCGGCGCCCGTTGCAGCACCTGAAATGAACGGCGCAGCGCCTGCAGCAATGCCCAACACGGCGCGCTCGGCCACGTTGCGAAGCTCGCGCACGTTGCCGGGCCAGTGGTAGCCCAGCAATTGTTCCCACTGGCCTTCGGCCAGCTCGGGCACCGGAAGCTGGTGGCGGGCTGCGCCGGCCAGCAAAAAATGTTCGAAGAGCATCGGCACGTCTTCACGCCGCTCGCGCAAGGGTGGCAGATCGACGGTGGCAATGCTCAGGCGGTAGTACAGGTCTTCACGAAACCTGCCCTGTTTGCACAACTCCAGCAGATCCACCTTGGTGGCCGCAACGACGCGGCAGTCGATCGGAATGAGGGTGTTGGAGCCCAGGCGCTCGAGCACCCGTTCTTGCAGCACACGCAGCAGCTTGATCTGCATCGCCAGGGGCATGCTCTCGATTTCATCGAGAAACAGCGTGCCGCCGCTCGCATGCTCGAGCTTGCCGATGCGCCGCTTGCCAGCGCCCGTGAACGCCCCGGCTTCGTTGCCAAACATTTCGCTGTCAAACAGCGTGTCTGGCAGCCCGCCGCAGTTGATGGCCACGAAGTGGCCCTTGCTGCGCGGGCTTGCCTCGTGCAGGCAGCGGGCCGCGAGCTCTTTTCCCGTGCCGGTTTCGCCGTGAATCAGCACGTCTACCGTGCTGGCAGCCAGACCAGCCAGCACTTCGCGCAGCCGCTGCATGTTGGGGGCACGGCCCATCACCAGGCGCTCGATCACGTCGCGCTGCGCCAGTTGGCTGCGCAGCTGGCGCACCTCCAGCACCAGGCGGCGCTTGTCCAGCGCGCGGCGCACTGCTCCGACCAGTTGCTCTGGCGCAAAGGGTTTTTGAATGAAGTCGTGCGCCCCATCTTTCATCGCCTGTACAGCCATTGAAATGTCGCCGTGGCCTGTGATCAGCACCACAGGCAACTCAGGGTCGGTGGCCATGATTTCCTGCAGGAACGCCATTCCATCCATCTTGGGCAGGCGGATGTCGCTGACCACGACGCCCCTGTAGTCGCGCCCCAGGCGCAAACGAGCTTTCTCGGCGCTGGGGGCGCTTTCGGTAGCAATGCCTTCGAGCTGCAAAGCTTGTTCACAGCCCAGCACGATGTCGGGATCGTCCTCGACGATCAGTACCTTGAGGTCATCGGTCATGTGTGTGGCCTTGGGGAGCGGCGGGCAGAGTCAGGTGGAACACGGCGCCGCCTTCAGGGTGGTTGGCGCCCGTTAAGCTACCGCCGGATTCGCGAACGATGCCGGCCGAGAGCGCAAGCCCCAGTCCGAGGCCTTCGCCCGAGCCTTTGGTGGTAAAAAACGGCTCGAACAGATGGGAGAGCGCCTCGTCTGAGAGGCCCCGGCCATGGTCCCTCACCTGGACATGGACTTGTCCGTCCAGCAGCTCGCCTCGCACCTCAACGTGCGGCGCTGCTGCGCCCGTCATTGCGTCCAGCGCATTGTTCACAAGGTTCACCAGCACCTGTTCCATGCGGTTGCCGTCACACCACGCGACTGGCTCGGGTTCAGCCATGTGCACGTGCACCGCGGCACCTGTCTGCTCAATGCGCGATTCAAGCACCGCCAGGGCGTTGCCCAGCGCGGTGCCCACAGATACGGGTTTGGGTTCACCGGATGACTTGCGTGCAAAGGCACGCAACTCGCCAGTGATAAGGCCCATGCGGTCGGCCAGCTGGGCAATGCGCTCCAGATTCACACGCACGGTGGGCAGGTCGCCCCGCTCCAGGAACCGCACGCTGTTGCCCGACAGGGTGCGCAGCGCTGTCAGGGGCTGGTTCAGCTCATGTGCCACCCCGGTTGAAAGCTGCCCGATGACTGCCAGCTTGCCCGCCTGCACCAATTCGTTTTGCGCGGCCCTGAGGGTGGCCTCAGCGCGGATGCGTTCCTGCACCTCCGACTGCAGACGCTCGTTGGTGCGCAGCAAATCGGCCGTGCGCTGCTGCACCTTGCGTTCGAGCTCATCGTGCGCGGTTTGCAGGGCCTCGCGCGCGGCGAGCCGGTCTCTCAGACGGTCGCGCTGGTGGCGCCGGCGCTGATTAAGCATGAAACCCAACAAGCTGAGAAACGCCGCACCAGTGCTTGCAATCAATGCGTAGCTCTGCGCTGCGTCATCGGCGCGTGCGAGATGCGAGAACACCGTGAGCGTCCATGGAGTGCCTGGCAATGCACGCGACTGCGTGAGGAACCGGCCCGTGACCGGATAGACAGAGGCCATCTCGGTGCCTTCGCGGGCAACGCGCACCACGCGCGCGCCCTGGTCCAGGTCACTCAGCACCTTGATGCCGAGCGGCGTCAGGGCGCGGCGGTTGTACTGCAGGGTTTGGTCAAAAGCCTTGCGCGTGCCTTCATCCAGCGGCCGAAGCGCGGTGAATTTCCAGTCGGGCACCGAGCCGAGAATCACCACGCCGTTTTCGTCGGTAACGATGACCGGCGCCTCTACTGTCGCCCACGATTGCTCTAGCTGGTCCAGGCTGACCTTGGTGACCGCCACCCCCACCGTGCGGTTGCCATCCAGCAGGGCGGATGCCAGGTAGTAGCCCGGCTCCCCGCGGGTCGTTCCGATACCAAACAGGCGCCCACTGCCGGTGCCCAGAGCGTCACGAAAGTACGGCCGAAACCGCAGGTCTTCTCCCATGAAGCTGTCCGGACGCCGCCAATTGCTGGTGGCTACCACGCGCCCTTCCAGATTGATCACATAAATCGAAAGAGTCCCGGCACGCTCGTTGAGCTGCTCCAGATAGGCGTTCACCTCGTCTGCCTGGCCAGCCGGGGCCGAGGGCGCCAGCAAGGTCAGCACCTCTTTTTCCAGCTCCAGCGTGCCAGGAAGGAATGCGTATTTGCTGATCTCGCGCTGCAAGCTGGCGGTGTACAGCTCGAGCCGATGCAAACCCGTGGCCTGGATCTGCGCCTGACCCATCTGCTGGGCCACCACATAAGCCAGCCAGCCGCTGAGCAACACCCCGCCCAGGAGCAGAAAAACGATGAGTTGGCGCAGGGGTTGGCGTTGGGACATGGGAGAGGGGCGATGGTAGCAGCGGGGTAACTTCAAGCGTGCGGCGCCCTCGGAATGAGCGTACAACACGCAAGCCGCCGTCTGCCGGCAAGAAAAAGGGCCGGCACCGGCCAGCCCCTCGTTGGGTCCGTGCGGCAGCGGCCACCGCTGCAGATTCAAGTCGTAGCGCGCGCCACTTCGTCGTCGCCAGGGGCTGGGATCATCTCTTCGCGCTCAGCCAGTGCATCCGGTACGGGGTCAATGGCCCCCTCCCACTTGGCGACCACGGCGGTGGCAATTGCGTTGCCCATCACGTTCGTGAGCGTGCGCCCCATGTCCAAGAAGTGGTCAATGCCCAGAATCAGCAAAATCCCCGCCTCCGGCAGATTGAACATGGGCAGCACAGCCGCGACCACTACCAGGGACGCGCGAGGCACACCTGCGATTCCCTTGCTGGACACCATCAGCACCAACAGCATCGTGATCTGCGCAGACAACGGCATATCGATGCCATAAGCCTGCGCAATGAAAATGGCGACAAACGTCGTATAGATCATGGAGCCGTCGAGATTGAAGGAGTACCCCAGCGGAAGCACGAAGCCGGTGACTTTGGGCTTGACGCCAAATTTCTCGAGCTGCTCCATGAGCTTGGGATACACCGATTCGCTGCTGGCCGTCGAAAACCCGATGAGCATGGGCGTGCGAATCAGCTTGAGCAAGCGAAACACGTCGCGCCCCAACACCACATAACCTGCAAACACCAGCACCACCCACAGCGCCGCAAGCGCGAGGTAAAAGCTGAGCATGAACTTGCCAAACACGCCAAGCATGCCCAGACCCTGCATGGTGATGGCGCTTGCCACTGCGCCGAACACGCCCACGGGGGCAAAGCGCATTACGTAGTCCGTCACCTTCAACATGACGTGGACCACCTCATCGAGCGTAGCCACCAGCGTGCGGGCCGCCTGGTTGTGCAAGTGCCCCAGCGCGAGGCCGAAAAACAGCGAGAACACCAGAATCTGCAGGATGGCGTTGTTGGCCATGGATTCGACAATGCTCTTGGGGAACACCTGGGTAACGAAATCGCGCAGGTTCAGGGCCCCCGTCTTCAGCTGCGTTGCCGTACCCACTTCTGGCAGTGCAATCGACAAACCGTTGCCGGGCTGCGTGAGGTTCGCAATCACCAGCCCGAGCGCCAGGGAAATGAGGGACGCTCCCATGAACCAGGCCAACGCCCGCGTGCCGATGCGCCCCACCGTGCGCGAGTCGCCCATGGTGGACATTCCCGCCGCCAGGGTGGCAAATACCAGAGGTGCAATGATCATCTTGATCATGCGCAGGAAGATATCGGTGAGCAGGCTGAAGTATCCAGCGATCTCCTTGGCGGCCTCGGGCGTGGGCGCCCAGGCATGGCAGGCATAGCCGACCAGTACCCCCAAAACCATGGCCAGGAGGACCATGGCGGTCAAGCGATTGAGTTTCATGCGATGTTGTATGGATGAAAAGGAAACCCCGCTGTGCACCGGCCGTTAGGCCTTGCGCGTAGCGGAGCGGCTAGGGCAGCGGGACGGCGGTCACTCCACGTCGATTGGCGTGCTTGGATTCAGGCCGGGCGATAGGCTCTGGGCGTGGCTGCGCTGCGATGACAGGGAGAACACCAAGGCGGGTGTCGGTGATCTGCCCATTTGAACGGTTGGCATGGCGCTGTCTCCAAGGGTGAAGGGACCGCGTCTCGCACGGCCTTCCTGTGACATTGCACGGGGCGTGCCAAGGCTGGTCGCCCATCCAAGCCCTTGATTCACAAGGGTGCGCTGCCCTCGGACCCAAGGCCTGCATTCGGATTTCCGAACCAAACAAAGTCCTGGCGTTCGGGAAACTGAACACCAGCGCGGGGCTTGATGTTTCGCCCATGAAAAAACCGGCCACAGGGGCCGGTTCTCAATTGCGAGGCAAGGCGCCTTTTGGTGCGCCTTCTGGTGGAAACTCGATGATCAATCGGTGGTGGCCTCTTCAGGCTCAGTGGGCTCAGCCTTGGCCGAACGTTCCTTTTTGGGCAACGGCTGAATATCCAGCAGAACCTCAGGCGTTTCCACACCCTTGTCGTCGGTCTTCACCTCGATGTCCACCGTCAGGCGGCCCCCTTCTGTCAGGCGACCGAACAGCAGTTCGTCTGCCAGCGCACGACGGATAGTGTCCTGGATCAGGCGCTGCATGGGGCGGGCGCCCATCAACGGATCAAAGCCCTTCTTGGCCAGATGCTTGCGCAGCGTGTCGGTGAAGGTCACTTCCACCTTCTTCTCGGCCAGTTGGGTCTCCAGCTGCAGCAGGAACTTGTCGACCACGCGCAGGATGATCTGCTCGTCGAGCGCCTTGAAGTTGACTATGGCATCCAGCCGGTTGCGGAACTCTGGCGTGAACAGGCGCTTGATGTCACCCATTTCGTCGCCCGCCTGCCGCGGGTTGGTAAAACCGATGGTCGCCTTGTTCATGGTCTCAGCGCCCGCGTTCGTGGTCATGATGATGAGCACATTGCGGAAGTCGGCCTTGCGTCCGTTGTTGTCGGTCAGCGTGCCGTGGTCCATCACCTGCAACAGCACGTTGAAGATGTCCGGGTGCGCCTTCTCGATTTCGTCGAGCAGCAGTACCGCGTGCGGCTTCTTCGTGATGGCTTCGGTCAGCAGACCACCCTGGTCGAACCCTACATAGCCCGGAGGCGCACCAATCAGGCGGCTCACCGCATGGCGCTCCATGTACTCCGACATATCGAAGCGGATCAGCTCGATGCCCATGATGTAGGCCAACTGCTTGGCAGCTTCGGTCTTGCCGACGCCGGTGGGGCCGCTGAACAGGAACGAGCCAATCGGCTTGTCGCCCTTGCCCAAGCCCGAGCGCGCCATCTTGACCGCGCTGGCCAGCACTTCCAGGGCCTTGTCCTGGCCAAACACCACGCTCTTGAGGTCGCGCTCCAGCGTCTGCAGCTTGCCGCGGTCATCATTGGAGACATTGGCAGGCGGAATGCGCGCGATCTTGGCCACGATCTCTTCGATCTCGGCCTTGCCGATGGTCTTCTTGCGCTTGCTGGGCACCATGATGCGCTGCGCAGCACCGGCCTCATCGATCACATCGATGGCCTTGTCGGGCAGGTGGCGATCGTTGATGTACTTGGCGCTCAGTTCTGCCGCTGCCTGCAGGGCCGCTGCAGCGTACTTCACGCTGTGGTGCTCTTCGAAGCGCGACTTCAGGCCCTTCAGAATGTCGATGGTCTCTTGCACCGTCGGCTCGACCACATCCACCTTCTGGAATCGGCGGGACAACGCAGCGTCCTTTTCAAAGATGCCGCGGTATTCCGTGAATGTTGTCGCTCCAATGCACTTGAGCTGACCGCTGGACAGGGCCGGCTTGAGCAGATTGGATGCGTCCAACGTGCCACCCGAGGCTGCTCCGGCGCCAATCAGTGTGTGAATCTCGTCGATGAACAAGATGGCATTGGGCTTGTCTTTCAGCGCCTTCAGCACGCCCTTGAGGCGCTGCTCAAAGTCACCGCGGTATTTGGTGCCGGCTAGCAACGCGCCCATATCGAGCGAATACACCACAGCCTCGGCCAGGATCTCGGGCACGTCATTTTGCGTAATGCGCCAGGCCAAGCCCTCGGCAATTGCCGTCTTGCCCACGCCAGCCTCACCCACCAGCAGCGGGTTGTTCTTGCGGCGACGGCACAGGATCTGGATGGTCCGCTCCACCTCATAGTGGCGGCCGATCAGGGGGTCAATCTTCCCGTCCTTCGCTGCCTGGTTGAGGTTTTGCGTGTACTGCTCCAGCGGAGACGCCTTTTCACTGCGCTCACCACCGCCCTCCTCGCTTTCCGCAGGATTTTCTGCCTTGGCAGGCTCTGGTGGCTCGCCCTTCTTGATGCCATGCGCGATGAAATTCACCACGTCAAGGCGCGTGACGCCCTGCTGGTGCAGGTAATACACGGCGTGCGAATCTTTTTCGCCAAATATGGCGACGAGCACATTGGCACCGGTCACTTCCTTCTTGCCGTTGCCCGTGGATTGCACGTGCATGATGGCGCGCTGGATGACGCGTTGAAAACCCAACGTGGGCTGCGTATCGACTTCGTCGGTACCGGCCACCTGGGGGGTGTTGTCTTTGATGAAATTGGCCAGCGAAGACCGCAGGTCGTCGATATTGGCCGAACACGCGCGCAACACTTCGGCTGCGCTGGGGTTATCAAGCAGTGCAAGCAACAGATGCTCCACGGTGATGAACTCGTGGCGCTGCTGGCGGGCCTCAACAAAGGCCATGTGCAAGCTGACTTCCAGTTCCTGGGCAATCATGTGAACTCCTTTGTGCTTGCGTGGAAGGGATGACTGTAGATCGGGATCAAAGACCTGTTATTCAACAGGTTCACTGACACATTGGAGGGGGTGCCCCGCTTTCGCCGCGGCGTCAAGCACCTGCTCCACCTTGGTGGCAGCGATGTCGCGGGAATACACGCCGCACACGCCTTTGCCGTCCAGATGGATCTTCAACATGATTTGGGTGGCTTGCTCGCGGTCTTTGCTGAAAAACTCCTGCAGAACCACGATGACGAACTCCATGGGGGTGTAGTCATCGTTGAGCATGACCACCTGGTACATCTGCGGAGGCTTGGTTTTCTGGGTGCGTCGCTCAAGCACGACTGAACCGCCGTCATCTCGCGCAGGCCGGGAAACAGGCAGCGCGGTGGGGAGAGAAGGTGGTTTTGTTGCCATGAAAATCATTCTAGCGATCCCCGGGACCGGTTGCCGCCAGAGAAATCTGATGACTCCGGTCTATTTTTCAAGACGGATCGACAAATATCGCAGCGCGCGGCCGGGTTGACGCTTCACGCAAGGGGGAAGCTGCCTCCGAAGGGGAGACCTTGCACCCAAGTCATTCGTAGACCACGGCAGCTGTGCCGCTGCCCGCTTGGGCGCTCCACGCTGCCAATGCCGCATCGGTTGGGAAAAACCGGCTTCCTTCACCCAACTGCAGCTCGGCCACAGCGCGCCCGGCATCTGATTGGCAGCGCACCCCCATGCGCACTCGCAAGCCGTGCATGACGTCGCCTTCTTCGGACTCTTCCCGGCGAGGCGGAAACTCCGACACCAGTCGCCGCACATCAGGCTGCTTGTCAGCCACCGTTATGTGCAGGTATTTTCCGAATCGGCAGCGGGCACCCGCCAGGTCCCATACCTGTTGCACCTTCAGGCGCAGGCCGCCGCTGAAGTGATCCAGCTGCAGACGCCCCATCATCACGACGAACTCGTCTTCTTTGAGCTGATTGCGGTAGGTGTTGAGCAGTGCTTCGTCCGCCGACGCCTCGATCGTTGCTGATTTGTCGTCGAGTTTGAACAGTCCCAGCTTGCCCCGCTGACCATTGATCACTCGGAAGTCGCTGATGATTCCCGCGAGCACCTGCGGCTCCCGGCTGTCGAGCAACTCATCGATGGGTGTGCGGACAAATTTGCGTACCTCTGCTGCGACTTCATCGAAGAGGTGCCCAGACAGGTAGAACCCGATGGCCGTCTTTTCCTGCGTCAGCCGCTCTTTGATGCCCCATGGAATGGCCTCTACCAGATCCGGCTCCTGGGTGCTGGAGCCGTGCGCATCGTCCCCCATCATGTCAAAGAGCCCGCCCTGGTTCACGTTGGCCAATGTGGCTGCTGCGAAGTCAAACGCGCGGTCGATGGACGCCACGAGCGCAGCGCGGTTCATGTTCATGGAGTCAAAAGCTCCGGCTTTGATGAGCGCCTCCAGCGTGCGCTTGTTCAGCCGACCTTTGTCAACCCGCACACAGAAGTCAAACAGGCTTTTGAAAGGTCCTTTGGTGCCGCCCTGCGGGCCCTCGCCACGTCCCTCTCGCGCCGCCACCATTGCTTCAATGGCTTGCTGCCCTGTGCCTTTGATCGCGCCCAGACCATAGCGGATCACTTTGTCCGTGACTGGCTCGAACCGGTAAGTGCCACGGTTGACATCCGGCGGTTCAAAACTCAGGCCGAAGTTCTTGCATGCATCTTCGTACAACACCTTGAGCTTGTCGGTGTCGTCCATTTCCACGGTCATGTTGGCGCAGAAGAACTCAGCCGTGTAATGGACCTTGAGCCAACCCGTGTGATAGGCCAGCAGCGAGTAGGCCGCTGCATGCGATTTGTTGAAACCGTAGCCCGCGAACTTCTCCATCAAGTCGAACACTTCGTCCGCTTTGTCCTGGCCAATTCCCTTTTCGGCGGCCCCCTTGCGGAAGATGGCGCGATGCTCGGCCATTTCCTCTGCCTTCTTCTTGCCCATGGCCCGGCGCAACATGTCCGCGCCCCCCAGGCTGTAGCCGCCCAGCACCTGGGCAGTCTGCATCACCTGCTCCTGGTAGACCATGATTCCGTAGGTTTCAGCCAGCACGGGCTCCACCAGCGGGTGCGGATATTCCACCGGCTCTTTCCCGTGTTTGCGATTCACGAAGGTGGGAATCAGGTCCATCGGCCCTGGGCGGTACAGCGCGTTCAACGCGATCAGATCCTCCAGCCGGCTCGGGCGCGCCTCTTTCAGCATGCCCTGCATCCCCCGGCTTTCGAACTGGAACACGGCTTCCGTCTTGCCATCCGAAAACAGCCGGTACGTGGGTCCGTCGTCCAGCGGTATGTTCTCGTAGGCAAAGTTCTCCTGGCCCTTGTGGCGCTTCATGATGAACTCGCGCGCAATCTCCAGGATAGTGAGTGTGGCCAAGCCCAAGAAGTCAAACTTCACAAGGCCAATGGCTTCCACATCATCCTTGTCGTATTGGCTCACTGCCGATTCGCTGCCGGGCTGCTGGTACAAAGGGCAGAAATCAGTGAGCTTGCCGGGGGCAATGAGCACGCCACCGGCGTGCATGCCGATATTGCGCGTCATGCCCTCGAGCTTCTGTGCCATCTCAATAACAGTTTTGACGTCCTCTTCCTTGCGCACCCGCTCGTAGAGCATGGGCTCCAGTTCAAGCGCGTAGTTGTTCTTGTCGCCCTCTTTCTTCGCCTCTGGTGGATAAGCCAGCGTGTATGACATGCCCGGCTTGCCAGGCACCAGTTTGGAGATACCGTCGCAAAACGTGTAGCTCATGTCCATCACCCGGCCCACATCGCGGATGGCAGCCTTGGCGGCCATCGTGCCGAAGGTGGCAATCTGGCTCACAGCATTTTTGCCGTACTTGTCTTTCACGTAGTCAATCACCCGATCGCGGTTCGACTGGCAGAAATCGATGTCGAAGTCGGGCATCGAGACCCGCTCGGGGTTCAGAAATCGTTCGAACAGCAGGTTGTATTCAAGCGGATCCAGATCGGTGATCTTCAGCGCGTAAGCCACCAGCGATCCCGCACCTGAGCCGCGTCCAGGGCCCACCGGGCAACCATTGTTCTTTGCCCATTGAATGAAATCACCCACGATCAGGAAGTAGCCAGGAAAGCCCATCTTGAGGATGGTGCCCAGTTCAAATTCAAGGCGTTCCACGTAACGGGGACGCTCTTTATCGCGTCTTGCCTCGTCGGGAAACAGGTGCTTGAGCCGCTCTTCCAACCCCTGAAACGATGCAAAGCGGAAATACTCTTCGGCGGGCATCCCGTTGGGCGTTGGAAAGGCGGGCAACTGCGGCTTTCCCAACACCAGCGTCAAGCTGCAGCGCTTGGCGATTTCTGCGGTGTTTGCAAGGGCAGAAGGCAAGTCTGCAAACAGCTCCTGCATCTGCCCGGCAGACTTGAAATACTGCTCACGGGTAAAACGCCGCACACGGCGCGGGTTGGCCAGAATTTCGCCGCCCGCAATGCACACGCGCGCTTCGTGTGCGTCGTAGTCGTCTGCCGTCAGAAACTGGATGGGGTGTGTGGCCACCACCGGTAGATTGAGCCGGGCGGCCAGTTGCACGGCAGCGACTACGTGGCTCTCGTCATCCACCCGGCCGGCGCGCTGAAGTTCGATGTAAAAACGGTGGGTAAAAATTCCCGCCAATTTCAACGCCAGATCGGCAGCACCCGCTTCGTCGCCTTTGACAAGGGCTTGCCCCACCGGCCCGGCCTGCGCGCCGGACAAGGCAATCAGCCCCTCAGACAGCTCTTGCAGCCACGCCCAGGTGCATACCGCCAGGTTCTTGACGATGTTCTTCGTCCACGCCCGTGCCAGTAGTTCGGACAGGTTGAGATAACCCTGTTTGTTTTGAACCAGCAAGAGCAGCCGTGAAGGGTCGCTCCCGCTCTCTGTTTCGACATAGACCTCGGCACCAAGCAAAGGTTTGACGCCCTTGCCGCGCCCCTCCTTGTAAAACTTGATGGCGCCGAATAGATTGCTGAGATCGGTGATGGCGAGGGCGGGTTGCCCGTCTGCCGCTGCGGCTTTGACCACCTCATCGATGCGGGTGGTGCCGTCAACGACGGAGAACTCTGTGTGCAGGCGCAAGTGAACGTACATACCGCCATTGTAGAAAGGCGCCCATGCTCCAACGCTGAAGCTCGCCCACAAAGCGAGGGGCAAACAGGGCCATTACAATGCCGCATCGATCCGTGGTCACCGCCGGGCATCATGCCTTGCCAACCCAACCGCGCCACGGCGGAAGATGCGTTCTTCTAATTGCTTGAAAGCTGCTTGCGATGCGTTTTGCTCCCCTGCCTCTTTGCTCTGTTCTGCTTGCATCCCTGGTGCTGGCGGGCTGCTCCAGCACACCAGAAGACAAGACTGCCGGCTGGAGCCCCAACCGCATCCATTCGGAAGCCAAGGATGAGATGAACAGCGGCGCGTACGACAAGGCTGTGCCCCTGCTGGAAAAGCTCGAAGGGCGCGCTGCAGGCACCCCACTGGCACAGCAGGCGCAACTGGACAAGGCCTACGCGCAGTTCAAGGGTGGCGAAAAAGCCCAGGCCTTGGCCACGCTCGACCGCTTCATGAAGCTGCACCCTGCCAGCCCCGCGCTGGACTACGCGCTGTACCTCAAGGGGCTGGTCAACTTCAACGACAACCTGGGCCTGTTTTCATGGATTTCGCGCCAGGATCTTTCAGAGCGTGACCAGAAGGCAGCCAAGGATTCCTTCGAGTCCTTCAGTGAACTGGTCAACCGCTTTCCTGAGTCGCGCTACGCCCAAGACTCGCGCCAGCGTATGACGTACATCGTCAATTCATTGGCCCAGTACGAAGTGCACGTGGCGCGCTACTACTATGAGCGCGGTGCGTATGTGGCGGCCATCAGCCGCGCCCAGGTGGCATTGGCCGACTACAAGGATGTACCGGCCCTGGAAGAGGCACTGTTCATCTTGATCCGCTCGTATGACGCTCTGGGAATGACCCAGTTGCGTGACGATGCGCGCCGCGTAATGACCGCCTCGTACCCCCAGAGCACCTACCTGCGCGACGGAACGTTCAAGGCGAAGTCCGATCCGTGGTGGAAATTCTGGTGATGCGGGCAAGGTCCTGCAGCGCAGTTTGAAAACTGTCGGCGGCCGCCAGTCGCCGCATGGGCGGCAGCGCGGCAAGCAGGCGCTTCCCGTAGCCCATACGTGCCAGACGCGGATCGCAGACGACCAACAAGCCATGATCAGTCTCGCGTCGGATCAGGCGGCCAGCGCCTTGCTTGAGTGCCACGGCCGCCTCTGGTAGAGCGTATTCCTGGAACGCGCGGCCCCCGGCCTGTTCGATCTGAAGGGTTCGAGCCTCCACCAGCGGATCGCCCGGGGGAGGAAATGGCAGCTTGTCAATCACTACCAGTTGCAGCGCTTCGCCGGGGACATCGAATCCCTCCCAGAAGCTCGCCGAAGCCACGAGAATGCAGCCCGCGCCGCCATTGGCGCTCCCTTCCCGAAAGCGCTCCATCAGGTGGCGCTTGGGCCATTCACCCTGCACCAACACCTCCACCTGCGCTCCTCGCAAGCCAACGTGTTGACGTAGCGCCAGCGAAATCACCGAGATGGCGCGCAGCGTCGTGGTGAGTATCAGAGTGCGCCCGCCCAGCGTCACCGCGGCATCTGCGGCAAGTTGGGCGACGGCGCTCCCGTGGCGCGGGTCGGATGGTGAGGGAAAGTCATCGGGCACGTACAACCCAGCCTGAGCGCCGTAGTTGAACGGGCTTTCCACGCGCAAAATGTCTGCTCCCTCCAAGCCGCAGCGTTTCACAAACCACGAAAGCCCTGCGTCATGGCCCAAGGTGGCAGAGGTGAACACCCATGCGCGCGAAGAGCCGCCTGCTGCAGCGGGCCAGCCATCCTCGTCTACAGCTTCCTGCGGTGAGGCCAAAATGCGGGTACGCATGGTGTCGGCGATGTCCAGCGGAGCCTCCGCCAAGCGCAAACCGCCCCCCACGTCAACCCACCGCACTGAGCCCGCTGGGCAAGCCTGCGCAAACCGCTCAATGCGGTCGAGCAGCGCTACGCCTCGTTCCGCCAGTCGCGTCATGTCGGGCGCTACTTCATGAAAAGCGTCCAGCGCGCGCACCAGTTGGGCGCAGGCATTTTCCACTTGGCTCATAGCCGCCACCCAGGCCGACCCAAGCACCCCATCGGGAGCGCCCTCTAGCCAGCCTCGTTTGCCGAGGGTTGCGCTGTCCTCTCCGTAAATGTGTCGCCATTTTCGGACAGCGTCTTCCAGACCGGCCGCAAGCTGTAGCCAGTCAGCAAAACCGCGCGCGTGCGTCAGGCCTGCGGCCAAGGCGTCGCGCGCAAAGTCCTGCAGATGCCCTGACGACAGTTGCGTGCCCAGAAACTGCACCCCGGCATCGCTCAGCTGGTGTGCCTCATCAAACACCACAACCCGCACGGACGGCAGCAACTCAGCCACGCCAGACTCACGTACGGCCATGTCCGCAAAAAACAAATGATGGTTGATAACCACCACGTCCGCAGCCATGGCCTGTCTGCGGGCCAGGTTCACATGGCATTCCTTGGCGCTGGGGCAGTGCGACCCCAGGCAGTTCTCTCGGGTAGATGTCACCAGCGGGATGACCGGCGAGCGATCGTCCAGCCCTGTGAGTTCCGATAGATCACCCGTCCGCGTGTTACGCGACCACTCCTCCATCTTTGCCAGCACACGGATTTGCTGCTGGCTCACCGCGCCAGCGTCGTGGCGTGCCATGCCCAGGCGGTGCAGGCACAGGTAGCTGCTGCGCCCCTTGAGCAGCGCAACGCGAACCGGCATTCCCAACGTTCGCACCAGGCGGGGCACGTCCCGTGAGAAAAGTTGGTCTTGCAGAGCCTTGGTCGCGGTAGACAACAGCACGCGCTCTCCGCTGAGCAATGCGGGCACCATGTAGGCATAGGTCTTCCCAACGCCAGTACCGGCCTCGGCCACCAACACGCCGCCCTGTTCAATCGTACGAGACACCGCTTGGGCCATCGCCATCTGCCCCGCTCGCGGCTGGTAGAGCGCATCCTCGCGCGCAAGCACTCCGTCTGCCGAAAACACAGCCTCCACCAGGGCGCCTAGCGCCGAGGGTTCGGTGTGGGAATCGGTCATGGTCATGTGTCTTTCTAAGAGAATGGCAGCGCAGCCGCCCATATGGCCGATCCATCTAGCGGCAGCAGCACTCCGCCGGCTCGCGGCGGACCGCCCAGTTTGTATGGGCCCGCGCAGCTGCAGGCCGCTGCCTTTTGCAGGCAACGCGCCCATCGTGATGGCAAAAACGCCACAGGCGGGCAGATAATACGCGGCTCAGCGCCTCAAAAAGACCGGCAGCGTTCCGGCACGCACCACAATCCTCAGCATGACCAAAGCGTTCCGTCTTATCGCGTCCACGGGTATCCATAAGGGGGACCGGGAATACCAGCAGGACCAGGTGTCCTTGATCTCGCACAGCCGGCACAACGGCTGTGTGCTCGGGGTCGTTGCCGACGGGATGGGGGGGCGCAGCGGGGGGCGCAAGGCGTCCGATCAAGTCATGATGACCGCCCGCCAGCTGTTTGAGCGCTATTCCCCAGAGACCGACGACCCCGCCTCCATGCTCAAAGCCATGGTGGAAGAGGCCCACATCGTGATCCGGCTCACTGCGATTTCTGCGGAGCAGGAACCCCACAGCACCATTGCGGCGTTCCTGATCAACCCCAGAGGGGACTGCCATTGGGTGCACGCTGGCGACTCGCGCATCTATCACTTCCAAGGTGGGCGCCTCATTCACCGCACGAGCGATCACTCCTACGTGCAGGCATTGGTGGACCGCGGCGAGCTCACCGAAGCAGAAGCCAACAACCACCCGCATTCAAACATCCTGGTCGGCTGCCTTGGCACCGAGAGTGACCCCCCGGCCACCAGCCACATGATTGCGCAGCTGCGCCCGGGCGACGTTCTGATGGCCTGCAGCGATGGGGTCTGGCACTACTTTTCGCCCACTGAACTCGCCTCCGTGGTCGAATCCCTGTCACCGCGAGAAGCCACCGAATTCCTGATAGAAAAGGCCCGCTCACGTGCTCGCGGAGGCGGTGACAACCTGTCGCTGGCCATCGTCAAAATAGAAGCCTTGGCAGAAGAAAAGAAGCAACCACGCCTGGCACCAGCGGCCTCTTGAACAAGTGGGTTCTTGCGGTGGCCCAGCGGCTGCTTCGGCCTGTTGCGCAGCGGTGGGGCGCCGTCGTTAGATTGCGCTGATTTTCGCTCCGCCGCAGACGCACCGTGGCCGCCGAAACAGATGCACCCCGTCTGTCGGGCATTGTTCAAAACGCGCATCCCTTGGACCAGCGGCGGCATCCAACGTGAGCCGTTGCACCCCTGCAAAGCGCTTCACCGCTCTGGCGCGACTCCAGAAGGCACGGGCAATGGTGCAGCTGGCTGGCGCCCGCTGGCAGTGGCCTCGGCCTTTTCCCGGTCGTGCCGTGCCCGGCGGGCTTCCGACGCTTTCTGGGCATCAGCCTGCCGCTGGCGGGCTTTGGCAGCACGTTCGGCGGTTTCTTTCTCTCGTACAGCTTGCTCGGAAGCTTGTGAGCTCTGCCGTTCGCGCTGTTGACTGGCCCGCTCTGCGGCCTCTCGGTCCCGGGCGTTCGCTGCGTCGGGGTTTGTCTGCCGCACTGTGGGTTTGCTGCCCGGCTGAGGGTTGCGAACTACCGCTGAAGCGGGCTGGGCAGTGGAGCCGGCCGGCACGGCCGCTGCGGAGGACTGCTTTTCTTCAATCTGCCTGAGGCGCTCCTGGGCTTTTTCTTTGCGCTCCGCGTCGTTGATCTGCACCTCCTGCGCGCGCAGCCGAGACTCCACCTCGCGCCATTGGTTGCGGGCATCGCGCAGGCAATCTTCCACCGCGAAAAGTTGATAGCACTTTACTTCCGCCTGCTTGCGCTGCTCGGCATTGTGCCTGCGGGCCTGCTCTATGGTAGTGCGCTGCGACGCCCGCTGTGCCGCGGCAGAAGTGTTCTGCCCGGGCGCGAGAGCAGGCTCCGCCCCGCTCTGCCCGGCAGCTTGGGCGCACACGGCGCCTGCCCACAAAGCGAGTGCGCCCGCCATGGTTGTCAGCTTCATGCTCATGTAAGCCCCGTATCGACCAATCGCCGTTCCAGGTCCAGAAATTCTTTGGACTGCATTTCGTTCAAACGCGACACAGTGCGCGGAAACTCATGCGCCAGCGGACCTTCGGTGTAGAGCTGTTCAGGAGCCACCGCAGCGGACAAAATCAGTTTCACCCGCCGGTCGTACAGCACATCAATCAACCACGTAAAGCGGCGTGCCGGTGAAGCCATGTTGACCGGCATGTGCGGCACCCCGGACAGCAGCACCGTGTGAAACTGGGTGGCAATCTCCAGATAATCGTTCTGCGAGCGCGGACCACCGCACAGTGTGCTGAAGTCAAACCACACCACCCCGCCCGCCTTGCGGCGCGCCCGGATTTCACGCGCTTCAATGTGCAGCACCGGGTCCTCGTCATGCACTTCCGCCAACTGGTTGAACGCGTCGTTCATGGCCGCATCGGCCTCTGGCCCCAGCGGGGTGTGGTACAGCTTCACGTGCTCCAGCGTGCGGCGCCGGTAGTCCGTTCCGTTGTCCACGTTGACCACTTCCATGCGCTCATTGAGCAACGCAATGGCCGGCAGAATGCGATCGCGGTGCAGCCCATCGGGGTACAAGCCATCGGGCATGAAATTGGAGGTGGTGACAAAACCGACACCGTTTTCGAACAGTGACGCCAACAGGCGGTGCAGAATCATTGCGTCGGTGATGTCCGCCACATGAAACTCGTCAAAGCAGATCAGTTTGTAGCGCTTGGAAATGCGGGCCCCCAGGACATCCAGCGGATTGACGGTGCCCTGCAGCACGGCGAGCTCGCGGTGAACTTCGCGCATGAATTCATGAAAATGCAGACGCACCTTGCGCTTGATGGGCACCGCATTGAAGAAGCAATCCATGAGAAAGCTCTTGCCCCGGCCTACCCCGCCGTACATGTACACGCCCTTGGGGATGTCGGGCCGGTTCAGCAGCTTCTTGATCGCGTTCGACCGCTTGGTCTTGTACGCGGCCCAGTCGTCGGCACAACGCTGCAAAGCATCGACGGCACGCAACTGTGCGGGATCGCTTTGAAAGCCTTTGGCGGCCAGTTCGGCCAGGTACGCCTGTTTGACGCTCACGGTGTGGATGCCTCAGAAAAGGCTAACCCCCGCAGGATGGCGAGGGTTAGCTATAGATTTAATAGCTGCTAGCGCTTGCTAGGCGGGCGCAGGCAGCCATTTTGACTGAAATTCCAGAATCAGAAGTTCAGCGTACGCTTGTCCACCGCCAGGGCTGCTTCCTTGGTGGCTTCCGACAGCGAGGGGTGGGCGTGGCAGATGCGCGCAATGTCTTCCGCGCTGGCCTTGAACTCCATCGCCACCACTGCTTCAGAGATCAGCTCAGACGCCATGGGACCCACGATGTGAACGCCCAGGATCTCGTCTGTGGTTGCATCGGCCAAAAACTTGACCATACCCGTGGTGTCGCCCAGGGCACGCGCACGGCCGTTGGCCAAGAAGGGGAACGTCCCTGCCTTGTACTTGACGCCGTCGGCCTTGAGCTGCTGTTCGGTGCGGCCCACCCATGCGATCTCGGGGCTGGTGTAGATCACCCAGGGGACGGTGTTGAAATTGACGTGACCGTGTTGACCGGCAATGCGCTCGGCCACAGCTACGCCTTCTTCTTCTGCCTTGTGCGCCAGCATGGGGCCACGCACCACGTCGCCCACTGCCCACACGCCGGGCAAATTGGTCTTGCAGTCACCGTCCACCACGATCGCGCCACGCTCGTCCAGCTGCAGGCCCACGGCTTCATGGTTCAGGCCAATAGTGTTGGGCACGCGGCCAATGGAGACGATCAGCTTGTCAGCGTCCAGTGTGAGTGCGTCTCCCTTGGCGTTGGTATAGGCAATGCTCACACCGCCCGTGCCAGTCTTGATTTCACCAACTTTTACGCCCAGTTCAATCTTGAGGCCCTGCTTGTCGAACGCCTTCTTGGCTTCCTTGGCAATTTGCTCGTCCACTGCACCCAGGAACGTCGGCAGGCCTTCCAGAATGGTCACGTCAGCACCCAGGCGGCGCCACACCGAACCCATTTCCAGGCCAATCACGCCAGAGCCGATCAGTGCCAGCTTCTTGGGCACGGCGCCGATGCGCAGCGCGCCGTCGTTGGACAGTACATTCACTTCGTCAAATGGCACGCCGGGCAGAGCACGGGCGTTGGAACCTGTCGCCACGATGATTTGCTGACCTACCAAGGTATCTTCCGCTGCGCCAGCCACCTTGATCTCATAGCCGCCTTCAACCGCTTTGACAAACGAACCACGACCGTGGAAGAAGCTGACCTTGTTTTTCTTGAACAGGTACAGGATGCCGTCGTTGTTCTGCTTCACGACGGAATCCTTGCGGCCGATCATCTTCGCCACGTCCATCTTCACGTCCGTCGCAGTGATGCCGTGGTCAGCGAAATGCTTGTTGGCGTGTTCGAAATGCTCGGATGACTGCAGCAGTGCCTTGGAGGGAATGCAACCGACGTTCGTGCAAGTGCCGCCAGGTGCCGGGCCGCCCTTGTCATTCTTCCACTCGTCGATACAGGCAACGTTCTTGCCCAGCTGCGCAGCGCGAATGGCGGCGATATAACCACCGGGGCCGCCACCGATCACGATCACGTCAAATTGTTTGCTCATAGAAAATCTCTTGAATTCGGTTAAAGAAAAACCCACCAGTGAGGAGCACAGCGCATGGCTTGCGCACGGGCTTCACGGGTGGGTTTCTGGGTCTCAGCCCTCGATCAGATGTCGAACAGCAGACGCGAAGGATCTTCCAGCGCTTCCTTCATGGCCACCAGGCCCAGCACGGCTTCGCGGCCGTCGATGATGCGGTGGTCGTAAGACATCGCCAGGTAGTTCATCGGGCGGATGACGATCTGACCGTTTTCGACCACAGCGCGGTCCTTGGTGGCGTGTACGCCCAGGATGGCCGACTGAGGCGGGTTGATGATGGGCGTAGACAGCATGGAGCCGAACGTGCCGCCGTTGGAGATGGAGAAGGTGCCACCAGTCATTTCTTCAATGCCCAGCTTGCCGTCCTTGGCCTTTTGGCCAAATTCAGCAATCTTCTTTTCAATGTCGGCAAAGCTCATCTGGTCGGCGTTGCGCAAGATGGGCACCACCAGGCCGCGGGGCGAACCCACGGCGATACCGATGTCGAAATAGCCGTGGTAGACGATGTCGTTGCCATCCACCGAAGCGTTCAGCACCGGGTACTTCTTGAGGGCATGCACAGCGGCCTTCACGAAGAAGCTCATGAAGCCGATCTTCACGCCGTGTTCCTTGGTGAATGCGTCCTGGAACTTCTTGCGCATGTCCATCACCGGAGCCATGTTCACTTCGTTGAACGTGGTCAGGATGGCGTTCGTCGACTGCGACTGCAGCAGGCGCTCGGCCACACGGGCGCGCAGGCGGCTCATGGGCACACGTTGTTCTGGACGGTCGCCCAGGCTGGGCGCTGCCGGCGCAGCCACCTGCGGCAATACCTTGGTAGGCACACCAGTGGGGATCACGCTGGGAGCCACCGCAGCAGGCTTGGCACCGCCAGCCACGGCCGCCAAAACGTCGCCCTTGGTCACGCGGCCATCCTTGCCGGAACCAGCCACGTCGCCCACCGCCAGGTTGTTGTCGGCCAGCAGCTTGGCAGCGGCAGGCATGGCGACATCTGCCTTCGAACCGCCCGTTGCCACCGCGGCTGCAGCAGCAACAGGAGCGGCCGCTGGCGCAGCTGGAGCAGCGGCTGCCGGCGCCGAAGCGCCCGCCTTGCCTTCGGTGTCAATGCGTGCGATCACCTGATCGGACACCACCGTGGCGCCGTCGCCTTGAACGATCTCGGCAAGCACGCCGGCCGAGGGAGCGGGAACTTCCAGCACGACCTTGTCGGTTTCGATTTCGATCAGGATTTCATCAGCAGCGACAGACTCGCCGGCTTTTTTCTTCCACGTCAGCATGGTGGCTTCAGCCACGGATTCGGACAGCTGGGGGACTTTGACTTCTACGATAGCCATATCAGTTCTTTCGAAAATGGGTTTTGTTCTGACGGTTTCTGTAAATGGGCTGGCTGGCCTTATTTGGTCAGTACAAAACCCTTGAGCTTGGCAAACGCGCCGTCGACCAGAGCCTTTTGCTGCTCCTGGTGCAAGTGCGAATAACCCACGGCAGGCGATGCCGAGGCGGCGCGGCCGGAGTAACCCAGCTTCTGGCCTTCGAGCATGTTCTCGTGAATGTTGTGTTGGATGAAGAACCAGGCACCCTGGTTCTGCGGCTCATCCTGGCACCACACGATATCGGTTGCGCCGGGGTACTTCTTCAGCTCGGCGGCAAACGCCTTGTGCGGGAAGGGGTACAGCTGCTCTACGCGGAGGATGGCCACGTCGTCAGCCTCCTTCTCGGTGCGCTTCTTGACCAGGTCGTAGTAAACCTTGCCCGAGCACGCAATCACGCGCTTGACCTTGGCGGCCTTCTTGGCAATGGCCTCGTCCTGCTCAGGCATCACCGTCTGGAAGCTGCCCTTCGTGAACTCGGTCAGCGGCGAGGTGGCGTCCTTGTTACGCAGCAGCGACTTGGGCGTGAAGATGATCAGCGGCTTGCGCAGATCGCGCACCATCTGGCGGCGCAACACGTGGAAGATCTGGCTGGCCGTGGTGGGCTGCACGATCTGCATGTTGGTGTCGGCAGCCAACTGCATGAAGCGTTCCAGGCGTGCCGAGCTGTGCTCCGGGCCCTGGCCTTCGTAGCCGTGGGGCAGCATCAGGGTCAGGCCATTGGCACGGCCCCACTTCACTTCGCCCGAAGCGATGAACTGGTCGATCACCACCTGCGCGCCATTGGCGAAATCACCGAACTGCGCTTCCCAGATCACCAGGCTGCTGGGGTCCGAGCCGGCGTAGCCGTACTCAAAGCCCAACACGGCTTCTTCCGAAAGGATGGAGTCGATGACGACAAACGGGGCCTGGTTTTCGGCCACATTCTGCAACGGCACATAGGTACCGGTGTCCCACTTTTCGCGGTTCTGATCGTGGATGACGGCGTGGCGGTGCGTGAACGTACCGCGGCCGCAATCTTCACCCGACAGACGCACGGCGTAGCCGCTGGCCACCAGCGATGCGAATGCCATGTGCTCGCCCATGCCCCAGTCCACGTTGACGTCACCGCGGCCCATGGCAGCGCGATCGTCGTACACCTTCTTCACCAGCTGGTGGGGTGTGACGCTGGCAGGGATGGTGGTGATCTTCTCGGCCAAGCGCTTCCATTCGGTCAATGGAATAGCGGTATCGCCGGCGTCGGTCCACTTTTTGCCCAGGAAGGGCGACCAGTCCACCGAGTACTTGCTCTTGAAGTTGGTCAGCACGGGGTCCACGGTGTGCTTGCCGGCGTCCATGGCAGCGCGATACGCCTTGACCATGTCGTCGCCCAGCGAAGCGCCCATTCCTTGTGCGGCCAGCTTGTCTGCATACAACCTGCGCGTGCCGGGGTGCTGAGAAATTTTCTTGTACATCAGCGGCTGGGTCAGGCTTGGGGTGTCCTGCTCGTTGTGGCCCAGCTTGCGGAAGCAGGTGATGTCCACCACCACGTCCTGGCGGAATTCCATGCGGAATTCAAGCGCCAGCTGGGTTGCCAGCACCACGGCTTCTGGATCGTCGCCGTTGACGTGCAGCACAGGCGCCTCAACCATCTTGACGATATCCGTGCAGTACACGGTGGAGCGCATGTCGCGGGGGTCGGAGGTCGTGAAACCGATCTGATTGTTGATGATGATGTGCACCGTGCCACCCGTGGTGTAACCACGGGTCTGCGCCAATGCCAGGGTTTCCTGGTTCACGCCTTGGCCACCGAAAGCTGCGTCGCCATGCACCAGCACGGGCAGCACCTGGTCGCCGCGACGGTCGCCACGGCGATCCATACGGGCGCGCACAGAGCCCTCAACCACGGGGTTGACGATTTCCAGATGGGACGGGTTGAAAGCCAGAGACAGGTGGACAGGACCGCCGGGGGTGGAGACATCAGAGCTGAAGCCCTGGTGGTACTTCACGTCGCCCGCTGGCAGCTCTTCCGGTGCCGTGTGGTCGAACTCGGCGAACAGGTCCTTGGGCATTTTGCCCAGCGAATTCACCAGCACGTTCAGGCGGCCACGGTGGGCCATGCCGATCACGATTTCTTGAACACCCTTGGTGCCAGCGGACTGGATCAGCTCGTCCATGGCTGCGATGAAGCTCTCGCCACCTTCCAGCGAGAAGCGCTTTTGACCCACGTACTTGGTGTGCAAAAAGCGTTCGAGGCCTTCGGCAGCCGTCAAACGATCCAGAATCTGGCGCTTTTTGTCTACACCGAAGCTGGGTTTGCTGCGAATGCTTTCGAGCTTTTGTTGCCACCAGCGTTTTTGATTCTGGTCCGATGTGTACATGTACTCGGCGCCCAGGGTGCCGCAGTACGTTTCGCGCAGTGCATTGAGCAGCTCGCGCAGGGCCATCTTGTCTTTGCCGAAGAAAGTGTTGCTTGTGTCGAACACGGTTTCCTGATCGGCATCGGTGAAGCCATAAAAGGATGGCTCCAGCTCGGGAATTGGGGGACGCTCGGTGCGCTTGAGGGGGTCCAGGTCAGCCCAGCGCTGGCCTACGTTGCGGTAAGCGGCAATCAGCTGCTGAACGGCCGTGCGCTTGCGGCCCATTTCTGCGTCAGCGCTTGCGACCACCACTTTGGTGCCACCAGCCTTGGCGCGCTCTGCAAAAGCGTTGACGACGGGGAGATGGGGAACGTCTTTGGCATTGCTGCCGTCTACTGCCGGCACGTGCTGCAGTGCATCGAAGTACTCGCGCCAGTTGTCAGGCACGCTGCCAGGGTTGGCAAGGTAGTTTTCATACATCTCTTCGACATAGGGCGCATTGCCGCCGAAGAGGTAGGTGTTGCCTTGGTAGGCTTGATAGACGGATGTCGTATCGCTCATATTCCGCTGACCTCCGCTTTCCTTGGGAAAGCATTAGCTGGTTGAGAAACCTTCCGCGACACGGCTGAACCGGTTGGCGGATGCGACTGTGGCTGGGGAAGGGCCTGGGGTTGCGGGCGCAATTGTGCCACCGAACACCCGGTTAACAAAGGTCAAGCGGCCACGCCGCCCTGCCCTGGTATCAATTTGCCCCTTCGGGTGTCGTACATTGCGGGTTCTGCACTGCACCCTTGTCGCCCAGGTACATGACCCCAAACCCTCTCCAGCATAGAACGTTCTTGCTATTGCTTGCTGCCGTCAGCATCGCTTTCGGCGCAATCCTCTGGCAATTCCACGGCGCGATCTTCTGGGGGATCGTGCTGGCGATCTTGTTCGCGCCATTGCACCGCCGCATCCTGCGCCGCATGCCCCAGCGTGAAAATCTTGCAGCGCTGTGTACCCTGGGTCTGTGCATGGTCATCGTGATTTTGCCCATGACCCTCATCAGCGTGTCGCTGGTGCAGGAAGCCACGACCGTTTACGAACGGGTGAAATCGGGCCAACTCAATTTCGGCGCCTATGTCCAGCAGGTGGTGGCTGCCTTGCCCTCGTGGGTGATCAGTTTGCTGGAGCGTCTGAACCTGACAACCCTTGGCGAGCTGCAGGAAAAGCTCTCTACGGTGGCAGTGCAGGCCAGCCAGATCGTGGCGGCACAAGCCGTGAATATCGGCCAGAACACACTCGAATTCCTGGTGGGGTTCGGGATCATGCTGTACCTGCTGTTCTTCCTGCTGCGCGATGGCCGCACCCTCGCACTGCGCATTGGCCAGGCAACACCGCTGGACAACGACTACAAGAAAAAGCTGGTGCTCAAGTTCACCACAGTCATTCGCGCCACGGTCAAAGGCAACATCGTTGTCGCCGCAGCCCAGGGAGCGCTGGGAGGCCTGATTTTTTGGTTCCTGGGCATTCAGGGCCCCGTGCTGTGGGGGGTGCTCATGGCTTTCCTGTCGCTCCTGCCCGCCGTGGGCGCCGGCCTGATCTGGGTGCCGGTTGCGATTTACTTCCTGGCAACGGGGGCCGTGTGGCAAGGTACCGTGCTCACGCTGTACGGGATCTTCGTGATTGGCCTGGTGGACAACGTCCTTCGCCCCATTCTGGTGGGTAAGGACACCAAGATGCCTGACTACGTCGTGCTGATTTCAACCCTTGGCGGCATGGCCTTGTTCGGCCTCACCGGCTTTGTGATCGGCCCTGTGATTGCAGCGCTTTTCATGGCTTGCTGGGATCTTTTTGCATCCTCTGAAGATGCAGACCCAAGCCCGCCCCGGTTATAGAGTTTCGTAGACGTCAGACAAAAGGGGGCACTTCGGCCCCCTTTGTCATCTCAGTCCTTGTGCCCGCCACCGTGCCCGCGGCCATTGCCGCGGTGGTCGTCCCGGTCGTGACGGCCTTTGCCCCGATCCGGTCGGTCTTCCTTGAACCCTGGGCCGTGGTCATGGTGCGCTGGCCTTGTGCTGTAGTTGCCCTTGCGTTTTGGCGGCTCCTGCACGAAGTACACCGGCTGGCCGCAGGCGTTGTAACGCGCACAGTGTTTTCCCCAGTTTTTCGCATGCCCGGGCGGCACGTACATGTAGATGGGCGACCGATGAATCGCCACTGGGGGACGGTGGATGATGACCGGCTCGGCATAGATCAGCGGAGGCGGACCGCCGTTGCCGATTTGAATGCGGCCGTACACCCCGGGGACGATCTGCCCATCCACGGTGGCATTGACATAGGTTTGGGCATTCGCCCCAGTGGCAGAAAGCAGCAGCCCCCCCAAGGCGAAAAGCGTGCAGCGCAGCAGGTTCATTTTTCTCTCCGGTATTTGATCTGCCTCGTTTGTAACCAGCTCTGGTTCGCCTCAGGTTAATGTTCGGGTCTTTTTTGTAACAACTGCCCTTTGCGCCAGCCGACCTGCACGGTTGCGGAAGCGGAAGAGTCCGAGCGGGTGCTAAACACCCCCGACCTTCCGTCATAACTCGGAAATCGGCGAAAAGGCTGGAACACCCGGTGCCGGTGAATTAGCATCCCACAGAGCTCAGCCACACGAAAGCCCACCATGCCCTATGAACGACGCCATTACGTTCGCGTGCAATTTGACGCACCCGCTCTTTTGACCATTGCCACGGCTGCGTTCAGCGTACAAGTGCTGGACTTGTCGCTCAAAGGCGCGCTGGTCACCCTGCCTGACAATGCACAAGTCCCAGCGGGCATGCCCTGCCAGCTCATGGTGCCGCTGGCGGAGACGGGTGACAGCATCTCCATGACAGCAGGGGTCGCACACGTCGATGGGAACCATGCAGGGCTTCTGTGCAGGAGCATCGATCTGGACAGCGTGACCCATCTGCGGCGATTGATTGAATTGCAGCTGGGCGACCCGGCGCTGCTGGAACGCGACCTGGCAGAGCTCATCCAGGCGTCAGGGCCAGCCAACGGCTCCTGACGCGTCACGGCCGCGTGGGCTACCCCATAAGGCGCTGGCGTCAGGAGCGGATTCGCTCTCTTGCAGCGCTCGCCACATCACCTTGCCGCTGCCGCTTTTGGGCAGGGCTTTTACAAACTGAACGATGCGCGGCACCTTGTACACCGCCATGTTCTCACGGCACCAATCGATGATTTGCTGCTCTGTGGTGTCCTGGTGCGTGGCTCGCAGCACCACGACAGCTTTGACGGTCTCGCCACGGTAACTGTCCTTGGCGGCAATGATGCACGCCTCCTGTATCGCAGGGTGTCGAAACATCAGCGCTTCGACTTCGGCGGGCCAGACTTTGAAGCCACTGGCATTGATCATGCGCTTCAAGCGATCCGTGAGGAAGAAGTAACCGTCCTCGTCCATGCGCCCCAGATCGCCGGAGCGGAAAAACCGCTTGCCGTCAAACTCGATGAATGCCGAAGCAGTAGCGTCGGCGCGCTTCCAGTAGCCCTCAAAAACCTCGGGGCCGTGGATGATGATCTCGCCCTGCTCCCCCACTGGCAGCTCCTGCAGCGTTTCGGGGTCGATCACCCGCGCATCTGTGCCCATGAACGGAATGCCCAGACACTGCTGCTTGGGGTGGTCCGGTGGGTTGGAGTGCGAAGGCGCTGCCGTCTCCGTCAGACCATAGCCTTCCGTGTAACGTAGCCCGTATTGCTCCAGCAGCCGCTGTGCAACCGCTTGCGGCATGGCCGCGCCCCCGCCACCGATATAGACCAGGCTAGAGAGGTCGTAGCTGGCAAAGTGGGGGCTGCCCAGCAGGTCGATGACCATGGTGGGGATGTTCGTCCAGTTGGTCACCTGCCAGCGCGAGATCAGACGCCCGGCCAGATCGCGGTCCCACCGCGGCATGACGACGATGGTGGCCGCGCTGTAGATGGATGCGTGCATCACGCTGACCATGCCGGTGATGTGGAACATGGGCACCACAGCCAGTGTCACGTTGTCTGCCGACCCCGTGCCCCACAAGGCGCTGGCCACCGCGTTGTGCATGATGCTCTTGTGCAGGTGCATGCAGCCCTTGGGCAGCCCGGTGGTGCCACTGGTGTAGGGCAACAGGGCCAGGTCCCCCGGCCCCACGGTCAGTGGAGGTGGCGCTTTTGCACACGCCAGGGCCTCAGTCCAGTCATGGGCGCGCCCACCCTCCAGCGCTGGCAGCGGGTGCCGGGTGCCCAGCCATTCGCGCCAAGCCTCCGGGGGTGCATCCGCGCCCGTCACATCCGTGTCGAATGCGTCGCTGAACTGAGTAACCAAAAGATGCGCAAGGCGCTCAGCGGGCGGCAGGGCGTCGCTGGCCTTGGCCAACTCTGCCGCGAGGTCCCCAGTGGTGATTGCGAATTTGGTATCGGGGTCGGTGATGTAGTGCTTGAGCTCCTCGGCCCGGTTCATGGGGTTGACTGGCACCACCACCGCATTGGCGCGCAGGATGGCAAAGTGCGCCATTACCAGCTGCGGGCAGTTCTGCATGCACAGCACCACGCGGTCGCCGCGCTGTACGCCCAGGGCCGCCAGATAGGCCGCCACGCGCTCGGCGCCTTCCATCAGCTCGCGGTAGGTCAGTGTGCGCCCGAAGAAGACCAGCGCAGCTTTGTCGGGATACCGCCGGGCGCTGATGGCCAGGTTGTCCCACAGTGACGTGGACGGCAGCGTGATGGACTTGGGCAGACGGCGAGGCCAGAACTTGTAGTGAGGGCGCATGGGTGGTTCGATTCCTTTGGACTGCAGCCTAGATGGGACGCCCCGGTGTGGCATTGGGGATGCCACTGATGTTGCGTCGCGCAGGTGACGCAGACAACCAACGCGGGGAACGCAAGAGCTAAGGCGGGCGCTAGCGCAGTGGCCGGCGGATCAGGTCGGGGGTGGCAAATTCACCTAGTGTGGTGTCTCAAAAGT
>DFQQ01000011.1 GCA_002377855.1 Acidovorax delafieldii | reverse complement strand
TGTTTTTGAGACACCACACTAGCGCTTTATCAATAAGCGCCAGCAGCTACGAAATCAGGAGCAAATCAGACTACCTGCTCCTGCTCAAGCCACTCCAGCACAGGATAGGCTCCTGGCAGCACTGGTTTCACCGTGAGGGGGAATTTCTGCCACGCCATGGACTGGCCCTCGCGCATTTCGAATTCGCCGCTCCACTCTGTCACTTTGCACCAGTGCAACCGCACCAGAGCATGCGGGTAATCGTGCTCGGTCACCTTCCAGACCTCGGCAGAGGCAATGGTGATGCCCAGTTCTTCTTCCAGTTCACGGCGCAGTGCCTGCTCCACGGACTCCCCAGCTTCGAGCTTACCCCCCGGAAATTCCCAGTACCCTGCGTACGGCTTGCCGGGCGGACGGGTGGACAGCAGCATGGCGCCATCTTCACGCAACAGGATGCCGACCGCGACCTCGGTGTGCTTGCGAGCCTCAGCCATGGCAACGCCCCTGGCTGCGCCATGCATGCCAGCACCCGGCCGGCGCCAGTCGACGTATCGCGCAAACACTCATAGCCGCCCCGCGTAGTCGCGTGCAAACTGATAGGCCACCCGCCCGCTGCGCGAGCCGCGCTCGAGGGCCCACACGAGCGCCTCGGGGCGAGCCACGTCAATCGCAGGCTCGGGCACGTCCAGTGCTGAAAGCCACTGGGCCACGATAGTCAGGTACTCATCTTGGCTAAAGGGATAGAAGCTCACCCACAGGCCAAAGCGTTCCGACAGCGAAATTTTCTCCTCCACGACTTCACCAGGATGCACTTCGCCATCTTCCGTATGGGTGTACGTGCGGTTCTCCGACATGTATTCGGGCAACAGATGGCGCCGGTTGCTGGTGGCATAGATCAGCACGTTGGGGGTAGCAGCAGCCACCGATCCGTCCAGAATGGACTTGAGGGCCTTGTAGCCCGGTTCGCCGTCTTCAAAGCTCAGGTCGTCGCAGAAGATGATGAATTTCTCGGGCCGGTCACACACGACATCCACAATGTCCGGCAGGTCGGTCAAATCGGCCTTGTCCACTTCGATCAGACGCAGGCCCTGGCCTGCATAGGCATTCAGGCAAGCCTTGATGAGAGAAGACTTGCCTGTGCCCCGGGCGCCCGTCAGCAACACGTTGTTGGCGGTTTTGCCTTGCACAAACTGCAGGGTGTTGCGCTCGATCTTTTCCTTTTGGCCGTCGATCTCCTTGAGATCAGCCAACTGCATGGAGGCGACATGGCGCACAGGCTCCAGCGTGCCGTGACCGCTGCTGCGCTTGCGGTAGCGCCAAGCAATGGCCTGCGACCAATCGGGCGCCCCCAAGGGCTGAGGGAGCACCGATTCGATGCGGGCGATGAGCTGCTCTGCCCGCTCCATCAGACGTTCAAATTTTTCATTCATTTTGGCATCCAGCGCTTTACTGTCAAGCGCAAGCAGCTACAAATTCAATAGCAAATCAAGACCGGTAGTCGGCGTTGATCGTCACGTAGTCGTGGCTGAAGTCGCAGGTCCACACGGTGTCCGATGCACCACCACGGCCCAGCACCACGCGCACGGTGATCTCGCTTTGCTTCATCACGCGCTGGCCATCCTCCTCGCGGTAGGCGGGGTTGCGCCCACCGCTCACGGCCACATGCACGTCGTCCAGGTACAGGTCGATCCGTGTCTGGTCCAAGTCAGCAATGCCGGCATAGCCCACCGCCGCCAAGATGCGGCCCAGGTTTGGATCGCTGGCGTAAAAGGCTGTTTTCACTAGGGGCGAATGGGCAATGGCATAGGCCACCTGGCGGCACTCTTCACCGGTCTTGCCACCTTCCACCCGCACGGTGATGAACTTGGTCGCGCCTTCGCCGTCGCGCACGATGGCCTGGGCCAGCTTTTGCGCCACGTCCAGCATCGCAGCCAGCAGCGCCTGCCCATCGGCGCTTTCCAGCGAGGTGATGGGTGCGTGGGCGGCCTTGTTGGTCGCTACCACCACGAATGAATCGTTGGTCGAGGTGTCTCCATCAATCGTGACGCGATTGAAAGAGCGGTCTGCGAGTTGGCGTGCCAGTTGTTGCACCACCGACGCGTCCACACAGGCATCGGTCGCCAAAAAGCCCAGCATGGTCGCCATGTTGGGGCGGATCATGCCCGCGCCCTTGCTGATGCCGGTGATGGACACGGTGGCACCTCCAACCTCAGCCTGGGCGCTAAACGCCTTGGGCAAGGTGTCCGTGGTCATGATGCCTTCGGCGGCGCGCGCCCAGTGGTCCGCCTGCGCATCGGCCAACGCGGCGGGCAAACCGGCCTCGATGCGGTCGGTGGGCAAGGACTCCATGATCACGCCGGTGGAAAAAGGCAGCACCTGCTCGGGCGCCACGTTCAGCAATCCCGCCAGTGCTTGGCAGGTGGAGCGTGCGCGCGCCAAGCCATCCGCCCCCGTGCCTGCATTGGCATTGCCAGTGTTGATGACCATGGCACGCACTCCCTTGCCTGCCGCCAAATGCTCGCGGCTCACTTGCACGGGCGCAGCGCAAAACCGGTTTTGCGTGAAGACGCCGGCCACGCAGGCCCCTTCGTCCAGCAAAAACACGGTGAGGTCTTTGCGATTGGCTTTGCGGACACCCGCTTCGGTCACGCCAATACGAACACCTGCGATGGGACGCAGGTCAGCCGCTACAGGGGCCAGAAGATTTACAGGCATAGAGTGCTCTTTCAAGAAAACTGCGGACGATTATGCGCAAAGACGAGGGTACAAATGAAAACACGGGCCGCAGCCCGTGTTGGAAACTAATCGGCCATCAGGCCAGCTTGCCGTGGCACTGCTTGAATTTTTTTCCGCTGCCGCAAGGGCAAGGATCGTTGCGGCCCACGCGCATGCCTTCAAACGTCGTGTTGTCGATGCCCCCGGTGCCTGCGCCACCCGGCGTGGTTTCCACCTCACCGGTTTCGGTGGGCGCCGTGTAGGTCATGTTGGTGATGTGTTCGGCACGGGCCTCCAGCTGCTGGGCTGCTTCGTCCAGCTGCGCTGATGACTGCACCTGCACCGTCATCAAGATCTTTGTGACTTCGTTCTTCACCTGGTCAATCAACTGGCGGAACAGCTCAAACGCTTCGCGCTTGTACTCCTGCTTGGGCTGCTTTTGGGCGTAGCCGCGCAAATGGATGCCCTGGCGCAGATAGTCCAAGGCGCTCAGGTGGTCGCGCCAGTTGGAGTCGAAGCTCTGCAGCAGCACTGCCCGCTCGAACTGGGTGAAGTTGTCGCGGCCTACCTGCTCCACCTTGGCATCAAACGCAGCATGCGCCAATTTGACGACCCGCTCAAGGATCTCCTCGTCGGTGATGGATTCGGACTGGGCCACCATCTCTTGCAGTGACACCGGAATCTGCCACTCTTCGTTGAGCGCCTTCTCCAAGGCGGGCAGGTCCCACTGCTCTTCGACCGACTCTGCGGGCACGTATTGGCGCACGAGATCCGTCATGGAGTCCTCGCGCATCACGGCAATCACCTCAGTCAGGTCGGTGGCATCCAGAATGTCGTTGCGCTGCTGGTAGATCACCTTGCGCTGGTCGTTGGCCACGTCGTCGTATTCCAGCAGCTGCTTGCGAATATCGAAGTTGCGTGCCTCCACCTTGCGCTGTGCCGACTCGATGCTGCGGGTCACGATCCCGGCTTCAATAGCCTCGCCATCGGGCATCTTCAGCCGGTCCATGATGGCCTTGACGCGGTCACCCGCGAAGATGCGCATCAGTGAATCGTCCAAGCTCAGGTAAAAGCGGGAAGAACCTGGATCGCCCTGGCGCCCCGAGCGGCCGCGCAACTGGTTGTCAATGCGGCGGGACTCATGGCGCTCCGTGGCGATGATCCGCAGCCCGCCCAAGGCCTTGATCTTCTCGTGGTCGACCTTCCAGTCGGCTCGAAGCTTTTCAATCTGCGCTTGCCGAGCTGTCTCATCCAGAGACTCGTCCGTTTCAATGGCAGCGATGAGCTTCTCGATATTGCCGCCCAGCACAATGTCCGTGCCGCGACCAGCCATGTTGGTCGCAATGGTGATCATCCCTTCGCGGCCCGCTTGCGCCACGATGTCGGCCTCACGCGCGTGCTGCTTGGCGTTGAGCACTTGGTGGGGTAAACCTTCCTTGTTCAGAAGCTGATCAATGATCTCGGAGTTCTCGATCGAAGTCGTACCCACCAGCACCGGCTGACCGCGCTCATGGCATTCGCGAATGTCCTTGATGGCCGCCTCGTACTTCTCACGCGTCGTTTTGTAGACGCGGTCAAGTTGGTCATCGCGCAAGCTTTGGCGGTTAGGAGGGATGACCACGGTTTCGAGGCCATAGATTTCCTGGAATTCGTATGCCTCGGTGTCAGCGGTGCCCGTCATGCCCGCCAGCTTGTTGTACAGGCGGAAGTAGTTCTGGAAAGTGATCGACGCCAGGGTCTGGTTTTCGGCCTGAATGTTCACGCCTTCCTTCGCCTCAACGGCCTGGTGCAAGCCATCGCTCCAGCGGCGGCCCGACATGAGACGGCCGGTGAATTCGTCAACGATCACGATCTCACCGTTTTGCACCACGTAGTGTTGATCGCGGTGGTAGAGGTGATTGGCACGCAACGCGGCATACAGGTGGTGCATCAAAGTGATGTTGGCTGGGTCATACACAGATGCCCCTTCCGCGATCAAGCCTTGGCTGGCCAGAATGCGTTCTGCCGACTCATGGCCCTGCTCGGTCAAGAAGACTTGGTGGGTCTTCTCATCCAGGGTGAAATCACCGGGCTTGATCACGCCCTCGCCAGTGCGTGGGTCGGCTTCGCCTTCTTGGCGCACCAACAGCGGCACGACCTTGTTCATGGCGATGTACATCGCGGTGTGGTCTTCCGCTTGACCACTGATGATGAGCGGGGTGCGCGCCTCATCAATCAAGATGGAGTCCACCTCGTCCACGATCGCATAGTTCAGCCCCTGCTGAACACGGTCGTGCGCTTCGTACACCATGTTGTCGCGCAGGTAGTCAAAACCGTACTCGTTGTTGGTGCCGTAGGTAATGTCTGCGCGATAAGCCGCCTGCTTTTCCTCACGCGGCATGTTCGGCAAATTGATGCCGACCGTCAGGCCCAAAAAGTTGTAGAGGCGGCCCATCCATTGGGCATCGCGGTTGGCCAGGTAATCGTTCACCGTGACCACGTGCACCCCCTTGCCAGAGAGTGCATTGAGGTAAACCGGCAGCGTGGCAGTCAGGGTCTTGCCTTCTCCGGTGCGCATTTCAGAGATCTTGCCATGGTGCAGCGCCATGCCGCCAAGCATCTGCACATCAAAGTGGCGCATCTTCATGACACGCTTTGAACCCTCGCGCACCACCGCAAAGGCCTCAGGAAGAATTGCGTCGAGCGACTCGCCCTTGGCGACGCGGTCTTTGAACTCCTGGGTCTTGGCGCGCAGTGAGTCGTCCGACAGCTTCTCGTAATCGGGCTCCATGGCATTGATGCGAGCAACCACCTTGCGGTATTGCTTGAGAAGCCGGTCGTTTCGGCTGCCGAAAATTTTGGTGAGGAAGTTGGTTGCCATGCGAACAGGTCCGTTCAACGCGCCGCGTCGGCGCCGTCAAACGGCCGAAATCCCTAATAAGAATTGAATTCAGTGGGGCCCTTCGCTGGGGAATGCAAGCATTCCGACGGGGAACCCAGGACAGACGATTTTACCTGCCCGCAGGAGGGGCGTTTTGTTGGGCCACAAGCGGGGTTCGCGAAGCCATTGCTACCACGCTGTCCGCCTTGCCTGTACCGGCACTGAGGAATTTCTGAGGATCTTGGAATACCCCTTGCACCAGCACTTCGAAATGCAGATGCGGCCCCGTAGATCGGCCGGTGTTGCCCACCTCAGCGATTTTTTGTCCTCGTTTTACCAAGTCGCCCTGCTTTACCAGCGTACGCGAGGCATGCGCGTACCGCGTGACGAGCTGGTTTCCGTGGTCCAGCTCAATCATGTTCCCGTAGGCAGGATGGAACTCCTGAGCGATGACCACGCCGCCTGCGGCGGCCAGGATGGGAGTTCCCGTGTCGGCCTGAAAGTCGAGCCCCGTGTGCAGGGCCGACTGCCCCGTGAAAGGGTCCAGTCGCCAGCCAAAAGCAGATCCAGCCACCCGCCCTGTCACAGGGGCGTGCGTTGGGACCATCTTTTTTCGAATATGTTGGTCAAACAGCCGGGACTCGGCCACCGTCATCCAGTCGGACCGTTGGTTGGCGAGCTTCTCCAAATCATCGAGGGTGGCCTGCAATTCTTCCAACGATAAATTGCGCGCCCCTACCAAGGCCCCTCCCCGACCATCGCTCTTGACCATCTCGGAGGGAGGCAGACCAGCCAGGCCCATGACACGGTCACTGAGCGACTCCAACTGCACCATGCGGGCTTGCATTTCACCCACCCGCTTGGCCATGGCGTCAAGATTGGCCCGCATGAACCTGTCGCGCTCATCGAACTCATCCTTGACCACCAGTTTGACAAGTGAGCCGAATACTGGCCAGCCTTCCCGGGCCCCCTTCACGAACACCCAGTGGTACAGCATCGCCGCTACAAGCATCAGCCCCAGCGAAAGCACGCAACCCATCAGCACGAGACGCGCCCCCGACAGGTGCAACGACCGGGTACGGGCTGAACGGGCGTCCGTGATAATCAAATGCACAAAGTGATCTTCCTTGCCATACAAATCCCCATGAACCGTCGTCACCACGCCGTCACGCTGCAACAAGCCAGTGCGGAATCACCCACACTGGCAATGCTGACAGCGCTGACCAGAGACTCCACCGAACGGTTGAAGGCCATAGAGCCATTGTTGCCTGCAGGATTGCGCGACACCGTGCGGGCCGGCCCCATCGACGGCACGACGTGGTGCCTTCTGGTGAAAAGCAATTCTGCCGCGGCCAAGCTGCGCCAAGTGCTACCTGCGTTGCAGGCGCATTTGCGGGTCCGGGGCTGGGAGGTTAACTCCATTCGCCTGAAAGTTCAAACGGACTTGCGTTGAACCGGCAAAAGATGGAGATTTTTTGAAAAGAAGAGAGAAGATTTGGTGCCGGTTGTCGGAATCGAACTGACGACCTACCGCTTACAAGGCGGGTGCTCTACCAACTGAGCTAAACCGGCGAAGCCCGCATTCTATACCGAAAAACGAGCATCAAAAGAAAACCGCGCTATTTCACACGTTTGAGTGACGGACGCCCCCCAGTGGGTCCAGGTGTAGGCTTTGGCGAATGGTCGTCTGGCTCCCCGTCTACCGAAGGCACCAGTTGGACGACGCGGTCTTCCGCAGCTGAGTGCGCTTCTCCAGCCGCTCCACCCTCAGCCCCCGAAATCACGCTGGAGAGCAACGATGGAGCACTGACAAGGCCGTCCACGGGAGGCGGGAAGGCCATGCCTTGGCCATTCTCCCGCGCATAGATCGCGATCACGCGCCCTATGGGAACGAGAATGTCCCGCGGTTTGCCCCCAAATCGTGCTTTGAACTCGATAAAGTCGTTGCCCAACTGCAGCGCGCTGGTGGCGTCGTAGCTGATGTTCAGCACTATTTCACCGTCGTGAACAAACTCACGTGGCACTTGCACCGAATCGTCCACACGCACCGCTACATAGGGGGTAAAACCGTTGTCGGTACACCACTCGTACAAAGCACGAATCAAGTAGGGACGTGTGGAAGTCGATTCCTGGGCGTTCATGGGCTATGGAGCAGTTCGATGAAACAGAGTGGCCTTCGCGTTTATTTGCGCATGACCTTTTCGGAGGGGGTCAGTGCTTCGATGTAGGCAGGACGCGAGAAGATCCGTTCTGCGTACTTGAGCAAAGGCGCGGCATTTTTGCTCAGCTCGATGCCGTAGTAGTCCAGACGCCAGAGCAAGGGCGCAATGGCAACGTCGAGCATAGAGAAGTTGTCACCCAACATGTACTTGTTCTTCAAGAACACAGGGGCGAGCTGCGTCAGGCGGTCGCGTATGTGCGCACGGGCCTTCTCCAGCGCTTTTTCATTGCCCTTGGTGGCACGCGACTCCAGCGTGTTCACGTGAACAAACAGCTCTTTTTCGAAATTCAGCAGAAAAAGACGTACGCGAGCACGGTCCACTGGGTCGCCTGGCATCAGTTGGGGATGCGGGAAACGTTCATCAATGTACTCGTTGATGATGTTCGATTCGTACAGAATCAGGTCGCGCTCCACCAGAATGGGCACTTGCCCATAGGGGTTCATGACGCTGATGTCTTCCGGCTTGTTGTACAGATCCACATCGCGAATCTCAAAGTCCATGCCTTTTTCAAACAGGACGAAGCGGCAGCGGTGGGAAAAGGGGCAAGTGGTTCCCGAGTAAAGCACCATCATGGTGGGAGGCTCCTAAAAATCAAAAGAGTGGGAAGCACCAAAGCGCCCACTCTGTAAAAAAATCCGGCGCCCCTCACTAGAGGGGCCGTCGGAAAGTCAGCGAATTATTTGACGTCTTTCCAGAACGCCGCATTCAGTCGCCACGCGATGATGGTGAAAAAGCCCAGGAAAATCAGGACCCAAACGCCTACGCGGATGCGCGTGTTCTGGGCCGGCTCTGCCATCCATTGCATGTAGTTGACCAAGTCACCGATGGCCTCGTCGTACTGCACAGGAGTCATCTTTCCTGGCGACACCTGCTCCCAGCCCTTGAAGACGTGGGTTTTCTGGCCGTGGCTTTCATAGTCCTCAAAAATCGGGCGACGATCGCCTTGGAGTTCCCAAAGCACATGGGGCATGCCCACATTGGGGAAAACCAAGTTATTCCAGCCGGTCAACTTGGTGTCGTCACGGTAGTAGGTGCGCAGATAGGTGTACAGATAGTCAGCACCCGAACCGGCGGAGCTTGCACGCGAACGTGCGATCACGGTGAGGTCTGGAGGATTGGCGCCAAACCAGGCCTTGGCCTGCTTTGGATCAATGGCCGCCTTCATCGTTTCACCCACCTTGTCGGTAGTGAACAACAGGTTGTCCTTCACCTGTTGGTCAGACAATCCGATGTCCTTCAGTCGATTGAACCGCATGAACGCCGCAGAGTGGCAATTCAGGCAGTAATTGACGAACAACTTGGCGCCATTTTGCAGGGATGCCAGGTCGTTAGTCCTGACAGGAGCCTTGTCCAGGGGCATGCCACCACCGGCAGCCATTGCAGAGCCGGCCACCATGCCGAGCGCCGCC
Organism: Acidovorax delafieldii; assembly: GCA_002377855.1. Lineage (GTDB taxonomy): Bacteria > Pseudomonadota > Gammaproteobacteria > Burkholderiales > Burkholderiaceae_C > Acidovorax > Acidovorax delafieldii_A. The sequence continues at coordinate 81,484 of DFQQ01000011.1, read as the reverse complement.
ACGATCGTGAGAATGAGTTTCTTCATTGTTATTTGCTCCGGCTCTCAGTGCGCGACAAACGTTACGCGATCAGGCACAGGCTTGGTCTTGCCAATGCGACTCCACCAGGGCATCAGCAGGAAGAAGCCAAAGTAGAACAACGTGCCGACCTGAGAAACCCGCTCGCCGATCGGTGACGGAGGCTGCACTCCCAGGTAGCCGAGGATCAGGAAATTGATCACAAACACACCGTAGAAGTACTTGTGCCAGTCGGGGCGGTAACGAATTGACTTCACCGGGCTGTAATCCAACCAAGGCAGGAAGAACAGGATGATCACGGCACCACCCATGACGACGACGCCCCAGAATTTGGCATCGATAGCGAGCATGAGAGCAATCACCACCACAGCGCCACCAGCAACCACAGCCTTGAAAATAGCCGGCAACTGCGCCTTCACCACACCAAAGAGTGCGCCCAGCGCCACGCAGGCGATCAGTGCGTACATCATCTCGCTGGTGATGGCACGCAGCATGGAATAGAACGGCGTGAAGTACCACACCGGGGCGATGTGCAGCGGCGTCACCAGTGGATCTGCCGGGATGAAGTTGTTGTACTCGAGGAAGTAGCCGCCGAATTCAGGCGCGAAGAAGATCACGGCAGTGAAAGCCATCAAGAACATGGCCACACCGAAAATGTCATGTACCGTGTAGTAAGGATGGAAGGGGACGCCATCAAGTGGCTTGCCCTTGGCATCACGGGGAGCATTGGGGCCTTTGATCTCGACGCCGTCGGGGTTGTTGGACCCAACGTCGTGCAGTGCCAGCAAGTGCGCCACCACCAAGCCCAATAGCACCAGGGGCACAGCAATCACGTGGAAGCTGAAGAAACGATTCAGCGTGGCGTCGCCCACCACGAAGTCACCGCGAATCAAGAGTGCCAAATCTGGACCAATGAACGGGATCGCGGCAAACAGGTTCACGATCACCTGTGCGCCCCAGTAGGACATCTGGCCCCAGGGGAGCAGATAGCCCATGAAGGCTTCTGCCATCAGGCACAGGAAGATGGCGCAACCGAAGATCCAGACCAGCTCGCGCGGCTTGCGGTATGACCCGTAGATCAGGCCACGGAACATGTGCAGATACACCACCACGAAGAAGGCAGAGGCCCCCGTGGAGTGCATGTAGCGAATCAGCCAGCCCCAAGGCACGTCACGCATGATGTATTCCACCGATGCAAAAGCCAGATTTGCGTCTGGCTTGTAGTGCATGACCAGGAAAATGCCTGTGACGATCTGGATGACCAGCACCAGCAGTGCGAGCGAACCAAAGATGTACCAGAAGTTGAAGTTCTTCGGAGCGTAGTACTCCGACATGTGCACGCGGTAGGCATCGAAGGCCGTGGGAAACCGGTTTTCAAACCAGTTGGTCACCTTGGCGGATGCCGACGCGTTGGGGGAAATTTCCTTGAATTCAGCCATGTTGTGCTACCTCAAGCCTTCTTGTCTTCGCCGATCAGCAGGCGCGAATCGGACAGGTACATGTGGGGCGGGATCTCCAGGTTGTCCGGCGCTGGCTTGTTTTTGAACACGCGGCCGGCAACATCGAAGGTGGAGCCGTGGCAGGCACACAGGAAGCCGCCGTTCCAGTCGTCCGGCAGCGACGGCTGGGGACCAGTCTGGAACTTATCGCCAGGGGAGCAACCCAAGTGGGTGCAAATGCCTACCCCCACGAAAATTTCGGGCTTGATGGAGCGGTGTTGATTTTTTGCGTACTCTGGCGTGGGGTACGTCTTGCGGTCTGACTTGGGATCGGCCAGTTGAGGCTCGGTCTTGGCCAACGAAGCGATCTGTTCGGGGGTGCGTTTGAGAATCCACACGGGTTTGCCGCGCCACTCAACGGTCAGCTTCTCGCCCGGCTGCAGGGCTGAAATATCCACCTCTACCGCAGCGCCGGCTGCTTTGGCTCTTTCCGAAGGCTGAAAACTGCTGACGAAGGGCACGGCTACGGCCACTCCTCCCGCAGCACCAGCGCATCCGGACGCAATCAGCCACGTCCGCTTACTGGTGTCGACTGGTGTGTCACTCATGGGGATCCTCGGTATACATCGCTATGTTGGGGTCAGCCGGGGATTGTAGCGGAGTGAAAACTCGTAACACCAGCCGTGCTCTTGCAATCTGGCTTGACAGCCCCATGCGCTCCGCAATACTGCGCCCGTGTCTCCTAGATAATGCCGCTGGGTACTCGGCGGGGCGATTTGCCCTTCTTTTTATAAAAGGGAAGCAAACATGACAATCATCAAAGAATTCAAAGAATTTGCCGTCAAAGGCAACGTCATCGACTTGGCGGTCGGGGTCATCATTGGAGGGGCCTTCGGGAAAATCGTCGACTCGGTGGTAGCCGATCTGATCATGCCGGTAGTCGGGCTTGTATTTGGCAAGCTGGATTTTTCCAACCTGTTTGTGGTGCTGGGCACTGTGCCTTCCGGCACAGCCATGACGCTCGATGCACTGCGCAAGGCCGGCGTTCCGGTTTTTGCTTATGGCAACTTCCTCACCGTAGCGGTGAATTTCATCATTTTGGCCTTCATCATCTTCATGATGATCAAGCAGATCAACCGACTCAAACGCGAGGCGCCTGCAGCTGCGGCACCTGCCGCGCCAGCGCCTGTGCCAGAAGACATTGTGTTGCTGCGCGAGATCCGCGACAGTCTTAAGCGCTGAGCCACCTTGAAGGCCCTTTGCTTGGGCAGGCTGGACTGGACGCCCTCTTGATGAGGGCGTTGTTACGTGTGCTGCAGTACCGCTCTGCGGCAGCAGTTCAGGCGAGTTGCCGGGCCATGCGCACTGCTTCAATCAAGCTGGAGGCATCTGCCACGCCCTGCCCGGCGATATCGAAGGCGGTCCCATGGTCTGGGCTGGTACGCACCAGCGGTAAGCCCAGCGTCACGTTCACCCCTTTGTCCACACCCAGGTACTTGACGGGAATCAAGCCCTGGTCATGGTACATCGCCACCACCACGTCGAACTCGCCCGGGTGACTGGCGGCGTGGCGAGCACGCATGAACACGGTATCCGGCGGCAACGGCCCTTCAACATCCAGTCCTTGCCCCCGCAAAAACGCCACGGCAGGGGCAATGATTTCGAGCTCCTCCCTGCCAAACATGCCGCCCTCACCCGCATGCGGGTTGAGCCCTGCCACTGCAATGCGTGGGTTGCGGCCCAGCGTACGTTGCAGGGCGGTGTGCGCAATCTGCACGGTCTGCACCACGTTGTCCTTTGTCACCGCAGCAATGGCGTCGCGCAGCGACACATGGATGCTGACGAGGACGGTGCGCAGTTCGTCGCTGGCGAGCATCATGCGCACGGGCATGGCCTCCACCGGTACTCCCCGATGAGCGGCCGCCTCCGCCTGCAACAGCTCAGTGTGGCCGGGATACGCGAGACCGGCGGCTGAAAGCGCCTCTTTGTGCAGTGGCGCAGTGACCAGCGCAGCCACGTCACCACGCAATGCGGCCCGTGCCGCCCACTCCACGCAATCGGCTGCGGCCCGCCCCGCCTCGCCACTGATCTGTCCGAGGGGCACCGCACTTGGCAGCCCGGGCAAAGGCAACACCGGAACACAACGCAAGGGAGCAGCCCAGGCCTCCGCTGCGCCATCCATCGCCGCTACAGGCAATGGCGCAATACCAGGGCGGGCAATGCATGCAGCCGCGCGCCGCAGTGTGGCAACGTCACCCACCACGAAACAGCCGCGCAGCTCCTGGGGCGCGTCTCTGAATGCCTTGGCAACAATTTCTGGGCCGATACCCGCGGGGTCTCCCTGGGTGATGGCGATGGGTTTCATGTCATTTTTCATGGATTCAATGCCAGCGCCCGAAAATAAATCGCCAACAGCTATCATTTTAATAGCAAATCGTCACGCAGGGTTGTCGATTTCGATGAACTGGTGTTCGATGCCCAACGACCGCGCCACCTCCCCTGCCAGGGCAGGGGCGCCGTAGCGTTCAGTGGCGTGGTGTCCGGCAGCGATGAAGGCTACGCCGGTTTCGCGGGCCAAGTGGGCCTGCGGCTCCGAGATCTCTCCGGTGATGAAGAGATCGGCACCGGCTGCCACTGCAGCTTCAAAATAGCTTTGCGCGCCACCCGTGCACCACGCCACCTTGGCAATGCGACGCGCGCCGCTTTCGGGCTCCACCAGCACCACTTGCCGGCCCAGCGCTGCGACGACATGGTCAGCCACTGCGCGGGCATTGGGATAGCTGACATCTGCGACGCAGCCCAACGATTGCTCGCCAAACTGGCCGCTCGCCGCCCATCCCAAGACGTGGCCGAGCTGGGCGTTGTTGCCCCAGACGGGGTGCGCATCCAGCGGCAAATGGTAGGCAAACAGGTTGATGTCGTGCGCCAGCAGCAGTTGCAGGCGCTGCTTCATCCAGCCCGTCACCCGGCCATCCTGGCCGCGCCAGAAGAGGCCATGGTGGACGAAGATGGCGTCGGCGCGGGCTGCAATGGCGGCCTCGATCAGCGCTTTGCTGGCCGTGACCCCACTGACCATGCGGGTGATGCGCTCCCGTCCCTCCACCTGCAGCCCATTGGGGCCGTAGTCTTTGAAGCGCTCGGGTTGCAGCAGGCCGTCAAATGCCTGCAAGAGATCTAGCCGGGATATGCTCATGGCCGCTATTGTCGCGCGGGCCCGAGCGAGCGCCCTCATGCCCTCACCAAGCCCGGGCTTGAAGGACAATGGTGGCGCGCACAGTCCACCCTCTACCTTGGTGGGCTTGGCGAGCCATACGCATATTTGCCATAGACCCACACCATGAAACGCATCTGGCTGCTGTTCTCCCAGGCCGTGACCATTTTTGCCGCGGCCTACTTCGTTGTTGCCACCCTCCAGCCCGACTGGATACGTCATGGCGCCACCCGCTCCAGCGCGGGCGTGGCGCTCATCGAAGCACCCCCCACCGCGGCTGGACAACCGGCAATGGGCAGCTTCAGCAGCGCGGCGCGCAAAGCTTCTCCGGCCGTGGTCAGCATCAACACCAGCAAGGCCGTGCGCCATCCGCGCAGCAACGACCCCTGGTTCCAATTCTTCTTTGGCGACCAAGGCCAGCAAGCCCAGACTGGCTTGGGCAGCGGTGTCATCATCAGCCCGGAGGGCTACATCCTCACCAACAACCACGTGGTGGAAGGCGCCGACGAAATCGAGGTAACCCTGACGGACAGCCGCCGCACCCGCGCCAGCGTGATAGGCACCGACCCCGACACCGACCTCGCCATCCTGAAGATCGAACTGGACAAGTTGCCCGTGATCACGCTGGGCAATTCCGATGCACTGGCGGTAGGCGATCAGGTGCTGGCCATTGGCAACCCCTTTGGCGTGGGCCAGACGGTGACCAGCGGCATCGTCAGCGCGCTCGGGCGCAGCCAGTTGGGCATCAACACGTTTGAGAACTTCATCCAGACCGACGCGGCCATCAACCCCGGCAATTCGGGCGGCGCGCTGGTGGACGTGAACGGCAACCTCATGGGCATCAACACCGCCATCTACTCGCGGTCAGGCGGCAGCATGGGCATTGGCTTTGCCATTCCAGTGTCCACCGCCCGACTGGTGCTCGACGGTATTGTCAAAGACGGGCAGGTCACCCGCGGCTGGATCGGGGTGGAGCCCAACGAACTCTCGCCCGAATTGGCGGAGACTTTCGGCGTGAAGGCCACCCAGGGCGTGATCATCACAGGGGTGCTGCAAGATGGGCCGGCAGCGCAGGCAGGCATGCGTCCCGGCGATGTCATCTTGAAGGTGGACGACAAGGCCGTGGGCAATGTGTCCGAGTTGCTGACGGCAGTAGCGGCCCTCAAGCCCGGCACCCCATCCACCTTCCAGGTGCAGCGCACCGATAAAAAGCTCGAGCTGAACATCAACCCCGGCGTGCGTCCGCGCCCCCAGCGTGCCTTGCGCCGGTGAACGGGCGGTGGCCGCGCCATGCGGTTGCCGCCTCGCTCGATCACGCTACAAATAAAATAGCATTTAGCGCTTTAACATCCAGCGCTACCGGCTATTTTTGTCACACTCTGTATTGCACTCTCGCCCGCGAACTGAGTCAGCTCGACGGCGTTGGGCGCCAGCAAACTGGCCTGCTTGGAGTGCCCTTCAGGCGGCCAGTGAGAGCCAGGACGGTAATCTCAGGCATCGGCCCCCGAGGCAGAGCATAAGCTCCGCGCGGTCACGAGGACGATGCCGCTTCTTCTTCAGCGCTGTCGGGCGCCTTGGTGTGTTTGATGAACACTTGTGCGGCCCAGATGCCGATTTCATAAAGAATGCACATCGGCACGGCGAGCGCCAATTGCGAAACCACATCCGGTGGCGTCACCACGGCGGCAATCACGAAGGCGATCACGATGAAATAGCCGCGAAAGCTCTTGAGCTTCTCGACAGTGACTACGCCCATGCGGGCCAGAACCACCACGGCAATGGGCACCTCAAAGGCCAGACCGAATGCCAAGAACATCGACAACACAAAGCTCAAATAGGCTTCGATGTCTGGCGCAGCCGTGATGCTCTTGGGCGCGAAGCTCTGGATGAACGCGAACACCTGCCCGAACACAAAGTAATAGCAGAACGCGACGCCGATGAAAAACAGAACGGTGCTGGAGACCACCAAAGGCAAGACCAGCTTCTTTTCATGCGAATACAGGCCTGGCGCCACGAAAGCCCATACCTGCCAGAGCACCAAAGGCAAAGCCAGCAGGAAGGCGGACATCAGCAAAATCTTGAGCGGCACCATGAAAGGCGAGATCACCGACGTGGCGATCAACGTTGCGCCCTTGGGCAAGTGCGCTACGAGGGGCGCCGCCAGAAAGTCATACAACGGCCCAGGGCCGGGAAAGAAAAACAGGAAGGCGGCGGCCACGGCAATGGCAATGATGGCTTTGACCAATCGGTCGCGCAGTTCCATCAAATGCTGAACAAACGGTTGCTCCGTGCCAGCAAGCTCGTCTTCTTGGGTGGGGGTGTCTGCCATGTTGGATTTTCAGGGGCGTCGGGGCCGCCCATGCAGCGCACACAGGCGCGGCATCAGTGGAACTTTTTAGGGCGGTAGCGCGCGACCCGCGCCGCGCCGGACAATGCTTTGGTGCGCACACCATTGCGGGATTTGTACCACTGGGGGGTGGCGCCTTTTTTGAGACGCCAGTTTTTGCCAGGGTGCTTGTATGCGGGCACCACCGCGGATGCCGTCTCTTGGCTGTCGCTCGCCAGGCTGGTGGCTTCTGCCCAGTCTTTTTCGAACTCGCTGGCGCTGGTCTGGATGGACTGCTGCACGTCGCGCGCAGCACCTTCCACCGTGTCCTTCATTTTGCGCAGTTCGTCCAGTTCCATGGAGCGGTTGACTTCAGACTTTACATCGGCCACATAGCGCTGCGCCTTTCCCAGCAAAGTGCCCACGGTGCGGGCGACGCGGGGCAGCTTTTCGGGGCCGATGACGATCAACGCCACCGCTCCGATCAACGCCATTTTGGACAGGCCAATATCGATCATGGAATCTGCGCTCGCTCAAGCCATCAGCTCTTTTGCTTGGCTTCCACGTCGATGGTGGTCTTGTCGGCAGCTTGGTTGTTGGCCACTTGGCTGGGGGCCGGGGCTGCAGAAGGCGCTGGGTTGTCACCCGAGCCGTCTTTCATGCCGTCCTTGAAGCCCTTGACGGCACCGCCCAGGTCAGAGCCCATGTTCTTGAGCTTCTTGGTGCCAAAGACCATGACAACAATCAGCAGCACGATCAGCCAGTGCCAGATGGAAAAGGAACCCATGGAATTTCTCCTAACGAATTGCGACCATTTTAGACGCCCGATGTCACCCTGGCGTGAACGGGCGGCACCAGAGCCCTTCAGCCCTCAGCCCTTTAGCCTTTGAGCCAGGGACGTGGACCACCCATTACATGGATATGCAAATGGTGGATTTCTTGCCCGCCTTCAAGCCCTGTGTTGGTCACGATGCGAAAGCCGCCTTCCGGGTACGGATTGCAGCCCTGCTCCAGTGCCAAATTTGGCGCGAGCGCCATCATGCGCCCCAGGAGCGCCGCGTGCTGCGGGGTAACCTGCGCCATCGAAGGGATATGCGCCTTGGGAACCATGAGGAAGTGGACCGGCGCCCAGGGGTGGATATCGTGGAAAGCGAAGATTTCCTCATCCTCATAGACCTTGCGGGAGGGAATCTGACCGGCAATGATCTTGCAAAAAAGGCAGTTCGGATCGTGCATGGTGAACGGAATGGATAAAAAGCGCCAGAGCCGCGAGGGGATGCTTGCAACAGAGGGCTGTGACGGGTTTACGCATTGTCAGCGATATGGACGGTCGGGCGCACGCCCACCGCCTGACGATGGGCTGTCAACCACAGCTGGCCTTGCTCGCGGCCGAGTGCGAACAGTTTGCGCACAAACGGCAGATCCGCGCGAGTCTTGCTGTCCGAGCCAAAGGGCGCCAGCACCGTGCCACCATCGATGCGGTGCAGCCGCACGCTCTTGTAGCGCCGCGGATCCAGCTTGCCTTCTGCCAGCAAACGCCGCACAAACTCGATAGCGCGCAACTCCGCCAGCAGGCCGGCGTTGAAGGTGACCTCGTTCATGCGCTCCATGATTTCGGGCACCGTATCGGGCAACGCATGGTGCTCGATGGGATTGATCTGGACCAAGAGCAGATCCGATGTATCGGTCTGGTAAATCAACGGGTGCAACGCAGGGTTACCAGAGTAGCCTCCGTCCCAATACCGCTCGCCATCAATTTCCACCGCCTTGAAGAGCAATGGGAGGCAGGCCGAAGCCATGACGGCGTCGGCACTGAGCCTGGCTCCAGAGAAAATCTCTCCACGCCCGGTGCGCACGTTGGTCGCACACACAAACACCTGGGGCACGGCGGGCGCGGCTGCACTATGCGGTTCGCACAAAAGGTCAAAATCCACCTCACGCTCTAACAAGCGGCGCAGCGGATTGATGTCCAGGGGATTGGTCTGGTAGGGCGAAAACCACTGGGTCATCATGCCCAGCAGTGGATTGGCCGCCGCCAGCGGCGCACCCCACAACATGCTGCCCAGGGTGCCAACGCCTTCCCAAAGCCGCTCCAATGTCTCGCGCGCCAGCGCACAGCCGGCTTGGTGCGCCTCATTGGGGTCTTTGTAGCGGTGCGCTGCCTGCGCAAAGCCATGGGCAACTGCGACGGCATTCATGGCACCGGCGCTGGTGCCGCTGATGCCTTCAAATCTCCACTGGCCATCTTCCAGCAGGGCATCCAGTACACCCCATGTCAGGGCCCCATGCGATCCACCGCCCTGCAAGGCGAGGTTCAGTTTCACGGGGTGCAAGGCGCCGTCAGGCATCCAGCGCGTGGCCTTTGTTCATGGCTACCATGCCGCGCACGATGCGGTACAGGAACCACAGGGAGATCAGCCCCCAGGCAATCCAACCCGGAAAAATGAGCGGTATCCACAGCGGGGCTGTCAGCACATACAGCACGCCGGCCCAGATCACGGTGCGCAGCCGCCAGGAAAAATGACTGGCTTGCCAAGTCCCCTCTGCGTCGCTCTTCTTGACAAGATCGATGACCAACGCGATCAACAAAAGCGCAGCACCGGGCTGCGCGCCGGGGATCACGGCACCCACCGCCACAATCAAATGCAGCAGATAACTGACCCACCCAATGGCCTTCAAATCCTCGGCCCGCTGGTCCTTGGTCTGCACATCGGTGAAGTCGTCGGTCATGGCTCTCAACCTTTCTCGTCGGCTGCGCGTGTGGCCAATTTGCGCAGGGCTTTTTCCTCAATACCGCTGGTGCCTTCCCGGCGCACCAGCTCGGTCACCACGTCGGCAGGGCCCAGGCCGTAGTGGGCCAGAGCAATCATCGAATGAAACCACAGATCGGCCACTTCATAGACGATCTTGGACTTGTCTGCCCCATGGTCCACGTCTTTGGCCGCCATCACCACTTCGGTGGCTTCCTCACCAATCTTTTTCAGAAACGCGTCGGGGCCCTTGTGCAGCAGGCGTGAGACATAGCTGGTCTCGGCGTCGCCGCCGTTGGCGGGTTTGCGGCTTTCAATCACTGCCGCCAGGCGCGCCAGCGAATCCTGCATGGAAGGCGCTTGGGAATCGTTCGAATTCATGGGCTTATTTGTAGATGGACTCAGGATCTTTCAAGACCGGGTCAACGGGTTTCCAGGCTCCATCCTTGAGCACGCTGAAAAAGCAGCTATGGCGCCCGGTATGGCATGCGATACCCGGCTCGTGGCCTTGCTGCGTCACCTTGAGCAGCACCACATCGTTGTCACAGTCGAGCCGGATTTCATGCACCGTCTGGACGTGGCCCGACTCTTCACCCTTGAACCACAGCTTCTTGCGGGACCGGCTGAAATACACGGCGCGGCCCAGCTCAGCTGTCTTGGCCAGCGCTTCGCGGTTCATCCACGCAAACATCAGCACGTCGCCCGTACCCTGCTCTTGCGCAATCACGGGCACCAAGCCCAGCGCATCCCACTTCACTTCGTTGAGCCAGTTCATGGGCGGATTGTCGGTGATTTGGGTCAGGTCGCTGGACCACCCGCATAAATTTAAGCACCATCAGCTGCTAGCGCTCGTCCCCAAAGCGCGAACAGCTATAAATTTAATAGCTAATCGATCGACAACTCACAAACGCACAGGAATGCCGCGCTCGGCCATGCGCTGCTTGGCTTGGCCCACGGTGTACTCGCCATAGTGGAAGATGCTGGCAGCGAGCACCGCGTCGGCCCCGCCTTGTTGCACGCCATCGGCCAGGTGATCCAGGTTGCCCACCCCACCGGAGGCGATGACCGGCACGCTGACCGCATCACTCACCGCGCGGGTCAGGGCCAGGTCAAACCCCGACTTCGTGCCATCGCGATCCATGCTGGTCAGCAGAATTTCCCCTGCGCCCCGTTGCGCCATTTCCTGGGCCCACGCCAGGGCGTCCAGCCCCGTGTTCTTGCGGCCGCCGTGGCTGTACACATCCCACCCAGGGCCGACGGGTTCGCCGTTGGCGCCGATGCGCAATGCGTCTTCGTCGGTACGGCGCTTGGCGTCGATGGCCACCACAATGCACTGGGCGCCATACTTGGCCGACGCGGCATTGATGACTTCAGGATTGGCAATGGCCGCCGAGTTGAAGCTGGTCTTGTCGGCCCCCGCGTTGAGCAGGCGGCGCACATCCTCCACCGTGCGCACCCCCCCACCCACCGTGAGCGGAATGAACACTTGACTGGCCACGGCTTCGATGATGTGCAGGATCAGATCGCGCCCATCGCTGGTGGCGGTGATGTCCAGAAAGGTCAACTCATCGGCGCCCTGCGCGTTGTATCGCGCCGCAATCTCCACCGGGTCACCCGCATCGCGCAGTTCAACGAAATTGACACCCTTGACCACACGGCCTCCGGTAACGTCGAGACAAGGGATGATGCGTTTGGCAAGCATGGCGCGGATGAGAAAAGGGAGTGTGAAAACAAAAATGGACGCTCAAGGCATTCGGCCTTTGGCCCGGGCTTGCGGCAAGATACCACGGCTGCCCGTGGGAATCGCAAAGGTCAGCCGTGCGAGCTGGCTCCTACCCCGCTTTGCCAACGCCAGGCGTCTTCGCACATCTGATCGAGCCCCAGGCGCGCAGACCAACCCAGCAATTGCTGGGCCAAAGCCGGGTCGGCCCAGCACTGCGCCACGTCGCCCGGCCTGCGCGCCACAATGCGATAAGGCACTTTCCGGCCGCTGGCACGCTCGAAGGCACCCACCATCTCCAATACCGACACCGGACGGCCCGTGCCAAGGTTCACGGTCAGCAAGCCGGGGTGCTCACGCAAATAGCGCAGCGCTGCCACATGCCCATCGGCTAGATCGCACACATGGATGTAGTCCCGCACCCCGGTGCCGTCCGACGTAGGGTAATCGTTGCCGTACACACTCAAGGCCTCGCGCAGGCCCACCGCCACCTGGGCCACATAAGGCAGCAGGTTATTGGGAATGTCTTGGGGGTCTTCGCCAATCAGACCGCTGGGGTGTGCGCCTACCGGGTTGAAGTAGCGCAGGCGGGCAATGCGCCACTGCCCGGCTTCGGCAGCATCCACATCGGCCAGCATCTGCTCCATCATGAGCTTGCTCCAGCCATAGGGGTTGGTGGCCGACAGGGGGAACCCCTCACGGATCGGCACCGACGCTGGGTCGCCATAGACCGTTGCGGAAGACGAAAAAACCAGCGTGCGCACCTGCGCAGCCTGCATCGCCCTGAGCAGTGCAACGGTGCCTGCGACGTTGTTGTCGTAGTAACGCAGCGGCTCGCGCACGGATTCGCCCACTGATTTCAGCGCAGCAAAGTGAATCACCGCTTCAACCGCGTGTTCGGCAAATACGCGCTGCAGCAACGCGGTGTCGCGGACGTCGCCCTCCACAAAAGGCACCGCCACGCCGGTGATGCGTTCAACGCGCTCGAGCACCGAGCGGCGGCTGTTGCACAGGTTGTCCAACACCACGAAGGGGATGCCTGCCTGGGCCAATGCCACGCAGGTATGCGAGCCAATGAAGCCGGCCCCGCCTGTTACGAGAATCACGCTATTGCGCTCCTTAAAGTATGAGAAAGAGATCCCTTTGCTGGCCGCCCACTATATCGGCTCAGCACGTCATTTTTCTCGCTCCCACAACGCCGCAGCCCCTTCAACCCGATGCGAATTTTTGACAATTGATCGGAGACATCACGACACAATCGTGCATCCGGTCGCCCGTCACGAACCACTTTTACCCCTCAGCCGAAAGAACCACTGATCACCGAACACTTCAAAGCAGAGAGCCGTAGTGCCAGAGCTCCCGTGACGCGTGCATTCCGAACGCTCTACTGATGACGACCGCCATGCGTGGCACCGGCTCCCGGCCCCTCTACCGGGAGCCAGCCCATCAAGACGCCCACGCGGTGAGCAAAACTTGTTGGCCACACTTTGCAAACAATGGTTGACAAGCAAGGCCAACGCGCCCCGATACACCGGCGGTTTTTTCATACTCTTGCGTGCAGGAGACTTATTTCTCAAACGATCAGATCGAAGTATTCGCTCACATTACCGCCATACGACGCGCGCAGCAGCAAACATCCAACCGAGCTGCAGGCCATAAAATCGGCACCTCTCGATCCAGAGCCCGCCAACCTTACGGGTGACCCGTGCGCCTATCACCCGCCCGATTGAGTTGCCTTGCGCTCATGAAGCGCCTGCCCCTGGAGCCCTTGCACCCCATGAAACCACCGCTGCGCCTTCTATTTTTGTTGATTCTGGGATTGGCAAGCATTTGGACAACGGCCCATGCCCAGGCAAGGAAAACACCGGCCATTGCGCTTTACTACAGCCATAACGCGCCGCTGGAAGATCTGAAGGTCTTCGATACCGTCGTGGTGGAACCAGACCATGGCTACGATCCCTTGGCCCAGCGAGCCAAGGGTATCGAACTCTACGCTTACACGTCGGTCGCAGAAGTGCAGCCAAGCCGCGCTTACTTCAAGAATCTACCTGTGCAGTGGCAGATGGCCCGCAACGGCCACTGGAACTCTGTGGTGGTAGACCAGACCCCGGAGCCATGGCCCGCTTTTTTTGCAGAACAGGTGGTAGCGCCGCTGTGGCAGCTCGGATACCGGGGCTTTTTTCTCGACACCATGGACTCCTATCGCCTCGCCAGCCATTTTGACGAGACTGCTCAGCAAGCTGGCCTAGTACGGGTGATCGAGACGCTGCACCAGCGCTTTCCCGGCATCAAGCTCATCATGAACCGGGGGTTTGAGATCGCTCCGCGCCTGAAGGGAAAGATCGAAATGGTAGCGGCCGAGTCGCTGTACCGGGGCTGGAACGCAGGCGCCAACCGCTACGAAGAAGTGTCAGCGGCTGACAGGCAATGGCTCATGGCCCAACTCAAGACCATCCAAGAACGAGACGGCATTCCGGCGCTGGTGATTGACTACGTACCGCCCCACGACCGGACGTTGGCGCGCGATACCGCAAAACGCATCGAGGCTGATGGATTCATCCCTTGGGTGACAGACAGCCGCTTGAGCACGGTCGGGATCGGAACGCGGGAACTGGCCGTGCGCCGCGTTTTGGTGGTGTATGACGGGAACGAGTCGCCCGCACTCAACTACAGTAATGCGCACCGGTATGTGCAGATGCCACTGAACCACATGGGTTACGTGGTGGAGTACGCCGACGTGCGCCAGCCCTTGCCCGCAGGGGTTTACCGCGATCGGTATGCAGGTGTCGTCACCTACTTTTCGGGCTCCATCCCCAAAAATCGTGCGCGTGAATTCAGCCAATGGCTGCAGGCGCGCCGCGCCGAGGAGATGCCGATCGCGATCATCGGAGACTTCGGTGTTCAGCCAGACAGGGCCTGGGCAACAAATTTTGGAATCCAGGGCAGTGATCTTAATATTGCGCCTCCGCTGCGCCTGAAGGGCCAGCACCCTGCCATGGGATTCGAGACGCCGCTTGCGCCGCCCAAAAGGGACGAGAGCCCCGTTCTTGTGGTGGGGCCGCTGGCCTCCCAGGCCGAGCCTCTGGTGGAGATTTCAGACAAAAATGGCCGCACCTACGTTGCGGGATCATGGATGCCCTGGGGTGGATTCATCCTTGATCCCTTCGTTCTGGCGGAGCTCCCGGGGACCGAGCAGGCCCGCTGGGTCGTTGATCCATTTGCTTTTCTGCAGAAGGCGCTGGGACTGCCGCTCTTGCCCGTCCCAGACACCACGACAGAAAACGGGCTCAGGCTGCTGCTGGCACATATCGACGGTGACGGGTTCCCCTCGCGTGCCGAGCTTCCCGGCAGCCCGCTCGCGGCGCAGGCATTGCTGCAGGAGGTACTTGAAAAGTACCGCTTCCCGCAGACGATGTCCATCATCGAAGGCGAGACAGCTCCGCATGGGCTACACCCCGAGCTGAGCGCCCAGATGGAAGGGATAGCCCGGAAGATGTTCATCTTGCCCCATATTGAAGTGGCTAGCCACAGCTTCTCGCACCCTTTCCTCTGGGACACATCGGTGAAGCACGGGGTGTTTTCGGAAGGCGGGGAAGCGCAACACCGTTTGGAGATCCCGGGCTATGAGGTCGACCTCAACCGGGAAACAGCCGGATCTGCCGAGTACATTCGCCAGCGGTTGGCCCCTGAAGGCAAGCCTGTTGCGGTGTTTCAATGGTCAGGCGACACTGCCCCAAGCGAAGCGGCCCTCAAAGCCGTGCACGACGCCGGTTTGCTGAACATCAATGGCGGCGACACGCTTATCTCCAAGGCCACGCCCACGCTCACCGCGGTGGGCGCTCTGGGCATTACCAAGGGCAACTACCTTCAGGTCTACGCACCCATCACCAACGAGAACATCTACACGAATCTGTGGCAGGGGCCCTTCTATGGCTATGAGCGGGTGCTGGAAACCTTCGAGATGACCGACAAGCCGCGGCGGATCAAACCGGTCGGCATCTACTACCACACCTACGCAGTCACGAAAGCAGCAGGGCTCAAGGCACTGAAGAAAGTCTACGACTGGGCACTGAAGCAGCCCCTGCATCCGATCCGTACTTCAGAGTTCATCCGCAAGGTGCAGGACTTCCACACCTATGCCATTGCCTACGATGGACAAGGCTGGCGAGTGCACGGCGCAGGCCATCTGCGCACGCTGCGTCTGCCACAGCGGGCCAGCGACCTCACGCACACCCTGGCGAGAAGCGAGGGAGTCGCAGGCGTGAGCCAGGGGGTGGAGGGCAGCTACCTGCACCTGACGGGCGCACGGGCATGGGTCGCTCGCCCGGACGCCGCGCCAGAAAGCAGCCTACCCTCCGCAGCGGGAGTATGGCTGCACGATGCCAACGCACGGGTACTCGACTGGCAACGCAAGCAGCAGGGTCAGCGCACTGAGTTCACTCTGCAGGGGCATGTTCCTCTGCAGTTCAGCGTGATGGGAATGAGCCCCACCTGCAAGTTGAGCGCCAACGGCAAGCCCCTGGCGCCCACCAACACCTCCGATAACGGGCGTATCAATCTACGCACCTTCCGCCTCACCGATGCTTCCGCGCACATCCAAGTTGTCTGCGCCGAACGCTGAGCGCCCCGTGCTCGCCAGCTACTGGCTCACGGCATTGCTGGCCGTGCTGGTCAGCGGAGCGTTGTGGCTGATGTATCCGCGCAAGGATCTTGAGCGGCGCCTGCTCGAATCCAACCCCGATTCGAATCTCTCTCTCGCGTACTTGAAAAACCTACTGCGCAGCGACCCAGAGAACCCCCAACTGCAACAACTATTGGCGCAGCGCACTGCGCAGGAAGAAGAGCGCAAGCAGAAGGAAGCCGCGCTCGCCAACAGGCAGCCATCTGCCTGGACGCGCTGGAGCGATGCCATGGACGGTTTCCATGCCCTTCCCCCGGACGCTATAGCGCAACGCAAGGCGCTGCGTGCCGAGTTGGCCCTTCAGCTTCATGATCTCGCAGCCGACGAAGTACCCCCTGATGTGCTGCCCGCCTTGGCAGAAAGCGCATTCCAACTGGACGAACCTCTGCTGGGTATTCAGTTGTATCGCAGGCTCGGTGACGCTGCCGCATCTGAAGACGGCGCAGTCGCGCTTTACGAGCGCGCTGCGCGCGAAGCCTTGGCTGTTTCAGCACACAAAGAGGCGGCCGACCTCTATCTCAAGGCCCGCCGTGCTACCACTCGACCAGAACAGGCAAAAGCCTTTTATCTAAGTGCCATTGCCGCAATACAAGCGTCCGGAAAGCCTGCCGAGGCGCTGGCTCTGGCGCAGCGCGAGGCTGCAGAGCTGGAGGTCGACCCAACCGTGCTACGTGCCTTGGTAGAGCTGGCGCGCGCCGCCGGCAAGTCGGCCATTGCAGAGCAATATGTCAAGCGACTGCTCCAACTCGCCCTACTGCACCAATGGCACGAGCTAGCCAACGCTGCCGCGCAGTCCGATGCCCCAGCCATGCAAGCCATGACAGACGACGGTGTTGCGTTGCACTCATCGACACAACCCCATTACGACGACCGCGCATATCTGCTTGATGATCGCCTGCTCGGCTATTCCAGCGATTCAGGCACCGTCCGAATAGCCGCTGTGCAGCCAGGCGGCGCAGGCGCGGACAAGGCTGGTCCACGCCTGCCGTTCGACGACAAAATCTATAGCCTGGGCTACCAAGTGTTTTTGGAGAACCGTAATCTCGAGGACGCTTGGCTGGTGGCCAGGTCGGCAGTGCAGCAGTCTCCCAGGGACTTGGTGTGGCGTGAACGGCTGGCCCAGGTCGCAGAGTGGACGCAGCGCGGCGATGTGGCTTTGCAAAACTGGCTGGTCATCGCCCGCGCCACCCAAAAAGACAGTGCATGGCAGGCCGTCTTGCGGCTGGCGCCCGGTCTATTCGACGATGCAGCACTGATCGAAGGCCTCCGCTACGAACTGCGGCGCAATCCCCACAACGCAACCTTGGCAAGAGAACTCATCATGGCGTACGAGCGCGTGGGAACACCACTCCCCGCCATCGAGTTCCTGCAGCAGCAACCGCGCACCCCAGCGAACCTGGAGCTTCAAGCGGAGCTTGCGACGCGAGCAGGGCAAATGGAGCTTGCGCTGAAAACCTGGGGACAATTGCTAAGCGATCCGGCGCATACGACGCCAGAGCGGGCGCTACGCGCCGCAACCCTGGCCGTGGTGCAAGGCAAGTCCGATTTGGCCATGACATGGCTAGAAGGGGCTCGCAATGCGGTGCAGCCTGGCGCAGCAGTCGCTACCGATTTTTGGCGCATGACAGGGCAGCTCGCAGAGCGCCACCAACGGGACGCCGTTGCGCTGCAAGCCTACCGGCAGTTGTTGGCTGCGCCCGGTGCAGAGGTGACTGACTTTGACTCCACCATACGACTGTTGCAAGTGGATCATCCGGCGCAGGCTGCCGAGGTAGCTGTGCAAGCCTGGGATCGGTTTGACCAACCGCGCCATCTGATTCTGGCAATGACCACTTATGTGGGACGCAGTCAGTGGGGGGAAGTTAGGCGACTGCTGGACAAACTCGACCCAGCCCATGACGCCCCCCACCACGCTCTCGCGCCACTTTGGAAAGACCCGCAATTCCTGCGCATGGTGGGCCTGTACCATCAGAACACAGGCAACTCTGCGCAGGCCGCCCAACTGCTCGAGGGGGGCCTGCGCCTCGCGCCTGACTCAGCTGAAATGCGGCAGTCCATCCTTTGGCTACTCATCGACAGCAACGACAACTCGTCCCTGCGCAAATTGCTGGCGACGCATGAGGCCGCGTGGAGCCAGGACAAAGAAATGCATGACGCCCTGGGCTCGGCCTATCAGGCCCTTTCGCTGCCTTCGGTGGCGCTAACCCGGTATTTCGCTCCCCAGCTGGCAGAACGAAAAGACGATTTCTTGTGGCTGATGAACTATGCGGACGCGCTGGATCAGAACCAGGAGCAAGACAGATCATGGCGCCTTCGCCGTCACCTGCTCTCTGCCGAATGGGCGGAAGCACAACGGGGTCAGCCAATCACCCGTGCTCAAGCCCGCGCGCGCTGGTTGACCGATGAGGGGCTGGATGCTACCCGGCGCTTGGCTCGAGCGCGTCTAGCGTTGACACAACAGCCGGGCGACCCTGCGCTGGACGTCTTGCGCGAACTGTTAAGGCTGGACCGTGACGCCGCGGGCAATTTGTCAAATGCCGCTGCAGAAACCGCCATTGGCTGGCTGCAGGATGCGGGCCAGTATTCTGCAGAGCGCGGTTTGCTGTGGCAGCAGTACGCTCGCAGCCAAGGCCTGCGCGCAAACCGCCCACTGTGGGCCGACATTACGGTGGCCCTGGCGGAGCAAGACAAAGCGGCTACCGGCGCACTGCTGGAGACCTTTGGCGAACGCCTGCCACGTTACGACCGCATCAATGCTGCAACCGCCGTGGAGGATGTGCGGCAGGCACAGACCGCCGCCTTTGAGTCGCAGACGGATCAGCCCGACGATGCACCGCTGCATTTGCAGCTCGCTGATAACCTCCTGGCCTTTAGCGACCATGCAGGCCCGCAAGTGGAAACGAGAAAGCTCGGAGACCTTGAAGAAGTCGAAGCCACCGCGCAATGGCACATGGCGCTGAGCCCACGCTTATCGATGGACCTGAGCCTGACGCGCGTTCATCGCACAGCCGACCTGTCCACCCAGTTGAGCAACCCGTCACAAGAAAGGGGGGTGAAAGTGGACCTGCGCTGGCAGGAGCGGGACACCACCACCACACTGCACTTGGCTCGGCGCGAGAGCTTGTCCACCTACACCCCGGTCCAACTCGAGCACGAATGGCGCCTGGACAACCGCCTGACGCTACGCTTGGACATCGGCGCGCAATTGCCAACCCAAGAGAGCACCGTGCTTCGCATGGCAGGCATGAAAGACCGCGTTGGCATGAGCATGCGTTACCGGCTTTCGCGGCTGGACCTAGTCACCATGGAACACTCGCGTGACAACTACAAGCTGCAAACCGGTGGCGAACTGGGCACGGGGCGCCATTCCTCAATGACCTACACCCACTCTTACCGGATGGAAGCACCCAGCCTCGAGTTTGGCGCCTTCTGGTCACAGCACGCGTACAACCGGCGCAACCCCAGCGACCTGTCGGGGCAAGACTTGGCGTTCACCCAATACCTGCCCCCAAGCGTGGAGCGTGTCGGCGACACCTATTTTCTGCCTGAAAACTTCAGCTTCTACGGCCTGCAAATCTCGACCAATACGCGCTTCGAGCGCGACTACACGCGTACGCTGCAACCCTTTGGCAGCATCGGCCAGACTTGGCACAGCCGCCAGGGCTCGGGCTACAGTCTGCGACTGGGCCTGGCTGGCAGCGTGCTGGGCGGTGACCACCTAAGCCTGGGCTGGAGCCTGGGCAAGGGCGGCACCCTCACCCAGGGGCTCACCCGCGAGATACAGCTGCGCTATCGCAAGCATTTTTGAACCCACACCGATGTTGATGGAAAGACCAGCCCGATGATTCGCAACCCCAAAACCTTGCACACCCTGAAAGCAGCCGCCAGCGCCCTCGCGCTCTGCGTACTGGCGGCCTGCTCGACGGTGGATCGGGGCAGAGCCCCCGCACTGCAGGTAAACGCAGACTGGACCGTCCTGCCCTTTGCCAACCACACCGAAACCCCCATGGCTGGGAACCGTGCCGAGAGTGTGGCCGAGGCTTTGCTCCACGCACGCGGCGTGGGGCGGGTAAAGCGATACACCAGTACAGCCCAGCAAGAGGCGCTATTCGAAGCTGGAGACACCAAACGGCAAGAGCAGGCGCTTGCCTGGGCCCGCGAACAAGGCGTGCGTTACGCCCTTGCGGGCACCGTGGACGAGTGGCGCTACAAGGTAGGGGTGGATGGGGAGCCCGCTGCAGGCATCACCCTGCAAATCATCGATGTGCAAAGCGGAGACATTCTCTGGAGCGGCGCCGGCGGCAAATCGGGGTGGAGCCGAGAAGCCTTGTCGGCTGTTGCCCAGAAACTGATTCGCGAGCTGCTCAGTGCTGGCTTGTCTGGTGCACGCTGAGCCAGAGCACCGCCCGAGCATGCCTCCTGAAGACCGCGGCACCAGGGTGCCACTCGACAACGACGCCCCCCCGCAGCGTAAGCCTGGTTTCTCGGGGTCCCCCCTGGGCAAGCTGGGCGTGGGAGGTGACTTGCCGTATCTGGTAGCACTGGAGTCGCTCTTGGTGCCCGGCATTGCCGTGGCCCTGGGAATGCTCGTCAGCCCGCAGGACCCCTTGGGGACTCACGCCGACTTCCACTGGGCTTGGCTCGCCCCCGTCATCGTGGCATTGCGTTATGGACCGGTGGCAGGGCTGGGCGCCGCAGCCATCTTGCTATTGGCTTGGGTGGCGCTCAACCTGAGCCATATGGACCAGTTCCCGCAGGTTTTCTTTCTCGGGGGACTTATCACGGTGATGCTGGTGGGAGAGTTCTCCAGTCTATGGAGAGCCCGCACCCGCCGCGCCGAGGCAGTCCAGTTCTACCTCGATCAACGGCTGGAACACCTCATAAGGCAGTACTACCTGCTGCGGCTTTCACACGACCGCCTCGAACAAGAACTGATCGGGCGCCCCATGTCCATGCGGGATGCTCTCAAGACATTGCGTGGGCTGGGCGCAGCGGGCGACGACGCCCAGATCCTTTTGCGGCTGCTGGCACAGTACTGTCAAATTAGCTCCGCTGCGTTGTACCCCGTGCACGACGACAGGATCGAGAAAACGGCGGTCGCCACCATCGGGTCACCAGTGGGCGCAGACACCAAAGATCCTCTGTTGGCACAAGCTCTGGAGACACGCACGTTATGCCACGTGGTCCAGGCCACCGTGCGCCAGGAGGCCACGCGCTATCTGGTTGCCGCCCCCCTGCTGGACATTGGGGGCGAGGTCTATGCCCTGCTGCTCATTGATGAGCTTCCATTTTTCGCGCTGCAGGATGAAAACCTGCAGACCATCAACCTGCTACTGGGCTACTACACCGACGGACTCTCAACGCAAGCGCTGGCCGCGCCCCTGCTTGGGAAGGTGCCAGCCTGTCCTCCCGAATTCGCTTTTGAGCTGCAACGTCTGTGGCGCATGCACGAAAACACCCAGGTGCCCAGCATTGTGGTGGCGCTTGAGTTCAACCAGGAAGCGATACGTCGCGACTTGCCGCAGCAGTTTTTGCGGCTCAAGCGCCTGATGGACGAGAGCTGGGCCATTGAGGGCGAAAAACGCCAGATTCTCGCCGTGCTGATGCCTCTGGGCGAATCTTCCACGGCCGAGGGTTTCATTGCCCGCTTGGAAGAGTGGATCCATCGCAAGGAGAGCACGAGCCTGGCACAGGCGGGCATCTACCCTCACCAACTGCCCCTGGCCGCCTCGGGCGGGCCCTTGCCCATGCTGCAAAAACTACAGCAACTGGCCCATGCTTAACACCAAGTGGGGGCTTTGGGCCGTCTTGATGGAACTCACTGCGTGGGCAGGGCCCGTCCTGCTGGACGGGCATTCTGACGCAGCGCTGCTGAGCTACCTGTTCGCCCATGCAGGGGCGTGCGCCCTGCTGGCGCTGTTTACCCTTCCCCTGCTCACGGCCGAGCAATCGCGACCGAAGATACCCATGCTCATGCTCATGGCGGTGTGCAGCTATGCCGTGCCTATCGCCGGGTTTGCGGGCGTGCTCATCGGAACCGTGGTGCTGCGGTTCTACCGCGCGACCCGCGCCACGGAAGACTACCAGTCCGTGCATTTGCCCGAGTTCGATCTGCACCAGCGGATTCAGAGCGGTTTCAGACAGACCGGACTGCGCGCAGTACTGGGTAACAGCGAAGTCCCCGCACGCTCGCGCATGCGTGCGATGGTCGCGCTACAGCACATGTCAGGGCGCATCTCGTCTCCACTGCTGCGCAACGTGCTCAATGACTCCAGCGAGGACCTTCGCTTGCTGGCATACGGCATGTTGGACGCACTGGAGCGCAACATCAGCCACGCCATCGACCAGGAACTGAGCACTCTGCGAGCAGCCGAGGAAAAGGAAGGGTCGGATCCGCTGGGCCCCACAGGTCTTCAGGCAGCAGAGAAACTCTCTGCGCTCTACTGGGAGTTGGTGTATCAGAACCTGGCGCAAGGCGACATGCGCGACTATGCGATTCGCGAGTCACTGCGCTACTGTGAAAGGGTGCTGGCGCAGCAACCACACCACCCCCAGCACAACTTGCGCAGGGGCCTCCTGCTGCACGCCCTGGGGCGTATCCAAGAAGCGGAACAAGCCTACATTCGTGCCCAACAACTCGGACTGCCGGCCACACGGGTACTGCCTTACTTGGCAGAACTGAGCTTTGAGCAACGCGATTTCGACAAGACACGGCAGCTGATGCAGCAGTTGGACGAGTGGAGCTCCCTGCCCAAGTTGCGCCCCGTTATCGACTACTGGAGTGCGCAATGACCCATCCAGTTGCCGCCGAGGCAGACATCGCACTGCTGCTGGAGGGTACCTTCCCCTATGTGAGTGGTGGCGTTTCAAGCTGGATCAACCAGATCATCCAAGCATTCCCGGAATACCGTTTCGCACTGGTGTTCCTGGGCAGTCAGCGTTCAGATTACAGCAAATTCAAATACAAACTACCAGCCAACGTGGTCCACTTCGAGGAGCACTTTCTGTACGACAACCTGTCCGCACAACATCTGCCCCATGCTCGGGAAGGAGACGCCGCTACTTTCGAAGTGCTGCGCGGTATTGTGAACAAGCTGCGCGAGGGAAGTGCGGGCACCGAGCAGACCCTCGAGATGCTGCGCGCGGTGACTCGTGAGATGGCACCGGGCGGCAACTTCCCCCTGGAAGATTTTCTGTACAGCGAGCGTTCCTGGGAGTTGATCCGCGACACTTACCGCGAGTACTGCACCGATCCCTCGTTCGTGGACTATTTCTGGACGGTGCGCATCATGTTCAAGCCCCTGTGGACGCTGGCCAGCGTGGCGCAAAACCTCATTCCGGTGCGCATGCTGCACAGCGCATCCACGGGTTATGCGGGCTTTTTGGGAGCCATGCTGCACGATACCCGCAACATTCCGTTTGCCCTGTCCGAGCACGGCATCTACACCAAGGAGCGGCAGATCGATCTGCTCAAGAGTGAGTGGATCCGAGACAACCGCAACGTCTTTCAACGTGACCCCACCGAACTGTCGTACTTCCGGCAAATGTGGATCCGGCTTTTTGAATGGATGGGGCGCTACTGCTATGCAGCGGCTGACCCCATCATCGCGCTGTACGAGACCAACCGCCTGCGCCAGGTGCAAGACGGTGCCGACCCGGCGCGCACGTTCAACATCCCGAACGGCATCCAGCTCGCCCGTTTCGCGCCCATGCGCGGCAAGCGCCCGGCGCAGGTGCCGCCGGTGCTTTGCCTCATTGGCCGCGTGGTGCCCATCAAGGACGTGAAGACCTTCATCCGCGCGATGCGCCGCGTGGTGAACCAGATGCCGCAAGCGGAAGGCTGGATTGCTGGCCCCACGGATGAAGACCCATCGTACGCTCAGGAGTGCGAAAACCTGGTGCGCAGCCTGGGGCTGGAAAATCACGTGAAATTCCTGGGCTTTCAGAAGGTGGAGGACCTCATGCCCAAGATCGGGCTGATCGTGCTGTCCTCGATCAGCGAAGCCCTGCCGCTGGTGATTCTGGAAGGCTATGCGGCGGGCGTGCCCACCGTGTCCACCGATGTGGGCTCGTGCCGCCAATTGATCGAAGGCTTAGGCGAAGAAGACCGTGCGCTGGGCAGCAGTGGCAGCGTGGTGGGCATTGCCGACCCGCAGGCGCTGGCAGACGCCGCCATCGCCTTGCTGAACGACCCGACCGAGTGGACGCGCGCCAGCCAAGCCGCCATTGCCCGCGTGGAGCGCTACTACACCGACAGCATGATGTTTGGTAGCTACCGCAAGGTGTACCAGAAGGCCCTGGGCGGGCCCGCAACCGACGAGGCACGCTGACATGGCAGGCATTGGATTTGAACTGCGCCGCATGCTGCGCAAAAACACCCTGACGGGCCTGCTGCAAGCTTACGCCTATGCGGGCGTGATTGGTTCGGGGCCCTGGGTGTTCTCCATCATCGGTATCCTGCTGGTGGGTATCTTTAGCGCCAGCGTGGTGGTGCCCAATTTTCTGGTCACCCAGTTCCAGACCTCTGTCACCTACCTGGTGGCCTGCAGCCTGATCCTGACCGGTTTTGTGCAGTTGGCCTTCACCCGCTTTGTGTCGGACCGGCTGTTTGAAAAGAAGCGGGACCTGATCTTGCCCAACCTGCACGGGCTACTGCTGGGCGTGATCGCGGTGGCGGCCGTGCTGGGCTCGCTGGCGCTGTTCGTCGTCTTCCCGGGCGAGCGGCTGTTGTACCGGCTGCTTATGCTGGCCGGCTATTGCGTCATGTGTGGCGTGTGGGTGCTGGCCATCTTGCTGTCGGGCATGAAGCGCTACCAGGCCATTACCGTCTTGTTTGGCGTCGCCTATACACTCATTGTGGTGGCTTCTCTGTTGATGCGCCCCTGGGGGCTGGAGGGGCTGCTGGGCGGCTTCGTGCTGGGCAATTTCGTGCTGCTGGCCGGCATGTGGGTGATGGTGGTGCGCGACTTCAGCCCCAAGGGCCGACTGATCGCGTTTGACTTTGCCGAACGCAAGCTGCTGTACCCGTCGCTCGTGCTGGTGGGCCTGCTCTACAACGTGGCCATCTGGGCAGACAAGTTCATGTTCTGGTACTTCACGCCCACGTCGGAGCCCATCATCGGCGGCCTGCGTGCCTCGCTGATCTACGACCTGCCGGTGTTCCTCTCGTACCTTTCGATCATCCCCGGCATGGCGGTGTTCCTGGTGCGCATCGAGACCGACTTTGTGGAGTATTACGACAAGTTCTACGACGCGGTGCGCAGCGGCGGCTCGCTCGAATACATCGAATCAATGCGCGATGAAATGGTCTATGCCATCCAGCAAGGGCTGGGCGAGATCGCGAAGATCCAGACCCTGGCCGTGCTGGTGACCTTCGTGGCGGGACCAGCGTTGCTGGATGCCTTGGGCATCTCCAGCCTGTACCTGCCTTTGCTGCATGTGCAGGTGGTGGGGGCGGGCCTGCAGGTGGGCTTGATGGCGATCCTCAACGTGTTCTTCTATCTGGACCAGCGCCGCATCGTGCTGGTGCTTTGCGTAGAAATGGTGGTGCTCAACATCGTTTTCACCGCGCTGACGCTGCACCTGGGGGCCGCCTTCTACGGATATGGCTTTGCAGGCTCGATGCTGATCACACTGTGCACAGGCATGGTGCTGCTGACGCGCCAGCTCAACCGGCTGGAGTACGAAACCTTCATGCTGCAGTAAGGCAGCGCTGCTGGGGTGCGTTCCCCCAGCAGCGTCTTTACAAAAGTCTGTGGAACGCGGCGACCAGGGTGGTGTAACATTTTTTTACCCCCGCCTTTTGAACATGCCATGTCCCGTCTTTTGAATTCATTGCGGCGCCCAGCCAGCCTGCTTCCCATCGCCGCGCTCGTCGCCTCCTGTGGCGGCGGTAGCGGTGGCTCAGATACGCCTGCGCCCCCCAGCACCGTACAAGTCACGATCACAGTGCCAGCCGCAGGCAGTGTGCTAACCGCTCAGACGCCAGTCGCCGTGCAGGCACAGGTCTCTGTGAGCGGCAGCGCTGCCGCCGATGGAACGGCAGTGTCGTTCTCGATGCCTGGCGGCAGCTTCTCACCCGTGGCACCCCAAACCCGCTCGGGGCTGGCGTCCACATCACTCACCGGCACCACCGCGGGGGCCCAAACCCTCACGGTACGCAGCACAGTGAACGGAGCCACCGGTACCGGCACGCAAACCATCTACCTGCGGCCACAGCCAGCGGCACTGGAGATTTTGGTGCCCGCCTATTTCCACCCCACCACCAACACCGGCTGGTCCCAGATGGCGGCATCGGCCAGCGCCAACCCCGCCGTCGGCATCACCGCCATCCTGAACCCCTCCAACGGCATCTTCACCACCGCCGACGCCGCAACGCTGCAGGCAGCCCGCAACCTCGTCGCGGCAGGGGGCAAGGTCATCGGCTACGTGTACACCCGCTACGGTACGGGCTCACGCAGCCTGGCGGACATCAAGACCAACATCGACCGCTACCTGGACTTGTATGGCAGCTCGGTGATCAGCGGCATCTTCCTGGACGAGATGTCTGCCAACGAAACATACATTCCGTTCTACCGCGAGATTTACGACCACATCAAGGCCCGGGGCGCCACGCTGCGCGTGGTGGGCAACCCAGGGCTGGTGCCTGCCGCCGCGTATGCCGGAGTGACAGACGCCATCGTCAGCTTTGAAGGCGGAGCCACCACGTTCCAGAACTTTGACCCACGCACCAGCACGCCGTGGCTTTACACGCTGACCAACAGCCGCCATGCCATGTTGGTGCACAACGCCGACAACTGCGCCGCCATGCAAACCGCCGTTCAGGCTGCCGCGTCAGCGCGCTACAACCACGGCCTGGTGTACGCCACCAACCTGCAATACAACCCCACCACGCAGGTCGGCAACCCCTGGGCCAGCCTGCCCAGCTACTGGAGTTCGCTGGTGGGCACGGTGCGTGCCATCAACACCGCCACCACCCTTCCCGCCTGCTGACCAGCCAACAAAAAGCCCCGCCCGGATTTGCTCTCCGGGCGGGGCTTTTTTGTGGGTTTCAAGGGCTGCGCTCACCGCAGCCCGCACAATCTCAGGCTTCGCCGAGTTCGTCGGCGCGGGCTTGCGCAGCTGCAAAGTCCAGGTCGCCACTGTAAATGGCGCGGCCGCAGATCACGCCTTCCACGCCTTCAGACTCCACAGCGCAAAGCTGCTCGATGTCAGCCATGTTCGACAGGCCACCCGAGGCGATCACGGGGATGCTCAAAGCCTGGGCCAGCTTCACGGTCGCGTCGATGTTGATGCCCGAGAGCATGCCGTCGCGGCCGATGTCGGTGTAGATGATGGACTCGACGCCCCAGTCTTCAAACTTCTTGGCCAGGTCCACCACCTCGTGACCGGTGAGCTTGCTCCAGCCGTCGGTAGCCACCTTGCCGTCCTTGGCGTCCAGGCCCACGATGATGTGGCCGCCGAAGGCGCTGCAGGCATCTTTCAGGAACCCGGGGTTCTTGACTGCGGCGGTGCCAATGATCACGTAGCGCAGGCCACCGTCGATGTACTTCTCGATGGTGTCCAGGTCACGGATGCCGCCGCCCAGCTGCACCGGAATATCGTCGCCCACTTCCTTGAGGATGGATTTGATGGCGCTGTAGTTTTTCGGAACAC
Source organism: Acidovorax delafieldii (assembly GCA_002377855.1). Classification (GTDB taxonomy): domain Bacteria; phylum Pseudomonadota; class Gammaproteobacteria; order Burkholderiales; family Burkholderiaceae_C; genus Acidovorax; species Acidovorax delafieldii_A. Next base: position 53,684 of record DFQQ01000011.1, on the reverse strand, counting down.
CCGCGAAGGCACCGTTCAGGTCCACCAGATGCAGGCGGCGGGCACCCGCATCCACCCACCTGCGCGCCATGGCCGCGGGGTCTTCACCAAAGGTGGTGGATTGGTCCATATCGCCTTGCTTGAGGCGAACGCAGTGGCCGTCCTTGAGATCGATGGCGGGGATGAGCAGCATGATGGGTTCGGGAGGAAAAGGGCGAGGCAGAGCTCGGCCCGAACGGGTTGAAAGATTCAGGGATTCCAGTGCAGAAAGTTGCGGTACAGGGCCAAGCCATGCTCCGCGCTCTTCTCAGGGTGAAATTGCGCGGCAAAAATATTATCGCGCGCAATGGCTGCGGCGAATACTCCGCCGTAGTCTGCCTCTCCAGCACAGTGCGCGGCGCTTTGGGGGCGGGCGTAGAAACTGTGCACGAAGTAAAAGTAACTGTTGTCAGGAATTCCTGCCCACACTGGGTGGACAGCGCCACCGTGGGGCACTTGGCGCACCTGGTTCCAGCCCATCTGGGGTACCTTGAAGCGGCTGCCATCGGCCTGCGTTCGGCCTGCCAGATCAAACTTGATGACTTCGCCAGGAATCAAGCCCAGACCGGCTGTGTCGCCCTCGGCACTGTGGTCCAGCAGCATCTGCATGCCCACGCACACGCCAAACAGGGGCTTGGACGCGGCGGCTTCCAGCACGGACTCTTGCAGACCCGATTCGCGCAGCTCGCGCATGCAGTCGGGCATGGCGCCCTGCCCTGGCAGCACCACGCGCTGTGCCGCGCGCACTTCGTCGGGGCGCGAGGTGACGATGACCGTCCAGCCCGTGCCTTGCGCTGCCGCCTGCACGGCCTGCGAGACCGACCGCAGATTGCCCATGCCGTAGTCCACCACGGCGACTGTTTTTGCTTCTGTATTCATAGCTGTTAGCGCTTACTGGTTGGGCGCTAGAGGCCTTTTTGGCTTAAAAATCAGAGACTGCCCTTGGTGGACGGAATGGTGCCCGCCGCACGCGGGTCGCGCGTGAGTGCCGCGCGCAGCGCACGGGCAAAGGCTTTGAACACCGTCTCGCACTGGTGGTGGGCGTTGATGCCCTTGAGGTTGTCGATGTGCAGCGTCACGCCCGCGTGGTTCACGAAGCCCTGGAAGAATTCGTAGGTGAGCTGGGTGTCAAAACCACCAATGCTGCCCGCCGTGAAAGGGATGTGCAGGTGCAGGCCTGGGCGGCCCGAGAAGTCGACCACCACGCGGCTCAATGCTTCATCGAGCGGCACGTAGGCATGGCCGTAGCGAGAGATGCCCTTCTTGTCGCCCACGGCCCGCGAAAACGCCTGGCCCAGGGTGATGCCCACGTCTTCCACCGTGTGGTGGCCATCGATGTGCAGGTCGCCCGCGCAGTCGATGTCCAGGTCGATCAGGCCGTGGCGGGCAATCTGCTCGAGCATGTGGTCAAAGAACCCGATGCCCGTGTGCAGCTTGGACTGGCCCGTGCCGTCGAGGTTGATGCGCACGGTGATGCGCGTCTCGGCAGTGTTGCGGCTGACTTCGGCAATGCGGTCGGCTGCGGAATCGGTGGCGGTGGAAGTGACGAGTGCGGAGGAGGTCATAGGGAGGCTTGGAGTGCGGCCAGCATGGTGGCGTTGTCCTGGGCGTTGCCCACGGTCAGGCGCAAACAGTTGTGCAGCAATGGGTGCATTGTAGAAACGTTCTTGATGAGGACCTTACGGGTTTTCATGCCCTCATAGGTCTTGCCCGCGTCGGCCACGCGCACCAGCACCATGTTGGCCTCGCTGTTCCACACCTTTTCGATGCCCGGCATGGCACGCAAGGCCGCGATGAGCACGGTGCGCTGCGCGCGCAACTCGGCCGCCTGGGCGGCAAACACGTCGGCATGCTCCAGCGCAAACAGGGCGGCTTCGCAGTTGAGCACGCTCACGTTGTAGGGCGGGCGCACCTTGTCGATCTCAGCCACCAGCGCGGGCTGCCCCAGCATGTAGCCCAAGCGCACACCGGCCAGGCCGAACTTGCTGAGCGTGCGCATCAGCAGCACATGGGCATTGCGCGCGGGCTCTGCCTGCATGCGGGTGAGCCAGGTGCGGCTGGCAAAGGGCTGGTAGGCCTCGTCTACCGCGACGATGCCGCCTTGTGCGCCCACCGCGTCGATGATGCGCTGCACGGCCCCCTCATCCCACAGCGTGGCGGTGGGGTTGTTGGGGTAGGCGATGTAGGCGATGGCGGGCTTGTGCTGCGCAATGGCCGCCAGCATGGCGGACTCATCCAGCTCAAAGTCGGGCGTCAGCGGCACGCCCACGAAGTCGAGCCCCTGCAGTTGCGCGCTCATGGGGTACATCACAAACCCCGGCATGGGGGCCAGCATGGTGGCGCGTTGGCCGGTGCCAGGCTGCGCGCAGGCCAGCGCCAGCAGGGTGATGAGTTCGTCAGACCCGTTGCCCAGCACCACGTCGTAACCGGCGGGCGCCCCGGCGTATGCCTTCAAGGCGGCCTTCAGGTCGTTCTGCCGGGCACCGGGATAGCGGTTGAGCGGCAGCGAGCCCAGGCGCTGACCCAACGCCGTCTGCAGCGCCTCCGGCAGGGCAAACGGGTTCTCCATCGCATCCATCTTGAGCATGCCGGTGGACGGCTGCACCACGTACGAGTGCATGGCGCGCACATCAGGGCGGATGCGGTTCAATGCGTTGGCGAGCACGTCAGGGAGCGTGTCGGAGGGCGTGGCGGCGGAGGTCATTCGGCAGTGTCCAGTTCGTTGGGGGCCAAAACAAAGGGGTTGATGGCGCGTACGGCGTCCAGCATCTGGTCGTGCGGCAAGGCTTCAGTCAGCAGGTAGCGGCAGCCCTGCTGGTGGGCCGACGAGACGATGAGCGCATCCCAGTAGCCCAGGCCGTAGCGGTCTTGCAGGTCCCACGCGCCATCGACGGTGTAGGCGTCCAGGTGCGGCGGCAGCCACACGCGCAGGCGCCGCACCTGGGCACGCACCTGCTGCAGCACATGGGGGCCTGCAAAGCGCTGGATGGCCTGGTTGTACAGCTCGTTGAGTACCTGCGAGCTGATGCGCCCGCTGCGGGTTTGCCAGCAAAAGGTGAGCCATTCGCGCGCACGCGCCTGGCGTGCGGGGTGGCGCTCGTCCACGCTGGCGAGCAGCACTTCGGTGTCTACAAAAATGGAGGTGGTGCTCATCGCTGAAACAGGGTTTCGCGGGGCACATAGGGGCCGGAGGATGCGCCCCATGTCTCGAACGCCAGCGCCTCGCGCATGGCCTGGGCGTAAGCGTCTTCTTGGCGCATCTTTTCGGCCAGCCATTCACCCATGAGGCGTGAGACGCTGCTCCCCCGCTTGGCAGCCTCCACGCGAACCCACTCGGCCACGGTGTCGTCCATCGTGATGGTGACGTTTTTCATGGGGGATCAGTCTACACGAACTTCGTGTTCCACGAAGTTCGTGTTTCAACAATCTCTTCCTCAAAGCAGGCAAGTTAGGCCACGTGGGCCCTTGAACTAGGGATGAAATTGACCTGTAGCGCCCGGCAAAACAGCGCAATTAGCTATGAAAAATGCAGCATCCAAGTTTCTTAGGTCAAGGATGCACCGACGGGGTCAGCCCATCAACCCCGCACCCTGCGCCACACCCGCCAGCCCAACAGTGCGGCGATGATGACGGCATATGGCACCACTTCGGCAAAATCGTTTTTGCCGGCGCGCATCCAAAAAAAATGCAGCACTGCCAGCGCTGCAGCGCCATACACCGAACGGTGCAGTGCCTGCCAGCGCTTGCCACCCAGAGCGCGGATCGTTCTTTGAAACGAGGTAGCCGCCAGCACCAGCAGCACCAAAAATGTCAGCGTACCGACCAAGATGAAGGGCCGCTTGGCGATGTCGGCAAAGATTTCCGGCAGGTCCAGCCCCATGTCCAGCCAGCTGTAGCTGAGCACATGCAAGAAAGCGTAGAAGAACGCAAACAGCCCCAACATGCGCCGCCAACGCGCCAGCGCGGGCACAGCAAACGTCACACGCAACGGGGTCAGGGCCAGCACCACGCACAGCGTGCGCAAGGCCCAGTCTCCGGTGGAGCGGATCAGCGCCTCGGCCGGGTTGGCTCCCAGCTGGTGGGTGGCCGCAGCCACCACCAGCCACAGGGCGGGCAGCAGCGCCGCGCAAAACAGCAACGGCTTGATGGCGGGATGCAACAGCGCCTTGCGCCAGTCGCCCCTTCCCTCACCCTGGCTGCTGGGCGGCCGCGCGGGGCTGGTATCGGCGCGCATATCAGTAGAACTTCTTGAGGTCCATGCCCGCGTACAGCTGACCCACCTGGGCCTCGTAGCCATTGAACATCAGCGTCTTGCGCTTCTTGGCGAACAGGCCGTCTTCGCCGATACGGCGCTCGGTAGCCTGGCTCCAACGGGGGTGGTCCACGTTGGGGTTCACGTTGGAATAAAAGCCGTACTCCTGCTGCGCGGCCTTGTTCCAGGCGGTTCCCGGTTCTTTCTCGACAAAGCGGATCTTCACGATGCTCTTGGCGCTTTTGAAGCCGTACTTCCATGGCACCACCAGGCGCACGGGCGCGCCATTCTGGTTGGGCAGCACTTCGCCGTACATGCCAAACGCCAGCAGGGTCAGCGGGTGCATGGCCTCGTCCATGCGCAGGCCTTCGACATAAGGCCAGTCGAGCACGCGCGAGCCCACGTAGGGCATGGTGGCCTTGTCGGCCAGGGTCACAAATTCTACGTACTTGGCGCTGCCCAAGGGCTCCACGCGCTTGATCAATTCCACCAGCGAATAGCCCACCCATGGGATAACCATGGACCAGCCTTCCACGCAGCGCAGGCGGTAGATGCGTTCTTCCTGCGCGCTGAGCTTGAGCAAATCCTCGATGGCGTACTTGCCCGGCTTCTTGACCAAACCCTCTACTTCCACGGTCCAGGGCGTGGTCTTGAGGGTGTGTGCATTGCGCGCAGGGTCGGCCTTGTCGGTGCCAAATTCGTAGAAGTTGTTGTAGGTGCTTGCGTCTTTGTAATCGGTGAGCTTTTCCATCGTCGCCGCACCTGCCACCGCTGATTTGGTGCTTGCCAAGACTGCCAGCTTGCCAGGACGCGGCACCTGTTGGGCCATGGCTTGGCGCCCCGCCCAGGCAGCCATGGCCGCCCCAGCGGCGCCGCCCGCCATCAGCTTGAGCATCTGGCGGCGGTCTTCATAGACGGCTTGGGGCGTGATTTCGCTGGAAAACGGGTGCTGAAAGCCCGTGTTTCGGGGTGGTGTAGGCATGGGTTTCTCCAGTGAAAAGGGTGGCTGCTGCGCTGTATGAGCACAAAAGCGACTCTTAGTTCGCTTTGCAGACCACCCAGGTTACACCGAAGACGCAATAGTTGCCCGATCGAGGGCAAGCTGCGCCGAGCGCAGCGTTGCGTTGTCTGCCCGAACTACAACGTGCCGTAGCTGTGCAGCCCGCTCAGGAACATGTTCACCCCAAGGAACGCAAACGTGGTGACCACCAGCCCCACCAGTGCCCACCAGGCCGACACCGCGCCGCGCAGACCCTTCATGAGGCGCATGTGCAGCCAGGCCGCGTAATTCAGCCACACGATGAGTGCCCAGGTCTCCTTGGGGTCCCAACTCCAGTAGCCACCCCAGGCCTCGGCCGCCCACAGGGCACCCAGCACGGTGGCGATGGTGAAGAATGCAAAGCCCACGGCAATGGACTTGTACATCACGTCATCCAGCACTTCAAAGGTGGGCAGACGCTCGGCAATCCGCTTGCGCCCCCACAGAATGGCGGCCACGATCAACGCCGAAATGCCAAAGTACACCATCCAGTAGCTGCTGCCACCTTCGGTCGCGTTTTGGCGGAATACGATGGGCTCGAAGCACAGCACCACGCCCAGCAACCACAAGGGGGCCAGCTTGTACCAGCGGGTTTCAGTGGCCTGCAGCTTGATGAGGTAGGCAAACGCCACCATGGCGGCCAGCGCGAACGTGCCGTAGCCGATGAAGTTGGCGGGCACGTGCAGCTTCATCCACCAGCTCTTGAGGGCAGGTACCAGCGGCTGGATTTCGTGGGCTTCACGCACCACGGTGTACCAAAGCAAGAAACCCACGGCCGCGCTCACCACCAGCATCACAAAAGCGCCGAGGGAGCGGGTCTCGTACTGCTCTTCGTAATACAGGTAGAACGCCGCGGTCATCCAGCAGAACATCACAAACACTTCGTAAAGGTTGCTGACCGGGATGTGGCCTACGTCTGGGCCGATGAGGTAGCTCTCGTACCAGCGCACCAGCGTGCCGATGAGGGCCATGGCCACCGCTGCCCACGCAATGCGCGAGCCGATCATGCCCATGGTGTGTCCCTCGCCGCGCGAGAACATGCCCACCCAATAGAACGCCGTGCTCATGAAGAACAGCATGCTCATCCAAAGGATGGCAGACTGGCTGGACAGGAAGTATTTGAGGCCGAACACCGTGTCGGCACGCGCCAAGCTGCCTGAACCGTCCTGTTGGTACAAGCCGATGGCCATCAGCGCCAGGGCCGCCACCACCAGCATCAGCACGCGCAGCGGGCGCCAGAACCAGCCCAGCCAGATGGTGCATGGCACGGCGCCGATCAAAATGCCTTTTTCGTACACGTCCATGTAGGCGCTGTAGCGCTGGAAGGCGTACAGGCCGCCCACGGCAACCACGACCGCAAACAGCCAGTCCAGCCAGTTGCGGCGCGAGAAGAAGCCTTCGTTCAAGGTGATGGTGGTCGTTGCGGTGTTCATGCGTGGCCTGTGTGGGGCTGCGCCCCGATCAGTTTTTGAGCGAGCTGGACAAACTCCTTGTCGCCGTCCATCGTTTTTCGGTTGGTCGAAAGCGCCATCAGAGCATGAGAGCCCTGCTCCTGGGGAGATAACCACACCCAAACCCGGCGTTCACGGATGTAAAGCATGGCAAAAACGCCCAGTATCAGCAAGGCGCAGCCCAAATAGACAATGTTCTTGCCAGGGGCGCGGGCCACCTGGAACACGCTGGCTTGCACCTGGGTAAAGTCCTTGAGCTCGAAAGCGACGGGGGCGGGGTACATCACGGCGTCACTGAGCGACAACACGGCCTGTGTCATGAAGGCGCGGGTACGGTCGTCTTGCTCCAGAGGCTTGAGGCCGGCATTTTCGCGCGTTAGTTGCACTAGCTCAAACAATGTCCCATTCAGGATGCGGATCAGCACCTCGCCAGCGCGGGAGCGTTCGGCCTCTGGCACGTTGGCTTCCATAAAGTCAGAGATGGCTTGCAGCCCGCCTGCGGGCTTGCCAGGGGCTGCCGGCATGGCGCCGGCAAACACCGCCAGGGCGCGCGACGCGGATTGCGACAACTGCTCTGCCAGCTCGCGGCGCGAGGGCTCGATGGCCTGCGCCACGTAGCGGCGCACGGCCTTGTCACGGGTGGCCGGGTCTGCCAGCGCGGCACGCATGCGCACAAAACCATCCATGCCGCCTTGGTCATCGGCCGGCACGCGCAGGTAGCGGAAGGGCTCGGAAGGCGACTCGCGCACGCCCAGCAAGAACACGGGCGTGCCATCACCTGTGTCCACGGGCAACATGTAGTTGTGGTACTCGCGGGCCTGGCCCGCCGCGTCGCGCAGCTTGTAGCTCACGCTGGGGCCAACATTGCGCAACTCTTTCTTGGTCACGGTCTTGTTCGCGGCCCCCAGGCGGGACTCGACCGACTCGCGCAAGTCCACCTTGCGCACATCGGCGCCCGACATGTTTGGTGCGCCTGCAAAATTCTCCACGTTGATGGTGCGCAACGCGGTGAATTCCAGGGTCATGGTGTCGCTGCCTGCAACGCCACCGTTGTTGGTGAGTTGGGTGGAGCCCCCTACCACTCCTTCCACATCGAAAGGCTTGGCGCCCGTCGCCATGGGCACGGCGCGCAGTTTCAGGCGCGAGCCGCCGTCATCAAAGCTCGACTGGTAGATCTCGATGCCCTTGTAACTGGCTGGGTGATTCACTTCCACGCGGGCCGGTATCTTCTCGCCCGTCGCCTTGTCATGGATGATGATTTCGCTGGCAAACAGCTTGGGCATGCCCGTGGAGTAATGCTCGACGATGAACTTCTTGAGTTCCACAGCAAAGGGCAGTTCTTGCAGAAGCACGCCGTCCGACTGGTTCAGGATGGCCGTGCCCGACTGTGTGCCCTCGGCCACCACGAGGTTGCCCCGAAAGGTAGGGTTGCGCTCGGACAGGCGGTGCTCTGGTTTCACCTCTGCAATCAGTCCACCTCCGGCGTATGGCGTCTTGCCCCCCAGCAGCATCTGGGCACGCACAATCAGATCGCCGTCGAGCAAGCCGCCCACACACACCAGCACGATGGCGCTGTGCGCTGCGATGTAGCCGATCTTGTTGGCCGCGCCAGCCTTGGCGGCCACCATCCAGCCTGTGCCGGGGCCGGCGGCCGTGTCACGCTGCTGCAGCCGCACCTTCCATCCGCCACCAGCGAGCATGCCGCCAATGCGCCGTGCCTCGGCTTCCGTCCCTTGGGCCAGGGCGGCCTCGGCCTTGTGGTGGAAGGCACGCAGGCTCTGCTCACGCACATTTTCTTTATAAGATTTGATATCGCTCAAAAATTTAGGGGTGTTGCGAGCGATGCAAAGGGACGTGCTGACCACCAAAAACGCCAGGATCAGCAAAAACCACCACGCGCTGTACACCGCATTGAGCTGCAAAGCGCCAAAAAGCTCTGCCCAAAAAGGCCCAAACTGGTTGACGTAATTGACGGCGGGCTCGTGCTGCTTGAGCACGGTGCCGATGACCGAGGCAATGCAGATCACCGTCAGCAGCGAAATGGCGAACCGCATGGAGGACAGCAGCTCGACCCCTGCGCGCAGGGCCCGTGAGCCCGACTGGACGCGAACGCCTTGGGTGGTTTCAGACATGGAAATAAGAGGACGGGAGGCGAAAGAAAAAGGGCGGGGCCATCGCTTGGATGGACCCGCCCTTTTTGGGTTTGTTTATTGGCGGTTGGTTCCGTGTGGCCTCATGTACAGGCCACCCAATGCGTCAGCGCAATTTCAGCGCAGGCCGGCAATGTAGTCGGCAACAGCCTTGATTTCCTTGTCGTTCAGCTTCGCAGCGACCTGGGTCATCTGCTGGCTGTTGGCGCGCGAGCCGTCGCGGAAGGTGTTCAGCTGCGCCACGGTGTAGTCGGCGTGCTGGCCCGACAGGCGTGGGTATTGGGCAGGAATGCCGGCGCCGTTGGGGCTGTGGCAGCCAGCGCAGGCGGCGATGTTGCGGTCGGCCACGCCGCCGCGGTAGATGCGCTCGCCCAGGGCCACCAGCTCTTTGTCCTTGGCGAATCCTGCCTTGGCGGGCTTGGAGGCCGCCCAGTAAGCGATGTTCCTCATGTCCTCATCGGTCAACATGGAGGCAAAGCCTTTCATGATCGGGTTATTGCGCTTGCCGGACTTGAACTCCTGCAGCTGCTTGACGAGGTATTCGGGGTGCTGCTGGGCCAGCGTGGGATTGACAGCGATGGCCGAGTTACCGTCAGCGCCGTGGCATGCCGCGCACACAGCGGTGTAGCTGGCCTCGCCTTTGACGAGATCCGGCTTGGCGACTTTGGGGGCATCACCCGCTGCAAAGGCCGAGAAAACAGGTGCTGCCAGTACGGCAGCCGTCAACAAGGAGGCGAGCAACTTCATATCGAGGGTGTGTGTTTATGTGCGCAAAAGCCGCTCGATTCTACAATGAGGCTCCTGAGCATCCCAACTTTCCATGACAACCCATCTTTCTGCGCCAGTTGCTGGCAACCCTCCGCCCGCACCCGACGCCAAGATCGCCATGGGCTGGATGCACACAGCGCGCTTTTTGACCACCGCGGCCCAACTGCACCACCTGCCGCCCATTGACGTTCCAGAGATCGCGTTCGTGGGCCGCTCGAACGCCGGCAAATCCACCTGCATCAACACCCTCACTCAGCAAAAGCAACTCGCTTTCGCTTCGAAAAAGCCCGGGCGCACCCAGCACATCAACCTGTTTGCACTGGGCAAGCAGGGCGTGACCGACGCCGTGCTGGCCGACCTGCCCGGCTACGGTTACGCCGCGGTGTCGCGCTCGGACAAAGTGCGCTGGCAGCAGGTAATGGTGAACTACCTGGTCAGCCGCCCTGGGCTCACCGGCATCGTGCTGCTGTGCGACCCCCGCCTGGGCATGACGGAGCTGGACGAAGCGCTGCTGGAAGTCGTGCGTCCCCGCGTCGAAGAAGGCCTGAAGTTCCTCATCGTGCTGACCAAAGCCGACAAGCTGACCCGCTCCGAGCAAGCCAAGGTGCTGTCCATTACGCGACTGCAAGCGGGCGGCGGCGAGGTGAAGATGTTCTCAGCGCTCAAAAAACAAGGGGTAGACGAAGTGGCGCAGCTGCTGTGGCAGTGGGCTCACCCTGTTCACCCGGAGGGGGCCACCGGCACAGTGGACGAAGGCGCTGAGCCGCCACTGGCGGGCTCTCAGCTAGCCGACGAAGATTTACCAACAGAATAGCCACTAGCGCTTGTAAACGGGCGCTAGTAGCTATAAAACATATAGCAAGGCGCCATGATTCAGACCCGCACCACTACGCTGCCCCACGGGATTTCACTGCAATGCCGCGAAAGCGGCGTGCCCGGCAGGCCGGTGTTGATGTTCCTCCACGGCTTCCCGGAAGGCGCGTTCATCTGGGATGAACTGCTGCAGCACTTTGCCCGCCCTGAAAACGGCGGCTACCACTGCGTCGCACCCTACTTGCGCGGGTTTGGACAGTCGAGCCAGCCCCAGGGTGCCGAGGCCTACCGCGCCAAGCACTTGGTGCAAGACCTGGTCGCACTGATCTCAGCGGTCTGTCCGACAGGCGCGGTGGAATGCTTGGTAGCCCACGACTGGGGCGGCGCCGTGGCCTGGAACCTGGCCAACCAGCAGCCGCAATGGCTCAAGCGACTGGCGATCATCAACTCGCCCCACCCCGGCGCATTTTTGCGTGAACTGCAAACCAATCCCGCCCAGCAGGCGGCCAGCCAGTACATGCACTTTCTGTGCAGACCGGACGCCGAATCGTTGCTGGCCGAGAACGACTTCCAGCGGCTCTTCGCTTTCTTCAACACACCTGAAGGCACCACGCCCGCGTGGCTGAACGAAGGCGTGCGTGCCCAGTACCGGGCGCTGTGGAGCCAGGGGCTGACCGGGGCCTGCAATTACTACCGCGCCAGCCCCCTGCGCCCCCCACGGGACGGCGACCGCGCCGCGCTGGATGTGGAATTGCCCGAATCGATGCTGCGCGTGGATGTACCCACCCTGGTGCTGTGGGGGATGGACGACCCCGCCCTGCTGCCTGGCCTGCTGCATGGCCTGCCCGACTGGGTGCACCGGCTGCAACTGCGTCAGATCGAGCATGCCTCGCACTGGGTGGTGCATGAGCACCCTGAGCGCATCGCGCACGAACTGGGTGAGTTTTTGCTACTGAAATGGTAGCTGTAGCCGCTCATTTTTTAAAGCGCCGCAGGCTTTTCTTGCATTCGCCCCGGACCGCTACCCAACAACTATTCGTACAGAGAAGGCTGCGCATCAGGACGCGTTTTGAAGCGCTTGTGCACCCAGTAGTACTGACCGGGCATGGTGTTGATGTAACCCTCCAGCTCACGGTTCATGCGGGCGGTGTCGGCCTCTACATCGTCGGTCGGGAAGTGTTCCCATGCAGGCGTCAGTTCGGCCGTATAGCCCGTGGGCGTCAGGCGCGTGTGCATGCCGATGACCTTGGCCCGACCCAGTCGGGCAAACCGCGACAGCGAGGGCACCGTGGCAGTAGGCACGCCGTAAAAAGGCACAAAAATCGACTCTCCCGCACCAAAGTCCATGTCGGGCAGCAGGTACAGAAGGCCGCCCTTGCGCAGGTTGGAAATGATCGGTTTGACTCCGTCCGCACGGTTGAGCATGCGCACATCGCCAAAACGCTGGCGGCCTGCCATGAACCAGGCGTCAATGGCCGGGTCGGGGTGCGTAGAAAAAATGGAGGTGAACGCCCGGGAGGTACGCAGCGGCAGCACCAGGCCGCCAGCGTCCATGCCGTAGAAGTGCGGCGCGAAGATGATGGTGGGCGCATCGCCTTCGAGTTCGTGCACGGCACCCTCAAGCTTGACGCGCTGCTCGACCACCGCGCGCGGGGCGGACCAGAGCCAACTGCGGTCCAGCCAGGTCTGGCAAAAGACGATGAAGCTCTCACGCGCCCACTGCGTGCGCTGCTGCGCCGTGGCCTGCGGAAAGCACAGCTCCAGATTGCGCAGGGTGATCTTGCGCCGGGGCGCCGCCAGCACGAACAAGACGCGCCCCAGCGCCGCACCCATGGCGCGCAGCACCGGCAAAGGCACATGGGCCAGCAAGCCCATGAACCACACGCCCAGCCGGCTCATCATGCCGAGGCCTCCGGCGCCGGAGCTTCCGCGCGGGGTTGCTTGTAGCGGCCATAGCCCCACAGGTACTGACCGGGGCACTGGCGAATCACATGCTCCATGGCTTCGTTGATTTGCCGCACGGCGGTGTCGAGGTCACTGTCCAGCGGCTGGGGCAAGGGCTCTGCGTACATCACAAAACCGCGCCCGCCGCTCTCGCGCTCGCAGCGCACCAGCAGCACGGTGGCGCCGGTTTGCAGCGCCAGGCGCGCGGCCAGCGTCATGGTGTAGGCCGGCTTGCCAAACACGGGTGACCACACGCCCAGGCCTTCGGGCGGCACCTGGTCAGGCAGCAGGCCCACGGCCTCGCCGCGGCGCAGCGCCTTGATCATCTGCCGCACACCAGCCAGCGTGGTCGGCACGGCCTGCATGCCGGGGCGGTTGCGGGCCGTCTCCATCACCTTGGCCAACCAGGCTTGGCGCGCGGGGCGGTACAGCACGGTGATGGGGCCCTGCCGCTCGCTCCAGCGCGTGGCAATGGCCTGGGCCGACATCTCAAAGCACCCCAGGTGCGGGGTCAAAAAAATCACGCCACGCCGGGCCTCCCAAGCTTGTTCTACACACGCCTCGCCCTGGATGCGCACGGGTACAGGCGCGCCCAGCCACAGCCGCGGCAACTCTGCCACCATGCGCCCGGCGTGGCCCACGGCGGCGCGCACCTGTGCAAACGAATAGCCCGCCAACGCGGCATTGGCCAGAAAGCGCTTGCGGTACACCCCCGACGCGGCAAAGGCCACCCAGCCCAGGGCGCATCCAATGACGTGGAGCAACCACAGCGGAAATACGGAAAAGAATCGAAAGACGACTGGCATTAAAATATTTTGGTCGCTGAGTTAAATGAGCAACTTGCAGGGCGACGTAAAAAAATTCTGCTAAAGCGTTCGCCAAAGCTCCCTAGGCTGCGGGCGACGCCCAAAATGCCGGAACACAGGAGTTTATTCAAATGGCGAACGACTTTCTTTTTACCTCGGAATCCGTCTCTGAAGGCCACCCCGACAAGGTGGCAGACCAGATCTCCGACGCGATCCTGGACGCAATCTTCGAACAAGACCCCAAGAGCCGCGTGGCCGCCGAAACGCTGACCAACACGGGCCTCGTTGTGCTGGCTGGCGAGATCACCACCAACGCCCACGTGGACTACATCCAGGTGGCGCGCGACACCATCAAGCGCATCGGCTACGACAACACCGAATACGGCATCGACTACAAGGGCTGCGCGGTGCTGGTCGCCTACGACAAGCAATCCAATGACATCGCCCAGGGCGTGGACCATGCGTCTGACGACCACCTGAACATCGGCGCGGGCGACCAGGGCCTGATGTTTGGCTACGCCTGCGACGAAACGCCCGAGCTGATGCCCGCGCCCATCTACTACGCCCACCGCGTGGTCGAGCGCCAGGCCCAGCTGCGCAAGGACGGCCGCCTGCCCTTCCTGCGCCCCGACGCCAAGAGCCAGATCACCATGCGCTATGTCGACGGAAAGCCCCACAGCATCGACACCGTGGTGCTCTCGACCCAGCACAGCCCCGACCAGAGCGAGACAGCCACCAAGATGAAGGCCAGCTTCTACGAGGCCTGCATCGAAGAAATCATCAAGCCGGTGCTGCCCAAGGAATGGCTGCAGGACACCAAGTACCTGATCAACCCCACCGGCCGCTTCGTCATCGGCGGCCCTCAGGGTGACTGTGGCCTCACGGGCCGCAAGATCATTGTGGACACCTACGGCGGCGCCTGCCCCCACGGCGGCGGTGCGTTCAGCGGCAAGGATCCCAGCAAGGTAGACCGCTCGGCCGCCTACGCGGCCCGCTATGTGGCCAAGAACATCGTGGCCGCGGGCCTGGCACGCCAGTGCCAGATTCAGGTGGCGTACGCGATTGGCGTGGCCCGCCCGATGAACATCACCGTGTACACCGAAGGCACCGGTGTGATCCCCGACGCAGAGATCGCCAAGCTGGTGGAGGCCCACTTCGACCTGCGCCCCAAGGGCATCATCCAGATGCTGGACCTGCTTCGTCCCATCTACAGCAAGACCGCCGCCTACGGCCACTTCGGCCGCGAGGAACCCGAGTTCACTTGGGAGAAGACCGATAAAGCTGCTGCGCTGCGCGCAGCAGCCGGGCTGTAAGCCTGCCGCGCTGACAGCGCGGTATCGGTCTTCGGGCGAAGTTCATATCGCGTCGGCGATGTGAACGCAGACCAAGGTACGGACAAGGCAGCGGCACTGCGTGCTGCTGCGGGGCTGTAAGCCCCCTGCGCGCAGCGCAGCTTTCCGTACGGGGGCGAAGTTCATATCGCGTTAGCGATGTGAATGCAGACCAAAAGCATGACAAGGCTTCTGCGGGCCTGTAAGGCCCCGAGCGAAGCGAGCTTGACTGGCTTTCGGCGCAGGCTGATATCGGCAACGCCGATGTGAAGAGCCGCAAGGCCCGTGCCGTAGTAGCCAACGTACGGACAAGGCTGCTGCACTGCATGCCGCGCGGGGCTGTAAAGCCCGCTCTGTGCGCAGGTCCAAGCCAAGGGTCGCCACATAGAAGTGCAAGAGGGGCCTGAGCGCCCCTTTTTCACGCCAGCTCGCCACCGATGCTGGCCCATTTCGCCCCCTCTCCTACACCGCTGCACAGGGAGCGCCTACAGCGCACTTCTCTTTCGGCATCTATCGTTGCCGCAGGTTGAGCCGCGCGTCGTGGCCCCAAAAGGAGGAGAACCCCATGCTGAAGTACGCCATCATCTTTGCCCTGATTTCTTTGGTGGCTGGAGCCCTCGGGTTCACGGGTCTCGCAGCCGGGGCCGCAGGCATTGCCAAAGTGCTGTTCTTCGTTTTCCTGGTGTTGACGGTGATTTTTGTGGTGCTGGCCGTCAAGGCAGCAGGCGCCGTAAGCAAGGCCCTCAAGTAAGACCGGCCCATGAACATCTTTGAAGCATTGCGCGAAAGCCATACCGTTCAGCGGCACCTGTCTGCCCTGCTGCTGAAGACCAGTGGCGACACTCCAGAGCGGCACACGCTCTTCAAGGCGCTCAAGGGCGAACTGGCAGTTCATGCGCTGGCAGAAGACCGGCACTTTTACATCCCCCTCATGCAGCACGACGCCGGCATCGACCTCTCGCGCCACGCGATTGCAGAGCACCACCAGATCGACGAGCTGGTGGAAGCGCTGGAGGAAACCGAGGCATCCAGCCCAGGCTGGCTGCCGTTGGCGCGCAAGTTGACCGAAAAGGTGGAGCACCATTTGCACGAGGAAGAGCAGCGGTTTTTTCAGATGGCCGGAAAGCTGCTCACCGACGCGCAAAAGGCCTCTCTGGCGCGCGAGTACCTCAGCGAATACAACAGTGCCAGGGCCGAGTTGGCGGTGACGGCCGAGAATTGCGTACCCGTCGCCTAGCTTGTTCGGTGCCAGTCGTTGTTCAGCCGCCCATCACTGCAGATGCGGCTGGGCCGCACTGGCTTCTTGGGCTTGCACCACGCAGTTGCGTCCGCGCGATTTGGCAACATACAAGGCCTCGTCGGCCCGCTTGATCAGTGCGTGGCTGTCTTCGTGGTGGTTCCAGGTTGCGACGCCAAAACTGGCGCTGACATGCCCCACTGCATCGAAAGGTGTGCCGGCAATGCGGGCACGGACCGCTTCAGCCATGGCCATGGCGGCCTCCATCGGAGTCTCCTTGAGCAGGATGATGAACTCCTCTCCGCCAAAACGGGCAGCGCAGTCGGACGACCGCAGCAGTTCGCGCACACGCAGCGCCGTGCTCTTGAGCACCACATCGCCCGAATCGTGCCAGAAGGTGTCGTTGATGCGCTTGAAAAAGTCGATGTCAAACATCACCACCGACAGGCTGCTCTTTTTGATGCGGGTTTCCGCCATCTCGGTCTCCAGCCGCTCAAAGAAGCGACGGCGGTTGACCAAGTCGGTAAGAAAGTCCTTGGTGGCCAGATCCTCCAGCTTGCGATTGAGCCGCGCCATGGGCTCGATCACGATAGAGGACAAAGACAGATTGAGCCCCACGAACAGCAGCACAAAGCTCCCCACCAAAGCGCCCATCACGTTGTAGAAGGTCTGGCGCGCCTTCTCCAGCGGATAGAACATGGGCACCTTGACCACCTGCACCCCAACGGTCTCGTTCATGGCCCAGCCAAAACCGTTTTTCTCGCCGTAGATCTTGAGCATGGTGGGAGGCGCCACCGCAGGCGCGCTATGGCAAGCCATGCATTGGGACTGCTTGATGGTGATGGGCCTGGCCACATAAAGCGCCCGGTGCATGCCCTCTCCCACCTCCCCCGTCACTTCCTGCTTCAGGTCCAGCTTGCCACTGCGAAAGTCATGGATCACACGCTCTTCCCATTCGTTGGCGCGGTCCCGCGCGTTGGTGGGGTTAAGCACCGCTTCCTTGTATTCGTAGCCCGGAAAGCGGGTCTGCAGGCGCTTGAGCGTTTCAGTGGCTGCATAGGCGGGCACCGTCTGCGGCAGGAATTGCTCGGCCAGTTTTTCATCCAGATGGGGCTTGACCAACTCGGTCGTGTAGTCGCGAATGGCCATGGCCGAGTGCATCATCAATTGCGAGTTGTGCCGCACCTCTTCTATGGCTGCGCGCTGCAGAAACCCGTGCACATAAAAGCCCGCGCCTGCCGCCGCCACGAGCAGCACCACCGCAAGCACAACATTGAACTTGAGCCTGATCGACATCCACCCTCCCTCGTTTTGGTCTGGCCAAAACTCTTGTGAAAGAACGCTCTGCTGGCGCGAGCCCGCCCCCCCCGCGCGCATCTCATGTGTGCTGCCGGTCCACTGACTCGCTGCGCGCTGCCAAAACCCGCGGTTGTGCCAGATTAGCGCGACCGCGTCCAACAAATTTCGCGCAGGCTACAGGCCCCGGCTGCTGGTGGAGAGGCTGCGGCGAAAGGCTGGCTTGATGCGGTAGAGCTGCGCGGGGCGGTGGGCGCCGCCGGTCTGCAAGGTGCCCGGCAGCGCTTCCAGCATGCCCAGCTCGTCCATCTTGCGGCGAAAACTCACCTTGCTCAATGGCTCCCCCAGCACCGCCTCATACACCGCTTGCAACTGGGGCAGCGTGAACGGCTCGGCACACCAATGGACGGGCATGGACGAGTACTGGCTCTTGCTGCGCACGCGGGCGACGGCGGCGTCCACCATGGTGCGGTGATCAAAGGGCAAGGGCGGCAGCGCAGCCACTGGCGTCAATGTGAGGGGCCCCGCTGTCAGCAGCGCGTGCGGCACCAGGGCGCAATAGGCCACGGCCACAGACCATCCGCGCGGATCGCGCGCCGCGCCAGAGAACGTCGCCAGTTGCTCCAGATACGGGCTTTGCAGGCCAGCCTTGTCACGCAGCACCCGTGCAGCGCTGGCATGCGTGTCGACATCGTCCTGGGGGTGAATGTACCCCCCCGGCAACGCCATGGCCCCTGCAAAAGGAGGCTTGTCGCGGCGCAGCAGGGCGACATGAAGCGCGCCTTGTGCCAACGTGAGCAACACCACATCGACAGTACAGATCACAGCAGGATGGGCATCAGAGGTCATGCGTGCAAGTTTGTCACAAGGTTGAACAAAGTCGAATCCCCACTTAGGCATTGGCTTCAAATTTCAAGTAACGCTCCACTACAAATCCTTGCAATCTACTTAGTTTTATTTTGATACTAAGTGATTTACACTGGCAGCGCCAACCAAGGAGAACCCCATGGCCCGCAACATCCAGCTTTTGGTCATCGACCCGCAAAACGACTTTTGCGACCTGCCCGCCGCCTGGCAACCCACCGATGTGCGCAGCGGCCAGCGCACCGCTCCCGCCCTGCCCGTGGCCGGCGCGCATGCCGACATGCAGCGCCTGGCGCAGTTCATCGCCAACCAGGGCGGGCAGCTCGATGCCATCACCGTCACGCTCGACTCGCACCAGCGCTTTGACATTGCCCACCCCGGCTTCTGGCAGACCGGCACAGGGGCCGATGTGACGCCCTTCACACCCATCACCGCGGCCCAGGTGCGCGCGGGCGACTTCACACCGCGCAGCCCCGCCGCCCTGCCCCGCACCCTGCAGTACCTGGACGCGCTGGAGGCGCAAGGCCGCTACACGCTCATGGTCTGGCCCGTGCACTGCGAGGTGGGCAGTTGGGGCCACGGCGTGCATGCCGATGTGCTGGCCGCCTGCGGCATCTGGCAGCTGCAGCGCCAGCGCGCGGTGCGCAACGTGTTCAAGGGCACCAACCCCTGGACCGAACACTACAGCGCCATCGAGGCCGAAGTGCCTGATGCGGCCGATGCCAGCACCGCACTGAACACCGCACTGCTGCAGCAGCTGGGGCAGGCAGATGTGCTGCTGATTGCGGGCGAGGCAAGCAGCCACTGCGTGCGCTCGACCACCGAACACATCGTGCAGCACCTGCCGCGCCTGCAATCGGGCTGGCAGGCCAGCCGGGTGGTGCTGCTGACCGACGGCATGAGCCCTGTCGCCGGGTTTGAGACCCAGCACCAGGCGTTTCTGGACGGCATGCGCGCTGCGGGCGCACAGCTAACCACCATGGATCAAATCAGCCTCTAGCGCTTATTCAACCAGCGCAAGCAGCTATCAATAAGTGAGCCCCATCATGCAACCCGTCATTACCAGCCTGCTCGACACCGACCTCTACAAGTTCACCATGTGGCAGGCGCTGCTGCACCGCCACCCGCAAACGCAAAGCGAATACCGCTTCGTGTGCCGCAACACCCCGGCCTACCCACTGGCCGAGCTGCTGCCTGAGGTGAATGCCGCGCTCGACCACCTGTGCACGCTGCGCTTCACGCAGGGCGAGCTGGCTTACCTGGGCACGCTGCGCTACATCAAAAGCGACTTTGTGGACTTTCTGCGGCTGTTTCAGTTTCAGCGCAACTTCATCAGCGCCTGGGCTGATGGCGAGCAGCTGCACATCGTGGCTCGCGGCCCGCAGGTGCATGTGATGGGGTTTGAGATCTTTGTACTGGCCATCGTCAACGAGCTGTACTTCCGCCGCTTTGACGCCGCCCAAGCCCTGGCCAGCGGCCGCGAGCGGCTGGCCGCCAAGGTGCAGCAACTGCAGGCGCTGGCGCAGCAAGCCACGCTGCGCCATCCGTTTGAGTTGTTTGACTTTGGCCTGCGCCGCCGCTACAGCGGCGCATGGCAGCGCGAGGTGGTGCAGACCTTTGCCCGCGAGACGCCGCAGTGGTTCAAGGGCACCAGCAACGTGCTGCTGGCGCGCGACCTGGGCCTGGTGCCCATCGGCACCATGGCGCACGAATACCTGCAAACCTACCAGGCACTGGGCGTGCGCCTGCGCGATTTTCAGAAGGCGGCGCTGGAGGACTGGGTGCAGGAATACCGTGGCGACCTCGGGATTGCGCTGACCGACACCGTGGGCATGGACGCGTTTTTGGCCGACTTCGACCTGTACTTTGCCAAGCTGTTCGACGGCCTGCGCCACGACTCGGGCGACCCGGTGGCCTGGGGCGAGAAGGCGCTGGCGCACTACGCCCGCCTGCGCATTGACGCGCACACCAAGCGGCTGGTGTTCTCTGACGGGCTCGACATGGAGCGCGCCCTGATGCTGTACCGCCACTTTGGCGAGCGCACGCAGCTGGGCTTTGGCATTGGCACGAACCTCACCAACGACATGGGCGCGGGCCTGAAGCCGCTGAACATCGTGATGAAGCTCACCCACGCCAATGGGCAGCCAGTGGCCAAGCTGTCTGACACCCCTGGCAAGACCTTGTGTGACGATGAAACGTTTTTGGCCTACTTGCGCCAGGTGTTCCATGTGGCAGGCTGAGAGCGGCCAACAAAACTCCCCTGGCGTCGTTGTCCCGTCTTGTCGTACCTCGCGTACTGCCTGCGACGGAACGCCTAGCCAGGGCCGCTACGCTGAGTTTTGTTAGCCGCTCTAAGCCGCTGTGACTGCACCGTCCACCTCATCCCGCCACCACGGCGCCCGCTTCAGAAAGGACCTTGCCCCATGATCCGCATCACCATCGCCCAGCTCAACCTCACCGTAGGAGACATCGAAGGCAACGTCGCCCGCATGGTGGCAGCCGCCCAGCAGGCCGCCCGCGAAAAGGCCGACCTGGTGGTTTTCAGCGAACTGGCACTGTGCGGCTACTACCCCGGCGACCTGCTGGAAGAGCCCGCGTTTTTGCAGCGCGTGCAGTCGGGCCTGATAGCGCTGCAGCAGGCCTCTGCCGCCCTGCCTGCGCTGCACTGGGTGGTGGGCGCGCCCACCGCCACGCCAGGGCCGGGCAAGCAGCTGCACAACAGCCTGCTGGTGCTGCAGGGCGGCACCGTGCGTCTGCAGTACGCCAAGCAACTGCTGCCCACCTACAACATCTTTGACGAGCGCCGCCACTTCGAGCCCGGGCCCGATGTGGCCAAGGTACTGCGCATAGGCAGCAGCCAGGTGGGCCTGCTGGTATGCGAAGACGGCTGGAACGACCACGGCGCCGACTACGCCACCAACCCGTTCGAGCGCATGCGCGACGCCGCGCCCGACCTGGTCATCAGCATCAACGCCAGCCCCAGCCACTTGGGCAAGCGCGAGCAGCGCCACCAGATCTTTGCTGGCGCCGCACGCCGCCACGGCCTGCCGGTGCTGTACGTGAACCAGGTCGGGGGGCACGACCAGCTGGTGTACGACGGGGCATCGTTCGCCGCCGAGCCCGACGCCGGAGTGGTGTTTGAAGCCGCCCGCTTTGTCGAAGATGTGCGCACGCTGCAGTTTGACAACGGCCGCTTCCTGAGCGCCGAGGGCACCGCACCCGCGCCGGTGCCGGCCCAGGGCCTGCCCACCATGGACTTTTACCGCCAGCAGATCGTGCTGGGCCTGCGCGACTACGCACGGCGCTGCGGCTTCACGCAGGTGGTGGTGGGCAGCTCAGGCGGCATCGACAGCGCGCTCACCCTGGCCCTGGCGGCCGAGGCGCTGGGTGCGGGCAACGTGGTGGGCGTGACCATGCCCTCGCGCTACTCCAGCGCCGGCTCGGTCGATGACTCGGTGGTGCTGTGCCAGAACCTGGGGGTGCAGCTGTTCACCCACCCCATTGCCGATTTGGTGGCAGGCTACGCCCAGCAGTTTGAAGCCAGCTTTGCCCAGCCGCTGCAGGGCCTGCCGCTGGAAAACCTGCAGGCGCGTATTCGCGGCACGGTGCTGATGGAATACTCCAACGCCTTCGGCCACCTGCTGCTGACCACGGGCAACAAATCCGAAATCTCGGTGGGCTACTGCACGCTGTATGGCGACACCAACGGCGGGCTGGGCCTGCTGGGCGACCTGTACAAAACCGAAGTGTTTGCGCTGGCGCGCCACGTGAACGAACACGCCGGGCGTGAATTGATCCCGCAGGCGATCATCGACAAAGAGCCCTCTGCCGAGCTGGCCCCGGGCCAGCGCGATGTGGACAGCCTGCCGCCTTACCCGGTGCTGGATGAAGTGCTCAAGCTGCTGATCGAGGGCGAACGCCTGTCCAGGGCCGAGCATGCCGCGGCACAAACCCTGGTGGCCCAGCTGGAAGAAACCGAAGCCGGCCACGCCCTGGTGCAACGCGTGCGCATGATGGTGGCGCGCAACGAATACAAGCGGCGCCAAGCCCCGCCCATCGTGCGCGTGCGGCCCCGGGCCTTTGGCAGTGGGCGCCAAATGCCGATTGCAGCAAAGTATGTGTGACGGAGCCCTTCACCGTGCATGCCATCTCCGTCCGTTCAGGCTGAGTCTGTCGAGCCCCGCACTGACCTTACAAAGGCCCCTCCCGTTCGGGCTGAGCTTGTCGAAGCCAGGGCATGCGCCCATCACGGCCTTCGACAAGCTCAGGCTGCACCATTCGGCTGAAACTGCCCTGGCCCTGCGCCGCGCTTCGACAGGCTCAGCGTGAACGGGCGGGTGGGGGGGTTGGTTTACACGCGCCGAGGCATTGCAAAGCCCCCGCCCCCGCCGATTAAAATCACTACAAAAACGATAGCTGCTGGCGCTTATCTATCGGGCGCAGAAGCCCTATTTCTCTCAAAAGCACTGGAGACCCATGCACGACACCGCCCTCCTCATTGGCCGCTTTGAGCCGGTGCACAGCGGCCATCTGGCTCTGCTGCAAGAGGCATTGCGCCAGGCGCCCCAGGTCATCGTGGTGGTGGGCTCCGCATGGCAGGCCCGGTCGCCCAAGAACCCGTTCACCTGGCAAGAGCGTGAAGCCATGCTGCTGGACGCCCTGCCCGAGGCCGACCGCGTCCGCGTGCAGGTGCTGCCCGTGCGCGACTACTACAACGAAGCCGTGTGGGTGCAGGCCGTGCGCGCGGGCGTGGCCGAACGCACGCAGCCCGGGGCACGCATCGCGCTGGTGGGCCATTTCAAGGATGCGACCAGCAGCTACCTGCGCGCCTTTCCCAGCTGGACGCTGGTGGACCTGCCCCGCCAGGGCGGCATGGACGCCACCACCATTCGCGACGCCTACTTTGGCGCCACGCCAGCCAGCGTGGGCGAGGCCCTGGCACCGCTGGCGGCAGAAATTCCCACCAGCACCCTGGCGGCCCTGCAGCAGTTTGCGCAGACCGCCCACTACCCAGCGCTGCAGGAAGAGTGGCGCATGCTGCGCCGCTACCGCGAAGCCTGGGCCGCCGCGCCCTACCCGCCTGTGTTTGTGACGGTGGACGCCGTGCTGCGCTGCCAGGACCATGTGCTGCTGATCCGCCGCGCCCACGCGCCCGGCAAGGGCCAGCTGGCCGTGCCTGGCGGTTTCATCGAGCAGCGCGAAACCGTGTGGCAGTCGTGCCTGCGCGAGCTGGTGGAAGAAACCCACTGCGACCTGCCCGAAGCCCACATGCGCGCCGCTTTGCAGTCAGTGGCCGTGTTTGACCACCCCGACCGCAGCCAGCGTGGGCGCACGCTGACGCACGCACACTACTTTGACCTGGGCGACGTACCCTTTCCCAACGTGCAAGCCGACGACGACGCGCTGCACGTGGAGTGGGTTCCCATAGCGCACATTGCAGCGCTGGAAGCGGAGTTCTTCGAAGACCACTTCCACATGCTGGACCACTTCCTGGAGATAACCGGGCTGGTGGGCTCCGTCGGGTGAGCCCACCTCCAAGGCCCACGCCCGTTGCAGGTCAGGCGACGCGGAACTTGCCCACCACTTGAGACAATGCCAGGGCTTGCTGGCTCAACGACTGGGCAGCGGCCAGAGCCTCCTCGACCAGGGCGGCATTTTGCTGAGTGCCCTGGTCCATCTGCGTTACAGCCTGGTTCACTTGGGCGATGCCTGCGCTTTGCTCGCTGCTGGCAGCGCTGATCTCGGCCACCATCGCGGTCACGCTCTTGACCCCATTGACCACTTCGCCCATGGTGGTCCCGGCGCGCTCGACCAACTGCGTGCCCACCCCCACTTTGGCCACGGAATCGTCGATCAGGGTCTTGATCTCTTTGGCGGCGGCTGCGCTGCGCTGCGCCAAGCCGCGCACCTCGCTGGCCACGACGGCAAAACCGCGACCCTGCTCACCAGCGCGAGCAGCCTCGACTGCGGCGTTTAGCGCCAGGATATTGGTCTGGAAGGCGATGCCGTCGATCACGCTGATGATGTCGACAATCTTGCGCGAAGACTGCTCGATGGAGCCCATGGTGCCCACCACCTCGTGTACCACCTCACCACCCCGCACCGCCATGTCAGACGCAGCGCGCGCCAACTCATCCGCGCGGCGGGCGTTGGCTGCGTTTTGCTGCACGGTAGAGGTGAGCTGCTCCATGGACGCAGCGGTTTCTTGCAACGCACTGGCCTGGGATTCGGTACGGGCAGACAAGTCGCCATTGCCCGCAGCGATTTCGGACGATGCGGTGGTGATCGAATCGGTACTGTCGCGCACTTGGCGCACCAGGTGGGCCAGGTTGTCGCGCATGGCGCGAATGGCATGCAGGATGCTGGTGGTATCGCCCGGCAGGGTGTGCACCTCCACGGCCAGGTTGCCCTCGGCGATCTGCGTGACCACGTCGGCAGCATATTGCGGCTCGCCCCCCAGCTGGTGCACCAGCGTGCGCAGCATCTGCCACGCCATGAGCGCAATGACCAGCATCAGCACCGCACC
Organism: Acidovorax delafieldii; assembly: GCA_002377855.1. GTDB lineage: Bacteria > Pseudomonadota > Gammaproteobacteria > Burkholderiales > Burkholderiaceae_C > Acidovorax > Acidovorax delafieldii_A. The sequence continues at coordinate 29,189 of DFQQ01000011.1, read as the reverse complement.
AATGGACAGCAGGATGGCTGTGTTGCGCCAGAAGGCGTTTTCGATGTCGTCCACATAGTCGCCAAAGCCGATGATCCAGTCCCACGGCTCGAACTTGATGATGGCGTAGAGCTTGTCCACTGGCTCCTTGGCGCCAGGGCGCGTGCCAGGCGCCGTCACGGTGCCGACGGTAACGCCCTGCAGTGCAGCGCGGTAGCGCACGCCCGCTTCCTTGCCGCCTTTTTCATCAACGATGCCGATGCGCTTGGGGTTGGGGTGCACATAGTTCACATCGTTGCTGAAGCCGCGCACAAAGAAGTACTTGTCTTTTTCGACAAAGCTGCCAATGGTGCGCGTGGCTTCCTTGATGGCATCCTCGCGCGAAAGCGCGCCGCTTTTTTCCTTGTCGTGGGATTTTTGAGCAGCCGCGTGGGCCAGTACCACCAAGTTGGACAGCTGCGCGGTGCGCTCTTTCATCATGGACTGGTAGAGCGTGGTCAGCGCCACTGCGGACAGCACCACCAGGCCAAGCAGCGTGGCGGCGCACAGCCACAAAATTCGGGTTTTTAGTTTCATTTTGCGCGACCTCGGGAAATGTGAAAGAAAGTAACCTGACGATACACCGAACCGCAGCGCATGCCTCGTGCACTAGGCACTGTTACATCAAGCGCCTACGCTGGCGCCACACTCTTCGCGCAGAGCCGTGACCGAGCAACAGAGAAGGTGTCATCAAACGGCGCCCCCAGGGAAGCAAGTCCACGCTCACGCCGGTGCTCCACAACCGAGCCATAACTGCTGTTCAGCCTGTGAAGGCCACCCCCCCGAAGCGGCATTGCGCCAGTACATCCGCGCCAAGCTCCGCTACGCGCTCGAACACCCGCACGGCGCTAAGGTTTTCACCAAAGAGGTTGTCGCCGGCCTGCCTCGCTACCGCGCCGTTTTTGCCCAACGCGTTGGCCCTGTGCTCCAAGCTGAAGTGCGCACTTTCGAACGCTGGGCCCAGGAAGGCCGGATCGCCCGGATCAACTTTACCCACCTCATGTTCGTGATCTGGTCCATCACGCAGGCTTATGCAGACCAAGAGGCGCAGTTTGCCCTGCTACTTGGAAGACCCACGCTGACAGCGAAAGGCTACGGGCAAGCAGAAGAGGTGATTTGCCACATGGTGTTGGCCGCCGTCAAACCTTCCCCATGAGCAGTCTGCGTCTATTTCCAAGGTACGCGCTCACATTCGCAAGAATTTTTGCTTCTTTTTTGATAGCAAATATTCCATACACAGACTGCATAAAAAAGAAATTTCGTCTCTTAAACGGTCGGCCATCCAGTTCACCCGCAGAGCCGTTCGTCTTGAAATTGACACAGACGCCCCTATCATTAGCACTCACCACAGACGAGTGCTAACACTCTCTGCAGGCAATCATGGGGCGCTCGAACTCTCGGGCGCTGAGTACATCAGCTTTTTTTACTGAAACAGGAGCAATGCAATGAACCTTCGCCCTCTGCACGATCGCGTGATCGTCAAGCGTATTGAAAGCGAAACCACGACCGCTTCCGGCATCGTGATCCCTGACAACGCCGCCGAAAAGCCCGATCAAGGTGAAGTGTTGGCCGTGGGCCCCGGCAAGAAGAACGACAAGGGCGAAGTGCTCGCCCTGAACGTGAAGGTCGGTGACCGCGTTCTGTTCGGCAAGTATTCGGGCCAGACCGTGAAGGTCAACGGCGACGAGCTGCTGGTCATGAAGGAAGACGATCTGTTTGCTGTGGTCGAGAAGTAATTTCTCGCCCCTACGTTACTCATCTTTTCATAGCTGCTTGCGCTTGTTTAATAAGCGCTGGCAGCCAATTTGATTCAAATTTTCAGGAGCTCCAAAAATGGCAGCAAAAGACGTAGTTTTCGGCGGCGAAGCCCGCGCTCGCATGGTTGAAGGCGTGAACATCCTGGCCAACGCGGTCAAGGTCACGCTGGGCCCTAAGGGTCGCAATGTGGTGCTGGAGCGCTCGTTCGGCGCCCCCACGGTGACCAAGGACGGTGTGTCCGTGGCCAAGGAAATCGAACTCAAGGACAAGCTGCAGAACATGGGCGCCCAGCTCGTGAAGGAAGTGGCCTCCAAGACCAGCGACAACGCTGGTGACGGCACCACTACTGCCACCGTGCTGGCCCAGGCCATCGTGCGCGAAGGCTCCAAGTACGTAGCCGCCGGCCTGAACCCCATGGACCTCAAGCGCGGTATCGACAAGGCTGTGGTGGCCCTGACCGAAGAGCTGCGCAAGGCTTCCAAGCCCACGACCACTTCCAAGGAAATCGCCCAAGTGGGTTCGATCTCCGCCAACTCCGACGAATCCATCGGCAAGATCATTGCTGACGCGATGGACAAGGTCGGCAAGGAAGGCGTGATCACCGTGGAAGACGGCAAGTCGCTGCAAAACGAGCTGGATGTCGTGGAAGGCATGCAGTTTGACCGCGGCTACCTGTCGCCCTACTTCATCAACAACCCCGAAAAGCAATCCGCGATTCTGGACAACCCCTTCGTGCTGCTGTTCGACAAGAAGATCAGCAACATCCGCGACCTGCTGCCTACGCTGGAGCAAGTTGCCAAGGCTGGCCGTCCCCTGCTGATCATTGCCGAAGAAGTCGAAGGCGAAGCTCTGGCTACTTTGGTGGTGAACACGATCCGCGGCATCCTGAAGGTGGTGGCTGTCAAGGCTCCTGGCTTTGGCGACCGTCGCAAGGCCATGCTGGAAGACATCGCCATCCTGACGGGCGGCAAGGTCATCGCTGAAGAAGTGGGCCTGACGCTGGAAAAGGTGACTTTGGCCGACCTGGGCCAAGCCAAGCGCATCGAAGTGGGCAAGGAAAACACCATCATCATCGACGGCGCTGGCGCTGCTGCTGACATCGAAGCCCGCGTCAAGCAAGTGCGCGTGCAGATCGAAGAAGCCACCAGCGACTACGACCGCGAAAAGCTGCAAGAGCGCGTGGCCAAGCTGGCTGGCGGCGTGGCAGTGATCAAGGTGGGCGCTGCGACCGAAGTCGAAATGAAGGAAAAGAAGGCCCGCGTCGAAGACGCCCTGCACGCTACCCGCGCTGCCGTGGAAGAAGGCATCGTGGCCGGTGGTGGCGTGGCCCTGCTGCGTGCACGCCAAGCTGCTGGCGAAATCAAGGGTGACAACGCTGATCAGGACGCCGGCGTGAAGCTGATCCTGAAAGCCATCGAAGCCCCTCTGCGCGAAATCGTTTACAACGCCGGTGGCGAGCCATCGGTGGTGGTGAACGCCGTGCTGAACGGCACGGGCAACTACGGCTTCAACGCTGCCAACGACACCTACGGCGACATGATCGAAATGGGTATTCTGGACCCCACGAAGGTGACCCGTACGGCCCTGCAGAACGCCGCTTCCGTGGCATCGCTGCTGCTGACGACCGAAGCCATGGTTGCTGAAGCACCCAAGGACGAGGCCGGTGCTGGCGGCGGCATGCCCGATATGGGTGGCATGGGCGGCATGGGCGGCATGGGCATGTAATAGCCCGGTTGGCGCCTTCGGGCGCCTCGGCCAAAAGCCTGCAGACTTCGCGGTCTGCAGGCTTTTTTTGCGCTTCGAAAACTTCACCGCCGTTGAAAAAGGACGCCGAGCGACCGCGGCTGTGCGTGAGCTGCGTGAGCTGCGTGAGGTGCGTGAGGTGCGTGAGGTGCGTGAGGTGCGTGAGGTGCTGAGGTGCTGAGGTGCTGAGGTGCTGCACGTGAATTTGCTCCATTTTTTATAGCTATTGGCGCTTTCTGGGCAAACGCTAGAGCACTTTTTCTTTCTCGAAAGCTGCTGATCATCAGTCCATCTGTGGCGTGGCACCCGCAGTAGCGATGGCGGCCCCTGCAGGCCGCAGACTTACCCACACCAGCGCCCAGCGAAGCCTGCCTTTTAAGGCAATGCGGGCGGACGTGCAAATACGCGGACTGCTGCGTTAAGCCATTCTTCATGCCAGCGACGCAACATGGCGGCATGACTACAGCAAACACCCCTTCTCTGGCGCGCTTTGCAGCCCTGTTGACGCTGGCTATGTTGGCGCCACTGGCGCATGCGGGCGACACCACCCCGGCTTTGCAGATGCAGCGCTGGAGCGATGCATCCGGCAGCCCGGCCAGCGCCGAAAACGGTCGCGTCTTCTTCACCAGCCGCCACGGCGGCGAGTGGTCGTGCGCCTCGTGCCACGGCAACCCACCCACGGCACCAGCACGCCACGCCAGCACCGGCAAGTCCATCACCGCGCTGGCACCTGCATTCAACGCGCAACGGTTCACCGACACGGCAAAAGTCGACAAGTGGTTCCGCCGCAACTGCAACGACGTGCTCCGCCGCGAATGCACGCCGAGCGAGAAAGCCGATGTACTGGCATGGCTGCTGAAACTCGATGCGAAGACAGCCGCAGCGCAAACCCCCAAGGACCAGCCATGAACCACACCGGCTACCACACCGCAGCCCCACTGCCGCCCGCTCGCGCCAGCCGCCTGCCTGTTGCTGCGCTGCTCGCACTGGCTTTTGCGTTGCCTGCCGCGTGGGCCGATAGCCGCCAGATGCCGGCCTCCGCCATGTTGCCCGTCTACCAGCAGGAATGCGCAGGTTGCCACATGGCCTACCCGCCGGGCATGCTGCCGGCCACATCATGGAACCACATGATGCAGGGCCTGGACCGGCACTATGGCACCGACGCATCGCTGGACCCGGCCATGGTGCGGCAAATCAGCGTTTGGCTGCAGGCCCACGCAGGCACCTACAAGCGGGTGCGAGAGGCGCCACCGCAAGACCGCATCACCCAGTCTGCTTGGTTGGAACGCAAACACCGCGAGGTGAACCCCGCCATCTGGAAGCGCGCATCCATTGGTGGCCCCGCCAATTGCATGGCTTGCCACACCCGGGCCGACCAGGGTGACTTTGACGACGACCGCGTCCGTATTCCCAAGTGAGAGCGACCATGACCAGCCACAGCCTTCCCCACACCGCGCCGCCCGCACCGTCCGATTCGGCTTCGTCCGCCCCGTCTTCGGCCACCGCACCTCGGCCCGCCAGCCGCCGCGTGGTGGATGCGGCCACCCGGATGCTGCACTGGCTGATGGCGTTGAGCTTCACCGGCGCCTACCTTACTGCCGACGGTGAGCGGTGGCGGCTCGTGCATGTCACGCTGGGCTACACCTTGGCGGGGCTGCTGGTAGCGCGGCTGCTGTGGGGGCTTTTCGGCCCCAGGCAGGTGCGCCTGTCTGTGCTGTGGCGCAAGCTGCAAGGGCTGCCCGCATGGCTGCCGTCGCTGTGGGCCGTGCGCTCGCCATCGGCGCTGCAGGCTGCGTGGCGCCCTGGGCAAAACCTGTTGATGGCGCTGGCCGTGGGTTTGATTCTGGCGTCCGTCGTGCCCCTGACCCTCAGCGGTTATGGCGTGTGGGACGAGTGGGGTGGCGAGTGGCTGGAAGAAGTGCACGAATTCTTCGGCAACGCGATGCTGATGGTGGTGCTGCTGCATGTAGGGCTGATCGCTTTGCTGAGCGTGCTGCGCCGCAAAAACCAGGCGCTGCCCATGCTGACCGGCCGAGTGCAAGGCCCAGGGCCTGACCTGGCCAAACGCAACCACGGCGCTCTGGCGGCGCTGGTGCTGGCCTGCGTGCTTGGGTTCTGGACTTGGCAGTGGAGCGTTGCACCTGAGCTGCCTGTGGTCGACGCGAACGGCTGGAGCGAGAATCGACATGATGATGGCGACTGACCAAGGACCACCCCATGCGCATCCTGCTGGCCGAAGACGATGAACTGCTGGGCTCGGGCATTCGGGCGGGCTTGGCGCAGAACGGATTCCAGGTGGACTGGGTGCGCGATGGCATCGCCGCCGAGCGCGAGCTTTCCACGGGCGCCTACCAGGCGGCGGTGCTTGACCTGGGCCTGCCTCGCCTCGACGGCATGGAGGTATTGCGGCAGATACGCGCGCGCCGCAACCGCACACCGGTGCTGGTGCTCACCGCCCGCGATGCGGTGCCAGCCCGCATTGCAGGGCTGGATGCAGGCGCTGACGACTACCTCATCAAGCCCGTTGACTTGCATGAACTCGCCGCACGCCTTCGCGCATTGGTGCGCCGCGCCCACGGGCAGTGCGATGCCCGCCTGACCGCGGGCCACGTGGCGCTGGACCCCGCCGCCCACCAAGTGCTGGTTGACGGCAAGCCCGTGGAGTTGTCGAGCCGCGAGTACGACCTGCTGCACGCTTTGATGCTGAACGCAGGGCGCGTGCTCAGCCGCGAGCAGCTGGAGCAGCGGCTGTACGAGTGGGGCAGCGAAATCAACAGCAACGCCGTAGAGGTGCACATCTACCATCTGCGCCGCAAGCTGGGCACCGCGGTCATCGAAACCGTGCGTGGCGTGGGCTACCGCATTGCACGGGAGCCCGCATGAGCAATGCCCGGCAGCAGCGCGCGCCGCGTTCGTTGCAAACCCGCTTGCTGTGCACGGTGCTGGTGCTGGTGGTTTTGGCCTGGGGCGCAGCTGCCGCCCTGGCCTGGCATGAAACCGACGACGAGGTCAGCGACTTGCTCGACGCTCACCTGGCGCAAACCGCCGCCCTGCTGCGCCTGCAGCCCCTGGATGAACTGGACGAAGAGAGGCTGAACGAGGCGCCGGATCTGGACAAGCACCAGCCGCGCGTCGTGTTTCAGCTGTGGCATGAGGAGCAACTGCTGGCCCGGTCCGCCAGCGCACCCCACGAGCCCCTGACGCAGCGTCGCAAGCGCGGCTTCGCCGACAGCAGCGTGGACGGCAAAGCGTGGCGCGTGTTCGTCACCCCAGGGCGAGAGAGCGATGTGCGGATCCTTGTTGGCGAACTGCAGTCGGTGCGCGAGGAAATCATTCTGGCCAGCCTGACCAGCATCCTCAAACCGCTGGCCTGGGCCTTGCCCCTGCTGGCGCTGGGCATCTGGTGGGCCGTGCGCGCCTCGGTTCGCCCGCTGGGTCAGCTCGGGCGCGCTGTTGCGGCACGCCAGCCGCAGTCGTTGGCGCCTCTTCCCTCCGAAGGTGTGCCACCCGAAGTCCTGCCACTGGTGACCGCGCTGAACGACCTGTTCGAACGCACGGCGCGGCTGTTGGCCACCGAGCAGCAATTCACCGCAGACGCCGCGCACGAGTTGCGCACACCGATCGCCGGCATTCGCATGCAGGCGCAGGTGGCGCAAGGCGCTACCGACAAACAAGAGCGGTTGCGCGCACTGGAGGCCACCGTGCAGGGGTGCGACCGCGCCACCCGGCTGGTAGAGCAGCTGCTGCAGCTTGCGCGGCTGGACGCCGAGCCTGCCGATCGCAACGCTGGCAGCACTGCCCTGCCGGAGGTGGCGCGGCAGGTCGTCGCCGAGTGCAGAACCACTGCCGAGCGCCGGCAGCAGCGCCTTGTGATCGTTGAGCCCCTGCCCACGGGCATCCGCATTCCGCTGCCCGAGCCCCTTGCCCGCGTACTGCTGCGCAACCTGCTGGACAACGCCATGCGCTACAGCCCCGACGGCGCCGAAGTGCGGCTGCGGATCTCACACGCTGACGGCGTCGCCCAACTGAGCGTGGAAGACAGCGGCCCGGGCCTCACCCCGCAGCAGCAGGCCCGATTGGGTGAGCGCTTTTTTCGGGTGCTGGGAACCGGCCAAAGCGGCAGCGGCCTGGGGTGGTCCATCGTGCACCGCATAGCGCGCATTCATGGCCTGCGGGTGGCCACTGATACCAGCACCGAACTGGGTGGGCTGCGCGTGAGGATCTGCTGGTGAAACGGATCTATCGATCAGGCAAACACGGCATGCGCCTCAGGAGGCAACGCGCAGCGCGTGCGTATCGCGCGCCAGTTGGGTAATGCGCGCCCAGTCCCCATCGCGCACGGCATCGGCTGGGGTAAGCCACGATCCGCCGACGCAACGCACGTTGGGCAACGCCAGGTAGTTGGCTGCGGTGGCCTGGGTAATGCCCCCTGTGGGGCAGAAGCTGACCGGACCAAACGGGCTGGCCCACGCCTTGAGCAGCGGGATGCCACCTGCCGCCTCGGCCGGGAACAGCTTGAGAAAGGAGAACCCATCGGCCAGCGCGGCCATGATTTCGCTGGACGTGGCCACACCAGGCAGCAGTGGCAGGTTCAGGCCTTTGCAGGCGCTGCCCACTTCTGCGGTGTAGCCAGGACTCACGGCAAAGCGGGCACCCGCCTCGCTGGCGCGGCGGGCATCGTCGGTATTGAGCACGGTGCCCACGCCCACCACCGCCTCGGGCAGGTTGCGGGCAATGGTCTCTATGGCGGGCAGGCCGGCAGCGGTGCGCAGCGTCACCTCCAGCACCTTCACGCCACCGGCCAGCAGCGCTTCGGCCAGGGGCAGCGCGTCTTCGACACGGTCAATCACGATGACGGGGATGACGGGGCCGTGGCTGGCGATTTCAAGCGGGTTCATGAGTGGAGCGCTCCTGTGTGCTGTGACTGTTGGTGAATTGCCGCACGCGGCAGGTGAATGGGGGAAAAAGCCGGGCCGCCTCGAAGCCAGCGTTACCGGCCATTGGTAGCGCCCTCTTGGGGCGTTCGATGCCCCAACGGCGCGCCTGTCTGCTCAGCCCGGGACGCAGCACCCCGAATGGCTTTCCTCCCACGGCTGCGGGGCCGGGCTGGTACGGGCTGCGGCACAGGGCGCGGCCTTTACAGCCATGTGCATGCACCCTGCTCAGCGCCCCCTGCATGGCGACGAAAGTTGGCGAAGAGCTCACGGCCAAAGCCGATGGCAGCAGGCGCGGTGTAGGGGGCAAACACCCGGGCCGCCCAGGTGGCGTCGTCCACCAGCACATCCAGCGTGCCGGCCACGGCGTCCACCCGCACGATGTCGCCATCGAGCACCTTGGCCAGCGGCCCGCCGGCCAGGGCCTCAGGGGTGACGTGGATGGCGGCGGGCACCTTGCCGGATGCACCGCTCATGCGGCCGTCGGTGACCAGCGCCACCTTGAAGCCCTGGTTTTGCAGCACGGCCAGCGGCGGCGTGAGCTTGTGCAACTCGGGCATGCCGTTGGCCTGTGGGCCCTGAAAGCGCACCACGGCCACCATGTCCTGCTGCACCTCGCCCGCGCTGAAGGCAGCCAGCAACGCTTCTTGCGAATCAAACACGCGGGCCGGAGCCTCGATGATGTGATGGTCTGTAGGTACGGCAGAGACTTTGATGACCGCGCGGCCCAGGCGGCCTTGTAGCAGCCGCAGCCCGCCTGTGGGTGAGAACGGTCGGTCTACCGGGCGCAGCACGGTGTCGTCGCCCGACACCTCGGGGGCGCCCTGCCCGCCTGCGGCAATGCCGCCTGCATTGATGCTCAGCACATCGGGGTGCATGAAGCCGCCCTTGAGCAGCTCGCGCAGGATCCAGCGCGGGCCGCCGGCAGCCTCGAACTGATTCACATCGGCATCGCCATTGGGGTACACACGGGCCAGCAGCGGCACAGCGGACGAGAGCTCGTCAAAGTCCGTCCAGTCGATCAGGATACCGGCACTGCGCGCCACGGCCACCCAGTGGATCAAGTGGTTGGTGGAGCCGCCGGTGGCCAGCAAAGCGACCATGGCATTGACGATGCAGCGCTCGTCCACCAGTTTGCCAATCGGCGTGAAGCGTGCGCTGCGCTTGCCGATGTCGAGCACCGTGCGCACAGCTTGGCGTGTGAAGGCTTCGCGCTCTTCAGTGCCCGGCGGCGCAAACGCTGCGCCGGGCACATGCAGGCCCATGGCCTCCAGCAGCATCTGGTTGCTGTTGGCCGTGCCGTAGAAGGTGCAGGTGCCGGGGCTGTGGTACGCGGCCGACTCGGCCTGGAGCAACTCGTCGCGACCGACCTGGCCTTGCGCGTACTGCTCGCGCACCTTGGATTTGTCCTTGTTCGACAGGCCCGTGCCCATGGGGCCGGCGGGCACAAACACGCAGGGCAGATGCCCGTAGTGCAACGCGCCGATCAGCAGACCCGGCACGATCTTGTCGCACACGCCCAGCAGCAGCGCACCGTCGAACACATCGTGGGACAGCGCTACCGCTGTGGCCATGGCAATCGCATCGCGGGAGAACAACGACAACTCCATGCCGGGCGTGCCCTGCGTGACGCCGTCGCACATGGCCGGCACGCCGCCCGCCACCTGCACCGTAGCGCCCAGGCGCGCTGCCTCGTCGCGAAGCACCGCAGGAAACGCGTGGTACGGCTGATGGGCCGAGAGCATGTCGTTGTATGCCGTGACCACCCCGATGTTGGGCGCCTTCAGGGCCGTGACCTTGAACTTTTCGGACCCCGGCAGCGCGGCGTAGGCGTGGGCCAGGTTGGCGCAGCCCATGCGGTCTTGCGGGGGCCTGCGCGCGATCATGGCGTCCACTACAGCGAGGTAGGCCGCACGCGTTTCTGCGCTGCGTGAAATGATGCGGGCCGTCACGCGCGCTACTGTTGAATGCATGCAATGCTCCATCGGAGGATCGGGCCGCCCGGCGCGGGCCCCGATTTGTGAGGGCTTAAAATGTAACTCGATAACCACACCACATCAAGCCATGACCCTGCAGATCCTGCCTGTTGCGCCTTCTGAACTGGGCGAATCGCCTTTCTGGCATCCTGCCCAGCAGCGCCTGTATTGGTGTGACATTGAAGGGTTCTGTTTGCGAGCGTGGGAACCAGCCACGGGGCAGGAATGGGCGTGGAACATGCCGAGCGAGCCCGCTTGCTGCGCACCTGTAACTGATGGAAAAATTGTAATCGGGTTACGTGATGGTTTTTATCTGCTGGATCCGGAAAACTCACGCCTGAAATGCCTGACCGCCCTGCCCAACCCTCCGCACGATCCCGCCCGCCTGCGGCTGAACGACGGCCGCTGCGACACCGCCGGCCGGTTCTGGGCCGGTTCCATGGTCACCCCGCGCACGGCACCCGATGCTGCCCTGTGGCGTCTGCAGGCTGGCGGGGGCGGCTACGCGGTGGAGCGCATGGCGGGCGACAACTTCACCGCCAACGGCCTGGCCTTTAGCCCCGACAACCGCACGATGTACTGGTCCAACACGCCGGAGCATCGCATTGACCGCTTCGACTTTGATGTGGCCACGGGCGCCATCAGCAACCGCCGCGCCTGGGTGCAGTTCGACCGCAAGGTGGAAGGCCAGCCCTACGGCGGCCGGCCCGATGGCGCAGCAGTGGATGTAGAGGGGAACTACTGGGTGGCGATGTACGAAGGAGCGAGCGTGCTGCAGCTCTCGCCCGCAGGCGAGGTGCTGCGACGCATTGACATGCCGGTACGGTGCCCGACGATGGTGTGCTTTGGGGGGGAGGATTTGCAGACGCTTTATGTCACGTCGGCGCGCAAAGGGCGGCCAATGGAAGAACAGCATGCGGTCGTTCCAGCAGGCGCGCTGTTCAGCATTCCTCTGGATGTTGCTGGCTTGCCCGTGAACTTTTTCCAAGCTGACTGCTGAGCTCATTCAGTACACATCCCCACCCTCTTTTCAGCCCTGTGCATCAAAAGCGGGGTGGTAGCTCACATCACCCTGCGGAACGCCTGGGCCGAAGGCGATGGCTTGAAAATACGCACTGGGAACGCCTGGCAGCATCAACCCAGCCACAGGTTTGAAGCCGAAGCGGCTGTAATAGCCGGGGTCGCCCAAGACCACGCACCCTTGCGCTGATGCCCGTTTCAAGTGCTGGAGCGCCGCTTCCACGAGGTGAAGACCCACGCCCTGGCCCTGACGCGCGGGCCACACGGACAGCGGCCCCAGGCCAAACCAGCGATCGGCTCCATCACTGACTTGCACAGGCGACACGGCAACGTGGCCGACGACTTCTCCACCAGCCTCCGCAACGAGAGACAACGAAAGCGCATTGCAACGCCGCAATTCACGAACGATGAACTGCTCGGTACCGCTCGCATGGCTGGCGTTCCTGAACGCCTCGACGGTAACGCGCTCGATGGCTTGCGCATCCTGCGGCTTTTCAGTACGAATGATCATGACAGCCCAGCCGATTCCAATGCGCTTGCAGCGTGGCTGTTCACGGGGCAGAAGCAGTCGAGCCACGCAGACGCCTCAGCAGCCCTGCAGTGGACCCATCCAGCCCTGTCATGTCACCACTGTCCAGGCGCGCTTCCAGGTCTTTGGCCAGCACCTTGCCCAACTCCACGCCCCACTGGTCGAAGCTGTTGATGCCCCACAGGCTGCCGCTTACGAAAACGCGGTGTTCCTGCAGCGCAATCAGGGCGCCCAGCGACGTTGGCGTGAGGGATTCCAGCAGCAAAAACGTGCTCGGACGGTTGCCCGGGAAATGGCGGTGCCCATCATCGCCGGCCTTGCCCACCATCAGCGCCTGCGTCTGGGCCAGGGCGTTGGCCAGCACCTTGGGCTGGTGACCCTCAAGGGCATGCGCGGCGTCTCGAACAGCCACGATCTCGAGCGGCAACACATCCCCACCCTGGTGCAACATCTGGAAGAAGGCATGTTGCCCGTTGGTACCCGGCTCACCCCAAAGCACGGGAGACGTGGCAAAAGGCAAGGCACGACCATCGTGGCCCACGCGTTTGCCGTTGCTTTCCATCTCCAGTTGCTGCAGGTAGGCTGAATAGCGCCCGAGGGCCGCGTGGTACGGTGCCACGCAGCGGCTGGTGAAGCCGTGAAAGTTGCGGTACCACACGTCCAGCAACCCCAGCCGCACCGGCAGGTTCTGCGCCAGCGGGGCAGTGCGAAAGTGCTCGTCCATCGCATGCCCGCCAGCCAGAAATTCGCGAAACCCCTGTGCGCCGATCGCAATGGCGATGGGCAACCCAATGGCAGACCACAGTGAATAGCGGCCACCCACCCAGTCCCAAAAACCAAAAGTGGTGGTGATGCCCAGGTCGGCTGCCGCTTCGACGTTGGTGGTGAGGGCGGCGAAGTGACGCGACACATCCCGACCGCCCTGCGCTGCAAACCATGCCAGCGCCGAGCGGGCGTTGGTCATCGTCTCGGCCGTGGTGAACGTTTTCGAAGCCACCAGGAACAAGGTGCTCTCGGGCCGCAAGCCTTGCAGCACGCTGTGCAACTCGTTCCCATCCACATTCGAGACGAAGTGAAAGCGCTTGCGGGGCGCCCGAAATGCCTCCAGGGCACGCACGGCCATGTGCGGCCCGAGGTCCGAGCCGCCAATGCCGATGTTCACCACATCGGTGATGCCCTCATCGGACCGCACCTGCTGCGCATAGGCAAGCATCGCGTCAAGCACGGCATGCACGTCGGCCAGGCGCTGGGGGGTCTCTTCCACATCCCCGGCAAGGCTCACATCTGCAGGGCGACGCAGCAACGTGTGCAGCACCGCCCGGTTCTCGGTGGTATTGATGGGCTGGCCGCCGAACATTGCGTCCCGGTGTGCTTCCAGGCCGCAAGCGTGGGCCAGGTCCAGCAACAACGCTTCGGTGTCACGGTCCCACAGGTTCTTGGAAAGGTCGGCAAACACCTGCGGCGCCGATTGGCTGAAATGTTCGAAGCGGCCCGGGTCCCGCTCGAAGGCCTGGCGCATGTCCAGGTGGCGCCCCTGGGCGGTGAAATGCGCTGCCAACAAAGGCCAGGGCGTAGTTTGATCACAACGGGTGGTCATGGACATCTTATGGGGGAGTTTTCAAGCTGCGGAAATAGTAACTTGATTACACACAGAACAACGATTTCTGGAGCTTTTAATGGTTACAAAACACTGCATGCCATATTTCATGAGCTTAAAACGATGTAACGTGATTACAATAAATCTGTAAAACGACCCATACTTCACGGAGACACCATGAGTTTTGATCTCGTCCTGTTCGGCGGCACTGGCGACCTTGCGTGGCGCAAGCTCATGCCTGCATTGTTTCAGGCCTTTCGGCATGGAACGCTTCCCGAAGGTGGGCGCATCATTGCAGTGGCGAGGGACGATCTGAGCGACGAGCAATACCGCAGCCTGATCCAGTCGCGGTTTGACAGTGTGGAGTTGGCAAAGCGACCCAGCCCGGACGAGTTCGCGCGGTTCGCGTCGCTGCTGCACTACCTGCGGATGGACTTGTCCAAGACCGAAGACTACCAGCGCCTGGCGGACCTTCTGAACGCACGCGCGGCGGACTCGGTGGTGATGTATGTGGCCACTGCACCGAGCCTGTTCACCAACGTATGTGAGCAGATCGCCGCCGTAGGCCTGAACGGCCCCGCCACACGCGTGGTGCTGGAAAAACCGCTGGGGCACGACCTGCAGTCCAACCAGGCCATCAATGACACCCTTCGCCGTGTGCTCAAGGAGGAGCAGGTCTTTCGCATCGACCACTACCTGGGCAAGCCCTCGGTACAAAACCTGTTCGCCCTGCGTTTTGGAAATGCCTTGTTCGAGCCTTTGTGGCGGCGCGAGAACATTGCCAACATCCAGATCACGATTGCGGAAGAACTGGGTGTGGAATCGCGTGGCGCGTTCTATGACCAGACCGGTGCACTGCGCGACATGGTGCAGAACCACGCTTTGCAACTGCTGTGCGCGATTGGCATGGAGCCGCCCATCAACTCCAGCGCCAACGCCATCCGCGACGAAAAGCTCAAGGTGCTGCAGTCGCTCAAGCCGTGGACGCTGGAGACCATCGGCCAGCACGTCATCCGCGGACAGTACGCTGCGGGTACCCACCAGGGCCAGAACGTTGCGGGTTATGTGCAAGAAAAAGGCGTCGCGCCCAGCAGCGCTACAGAGACTTTCGTGGCACTGCGCACGGAAATCAGCAACTGGCGCTGGGCGGGTGTGCCGTTCTATATCCGCACTGGCAAGCGGCTGGCGGGGCGCGACGCGCACATCGTCGTCAATTTCCGGCCGGTGCCGCACCCCATCTTCAAGACGCCGGCCGGCGCGGCCAATCGCCTGGTGATCAATCTGCAACCCAAGGACGGGCTGGAGCTGCACCTGATGGCCCAGGGAGCAGCACAGCACCAGGCGGAGCCTGCACTGTCGCAAGTGCACCTGAATCTGGACTTCGACCAGCGCTTTGGCGCCGAGCGCGTGGGCGCCTACGAGCGCCTGCTGCTCGATGTGATCGCCGGCAGGCTGAACCTGTTTGTGCGCAGCGACGAGCAAGAAGAAGCCTGGCGCTGGGTCGAGCCCATCCTGCAGTACTGGAAAAACGACCCCGCGGGCCCGCGCCCTTATGCAGCAGGCAGCTGGGGACCACGTGCCGCCAGCGCCATGATTGCGCGCGACGGCCATTGCTGGAGCGAGGAGATGTGATGCGCCGAGCGGCAGCTGCTGCGCAAGCGGCCTGCGCAGGCGCTGTGCACCAAGGCCCCTTCGGGGCCTTTTTTGTGGGGTGAAAAGACAGCGCGGCACGGATCAGCGAACCGACTCCACGAGCTCGATGGGCAAGCCGTCGGGGTCGGCAATGAAAGTGAAGCGCGCGCCTGTCACAGAGTCCACCCGCAGTGGCTCGACCGCCACGTGGTGAGCCGCCAGGCAGCGCAGGCTGGCCTCAAGATCTGGCACCCGAAGGGCCAGGTGGCGCAGCCCACAAGCTTCGGGGTAGGAGGGACGTGGAGGCGGCGACGGGAAAGAAAACAGCTCCAGCTGCACACCACCGGGCAGTTGCAGGTCCAGCTTGTACGACTGCCGCTCGGCGCGATACAGCTCATGCACCACGGCAAGGCCCAGCACTTCGGTGTAGAACTGCCGGGAGCGCGCATAGTCTGACGCGATGACGGCGACGTGGTGCACCCCCGAAAGCGACAACGCCAAGGGTTTTACGGCAGAGTCAGTCATGCCACAGGTGCGACATCAAGCGCCTGGGCAGCACCCAGCAATGCTGGCGCCGCACTCGGGTCAATCACCCAGCAGGGAATGGGGACGAGATACGACTGAAAGCGGCCTTTGGACTCGAACCGCTCGCGAAAAGGCGACTGGTCAAACCACGGCCCCAGCCGATGCACCACCCCGCCGCCGATGTACACCCCACCGCGCGCACCCAGCGTGAGCGCCAGGTTACCGGCGACGTTACCCAGAAATCCGCAGAACAGCTCCAATGCCTGCAGGGCCAGCGGGTCGTTGCCCTGCAGCGCCAGCTCTGTGACCTGCGCGGCAGAACTGACTTCGGCTCCGCCCAACTGGGCCAGCTGGCGCATGGCGTGGTACAGGTCGACCAACCCAGCGCCGCACACAGCCCGTTCTGCAGAAACATGTCCGTAGCGCGCCTGCAGAATGCGCAGCACATCAAATTCCAGGGGCGTCTGCGCCGCCAGCGTGACGTGACCGCCCTCGCCCGCCAACGGCACGCCATGGCGGGAGCCGGGCGGAAACACCAGCCCTGAAACCCCCAGCCCGGTGCCGGGCCCCACCAAAGCCACGGCGCAACCGGCCACCGCAGTGGTGCCGCCCACCTGCCGCAGTTGTTCAGGCGCCAGCGTCGGCAGAGAAAGGGCCAGGGCGGTGAAGTCGTTGATGACCACCAGACGCTCCCAGCCAAAGGATTCCCTCAGCGCACGTTGGGAAAAACTCCAGCTGTGGTTGGTCATGCGCACCTCATCGCCAGTCACCGGATTGGCAATGCCGAAGGCAGCCTCACGGGGGGTAGCGATGTTGACCTCGACCAAGTAGGCACGGATGGCCGCATCCACTGTGGGGTACTGGGCACAGGGCAGCACCCGCGTGTCGTGCAGCGGCCCACCAGCTCGGTCTTGCCAAGCCAGACGGATGTTGGTGCCGCCTATGTCGGCCAGCAAACGCAAGGGATTCATACGACTTTTGAATTAAACAGCCTATAGCGCCCTGTACATAAGCGCTAATAGCTATCATATATATAGCATTCGCATGTGTACGCGAAGGAACGGAGCGAGGGCACGGCACCCAGCTCATGCGCAGGTGAGCCTGAACATACCTCACCCGGTTGTGCGCGCTTGTCAGCTTTTTCCGCTATTGAGGTCTTGAGGTCTTGAGGTCGTTAGTGACACCAGAAGGCAACATCTACGGTACAGCCCACGGCGCGCGAAACGCCCACCCGTCCAGCCAGCAGCGTTGTCGCGGTTGCTTAGCCCATCACGCCAAGCGGGTTTCGTTCTGCGCGTTGAACCAGTGGGCATTCGCCGGCTCGATGGACAGGCCCACCCTGTCGCCGGGCTGCACGCGGGTTTGCGCATCGGTGCGCAAGGTGACCGTACCGGCGGCGGTGTCCACCATCACGTAGGTATCGGGGCCAGTAGGCTCGACCACGCTCACCTCACCCCGCCAGGGCGCGCTGTCCTGCATGACCAAGTGCTCGGGTCGCACGCCCAGCAGCAACTCGCCAGCGGCTGCGCCAGCCGCAACAGGCGGTGTCAATTGCAGCGAAGCGCCCTGGATGCCAAACTGCCCCCCATTGGCTGCGCCGCGCAACAGGTTCATGGTGGGCGAGCCGATGAAGGTGGCCACATACGTGTTGGCCGGGCGGTTGTAGATCTCGTCGGGCGTGCCGAGCTGCTGCACCACGCCGCCCTTCATCACCGCGATGCGCGAGCCCAGCGTCATGGCCTCGACCTGGTCGTGCGTCACGTACACGCTGGTGATGCCGCTGGCCTGGTGCAGGCGCTTGATCTCGGCGCGCATTTCCACGCGCAGCTTGGCGTCGAGGTTGGACAAGGGTTCGTCAAACAAGAACAGCTGCGGCTGGCGTGCCAGTGCCCGCCCCATGGCCACGCGCTGACGCTGGCCGCCCGAGAGCTGGCTGGGGCGACGGTCGAGCAGGTGGCTGATCTGCAGCATGGCCGCCACCTCGTCGATGCGCTTTTGCCGCTCGGCCTTGGGCATCTTGCGCATCTCCAGCGCAAAGCCGATGTTGTCGGCCACGCTCAATGTGGGGTACAGCGCGTAGCTCTGGAACACCATGGCGATGTCGCGGTCGCGCGGGGGCATGCCCACCACGTTCTTGGCCGCAATGCGAATCTCGCCCTCGGTGGGCTCATCCAACCCAGCAATGATGTTGAGCAGCGTGGACTTGCCGCAGCCCGAGGGACCGACCAGGATGAGGAACTCGCCGGGTGCGACATGGATGTCCACCTTGCGCAGCACCTCCACGCTTTTATCGCCCTTGCCAAAGCGCTTGTTGATGCCTGCGATGTCGAGTGATGACGCCATGATTTCTAACCTTTAACCCTTGACTGCGCCCGCCGTGAGGCCGCGCACAAAAAACTTACCTGCAAGAACGTAGATCACCATGGTCGGCAGGCCCGCAATGATCGCGGCCGCCATGTCCACGTTGTAGGCCTTCACGCTGGAGCTGGTGTTGGCCAGGTTGTTCAGGCCCACCGTCACGGGCTTCGAATCCGTGCCCGAGAACACCACGCCGAACAGGAAGTCGTTCCAGATGTTGGTGAACTGCCAGATCAGCGTGACCATGATGATGGGCGTGGACAGCGGCAGCACGATGCGCCAGAAGATCTGGAAGAAGCTCGCGCCATCCATGCGCGCTGCGTTCACCAGCTCTTTGGGAATGGCCGCGTAGTAGTTGCGAAAGAACAGCGTGGTGCCCGCCAGGCCCGCCAGGCAGTGCACCAGCACCAGCCCGGTGATGGAGCTCGACAGCCCCAGCCAGCCCAGCACCTGGCTCATGGGCAGCAGCACGACCTGAAACGGCATGAACACACCAAACAGCAGCATGCCAAACAGCGCGTCGCTGCCGCGAAACTTCCACAGGCTGAGCACGTAGCCGTTGAGTGCGCCCCACACCGTGGAGATCAGCACCGCAGGCACGGCCATGGCCACCGAATTCCAGAAGAACGGGCGCAGGCCATTGCAGTCCACACCCGTGCAGGCGCTCTGCCACGCGGTGCCCCAGGCCGACCAGTTCAGCGCCGCGGGCAGCGCCAGCAGCGAGGTGCTGCGAATCTCGTCTGCGTCCTTGAACGCGGTGACCAGCATGGCGTACAGCGGCAGCAGAAAAAAGGCTGTGGCCAGGGCCAGCACAGCGTAGACCAGCATGCGGCCCACGGAAGGAAACAAGGAAGGCTTAGCGGTCATGGGGCTTGGTCCGCAGTTCGCTGTAAAGGTAGGGAATCACCAGGGCCGCCACGGTGGCCAGCATCATGGTGGCGCTGGCGGCGCCCAGGCCGATCTGACCACGCGAGAACGACATCGTGTACATGAAGGTGGCAGGCACGTCGGTGGCAAAGCCGGGACCGCCCGCCGTGAGCGCCATCACCAGGTCAAAGCTCTTGATGGCCAAGTGCGACAGCACCATGAGCGTGGAGAAGAACACGGGCCTGAGGGCCGGCAACACGATGCGCCAGTAGATGCGCGGCAGCGATGCACCGTCGACCTGGGCGGCCTTGATGATGCTGTCGTCAATGCCGCGCAGGCCCGCCAGAAACAACGCCATCGCAAAACCGGCGCTCTGCCAGATACCCGCAATGACCACGCAGTAGATGGCCATCTCGGTGTCCACCAGCCAGCCGAATTCAAAATCGGGGAAGCCCCAGTCGCGCACCATTTTTTCAATGCCCAAGCCTGGGTTCAGCAGCCACTTCCAGGCCGTGCCCGTGACCACGAACGACAGTGCCATGGGGTACAGGTAGATGGTGCGCAGCGCGCCTTCGGCACGGATCTTCTGGTCCAGCAGCACGGCCAGCACCACGCCAATGGCGAGCGCTCCCCCCACGTAGCCCACGCCGAAGATGCCCAGGTTCTTGAGCGCGACCCACCACCGGTCCATGGCCCACAGCTTTTCGTACTGCGCCAAGCCCACCCACTCATAGTTGGGCAGCATGCGCGAGGCCGATAAGCTGAGCACCCCGTTCCACACCATCAACCCGTAAATAAATGCGAACCCCAGCACAAAGGCGGGCGCCACCACCAGCTTGGGCAGCCAGGTTTCAAAAGAATTCTTCATTGCCGGGAAATCTCTGTTGCATTGCCAAACGCGGTCCCATCCATTCACCCGAGCTGCTTTGTTCCGCATGAAAAAAAGGGGGAGCACACGGAGCTCCCCCATGAACAAAGTGTCTACCTCAGACTCACTCGCTTTCTCTCACTCGCTTACCACCAGACCTCGTATTGCACGCCCACCAGCGTGCGCGAGGTCTTGCCCCTTGCACCAAACGTGGCGGCGTTGGCCACCGCTGCTGCCTGGTTCCAGTTGGCTTTAGTCACGTAAAGCCGCAGCTCTGGGCGCGACCAAAAGTCTTCATCGAGGGCCAGAGCCCCCGCCAAAGTCGCTTTGGACAACCGCTGGTCCGGGCCGCTGCCCTTGCGTGTGGTGGTGGACAGCTCTGCCAAGCCCTTGAAGTGCTTGGTAAACGCATAGGAACCACGCGCACCCAGTGAAAAGTCCTTGGTCTCTACATTGGTCAGGTCGGCCTTGTTGGTCTGGTAACCAATCAAAGCCTGGCCGCCAAACCGGCCCGACTGCCAGCCAATCGAGTCGGCAATGCGAAACACGCGCTTGCCAGCGCTGGTGCCATCGATGGACTCAAACTGGCCATCAATGCGCGCGTGGCCCCGGGAACCCTGCAAGAACAGGGCATTGCTCATGCCGGGCATGAGGAAGTCTTTCTGGTTGTGCGAGACCGAGATGCCCGAACCCGAGCCGCCGTTGACCTGCCCCGAGCCGTTGACCGCTGTCAGCAACACGCGCAGCTGGCCGCCAGGGTTGGTGTTGATCTCCGATATGTCCGCGTTGATGCGGCGGGCCTTCACGTTGTTGGGTAGATTGGCATCGAACTTGTCGCCAGTGAAAACGCCCACGCCCAGCTTGGCGCCGCCGCCAATGGGTAGATCGGTCATGCCGGCGCCCTGGTTGTCGCCGTAGTTCATGAGGAAGTAGTCGACGATGTGCACGTCCTGGATACGCAGACGGCGCTGGCCTGCCCAGAACTTGGCCTCGGGCGCAAAGCCAAAGCCGCTCATCTCCACATAGGCCTGGTCGGTGGTGATGTCGCCACTGCCCCACTTGGCGGGCATGTAGTTGACCTTCCATTTGATGCCGCCCGACTCGAAAGTCTTGGCCAGGTTGATTTCAATGCCGTTGTCGCCCTCATTGCCGAGGCGGTATTTCTGCAGTTCGCCACCCAGCGTCAGGCCACCCTTGACGCCGTCGGAGTGGTTGAACACCGGGCCGCCCCGTGAGTAGCCGTTGAACTCAAAGCCTGCTACCTCCATAGCAAAGGCGCCATTCGCGCATGCGGCGGCCAAAGCCACCGCCGTGAGGCGGTTTCTTGTCTTCATGTTGGAATCCCTCGGGGTTTGGTTTACTTGGTCTTCGCGGCGGTCGCGATCTTCTTCATGGCATCGGCGACGCTGACCTTGTCGTCGTTCCAGAACTGGCTGACGGCGTCTTTGATGGCACCTTCGGTGGCAGGAGCGATGGCCATGCCGTGGGCCACGCTGGGCACCAGACCACCGGACTTGGCGGTGTCTGCAAAGTCCTTGCTCGAGAGCTTGGCGCAGTCATCAAACTTGTCCATCTTCTGCCCGGCACGCACCGGGATGGAGCCCTTGTTCAGGTTGAACACTTCCTGAAACTCCGGGCTCATGATGGCGCTGGCCAGATCGCTCTGCGCCTTCTGCGCCGCTGCATCCTTGAGCTTGAACAGGATGAACGAGTCCACGTTGAAGGTAAACGCGTTGGCAGTGCCGGGCGCAGCGGCGCACATGAAGTCCTTGCCAGGCACCTTGCCTGCGGCCAGGAACTCGCCCTTGGCCCAATCACCCATCAGCTGAAACCCCGCCTTGCCCTGGATGAGCATGGCCGTCGTCAGATTCCAGTCACGGCCTGGGGCTGCCGGATCGGTGTACCCCTTGATGCGGCGGAAGGTTTCCAGCGACTTTTTCATGGTGTCGCTGTTGAGCGCCTTTTCGTCCAGCTTGACCAGCGCATCCTGGTAGAACTTGGGGCCTCCCACCCCCAGCACGACCGATTCGAACGTGGTGAAGTCCTGCCAGTTCTGGCCCCCATGGGCCACTGGGATCAGACCTGCCGCCTTGAGCTTGTCTGCCGCCGCAAAAAACTCGTCCCAGGTCTTGGGCATTGCAGACACGCCCGCCTTCTTCAATGCCTCGGCGCTGCCCCACATCCAGTTCACGCGGTGCACGTTGACCGGAGCGGCCACGTAGTTGCCCTTGTACTTCATCACATCGGCAACCACCTTGGGCAGCAACTCATCCCACTTCTCAGCCTTGGCCAGAGCGTCCATGTTGCCCAGCACGCCTTCGGCAGCCCATTCCTGAATGGCAGGCCCCTTGACCTGTGCGGCCGAGGGTGGGTTGCCAGAGATGACCCGGCTCTTGAGCACCGTCATCGCGCTGTCTCCGCCGCCACCCGCGACAGCGAAGTCGCGCCACGTGTGGCCCTTGGCCTGCATGATTTTCTTGAGTTCCGCCGCAGACTTGGCCTCTCCGCCCGAAGTCCAGTAGTGCAGCACCTCCACCTCACCCGCTTGCGCAGCCATTGCCGCGGCCAGGGTGACCGCTACAGCGGCGACTTTTGTCAATTTCCACATAACCCTTGTCTCCTCGTTGTTTGCATCTGGTTGTGCGCCACCGGACCGGTGCATTCAGCGCAGTGGGTACTTTAATTACAATAATTAAAGTAATTCTCAGTGCTTTCCCTGAGCTGTGACACAGCGCCCACACCGGGCAGATGCAAGGGCTTTGCTATGCTCAAACCCATGGCCACGATACTGATCGTCGAAGACGACGCACTGCTGCAGGACGCCCTGGCGGGGCAGCTCAAGCAACTCCATTACAGCGTTTACACGGCGACCAGCGTGGCCCAGGGCATGGGGGTTTTGCAGAGCCAAGCCGTCGACGGCATCATTCTGGACCTGGGCCTGCCCGATGCGGATGGGCTGGACTTGCTCACCTGGGCCCGCACCCATATCGTCGGCCTGCCCGTGCTCATCCTCACCGCCCGCGATGGCATTGACGACCGCGTGCGCGGCCTGAACGCCGGAGCAGACGACTACCTCACCAAGCCCTTCAACATGCAGGAACTGCAGGCACGCCTGCAGGCCATGCTGCGGCGAGCGCGCCAGCCAGCTTTCACCCAGGCCCGCAACGCCCAGGGAGGGGCGAGCACCACCGTTGGCAAATTGCACCTGGACCACAACAGCCGCGTGGCCGCGCTCGACGGCCAGCCGCTGGAGCTGACGCAGCGCGAATGGGAGCTGCTGGAGTTGCTGGTGCACCGCTGCGGCGAAGTGGTGACACGCGACGATGTGCTGGCCGCATGGCGTGCCAGCCCGCCCGAGCCTGGCCAGACCGCTGCGCCGCTCAACTCCAACGCGCTGGAGGTGTACGTGCACCGCTTGCGCAAGAAGCTCGACCAGTCCAGCCTCAACATCCGCAATATCCGGGGGTTGGGCTACATGCTGAACAGGCCTTAGATGGAACCTCCCCCTGTGGCGCAACGCGCCTTCCCCGCGCTCTCGCGTCGCTTTGCGACATGGGCAAGGGGACGATGCCTTCGCAGCGGGGCGGCCCTTGCTCGGCATTCCCTGCGGGGGCCACGCCAGTGGCTGGCGTCGTGCGTCTCACCAGGCCGCTCGGACACTTGATATGCGCCACGTTCCGGGGGTTTCGCTTCAACGCAAGCTGCTGCTGTGGCTGCTGCTGCCGCAGCTGGTGCTGTGGCTTTCAGGTGGCTTCCTGGCCTGGCGCATTGCCCTGCAAAACGGCGAAAAAGGCATCGACCAGACGCTGACGCAGTCGGTGCGTGCGCTGGCGCGGCAGATCAAACCCATCGGCGATGGCCTGCTGGTGGACTTTCCGAAGGCGGCGCAGGACATCCTGGAGCAGGACCCGGCCGACCGTGTCACCTACATGGTGTCGTCACCGCCCGGGCGGTTTCTGCTGGGCAACGCACAGCTGCCGCCCCCGCCACCGGTGGACGTGCGCGTGGGAGAGCCGTACCTGTACCACGCCCGCGTGGACAGCCGCCCCGTGCGGGTGGCACTGCTGGATGTCGACTACGGCACGCCACAGACCCGCCAGACCCTGCGCGTGCAAGTGGCGCAGAGCCTCACCGTGCGGGAGCGCATTGCGCAAGAGCTGTTGGAGCAACTGCTGCTGCCCATGGGGCTGATGGGCCTGGTCTTGAGCGCGCTGGTCTACGCGGGGGTGCTGCGGGGGTTGCAACCGCTCAAGCGGCTGGAAGCCCAGATCGAGCGGGCCGGCAAGCGCAGCCACAACACGGCCGACCCTTTGCCTCCCATTGAGTTGACCTCTGCACCGCAAGAAGTGCATTCGCTGGCCAGCACCATCAACCGCCTGCTGGAAGCCGTGGCACGCGGTCAGCAAAAGGAAAAGCGTTTTCTCAATGACGCCGCGCACCAGCTGCGCACGCCGCTGGCCGGCCTGATCGGCCAGACCGAACTGGCCCTGCATGAGAGCCACGAACCCCAGGTGCGTGAACGGCTGCAAAAGGTGCTGGCCGCCGCCGAGCGCAGCGCCCACCTGGTACACCAGCTGCTGCAGTTGGCCCGCTCGGAAAGCAATGTGCCTATGCAGCCCCTGAACTTGCCACAACTGGCCTGCGAAGTGGCGCGCGACTGGACAGCGAAGGCCCTGGCAGCGGGCATTGACCTGGGCTATGAAGGCGAAGAGCAGCTCGGCGTGATGGGCCACCCGCTGCTGCTGCGCGAGGCACTGAACAACCTGATCGACAACGCCCTGCACTATGCAGGCGCGGGCGCCACCGTCACCGTCCGGGTGCACATCACGGCCCCCGGCGTGGCTGCCCTGGCCGTGGAAGACGACGGCCCCGGCGTTGCTGCAGAGCACCTTGGCGACCTGTTCGCGCGTTTCTGGCGCGGCTCCGACAAGGCTGGGGGCTGCGGGCTGGGCCTGTCCATCGTTGAAGAGATTGCCCTGCGGCATGCAGGCCAGACTTTTGCCGAGCCCGTGAAGCCGCACGGCCTGCGTGTGGGCATCACGCTCCCCCTGCTGCCGTAGTGCGGGGCCCGCAGGGGTGGTGAAGCCGCGCTCAGGCGGCTTCGATCAGCTTTTCGAGCTTGATGGCGTCCACGGCGAAAGCGCGGATGCCTTCGGCCAGTTTTTCGGTGGCCATGGCGTCTTCGTTCAGCGCGTAACGGAAACCTGCTTCGTCATAGTTCACTGCGGGTAAATCCATGGCCTTGGCGGCGTCAGCGCTCAGCGCGCGCTGCAGCGGCGCATCGCTGGCGGCCAGTTGGGCCAGCAACTCAGGCGCGATGGTCAGGAGGTCGCAGCCCGCCAATGCGGTGATCTGCCCCACGTTGCGGAAGCTGGCGCCCATCACTTCGGTGGCGATGCCAAAGCGCTTGTAGTGGTTGTAGATCTGCGTGACCGACTGCACGCCCGGGTCGTTGGCACCCGCACGAGCGGCCTCGTCCCAGCTGGCGCCTGCCTGTTTTTTGTGCCAGTCATAGATACG
Organism: Acidovorax delafieldii; assembly: GCA_002377855.1. GTDB lineage: Bacteria > Pseudomonadota > Gammaproteobacteria > Burkholderiales > Burkholderiaceae_C > Acidovorax > Acidovorax delafieldii_A. The sequence continues at coordinate 3,844 of DFQQ01000011.1, read as the reverse complement.
GCCGACGAAAGGCGATATCAGCTGCACCTTGGCCTGCCCGCAGGCCACCGCCTGGCAGAAAGCAAACAGCAACGTGAGGTTGGTGTGGATGCCCTTGCGCTCCAGCTGTGCGGCCGCCTGGATGCCCTCCCACGTCGCAGCAATCTTGATCAGCACACGATCAATGTGGATGCCCTCGGCCTGGTACAGCTCGATGATGCGTTCCGCACGCGTCACGGTGGCACTGGTATCAAAGCTCAGCCGCGCGTCCACTTCCGTGGAAACACGGCCAGGCACATGCGTGAGGATCTCGCAACCAAAGCGCACCAGCAGGCGGTCAATCACCTCGTCCATCTCGCGGCCCTGCCACTTGGCAACGGTGTCCTTGAGCAACGGCGCGTACTCGGGCTTTTGCACAGCCTTGAGGATCAGCGAAGGATTGGTCGTGGCGTCTTGCGGGCGGAACTGGGCCAGCTGCAGAAAGTCGCCGGTATCGGCAACCACGGTGGTGAACTGTTTGAGTGCGTCGAGCTGATTCATGGCAATGGTCTCAAAGGTGGGCAGCGAACGGGGCAAGGCACCGCGAAAGGCCTGGGGCACAGGCGGGCCCGCGCTACCCGCAAGTGTAGACGGGCCCCGTTCCTGGACTGCCCGCCGCATGAAACCGAGTTACATTGCGGTTACTTCGTTTCGTTTTCTGTGGAACCGCCATGCTTGAGCGCATTACCGCATCCCTGAGCTCCCTGGCCCCTGCCGAACAGCGGGTGGCCAAGCTGGTGCTGGCCGACCCGCGCGCTTTTGCCCGCCTGCCCGTGCGCGAACTGGCCGAGCGTGCCCATGTGAGCAAGCCCACGGTGGTGCGCTTTTGCCGCAGCATGGGCTACGACGGACTGGCGGATTTCAAGCTCAAACTCGCTGGCAGTGTGAGCGAGGGTGTGCCGTTCATCCACCGCAGCGTGGATGTGGACGACAAGACGGGCGACGTGCTGGTGAAGGTGGTAGACAACGCCGTGGCGGCTTTCCTTCAGTACCGCAACGCAGCCAGCACCGTGGCCCTGGAGCGCGCCGGTGAAGCCATTGCCAACACCTGGAAAAAAGGCAAACGCATCGAGTTCTACGGCGTAGGCAATTCGGGCATCGTGGCGCAGGATGCGCAGCACAAGTTCTTTCGCCTGGGGGTCACATCCATTTCCAGCAGCGATGGCCACATGCAGGTCATGAGCGCCACCCTGCTGGGGCCAGGCGACTGCGCCGTGATCATCTCCAACTCGGGCCGCACCCGCGACCTGATGGACGCTGCAGACATTGCCCGGCGCAACGGCGCGACCACCATCGCCATCACAGCCAGCGGCTCACCGCTCGCCAGCACCTGCAACATCCACCTCGCCGCCGACCACCCCGAAGGCTACGACCGCTACAGCCCCATGGTGTCGCGGCTGATGCACCTGCTCATCATCGACGTGCTGGCTACCTGCGTGGCGCTGCGCATCGGCAGCTCCCTGCAGCCCATCCTGCAGCAGATGAAGGAAAACCTGCGGGCCAAGCGGTACGCGTAGAACGAACGGGGCCGCACCAAGCGCAACTTTGCAGCCCTGTGCACTGGCACGGGGCGCGGCCCATGCCCGCAGCCAAGAACCGCCCACCACACAATCCGCGTGGTGCCGGCGCCTCAATCCAGCGTCACCCCTGCATCACGGATCACCTTGCCCCACTTCGTGGTCTCCGCCGCCAGGAAGGCGTCGCAGGCCTCGGGCGTGGAGCCTTCGCCAAAGGTGCCCATGGCTTCGAGCTTCGCCTTGGTTTCTTCGCTCTGGATGATGGCGTTCACCGCGTCGGACATGCGCTTGACGATGTCGCGCGGCGTGGCTGCGGGGGCGATCATGCTCGCCCAGGTGCTGCCCACCATGCCGGGGATGCCCTGCTCGATGAAGGTGGGCACATCGGGCAGCATGGGCAGGCGCTTTTCGCTGGCCACGCCGATCAGCGTGATGCGGCCCGCCTTGGCGGGCTGGATCAGGTTGGGCGGTGGATCAAGAAACAACGGCACTTGCCCACCGAGCAGATCGGTGAGCGCGGGGGCGGCGCCGCGGTAGGGAATGTGCACCATGAACGTCTGCGTGAGCGACTTGAGCAACTCGCTGGTCAGGTGCGCGGCCGAGCCGGTGCCCGACGAGGCAAAGCTCACCTTGCCCGGGTTGGCCTTGGCGTAGGCCACCAGTTCCTTCACCGTCTTGAACGGCGCGTTAGGGGCCACGGCGGCCACAAGGGGCGACACGCCCAGCAGCGACACGCCCACCAGGTCCTTGCGTGGGTTGTAGGGCAGTTTGGGGTACAGCGTGGTGTTGGCGGTGAAGGCCGGGATCACCACGCCGAACGTGTGCCCGTCGGGCGCGGCCTTGGCTATGGCTTCCACGCCGATGATGCTGTTGGCGCCAGGTTTGTTGTCGATGACAACGGGCTGGCCAAACTGCTTTTGCAGGCCCACGGTCAGCAGCCGCGCCATCTGGTCGGTAAAGCCGCCGGCCGTGTACGGCACGACGATGCGGATGGGGCGGGTGGGCCAGCCGGACTGTGCCAGTGCGGGCAACGCGGCCGTGGCCAGCGCAGCGCCCGTGGCCTGCACGATGCGGCGGCGTGAAAGGGATGTGTTCATGGTTTTGTCTCCTGTGTCGTTTTTCAAATAAAAATAGCTGCTAGCGCTTGATGAATAAGCGCCAGCAGCTATGTTTTTAATAGCAATCAGCCATGCACATGCGGGCCGATGGTGGAAGGCCTGGGCAGGTCAGAGGGCCTTGACCAGCTCAGGCACAGCCGTGAACAAGTCCGCCTCCAGCCCGTAGTCAGCCACGCTGAAGATCGGCGCCTCGGCATCCTTGTTGATCGCCACGATCACCTTGGAGTCCTTCATGCCCGCCAAGTGCTGGATGGCGCCCGAGATGCCCGCTGCCACGTACAGCTGCGGCGCCACGATCTTGCCGGTCTGCCCCACTTGCCAGTCGTTGGGCGCGTAGCCTGCGTCCACCGCTGCGCGGCTGGCACCCAGGGCAGCGCCCAGCTTGTCGGCCAGCGGGGTCATGACTTCGTCGAACTTTTCCTTGCTGCCCAGCGCCCGGCCACCCGAGACGATGATCTTGGCGGCGGTGAGCTCGGGGCGGTCGCTCTTGGCGATTTCGCTGCCGATGAAGCTGCTCTTGCCGTTGTCGGCGGTGGCGGCTGCGGTTTCCACTGCGGCGCTCCCGCCGCTGGCGGCTGCGGCGTCAAAGCCGGTGGTGCGTACGGTGATGATCTTGACGCTGTCTGCGCTTTGCACGGTGGCGATGGCGTTGCCGGCGTAGATGGGGCGCTCGAAGGTGTCTTGGCTCACCACTTTGGTGATGTCGCTGATCTGGGCGACGTCGAGCTTGGCGGCCACGCGGGGGGCCACGTTCTTGCCGCCAGCGGTGGCGGGGAAGAGGATGTGGCTGTAGTTGCCGGCGATGGCCAGCACCTGGGCGGCGACGTTTTCGGCCAGACCGTGTTCCAGGCCGGGAGCGTCGGCGTGGATGACTTTGGCGACGCCAGCGATCTGCGCGGAGGCTTGGGCTGCAGCACCAGCGTTGTGGCCCGCGACGAGGACGTGTACGTCACCACCGCAGGCGACTGCGGCGGTGACGGTGTTCAGGGTTGCGCCCTTGATGGACGCGTTGTCGTGTTCAGCAATAACGAGTACCGACATTCAGATCACCTTCGCTTCGTTCTTGAGTTTTTCCACGAGTGCAGCCACGTCAGCCACCTTGATGCCGGCGCCGCGCTTGGCGGGCTCGGTGACTTTCAGGGTTTTGAGGCGCGGGGCCACGTCCACACCGAGGTCTTCGGGCTTGACGGT
>DFQQ01000041.1 GCA_002377855.1 Acidovorax delafieldii | reverse complement strand
GAAACTGAAAATCAACCACCATAAATACTAGGTCGACCCTGTGCAATGCAGTGGTGAAGGCCGAATGGGGTAGCGCCTCAATAGCTCCCCAAATACGATTTCTACGCGGAATGATGACAGCACCGCTCGCCCATGGTTTAAGCTAGTACCGACGTAAACGTAAACGTAAACGTAAGACGTCGAAATTCGACGGCGTTCGAGCATTTGATCCCCTTCGAGCTTTTCCGACCAGCATGGCTACCACCTACACCATTGGCGACCTAGCCAAAGAGTTTGACCTCACAACCCGGGCCATCCGGTTTTACGAGGACATGGGTTTGCTGTGCCCTGAGCGAACAGGGGCGGGTGGGCGGAATCGGATTTACAGTGCCCGGGACCGGACACGCTTGCGTTTGACGCTCCGTGCCAAACGCTTGGGGCTGTCGCTGACAGAGGCCAAAGAAATCATTGATTTGTACGACAGCCCCAGGGACACCGGCGTGCAACTGCGCAAGTTCCTGGATGTGTTGGCCGTGCATCGGAAGCAGTTGGAAGCCCAGTTGGCTGATCTTCAGGCAAATCTGGAGGAGGTTCGCGACCATGAGAAAGAAGCGCGAACCTTGCTGTTGAAGTTGGAAAAGCAAAAATGATCCATAATTGACGTTTACGTAAACGTCAATTCTTGAGGATTTTCCGTGCAACCCCCCGTTTTTGAGCCCCGCTCTTCTGCTTTCAGGGAGCGGGTAGAGGCAAGCTTCGGCAAGCAAGGGGTGATGGCCACTTTGGGCGCATCACTGGAGTTGATTGAGCCTGGCGCTGTTGACATCGGGCTTGACTGGACTGTCAACCTGACGCAGCAGCACGGGTTTTTGCACGCAGGTGTAGTGGCCACCGCGCTTGATTCGGCGTGCGGTTATGCCGCATTGACGTTGATGCCAGACGACGCTGCCGTCCTCACCATCGAGTTCAAGATCAATTTGCTGGCTCCCTCTGCAGGAGAGCGTTTTCGCATGGAGGGGCGCGTACTCAAGCCTGGGCGCACGATCACGGTGTGCGAGGGGCGCGCCTTCGCCATGCAGGGTGGGCAAGAAAAACTGGTGGCGACCATGGGCTGCACTTTGATGGCTGTGACTGGCCGCGATCAGTTGCGAGACTAACCCCCAATTCATCTGACAAGGAGACAACCATGAGCCTTTCATCAACCCTTCCTGGCCTCAACTTCCAACTGGGCGAGGACATTGACGCCCTGCGCGACGCGGTAAGCGCGTTCGCCCAATCGGAGATTGCGCCGCGCGCTGCAGAAATTGATCGCACCGATCAGTTCCCGATGGATCTCTGGCGCCGCATGGGCGACTTAGGCGTGTTGGGCATTACAGTGCCCGAGCAATATGGCGGTGCGGCCATGGGCTACTTGGCGCACATGGTGGCAATGGAGGAGATCTCCCGCGCCAGTGCTTCGGTGGGCCTGTCTTATGGTGCCCATAGCAACCTGTGCGTGAACCAGATCAACCGCAACGGCACTGAGGCTCAGAAGCAGAAGTACCTCCCCAAGCTCATCAGCGGTGAGCATGTGGGCGCATTGGCCATGAGCGAGCCTGGCGCTGGCTCCGATGTCATCAGCATGAAGCTCAAGGCCGAGGACAAAGGCGGCTACTACCTGCTCAACGGCAGCAAGATGTGGATCACCAACGGCCCAGATGCCGAAACTTTGGTGGTCTATGCCAAGACGGAGCCCGAGATGGGCGCACGTGGCGTGACTGCCTTTCTTATCGAAAAGGGCATGCCCGGCTTCGGCATTGCGCAAAAGCTCGACAAGCTCGGCATGCGCGGCAGCCACACGGGCGAGCTCGTGTTCAACAACGTAGAAGTGCCCGCTGAGAACGTTTTGGGCGGCGTGAACCAAGGGGCCAAGGTACTGATGAGCGGCTTGGATTATGAGCGCGCTGTACTTACCGGTGGACCATTGGGCATCATGCAGGCGGTCATGGACAACGTGATCCCCTATATTCACGACCGCAAGCAGTTTGGGCAAAGCATTGGCGAGTTTCAGCTCATCCAGGGCAAAGTGGCAGACATGTATACGGTGCTGCAGGCGGGCCGCTCGTTCGCGTACACCGTCGCCAAGAACCTCGACATGCTGGGTACCGACCACGTTCGCCAGGTTCGCAAGGACTGCGCCAGCGTCATCCTTTGGTGCGCCGAAAAGGCGACCTGGATGGCTGGCGAAGGCGTGCAGATTTTCGGTGGTAACGGCTACATCAATGAGTACCCGCTGGGCCGCCTGTGGCGCGATGCCAAGCTGTATGAGATTGGCGCTGGCACCAGCGAGATCCGTCGCATGCTGATTGGCCGCGAACTGTTTGCCGAGACCTGCTGACAGCAATCCCAACGACACCAAGGACACCATGCCCACATCCATCGACGACCTGTTTGTACACAACCGCGCCTGGGCGGCCCAGATGGAGCGGGAGCGTCCGGGCTTCTTCACCAGCTTGCTGGCCCAGCAAAAGCCCAGATACATGTGGGTTGGGTGTTCTGACAGCCGTGTGCCTGCCAACCAGATCACCGGGCTGGAGCCAGGCGAGGTGTTCGTACACCGCAATGTGGCCAACGTGGTGGTCCCCACGGACCTGAACTGCCTGTCCACCATCCAGTACGCGGTGGACCAGTTGCATGTCGAGCACTTGATGGTCGTAGGGCATTACGGCTGCGGCGGTGTACTGGCTGCGCTGGAGGGTATTCGCGTTGGCCTGGCGGACAACTGGATCCGCCACGTGACCGACGTGCGTGACCGCCACCGCGAATTGATCGCCTCCGTGGCACCCCAGTGGCGTCACGACGTGCTGTGCGAACTCAATGCGATTGAGCAGGTCGTCAACATCGCGCAGACCACCGTGATGCTGGATGCCTGGGGCCGTGGGCAGAAGGTGACTCTGCACGGTTGGTGCTACGGCCTCAAGGATGGCCTCATCAACAACTTGCACATGACGGTGGACAGCACGGAAGGGCTGGACTCGCTGTACCGCGCTGCCATTGCGGGGGTGGCGGCCACCCAGCGGGGCTGACGTCCGCCGAAGTTGGGCATTCAGGCAAACCGTACACACGTTGCGTTCATGTTTCCCCAACGGCTCGACTCTCCTCAGGCCTATGCCATCGCCAAGGCGATGATGGATGGGTTCAACCGCCACTACCGTCTGTTCCGCACCGAGTCCGCTCGCGCCAAGCACCGCTTTGAGACTGCCGACTGGTTGGGGCAGCAACGTGCGCAGCGCGAGCGCATCGAGTTCTACGACCTGCGTGTGAAAGAGTGCGTGCGCCGGCTCGAAAAAGAGTTTGGCGCTGGCGCACAGCCCATGGAAGTCTGGCACCAGGCCAAGCTCCATTACATCGGGCTGCTCGTCAACCACCACCAGCCTGAACTGGCCGAAACCTTTTTCAACTCGGTCACCTGCAAGATCCTGCACCGCACGCACTTCCAGAATGACTTCATCTTCGTGCGGCCTGCGGTCAGCACCGAGTACATCGAAAGCGACGAGCCCTCCGCCAAACCCACTTACCGTGCGTATTACCCCTCGCGCGAGACGTTGCACCAGACGCTGATCACCATCGTCGAGAACTTCGAATTGCAGCGCGCGTTTGCTCATCTGGAGCGCGACACCCGCCATGTGCTGGCGGCCATGCAAACACGGCTGGCGCAGGTCAAGCTGCGGGCCAACTTCCAGATCCAGGTGCTCACCAGCCTGTTCTTTCGCAACAAGGGGGCGTACGCGGTGGGCAAGATCATCAACGGTTTCACCGAAGTGCCGTTTGCCCTGCCCATCCTCCACGACGATGAGGGCCAGCTGACCATTGATGCCGCGCTGTTTGGCGAAGAAGATTTGCAGATTCTCTTCAGCTTTGCGCGAGCGTACTTCATGGTCGACATGGAGGTGCCCAGCGCCTACGTGCAGTTCCTGCGCAGCCTCATGCCGCGCAAGCCCAGGGCCGAAATCTACAACGCGCTGGGGCTGGCCAAGCAGGGGAAAACGCTTTTTTACCGCGACTTTCTACAGCACCTGCGCCACTCTACGGACCAGTTCCGCATTGCACCGGGCATCAAGGGCATGGTCATGCTGGTGTTTGACCTGCCCAGTTTTCCGTATGTCTTCAAGCTCATCAAGGACTACTACCCGCCGCAGAAGGACACTACGCGCGAGCAGGTCAAGGGCAAGTACCTGCTGGTCAAGCAGCACGACCGCGTCGGGCGCATGGCCGATACGCTGGAGTACAGTGAGGTTGCCTTCCCGCGTGACCGCTTCAGCGACGAGTTGATTGCCGAGATCGAAAAGTTTGCCCCCAGCCAGATGGAGGTCAGCGACCGCGATGGCGACGGGCAGACCGAGGTCATCATCAAGCACCTGTACATCGAGCGGCGCATGATTCCGCTCAACATCTATTTGCAAGAGGCCTTTGACGCTGGGGCCAGCGACCCGCGCGCATCCCAGCAAATTGAGCGCTGCGTGCTGGAGTACGGCAACGCCATCAAAGACCTGGTGGCCGCCAACATCTTCCCCGGCGACATGCTCTGGAAGAACTTTGGCATCACCCGCCACGGCAAGGTGGTGTTCTACGACTACGACGAGATCGAATACCTCACCGACTGCAACTTCCGCCGTGTGCCTGCACCCCGTACCGAGGAAGAGGAGATGAGCGGAGAAGTGTGGTATTCCGTGGGCCCGCGCGATGTGTTTCCCGAAACTTTCGGCCCCTTCCTGCTGGGCAATGCGCAGGTGCGCGACGTATTCATGAAGCACCACGCAGACTTGCTCGACGCTGCCTTTTGGCAGGACCACAAAGCCCGGATCCAGGCGGGCCATGTGTTTGACGTGTTTCCCTACGACCAGGAGCGGCGCTTTGTGCACGCGCCTGCATGACGCCGCTGACCCACCTGTGCGGCCTTGTCCCTTTCTTTTCATTGTTCACACCAAGGAGACCTTTCCATGCCTGCAACCCTTCAGGACCCCATCGTGATCACCGGTGCCGCACGCACGCCCATGGGCGCGCTGCAGGGCGATTTCTCAGCGCTGGCTGCCCATGACCTGGGCGGCGCCGCCATCAAGGCTGCGGTGGAGCGCGCCGGCATTGCGCCCAGCGCCGTGGGCGAAGTGCTGTTTGGCAACTGCCTGATGGCAGGGCAGGGCCAGGCGCCCGCACGCCAGGCCGCCTTCAAGGGCGGGTTGCCCAAAGAGGCGGGCGCCGTCACCCTCAGCAAAATGTGCGGATCGGGCATGAAAGCCGCCATGATGGCCCACGACATGCTGCTGGCCGGCACCCACGACGTGATGGTGGCCGGCGGCATGGAGAGCATGACGAATGCCCCTTACCTGCTGCAAAAAGGCCGTGGCGGATACCGCCTGGGGCATGACCGCATCTTCGACCACATGATGCTCGACGGCCTCGAAGACGCCTATGAACCCGGCCGCTCCATGGGCACGTTTGGTGAGGACTGCGCCGCCAAGTACGAGTTCACCCGCGAACAGCAAGACGCCTTTGCCACCGCCAGCGTGCAGCGCGCCAAGGCCGCCACCGAATCCGGCGCTTTTGCAGCCGAGATCGTGCCCGTCACCGTCAAGACCCGTACGGGCGAGGTGGTGGTGTCGGTGGATGAAGGTCCGGGCAAGGTCAAGCTCGAGAAGATCGCCGCCCTCAAGCCCGCCTTCAAGAAGGACGGCACCATCACCGCCGCATCCAGTTCCAGCATCAATGACGGTGCCGCCGCGCTGGTGCTCATGCGCCAGTCCACCGCCCAGCAGCTGGGCAGCCAGCCCGTGGCCCGCATTGTGGCCCACGCCACCCATGCGCAAGAGCCCGAATGGTTTGCCACCGCGCCCGTCGGGGCCACGCACAAGGTGCTGGCAAAGGCCGGCTGGCAAGTGGGCGATGTTCAGCTATGGGAAATCAACGAAGCCTTTGCGGTGGTGCCCATGGCGCTGATGAAAGAGCTGAACCTGCCGCACGACAAGGTCAACGTCAACGGCGGCGCCTGCGCCCTGGGGCACCCCATCGGCGCGAGCGGCGCGCGCATCATCGTCACGCTGATCCACGCCCTGAAGGCGCGCGGCCTGCGCCGTGGCGTGGCCACGCTGTGCATTGGCGGCGGCGAGGCCACGGCCATGGCCATCGAGCTGGTCTGACGGCCTGCCCTTGCCCTGGCAACGCCCACCCCATGCCGGGGCGGGCGTTGCCGCTTCTGAAATACTACGGTTTTTCATCGTCTCAGGATTCCCATGCATCCCACCCCATCCATTGCCGCGTTCTGGCGCGAATTTGCCGCGGCCGAAACTGCTCTGCAGGTGCTGCCGCTGCATGAGCGTGTAGAAAAGGCCAATGAACTGCTGGCGCCGCACGTCGAAGGCCTGGCACTGGAGATGCAGGGCGGGCCGGACGACGAGGCCGTTGAGCTGATCGTCACCGCCCATGGTCGCATCGAGAACTTTCCGCTGCTCACGCAGGTCGCGGCTGCGGCGCCCCAACTGGCGCATTACCGGGTGACTGCTTTCCGTGAACGCAGCACCCAGCCCGAATTTCCCATCGGCATGGACGGGTTCGAACTCTCCACCAACGATGTGCTCGTGGCGCTGCAGCAAGACAACGGCCAGGTGGCGCTGGAGCTGCGGTTTGTGCGGCACATTCCGCACGACTTTGAAGACCACGCACGCCACATGACGTTCATCATGATCGACCATGTGCTGGGCGAGTATGACTTTGCCGTCAAGGTAGGCGCTGTCGACTTTGTGGGCGAGGACTATGACCAGGACGTGACCTGGACGCCCTTGAGCCAGATCCAGCCCGTGTTTGACGCCTACTGGGTGCACACCCTGGGCCGCACCGGCCACTTCCCGCAGGGCGAGCCCAGCTGGGATGGCCTGGAGTTGCAGTTCAACTGCGCGGTGGACGAAGAGGGCAACGAGGTCGAGGACGACGAAGACGAGGGCAGCGATGGTGAACAGGAAACCGGCGTGGTGATGATTAACACCAGCGCCAACGCCGTGGCCATGCGGGCCGATCTGGCGTATGCCCTGACGCTCGACCTGGCCGTGCCCGACGGCAACACCCTCACTGCAGTGCAAGACCTGCACGACCAGGCCGCAACGCTGCTGCAGATGTCGCAACTGGGCATTTTGGCCATGACGCTGATGCGTGCAGGCCGCCGCCAGGCCCTGTACTACGTGAGCGACGAGCAACTGGCCAAGCAAACCCTGGCGCCCTTGCTGCTGCGCGAGGAGGCCGCCTCGCTGGAGTTGAAGGTGGGATTCGACCCCGCGTGGTCAGGCTACTTTGAGTACGCGGGCTACCTTTCCTGATCTGTTGATGCACCGGCGGGGCCCTGCCCGCCGACACCCTTCTCCTTGTGCCGGATTGCCCATGATTGAAACCCTGCAACAGCTGCGCAGCATATACGCCGAACCCGCCGAGCGGGCACTGCGCAAGCAACAGCCCGGGCTGGATGTGCACTGCCAGCGCTTCATTGCCCTGTCTCCGTTTTGCGTGGTGGCCTCTGCCGGAGCGGGGTCGGCAGCGCAGGGTGGGGCGCTGCTGGACGCATCTCCGCGTGGCGGCGCGCCGGGCTTCATCAAGGCGCCCGATGCCCACACCCTGCTGCTGCCCGATGCGGGCGGCAACAACCGGCTCGACACCCTCACCAACTTGCTGGCCGACCCGCGCATTGGTCTGCTGTTCATGACTCCTGGCGTGGATGAAACCCTGCGAGTGAATGGCACCGCCCGCCTTCGCGATGAAGCCGCGTTCACCGACCTCTTCGCCGCCGAGCGCCAGCGGCCCAGGCTGGTCATCGAGGTGCGGGTGGCCGAGGCGTACTTGCACTGCTCCAAGGCGTTCATGCGCTCGCGCCTGTGGCAGGCCGATGCGCAGGTGGACCGCAGCGTGCTGCCATCCATGAACCAGATGATCCACGACCAGATGGGCCTGGCCACCGAGCCCGAAACGCACGCCGCCATGATGCAGCGCTACCGCGCCCAGCTGGAGCAGGAGCAAAGACCAGCGTGAACGCTTTGTTGGGATTGCTCATTTTTGATAGCTATCAGCGCCCGATTGGTATGCGCTGCAGGCCAATTTGACTTCCATTTTTTACCATGAAATCCATCCTCATCATTGGTGCATCCCGCGGCATTGGACTGGAACTGGTGCGCCAGTACACCGAGGCCGGCCGCCGCGTGATCGCTACGGTGCGCGACGACGTCGGGCGCGAACGCGTGCAGGCCCTGGGTGCCGATGTGCTTACCGTGGATGTGGCCAACCCCGCCAGCATCAGCGGCCTGGCCTGGCAACTCGATGGTGAAAAGCTCGACCTGGCGCTGTACGTGGCAGGCATCATCCGCCGCCCCAACGCCCTGACGCCCCCCACGCAGCAAGACTTTGACGCCGTCATGTACACCAACGTGCTGGGCGCCATGCAGGCCATTCCGCAGGTGGCGCCGCTGGTAGCCGATGCCGGTGGCGTGTTCGCCTTCCTGTCGTCGTCCATGTCGCAAATCGGCAGCGTTCCGGGCAGCGATTCGTGGCTGTACCGCACCAGCAAGGCCGCGCTGAACATGGCCGTGGCGGCGGCGCAGCACAGCTATCCCGGCGCCACGCTGGTCACCATCGACCCCGGCTGGGTGCAGACCGACATGGGCGGCGGCACCGCGCCGCTCACGGTGGAAGAGAGCGTGCGCGGCCTGCGCAATACCCTGGCCAGCGTCACCCCGGCCGACAAGGGCCGCCTGCTGCACCACGATGGCCGCCGCGCTGCTCACTGGTAGGCCGCAAGCCAGTGAGCCCACCGAATTTCTGAACAACAACTCTGGAGACAACCCATGCTGCTGACCCAAGACCAGGAAATGATCCGCGACGCGGTGCGCGACTTCGCCCAGACCGAGCTGTGGCCGAACGCCGCGCGCTGGGACAAGGAGCACCACTTCCCCAAAGAGGCTCACCAGGGCCTGGCCGCACTGGGGGCCTATGGCATTTGCGTGCCTGAAGAGTTTGGCGGCGCGAACCTGGATTACGTGACGCTGGCGCTGGTGCTCGAAGAGATTGCTGCAGGCGACGGCGGCACCAGCACCGCCATCAGCGTGACCAACTGCCCCGTCAACGCCATCTTGCTGCGCTATGGCAACGCGCAGCAAAAGCGCGACTGGCTCACGCCCCTGGCGCGCGGCGAGATGCTAGGCGCGTTCTGCCTGACCGAGCCGCATGTGGGCTCCGATGCGTCTGCGCTGCGCACCACGGCCGTGAAGCAGGGCGACGAATACGTCATCAACGGAGTCAAGCAGTTCATCACCAGCGGCAAGAACGGCCATGTGGCCATCGTCATCGCTGTGACCGACAAAGGAGCGGGCAAGAAGGGCATGAGCGCCTTCCTCGTGCCCACCAGCAACCCCGGCTACGTGGTGGCGCGCCTGGAAGACAAACTGGGCCAGCACAGCAGCGACACGGCGCAGATCAACTTTGACAACTGCCGCATCCCGGCCGAGAACCTGATTGGCGCGGAAGGCGAAGGCTACAAGATCGCGCTGGGCGCGCTCGAAGGCGGGCGCATCGGCATCGCCGCCCAAAGCGTGGGCATGGCGCGCAGCGCGTTCGACGCGGCGCTGGCCTATTCGAAGGAGCGCCAGAGCTTCGGCACCGCCATCTTCAACCACCAGGCGGTGGGCTTTCGCCTGGCCGACTGCGCCACGCAGATCGAGGCCGCGCGCCAGCTCATCTGGCACGCTGCCGCGCTGCGCGACGCTGGCAAGCCCTGCCTGAAGGAAGCCGCCATGGCCAAGCTGTTTGCCAGCGAGATGGCCGAGCAGGTGTGCAGCGCCGCCATCCAGACGCTGGGCGGTTACGGTGTGGTGAATGACTTTCCGGTCGAGCGCATCTACCGCGACGTGCGCGTATGCCAGATCTACGAAGGCACGAGCGACGTTCAGAAGATCATCATCCAGCGCGCGCTGGCGTAATTGCTTTTACCAAGGCAATAGCGAGAACAGGACGCCGTCGACCAAGCTCATGTTGTCAGTAGGAAGTGAGCTACCCACGATCTGAACATAATAGACGCCGGCCGCTGTGGCGTAGGCCTGCTTATCTGCCAGTGATAAGTGCTCCTCGACTGCTGGTGTAATGAGGGCATTCGAGACCATTCCTTCAAACATGTTAGTCACTTGATCGTTGCCTTGAACGATCATTGCCCGATAATTTTCTCGGGTAAATTGTTTCAATGCCGTAAATTCGGCCTTGTCAAATTTGCTAAATCCTTCTAAAACTGTTCCAAAAAACAATTCTTGAATATTTTCAATGGTTGCTTTGGTAGTTGTTGACCCATTAAGGGAGGAGATGCCGCCCAAATCTGCGGATGAAAAAACGCCGTCCTGCGCTCCCAGGTAGCGCTGCGGGCCAAAAGTATCGACATATTTATCAATGCCCACCCGCGAAATCACCTCGCGTGCCAACGCTTCAGAGCTCAATACGCCTGCCTCATTGGTGTTGAACTTTAAAAGATCTCTAATTTGAGGCTGTTGGGCTGCGTCACGGTCAATAATGGAAGTATTTCTCGGTACGCTTCGTGACGGCTGAGGAAATGAAATGGGTGCTGAATCGAGTGGCGAAGACTCGATTCCATTAGCCGAGAAAAACTCTCTAACATTAAAAGCTGAAAATCCCCCTCCTACGATTTCAGCAAGATCTGTATTGCTAAGTCCAAATTCCTTTGCTACATCGAAAATATTTCTGGGCGTCGAAACGTTTTGCATGATCCATTCTCTGGCATAAGGAATGGTAACGTTATATTTTGCAAGAATTGTAGATACGCTCATTTGGGTTTTTCGTAATAAATAATTTCTTTACAGTGGCTTGGCGGTTTCAGTAGGTGGGTTCTCTCTCCCCGGTTGTGATGCTGGTGTAATTTCGATTCTTTAATTGTTAAAAATTGTACTTCGAAGCGCGAATGTTTGTCCTGAGTCCAAAGGGTTGGCTGCAGCGCTCAGGCTGCGCGCTCTCGACTGATGTCGTGGGGGCACTGTGGTCTTGGACTTCTGGTGGCGAATGCGGGCTGTGTAATCCGTCGAGTAGACCTGAGCGTTCCAACTGCGTGGTCGTCAACCATCAAACGGTAAAGGTCTCGTTCGACTCGGTCAAGGATTGAAGCCAGCCCTTGTTGAGGCATTCATCACAGCATTGGCAGTTGAATTGCTCCATGAGGGTTTTCCGGGCGCGACATGCCTGCCCTTGATTCGCTACACATCCAAGTCCAGCGTCACATGGGCCTGTCGTGGCAGTTGCTCTTGGGAGTACCTCTTTACCCGCCAGATATCGCCTCGGGCCAAGCCTCATTGGCTGGAAATCGGTACTTTCAGGGACTGGTAAAACTGGCGGGGTCGTTCGGGTCGCCCAGGCGTATTCGCACATGGTTGAACTGTGCCGGCCTGCTTCAAAAACCGGTAGCCTGCACCTCTATGAATCTCTTCTTGGACCAATAGCTTCAGTTCAAGTGCTCTTGGGTCTGTGAAAATCATGTGCAACTAAAGCTCCGTACCTGTTTTGTGTCGGGGCCACTGTCACCGAAAGAGTCGCCATGCAACGCCGCCAATTCCACCAAACCAGCCTCGTCGGGGCGCTGTTGCACGTCACTTATCAGCACGCCTGGGCGCTGTCGCTGGGCGACCTCTCCAATGCCGACGCGTCCAAGGGCGTGAAGGCCGCCCTGGCCCAGGGGGCGCAGGCCGCCATTGCGCTGCTGGGCCGCACCGATGGTTTTCTGGGCAACCCCCAGGTGCGCATCGAACTGCCCGGTTACCTCAAGGACGCCGCCAAGGTCATGAAGTCCATGGGCCAGGGCCGGCGCATTGATGAGCTGGTCACGTCCATCAACCGTGCAGCCGAGGCGGCCGTGCCATTGGGCAAGGACTTGCTGATCCAAGCCGTGCAGTCCATGAGCGTGACGGACGCCAAGAACATCCTCACCGGTGGGGACACCTCCGTCACGCAGTTCTTTGTGACCAGGACGCGCGCGCCGCTGGCCGAGCGTTTTTTGCCGGTCGTGAACCAGGCGACCGAGAAAGTCGGCCTGACCCAGAAGTACAACGCCTTTGCCGGCAAAGCTGCCAGCTTTGGACTGCTCAAGCCCGAAGAAGCCAACCTCGCCGCCTACGTCACGGGCAAGACGCTCGATGGCCTTTTCTTCATGATCGGCGAGGAGGAGCGCAAGATTCGCCAGAACCCCGCAGGTGCGGGCAGCGCCATCCTTCAGCGCGTGTTCGGGGCGCTTCGGTGAGCCGCAAGCCAGGTCCTTCATCCGCAACGCCCACCGCGTGCCCTTGCGGCCGCCAGCAGGGCGCGGGCGCCAAGGCCAAGGCCGTGCCTTACGCCGATTGCTGCGGCCGCTTTCTGGACCACTGGGACACCCAGCCGGCGCCCGATGCCGAGTGCCTCATGCGCTCGCGCTATACCGCCTTTGTGCGTGAGCGGGCCGACTACCTGCTCGCCACCTGGCACGCCAGCCACCGTCCGCCCGCGCTGGACTTTGACCCCGCCGCCCAGTGGCTGGGCCTGCAGGTGCGCGGCCATTGGGTGCACGGTGCCGACCGCGCCGAAGTGGAATTCGTCGCCCGACACCGCTCTGGGGGCCGCGCCGTGCGGCTGCACGAACGCAGCCGCTTCGTGCGCGAGGATGGACGCTGGTACTACCTGGACGGCGACCTGGCCCCCACACCCTGATCCCGGCACCTCTGTGCCGCTGCAATTCTTAATAAATATGCCTCCAGCGCCCGCTGGATAAGCGCTAGTAGCTATGAAATTTGAAGCAATCCTGTTTGACTGCGACGGCGTGCTGGTCGACAGCGAACCCATTACCAACGGCGTGCTGTGCGCCATGCTCAACGAAGCCGGCTGGCCCATCAGTGCGCAAGACTGCATGGACATCTTTATCGGCAAAACCGTGCGCAGCGAGGCTGCCCGCATCGAAGCGCACACCGGCCAGCCGCTGACCGACGC
Organism: Acidovorax delafieldii; assembly: GCA_002377855.1. Taxonomy (GTDB): domain Bacteria; phylum Pseudomonadota; class Gammaproteobacteria; order Burkholderiales; family Burkholderiaceae_C; genus Acidovorax; species Acidovorax delafieldii_A. The sequence goes on along the minus strand of DFQQ01000041.1, from coordinate 73,056 downwards.
CTGGATGGCTGCCTTCTATGCCCGGCGCAATGCCGAGCTGGAGGCCCGCCTCACCGCCATCGAGCACATCCACGCCACCATCGAGCGCGTGCACGCACACCACGGCGGGCGCATCGCCTGTGCCTCCGGGGCCGACCGGCTCAAGGTCGAGATGCAGCTGGCCAAAGTGGGCTTGGCCCCATTCTTTGACGGCCGCATTTTCAGCGGCCACGAAATGCCAGCGACCAAACCCGCACCCGACGTGTACCTGGCCGCTGCCGCCGCCCTGCAAGCGCACCCCGCCCGCTGCGCCGTGGTGGAAGACACCGTCACCGGCGTGACGGCCGGCGTGGCCGCAGGTGCCACCGTGTTTGCCTACGCGCCGTTCGATGATGGCGACGCCTTACGCGCGGCGGGAGCAGAGTACGTGTTTGGCAGCATGGCCGAGCTGCCTGCGTTGCTTGGCTGCTGAGCGCTGAGCGCTGAGCGCTGAGCGCTGAGCGCTGAGCGCTGAGCGCTAGGGGCCCTTGGCGCGTCGGTCGCCAGCAGGCCGCACCGCACAGCGCATGGGGCGCCGCCGTATGTAGGTGTGCGCCTGCATGCATTCGGGCTGGTTGCAGCGGCCTTGGCCTGCGCTACTGCATTACGGTGGGACTTTTCCAACCCGCCGACACGGCGCCCCTTGAGGGAACAGTGCCCGGCAATCACGAAAGGAACCATCATGAGCGATCGCAACGATGCTATGAGCCCCACCCATCGCAGCGGGGACCCAGAAACGAAGACGGGCACGGGTGCTGTGCTTGGCGGAGCCATGGGGGGTGTGGCGGGCGGTGCCACAGCCGGCGCACTGGCTGGAGGGTTGACGGGGCCTGTGGGCGCGGCCGTGGGTGCTGCAGTCGGCGCGGTGGCCGGCGCGGTGATGGGCCGCAACATGAAGGCAGACCCCGAGGCCGAAGACACCTATTGGCGCGAGAACTATGCGTCCCGACCTTACGCCACTGCGGGCACGAGTTATGACGAATACCAGCCCGCCTATCGCTACGGCATGGACTCGTATGCGCGCTACCCCAACCGTTCGTTTGAGGACGTTGAGCCCGAACTGAGCCGTGAATGGGGCACCGCCCGCGGTCGCTCCTCGCTGGAGTGGGACAACGCCCGTCATGCCTCGCGCGATGCGTGGCACCGTGTGAGCAACGCGGCGGAGCGCGCCATCCCCGGCGATTCGGATCGCGACGGCCGCTAAATCAGCGTCGCGCTGATGCCTGAAAAAAAGGGTGCCTGCGGGCACCCTTTTTTGCGGATCAAACCAGAGGATGGGGTGCAAATGCATTGCTCGGTGGCACGTGCTATGGCTTCAGCGGCAGTGCTGGGCCCCCTGTTCTCCTGCCGCCCCACTAGGCATTACTCGGGCACGTTGGTAAGCGATGAATTTGTCAAAGCGCTGCCACTGCAGGGCATGAGCAGCCGCGTTGGGCTGGTCAATGCTCTGCAGGCGCGAAAAGCTCAGGGTTGCGTATCGGGCGCGGGCGTCGAGGGCACGCCCTGTTCACCGGCAGCCCGTACCTGTGCCGTCATCGCCCGCTGGTAGGCGGGCCGCTCCTGCAGTCGCTGCCAGTAGGCCTGCGTGGCTGGGCCAAACTGTTCGTTCAGCCCCAGGTGCTGCGCCAACAGCAGCGCGTACCCCACCGCCACATCCGCCGCAGTGAACCTGCCCGCGCACAGGTACTCGCTGTGCCCGTGGGTCATTTCAGTTTCCACCGCGCGCAGCCGTGCCAGAAACCAGCGGCTGTAGTCCGCCGCCACCTGCGGCTGCTGGCGCTCTGCGGGCTCAAAGCGGCCATAGCGCAGCACCAGCGTCTGCGGAAAGGTGAGCGTGGCGTCGCTCATGTGCAGCCAGTTCAGGTAAGCGCCATATGCCGGGTGCGTGGGCGCCACATCCAGCCCCGCATCGGGGTGCGTGGCGGCCAGGTACTGGCACATCGCTGCGGATTCGGTCATGCGCACCTCGTTCGGTGCTTTGCCCTGCACCAGCAGCGGCACCGTGCCCAGCGGGTTCTCGTCCAGAAACCACCGGGCCTTGGCGCGCGGCGGGAAGGGGAGCATGTGAAGCTGGTAGGGCAACTGCAGTTCTTCGAGCATCCACAGGGGGCGGAAGGAGCGGGCGCTGATGCAGTGGTGGAGGTGGAGCATGGACTGGTCAGGCTGATGAGGATGTCGCCAGAGTCTAGAGCGCTTGCCACCCGATGCGGTTCGCATCCGGTCGCACAACGCAGCGCCGATTGGCGTTTTGCCGCGCCCGCGGCTGTGGCTCAGCGCGGTGCTTGGCCACGCACCCAGTCCTGCAGGGCCTCGCCGCCGCCGATCAACGTGCCATTGACGAAAAGCTGCGGAACCGTGCGAGCGCCAGCGATGGCACCCAACGCGCGAGTGCGGGTGGTGTGGGGCAGGTCCACCTCGGCAAAGGTGATCCCGGCATCGTCCAGCGCCCTTTTCGCCTCAGCGCAGAAAGTGCAGCCTTGGCGCGTGAGCAGCGCCACCTGGTCAGGCAGCTTTGCGTCCTTGTTGACGTAGTGCAGCAGCGTGTCGGCATCCGATACCTCGAACGGATCGCCAGGCTCGTCGGGTTCGATGAACATCTTCTCGACCACCCCATCCCTGACCAGCATCGAGTAACGCCAAGACCGCTGGCCGAAATTCAGGTCGCTCTTGTCCACCAGCATGCCCATCTGCCTGGTGAACATGCCGTTGCCGTCCGGCAGCAGAAAGACGTCGTTGCATTCCTGGCTCCTGGCCCACTCCTCCATGACAAAGGGGTCGTTCACGGCGACGCAGACGATCTCGTCCACCCCGTTTTCGCGAAACGCAGGCGCCAGTTCATTAAAGCGGGGCAGGTGGGTGCTGGAGCAGGTGGGCGTGAACGCCCCCGGCAGCTAAAAAACGGCCACCGTGCGGCCTTTGAAGAGCTGGTCGGTGTCGGTTTCCTTCCAGTCGCCATCGGCGCGGTAACGGAACCGGACCGGTGGAACGGGTTGGCCCTCGCGGGACAGAGGTTGGGTCATGGGCGGCTTTCGGTGGGGGGGTGCTGCATCTTCGCCACAGCCGCCGCTGGGCGCTGTAGGCCATGGGCTGAGTGCGCGCCATTTTTGCCCTACACCCAGGGTGAAGCCTGTTCAACCGTCCGGGCGCTACCCCCCTCCCAAGCGCCGAAACTCCGCCGGCGACCGCCCCGTCCACCCCCGAAACGCCCGGATAAAGCTCTTCTCGTTCTCAAACCCCGCCGCCTCGGACACTTGCTTGATGGGGCGCTGCGTGCGGTGCAGCAGCTCCACCGCGCGGGTGCGGCGCACCTCGTCTTTCAACCCCTGCAGCGTGGCGCCTTCTTCCTTCAGTTGCCGGTGCAGGGTGCGGGGCGACACATGCAGCAGCGCGGCCAGCGATTCGGCGCTGTGCTGCGGCAAGGCGTGGGCCGGCTGCCCTGGCAGGGGCACGGCCAGCAACTGGCGCACGCGCTGCACCAGCAGGCGGTCGCGGCGGTACTGCAGCACTGTCAGGGGCAGGGCGTGCTGCAGCATCTGGCGCAGGGCCGCCTCGTCGCGGCGCAGGGGCAGGTGCAGGTAGCGGGCGTCAAAATGGATAGCGGTGCGCGGTGCGCCAAAGGTAGACGGGCCGCGGAACAGCACGGCGTAGGCATCGGCGTGCGGGGGCGCATCAAAGGCAAATTCGGCGGCAATGAGCGGAATGCGCGAGTCCACCATCCAGCAGGCCAGGCCGTGGGCATTGCGCAGCACCGACACCAGGCAGAACTCGCGCAGCGCGCCCAGGTCACGGCCCTCGGTGATGGCCAGGGTGGCGGTGTCGCCCTGGGTGGTGAGGTGCAGGGCAATGTCGTCTGCCAGCAACCCATGGTGGCGGCACCAGCGTGCCAGGGCCACTTGCAAGGTGGGCGAGCTGATGCTGGCGCGCGCCAGCATGCCGTAGCTGCCCCAGGGCAGGCGGCGGCTGAACCAGCCCAGGGCTTCGTCGTCCAGTTCCTGCATGGCGGCGTCGGAGATCTGTTCCATCTGCCACGCGGTGATGCGCGCGCTGTCGTCTTGCAGCAGCTGCGGCGCAATCTGTGCCTGGGCCAGTGCGCGTTTGGGGCTCATGCCACGCCGTTCATAGGCCAGAACAATGGCACGCACGAAGGCGATGGGTGTGGCAGCAGGTGCTGTGGCGGGGGCGGGCAAGCGGTGGGCGGGTGGGGCAGGGGGTTTCACGCCACAGAGTGTGCCAGCCGTGGCACGATTTGCAACCATTGTGGCAACCTGGCTGGGGTGTGGGCTTCTATGCTTGCCAAAGCTTCTGAATTGCCCGCGGTGCGCCTTGTGCCTGCGCTGGCCGGATGACCGAGGAGACAAACCCGTGACAACTGCAGCCGCAACGAACACCGCACCGCTGGCAGACAGCTACGCCCGTGGCGCCACCGATGTTCCCCTGATCGAGCAGACCATTGGCGCCTTTTTTGCCGACATGGTGGCCCGCCAGCCCGACCGCGAGGCGCTGGTCAGCGTGCACCAGGGACGCCGCCACACCTACGCCCAGTTGCAGACCGAAGCCCACCGCCTCGCCAGCGCGCTGCTGGGCATGGGGCTCACTCCCGGCGATCGGGTGGGCATCTGGTCGCACAACAATGCCGAATGGGTGCTGATGCAGCTGGCCACCGCGCAGGTGGGCCTGGTGCTGGTCAACATCAACCCGGCCTACCGCACGGCCGAGGTGGAGTACGCCCTGAACAAGGTGGGCTGCAAGCTGCTGGTGACTATGGCGCGCTTCAAGACCAGCGACTACCTGGGCATGCTGCGCGAGCTGGCACCTGAGTGGGCGCACGGCACACCCGGCCAACTCGGAGCCCAACAGCTTCCGCACCTGAACACGGTGGTGTGGATCGATGCGGCCGGCTCAGGTGCGGCCGGCTCAGGTGCGGCCGGCTCAGACGTAGCCGGGCAGGGCGACGACGAACCCGGCCTGATGCGGTTTACCGACCTGATCGCGCGCGGCAACGCGGCCGACCCGCGCCTGGCGCAGGTGGCCGCAGGCCTGAAGGCCACCGACCCCATCAACATCCAGTTCACCAGCGGCACCACGGGCTTCCCCAAGGGGGCCACGCTCACGCACCGCAACATCCTGAACAACGGCTTCTTCATTGGCGAGTGCATGAAGCTCACGCCCGAAGACCGGCTGTGCATTCCCGTGCCGCTGTACCACTGCTTTGGCATGGTGCTGGGCAACCTGGCCTGCCTCACGCACGGCGCTGCCATCGTGTACCCCAATGATGGGTTTGACCCGCTGACGGTGTTGCAGACGGTGCAGGACGAGCGCTGCACCGGCCTGCACGGCGTGCCCACCATGTTCATTGCCGAGCTGGACCACCCGCGCTTTGCCGAGTTCAACCTCAGTACGCTGCGCACCGGCATCATGGCCGGATCGCCTTGCCCCACCGAGGTGATGAAGCGCGTGGTGGAACAGATGAACCTGCGCGAGATCACCATTGCCTACGGCATGACCGAGACCAGCCCCGTGAGCTGCCAGAGCAGCACCGACACGCCGCTGGACAAGCGTGTATCCACTGTGGGCTTGGTGCAGCCGCACCTGGAGATCAAGATCGTGGACCCTGAAACGGGCGCCGTGGTGCCCCGTGGCCAGCGCGGCGAGTTCTGCACCAAGGGTTATTCGGTGATGCACGGTTATTGGAAAGACCCCGCCAAAACGCATGAGGCCATCGACGCCGATGGTTGGATGCACACCGGCGATCTGGCCACCATGGACGCCGAGGGCTACGTGAACATCGTCGGCCGCATCAAGGACATGGTGATCCGGGGCGGCGAGAACATCTACCCGCGCGAGATTGAAGAGTTTTTGTACCGCCACCCCCAGGTGCAGGACGTGCAGGTGGTAGGCGTGCCCGACCAGAAATATGGCGAAGAACTCTGCGCCTGGATCATCGCCAAGCCCGGCACGAAGCCCACCGAAGACGACATCCGCGCCTTCTGCAAGGGCCAGATCGCGCACTACAAGGTGCCCCGCTACATCCGCTTTGTCACCAGCTTTCCGATGACGGTGACGGGCAAGATCCAGAAGTTCAAGATCCGCGACGAGATGAAGGATCTGCTGGGCCTGGAAGAACAAAAGACTGCTTGAACGAGCCACACCGTATGACCATTCTCGACACCCAACTCAACGCCCGCTCGGCGGACTTTCTGGCCAATGCCGCCGCCATGCGTACGCTGGTGGATGACCTGCGCGCCCAGCTCGACAAGGTGGCCCAGGGCGGCGGTGAAGCCGCCCGCGCCAAGCACACCGCCCGTGGCAAGCTGCTGCCGCGCGAGCGCGTGCAGATGCTGCTGGACCCCGGTACGCCGTTCCTCGAACTCGCCCCGCTGGCCGCGCTGAACATGTACAACAACGACGCACCCAGTGCGGGGCTCATCGCGGGCATTGGCCGCGTGAGCGGCGTGGACTGCATGATCGTGTGCAACGACGCCACCGTGAAGGGCGGCACCTATTACCCTCTCACTGTCAAGAAGCACCTGCGCGCGCAGGAAGTGGCGCAGCAAAACCACCTGCCCTGCATCTACCTGGTGGACTCGGGCGGGGCCAACCTGCCCAACCAGGATGAGGTCTTCCCGGACCGCGACCACTTCGGCCGCATCTTCTTCAACCAGGCCAACATGAGCGCCATGGGCATCAGCCAGATCGCGGTGGTGATGGGCAGCTGCACGGCGGGGGGCGCGTATGTGCCTGCGATGAGCGACGAATCCATCATCGTCAAGAACCAGGGCACCATCTTTCTGGGCGGCCCGCCATTGGTCAAGGCTGCCACGGGCGAGGTGGTTACGGCCGAAGACCTGGGCGGTGGCGACGTGCACACGCGCCTGTCGGGCGTGGCCGACCACCTGGCGCAAAACGACATGCACGCCCTGCAGCTGGCACGCAATGCGGTGCGCAATTTGAATAAAAACAAGGTTGCAGCGCTTGCTGATCAAGCGCCAGTAGCTCCTAAATTTGCAGCAGAAGAGCTCTACGGCGTGATCCCCGTGGATACGCGCAAGCCCTTCGATGTGCGCGAGATCATTGCCCGCATCGTCGATGGCAGCGAGTTCGACGAGTTCAAGGCCCGCTACGGCACCACGCTGGTCACGGGCTTTGCGCGCATCGAAGGGATGATGGTCGGCATCATCGCCAACAACGGCATTCTGTTCAGCGAGTCGGCCCTGAAGGGTGCGCACTTCATCGAGCTGTGCTGCCAGCGCAAGATCCCGCTGGTGTTTTTGCAAAACATCACCGGCTTCATGGTGGGCCGCAAGTACGAGAACGAGGGCATTGCCCGCAACGGCGCCAAGATGGTCACGGCCGTGGCCACGGCGAGTGTGCCCAAGTTCACCATCATCATCGGCGGCAGCTTTGGCGCGGGCAACTACGGCATGTGCGGCCGCGCGTACAGCCCCCGCTTCCTGTGGATGTGGCCCAACGCGCGCATCAGCGTGATGGGCGGCGAGCAGGCTGCTGGCGTGCTCGCCACCGTCAAGCGAGACGGCATCGAGGCCAAGGGCGGGCAGTGGAGCATGGAAGAGGAAGAAGCCTTCAAGGCCCCCATTCGCCGGCAGTACGAAGACCAGGGCCACCCCTACTACGCCACCGCCCGCCTGTGGGACGACGGCGTGATCGACCCCGCCGACACGCGCCGCGTGCTGGCACTGGGCTTGGCCGCCACGCGCAACGCGCCGATTGAAGACACCAAATTCGGCCTGTTCCGCATGTGATGGCCTGAGCCCGCTGCCATGCACCGCCTTGCCCGCTTTCACCCATCTCGGCGCCTGCCGCGCCTGCTGCTGTGCGCTGCTGCAGCGCTGTGTGGTGCGTGGGGGCATGCGGCGCAAGCCATGCAGCAGGTGGAATTGCCCTTGCCGTCGGGCACGGTGCTGCGCGCCCATTGGCAGCCTGCTGCAGCGCAGCCTGGGCAGCCGGCCCGGCCCGCCGTGCTGGCCTTGCATGGTTGCGGTGGCCTGTATGCCAAAGGCGGCACCCTGTCATCGCGCTACCGCGAAACGGCCGACAGCCTGCACGCCGCGGGCTATGCCGTGCTCATGCCCGACAGCTTTGGCTCGCGCGGGCTGCGAGATGTATGCCAGACCCGTTACAGCGACCGCAGCGTGGGCGTGACCGACCGCGTGCAGGACGCGCGCGCAGCCCTGTTGTGGCTCGCGGCGCAGCCAGGTGTGGATGCGCAGCGCATCGGGGTGCTGGGCTGGTCTAACGGCGGCACCACCACGCTCCACCTGCTGGAGCAGCGGCGCACGAAGCCGCAGGCGGGTGAACCGCCGCTGGCGGGCGCAGCGGTGTTCTACCCCGGCTGCGCTCCTTTGCTTAAGCGCAAGGCGGTGGTGGACCACGTGCCGCTGCTCATGCAGCTGGGCGCGCTGGATGACTGGACGCCCGCGCAGCCCTGCGTCGACTGGGCCGAAACGCTCAAGTCCAGCGCAGCCGGCGAGGTGACCGTGCACGTGTACGAGGGCAGCTACCACGGCTTTGACGGCACCGCGCCCGTGCGCCTGCGCGGCGATGTGCCCAACGGAACATCGACCCAAGGCGTGCACCAGGGCGGCAACCCGAAGGCGCGTGAGCAATCGCTGGCTGCCCTGCAAGCTTTCTGGCGCCGGGTGCTGGGTAACGGAGGCGCACCATGAACGCCACGCAACACTTTGGACTGCTTGCCCGCTACAACCAGTGGTCCACGGTCCGCCTGCTCGATGCGGTGGACGCAGTGCCCGACGACGACTATCGCCGCGATATGGGCCTGTTCTTCAAAAGCATCCACGGCACGCTCAACCACCTGCTGGTGGGTGAGCACCTGCTGTGGTTTGTGCGGTTTGACGTAGGCCGTTCACCCAGCCTGGCGCTGGACGCCGAGGCCGAGCCTGACCGGCAGCAACTGGCGAAGCGCCTGCGCAAGGGCGCAACCCGCTGGGAGCCGCTGGTGGCTGCATGGCCCGCCGAGCGTTGGGACCAGGACCTGTCCTACACCACCACGAAGGGCGAGGCGGTATCGCTGCCCTTTGCGGCCACGCTGGCGCATGTGTTCAACCACGGCACCCACCATCGGGGGCAGATCACGGCGGCCCTTACTGCATTGGGCCACGACGGCCCGGTGCTCGACCTTGTCTACTTTTTGCGGGCCGAACAGGCCGCACCCAACCCATGAGCAACAACCTGCAAATCAGCTACGAAGGCGCGGTGGCGCGCATCACCCTGACCCAGCCTGAGATTCGCAACGCCTTCAGCGACGAAGTCATTGCTGAGATCACGGCCGCGTTTACCGAGGTGGGCAGCCGCGCCGATGTGCGCGCCGTGGTGCTGGCCGCGGAGGGCCCCGCGTTTTGCGCAGGCGCCAACCTCAACTGGATGCGCCGCATGGCGGACTACACGCGCGATGAAAACCTGCAGGACGCCGGCAAGCTGGCCGAGATGCTGCGCGTGATCTACGAATGCCGCAAGCCAACCATCGCCCGCGTGCAGGGCGATGTGTACGCCGGCGGCATGGGCCTGGTGGCCGCGTGCGACATGGCCGTGGCGGTGGATACCGCAGGCTTTTGCCTGAGCGAGGTGAAGCTGGGGCTCATCCCCGCCACCATCAGCCCCTATGTGATCCGCGCCATGGGCGCACGCGCCGCACACCGTTACTTCCTCACAGCCGAGCGTTTTGGCGCAGCCGAGGCGTTGCGCATCGGCTTTGTGCACGAGGTGGTGGCCGCCGACCAGCTGGACGCCAAGGTGGATGAACTGCTCAAGGCTCTGACCAGCGCCAGCCCCCATGCCGTGCGCGCCTGCAAGAAGCTGGTGATAGACGTGGCCGAGCGCGAGATCAATGCGGACCTGATCGCTGCCACGGTGCACGGCATTGCCGACATCCGCGCCAGCGATGAAGGCAAGGAAGGCGTGCAGTCCTTTTTGAACAAGCGCAAACCCCACTGGTTGATATGAAACACCCTCTGAGTCGCTGCGCGCCGTCCCCCTCTCTCGCTTCGCGGGAGGGGGACGATGCCCTCGCTGCGGGGCGGCCCTTGTTCGGCATCTCTGGCATGCAGCCGTGGCGGTCTCGCAGGCCGCTGGCAAGGCCGGGCGTAGTGGAGGATTGATATGGACACCTTCTGGTTCAACATCGTGCAGTGGCTGCACACGCTGGGGCTGCATGTGGACGGCGGCACGGCGCGTGCGGTGGGCGACGTGGCGGCCACGGCCACCGCGAAACTCGACATGCCCAGCCTTTTGGCCTTGGCGGCAGCGCTGGGCTGGGCCAGCGGGTTCCGGCTGTATGCCGTGGTGTTCCTGGTCGGCATGCTGGGCGTGCTGGGCTGGATGCCGCTGCCACCGGGCCTTGCGATCCTGCAGCACCCCATGGTGCTGATGGTCAGCGGCTCGCTGCTGCTGGTGGAGTTTTTTGCCGACAAGGTGCCCTGGCTGGACAGCGCCTGGGACGCGGCGCACACCATCATCCGAGTCCCTGCAGGCGCCTTGCTGGCTGCAGGCGTCTTTGGCGCCGACAACGCCACCATGGCCGTCGTGGCGGGACTGCTGGGCGGTTCGCTGTCGGCCACGGCTCTGGCCACCAAGATGACCACGCGCGCGGCGATCAACACCTCGCCAGAGCCTTTTTCCAACTGGGGCATGTCGTTCTTTGAAGACGGCCTGGTGGTAGCCATCGTGTGGCTGGCCACGCAGCATCCCGTGGCGTTCGGTATTGCGCTGGTGGTGATGGTGGCCGTGTCGGTGCTGTTGCTGGTCGTGCTGTTCAAGTTTCTGCGCGCCGTGGTGCGGCGCCTTTCCTCTTCCTTTTCTGGTTCTGCCAAGGTGGCGTAATGTTCAAAAAAATTCTGATTGCAAACTGTGGCGAAAACAGCCGCGTAGCGGGTGTTTCAGCAAATTGCGTGGCGCGCGCAGCGTGCGCAAGCGATCTCGCCGCGGGAGGCCGCCATGTTTAAGAAGATCCTGATCGCCAACCGCGGCGAGATCGCCTGCCGCGTAGCGGCCACGGCCAAGCGCCTTGGAGTCAAAACCGTCGCCGTGTATTCGGATGCCGACGCCAACGCCAAGCACGTGGCCGTGTGCGACGAGGCCGTGCACATTGGCGGCAGCGCGCCCAAGGACAGCTACTTGCGCTGGGAGCGCATCATCGAAGCCGCCCAGGCCACGGGTGCACAGGCCATTCACCCGGGCTATGGCTTCCTCTCCGAGAACGAAGACTTTGCCCACGCCTGCGCGGCAGCGGGCCTGGTGTTCATCGGCCCGCCACCCTCGGCCATCAAGGACATGGGCCTCAAGGCCGAGTCCAAGCAGCTCATGGAAAAGGCGGGCGTGCCACTGGTGCCCGGCTACCACGGCAGCGACCAGGATCCGGCGCTGCTGCAGCGCGAGGCCGACCGCATTGGCTACCCCGTGCTCATCAAGGCCAGCGCGGGCGGTGGCGGCAAGGGAATGCGCGCGGTGGACAAGAGCGAGGACTTCGCCGCAGCGCTGGCGTCGTGCCAGCGCGAGGCCATCAACAGCTTTGGCGACGACGCGGTGCTGGTCGAAAAGTACGTGCAGCGCCCCCGCCATATCGAGATCCAGGTGTTTGGCGACACGCACGGCAACTGCGTGTACCTGTTTGAGCGCGACTGCTCTGTGCAACGCCGCCACCAGAAGGTGCTGGAGGAAGCCCCGGCCCCCGGCATGACGCCTACGCTGCGCCAGCAGATGGGCGAAGCCGCCGTGGCCGCCGCCAAGGCGGTGAACTATGTGGGCGCCGGCACGGTGGAGTTCATCGTGGAGCAGCCGGGCGGCTACGAGCGGCCCGACCAGATGAAGTTCTACTTCATGGAGATGAACACCCGCCTGCAGGTGGAGCACCCGGTGACCGAAGCCATCACCGGGCTGGACTCGGTGGAGTGGCAGCTTCGCGTGGCCTCGGGTGAATCGCTGCCTTTGAAACAGCAAGACCTGCGCATCACCGGCCATGCCATCGAAGCCCGCATCTGCGCCGAGAACCCGGACAACAACTTCCTGCCCGCGACGGGTTCGCTCAATGTCTACGCGCTGCCCGAGTGCGTCACCTTTGAAAGGGGCTCGGTCCGCGTCGATTCCGGCGTGCGCCAGGGCGATGCGATCAGCCCGTTCTACGACTCCATGGTGGCCAAGCTCATCGTGCACGGCGACACGCGCGAGCAAGCGCTGGCGCGGCTGGATGAAGCGCTGGCGCAGACCCACATCGTGGGGCTGGCCACCAATGTGCAGTTTTTGCGCCGCGTGGCGCGCACTGATGCGTTCGCCCGCGCCCAGCTTGATACGGCACTCATCCCGCGCGAGCAGGCTGTGTTGTTCCACCAGGAGCCCGTGGGCCTGCCACTGGCTGCTGCAGCCGCTGTCGCGCAGACGCTGCTGCACGAACGCGCCAGCGAAGGCGTGGACCCGTTCAGCCGCCGCGACGGCTTTCATACTCATGGTGTGGTGCAGCGACGCTTCGAGTTCGAGTTTGGTGGCGAGCACGCTAAGGCGCTGCTGACCTACGAACGTGGCGGCAGCCTGAACCTGGCAGTGGGTGAGGGCGCTGCGCAGGTCGCAGGCCCGCTGGTGTTCAGCGTTGGCGCACACGGCATTGAGCTGCAGTTCGCCGGCCAGCGCACCCGAGCCGCGGTCTATGCGCAGGGCGAGGTGGACCATGTATTTACCCCGCTGGGTGCCACGCAGATCACCGCCATCGACCTGCTGGCCCACGCTGGCGAGGCAGCGGCAGAGGGAGGGCGCTTGACGGCCCCCATGCCGGGCAAGGTCGTCTCGTTTGCCGTGAAGGCGGGCGACACCGTCACCAAGGGTCAGCCCCTCGCCGTGATGGAGGCCATGAAGATGGAGCACACCATTGCCGCCCCGGCCGACGGCGTGGTGCAGGAGCTGCTGTACGCGCCCGGCGATCAGGTCACCGAAGGCGCGGAGCTGCTCAAGCTGGTGGTGGCGGAAAAGGCTTGATGGACACTCGCTCCCTGCTGCGGCAGGGTTTCCACACCTACCGTTCGGGCTGAGCCTGTCCAAGCCAGGGCGTGTTCCGGGGCAGCCCTTCGACAGGCTCAGCGCGAACGGGACATGCACCACACGACAGCGCGCCGCGCGCAATCCCGTTACCCTTGGCCGCCATGAGAATCACATTTTGCTGCGCTGACACCAAGGCCGAACCCTGGCTCCAGGGGCTCTCTGCCGCGCTGCCCGGCGCCGACATCACCGTGTGGGAACCCGGCGCGCCCCAGGCGGACTACGCCGTGGTGTGGGCGCCGCCCCAGCAGTTCATGGACGAACAGCGGGGCCTCAAAGCCTTGTTCAACATCGGCGCGGGTGTGGACGCGTTGCTCAAGCTGCGCCTGCCACCCGGCGCGCTGGTGGTGCGACTGGATGATGCAGGCATGGCCGTGCAGATGGCCGAGTACGTGTGCCATGCCGTCATCCGCCACTTTCGCGAGTTCGATGCCTACGAGGCCGACATGGCGGCCGGGCGCTGGGGCTACCGCAAGCCGCGCCTGCGCAGCGACTTTGCCGTCGGTGTCATGGGCCTGGGCGTGCTGGGCGAACGTGTGGCCCGGGCGCTGGCACACTTCGATTTTCCGGTGAACGGGTGGAGCCGCTCGCCCAAGGCGGTGGATGGCGTGCGCGCCTTCCATGGCGCCGAAGGCTTCAACGATTTTTTGGGCGCCAGCCGCGTGCTGGTGAACCTGCTGCCGCTCACACCCGAAACGCAGGACATCATCAACGGCGACACCCTGTCACGCCTGCAGCGTGGCGGCTATGTCATCAACGTAGCGCGGGGCGCGCACCTGGTGGAGGAAGACCTGCTGGCCTTGATCGACAACGGGCACATCGCGGGTGCCACGCTCGACGTGTTCCGCACCGAGCCACTGCCCGCAGGCCACGCGTTCTGGAACCACCCGCGCATCACGATCACGCCCCACACTTCGGCACGCACGCTGCGCGACGAAAGCATCGCCCAGATCGCCGGCAAGATGGCGGCCCTGCAGCGGGGAGAGGCGGTGGCGGGCGTGGTGAACCCTGGGCGCGGGTATTGAGGCCGCGGCGCCGTTCCGCACCGGCGCGCCCCAGCACTACAACAGCACCTGCGCATTCAAAATGGCAACCCTATGACTATCTCCAGCGCTACTGTTCGACGCTTCTTCGGCCTTCTGGGCTGGATCCTGCTGGTCCCTAGCGCGCTGACGGCGATGGGCGCGGCGTGGATGCTGGCCTCGGGCCTGGGCATGCTGGGAGGCACGCACACGGCCACGGGCCGCGTGGTGGCGCACCACCAGGTGATGACCGGGCCCGCCCACCGCCGCGGGCTTTCACGCCAGAGCATCGTTGAATTTGCCACCAGCGACGGGCGCACGCAGCGTTTTACCGATAGCGTTGCGCGGCAGGGCGGTGCAGTGCACGACATCGGCGAAAGCGTCACAGTGCGCTACGACGCCCAGGACCCTTCGCGGGCCGAGATCGGCAGCTCCACCGCCGTCAAGGTCCTGGGCGGCGGTGTGATGCTGCTGTTCAGCGGCGTAGGTGTGCTGGCGGGCTGGCTGCTGCTGCGCTTGCGGCGCAGGGCGGGCAGCATCGCTGCCCAGGCCACTCCAGATTGATTTCGCGAGGCGCCCCATTTTTTTGACGAAAGCAGATTCTCATGAGCAGCAGCATCCCATCCCGCGTTCAACTCATTGACGTAGGCCCGCGTGACGGCCTGCAGAACGAAAAGACCCCCGTACCCGCGGCCGTCAAGATCGAGCTGGTGCACCGCCTGCAGCAGGCCGGCCTGCAAGAGATCGAGGTCACCAGCTACGTCAGCCCCAAGTGGGTGCCGCAGATGGCCGACAACCATGAGGTGATGGCCGGGATCGCGCGCCAGGCCGGTGTGCAGTATTCGGTGCTGACGCCCAACCTCAAGGGGTTTGAGGCGGCCGTGGCCGACCGGCCCGACGAGATCGTGGTGTTCGGTTCGGCCAGCGAAGCCTTCAGCCAGAAGAACATCAACTGCAGCATTGCCGAGAGCATTGAGCGCTTTGCGCCCGTGGTGCAGGCCGCGCGCGCGGCGGGCATCCGGGTGCGCGGCGCCATGAGCTGCACCGTGGGCTGCCCGTACGAAGGCGACATCGCCCCCGAGCGCGTGGCCTACCTGGCCGGGCTGCTCAAGGGCATTGGCGTGCAGCGCGTGGATGTGGCCGACACCATTGGCGTGGGCACGCCGCGCAAGGTGCAGCGCGCGCTGCAAGCCACGCTGCAGCACTTTGGCATCGACGATGTGTCAGGCCACTTTCACGACACCTACGGCCAGGCGCTGTCCAACACGCTGGCCGCGCTGGAACTGGGCGTGTGGAACTTCCAGTCGTCCGTGGCAGGGCTGGGCGGTTGCCCTTACGCCAAGGGCGCTACCGGCAACGTGGCGACCGAAGACGTGGTCTACATGCTGCATGGCATGGGCATTGAAACGGGCATAGACCTGGACCGACTGATCGACGCTGGCGCTTACATTAGCGGCTTTCTGGACCGCAAGCCCAACTCCCGCGTGGCCAACGCACTGCTGACCAAGCGTGCGGGTTGAGCGCAAGTGGGCAACAAGGATGGATGTGTATGTGTGGAAGTGAACTGACCGCGCTGCCTGATGGCGTGCAGCGCGTGGCCGCAGCGCTGCAGGAAAAGGGGCACCCGCACGGGCCCCGCATGCTCGACAACTCCGCCCGCACCGCGCAGGAAGCGGCGGACGCCCTGGGCATTGACGTGGGGCAGATTGCCAAGAGCATCATCTTCCGCCGCAAAAGCGACGACGTGGCTGTGCTGGTGGTCACCTCGGGCGACCGGCGCGTGGATGAAAAGAAGGTCGAAGCCCATGTGGGCAAGGTCGGCCGTGCCGATGCAGATTTTGTGAAAAGCCGCACCGGTTTTTCGATTGGCGGCGTTTCGCCCGTGGCCCACGCCACGCCCCCCGTGACCCTCATCGACCAGGACCTGCTGCGCTTTGACGTGGTGTGGGCCGCCGCCGGGCACCCCAACGGCGTGTTCCCGCTGCACCCCAGCGATTTGCAGCGTTTGACGGGTGCGCCCGTGGTGGACGTGGTGCAGGCCAGCGCCCCCCAGGCCAGTGGAGCAGGTGCCGCATGAGTGCTACTGAACCAATAGCAGCCCGCGCCCGTTTGATGAGCGAAGCGGGCTATTTTGATGAAAACTCTGACGAGGTGGTGCCATCGCCCTGCATCTCGGTGTGCCGCATGACGGAAGACCGCAGCCGCTGCGAGGGGTGCTTCCGCACCATCGATGAAATCCGCGCCTGGGCGGCCGCTGACAGTGCGCAGCGGCGCGCCATCTGGGTGCAGCTGCTGCAGCGTGCCGGGGCCGACGTGCCCGAATCGCTGGCCAGCTGATTTCCCTTGTTGATAGAACGCTGCCCTCTGGCAGCCCAGGAGCCCAGCCCATGAAGCACATCACGTTTTATCTGGACTTTGTTTCGCCCTATGCCTGGCTGGCGTACGAGCGCCTGCCCGATGCGCTGGAGGGGCTGAGCTACAGCGTTTCCTACAAACCCGTGCTGCTGGGCGCGTTGCTGCAACAGCACGCCAACCCCGGGCCCGCAGGCATTGCCCCCAAGCGCGACTGGACCTACCGCCACGTCACCTGGCTGGGCCACGCGCAAGGCACGCCTCTGCAGATGCCGGCACGCCACCCGTTCAACCCGCTGCCCCTGCTGCGCCAGGCGCTGGCCTGCAGTGACGATGGCTGCATCAACCGCTTTGTGGCCGGTGCATTGCTGCGCCATGTGTGGCAGGGCGGGCATGACGCGCTGGATGTCGAGCGCCTGCGCGTGCTGGCTGAGCAACTGAGCGAGCAGATTCGCCCGGGGCAAGACATGCACAGCGAGGCACCCAAGGCGCTGCTGCGCGCCAACACCGAAGCCGCCCAGGCCGCCGGGGTGTTTGGTGTGCCCGCCTTCGAGGTGGACGGCAAGCTGTTCTGGGGGCTCGATGGCTTGCCCATGCTGCGCGCCTATCTGGAGGGCGACGACTGGTTCGATGGCCCGCAGTGGGATGGGGTGACGCAGGTGCCGTCAGGGTTGGCACCTGCCACCAAGGGTTGATTTGCTATTGATTTAATAGTTGATAGCGCTTTCTGATAAAGCGCTAGAGGCCGATTTTCTTTAAATTGGTCCGCGGTGCAGTGTGGGCCGTGCATGGCGCAAAGCCATGCCACTGCAAGCCCCCTGCAAGCGCGCAGTGGTGGAATGAGGGCATCCGGACCCGTTCCGATGGAGGCCGCTGCGCATGCCCAACGCATTCCCGTTTTCGTTGTCACCGTTCGACTGCCTGGACCCGGACGAGCGGCGCCAGGTGCGCGGCAGTGTGGACATCGCCTACTTCCCGCAGCAGGCCGTGATCTTGGAGCCCGGCGCCACGCCGTCGCACCTGTTCGTCATCGTCAAAGGCTACGTGCAGCAGATGGACGAGGGCGAGGTGGTGGCCACGCTGGGGCCGGACGATTGCTTTGATGGACGCAGCCTGGTGGCCGGGCGCGTCAGCAGCCGCTTTGTGGCGGCGCAAGAAGTGGTGGCATACCAGCTGGCGCGGCAGACGGTGATAGAGCTGATTGCCAGCAACGCCACGTTTGGCGCACTGCTGTTTTCTGACCTGGGCCACAAGCTCAGCGTGCTGGCAGAACGCCAGCAGCCGCGCGAGCTGCCGTCGCTGAGCCTCTCGCGCGTGGGCGAAGCCTTTTTGCGCCCGGTGCACAGCGTCGATGCGGCGACTGACATCCTGAGCGTGGTGCGGCTGATGCGCGAGCAGCGCACCTCCAGCGTGGTGGTGCTGGACGCGGTGGGCGGGCGCAAGGGCATTTTCAGCCGTACGTTGCTGCAGCAGGCCATTCTGGACGGGCGGCCCCTGCAGACCATGCCGGTGGGCGACTGGGCACGCTACCCGCTGATCGAAATCCGCTCGACCGAGCTGCTGGGCGACGCCATGGCCACCATGCTGCGCCACCGTATCCACCGCCTGGTGGTGGAAGAGTGCGGCCAGATGCTGGGCGTGCTGGAGGCGCTGGATTTGCTCAGCTACCTCTCCAACCAGTCGCACATCGTGACCTTGCAGATCGAGCAGGCGCGTGACCTGGAGAGCCTGGCCTCTGCCGCAGCGCAGATCACCAAGGTGATCGCATTGCTGTTTCGCAGTGGCTCGCGGGTGGAGCTGATTGCGCGGCTCGTGCAACAGCTCAACGCCCGCCTGTTTGAGCGGGCCTGGCAGCTCATTGCACCGCCCGACCTGGTGGCCAACAGCTGCCTGTTCGTGATGGGCAGTGAAGGCCGGGGCGAGCAACTGCTCAAGACCGACCAGGACAACGGCCTCATCCTGCGCGACGGCTACGAACCGCCCGCTGATCTGCCTGCCATCTGCGAGCGCTTTTCTGCGGCACTGGGCGTGTTCGGCTACCCGCCATGCCCTGGCGGCATCATGCTCAGCAACCCGGCGTGGCGGCGCACTGCGCAAGACTTTGCCGCCACGCTGCGCGATTGGGTGTGGCAGCCCGGCGGGGACAACCTCATGCACCTGGCCATCTTCATGGATGCACACGCTGTGGCCGGCGATGCGGCGCTGTTGGCCCAGGTGAGCGACAGCCTGCACCAGTTGGCGACCGACAACGATGCGCTGCTGGGGCGCTTTGCGGCGGCCATCGATGCGTTCGAGGCCCACGCGGGCTGGCTCAGCAAGCTGTTTTCGCTGGGGGAAGCCCCGCCGCCGCTGCACCTGAAAAAGGCGGGGCTTTTCCCGCTGGTACATGGCGTGCGCAGCCTGGCGCTGACGCACCAGGTCCGGGCAACGTCCACCGCTGCGCGCGTGCAGGCACTGGTGGGCCTGGGGGCACTGTCGCCGGGCGAAGGGGAAGACCTGGCCGAGGCGCTGCACGTGTTCATGGCGCTCAAGCTGAAGGCGGGCCTTGCCGAACAGGAACAGGCGCGGCCGGTAAGCGGCACAGTGGTGGTACAGCAGCTCAGCAGCCTCGATCGGGACCTGCTCAAGGATGCGTTGGGTGTGGTCAAGCGCTTTCAGCAGCTGCTGCGCACACGCTTTCACCTGGGGACTCTGTGATGGGCGCACCGGGTCGTGGCCTATGGGCCGGGATCAGCGCCGAGGGCCAGCGCCCCGCGCTGTTCCCCGGCTGGGCGGCACTGCGGCGCAGGTGGCTGGCCCATCGGCTGCGCGATCCGCGTTTTGAATCGTTGCTGCAGCCTCCCCCACCCAACGAATGGGTGGCACTGGATTGCGAAACGACAGGACTGGATGTGCGCACCGACGAAATCGTCTCCATCGGTGCCGTGCGCATCGAGGGCGACCGTATCGTGACCAGCGAACGCATCGAGCTGCTGGTGCGCCCCGAGCGCGTGGTATCGGCCGATAGCGTGCGCATCCACCGGCTGCGCACCCAGGACCTGGCCGAAGGCCTGCCGCTGCCGATGGCGGTGGAACAACTGCTGGCGTTCGTCGGCAGCCGCCCCTTGGTGGGTTACTACCTGGAGTTCGACGTGGCGATGCTCAACCGCGCCGTTCGGCCACTGCTGGGCATTAGCCTGCCCCAGCCCTGCATTGAGGTCTCCGCCCTGTATTACGACTACAAGTTCCAGCAACTGCCGCCGTACCAGCAGCACGACAACGCCGACATCGATCTGCGCCTCGGCACGTTGATGAAAGACCTGGATCTGCCCCAGCGGGAAGCGCACGACGCCCTGAACGATGCCGTGATGGCAGCCCTTGCGTTTGTCAAGCTGCGGCATTTACGCCATCGGTGACGGCAAAGCGCCCCAAAGAGGCTGATAAAGACCCGAGCGTGCCTGTCCTTTCTCTGCGGGAATGCGAAAAGGACGGAAGAAATATGGCTTTTTTTGACGGTATGTTTTAAAAATGTTGCTTATATGCATAAATTGATGAGCGGCGAGCAATTTGCGCATGGCTCAGGATGGTGTAACACCTAAAATTTAAGTAGTTGTAGCTACAGCTTTTGACGGCGACCCCGTCCAAACTGCAGTACCACTCCTCCTGATGGACTAAAAGCAAACAAGGAACCCTCATGCAAAAGACGAATCGTTTGGCACTGGCTGTGCTGGCTCTCCTCGGCAGCACCGCTGCTTTCGCCCAAAGCAGCGTGACGCTGTATGGCCGCGTGAACACCACCGTGGAACGCCAAGAAGTGGGCGACGTCAAGACGACTGGCCTGTTCAACAACTCCTCGCGTTTCGGCTTCAAGGGTACTGAAGACCTGGGCGGTGGCCTGAAGGCTGGCTTCCAACTGGAAAGCGGCTTCAACTCTGACACTGGCGCTTCCGCTTCGACCTTCTTCGGTCGTCAAAGCGAAGTGAACCTGTCCGGCGGTTTCGGTGCCGTCCGTCTGGGCCGCTTCACTGCTGAGTCCTACTACGCAACTGCTGACTACGTCAGCATGCACAACCATGACACCGGTTCGTCGTCCGATGCTTTCTACGCATACGTGATGCCCGATGCCAACAAGATCGCTTATCGCACTCCTACCTTCGGTGGCCTGACTGTTGACGCTGCTGTGGCTCTGCACGAGCAAGCAGTGGGCGGCAAGAACGCCTATGACCTGGCTGCCAACTACAACCTGGGCGCTCTGGCCCTGGGCGCTGGCTATTCCAAGCAAGGCGACGTGAACCAGTTCGCAGTGCGCGCTCTGTACACCTTCGGTGCCTTCACCGTTGGCGGCTACGTGCAACGTGACGAAGACGCTTACGTTCTGAATGGCGGCAAGCGCAACACCTTCCGCCTGGCTGGTGCTTACAACATGGGCGCTTCCGAATTCCACGTGAACGTGGGCCGTGCAGGCGAGTACAAGAACGTCAACGACAGCGACGCTACCCAATACACCCTGGGTTACAACTACAACCTGAGCAAGCGCACCAAGGTGTACGGCTACTACACCCACGTGAACAACAGCCGCAACGCCGCCTACCAATCTGGCGTGGCTGGTGCTGACTTCAGCTCCGTGGCCGTTGGTGTCCGCCACAACTTCTAATTGAGTTTGACGCAGCAGCTGCGGCTGCTGTTGAGAGCCTGATTCAAAAACCTCGCATCCTGAAAAGGGTGCGAGGTTTTTTTGTTTGGTGCGCCAAATCTTGCCCACCTCTCGTGCGCGCAATAAACCCGTGGCGGCTGTCAAGGTTGTCGCGGAACCGGGTTTTGATTGCGATTTGGGCAAGATCTGCAGGTGGTTGCCAAGGCCTTGAGGGCAAACGAGAAGCAGCCCGGGCTTGCTGGGATCTTTCGTGGTGCGCTATGTTTGTAGAGCTTTGCACAGGCACTTCGATGCGCCGAGGCGGCCGCCGATGCAATGCGTTTGACCTTGTGAGGTCGGTTTCTCGCGAATGCCTGCCTGACGTTCGTGGCGCTGCACACCCAGCTCGAATCTGGGGCACTCACTTCTTTGGGGAACTCGATGGGCGGCGTGACCTCGTCATTGCTGGCATCAGCGATGGTCTTGCAACTCATCATCCGAAGACGGAAGTCAGCCCCTACTGGGCCGTGTTTTTGGAGAGACGGGAGCGCAGGTGTGCAGCAGGGGGATGCGCGGGGCTCCGTATGGCACGGGCCTCGGCATCGCTGGAACACCTCTTGCGAGCGGGGCCGGCGTACAGCCCCGCCGCATAGAGGAGCCGGCCCAGCTCAGTGACCTGATGCGCCGGAAGCGCCCAGCCCGGTTTCCGAGCGCACCTGCTGCGCGGGGAAGGCTGCGCGTTCGCGTTGCGCATTGGCACTGCGGTCGAGCAGGGAGAAGATCCAGATGCCCGCAAAGCCGATGGCCATGGAGAACAGGGCGGGTGAGGTGTACGGGAACAGGGCGCTGCCCTTGGGGTTGCCCAGAACGGCTTCCCACACCGATGGGGACACCACCGTGAGGCCCACCGACGACACCAGGCCCATGAAACCACCGATCACGGCGCCCTTGGTGGTGCAGTCCTTCCACAGCACGCTCATGAACAGCACGGGGAAGTTGGCCGATGCCGCAATCGCAAAGGCCAGCGACACCATGAAAGCGATGTTCTGCTTCTCGAAAACGATGCCCAACACCACAGCCACCACGCCCAGCGTCAAGGTGGTGATGCGCGATACGCGCAGTTCCGCAGCGCTGTCAGCTTTACCCTTCTTGAACACGGTGGCGTACAGATCGTGCGACACGGCCGATGCGCCGGACAGGGTCAGGCCCGCCACCACCGCGAGGATGGTGGCAAAAGCCACTGCCGAGATGAAGCCGTAGAACACGTCGCCGCCCACGGACTTGGCCACCAGTACCGCGGCCATGTTGGCTGTACCTGCGCCGCCCTTGATGACGCCAGTCACGGTGTCGGCGAACTCAGGGTTGGTGAGCACCAGGGTGATGGCGCCAAAGCCGATGATGAAGATCAGCACGTAGAAGTAGCCGATCCAGGTCGTGGCCCAGAACACGCTCTTGCGCGCTTCCTTGGCGTCTGGCACCGTGAAGAAGCGCATAAGGATGTGGGGGAGGCCGGCCGTGCCGAACATCAGCGCCATGCCGAAGCTGATGGCGGAAATGGGGTCCTTGATGAAGCCGCCGGGGCCCATGATGGCCAGGCCGATCTTCGCGGCTTCTTCTGCGGGCTTGCCCGAGTTGGTCGCAATGGCGGTTTTCACCGCAACCCCCTTGGCAAACAGGGCTTCAGGGCTGAAGCCGAATTGCGCCATCACCATGAAGGCCATGAAGGTCACGCCCGCCAACAACAGGCAGGCCTTGATGATTTGCACCCAGGTGGTGGCGGTCATGCCACCAAAAAGCACATACACCATCATCAGGCCGCCCACCAGCACCACCGCGATCCAGTAGTCCAAACCAAACAGCAATTTGATGAGCTGCCCTGCGCCTACCATCTGGGCGATCAGATAAAACGCAACCACCACCAGGGTCCCGCTGGCGGCAAACGCGCGGATGGGAGTCTGCTGGAACCGATAGCCCGCCACGTCGGCAAACGTGAACTTGCCCAGGTTGCGCAGCCGCTCTGCCATCAGGAAGGTGATGACCGGCCAGCCCACCAAGAACCCAATGGAGTAGATGAGGCCGTCATAGCCGCTGGCCATCACTGCCGCAGAAATGCCCAGGAACGATGCGGCCGACATGTAGTCGCCTGCGATGGCCAACCCATTTTGAAAGCCTGTAATGCCACCGCCGCCCGTGTAGAAATCGGCTGCCGAACGTGTTTTCGCGGCAGCCCATTTGGTGATCCAGAGCGTGCCTGCGACGAAGAGGCCAAACATGATGATGGCCGTCCAGTTGGTGGTCTGCTTGGCAGCCTCGCCGACATCGCCGCCCGCTGCATGGGCCATTGCCCCCAGAGTGATCGCGGCAAGACCCGCGGCTGTTGCCGTTACGTTGCGCGTTTTCATCGTGTCGCGTCCTTGAGAATTTCTTGGGTCAGGGCGTCGTAGCGCCCATTGGCACGGCGCACATAAATGCCCGTGATTACGATGGTGAACACGATGACCCCAAAGCCCAGAGGTACACCCAGCGTGGTGACACCGTTGCCGATGGGCTGCGCCAGGAAGGGCTTGTTGAAGGCGATCAGCGCGATATACCCGTAGTAGACGAAGAGCATCATTGCGGTGAGCAACCAGCCAAAACGGTTGCGCTCACGCTTGAGTTCCAGGTACTTCGGGTGGCTTTGAATTCTTTCTGCCACGGGGTCGGTCATGTTCATCTCCAGAGGTTTCGGGATCGTCTGCAGGGCTGCGTTGCAGCGGCTGCATGCTCCAACGGATTCTGGAAAGGGGGACTGACCTGCCACTTACGCACGCATGGCGTTCGCCTAGGGGTTTGTCCTTGGCAGGGTTGTCCCGGGGATGCAAGGTACGGACTTACCCCAACCCTCGACGTCGCCGATAGGGTGGTATGGCGACATTCGTGGGGGCAAGGCCCCCGATTTTCCATATCAAGAAAATTGCAGTCAGGGTTGGCACGGAGCAGCGTTCGAGCGACCCGTCGCCCGAAACCATGGGCCCGAAACAGGTGTGTGACTTTGTCAGTTTTCGGTCAGATGACGCTCTGATATTGCGTCTCACGGAGCGGTGAGGGCATTTCGGTGTATCGCCTTTTTCGCATCCGAAAACACCTATACAGGAGACACACACCATGGCAACAGTTCATCCCGCACCGCGGCCGATGTCGCCCGAAGAGAGGAAGGTCATCTTCGCTTCGTCCCTCGGCACCGTTTTCGAGTGGTACGACTTTTATCTGTACGGCTCGTTGGCCGCCATCATTGCCAAGCAGTTCTTCAGTGGCTTGGATGCGGGCTCTGCCTTCATCTTCGCGCTGCTGGCTTTTGCTGCGGGCTTCATCGTTCGTCCGTTCGGCGCCATCTTCTTCGGCCGCCTGGGCGACATGATCGGCCGCAAGTACACGTTTCTGGTCACCATCCTGATCATGGGCCTGTCGACCTTCATCGTCGGCATCTTGCCCACGTACGCCTCCATTGGCGTGGCGGCCCCGGTCATTCTGATCATCCTGCGTTTGCTGCAGGGGCTGGCGCTGGGCGGTGAGTACGGCGGCGCGGCCACTTACGTGGCCGAGCACGCTCCCCACGGCAAGCGCGGCGCCTATACGGCATGGATTCAGACCACCGCCACGCTGGGCCTATTCCTGTCGCTGATGGTGATTCTGGGTACCCGCACCATCACCGGCGAAGAAGCGTTTGCCGACTGGGGCTGGCGCGTTCCGTTCATCGTATCGATCGCATTGCTGGCCATCTCGGTGTGGATTCGCCTGTCGATGAACGAGTCGCCTGCCTTCCAGAAGATGAAGGCCGAAGGCAAGACGTCCAAGGCGCCATTGACCGAATCGTTCGGCCAATGGAAGAACCTGAAGATCGTGATTCTGGCGCTGGTGGGGCTGACTGCCGGCCAAGCCGTGGTCTGGTATTCCGGCCAGTTCTACGCGCTGTTCTTCCTGACGCAGGCGCTGAAGGTGGATGGCGCTACCGCCAACATCCTGGTGGCCGTGTCCCTGCTGATCGGCACGCCGTTCTTCATCGTATTCGGCTCTCTTTCGGACAAGATTGGCCGCAAGCCCATCATCCTGGCGGGCTGCCTGCTGGCCGCGCTGACGTACTTCCCCGTATTCGGTGCCCTGACCAAGGCTGCCAACCCAGCGCTGGCTGAAGCCCAGGCCAAGAACAAGGTGGTGGTGACTGCTGATCCGAACGAATGCTCTTTCCAGTTCAACCCGACCGGCACCACCAAGTTCACCAGTTCGTGCGATATCGCCAAGCAGGTGCTGGCGGGCGCTTCGGTGAGCTATGAAAATGCCGTGGCTGCTGCCGGTACGCCTGCCTCCATCAAGATCGGCGAAACCGTCATCACGTCTTACACCAGCAAAGGCCTGCCTGCGGACGAAGCCAAGAAGAAGGATGGCGAGTTCAAGAAAGCTGTGGCCGACGCCCTCAAGAGCGCAGGCTATCCCACCAAGGCCGACCCCGCGCGCATCGACAAGGTCATGGTCACTGCGATCCTGACGTACCTGGTGCTGCTGGTGACCATGGTGTATGGCCCCATTGCGGCCATGCTGGTGGAGATGTTCCCCACCCGCATCCGCTACACGTCGATGTCCTTGCCCTACCACATCGGTAACGGCTGGTTTGGTGGCCTGCTGCCCACGACGGCCTTCGCTATCGTGGCCCAGACCGGCAACATGTACAACGGCCTCTGGTACCCCATCGTCATTGCCGGCGCCACGGTGGTTATTGGCGGCCTGTTCATCAAGGAAACCAAGGACGTGGACATCTACGCCAACGACTGAGGTCCACCCCTTCAATGGCAGGGGCGGCTGCTCGCAGCTGGCCCTGTGTTGAATCAAGACGCTTCTATGGCACCACGGCTACTCGCCTCGTAGCCGCCTGCCTTGAGGCGTCTTCGTTGAACAACCCCATCCCAGGAGACATGTATGTGGAAGATTGCAGTTGGTTTTGCCCTGTTTGCGGCGCTGTCGATTTTTGTGATTCTCAAGGCCGGCGACAAGGCCGATATGGGCGGTGAAAAACACGGCGCTGAAGCCGTGCACGCGCCGGAGCCCGCAGCCAGTGTGCCGGCGGCGCCCGCAGCGCCCGCTAGCGCCCAATGACCCATTGCGCCGCTCCATCAGGCCCACACCTCGGTTTTTCTGCCGCAAGGGTATGGGCGTAAATTGCTGCGACGACAAGTAAAAAGGCCTGCTCTTGAAGAAGAGCAGGCCTTTTTTGCGGAGCGTCGCGCTCAGCGCTTGAATTTTCCGTCGGCCCCAATGATGGCCAGATCAGCAAAGTCCAGGCCTGAGTGATCCCCCGGGCTGTACGAGAGCTCGAGTCCCCCCAAATCCAGCTTTTTGATACTCTCAAGCCCCGAGTGCAGCTTGGCCCGGTCGGGTTTGGCGCCAGCGCGTTTGATTCCTTCTACCAGCACCTTGGCGCCCACGAACCCTTCCAGCATGGCGGGGGTCAGTTCGGAAATGTTCTTGGCCCGTGCCAGATCCATGGCTTCCTTGACCAAGGGATAGTTCAGCGACCGCTCAGAAGGCAGCACCTGGGTCACCACCACTCCCCGTGCGCTTTCGCCCAGCGCCTTGATGAAACCACCCGAAGCGTTGTTGGACAAGGTCACGATCTGACCCGTGACTCCTGCACTGCGCAGGGCCTTGATGCCGTCCACGACTGCCGCACCGGTGCCGATGAACACCACCGCCTGCGGTTGCTTCTGTGCCACGCGTGGCGCCAGCGCGGTGTAGTCGGGCTTACTGCGGTCGAATTTTTCAACAAACAGGGGCTCCAGCTGATTGGCCTTGAAGCCAGACATGGCGCCGGCCAAGGCATCGGTGCCAAAGCTGTCATCCACATGCACCACGCCAATGCGCTTGACACCCAGCGTGTTGAGGTGCGTGATGGCTTTCTCCACCTCATGCTGGTACGGCGCCCGCACGTTAAAGACGTATTTGTGGACCGGTTTGTGCAGGGCAATCGCCCCGGTGGACGGAGCGACGAGCGGAACACCGTGCTGCTCCAGCAGCGGCAAGAGTCCTTGCGTATGGGGCGTGCCACGTGTCATGAACAAGCCCAGCACGCCCTTTTGCTCGATGAGGGTGCGGGCATTGTCCAGCGTGAGCTTCGGGTCGAACTTGTCGTCGAGCGTCAACAACTCGATTTTTTGCCCGCCCACGCCGCCTTTGGCGTTCACATGGTCCAGGTACAGCGATGCCCCTTGGGCGGCTTCTTGCACGGTGGCGGCGGCCGATCCCGTCACGCCCACGGTTTGCCCGATCATGATCTGAGCGTAGCCTACACCCCACGCCAGCGCGGCCGCTGCAACGCCAAGCTGCGCCCACGGAATGAACGATTTCATGCGGTTCTCCTTCAACGATGAACCGCAGTGTAGTTACAAAATGTGTTGAGAGCGCTGGTGCCGAGCGCAGGGGCGCTCCATCCTGCCGTAGCGTGGCAAGGTGTCAGCGGCGGAACTTGCCGTCGGTGCCTATGATGGACAGGTCGGCAAAATCCAGCCCTGTGTGGTCGTCCGGGCCGTAGGAGACCTCCAGCCCGCCCAGATCAAACTTGCGCAGTCCCTCCAGCGCTGTCTGGATCTTTTCGCGAGAGGGTTTGGGGCCTGCACGCTTGAGGCCCTCGACCAGCACCTTGGCTGCGGCAAACCCTTCCAGCATGGCCGGGCTGATGTCTCCCACACCCTGGGCACGGGCCAGTTCCTGCGCCTCTTTGACCATGGGGTAGGTCACTGCACGTTCATTGGGATACACCTGCGTGACGATCACGCCCCGTGCATTGGCGCCCAGGCTTTTGATGAAGCCAGCTGATGCGTTGTTGGACAAGGTCACGATCTGCGCGGCAGAGCCGGCAGCGCGAATGGCATTGTTGGCATCTACCACGGACGAGCCCGAAGCGATGACCAGCACGGCTTGCGCATCCGCCTTGCTCAGTTTGCCGGCGATGGGGGCAAAGTCGGGCTTGGCCCGGTCAAACTTTTCCTGCAATAAAGGGGTCAGCTTGGCAGCTGCGAGGCCTTTTTGCGCGCCAGCCAGCCCGTCTGTACCAAAGCTGTCGTCTGCATAGATCACGCCAATGCGTGTGATGCCCATGGAAGCCAAGTGGGTCATGGCCTTTTCAGCTTCGCGCTGATAGGTGGCACGCACGTTGAATACGTGTTTGCGCACAGGCTGGTGCAGCACCATGGCTCCGGTAGATGGACCCACCAACGCAACCCCGTGCTTGTCGAGCAGGGGAATGATGGCCTCCGTGTGCGGCGTACCACGGTTCAGGAACAGGGCCAGCACGTTGTTTTCTTCGATCAGCTTGCGTGCGTTTTCGGCCGCAATCTTTGGGTCGAACTTGTCATCAAGGGAAATGATTTCGATCTTTTGTCCGTTGACGCCGCCTTTGGCGTTGACCATGTCAATGTAGAGTTTGGCGCCGTCAGATGCTTCCTTTACGCCAGCAGCGACCTGGCCCGAGAAGCCCGCAGTCTGGCCGATCAGCAGTTGGGCGTGGGCAGCGCCCAAGGTAACGCACAGGGCGGCGGTGGCCCAGCATTTCTTCCATGCATGCATGGTTGTCTCCAGGTGATTCTTGTTGGCGCCACTGTAGCGGAACCTGGTGACAATGCGGTAACTATTGAGACGAGCTGTTGGCATCGCGCCATAACTATCCCCACTCCCCGGCGGCTATCTGGCGCACCGCTTGCTGCGGATGGGGTCCTTGCCTACGCGCCAGCATGAGCCGTGCCGGTACGATTTTCCACACGAATCGAGCGGTCAGTGCGCTCCGCTGAGTATGTGCAACGACGCAGACTGCGTCGCCCTGCGGATGCACACGGCGCGGAGATTTGTGCAGAGGGGCTTCGGGGCCGTGGCAATCACCACAGCGTGTTCAAGGGTCTCAGCCTGCTGCCACCGCGCTGTCAGCAGGGCCTGCCTAGAATGTTCCGCCTCACTCAGAAAGACTGCCTCCATGACCCAGGGACTGATCCGTATCCGCGGCGCACGCCAGCACAACCTCAAGAACCTGGATCTGGACATCCGCACCGGCGAGCTCACGGTGGTCACCGGCCCCAGCGGCTCGGGCAAATCCAGCCTGGTGTTCGACACGCTGTATGCCGAGGGGCAGCGCCGGTATGTGGAGACCTTCAGCGCCTATGCGCGGCAGTTCCTTGACCGGATGGACAAGCCTGCGGTGGACAAGGTCGAAGGCGTGCCGCCCGCGATTGCCATCGACCAGACCAACCCGGTGCGCTCCAGCCGCTCCACCGTGGGCACCATGACGGAGCTGAACGATCACCTGAAGCTGCTGTTTGCGCGCGCAGGGCAGTTGTTTGACAAGCAGACGGCGCAGCCCGTGCGCCATGACACGTCCGAAACCATCTACGCCGAGCTGGCCACCCGGTGTGCCGCTGCGGGTGACCCGCGCATCGTGCTGACCTTCCCGGTGGAGTTGCCCGGAGGTACCAGCGCCGAGCAGGTCGAGCAATGGCTGTCCGCCAGCGGCTTCACCAAGGTGCAGGCCGAGCGCGAAGTGGGCACGCCCACTGGCCCGCGCAAGGTGCTGGATGTGGTGGCCGACCGGTTTCGCCTGGGCAATGCCGAGAAGGTGCGGGTGATCGAAGCCATCGAGGTTGCGCTCAAGCGCGGCACCGGTCGCTTGAACGTCTATGTCATCCCCCAGCCCGTTAAGCCTGAGCCGCCTGTCCTGAGCTCCGTCGAAGGGGTCGAAGGCCGGGACAGCGTTTTGACAGGCTCAACGCGAACGGAATCCGCATCAGCAGCGCCCGAGATGTGGCGCTTCTCCACCGGCCTGCACTGCCCCGACAGCGACCTGCGCTACAGCGACCCCATCCCCTCGATGTTCTCGTTCAACTCTGCCGTGGGCGCGTGCGACAGCTGCCGGGGATTTGGCCGCGTGATCGGCGTGGACTACGGCCTCGTCATCCCCAACGACAAGCTCACGCTGCGCGCGGGGGCCATCAAGACCATCCAGACCCCCGCATGGAAAGAAGCGCAGGACGACCTCATGCGCCATGCAGAGGCGGCAGGCATCCCGCGCGACACACCTTGGTACAAGCTGACCGATGACCAGAAGAAGTGGGTCATCAACGGCGCGCCCGGCTACAAGGACGGGCAGTGGAGCAAGCAGTGGTACGGCATCAAGCGCTTCTTTGAGTACCTGGAGAGCAAGGCCTACAAGATGCACATCCGTGTGCTCTTGTCCAAGTACCGCAGCTACACGCCGTGCCCCACCTGCGCGGGCGCGCGGCTCAAGACCGAGAGCCTGCTCTGGCGCATCGGCCGCAAGGAGGATGCGGATGCGGTGCTGGAGCCTGGCAAACGCTTCATGCCCGAAGGCGTGCAATGGTCGCGCGAGCAACTGGATGCCTTCCCCGGCCTGTGCCTGCACGATCTGATGCTGCTGCCCATCGACCGACTGCGCCAGTTCTTTGATCGCATGCAGCTACCGGTGGGCGACGACGCCAAGGGCGGCGACGCCCAAGCGCTCAAGCTGCTGCACGAAGAAATCACCACCCGCCTCAGGTACCTGTGCGACGTGGGCATTGGTTACCTCACGCTCGACCGGCAAAGCCGCACCCTGAGCGGCGGCGAGGTGCAGCGCATCAACCTCACCACCGCTTTAGGCACCAGCCTGGTCAACACGCTGTTCGTGCTCGACGAGCCCAGCATCGGCCTGCACCCGCGCGACATGCACCGCATCACCGAGGCCATGCTGCGCCTGCGCGATGCCGGCAACACGCTGGTGGTGGTGGAGCACGACCCCGCCGTGATGCTGGCGGCCGACCGCATGATTGACATGGGCCCCGGCCCCGGCCGCCTGGGCGGGCAGATCGTGTTCGACGGCACCACGGCCGATTTGCGCAAGGCCGACACGCTGACGGGCGCGTACCTGGGCGGGCGCAAGCAGGTGGGCTTTGGCTTCAAGCGCATGGTCACCGATGCCACGCCGCGCCTCATCCTCGAAGGCGCGCGCGAGCACAACCTGCAGAACGTGTCGGTCGAGTTCCCGCTGCAGCGGCTCGTCACCGTGACGGGCGTCAGCGGCTCGGGCAAGTCCAGCCTGATCCAGGACGTGCTGGCCCCGGCGCTGCTACGCCACTTTGGCAAGGCCACCGACACACCCGGCGCGCACGATCGCATGCTGGGCGCCGACCACCTGTCGGACGTGGTGTTTGTGGACCAGTCGCCGATTGGCAAGACGGCGCGCTCCAACCCCGTGAGCTACGTGGGCGCGTGGGACAGCATCCGCGAACTGTTTGCGGTGGCCCCGCTGTCCAGGCAGCGCAGCTACACCGCCGCCAAGTTCAGCTTCAACAGCGGCGACGGGCGCTGCCCCACCTGCGGGGGCTCGGGCTTTGAGCATGTGGAGATGCAGTTCCTCTCGGACGTATACCTGCGCTGCCCGGATTGCGATGGCAAGCGCTACCGCCCCGAGATTCTGGAGATCACGATCGAACGCGGCGGGCGCAACCTGAACGTGGCCGATGTGCTGGCCCTCACCGTGGCCGAAGCGGCTGCCTTGTTCGCCAGCGACCGCGACGTGATCCGCGCCCTGCAGCCCATCGTGGACGTGGGGCTCGAATACGTGGCGCTGGGCCAGCCGGTGCCCACGCTCAGCGGCGGCGAGGCACAGCGTCTGAAGCTCGCGGGCTTCCTGGCCGAGGCCGCACGCAGCGCGTCCAAGTCGCGCCAGGCGGTGGCACGCAAGGGCACGCTGTTCCTGTTTGATGAGCCCACCACCGGCCTGCACTTTGACGACATCGCCAAGCTCATGCGCGCGCTGCGCAAGCTGATTGATGCGGGGCACTCGCTCATCGTCATCGAACACAACCTCGACGTGATCCGCGCGAGCGATTGGCTCATCGACCTGGGCCCGGAAGGCGGCGACGCCGGTGGCCTGCTGGTGGCCGAAGGCACACCCGAGGACGTGCGGGCGCACGCCACCTCGCATACCGGCCAGGCCCTGCGCGACTACGAACTGGCCCTCGGCGCAGGGGGCCATTCGGTGCACGAAAAAGCTGCAGCGCTACGAAAAGCAGAGCGCCTTGCGCAGATGGGACAAGCGCCAGAGGCCAAAAACGCCATACAAATCGTCAACGCCAAGGAACACAACCTCAAAAACCTGAGCGTCGACATTCCGCGCGGCAAGTTCAACGTGGTGACGGGTGTCAGCGGCTCGGGCAAGTCCACGCTGGCGTTCGACATCCTGTTCAACGAAGGCCAGCGGCGTTACCTCGAATCGCTCAATGCCTATGCGCGTTCCATCGTGCAGCCCGCGGGCCGGCCCGAGGTCGACGCGGTGTACGGCATTCCGCCCACCGTGGCCATCGAGCAGCGCCTGTCGCGCGGCGGCCGCAAGTCCACCGTGGGCACGACGACGGAGGTGTGGCACTTTCTGCGCCTGCTGTACGTCAAGCTCGGCACGCAGCATTGCGTGAAAGACGGCGCCGCCGTGCAGCCGCAAACACCCGAGAGCATCGCCGCGCAATTGCTCACGCAGTTCCGCGGGCAACACATCGGCCTGCTCGCGCCGCTGGTGATGAACCGCAAGGGCGTGTACACCGAGCTGGCCGACTGGGCCCGCCCGCGCGGCTATACGCACCTGCGGGTGGACGGCAACTTTTTGCCCACCACCAACTTCCCGCGCATCGACCGGTTCAAGGAACACACCATCGAGCTGCCTGTGGCCAGCCTCGATGTGTCGCCCGAGAACGAAGCCGCACTGCGCACCGCGCTGGCCGACGCGCTCACGCACGGCAAGGGCGTGGTGCATGTCCTCTCAAGCATCAGCACGCTGGCGGCAGCCATGCAAAGCGGCGCGGCCACGGCGGGCATCGGCCACCTGCAGGCCTTTTCGACCAAGCGCGCCTGCCCCGTGTGCGCCACCAGTTATGCCGAGCTGGACCCGCGCCTCTTTTCTTACAACAGCAAGCATGGCTGGTGCCCCGACTGCGTGGGCACCGGCGTCAAGCTCACCAAAGACCAGCGCAAGGTGTTCGACGACTCCGTGCAGGACGACAAGGAAAAAGGCCGCGAGCAGACCTTTGCCGAGCCCGAGGTGGAAGACTTGCAGGACACCGCCTGTCCCACCTGTAGCGGTACGCGCCTGAACGCCACGGCCCGCGCCGTGAAGTTTGCCGGCGTGGGCATCACCGACATCGCAGCCCTGTCGGTGACGGACGTGCGCCGCTGGGTCGAGACCTTGCGCATTGAAGGCGGCATGACTGAGCGCGAGGCCGACATCGCCCGCGACCTTGTGCCAGAGATCCAGAGCCGGCTCGAGTTCCTCGAAGAAGTGGGCCTGGGCTACCTCACGCTCGACCGGGGCGCGCCCACGCTGAGCGGTGGCGAGGCGCAGCGCATTCGCCTGGCCGCGCAGCTGGGCAGCAACCTGCAGGGTGTGTGCTATGTGCTGGATGAGCCCACCATCGGCCTGCATGCGCGCGACAACCAGATCCTGCTCAACGCCCTGCACAAGCTGGGCGACAAGGGCAACACGCTGGTGGTGGTGGAGCACGACGAAGACACCATCCGCCGCGCCGACCACATCATCGACATTGGCCCCAGTGCCGGCAAACGCGGCGGGCGCCTGGTGGCGCAGGGCAGCGTTGCCGACATCACCGGCGCCGACGATTCGCAAACCGGCCGCTACCTGCTGCACGCGATGAAGCACCCGCTGCAGCTGCGCCGCAGCATGGCGGCCAGCGAGGTGAGCGCCGAAGCGACCGCCGCCTTTGCGCGGGCCGAAGCCGCAGCGCCCACCGGCCGCCAAAGCGCGGCGGTGAAGAAGCGCGCAGCCCAGGCCGCATCGCTGGCGGCCGACGCATTGACCGAAGCCAAGGAGCGCGCAGCGATGCGCTGGCTCACGGTGCACGGCGCGCAGCTGCACAACCTGCAGAACGTGACCGCCACCGTGCCGTTGCACCGCCTGGTGGCAGTGACGGGCGTGAGCGGATCGGGCAAGTCCACCCTGGCGCGCGATGTGCTGCTGGCCAATGTGCAGGCCTGGGTGCAGCAACGCTCGACCAAGGCCGGGCGCGATGCGATGGATGCAGGCAAGGCACCGCCCCTGGTCGGTTGCACGGGCCTGTCGGGCTTCGAGAGCATCGACCGCGTGCTCGAAGTGGACCAGACGCCGATCGGCAAAACACCACGCAGCTGTCCAGCGACGTACATCGGCTTCTGGGACACCATCCGCAAGCTGTTTGCCGAGACGCTGGAGGCCAAGGCACGCGGCTACGCCGCCGGCCGTTTCAGTTTCAACACCGGCGAAGGCCGCTGCCCCAGCTGCGAAGGCGCGGGCGTGCGCACCATCGAGATGAGCTTCTTGCCCGATGTGAAGGTGCCCTGCGAGACCTGCCACGGCGCACGCTTTAACCCCGAAACGCTGGCCGTCACCTGGCGCGGAAAGAGCATTGGCGACGTGCTGCAGATGGAGGTGGACGAGGCCGTGGGGTTCTTTGCCACCATGCCCAGCATTGCGCACCCGCTGCAGTTGCTTCAGGACGTGGGCCTGGGTTACCTCACGCTGGGCCAGCCCTCGCCCACGCTCAGCGGTGGCGAGGCGCAGCGCATCAAGCTCGTGACCGAGCTGACCAAGGTGCGCGACGAAGTGGGCCGCCGCGGCCAGAAGGCGCCGCACACGCTCTACGTGCTGGACGAACCCACGGTGGGCCTGCACATGGCCGACGTGGACAAACTCATCCGCGTGCTGCACCGTTTGGTGAATGGGGGCCACAGCGTGATCGTGATCGAGCACGACCTGGACGTGATCGCCGAGGCCGACTGGATCCTGGACCTGGGGCCCGAGGGCGGAAACGCGGGCGGTCGCATCGTGGCGGCTGCCACGCCCGAGGATGTGGTGGCGGCGGGAACGCACACGGGCAGGGCGCTGGCCCCGGTGTTGGCGCGCTGAGCCGCAGCGCGCCGTGCCGTGGGCCGCTGGCCCGGTGCTGGAAGTGGTGAGCGGGGTACGAATCGCCCGGCCAGCTGTCGCTGGCTTTTCAGTCCCAGCCCGGTGCCGATCTCCCTGGTGCCGATCTTCCTGGACCGCAAGGTGGCCGTGAGGCCCATCTCCAACGCACGTCCAGTGGGGGTGGGGGTCGGATGCATACGCAGGTACTGTCGCGCTGATGGTCTGCAGGGTGCGGCCCCGTCCTACGGATGGCGATGTTTTTGTCGGACGTAGAAGGCGAGAGGGTGTTCCTACGATGACCCCACTGCCAACTAACCCGGCCGGCATACGGCCCATACTGTGATGAAAACCTGCATAAAAACCTGTCTGGCGCTGGCTGCGTCTTCCGTTCTCTTGGTCGCTTGCGGTGGTGGTAACGACGATGACCCTACCCCCAGCGATGAGCCAGGCGTGCTGACGGTCACGAGTTCCACGGTAGACGGCATCAACGGCATATACGGCAACGGCGCGTTGAACATCACTGATGTGGACAAGAAAAACCCGGTCGGCTCTTCGCCTGAAGTCTGCACCTTCAAGTTTGACGGCGCCAACAAGGTGGGCTCGGACGCTACTGCCTATGGCGACATTCGCTACCAGATCAATGGCACTGTCACGTACCAAGTCTTCATGACATTTGCTGGCAAGGAATACAGCAGCGGCGACGCTGTCGACAGCGCCGTGGAGCGCGAAAACAACCGCGTGCGCTTCACGAGCAAGACTTTGACGGCCAGCGACGGCTCCGGTGGCACCCTCAAGGTCAGTGGCATTGTGCCCATGCGCCCATCGCGCCCGAGCGGCTGCTGACGCGGCACCCTCATCAGAGTGCTCGGCTGACGCACTGGCGTCAACGTCGGGCACTCACCCCTGTTCCCCTCGGGCCGGTTCTTCTCTCCTCCCTTCTGACCGGCCTCTTTGGCCCCGAACACCCTCACCGGTGATTGGGGCCTTTTTTATGTGCGAACGGCGCGCCGATGCGTCCGTGTCAGGCATCATGAAGACTTCGGTGGACCTCCGTCTGAAACCCAGGCCAGGCGCTCAAACACCCTGTCACGCAGCTTTCCAATGGATGATTTCCCACCCGCCCCGCCAGCGCCTTCAAGGAGCCGTGCGCGATGAAGATGCAGAAACCGCCGGTGGTATGGATCCAACCCACTGCACCGCCCAAACCCGTGGAGGGCGCGCCGTG
Source organism: Acidovorax delafieldii (assembly GCA_002377855.1). Lineage (GTDB taxonomy): Bacteria > Pseudomonadota > Gammaproteobacteria > Burkholderiales > Burkholderiaceae_C > Acidovorax > Acidovorax delafieldii_A. The sequence continues at coordinate 36,811 of DFQQ01000041.1, read as the reverse complement.
CAATGGCTGTGGTCTTTGCTGCCTGGCCGAGCCGTGTCCGCTGGGCGTGCTGGTGTCGGGCCGACGGCAGGGCGCCTGCGCGGCGCTGCGCTGGGATGCGGACGGGCAGCGCTACCTGTGCGGGCTGGTTGCCGACCCGGCCAGCGTCACCGGGTGGCGGCGGCCATGGGCATTGCGCGCCACTGCAGCGCTGGCCCGCCGGTGGATTGCCGCGGGCGTGGGGTGTGACGCCCAGTTGCAGGCCCAGCCAGCCGCGCCGCCAGACATTTGATTTGCTATTGAAGTTATAGCTGTTGGCGCTTATGTATTAAGCGCTGCAGGGTCTTTTGACTTGAATTTGTGAATGTGTACGTTCGTGCCATGATGCCGTCCCCAAGCCCATCCACCAGCGTTCATGAACAGCCTTGACGACACCGACCGCGAAATCCTCAGCATTCTGCGTGCCGATGCACGTACCCCGGTGGCCGCACTGGCGCAAAAACTGCGCCTTGCGCGTGGCACGGTGCAAAGCCGCTTGCGCAAGATGGAAGAGGGCGGGGTGATCACCGGCTACACGGTGCGCCTGCGCCCCGACTCTGAGCCCCAACGCATCCGTGCTTGGATGAGCATCGCTGTAGAGGGCAACGCCGCCTCCGATGTCATCCATGCGTTGCGAGGAGAGCCTGCGGTGGGCACGCTGCACACGACGAATGGCCGCTGGGACGTGGTGGCCGAGGTGCGTGCCGAAAGCCTCGAGTTCTTTGACGCGGCGCTCACCCGCATTCGCCTCACGGCGGGCATTGCCAACACGGAAACGAGCATTTTGCTGTCCACGTACAAGGCGTGAGCGCGCCTTCGGGCGGCCCAAAGCCGAGCGCGCAGCGACCGCTGGGATGCTGGCTCTGCCTGCTTGAGGCAGGTTGTGCGCGCGTGGGTGGGGGCTCCCGTCGGGGATCGCCCTGGCGCGTTGGCGACAGGGGCTAGGGGGTTTCCTGCATGCGCTTGGCCCAGGGCTCGCGTCCAATGGAGCGGTCTGTATTTTCGTGTTTTCAGGAGCCTTCATGCAACGCCGCAAGATCATTCAATGGGGAGCCGCCAGCCTTGCCGCCCCCGCGTTCATTGCGCAGGCCCAGAGTTTTCCCAGCAAGCCCATCAAGCTGGTGATCGCCTTCCCCGCGGGCGGCCCCACGGACATCACCATGCGTTCGCTGGCCGACAGTGCCGGCAAAATATTGGGTCAGCCCGTCATCGTCGAAAACAAGCCCGGCGCCGGCGGCACGTTGCCTGCCCAAGCGCTGCAGAGCGCGCAGCCCGACGGGTACACCGTTGCCCAGATCCCGTTGGGCGTGTTCCGCCTGCCCTACACCACCAAAATCAACTGGGACCCGGTCAAGGACATCAGCTATGTGATCAACGTCACGGGCTATGCCTTTGGCGTGGTGGTGCCCGCCGATTCGCCTCTGAAGACGTGGACGCACTTCGTGGCGTGGGCCAAGGCCAATCCAGGCAAGTTGAGCTACGGCTCCACGGGCACCATGACCAGCCCGCACCTCACCATGGAACTGATTGCTCAGCAACTGGGCATTGAACTGCTGCATGTGCCGTACAAGGGCAGCGCCGACTTGATGCAATCCATTCTGGGTGGGCAGATCATGGCTGCGGCCGATTCCACTGGCTTCGCGCCGCAGGTGGAGGCCGGCAAGCTGCGCGTGCTCAATACCTGGGGCGCGGAGCGCCTGGCGAAGTTCCCTGACGCACCCACGCTCAAGGAACTGGGCCTGAACCTGGTGCAGAACTCACCGTTTGGGATTGGCGCCCCCAAGGGCACGCCTGCGGCCGTAGTCAAGCGCCTGCACGATGCCTTCAAGCAAGCGATGGAGCTCGACAGTTACAAAACCGCTTTGGCGCGCTACGACATGGTGCCCATGTACATGAGCTCTGCCGCCTACCAGAAGTTTGCGGCCGACACCTTCGCGCGCGAGAAGGCCTTGGTCGAGAAGCTGGGGCTCGCCAAGCCGCTGTAACGCGCGCCGCCCCGGTAAGCAGTGCTGCTGCATGCCTGGGCAGCCGCCGAGGCCCAGAGCTGCCCGCCCAGGTTGGTGTCAGCCGCCGGGCGCCCTCGGCGGCGGAGGCGTTTGAATGGTTCGCACCGGGCTGCGTGCGTGGCGCAGTGGCCTCACGTTTTTTGCCGCCTGGGGTGGCGCCTGCAGCCTGATCCATTGCTCAGTACGACGGACATTCGGGGCATTGGGGTTTCCGTGTGATGATCTGCCTCTGCATTGAACGGCACCACACACCTATGGCATCTCCTTCCGACAGCATCAGCATGGCCTTGTTCTGCGACTTTGAAAACGTCGCCCTGGGCGTGCGCGATGCGCAGTACGAAAAATTCGACATCAAGCCCGTCCTGGAGCGCCTGCTGCTCAAGGGCTCCATCGTGGTCAAGAAAGCCTATTGCGACTGGGAGCGCTACAAGGGCTTCAAGGCCACGATGCACGAGGCGAATTTCGAGCTGATCGAGATTCCGCATGTGCGCCAGTCGGGCAAGAACTCGGCCGACATCCGCTTGGTGGTGGACGCGCTGGACCTTTGCTACACCAAGTCGCACGTCAACACCTTCGTCATCATCAGCGGAGATTCGGACTTTTCGCCACTGGTCTCCAAACTGCGCGAGAACAACAAGCAGGTGATCGGCGTGGGCGTGAAGCAATCCACATCCGACCTCTTGATCGCCAACTGCGACGAGTTCATCTTCTATGACGACTTGGTGCGCGAAAACCAGCGCGCCCAGGCCCGCCGCCAAAGCCCTGGCGCCAGCAACCCGCCAGCCCAGCGCCGCAGTCCTGAAGAGGAGCGCAGCCGCAAGGAAACCCAGGACGCGCGTCGCACCCAGGGTGTGGAGTTGGCTGCCGAAACCTTCGAGGCGCTGCTGTCAGAGCGTGGCGACAGCGGCAAGATATGGGCGTCAGTGCTCAAAGAAGCCATCAAGCGCCGCAAGCCCGATTTCAGCGAAGGCCGCTATGGCTTTCGTACCTTCGGCAATCTGCTGGAAGAGGCGCAAGCGCGGGGGCTGCTGGAGTTTGGGCGCGATGAGAAGTCGGGGGCGTATGTGTTCCGCAGCCATGGCCAGCCGGCCGTGGCTGCGACGCAGGCACGGCCTGAAGGAGCGGCTGAGCACGCGAGCCAGGGCGGGGCCACGCGGCACGATTTCCATGCTGTGGCGACGGCGCCTGAGTTGCGTTCTGACACTGGCGAAAGCCAGGGCCCGTCGGTAAGGAACCGAGGCCGGCGCAACGAAGCGGCCGACCGTGCAGGCGTTCGCCCTGCGCCGCGCAGCGAGTCGCGCTACGAGGCGCACAACGAGCCCGAAAAGTCCGAGTTCGGGCAGGCCGATGTGCCGTCTGAGCGCCCGGCCAGCCGCTATTTCAGCCAGCCCGTGGCCCCTGAGACCGCGCTGTTAGAGCCTATGATGGACAGCACGCTGGAGCGCGATGCGCGCTCCGAAGCCCCGGATGGCACCGATGCCGCTGCGGAGCGCACGTCCCTCAAGGACGATAACGCCGAGGCGGCGGCGCCTCGCCGCAGCCGTACGCGCGGTGGGGAGGGTGCCAAGGCAGCTATGGGCCGCAGCAAAGCCGCCGCGCCCCGTGCACGGGGTGCACGTGGTGCGCAGGCCGCGTTTGAAGCAGGCGATGTCGTGGGCGCAGAGCCTCTGGCCGAGGTCGCTCCACAGTCCATTACTCCTGACGCGGAGCCTGTCGCCCCCGCCAAAGTACCCGCCCGCTCACGCAGCCGGGCCCGCAAGCCCGCCGCCGAGTAACCGCTAGAACCGCAGCACCCCCACCGTCCTGCCGTCCCTGTCCTGGCACCGGGGGCGCAGCTCAGCTGGGTGTCACGGCCGCGCCTATGATGCTGCAGGCGATGACCGGGGAACGTGCCTGAGTCCCCGCGGGCTTACGACTGTGGGGGCCTGCAGGCACCGCCGCTCCCACTGGAACTGGGCCGCATTGGCCCAGACGCCCGCGCTCTGGGCGGCGCCTTGTTGCCTCTGCACGCCTGTCTTGCGCCGGACACGGATCTGTTCCTGATGAAGTGAGGGGTCCCCGCCTTGCTGGCAATTGCTATAAATAAGATAGCTGCCAGCGCTTTCCCATAAAGCCTTATAGCCCGCTTTGAGTCAAATTTCCCTCGGAAGATTACGTTAGGGAGCAGAGTCGCAGTGGGTCCGTGGCGCGAGCAGCGCTTGCGCCACCTCGGCAAAGCCGGCGCCGCGCTCGCCGCGCGCCACGTAACGCGGCAGGTGTGTGAGCTGGGGAACGAACCGCGCGATGTTGGCCACGCCCACGCTGTGGGTGAACTGCTCGAACATCGCTTGGTCGTTGCCTGAATCGCCCACGAACACCCAGCGGTCCAGCTCCTGCGTCAAGTCGCGCCCCAGCAGTTCGCGCACGATCCAGCGCGCGCCCTGCCATTTGTTGAAATCGCCAAAGCAGCCGTGGATATGGATGCTGCTCACAGTGGTCTGCATGCCTGCGCGCTGCAGCACAGTCAGCACTTGCGCTACGGTTTCAGGCGGGTGCCGGTCGAACTCGGCGTAGTCAAACGCGAGGTCGGTTTCGCGCCCCGCACTGTCGCGGCTCAGCGCCACGCCCGGCACCTCGACCGCCACCAGGGCGGCCACCGCGCGCATCCGTGCCTGGTTGGCATGGCGTGTGGCGGTATCCTGCTGGTAGAGCTTGGCCGGCTGCGGTTGCGTCCCCGTCCCTTGGACGAACGCCACGGCCCCGTTTTCCGCCACCATGGCATCGACCGGCCAGGCCGCGCCCGTGCGGGCTGCCATGAAGGGTGTGCACCATCCGATCGGCCGCCCGGTGATGGGGATGACCACGAGGCCCGCCGCCTTGAGGTCCGTCAGGGCCTGCAGCGCATCGGGCGTGATCGCGCCTTCGGTGGTCAGCGTGTCGTCGATGTCGGTGAAGATGCCCACCACATCGCGGCGGGCCGCCAGCGGCCAGTAGTCCAGGGGCGACATGCTGCTTCAGCCCGCCTTTTGCAACGCCAACCCCGCATGCTCCCGCAGCGGATGGAAGTGAATCTTCGGAAACCGTTCCTGCGCCAACCGCACGTCATACGGTGACGTGCACAGATAGGCCAAGGTATTGGCCGCGTCGTGCGCCATCCGCAGGGGGTAGGCGTTTTCAAACTCGCGCAGTTCGGCTGGAGTGTCTGCGGTAATCCAGCGGGCTCCCGTGTACTGGCAGCCTTCCAGGCGCACATCAGCGTCGTATTCGGCTTTCAGGCGGTGCTGCACCACTTCAAACTGCAGCTGGCCCACGGCGCCCAGCAGCATGTTGCCGCCGGCGTCGGGCTTGAAGACTTGGATCGCGCCTTCCTCACCCAGCTGGGCCAGGCCCTGCTGGAGCTGCTTGGTGCGCAGGGGATTCTTGAGCACCACGGTCATGAACATTTCGGGCGCGAAGAAAGGCAGGCCGGTGAACTGCAGGTTGGCGCCGTCGGTGATGGTGTCGCCCAACTGCACGCCGCCGTGGGTGGTAAAGCCGATGATGTCGCCCGCGTAGGCTTCTTCCACCGCCTCGCGGCGCTGCGACATGAAGGTCACGACCGATGTGGGGCGCAGCTCTTTGCCGGTACGCTGCACCTTGAGCTTCATGCCCGGCATGTACTTGCCCGAAGCCACGCGCACGAAGGCGATGCGGTCGCGGTGGTTGGCATCCATGTTGGCCTGCACCTTGAAGACGACGCCCGCAAAACCCTCGTCTTCGGGTTGGATGGTCTTGACCACGGGCTGCCTGTTCACTTCGAGCGTGCTCACGCGCGGGCCGGGCGGCGGGGCCATGTCGACCAGGGCGTCCAGCACTTCCATCACGCCGAAGTTGTTGACGCCCGAGCCGAAGAACACGGGGGTCAGCTTGCCCGCCAAGAAGGCTTCGTGGTCCCAAGCGGGTGACGCGCCGGTGGCGAGTTCCATGCTTTCCAGGGCCGCATCAAACTCAGCACCGAAGCGAGCGCGCAGTGCATCCACATCGGTCAGCGGAATGGATTCGAAGTCCTGGGGGCGACGCTCGCTGCCTGACTCGAACACAGTCATCGAATGGGTGCGCAGGTTGATGATGCCGCCAAAGCTCTTGCCCTGGCCTACCGGCCAGGTCATGGGGCAGCAGGGCATGCCCAGTTCGCGCTCGACCTCGTCCATGATGTCCAGCGGGTCGCGCACTTCGCGGTCCATCTTGTTGACGAAGGTGATGATGGGCGTGTCGCGCTGGCGGCAGACCTCGATCAGGCGGCGCGTCTGCGCTTCCACACCGTTGGCGGCGTCGATCACCATCAGCGCGGAATCGACGGCGGTGAGCACGCGGTAGGTGTCTTCCGAGAAGTCCTTGTGGCCGGGGGTGTCGAGCAGGTTGATCACGTGCTCGCGGTACAACATCTGCATGACGGATGAGGCCACCGAGATGCCGCGCTGCTTTTCGATCTCCATCCAGTCGGACGTGGCGTGGCGGCTGGCCTTGCGGCCCTTCACCGCACCGGCGATCTGGATCGCGCCCGAGAACAGCAGGAGCTTTTCTGTCAGCGTCGTTTTACCCGCGTCAGGGTGGGAAATGATGGCAAAGGTACGGCGGCGCCGGGTTTCTAGGGCGTAAGACACAGGGATTCCAATGGGTAAGAGCCAGCACTGCAATGTGCGCTGTGCCCAATCAGGGGGTGCGGGGCCGCATTCTGCGCGGGAGCGAGGCGGCTGTTGACAAAGATTTTACCTATGCGTGAAACGCGATCGAGCAGGTGGGCTGCGGCGCTTCGGTTCTCCGCTGTCTTGGTCCAGTGGGCACGTTGCACAGGGCTGGAAAGCACCGGCCGCGCCGCATGCCGTCCGCTACTGGTACCCAGTTGCGGCCCGTGGGCGGGACGGGTTTTTTGGACTGCTTTTATAATCCGCCCATCCGAGGAGCGTTGCAGCGTCCCCTGTCATTTGCGGGACGTGAGGCTCGGAGTCATCAAGCAACGACGCTCATCCACTTTTCGTGTGGTGAGTTGCATCTTTCCCCGTCAAGTGGCTTTTCAAACATGCTTTGGAGCACACCATGAACGCACGCGTCAACGCCCCGGTCAACACTGACTGCATCATTGCCGACATCGGCCTGGCCGAATGGGGCCGCAAGGAAATCCGCATCGCCGAAACCGAGATGCCTGGCCTGATGGCCATCCGCGAGGAATTCGCGCCCAAACAATCCCTCAAGGGCGCGCGCATCACCGGCTCGCTGCACATGACCATCCAGACGGCCGTGCTGATCGAGACACTGCAAGCCCTGGGTGCCCAAGTGCGCTGGGCTTCTTGCAATATCTTCTCGACCCAGGACCATGCTGCCGCTGCCATTGCAGCCAACGGCACGCCAGTGTTTGCCGTCAAGGGTGAAACGCTGGTGGATTACTGGGACTACACCCACCGCATCTTCGACTTTGGCCCCGCCGGCTCTGAAGGTGAAGGCCCCAACCTGATCCTGGACGACGGTGGCGACGCCACGCTGCTGATGCACTTGGGCAAGCAGGCCGAAAAGGACCAGAGCGTGCTGGCCAACCCAGGCAGCGAAGAAGAGCGCATTCTGTTCGCCGCCATCAAGGCCAAGCTGGCCGAAGACGCCACTTGGTACAGCCGCAAGAGCGCCCAGATCATTGGTGTGACCGAAGAGACCACCACGGGCGTGCACCGCCTGAAGGAAATGTCGGCCAAGGGCAGCCTGATGTTTCGCGCGATCAACGTGAACGACTCGGTCACCAAGAGCAAGTTCGACAACCTGTACGGCTGTCGCGAGTCGTTGGTGGACGGCATCAAGCGCGCCACTGATGTGATGATTGCCGGCAAGGTGGCCGTGGTGGCGGGCTACGGTGACGTGGGCAAGGGCTCGGCCCAGGCGCTGCGCGCTTTGTCTGCCCAGGTGTGGGTCACCGAGATCGACCCGATCAATGCCCTGCAGGCTGCGATGGAAGGCTATCGCGTGGTGACCATGGAATACGCTGCCGACAAGGCCGACATCTTCGTGACCACCACCGGCAACCGCGACGTGATCACCTTCGAGCACATGAAGGCCATGAAGGACCAGGCCATCGTCTGCAACATCGGCCACTTCGACAATGAGATCCAGGTCGCCAAGCTTGAAGAGCATTGCCAATGGGAAGAGATCAAGCCCCAGGTGGACCATGTGATCTTCGCTGACGGCAAGCGCATCATCCTGCTGGCCAAAGGCCGCTTGGTAAACCTGGGCTGCGGCACGGGGCACCCCAGCTTTGTGATGTCGTCCAGCTTCGCCAACCAGACGATCGCCCAGATTGAACTGTTCACCCACAGCGACTATTACGAAAACGGCAAGGTGTACGTGCTGCCCAAGCACCTGGATGAGAAGGTGGCGCGCCTGCACCTGAAGAAGGTGGGCGCCATGTTGTCTGAACTGACGGACGAGCAGGCGGCCTACATCGGTGTGCCCAAGCAAGGCCCATACAAGCCTGATACCTACCGCTATTGAGCCTTGGTGGGAGCTAAATGCTCCTGATTTAGGAGCTGCTAGCGCTTATGGAATAAGCGCTAGGGCCTGTTTTTACTTCAATTTCCGTCGCAGGACGAGAGAGTACGCATGCGCGCAGATGTTTTCTTGGTGGAAGGCGGCCAGGCCGCCACGCGCTCACAAGCACAGCGCTTGATCGCCTCGGGGGTGGAATGGCGCCTGACGCCGCTGTCCGCTTGGAACAAGGTGGTAAAGAACGGTGACGATATTCCGCCCATGGCGGAGGTGCGCTTGCTGGACGATGCCGAGGCCAAATACATCTCGCGTGGCGGGCTCAAGCTCGAGGGCGCGCTGAAGGCGACGGGTCTCCTGGTGAAGGGTTTGCGCTGCCTGGACGTCGGCCAGAGCACTGGGGGGTTCACCGACTGCCTGCTGCAGCATGGCGCCGCCCAGGTCATTGGTGTGGACGTGGGCCATGGGCAATTGCACGAGCGCTTGCGCGATGACCCCCGTGTGGTGGGGGTTGAAGGGCTGAATGCGCGGGCGATGACTGCCGAATCGTTGTTGGAGGGTTGTGAAGCCGCGTTGTCTGAAGAGCGGGTGCAGGACGGCGACGACAACGAGACCCAGCCGGTGGCTCCTTACAGCTGGATGCGCAACGGCGGGCTGGTGGATGAAGAATACGACGACAGCGACGATGCAAAAGAGCAGGAAATAGAGAACTTCAAGGCCGAGCGCGCCGCGAAGGAAAGGGCGCGCGCCGAAGGCACTTTGCCTGTCATGCGCCAGCGCAAGGCCGGAAGGGAAGATGTGGTGATCACACCGGTTTTCGATGTGATCACCGGGGATTTGTCGTTCATTTCGTTGACGCTGGTGCTGCCCGCCCTGGTGCCATTTTTGGCGCCCGAAGGCCGGCTGCTCGTGCTGGTCAAGCCCCAGTTTGAGCTGCAGCCCGGCCAGGTAGGCAAGGGCGGCATTGTGCGCGACGAGACGCTTTACGCCGTGGTGGAAAAGCGCATCCGCGATTGCTGCGCCGAGGTGGGCTTGCAGGTGTTGGCGTGGATTGACAGCCCCATTCACGGCGGCGACGGAAACCGGGAGTTTTTTGTTGATGCAAGGAGGGCCGCATGAACGCTGCCAAGACCGAAGCCACCGGTTTTCCGGTGAGCCTGGAATTCTTCCCCCCGAAAACGGCTGAGGGAGCCACCAAGCTGCGCGCCGTGCGCCAGCAGCTGTATGCCTTGCACCCCGAGTTTTGCTCCGTGACTTATGGCGCAGGGGGCTCGACGCAAGAGGGCACTTTCTCCACGGTGAAGGAGATTCTGTCGGAGGGGGTCAGTGCTGCATCCCATTTTTCGTGCATTGGGGCCACGCGCCAGTCGGTGCGCGAACAACTCACCGTGCTCAAGGCCATGGGCGTGCGGCGGCTGGTGGCTTTGCGCGGCGATTTGCCCAGCGGCTATGGCGCGGGCGGAGAGTTCCAGTACGCCAGCGACTTGGTGGCTTTCATCCGCGAAGAGACCGGGCGCGACTTTCACATCGAAGTGGCCGCATACCCTGAGGTGCACCCGCAGGCGCGTTCGCCCGAATCGGACCTCAAGGCGTACGCGGCCAAAGTGCGCGCAGGTGCTGACGCGGCAATTACCCAGTATTTCTACAACAGCGATGCCTATTTCCGCTTTGTGGAAGACACGCAGAAGCTGGGCGCGGACATTCCCGTGGTGCCCGGCATCATGCCAATTTCCAGCTCCACGCAGTTGATGCGTTTTTCTGACGCGTGTGGTGCCGAGATTCCCCGCTGGATCCGGTTGCGCCTGCAGGGGTTTGGCGACGACACCGCCAGCATCAAGGCTTTTGGCTTGGACGTGGTGACCGATCTGTGTGATCAGTTGCGCAGTGCGGGCGTACCTGCATTGCACTTCTACACCATGAACCAAAGTGCGGCGACGCTGGAGATCTGCCGCCGGCTGGAGCTGTAAGCGTGCTGGGTCCCGGCATCGCCGTGCTTGTGACGAGTGGCGCTTCGCGGTGCGCTCGGCCTGCACAGGCGCGCCGCGTGCCTGGCGTTGGTCAATCTCTGGTTGCCTTGGCAGTGGGCATGGTATTGCTGCTTGCCGGGCCCGCCCGTGGCGCGAGCCTTGAGGCACCACAGGCTGCTGAGCCTGCAGTGGCGTCCGCATTGGATGCAACCCCGCCTCCATACCAGTCGGCGTCGCATACGGCCCGCGTTGCACTGCGCTCTTCCATCGACTTGTTGAGTGATGACCAGCAGGACGAAGATGAGGAAGACGATGAAGACCGGGAAGTGCTGCCGAGCGAAACCGGGATGGCTTCCTGGTACGGCCCTGGATTTCACAAGCGCCGCACCGCCAGTGGTGAGCGCTTTGACATGCACGCCATGACGGCAGCCCATCGCACGTTGCCCTTTGGTACGCTGGTCTGTGTGCGCAGTCAGGCCACCGGGCGCGGGGTTGTCGTGCGCATCAACGACCGCGGGCCCCATGTCCGCAACCGGGTGGTGGACCTGAGCCGCGGAGCGGCCATGGCACTGGGAGTGCACGGGCTGGGTTTGAAGCCAGTGGATGTGTTTCCGCTGGGCGCCGACGACGCCACCTGCCCGCCCAAACGCCCGGAGTAGTGCCGACACCGCGTCGCGTGGGCAGCAGCGGGTGAGCGCTCAGCCGCCCGACTCCAGCGTGTGTGTGGCGTGCTTGTCCTGCGCCAGCAGCTCTACCATTTGGGGCAGCGCTTCTTTCAATGCGGGCTTGAGCGTGAAGGGCGGGTTGATCAGAAACATGCCGCTGGCGGGCAGGCCAGGGCGTTTGGTCTCGCCGGACTCGTTTTCTGTGATCTTGCTGGACTTTACCGTGAGCGTGGCGTGCAGCCAGCTTTTGCCTGCCTTGGTGGCCATCGTCTTGAGTCGCCTCGGGAGATCATGCGCCTCAGGCCGCGGAATGATGGGGTACCAAATCGCGTACGTGCCGGTGGCAAAGCGCTTGAGCGAATCCGTGACCATGTCCAGCACCTTGCCGTAGTCGCTCTTCATTTCATAGCTGGGATCGCACAGCACCAAAGCGCGGCGGGCCGGTGGGGGTAAAAATTTCTTGATGCCCTCAAAGCCATCCTCATGCAGCACCGCCACTTGCCTGCCTGCTTCCAGCTGGGCTACGTTGCCTGCCAAGGCGCGCATGTCGGTGGGATGCAGTTCAAACAGCTTGAGTTTGTCGTGGCCGCGCAGCAGGCGTTGGCTGATGAACGGAGAGCCTGGGTACACCCTGGTCTTGTTGCCTTGGTTGAAGGCGCGCACCATTTCTACGTAAGCCGACAATGCAGGAGTGAGCGGCGGAGCCTCTGGCGCCACCAGGCGCAGGATGCCCTCAGAAGCCTCACCGCTGGTGCTGGCGTAATCGCCATCCAGGCGATAAAGGCCAGCGCCGGCATGGGTGTCCAAAACGGTCAACGCCGCGTCTTTCTCCGTGAGGTATTGCAAAGTGGCAATCAAAACCGTGTGCTTGAGCACATCGGCATGGTTGCCTGCGTGGAATGCGTGGCGATAACTGAACATGCCCCTATGGTAACGAGTGCGTGCAGCGCCGCGGCCCGGCGCTGATGCGGCTCATGCCGCTTCGGCGTCGGGCAGGGCAAAATCGAAGCATTCCGAGCGGCTGTGATGTTTTTGGCAGACAGTCTGCTTTTTGTTGCTTTTTTACGGGCTTTGATACCGCATCATCGCGTCTATTGCCGGGCCGCTGCCGGGCTGGCATCGATTGAATGCCTTTCCAAACGCGGCATTGCCTCGCCTCCTCACCATGACCGAACGTTCCAGTCCCACCCCTGTCAGCGGCTTCAGCCACGTTGATGCGCTGCCTCCTGGTACCCGGCTGGCCGAATTTGAAATCCTGGCGCTGCTCGGGGTGGGGGGTTTTGGCATGGTCTACAAGGCGTTTGACCATTCCTTGCATCGGGCAGTGGCCATCAAGGAGTACATGCCAACGGCCCTTGCTGGTCGCGCGCAGGGGCAATCACTGTGGGTTCGCTCGTCATCTGATCAGCAGACCTTCCAGACGGGCTTGGCTTCGTTCGTGGGCGAGGCGCGCTTGCTGGCCCAGTTCGACCACCCTTCACTGGTGAAGGTGTTCCGTTTCTGGGAGGCAAACAACACGGCTTATATGGTCATGCCCCTGTACAGCGGCATGACGTTCAAGCAGGCACGTGCGCAGATGCGCACTCCGCCGCCAGAAGCCTGGCTGCGCAAGGTGCTGTGGTCGGTGCTTGGCGCGCTGCGCGTGTTGCACGAGGGCAAGACGCTGCATCGCGACATTTCGCCGGACAACATCTTTTTGCAGGATTGCGGCCCGCCCGTGCTTCTGGATCTGGGCGCGGCGCGCCACGCCATCAACGACCAGGGGCAGCAGCACACGGCTGTGCTCAAGGTCAACTACGCACCGATTGAGCAGTATTCGGAAACCGATGAGGACCTGCGCCAGGGCCCTTGGAGCGACCTGTATTCATTGGCGGCCGTCGTACACGGCTGCCTGTGCAACGACACACCTTTGCCCGCCACGTTGCGTTCCATTCGCGATCGCATGGTGCCGTTTGCGCGTGTTGCCAAGACCGTCAAGCGACAGTTTGGCGTTGAATACTCTGCACCGTTTGTGGCCGCTATCACGCAGGCCTTGTCTTTGCGTCCCCAAGACCGGCCGCAGAGCATTGACGCCTTCTTGCAAACGATGGAGATGGTGTCCGCACCCGACGGAATCGGCGGTTTTGATTTTCGTGCCGATCTTGGGGACATCTGGGTAGAGCCTGCTGACCAGCCAGGTCCCGGCCTCGTGACGCCCACGGTGGATGTGACTTCTGCGCCAAAGATGGTGGCAGAAATCCAGGCCCAGGCGGAGAAGGTGCTGGCTGCCGGTCCCGCTGCCGGTGCGGGCGTTGTGCCACCACAGCCCGAAGAGGTGAGTTTGAGCACGGGCCCCGATACCTTAGCGGTCGAGCCCGTGGACACTGTCTTTATGGACCCGGGAGATACCGTGGTGCAGGAAGAGCTTGCGCCGCAGTCGTCGCCCGGTGTCCGGTCGGCCACGGCTGCTGCGGGCACACACCGGGGAGGCAATAGCAAGTCGTCACCGAAACATCAGGAACCGGGCCGACGGACCCCCCGTTCTGCGGTGGCACGACGTCACGCAAGCCTGCGTTGGGGCGCAGCGGTAGCCGCAGCGCTGATGGTGGTGGCTGCCGCCAGCTGGGGGCTGCACGCGCGCAAGATGCGGGTGGAGGATGACATCATTACCGAGGTGGCGCAGCTACCTGTCGTGCCCTCCGTGGTGGATGCTTCGGCGCCAGAGGCCGGTGCCTCTAGCGCAATGGGCGGCGCGAGCGAGGAGCCGATGGCGGAGCCTGCTCCCGTTGAGCCGGCGCTCTTGCAGGCTCCCGCGTCTTCACCTGTGCCGCCCACCAAGCCTTTGCCGCGCAGCAACGCCGCGGTCAAAAAAATAGTTTCCGAGCCTGCCTCCGCCCCGGTGGTGGTGGAAGCGCCCCCACCGCCGCCGCCTCCGGCGCCTGAGCCCAAGCCGCGACCTGTCCCTGTGAAGGCTCCGAGCCCGCAAGAGGTGTGCGCGAATGCGAGTTTCTTTGCCAAACCGATGTGCATTCACCAAGAATGCCAAAAACCGGGGCAAGCTGGGCAGGCCATCTGCATTGAGACCCGCAAGCGGTACGAAGCAGACGAACAACGGGCCCGGCAGATGGCGAACTGAGAGCCCCGGCTTTCAGGCGCGGGCTGTAGGCGCGCGGCAGGCTTTGGGGTCTCCCTGGCTACTGGTGCCCCGCGGTTGTGCACTACCACGCAAAATTCGTATAATGTCAGGCTTCGCAGCGATTGAGCGGCCCCGCGGCGAACACATTCATCCCACCTAAGAGGCTTCCTTCAGAGAAGCACCGACCGTGGAAAAGGGCCCTTCCAAACCCCTCTTGAAAAGAGAAACTCATGACTACTACTTTCAGCGCAAAGCCCGCTGAGGTCGTGCACGAGTGGTTTGTGATTGACGCGACCAACAAGGTCCTCGGACGAGTAGCCAGCGAAGTTGCTCTCCGTTTGCGCGGCAAACACAAGGCCATTTACACGCCTCACGTCGATACCGGTGATTTCATCGTCGTTATCAACGCAGCACAACTCAAGGTTACCGGCACCAAGTCCCTGGACAAGGTGTATTACCGTCACTCGGGTTACCCCGGCGGTATCACGGCCACGAACTTCCGCGACATGCAAGCCAAGCACCCTGGTCGTGCTCTGGAAAAGGCTGTCAAGGGCATGCTGCCCAAGGGTCCCCTTGGTTACGCAATGATCAAGAAACTCAAGGTGTACGGTGGTGCTGAGCATCCCCACACCGCCCAGCAGCCCAAAGTGCTGGAAATCTAAGGAGCCTTGAGATGATTGGTGAATGGAACAATGGCACCGGCCGTCGCAAATCCAGCGTCGCCCGCGTGTTTCTGAAAAAAGGCTCCGGCAAGATCACTGTGAACGGCAAGGACATTCAGTCCTACTTCGGCCGCGAAACATCGATCATGATTGCCAAGCAACCCCTGGCGTTGACCAACCATGTCGAAACTTTCGACATCCAGATCAACGTGCACGGCGGTGGTGAGTCTGGCCAAGCCGGCGCTGCCCGTCACGGCATCACCCGCGCTTTGATCGATTACGACGCATCGTTGAAGCCTGTCCTGAGCCAAGCCGGCTTCGTGACACGCGATGCGCGTGAAGTCGAACGTAAGAAGGTCGGTCTGCACTCTGCACGTCGTGCAAAGCAGTTCTCGAAGCGTTAATCTTCGCGTCCTTCCAGAGCATCGGCGCATGCCGTGCTCTGAAAAAACCGCCTTCGGGCGGTTTTTTCGTTTATGGTGCGCTCTTCATAAAGAGGGATGGCTCGTACATGCGTTTTCGTTTGCTTCGTCGCCGCTTGACCATCAGTGCTCCTCGGGTTGCGGTTCGTAGCGCATTGCCATGGCCTTTGCGCTGGCTGGTGCTGGCATTGGCCTTGGGGCTCAGTGGTGCCGCTGCCTTGTGGGCTTTCGAGTTCGGGAAATCGATCGCAGGTCTTGAGTCCGGTTCTCGCCAAGATGTCGTGCGATTGCGTGCCGAGATAGCGCAGTTGCGGGAGCAGTCGCAGCAAACTCAGCTGTTGACGCAAACGGCCGAAAGTCTGTTGACGGCTGATCGCGCCACCCTCGAGCGCCTGACGGCGCAGGTCAAGCAGCTGGAGACGGAGAACCGCGCGCTGCGTGATGATCTGGGCTTCTTTGAAAAATTGATCCCAGCCGCGAAGGGAGATGGGGTCACCATCCGGGGGTTGCAGGCCGAAATCGTGGGCGGAGCCCAATTGAAGTGGCAAGTGTTGGTGATCCAGGCGGCAGCGCGTAACGCTCCTGAATTCAAAGGGCGCATTGAACTGGTGCTCGCAGGTACCCTGGATGGCAAGCCCTGGGGGCAAACGCTCCCCACAGAGGGACAGCCTCTCCAGTTTCGCCAATATCGCCGCATCGACGGCTTGGTCACCGTGCCGCCAAATGTCGTGGTAAAAACCGTGACCGCACGTGTCTTCGAAGGCCAAGCGATTCGCGCCATTCAAGCGATAGAGTTGCACTGAGGTAGAGTGCGCCGACGCACGGGTTGGCACCGCAGTACCCCGAGTGGCCCAGCGCCATGCGCCGCGATGGGTTTGGCCCAGCGGCATTTGATATTGGAGCGCTGCAAAAGCGCCTGAGGAGGAGTTACGTATGTTTTCGCGAAAAAAACAGCCCCCCATCAAGAGCTTGATTGCCCACGGCACCCGCATCGAGGGAAACGTGCTGTTTGAAGAAGGTATCCGGATTGATGGGGATGTGATCGGGGACATCCGTGCTTCGACCGAGCAGCCCAGCATTTTGGTCATCTCTGAGACAGCGCGTGTTGAAGGCGCCATTCACGCGGACCATGTGATTGTCAATGGCTCGGTGGTCGGGCCGGTGCATGCGGCTGAATTGCTTGAATTGCAGCCCAAAGCACGCATCACCGGAAACGTCCATTACAGAGCACTGGAAATGCACCAAGGCGCCATGATTGCCGGACAAATGTTTCCCGCTGCCGTGCTGGTGGAAGAAAAGCCCCCACTCAAACTAGCGTCAAACAACCAGTGAACCGGGTCCGGTGGGGGGTTGCAGTACCATCCCATCCAACCAATGAATCCGGAGTCCCCATGAGTACAGTTGCCGAAACCGCCCCGACCGAGATGCCTGCGCCAATCCTGTTCACTGACAGCGCTGCCGCAAAGGTTGCGGATCTGATTGCCGAAGAGGGTAATCCGGACTTGAAATTGCGTGTGTTCGTTCAGGGCGGCGGGTGTTCCGGTTTCCAGTACGGGTTCACTTTCGACGAAATCACCAACGACGACGACACCACCATGACCAAGAACGGTGTGTCCTTGTTGATTGACGCAATGAGCTATCAATACTTGGTCGGCGCCGAGATCGACTACAAGGAAGATCTGCAAGGCGCTCAGTTTGTCATCAAAAATCCTAACGCAACCACTACCTGCGGGTGCGGTTCCAGCTTCTCAGCCTGACAAAGTGCGGGCCTGCTTCTAGGCCCGGGGTAGAGTCATGCGGGGTAGATAGCCCCAAGCACACGGGCGCCTTTGGCGCCTGTGACGCTTGGAAGGCTGCCTTTGTGGCCAGTGACGGTCTGGCGGGCCAGCCAGGCGAAGGCGGATGCCTCGACTTGCATGACGGGCAGCCCCAGCATATCGGTTGGCTCTACACGTACCTGGGAAAGCAGGGCTTTCAGGCGTTCCATCAGGTGGGTGTTGAGGGCACCACCCCCGCACACAGCGAGCAGAGAGCTGCCCCTACCGTGTTCTGTAACGCAGTCGGCACAAGCCCGAGCGGTGAGTTCGGCAAGGGTTGATTGGACATCGACTGGCGCGATAGGTGGAAGCTCGCGTAGCTTCCTGTCCAGCCAGGCTGCGTTGAACAGGTCGCGCCCCGTGCTTTTTGGCGGCGCCTTGTGCAAAAAGGGCTCTTGCAACAAAGCGGCCAGCAAGGCGGAATGGGGCGTGCCACTCGCCGCCCATTGCCCTTGCGCATCGTAGGGTGTGCCCATGTGCCGTTGGCACCAGTAGTCCATCAGTGCATTGCCAGGGCCGCAATCAAACCCGACCACTGGCCCCTGTGCTGGCAACACGCTGATGTTGGAGATGCCCCCGATGTTCAGCACCAGAATGGTCTCGTCAGGCCTGCCGAAAACGCCTTGATGGAACGCAGGCACCAAAGGGGCACCTTGCCCGCCAGCAGCCACATCGCGGCTGCGAAAGTCCGCCACCACGCTGATTCCGGTGAGTTCGGCGAGCAATGAGGGGTTCTGGAGTTGAATGGTGTAGCCTGTGCCATCGAACTCCTGCGGGCGATGCCTCACGGTCTGGCCGTGGGCCCCTATGGCACTGATCTGGCTGGGAGACAGATGCAGTTCACTCAGCAATGCCTGCACCAGCGAAGCATACGAACGTGACACGGCATTGCCGGCCAACGCAGCACGGTGGAGCTCATTCGCGCCAGAGGTGTTGAGTGCCAGCAGTTCATTCTTGAGCTCGGCTGCGAAAGGGGCTGACATGTGACCGAGCACTACCGGACGATTCCCCGCGTAGTTCACCAGTACGGCATCTGCACCATCCAGAGAAGTGCCGGACATCAGCCCGATATAGAGATCACCCATGCAGCACACGCTCAGCGTTTGACTGCCTTGCTCTGCCGCAAGGCGCAGGCAGTAACTAGCACCGCTTATTGGGCGCTGGCCTGTTGGATCAACTCTGCCGACGACAGTTGGGTGCGCATGGCAGAAGCCAGGCGCTGGAAGGCAGGCCGGGCTGACGCAGTCACCGGTGCTGCAGCTTCGCTTTGCTGGGCAATAGTCTGCGGGTCCTGATGCTGACCATTGATGCGGAACTCAAAGTGAAGGTGAGGACCGGTGGCCCAGCCGGTAGCGCCCACTGCCCCGAGCGTCTGCCCTTGTTCCACGGACTGCCCGTTCTTGACGTCAATCCGGCTCAGGTGTGCATAAACGGTGACGTGCTGGTTGCGGTGCTTGATGAACACCACGTTGCCGAAGCCGTTTTGTACGCCTGCAAACTCCACCACACCGTCGCCCACCGTGCGCACCGGTGTGCCAGTGGGCGCTGCGTAATCAGTGCCCAAATGGGCGCGCCAGGTCTGCAGGATGGGATGCAACCGCATCTTGAAACCGCTGGTCACCCGCGAAAACTCCACGGGTGAGGCCAGGTAGGCGCGACGCATGCTGTCGCCCTCAAGCGTGTAGTACGCCCCCTTGGACGATTCGGATTCCTGGAACCACACTGCCTGGTGCGTTTTGCCGTTGTTGCGGAATTCAGTGCTCAGCACACGGCCACTGCGCAGAGGCTCGCCGTCGGCCTCCAGCGTTTCATACACCACGGCAAAGCGGTCTTCCTTGCGCAGCGAACGGTGGAAGTCGATATTGCCCGAGAAGATTTCAGCGATCTGGACCGCGATGGCGTCGGGGATATTGGCGGCGTCGGTGGCGGCAAACAGCGAACTGCGGATGACTCCGCCGGCCAAACGCGTGCCCTTGGTCAGCGGCGCTGTTTCAATGCGGGAGGCAAAGCTCTCGTCCTTGCGCTCGACCACGAGCCTGCGGAAGGTGCCGCTGTCGTCTGGCGCCCAGCGCGCAGTCAGGCGTACCAAGCGATGGTCATCGGTGGTTTCGGCGGAAACCAGCCGGCCGGCTCGACCCAGCAAATTTTGTCGAACAGCATTGTCAGAACGCAGAAATGCTGCGGCAGCCGGGTCGGCCACGCCCATGCGTTGCAACAGGGATTCAGCGGTGTCGCTGCTGCGGGTCTGCTCCGATCGGTACAGCGAAAAGCCCGGTGCATCCAGCGCTTCCAGGGCCAGGTTTTCTGCCAGGGATGCCACCGGGTAGCTCACCACCTTGGTGGGAAGGTCTGAAGCATCGGGTGCCAGCGACGCCACAGCGAATGCGCCGCCGCCGCCCGTGAGCAACAACGCCGCGACCGCGGCGGTGATGCGTTTGGGGTGTTTCTGTGCGGTTTGGGACAGGCGATCAAGCAAAGCCAGGCTGGCGGTGGTCAAGCCGTGAATCAAAGTTCTATCCCCAGAATGAGTGTGTCAACGTCCAAACCCGAGGCCGATGGCTCTGCAGAGTTCGGGGGCACACAGATGGACACGAGGCAGTTTTCGGCCGATGAAACCCGGGCCGAAACGGCGGGGCTACTAGAATCCGCCTTTGCAATGGAGCCCGAGTATAGCGGCGCGTGATCCTCAGACATCGAAAAAAACCCTTATGAATCAATCTGCTGTTACAACAATCCCGGTGACCGATGGTGTACGCAAGGCCCTCGAAATCTCATTGCGGGGTGTGGAGGAGTTGCTGCCGCAGGAGGAGTGGACCAAGAAGCTGGCACGTTCGGAATCGACCGGCAATCCCCTGCGCATCAAGCTCGGTCTGGACCCCACGGCCCCGGACATCCACATCGGCCATACGGTGGTGCTTAACAAGATGCGGCAGTTGCAAGATCTGGGCCATCAGGTGATCTTTCTGATCGGAGACTTCACAACGCTGATTGGTGACCCTTCTGGCCGCAACAGCACGCGCCCCCCGCTCACGCCTGAACAGATCAAGTTCAACGCCGAAACCTATTACACCCAGGCGGCCAAGGTGCTCGACCCGGCACGCACGGAAATTCGCTACAACAGTGAGTGGTGCGACGCTTTGGGCGCGCGCGGCATGATCCAGCTGTCTGCCAAATACACGGTGGCGCGCATGATGGAGCGCAACGATTTCCACCAGCGCTTCACCGACGGCAGCTCGATCAGCCTTCACGAATTCCTCTACCCCCTGCTGCAGGGCTACGACTCCGTGGCCCTGAAAAGCGACCTGGAGCTGGGTGGTACCGACCAGAAGTTCAACTTGCTCATGGGGCGCCACTTGCAGCAGGAGTACGGCCAGGAGCCGCAGTGCGTGCTCACCATGCCGTTGCTGGTGGGGCTGGACGGGGTGGACAAGATGTCCAAGTCCAAGAACAACTACATCGGCATCACCGAAGACGCCAACACCATGTTTGCGAAGGTGCTGTCGATTTCGGACACCCTGATGTGGAACTGGTACACCTTGCTGTCCTTCAAGAGCCTGGACGAGATTGCCGCGCTCAAATCTGAAGTGGCGGCTGGGCGCAACCCCAAGGACGCAAAGGTGGCGCTTGCCAAGGAGATCACCGCCCGTTTCCACAGCGCAGCCGCGGCCGATGCGGCCGAGCAAGACTTTGTCAACCGCAGCAAGGGTGGCGTGCCCGACGAGATTCCTGAAGTCGCGTTGACAGGAGCCCCGCTGGGTATCGGTGCCTTGCTCAAGCAGGCCAACTTGGCGCCTTCGACGAGCGAGGCCAACCGGCTGATCGATGGGGGCGGCGTACGTGTGGACGGCAGCGTCGTGAGCGACAAAGGGCTGAAGCTGGATGCCGGCACCTATGTGGTGCAGGTGGGCAAGCGCAAGTTTGCGCGGGTGGCGCTGGGCTGATGCTGGGCATCAGCTGGGCTGATGCTGGGCTGATCCCGGCGGCGTCCAGAGGGGCGCACACCGTCGGCCCCTGGCCGATCGGCTCGGTCAGTCCTGTTGCACGATAGGGCTGCGAATGGCCGCATCCGGTCCGTCCAAGACGTCAAGGGCGTTGCTCGGAACCACCCGGTTGCGCCCCTGTTGCTTGCCTTGGTACAGCGCATTGTCCGCGCGGTGCACCGCGTCCAGCAAGCCTGCCTCGGCATCCACGGTGGCGACCCCAATGGTGACCGTGACGTGCAGCGTTTGCGTGGAGCCCAGCTTGAAGGGGATGTCGCAGATGGCGTGGCGCAAACGTTCGGCCAATTGGTTTGCCCCTTCGGTGTTGGTGTCGGGTAGCAGGATGAGGAACTCTTCGCCGCCCCAGCGGCAGATGCTGTCGGTGGAGCGCGTAACGCCCAGGGCGCGGCGGTGAAAATCTTGCAGCACCAGATCACCCGCCTTGTGCCCGTGGGTGTCGTTGATGTGCTTGAAGTGGTCAATATCACACAGCAGCAAGGCCAGCGGCTGGGCTTGGCGTTGTTGCCGTGCCAGTTCAGCCTGTGCAATCTCCATCAGCCTGCGGCGGTTGATGGCACCGGTGAGGGGGTCGGTGGACGCCTCTTTGGCCAAGGCCGCCTGCGCGTGGGTCACCACGTCGTAATAGCCACGGGACAGGATGATGAACGCGAGCAGCAGGGTGGTGATGTTCTGGTAACGCAGCCAGTCTTCCACCGTGTCCGCCAGCGGATACAAGGGTGGCTTCCTGTCGCTCCACCCGTCCAGGCCGAGGTAGACCGCCGACAGGCACAGCGCGATGGCGTTCTTGGCCGTCCTGTGCTCGCTGGAGGACAGCATGGCCACCGGAACCACCGGCAGCATGAGGTAGTGAAAGCCCGACCCCCATCCGATGATCACCGTGGCCGCGATGGCATGGGCCGTGATTTCCGCAATGAGGATCAGGGACGCGGCCCGCACGTGCTTTTCAGTGCCTGACAGCCAGAATGCCGCGCAGTGGGCCAGCACGCTGGCCACGTTCACCCACGCCAGCGCGTCCACCTGCAACCAGGTGAAAAGCGCGATGTAAATGCTGTGGACGACCACGCACAACGCTGACGTCTGCCGTACCAGCTGGCGAAAGTTGTCGTTGGGAAGGCGCTTGGGTTGCATGGCGGGCGTGGAGTGAGGGCCGGCAGCTGCGGCTTGCGATGGCCGGGCCCCGATGGCGCTGTGTTTACAGTGCCGGGCGCGATGTGGCAAGGCCCGGATGCGCAAGACCAGGGTTTCTACCCGCCAGCGTGGTGCACGCCGGTGTTTTCACCGGTGCTCAGTCGAGGTGGTCTTGGGTGTCCGGGTCCGGGCCGTCGCCAATGGCGGCGCGTGTGATTTCGGCCTGCGCCTCAAGCCAGGCGCAGAAAGCCTTGATTTCGGGGCGGTGCGCGCTGCGTGGGCCCACCATCAGCCAGTACGCCAGCGGGGTGTCGATACGCCGGTCAGGCAGCACTTCCACCAGGTCGCCCGTGGCAAGCGCGTCGGCAATCAGGGGCATGCGCGACAGTGCCAGCCCCTGGCCGCTCAAGGCCGCCTGGGCAATCTGGTGGGCGTAATTGAAATACAGCCAGCGCTCGGGCTGCAGCTTGTCCACGCCCTGGATGTCAAACCAGCGCCGCCAGCTCAGCCATTCCAGGTTGTGGGAACGGTGGGCGTCGCCTGCCTCGATCAGCGTGAACCTGGCCACATCGGCGGGCTCGCGCAGCGGCGCCTTGCCTTTGAGCAGCCAGGGGCTGGCCACCACCGCGAGTTGTTCGCCAAACAGGCGAATCCCGCCCTGTGTGACCGGGCCCGGAACGCTGTAGCGCAGCGCCAGGTCCACGTCCGAGGTGTCCAGGTCCACTTGCGCGTCGCTGGCATCAATGCGGATGTCGATGCCCGGGTGGTCGCGTTGGAACTCCTCCAGCCGTGGAATCAGCCACATTGAGGCAAAGCTGGCCCAGGTCGTGATGGCCACGCTGCGTCGCCCTGCTGTCTGGCGCACCAGCCGCACCGCTGCGTCCATCCTTTCAATGGCCGGGCCCACGGCGCGGTGCAGTTGTGCGCCTGCACTGGTAAGCTCCACCGCGCGGGTGTGCCGCAAAAAAAGGGGCACACCCACCTCGTCTTCCAGCGCCTGGATCTGCCGGCTTACCGCGGACTGCGTGAGTGCCAGCTCGTCGGCCGCAGCGCGGAAATTGAGATGCTTGGCCACGGCCAGAAAGGCCCGCCAGTGGCCCGTGGCGACCGCGCGGGTTCGGACGATGGCGGGGGCGTTTTCAGCAAGGTTCATGGGTGGAAGATTGATGCGCCGTTGGAATCAATAGCGTAACCCGTTTTCATTGGACCGGAAGCAGTGGCGCGCGCACCATTCAGGCTCCAATTTGCATTTATCCCGGAGCACACCATGCAAGCCTGCTTCTCCCTCGATCCACCGCCGCCTTGCGCGCAACCCCAGACGCACAGCCGTGCCGTGTCGGGGTGCTGGCCTCTGTACCCGGGCAGGGCCGTGTCCCTCAAGCCGCACGAACCGGCGCTTTTGCGCATTGCCCATGGCCGGGTGTGGCTGACCGCCGGGGCTTCTTCGGAAGACCGTGTTCTGAGCGCTGGCGACATGCTGGCCGTTGAAGCCGGCACACATGTGGTGATGGAGCCCTGGAGCCCCCATGCGGACGATATGCCAGTGCTCTTCCTGTGGGAGCGCGTGGCGCCGCAACATCGCTTCGCGTCTACCAGGGCTGGCCGCGATTGGGAGGCGGGGGTGGTGCAGCCCCTGCGCGATCTGCGGGGTGCCTTGGCAGGCGCTGGGCGCGCAGTGGGCGCGGCAGTGGCTGACGTGGCCACGGCGGGTGGCCGGCTGGGCGCAGGCCTTGCCCGGTTTGCCTTGGGCCGGGGGGCGGTGCCTGCGGCGGCTGATGGGCAGATTTATACAAAAAATGGCTGCAGCGCTTGTGGATAAAGCGCGGCGTGCTATCAATAATATAGCTTTTTGGGCTCAAGTGCTTTGGCGGTGCTGTGGTTACAGCACCAGTTCTTCCCGCACCGCCTCAAACGCGGCCAGGGCTGCGCTGCCGTCCAGTTGTTCCATGCGCGCCAAGGCGTCCTCGTCCTCCACAGTGCTGAATGCCAGGCTGAACTCGTGAAACCGCCGCGCGGCCAAAGGGCCGTGGTGCAGCACTTCCACGTTCACGTGGCGCACGTCGTTGCGAATGCGCTCGATCAGTTTCAGCACCGCCTTCTGCGGCCCCTCCAGTTGCTGGCAAAAGCGCTGGCCGTCAAAAATCAGCAGGCCGGTGATGTCCATCTCTGCGTTGGCGACGCGGGCGCGGGCGGCAATGTCGGCCACGACTTGCACGGGCTGGTCGGGCGCGAGGGTGCTTACGTAAAGGACTTCGTAGATTGCGGTAGGAATGTTCATAAAGTTGCGCCAATGTAGGGGGCGCTTTGCCCGGGTGCAATGTACTAAGACATAGTGCACAAGCCGATCAGCCGCATACCGGCTGCCCAACCGTACGGGGGCGCGTGATCCTAAAATCGGGCCACCATGAACGTCACCCTTGCGCCCAATGCTTGCCCGCCCACCTGCCATGACTGCAGGCTGCGACGCACAGGCGCCTTCACCCCTCTGAAACCCGAGCTGTTGAACTTCATCGAGGGCTTCCGGGAAGACACGGCAGCGGTGCAGGCAGGCACGGCCGTGGTGCGCGAGAACCAGACCAACGCGCGCCTTTTCACGGTCTACTCGGGCTGGGCATTTCGTTACAAAACGCTCAGCGACGGGCGCAGGCAGATACTGAATTTTTTGCTGCCGGGTGATTTGGTGGGCCTGCAACAGGAGTTTGGCGAAGTGTCCACCCACGGCATCGAGGCGCTGACCGATTGTTCCTTGTGCGTTTTTCCGAGTGACAGCCTGTGGGCGGTGTTTCGGGAACATCCCCGTCTGGGCTACGACATCACCTGGCTGTCTGCGCACGAGGAGGGCCATGTCGACGACAACCTGCTCACCACCGGCCGCCGCAACGCCACCGAGCGTGTGGCCATGCTGCTCATGCACCTGTACCGCCGGCTGGAGCGCATCGGGCTGGTGGAAGACGGTTCGGTGGCGTTTCCGCTCAACCAGCAGCACATCGCCGATGCGCTGGGGCTTTCGTTGGTGCACACCAACAAGACGCTGCGGCGCCTGTCCGCGCTGGGCCTGCATGAGTTGAAGAATGGGCGACTGCGGCTGCTCAATACCCGTGCGCTGGCGCGCATTGCCGAGTATTACGACACGCCGCCCAGGCTGATGCCGCTGCTGTAGCGGCGCACCCATGGCTGCGTGTCGGGCAAATGTGCCCCGGGCGCCCGCTGCAAAAGCGCAAGCAGCTATTGTTTGCATAGCAGTGACAGGCGCGGCAGGGCTGCGCCGATAATTGGCCCAACCCCACGCGGCGGGAGCCCGCCGCGCCCATCCACTGATTTGCTTTCATGATTCCACTCGACATCCTCATCATGGCGGCCGGCAAAGGCACGCGCATGAAAAGCCGCACGCCCAAGGTGTTGCAACGCCTGGCCGGGCGCCCGCTGCTGCACCACGTGCTGGACCAGGCCGCGCACCTGCAGGCGCGCAGCGCCATCGTCATCACGGGCCACGGCGCTACAGAAGTAGAAGCGGCTACCGCAGGTTTCACGGGCGCTACAGCCAGTTTTGACCTCAAGTTTGTGCGCCAGGAGCCGCAGCTGGGCACGGGCCACGCGGTGCAGCAGGCCGTGCCCCACTTGCCCGCCGATGGCACGGCGGTCGTCCTCTCGGGCGATGTGCCCCTGACCCAGGCCGACACCCTGCGCGCCCTGGTCGCCGCCAGCGGTGGCGAGCGGCTGGCGCTGCTCACCGTCACGCTGCCTGACCCCACCGGCTACGGCCGCATCGTGCGCAATGCCGATGGCGCGGTGCAAGGCATCGTCGAGCACAAAGACGCCACCGACGCCCAGCGCGCTATCACCGAGGTGTACAGCGGCATCATGGCCGTGCCCGCGCGGCTGCTCACGCCCTGGCTGGCGCGGCTCACCAACAACAACGCCCAGGGTGAGTACTACCTCACCGACATCGTTGCCATGGCTGTGGCCGACGGTGTGCCTGTGGTGGCCCACCGCATCACCGATGCGTTGCAGGTGGCCGGCGTGAACAGCCCGTTGCAACTGGCCGAACTGGAGCGTGCCCACCAACTGCGCCAGGCCCGCGCCTTGATGGAGCAGGGCGTGCGCCTGGCCGACCCGGCCCGCTTTGATCTGCGGGACGACACCCGCACCGGTGTGCGCGGCGAGCTGGTCTGCGGGCAGGATGTGGAGATCGACGTGAACTGCGTTTTTACCGGCCGCGTGGAACTGGGCGAGGGCGTGAGCATTGGCGCCCACTGCTGCATTGCCAACGCGCGCATTGCGGCGGGCGCAGTCATCCACCCCTACACCCACATCGACGGCGAAAAGGCTGGAGCCTCCGTGGGCGAAGGCGCGCTGATCGGCCCCTTTGCCCGCCTGCGTCCCGGCGCCCAACTGGGCCGCGAAGTGCACATCGGCAACTTTGTGGAAGTGAAGAACTCGACGATGGCCGACGGTGCCAAGGCCAACCACCTGGCCTACCTGGGCGACGCCACGGTGGGCGAGCGTGTGAACTACGGCGCAGGCAGCATCACCGCCAACTACGACGGTGCCAACAAGCACCGCACGGTGATCGAGGCCGATGTGCACATCGGCAGCAACTGCGTGCTGGTGGCCCCGGTGACGATTGGCGCGGGCGGCACGGTGGGCGGTGGTAGCACCATCACCAAGAGCACCGAGCCCGGTGCGCTGAGCGTGGCGCGAGGCAAGCAGGTCAGCATTGCCAACTGGCAACGCCCCCAGAAGCAGCCCAAGGCTTGAGAAGCTCAGAGCCCAGCGCCATGCTTGACGAAGACATGACCCCCGACCTCACGCCTGACCAACTGCGCGCCGCGTTGGCTGCCAGCCAGCAGCAGGTGGCCGAGATGGCAGCCGCGCAAGAAGAGTTCTTGCGCGTGGTCTCGCACGACCTGCGAGCACCGCTGCGCCACGTCACGTCGTATGGCAAGCTGGTGCGCGAGGTGCTGGGCGACTTGCCTGCCGATGTGCTGCAAAGCCCGCCGCTGCAAGAGGCGCAAGAGTTCATCGGCACCATGGAGCAATCAGCCCGCCGCATGGCGCTGATGCTGGATGGGCTGCTGGCCCTGTCACGCGCGAGCCGCGCACCGCTGCACCTGCAGGCGGTGGGGCTGACGACCGCCGTGGAAAAAGCCCGGGCCGCGCTGCCTCCAGCAGAGGCCGTGCAGTGGCATGTGGCGCCCGACCTGCCCACCCTGCAGGCCGACCCGGCCCTGCTGCATGAGCTGCTGGTGCAGGTGCTGGGCAACGCCATCAAGTTCAGCCAGCGCCAGTCATCCCCCAGTGTTGCTGTGCGCACCGTGCCCGCAGAACGTGGTGCGGGCTGGGCGGCATGGGAAGTGCAAGACAACGGCGTGGGCTTCAACCCCGACCGCGCCTCGGGCCTGTTTGGCATCTTCCAGCGCCTGCACCGCGAAAACGAATTTGACGGCGTGGGTGCAGGCCTGGCCGTGTGCCGCACCATTGCCGAACGCCACGGCGCTCACATCACCGCCACGGCCTGCGTTGGGCGGGGTTGCACCGTGCGGGTGGAATGGCCCGCAGCATTGGTTTGATTTGCTATTGAAAAGATAGCTGCTTGCGCTTATTTATCCGGCGCTAGAGGCACTTTTGTTTCAAACTTGGCCCGCTTGGTGCTGAAGAAGGTCTTCACATTGCGCACGTTCGCATCGGCGGTGAACAGCCGCTGTGAAAGCGCCAGATACCCCGGCATGTCCCGCGCGTGCACCACCAGCACAAAGTCGGGCCCCGGTGACACGCGCCAGCACTGCTGCACCTCTGCATCGGCCACCGCGCGGGCTTCAAAGGCGTCCAGCGCCTCGGCGCTTTGGCGGTCCAGGCTCACTTCCACAATGCAGGCCAGCCCGTGGCCTTGCACGGCGGCCAGCCGGTCCGGCTGCAGCAGGGCCACTTGCCGCTCGATCAGCCCCACATCGTGCAGCCGCTTCACGCGCCGCAGGCAGGTGGGGGGCGACACATGCACCCGTTCAGCCAAGGCCTGGTTGCTTTGGGCGGCATCGTGCTGCAGCAAGTCCAGCAGCTGCAAGTCGATGGCATCAAGGGTCATGGATTCCATAATTTTCTTGATCGTGAAATATTATTTCTTGAAATTCAATTGTAGAAATTTAATTTCACTTCGGATTGAAAAATAACTGCATATTTCTCTGGCGCATGCCTACCATCCGTCGCATTGGTTTTATCGGAGACACCATCCATGTGCGGCATCGTCGGCGCGGTATCCACGCGCAACATCGTTCCTATCCTTGTGCAGGGCCTGCAGCGGCTTGAATACCGCGGCTATGACTCGTGCGGGGTGGCCGTGCACGCCGCCAGCCTGGATGCATCGCGCAACGGCACGCCCCAAGGCGGCCTGCAGCGCGCCCGCAGCACGGCACGCGTGGCCGAGCTGCTGGAACAAGTGACCGCTGAACACCTGGACGGCGCCACCGGCATCGCCCACACCCGCTGGGCCACGCACGGCGCCCCGGCCATGCACAACGCCCACCCGCACTTCAGCCACGGCACAGGCGATGCCGACAGCCAGCCCGGGCGGGTGGCGCTGGTGCACAACGGCATCATCGAAAACCACGAAGAACTGCGCGCCGGCCTGCAAGCCCGCGGCTACGTGTTTGTGAGCCAGACCGATACCGAAGTCATCGCGCACCTAGTGGACAGCCTCTACCAGGGCGATTTGTTTGAAGCCGTGCAGGCCGCTGTGGCCCAGTTGCACGGCGCCTACGCCATCGCTGTCATCCACAAGGACGAACCCCACCGCGTGGTGGGCGCACGCGCGGGTTCCCCGCTCATCCTGGGTGTGGGCAAAGACGGCTCCGAACACTTCCTGGCCAGCGACGCGATGGCTCTGGCGGGTGTGACCGACCAGATCGTCTATCTGGAAGAGGGTGACCTCGTGGACCTGCAACTGGGCCGCTACTGGATCGTGGCCCAGGGCGCGGCCACGCGCCAGGCGCTGACGCCCGCTGAACGCCCCGTGCGCACGGTGCTGGCCCACAGCGGCGCGGCCGAGCTGGGCCCTTACCGCCACTACATGCAAAAGGAAATTTTCGAACAGCCGCGCGCCATTGCCGACACGCTCGAAGGCGTGGAAGGCATCGTGCCCGAGCTGTTTGACGGTGCAGGCCTGCACGGCGAGCCAGGTGCGGCCGCGTGGCGCGTGTTCAAGGAAATCGACAACGTCCTCATCCTGGCCTGCGGCACCAGCTACTACAGCGGCTGCACCGCCAAGTACTGGCTGGAAGACATCGCGGGCATCCCCACCCAGGTGGAAGTGGCCAGCGAATACCGCTACCGCACCAGCGTGCCCAACCCGCGCACGCTGGTCGTCACCATCAGCCAAAGCGGCGAAACCGCCGACACCCTGGCCGCGCTGCGCCACGCGCAGTCACTGGGCATGCAGCACACGCTCACCATCTGCAACGTGGCCACCAGCGCCATGGTGCGCGAATGCAAGCTCGCGTACATCACCCGCGCCGGCGTGGAAATTGGCGTGGCCAGCACCAAGGCCTTCACCACGCAGCTCGCGGGCTTGTTCCTGCTGACATTGGCCTTGGCCCAGAGCAAGGGGCGCCTCACCGAAGCGCAAGAGGCCGAGCACCTCAAAGCCATGCGCCACCTGCCCGTGGCCCTGCAGGCCGTGCTGGCGCTGGAGCCACAGCTCATCAGCTGGGCCGAAGACTTTGCCCGCATGGAAAACGCTCTGTTCCTCGGCCGGGGCCTGCACTACCCCATTGCGCTGGAAGGCGCGCTCAAGCTCAAGGAAATCAGCTACATCCACGCCGAAGCGTACCCGGCTGGTGAACTCAAACACGGTCCCCTGGCCCTCGTCACCAGCAGCATGCCCGTGGTCACCGTGGCGCCCAACGACGCCCTGCTGGAAAAGCTCAAGAGCAACATGCAGGAAGTACGCGCCCGCGCAGGTGTGCTCTATGTGCTGGCCGACGCCGACACCCACATCGAAAGCGCCGAAGGCCTGCACGTGATCCGCATGCCTGAACACTACGGTGCCCTGTCACCGTTGCTGCACGTGGTGCCCTTGCAACTGCTGGCCTATCACACAGCCTGCGCCCGGGGGACAGACGTAGACAAACCGCGCAACTTGGCCAAGAGTGTCACGGTGGAGTGATGGGGGGTGTCGTCTGGGGAGTTAATCCGGGTAATTAAAGTCGTAAACTCGCAAATAAAGTCGTAAACAGGCCTCTAGCATTCATGCGGGTTTGCGAGGCGGTCATTTGTAACTGTAAAGTCGTAAACTCGAATTCAACGGGTAAAGAAGACCTATAAATGTGAACTTGGACTAGAGCTGAACTGGACTTGTTGCTATACAAAAAAGAGCGCTCAAGATGAGCGCTCTTTTTTTGGGGATTTTGCGAGGAGTCTTGCGTTCTAAGGAGGCGTTAGATGTCGAGAGACTGCAAGAGGCTGTTTCCAGCCGTTGGTACTCAACAACTGAACGTCTAAGTTCCGGCAGTTTTGAGACGCTAGGTTTCATTCCTGACTAAGGTGATTGGTGGGATTAAGTACAGGGAATTCAGCCTCCTCGTTTTCGCTTTCCAATTGGGAGAGCTTTGACCGACAAGACCTTAGACGTATGTCATCGCATCCCCTTGCAGGCTAATTAACTGCCACTAGGCCGTAAGGCTCCCGCTATCTGAGCAAGCAGTTCAAACGTACAAAAAATTGCTGCTTTGCAAAATACAAAGTGACACCGATCAAAACATTCGGTAAAACAGAAGCAGTCCGCGCCGCAGTTCCAAATCTTACTGACTACACAGCGGTGGTCAATTTCCCGTCTAAACGATGACTGTTGCCTCGCAACCCAACGGTGCTGTCACGTGGTGGCTCACCGGCCTGCCCGGAGCTGGCAAGACAACGCTGGCCCATGCGCTTGCGGCAGCCCTGCGCGCCCAAGAAGAAGCCGTTTGCGTTCTTGACGGTGACGAGTTGCGTGCAGGCCTGTGCCAAGACCTTGGCTTCGATGAAGCCAGCCGTGCAGAGAACGTGCGCCGCGCCTCAGAGCTGGCACGCTTACTCAACGCCAACGCAGTCCATGCTGTTGTCGCAATGGTTTCTCCTGCCGCCGCCGCCCGCTGGGCAGCCTACGTCACCATAGGGGTTGAGCGATGCAGAGAAATTCATGTCAGCACACCGCTACAGGTGTGCGAGATGCGCGACCCCAAGGGACTCTACGCCCGGGCGCGAGCCAACGCCCTGGCACAAATGACCGGTGTGCATGCTGCCTATGAGCCTCCCGCCTCTCCCGCGCTGAATATTGACACCAGCCAAACACCAATCGGTGAAGCAGTGCAGCGACTACTTAGCCTTAAAAGCCCCCCTCATTGACTTTGCCCCCACTTTCATGACCTCTCGCTCCTCGCCTAATTACCATTTCATATCCGGACTTCCACGCTCGGGTTCCACACTTTTGTCGGCTCTGCTTCGTCAAAACCCTCGATTCCACGCAGGCATGAGCAGTCCGGTTGGCGCACTTGTCTCGGCCAACTTGCGGATGATGAGCGCTGGGGGTGAGCTGTCACAGATGATCGATATCCATCAGCGCAGGCGTATTCTGGAAGGGCTATTCGACTCCTTCCACGGTGAGCGAGAGCAAGAAGTGGTCTTCGACACCCATCGCATGTGGTGTTCTAAGATGCCGTTGCTGGTAGAGATGTTCCCTCAAGCAAAAGTCATCGCCTGCGTGCGAGACGTACCCTGGATCATGGACAGCATTGAACGGTTGCTGCATAAAAATCCCTTCGAGAACAGCAAGCTATTCGGTAGCGAGTCCGAGCGCGCCACGATCTACAGTCGTATGGCCACGCTCGCTAGACACGATCGCATGATTGGCTTCCCATGGGCTGCTCTTAAAGAGGCGTATTACGGACCACACGCCGCCCACTTGCTGCTGGTCGACTATGACTTACTGGTTCGTGCGCCTGAGAAGGTGCTCAAGCTGATCTACCAGTTCATCGGCGAACTCTGGTTCGAAGGGCACGACTACGACAATGTCGAATACGATGCGCCCGAGTTCGACGAGGCGCTGGGGATTTCGGGTATGCACCACGTGCATCGCAGGGTGGCACCAATCGAGCGCACGCCTATTCTGCCCCCCGACATCTTTGAGAAGTACCAAGATATGGCCTTCTGGCGAACCGACACGCGCAGTTCAGCCAGTGTTATCAAACCCACTAAAGCCTGATTTCAGGAGACCTCAAAATGGCACTCAATTTCACATCTGGACAGGCTCTCTGGGACTTCGCTGACCCTGAAGACAACTCTGGTGTTAGCAACGTCAAATTTGGCGATATTGACGGCGACGGCGATCAGGATGCTGTGATCAGTGTCGAACGTGCGGCGGGTAGTCAGGGCGGGCAGGTTTGGAAGAATGACGGCAACGGAAATTTCACGTTGCATCAGACACTGCCTTCCCTGCGAGTGGCGGAAACCTGGTTAGTGAATATTGATGGGGACAGTGCACTAGAAATGGTGACACGCGTCCTCGATTCGCCTGTCCGAATTTGGGACAACAACGGTTCTGGAACCTTCTCGGAGGTATCTACGACGACTGGCAATGCAGGTGACGTGGCAGTGGGCGACGTAGATGGTGACGGTGATCTAGACTTGTTCGTCAGCCGTAATCAGGCAACTACGTACGACGTTTATAAGAACAACGGAGCAGGCACATTTGCAGTCGCATCCAGCGTCAATGGAGGATCCAATATTTTAGGTGTGACATTAGTCGACCTAGACAAAGACGGTGATTTGGATGCCGTCGGTTACGAAGAGAGCAACGGTAGGATCTTGCTAAACAATGGGTCCGGAGTATTTACCTCGTCCAGTACCTACGGGGACCTTTATGGTGGCTTCGTGGGCTCTGCCGATGTAACGGGGGATGGTTATGGCGATGTCTTTACCAGTGGAGTAACTGGCCCGACTGCGCCAATTCGGCTATATCGTAACGACGGCACTGGAGGCTTGGGCACCGAACTACAGACCTTCTCATACGACACCCTGCAGGTGCCATACGTGTTCGGAGACCTCGACCTTGACGGCGATGTCGACGGCATGGGGAGCAAGTTGCTGCTCAATAACGGACTGGGGGTTTTCTCAGATGCTGGCAACGCCTTCCAGGATCCCGCGATAACCTATCAAGGATCCCCGGTTGATGGCGCTATTGTTGGCGCAGGGGATGTCGATGGAGATGGCGACCTTGATCTCGCCGTTCTGTTTTACTCGTACGAGTATGGTCCTGCCTACATGCACACGTCACGGGTGCGGATCTTCATCAATGACCTGCAACTGGGCGATTCTGACGGAACTGTCACTGCGGGTGCCGGAGTGACAGAACCGATTGGCTTGTCAGCGACGATTGACACTGTCGGAGAAGCCGTCAATGTTTTCGACTTCAAGTTAACCGATGGCGGGGCATCGGACGGTCTCGCCCTAGAAGCCTCCAGTATCGTTTTGCACACTGCGGGTACAGGCGACTTCAGCAAAGTCACATGGCGCCTAAACGGGCCTGATGTCAGCAATAAAACTGGTACCTACAACAGCAGCACGAACACGATTACGTTCTCTGGCCTCGGGATTTCGGTGGCGAATGGAGGTAACGAGACATACACCGTCAACGCCTATTTCAATAACACGACTGGTTTGGCTGACGGGCAGACCTACCAGTTGTCGATTGATGGTGACGCAGATGTTACGGTGTCGGGAACAGGGACCCAGATGGCCAGCGGCCAAACCGCAGTGACGAATGGCGGCGGTACGGTGGTCGACGTAAACAATGCTCCGACCCTCGGCGCTGTCACTTCTGGAGGCGTGAACTCAGCCCAGTCTGGCCAGACCAGCTACAGCTTCACTGTGAGCTATGCAGATAGCGACGGTACGATCAATGGGGCGAGCATAGATACGAGCGACGTGACCGTATCCAAAGGCGCTACGCAACTAGTAGTTACCGGTGCAAGTTGGAATGCCGGCACCAACACTGCCACCTACACACTCACACCAGACGGTGGCACATGGG
The DNA here is from genome assembly GCA_002377855.1 of Acidovorax delafieldii. Lineage (GTDB taxonomy): Bacteria > Pseudomonadota > Gammaproteobacteria > Burkholderiales > Burkholderiaceae_C > Acidovorax > Acidovorax delafieldii_A. The sequence goes on along the minus strand of DFQQ01000041.1, from coordinate 2,469 downwards.
ATGAAGCAGATAACGGTACGTGGACCATTGGCATAGTCGCGGGACAAGTATCAGACAATCAAGGCGCTACGGTGGCCGCTGATGCCAGTGCCGGAAGCTTTGCGGTAGCGATAGACACAACCGCTCCTACGGTCACCAGCATAAGCTCATCCGCTGCGGATGGGGCTTACAAGGTTGGTGACATCGTTGTCATCCAAGTCAACTTCAGTGAAGCGGTGACGGTCACTGGGATCCCTCAGCTAACCCTGGAAACTGGCACAGTCGATCAGGTTTTGAACTATGCAAGCGGCAGTGGCACCAGCACACTGACCTTCAATTACACAGTTCAGGCAGGCGACTCTAGCCCCGATCTGGACTACCAGAGCACCACATCGCTGGTACTTGGTGGAGCCACCATTCGCGATGCAGCCGGCAACAATGCTGTGCTGACACTGCCCAGTCCCGGCGCCGCCAACTCATTGGGAAACAACAAGAACATCAGCGTTGATGGCGTCGTCCCCTCCCTTACCTCTGATACTGTTCCTGCAGACTCCACTTACGTAGCAGGCCAGACCCTTGACTTTACTGTTACATACAGTGAAGTTGTCGTTGTCAACACTGTGGGAGGCGTGCCTTATATTGCGCTTACTTTGGACACAGGGGGGACGGTACAGGCTAGTTACCTGACTGGCTCCAACACCAACACCTTGACTTTCCGCCATACTGTGACGGCAGGGCAACAGGATGTCGACGGTATTTCTGTAGCCAATAGCATCACGCTCAATGGCGGTACGCTGCGCGACGCAGCGGGTAACAACGCAGCGACTACTGGCATTACCTTCGCCAGCACCGCTGGTGTGCTGGTGGATGCGGCTGCTCCCACCGTCAGCTCGATCAATCGTGTGGGGTCTGCCAGCACCAACGCCACCAGCGTGGACTACACAGTGACCTTCAGCGAGTCGGTCACGGCGGTGGACATCGCTGATTTCACCCTGACCAAGACGGGCACAGCCAATGGCACCATCGCCAGCGTCACCGGCTCGGGCACCACATACACCGTGACCGTCAACAACATCACGGGCAGCGGAACACTGCGCCTTGACCTCAATGGCAACGGCACCGGCATCGTTGACGGGGCCAGCAATGCCATTGCAACGGGCTACACGTCCGGCGAGATCTACACCATCGACACTGACGCGCCTGCAGCTCCCTCCACAGCCGATCTGGCCACTGGCAGCGACAGCGGATCGTCCACTACAGACAACATTACCAACGACACTACCCCCACCTTCACCGGCACGGCAGAGGCTGGCAGCACCGTTACCCTTTACGACACGAATGGCTCGACGGTGCTGGGTAGCGCAACTGCCGACGGTTCTGGCAACTGGACCATCACCAGCACGGCTCTGAGCGAAGGAGCGCACACCCTAACGACCAAGGCCGTCGATGCTGCGGGCAACGTCAGCCCTGCGTCTTCAGCACTGGTTGTCACCATCGACACAAGCGTTGCAGCGCCGTCGGCCCTGGACATGACTGCTGGCAGCGATACTGGCAGCTCCAGCACAGACAACATCACCTCCAACAACACTCCCACAGTCACGGGTACTGCGGAGGCGGGCAGCACCGTTACCCTGTATGACACCGACGGCACCACAGTGCTCGGCTCCACGACTGCCGACGGCTCTGGCAACTGGTCCATCACCAGTTCCACCCTTGCGCAGGGCTCACACACCTTAACGGCCAAGGCCACCGATTTGGCGGGCAACGTCAGCGCAGCCTCCGCAGGTCTGAGCCTGACCATCGACACCGCAGCCCCAACGCTGACCATCACCAGCAATGTAGCGACGCTCAAGGCAGGAGAAACCGCCACCATCACCTTCGCCTTCAGCGAAGACCCTGGCGCCTCGTTCACCTGGGACGGTACGGCTGGCGATGTGAGCGTCACCGGCGGCACGCTCAGTGCCATCTCTGGCTCGGGCCTCATCCGCGTAGCCACCTTCACGCCTGCAGCCGATGTCGACAGCGGCTCCGCTTCCATCACGGTGTCTGCGGGAAGCTATGCCGATGTTGCGGGCAACATTGCTGGCGCAGGCAGTCCGACCCCCGCCATCACGTTTGACACGCTGATCCCTGCAGCGCCCTCTGCGGCTGACATGACCGTTGGCAGTGACTCGGGGGCTTCTGATGGTGACAACAATACATCGCAGACCACGCCCACCTTCACAGGCACGGCCGAAGCCAACGCGACGGTCACCCTCTACGACACCGACGGCACGACCGTGCTGGGCACCACCACAGCCGATGGCGCTGGCAACTGGACCATCACCAGCACGGCCTTGAGCGAAGGCGCACACACCCTGACCACCAAAGCCAGCGATGCTGCGGGCAACATCAGTGCCGCCTCAAGTCCCCTGAGCCTGACCATTGACACGACGTTCCCCACCTTTGCCACAGCCACAGTCAACGCCAGCCAACTGGTACTCACCTACA
>DFQQ01000025.1 GCA_002377855.1 Acidovorax delafieldii | reverse complement strand
GGACGGGAACTGGATGAAGACATTGGGCGTATTGTCGCCGCCGGGCGGCAGAGGCTCATCTGGCGTTGCGAAGATTACCCCTGCCTTTGCTGCCACGCCAGAAATTCTTGCGCAGGCACGGGGCGGCTGATGTGGTAGCCCTGCGCCTCGTCACATGCCAGGGCGCGCAGGCGCTCGAGAATGTCCGCGGTCTCCACCCCTTCGGCCACGACCGTGAGGCCCAGGTTGTGGGCAAGGTCGATGGTGGAGCGCACGATTGTTGCATCGTCCTCCCCTTGCCCCATGCCCATCACAAACGACTTGTCGATCTTGAGCTCATCCACAGGCAAGCGCTTGAGGTAGGCGAGCGACGAGTACCCCGTGCCAAAGTCGTCGATCGACAGCTTGAAGCCCTGCTCCGACAGGCGGTTGAGCATGGCTTCGGCGCGCTGGGGGTCGTCCATGATGGCGCTTTCGGTGATCTCCAGGCAAAACGACTCGGCCCGCACACCGTGGCGCGCAAGGATGCTGGCCAGCCTCTGGCTCAGGTCCGGATCGAGGAGGTCGCGCGTGGAAAGGTTGACCGACACCCGCAACCCCGCGCGCCCTTGCCCGGAGTGGGCCAGAAATTCGGCGACCTGCTCGAACATCCACAGGGTGAGCTGGCGTACGAAGCCGGTCTGCTCCGCAAAAGGGATGAATTCCATGGGCGGCACCATGCCGCGCTGGGGGTGCTGCCAGCGCACGAGGGCTTCGGCCGCCCGGCCACTTTGGCCGTGCAGCGGCACCTTGGGCTGCAGGTACAGCCGCAACTCGTTGTGCTCTACCGCGCGGCGCAGTTCCGTCAGCAGCGACAGGTTCTGCGCACTGCTTGAATCAATGGACGCGTCATAACGCAGCGCGCCGCTGAGCGCGCGCTTGGCAGCGTACATGGCGATCTCCGAGCGACTGAGCAACGTGTCCGCATCCTCCGCATCGCCAGGCCAGCAGGCAATGCCAATGCCTGCGCTCAAGTCCACGGTCTGGTCCTGCAGGGCCAGCGGTTCCTCAAACGATGTATGAATCTGCTGGGCGACGGCTTGCGCTGCAGCCGCGTCCGCGCCCAGCAGCAGCACCGCGAACTCGTTGCCTCCCAGTCGGGCCACCATGCCGTTCGGGGACGCCACCTGCTCGGCCAGCCGGCCCGCTACGGCCTGCAGCAGGCGGTCGCCAAAGGCATAGCCCATCACGTCGTTCACGTGCTTGAAGCGGTCGAGGTCGAGCGTCAGCACGCTCAGAGGCCGCGCCGCGCCCCCGTCGGTTTGCAAGGCCTGCACCAGGGCTTCTCGAAAGCGCTCGCGGTTGGGCAGCCCCGTGAGCCGGTCCCAGTAGGCCAGGCGTTTGATTTCCTTTTGCTGCGCGCCGATGTCCAGCCGCATGCGGTCAAACGACCGCGCGAGCCGCCCGATCTCGTCCTGGCGGCGCGTGTGCTCCATGGGCGTGTCGTACTCGCCGCGGGACAGACGCTGGGTGGCACGCATCAACGATTGCAGCGGCGTGATGACCCGTCGCGCCATCAGTCCACTTCCGAGCACAAACAGCAGCACGCCACCGCCCGTGATGATGGCCAGCAGCACCTGCAGCTGGCGGTAGGGCGCCACCACCGCATCCACCGACCGCAAGAGCACCGTCTGCACCTGCCCGTTGACGCTGGGCAGGGGGCTGGTGCGCGCAAGCAGCAGCCCGTCTGGGGTTTGCAGTTCGCTCACCCGGCCGCCGAGGGCGACGATGCGATCACGCAGCGGGTCACTCAGCGTACTCACGGGTACGGTGACCCGCTCATCCGCCCCTTGCACCACCAACGCCACCTGCACCGACAGCAGCCGACGCATTTCATCGGCGAGCGACTGATCCAGCGGGAACCCCATCAACACCCAGCCCATCAGCACAGGCGCACGCATGGGCACCATCACGAATTGGTAGGGCACACCGTCCACCACGGCAATCTGGCTGCCTTGGGGGCTGCTGGCCAGCTGTGGCGCCAACTGTGCCAGCGTGGGGATGAAAGCCTGCGCCGACGCTGGGGCGCTGATCACGCGATAGGCCATGTCGGTGCCCAACAGTGCAGTGGCTGCGGCACCGATGCGCTCGCCATGGTTTTCAAGCACGGACTGGATGGTCTCCTCGTCTCCAGAATGGACCGCCGAACGAAAGCCGTAGTCCGCCGCCAGCAGGGCTGAGCCCTGGCGCAGCCGTTCGGCGTTTTGCTCCAGCAGGCGCAGCCACACGTTTTCGTCCACATCCAGCTGACGGGCGATCTGGCTGCGCGCGTTGCGTTCGATGCTGGCTCGTACCACCGCAAACCCTGCCAACTGCACGACCAGCAGCAGCAGCAACGAAACCCCCACCAGACGCAGGATCAGGCTACGCCACAGGGCTTTCCACATCAGGGCGCCAACCCCACCAACTTCACAGCCGCTCGCACACTGCCGGTGGCCGGCAGCGCAACGGGTTGCTCATGGGCCGCAGCGCCGGGTGCCAACCGGGGGTGCCACACCCGCAGTTTGTAGCTGCCCGCAGGCACACCGTCGATCCGAACCTGCGCCGCGCCCTCGGGCGCTTGCGCGTAATACGGCGTGTCCACCACCACTATCCACCCGACCATGCGATCGTGGATATTGCACCCCAGAGTCACCACGCCCGCCTGGTCGAACAGTACAGGGTTCGCCGGCGTTCCGGTATAGAGCTTGAGTTCGAACTTCTTGGCGGGCGAGAACGAATAGACATGGTGGCGCACGCTATCCCGGTTGGGAAAATGCACCTGCGTGCCCACAGGCACCACCACGACGCCGGGCAGAAACTGCTTCGCTTCCTGCGCAACTTCGACCCGCGCCAAAGGCTTGGTCAGCGCGCTAGCCGCGGACGACTCCAAAAACGCCACCGCGCCGCCCACCGGGCGCCCCGACTCGTCCACCACATCGACTTGCAGCGCGGCGGCGAGCACTCCTGTGCACCCGCACGCAGCCACGCACACAAGCGCCTGCGCCGCCGCGCGCTGCCCGCCCCGCACAGCGGGCATGTCAGGCGACCAGGGTGCGTCGTGCGTTGTCATGGCTCGATCGCCATGCCAACCAGAGGGCTGCCGTCGCCCACGATGCCCAGCGGCAAGGCCTTGCCTGTGCGCAAGTCAATCAGATGCAGCCGGGTCTTGGGATCGCCGGGTGTGCGCACGGCCGCCAATGCGGTGTTGTCCACATCAGAAATATCCAGGGTGGCATCCGCCAGAGGCCCCAAACCCAGGGCACCCACCGTGCGCAACTGCCCGGTGTTGGGCGAGACAACCGGTGTCTCTCCCTCACGAGAACCCTGCATGACGAGCACCCCCAGGGCGCGGTCGATGGCGTAATTGGTGGTGAGCTTGTCGTTGCTCGCGTTGTAGGTGTAGCCCGCAGCCACCACCTCCGGCGAGCGCGCATGGTTCACATCGCTCCAGGCATAGCGCAAAAACGGATCGGCCTGTACGCCGGGCTGCAGGGCATCGCCATCCACTACAGCGCCCGTATCGGGGTGCAGGCGCAGGTTTTGCCCCAGGTTGGAGACCACGCGTATCCGGTCAGCCGCAGGGTTGAAGTCCACCCCGAACGCCGTTCCCTTCAAGGCCGCCGGGGGCGCTCCGGCGCCCACGGGCGCAAGCCGCCCGCTGCCAAGGTCCAGGGTGTACAGGCGCCCGGCTTGCGACAGGGCGTACAACACACCCCGCGCCACGCGAAAGTCGATTCCCACCAATTTTTCGTCGGCGGGCAACCCTTGCAGCGGTTTGCGCTCGAGGATGTCGCCGGGGCGCGCAGCGTTGAAGGTGATGATTTCATGGCCTGCAGTGATGGCCACCACCTGCTCCCGCAAAGGGGGGGCCTGCACGCCAGGCTGGGCACAGCCAGCAAGCACGGCAGCGGCCAGCCCACCGACAGCCAAAACAGCACATCGCGCAGAAGTGGAGTGCGGCAGCAGAGACATGGACAAAACTCCGTAGATGTAACAGACCGCGTGGACCAACCATTGTTGCACTGTCTTGAGACACACAACAGAGAGGAACCATGCGCACAAATTTGATAGCACCAAGCCTAGCATTTAAAACGCAAAGGAAAGACCCCACCCACTGAGTGACCAAGGCGTTGGCACAAGAATGTGGGGCTGAGCGCCTGCTCCAGCGATGGCCAATTTGTAACAACACCGGTACCGCAAGTGCATGCAATCACACAGAACGACCCTCCGCGAACGCCCCGTTCTCCGTGCATTCGCGGGCCCTGGCGAGCCCCAGCGCAGCCCCTGTTTTCATGAGAAGGGGCGGGTGCGGGCTCCCTTCTTGCTTGCCCATTGCGCGGCCCCATTCACCCAGAGCCTCTGAGGAAACCACGATGCTTTCGCACTTCAAATCTCTGTCCATCTCCGCCCGCCTGGGGCTGGGTTTTGGCTGCCTCCTGATGCTGCTCATTGCGGTGGCAACCGTCGGGCAGATATCGCTGAACAAGGTGCACGACCAGATGCGCCAAATCACCGGCGCTGGTGCTGCCAAGTCCAAGCTGGTCAACGGCATGCTCGAAAGCGTGGGCTTGCTGGGCATTCAAAGCCGCTCCAGCGCCATGCTCAACGAGATTGATCCCAAGCTGGCCCAAGCGCAGATCCAGGCCGTGCGTAAAACACTGCAGGAATACGCGCAACAGGAGGCGCAGCTGGCGCAGCTCATCACCCCGGGCAACGCCACGGCGGCAGAGACACAGCTGCTCGAGCAGGTGCAGGGGGCAAGCAAGAAGGCGCGACCCGAAATCGAAGGCGCCATGCAATCTGCGGACGACGGCGACACGGTGGCCGCCAGCCTGAACCTCATGACCCGGGCCGCGCCGGCCGAGGCGCTGTGGCGCCAGCATCTGGCGGAACTGATTGCGCTGCAAAACCGCCTGAATGACGAAACCACCGCTTCCGCCGAGATCACGCAATTGCGCGCACGGTGGACAGGCGGGGTGCTCGTGGCGCTGGCCCTGGGGCTGGGCTTGTTGATTGCATGGCGCATCACCGCCAGCATCACGCAGCCCATCGGGCGTGCCATGGTGGTGGCCGAGCGCATAGCGCGGGGCGACCTCACCTCTCAGGTGGAAGTGCGCATCCACGACGAAACCGGACGCCTGCTGCAGGCCATTGCAGCGATGCAGGAGCGGCTGCGCACCCTGGTGGGCGAGATCGGACAGGCCGCCGACTCCATCCTGGTCGCAAGCTCCGAGGTGGCCTCCGGCAACCAGGACCTGAGCCTGCGCACCGAACAAACGTCGCACAACCTGCAAGCAGCCTCCCATGCGCTGGCCGACCTCACGGGCACCGTGGCGCAGAGTGCCGAATCGGCGCAGCAGGCCAACGGCCTGGCGTCCAAGGCCTCCACCGCCGCTGCGCAGGGCGGCGAAGTAGTGTCGCAGGTGGTGCGTACGATGGACGCCATCAGCGCCAGTTCACGCAAGATTTCCGACATCACCAGCGTGATCGACAGCATCGCGTTCCAGACCAACATTCTGGCGCTCAACGCCGCAGTAGAGGCGGCCCGCGCAGGTGAGCAGGGCCGTGGCTTCGCCGTGGTGGCCAGCGAAGTGCGCGGCCTGGCAGGCAGGGCCGCCAACGCAGCGCATGAAATCAAGGCCCTGATCAGCGACAGCTCGCAACAGGTGCAAGAAGGCAGCGCGCTGGTCAACCATGCAGGGGCCAGCATCTCTCAACTGGTTCAGTCGGTGCGGCAGGTCTCGGACATCATGGCCGAGATCACGGTGGCCACCCAAGAGCAAAGCCAACGCATCACGCAAGTGAGCCACTCGGTGGGCTCGCTGGAGGAAATGACCCAACAGAACGCAGCCTTGGTCGAGGAAGGCGCGGCTGCGGCCGAGAGTCTCAAGGACCAGGCTGGCCGCTTGACGCAGATGGTTCGCACCTTCCGCCTGAGCCGCGAACGGGCGGGCGATCGCGACTGGAATGCCGCAACTGGCACCCCAGCGCCTACAGGCGCGGCTCCATCGCTTCCTGCACTGCACCTGTCGTTGCCGCGCAAGTAAAGGATCGCCTTCCTCTGCGCGCAGCGTCAGCCCTCAACCGGCCTGCGCGCGAACACGTTGGACTGCAGGGCCGCCAGGTCCAGCACGCGCACACCGCCATATTCCACGCGGATGGCGCCTTGTGCCTGCAACGCCATCAGTGCCTCATTGACCCGCTGGCGCGACAGCCCCACGAGGTACGCCAGCTCCTGCTGCGTAATGCGCAGCACTTCGCCCACCCCGGGGTAGAGCACCGGGTTGAACAGTGAAGCCAGGCTGCGCGCCACGCGCACATCGGGGTTGTTGAGCCGGTCAATCTCGCGGGCGGCGATGAACTGGCCCAGGCGCTCGTTGAGCTGGTGCATCACAAACCGGTTGAACGCAATGGAGTGGTCAAGCAGCCAGTGAAACGTGTCGATCGGCAAGCCGGCGACCACGCTTTTTCGCAAGGCCTGGATGTTGTAGCGGTACGGCTCGCGCTTCATGGCCGTGCCTTCGCCAAACCAGCCGCCCGGTGGTACTCCGGTGAACGTCATGGTCTGGCCCTGCGCGTTGTCGCTGCTCATCTTGAGCAGGCCTTCCACAACGCCGAACCAGTACGTGACCGGTTTGCCCACGCGGCATACAAAGTCACCCGGCAGGGCATCGCCCACCAGCAAGGACGCCGCCGCCCGAGCGCGCGCGGCGGGCTGCAGCTGCGCCAGCCAAGGGATTCCCTTTAACTCCTCGGACGTGGGCGCTCGGCGGCGCTGGTGCAAAGACAAATCGTGATTCATGTCGACAAGCGTCGCCCAAAAGCCAGCAAAAACCGACAACGTCACTGGACAGGGAGGGTTTTACCCGATGAGGAGTTTCCCGTAGATTGTCGTCCAAAAGACAAAATAACGTCAAAGCCAGTTCTACTATTTATGCCAAAGCGACACCCCACCGCGGAGATGAGCGGCTGAGAGGGCCCGTTGCGAGCGGGGCAGATACCCATCCAAAGAGGACACGGAATGAAGACGACGTTTCCCCAGCTGCTTTTGCAGCACGCCGCCCGGAGGCCCCAGAGCCCCGCGCTGCGCGAAAAAGAATATGGCATCTGGCAGACCCACACCTGGGCGGACCTGGCCCAGTTGGTGGAAACCGTCGCGGCCGGCCTGCACCAGGCCGGGCTGCAACGCCATGAACACATGGTAGTGATTGGCGCCAACCGCCCACGCCTGTACGCCACCATGCTCGCCGCGCAGTCGCTGGGCGCCATACCGGTGCCGCTGTACCAAGACGCCGTGGGCGCCGAGTGCATCTTCCCACTGAACAACGCCGAGGTGCGTTTTTGCCTGGTGGAAGACCAGGAGCAAGTAGACAAGCTGCTCGAAATACGCGAGCAGTGCCCCCAGATCGCGCGCATTTTTTACGACGACCCACGCGGCCTGCGCAACTACAAAGAAGAGGGCCTTGACGCCCTGGACGCACTGATTGAAGCAGGCAAGGCTTTTGCCGCCAAGAACCCCGGCTGGTTCCAGGCCGAGGTGGCCAAGTCGCAGCCAGACGACGTGGCGGCCATGTTCTTCACTTCAGGCACTACCGGCAACCCCAAGGGCGTGGTGCACACCCACAGCACGCTGCTGGACCGCGCCAGCGCAGGTGCCGAGTTCGACAAACTCACCAGCAACGAGGAAGTGTTGGCCTACCTCCCCCCGGCCTGGATCGGCCAGAACATCTTCAGCTACGCGCAGTGGCTGGCCTGCGGCTACGTGGTCAACTGCCCCGAATCCGCCAGCACGGTAACCATCGACCTCAAGGAAGTGGGCCCCACCTACTACTTCGCGCCGCCCCGCATTTTTGAAGGCCTGCTGACCAGCGTGATGATCCGCATGGAAGACGCCGGCACCCTCAAGCGCAAGATGTTCGAGGCCTGCATGTCAGTGGCCAAGCGCGTAGGCCCTGCGCTGATGGACGGCGAAGCCGTGAGCACCATCGACAAGATCAAGTACGCGCTGGGCAACCTGCTGGTGTACGGCCCGCTGCGCAACAACCTGGGTTTTTCCCGCGTGCGCGTGGCCTACACGGCGGGCGAGGCGATTGGCCCCGACCTGTTCACCTTCTACCGCTCCATCGGCATCAACTTGAAGCAGCTGTACGGCTCCACCGAGACCGCCGTATTCGTCTGCCTGCAGCCCGACAACCAGGCACGCGCCGACACGGTGGGCGTGCCCATTCGCGGTGTGCAGATCAAGGTGGCCGACAACGGCGAGATCCTGGTCAAGTCGGCGGGCCTGCTCAAGGAGTACTACAAGAACCCTGCTGCCACTGCAGAGGTGCTCACGGCCGACGGCTGGTACCACACCAGCGATGCAGGCTTTCTGGACGCGCACGGCCACCTCAAGATCATCGACCGCGTGAAAGACGTGGGCCGCATCCAGGGCGGCGCCAACGATGGCGCGATGTTTGCCCCCAAATACGTGGAGAACAAGCTCAAGTTCTTCCCGCACATCAAGGAAGTGGTGGCCCTGGGCGACAAGCGCGAGAAGGTCTGCGTGATGGTCAACATCGACTTCGATGCCGTGGGCAACTGGGCCGAGCGCCGCAACCTGCCCTACGCCGGCTATACCGACTTGGCCCAAAAGCCCGAGGTGTATGAGCTGATCCGCGAGTGCATCGAAAAGGTCAACGCCGACCTCGCCACCGACGCCATGCTGGCGGGCAGCCAAGTCAGCCGCTTCCTGGTGCTGCACAAGGAGCTGGATGCCGACGATGGCGAGCTCACCCGCACCAACAAGGTCCGCCGCGGCTTCATTGCCGACAAGTATGGTGTGCTCGTGGATGCCCTGTATGCGGGCCGCACCGAACAGTACATCGAGACCCAGGTGAAGTTTGAAGACGGCCGCACCGGCAGCGTGAGCGCCACGCTCAAGCTGATGGACACCAAGACTTTCCCGCCCGTCAAGAGCGCCGCCTGAACGCGCCAGGAAGCAACCCATGAGCACCAAGAAGATCGGCGACGTCATTCTCGACGTCAAGAACATCAGCCTGAGGTTCGGCGGCGTGAAGGCGCTCACCGACATCTCCTTCAACGTCAAAGAGCACGAGATCCGCTCCATCATCGGCCCCAACGGTGCCGGCAAGAGTTCGATGCTCAACTGCATCAACGGCGTGTACACACCGTCCGAAGGCTCCATCACCTTCCGGGGCAAGACGTTTGACCACATGAACTCGCGCCAGGTGGCCGAGATGGGTGTTGCGCGCACGTTCCAGAACCTGGCGCTGTTCAAGGGCATGAGCGTGATCGACAACATCATGACCGGGCGCAACCTCAAGATCAAAAGCAACCTGCTGATGCAAGCGCTGCGCATCGGCCCGGCCGAGCGCGAGGAAATTCGCCACCGCGAGTACGTCGAACACATCATCGACTTCCTGGAAATCCAGGCCTACCGCAAGACCCCTGTGGGCCAGTTGCCCTACGGCCTGCAAAAGCGCGTGGACCTGGGCCGGGCCCTGGCCATGGAGCCGCAGGTGCTGCTGCTTGACGAGCCCATGGCCGGCATGAACGTGGAAGAAAAGCAGGACATGTGCCGCTTCATCCTCGACGTGAACGACGAGTTCGGCACCACCATCGTGCTGATCGAGCACGACATGGGCGTGGTGATGGACATCAGCGACCGCGTGGTGGTGCTGGACTACGGCAAGAAGATCGGTGACGGCAGCCCTGACGAAGTGCGCAACAACGAAGACGTGATCAGTGCCTACCTCGGCACCTCGCACTGATCAGGAGAAGACAACATGGCATTCTTTCTTGAAACCCTCATCGGCGGCCTGATGGCCGGCATGCTGTACTCGCTGGTCGCGCTGGGCTTTGTGCTGATCTACAAGGCCTCGGGCGTGTTCAACTTTGCGCAGGGCGCCATGGTGCTGTTCGCAGCGCTGGCCATGGCCCGCTTTGCCGAGTGGATTCCGAAGTGGACGGGCATCGACAACCCCATCGTAGCCAACCTGGCCGCCTTCGTGATTGCAGGCGCCATCATGTTCGTGGTGGCCTGGCTGATTGAAAAGCTGGTGCTGCGCCACCTGGTCAACCAGGAAGGCGCCACGCTGCTGATGGCCACACTGGGCATTACCTACTTCCTCGAAGGCCTGGGCCAGACACTGTTTGGTAGCGACATCTACAAGATCGACGTGGGCATGCCAAAGGAGCCCATTTTCGCGTTCGACACCGTGTTCCAGGGCGGCATCCTGATCAACAAAGAAGACGTGATTGCCGCGGCCATTGCGGCCGCGCTGGTGGCCCTGCTGTCGGTGTTCTTCCAGAAGACTTCCACCGGCCGGGCCCTGCGCGCCGTGGCCGACGACCACCAGGCCGCGCAATCCATCGGCATTCCGCTCAACCGCATCTGGGTGATCGTGTGGTGCGTGGCCGGCATCGTGGCCCTGGTGGCCGGGATGATCTGGGGCAGCAAGCTCGGTGTGCAGTTCTCGCTCACCACCGTGGCGCTGCGTGCGCTGCCCGTGGTGATCCTGGGCGGCCTCACATCCGTGCCCGGCGCCATCATCGGCGGGCTGATCATCGGTGTGGGCGAGAAGCTCTCGGAGGTGTACCTGGGCCCGTTCGTGGGCGGGGGCATCGAGATCTGGTTTGCGTATGTGCTGGCGCTGGTGTTCCTCTTGTTCAGACCGCAAGGTTTGTTCGGAGAGAAGATCATTGACCGCGTGTAACCCACCACAAGAACAACAGGAGACACACCATGCTCTACCGCGAAAACGGCCAGTTCAAGACCAGCTACCGTGCCGACCAGCAGATCTTCCCCATCGCGCAGGACCGCATCGCCATCGGCCTCATCCTCGCGGTGGCCTTCCTGGTGGTGCCTGCGTTTGCCAGCGACTACATCTTCCGCGCCATCCTGATCCCCTTCGTCATCATGGCGCTGGCGGCGCTGGGGGTGAACATCCTGGTGGGCTACTGCGGCCAGATCTCGCTCGGCTCCGGCGCCTTCATGGCGGTGGGTGCCTACGGCGCCTACAACTTCTTCGTGCGTTTTCCGGGCATGCCGCTGATTCCGGCGCTCATCCTGGGCGGGCTGTGCGCCACGTTCTTCGGCATTCTGTTCGGGCTGCCCAGTCTGCGCGTCAAGGGCCTGTACCTGGCCGTGGCCACGTTGGCTGCGCAGTTCTTCTCCGACTGGATGTTCCTGCGGATCAAGTGGTTCACCAACAACTCCGACTCGGGTTCAGTGTCGGTGACCAACCTGCAGGTGCTGGGCATGCCGATTGAAAGTGCCACCAGCAAATACCTGTTTTGCCTGGCGGTGCTGGTGGTGGTGGCCCTGCTGGCTAAGAACCTGGTGCGCGGCGCCATTGGCCGCGAGTGGATGGCCATCCGCGACATGGACGTGGCTGCGGCTGTGATTGGCATCCGCCCCATGTACGCCAAGCTCAGCGCGTTTGCCGTCAGCTCCTTCATCGTCGGCATGGCCGGTGCGCTGTGGGCCTTCGTGCACCTGGGCGCCTGGGAGCCTGCAGCGTTCTCGGTGGAGGTGTCGTTCCGCCTGCTGTTCATGGTGATCATTGGCGGCCTGGGTTCCGTCATGGGTGCGTTCTTTGGCGCAGCCTTCATCGTGGTGCTGCCCATCGTGCTCAACCAGTTCCTGCCTGCCTTCCTGGGCCTGTTCGGTATCGAGATTTCCACGGCGGGCGTGTCCCATGCCGAGCTGATGATCTTCGGCGCGCTGATCGTGTGGTTCCTGATCGTGGAGCCCCACGGGCTGGCCAAGCTGTGGTCCACCGCCAAGCAGAAGCTTCGCCTGTGGCCCTTCCCCCACTGATTTCCCCCGTGCTTCAACACATTCATCCAAAGGAGACATCCATGAAGCTTTCCAAAATCGTGATTGCCGCAGCAGTGGTTGCCGCTGGTGCGTCGTCGCTGGCGACCAGTGCGATGGCGCAAGCCAAGGAACAGTTCTTCCCGCTGCTGTCCTACCGCACGGGGCCATATGCACCCAACGGCGTGCCATGGGCCAATGGCAAGCAGGACTACATCAAGATGATCAATGCCCGCGATGGCGGCATCAACGGCGTGAAGCTCACCTTTGAAGAGTGCGAAACCGGCTACGCCACCGATCGCGGCGTGGAGTGCTACGAACGCCTCAAGGGCAGGCCCGGCGTGACCCTGTTTGACCCCCAGGCCACCGGCATCACCTTCGCGCTGACCGAGAAAGCGCCCGTGGACAAGATCCCGCTGATGACACTGGGCTATGGCCTGTCGGTCGCGCAGGACGGCCAAGCGTTCAAATGGAATTTCCCCTACATGGGCAGCTACTGGACAGGCGCGGACATCCTGATCCAGCACCTGGGCAAGGCCAACGGCGGCCTGGACAAGCTCAAGGGCAAGAAGATCGCGCTGGTCTACCACGACAGTCCGTTTGGCAAAGAGCCCATCCCGGTGTTGCAAGAGCGCGCCAAGATGCACGGCTTTGAACTGCAGATGCTGCCCGTGACGGCCCCTGGCGTGGAACAGAAAGCCACCTGGCTGCAGGTGCGCCAGAGCCGCCCCGACTACGTGCTGCTGTGGGGCTGGGGCGTGATGAACTCCACCGCGCTGAAGGAAGCCCAGGCCACGGGCTATCCCCGCGACAAGATGTACGGCGTGTGGTGGGCCGGTGCCGAGCCCGATGTACGTGACGTGGGCGAAGGTGCCAAGGGCTACAACGCGCTGGCGCTGAACGGCTATGGCACCCAGTCCAAGGTGATCCAGGACATCATGAAGCACGTGCACGACAAGGGCCAGGGCACGGGTCCCAAGGACGAAGTGGGCTCGGTGCTGTACACGCGTGGCGTGATCATCCAGATGCTGGCCGTGGAAGCCGTGCGCCGTGCGCAAGAGCGTTTTGGCAAGGGCAAGGTCATGACCGGCGAGCAGGTGCGCTGGGGCATGGAAAACCTGGCCCTCGACCAGAAGAAGCTGGACGCGCTGGGCTTTAACGATGTGATGCGCCCCCTGTCCACCAGCTGTGCTGACCACATGGGCTCCACCTGGTCGCGTGTGCACACCTGGGACGGCAAGAAGTGGAACTTCTCGTCGGACTGGTACCAGGCCGATGAGCAAATCATCAAGCCCATGGTGAAGGCAGGCGCCGACAAGTACCTGGCCGACAAGAAGATGACCCGCCGCGAGGCTTCCGACTGCCAGTCTTGATTCGGGCCATCCCCCTGATGCGCTGACGCGCCTTCCCCCTTATCTCTTAGCGCTTTGCGCTGCGGGAAGGGGGACGCCATCAGCGCGGCGGGGCGGCGCGGCCGGCCTAGGCCTTTGCGCGGTGGCCCTGGCCTGGGCAGCGACCGTTTCAATGGCCAGTGAACAGCGGTTGCCTCTTTGGCAGCCGCCAATCCAAAGGGTTGCGCAGCAGCTCTTTGGATTGGCACAGCGAAGGAAGACCATGGACTCCAACAGCAACATTGTTCTCAACGTCAACGGCATCGAGGTCATTTACAACCACGTGATCCTGGTGCTCAAGGGCGTCTCACTGCAGGTGCGCGAGGGCAGCATCGTGGCCATCCTGGGCGGCAACGGCGCGGGCAAGACGACCACGCTGCGCGCCATCTCCAACCTGCTCAAGGGCGAGCGCGGCGAGGTCACCAAGGGCAGCATTGAGCTGCGCGGCGAGCGCATCGAGAACCTCTCGCCCGCCGACCTGGTGCAGCGCGGCGTGGTGCAGGTGATGGAAGGGCGCCATTGCTTTGCCCACCTGACGATCGAAGAGAACCTGATGACGGGCAGCTACACCCGCACCAGCAAGGCCGAGATCGCGGCCAACCTGGAGAAGGTCTACAACTACTTTCCGCGCCTGAAGACCCGGCGCACCTCGCAGGCGGCCTACACCTCGGGCGGCGAGCAGCAGATGTGCGCCATTGGCCGCGCCCTCATGGCCAACCCCAGCATGGTGCTGCTCGATGAGCCTTCGATGGGCCTTGCGCCGCAGATCGTGGAAGAGGTGTTCAACATCGTCAAAGACCTGAACACCAAGGAAAAGGTCACCTTCTTGCTGGCCGAGCAGAACACCAACATGGCGCTGAAATACGCCGACTACGGCTACATCATGGAAAGCGGCCGCGTGGTGATGGACGGCGCGGCCAGCGACCTGGCCAGCAACGAGGACGTGAAAGAGTTTTACCTCGGTGTGGGGGGCGGCGAGCGCAAGAGTTTCAAGGATGTGAAGAGCTACAAGCGGCGCAAGCGCTGGTTGGCTTGAGAAGCCCCCTGTGTCGCCTTCGGCGCCTTCCCCCAAGGGGGGGACGCCACCAGCGCGGCGGGGCGATGCAGCCGGCGTAGGCCCTTGCGCGGTGGCGCTGGCCTTGGGCAGCGCGGGCGATCAGAGCAGTTTCCTTTTTCACACCTCGGACGAATCCACTCTCAAATTCATAGCTACTTGCGCTAGTTGGATAAGCGCCAGAAGCCAATTTCACTTTAAACCACCTCACAAGGAACCCCAGGCATGAGCACGTTTTATGACGACCTGGAAACGCGCAGCCCCGCCGAGCGCGAGGCGGCGCTGCTGGCCGCGCTGCCGCAGCAGATCGCCCATGCCCAGAAGGCATCGCCCGCGTTTGCAAGCATCCTCGCGGGTGTGGATGCGGCGGGCGTGACCAGCCGCGCAGCCCTGGCCCAATTGCCGGTCACGCGCAAGTACGAGCTGCTCGAGCGCCAGCAGGCCGGCCGCGCCACCAACGTGTTTGGCGGTTTCAGCGCCCTGGGCTTCGGTGCGGGCATGCGGCGTGTGTTTGCCAGCCCCGGCACCATCTACGAGCCCGAGGGCACGCGGCCAGACTACTGGCGCATGGCACGGGCCATTCACGCAGCGGGGTTCCGCGCGGGCGAGTTGATTCACAACAGCTTCAGCTACCACTTCGTGCCTGCGGGTTCGATGATGGAGACCGGCGCACACGCGCTGGGCTGCACCGTCTTCCCTGGTGGAACAGGCCAGACCGAGCAGCAGGTGCAGGCCATGGCAGAGCTGCAACCGGCGGGCTACATCGGCACGCCGAGCTTCCTGAAGATCATCGTCGAGAAAGCTGCAGAGCTGGGCATACACCTGCCCAGCGTGACCAAGGCGCTGGTGTCGGGCGAAGCGTTTCCGCCCAGCCTGCGCGACTGGTTTGCCGAGCGCGGCATTGCCGGCTACCAGTGCTATGCCACCGCCGACCTGGGACTGATTGCGTATGAAACCGAGGCCCGCGAAGGCCTGGTGCTGGACGAAGGCGTGATCGTCGAGATCGTGCGCCCCGGCACCGGCGACCCGGTGCCCGAGGGCGAGGTGGGCGAGCTGGTCATCACCACGCTCAACCCCGACTACCCGCTCATCCGCTTTGGCACGGGCGACCTCTCTGCCGTGCTGCCGGGTACCTGCCCCAGCGGCCGCACCAACACGCGCATCAAGGGCTGGATGGGCCGCGCGGACCAGACCACCAAGGTGCGCGGCATGTTCGTGCACCCCGGCCAGGTGGCGGCCGTCGCCAAGCGGTTCCCGCAGGTGCTGCGGGCACGCCTGGTGGTCAGCGGCGAGATGGCCAACGACCAGATGGTGCTCAAGGTGGAAACCATGGAAACCGCCGAGGGCTTGGCGCGCCAGCTGGGCGATGCCATCCGCGAAGTGACCAAGCTGCGCGGCGAGGTCGAGATGGTGGCCCCGGGCACCCTGCCCAACGACGGCCGCGTGATTGAGGACGCGCGCAGCTACCGCTGAAGCGCGGCCGAGGGACGAACCGCCGCGAGCCCCTCGGCGCAGTTGATTTGACGCAACAAGCGTGCGCGCCAGCCGCGTGTTCGGCGCCACGCGCAGGCCACATTTGCGGCTTGTCCCAATCGGGGTTTTCCCTTGAGTTGCTATTTATTTGATAGCATATCGCGCGTTGAATAAGAGGCTTGCAGCCTCTTTTCGTTCAAAAAGCCCACACAGCGCAGGCTACGTACTACCCGCAGTGCTCAAAAAAACAGTCATCGCTATCATGGCCCGTCATCCCTAGGAGCATCCATGAAAAAATTGCTGAAACTCTCGCTGGCCGCCGCCGCAGTGGTCACCGCCTTCGGCGTACAAGCGCAAGAGTTCCCGTCCAAAGACAAGACCATCACCCTGGTGGTTCCCTACGCCGCAGGCGGCCCCACCGACCGTGTCGCTCGCGATCTGGCCGAGGCCCTGCGCAAGCCGCTGGGAGGCGTGAGCGTGGTGGTGGACAACGCCGCCGGTGCCGGCAGCACGATTGGCACAGCCAAGGCAGCACGCGCCACGCCCGATGGCTACACCCTGCTGCTCAACCACATCAGCATGTCCACCATGCCCACGATGTACCGCAAGCTGGCTTTCAACGTGGTGAGCGATTTCGAGTACCTGGGCATCATCAACGACGTGCCCATGACGCTGATCGCCAAGCCCAGCATGCCTGCCAACAACTACAAGGAACTGTCGGCCTGGATCAACCAGAACAAGGGCAAGATCAACCTGGGCAATGCCGGCCAGGGCTCGGCATCGCACCTGTGCGGCCTGATGTACCAGAGCGCGCTGCAGGTTGACATGACGCCCGTGCCTTACAAGGGTACGGCCCCTGCCATCACCGACTTGATCGGCGGCCAGATCGACCTGCTGTGCGACCAGACCACCAACACCACTTCGCAGATCGAAGGCAAGAAGGTGAAGGCCTACGCTGTGACTACCACCAAGCGCCTCACCACCCCTGCGCTCAAAGACCTGCCCACGCTGGCCGAGTCGGGCGTGAAGGACTTCAACGTGACCATCTGGCACGGTGTATACGCCCCCAAGGGCACGCCGGCCGATGTGCTCAAGAAGCTCAACGAAGCCATCAAGGCTGCGCTGAAGGACCCTGAGTTCGTCAAGAAACAGGAAGGCCTGGGCGCCGTGGTGGCTACCGACAAGCGCATCGAACCCGCCGAGCACAAGAAGTTTGTTCAGTCCGAGATCGACAAGTGGGGCGCCGTGATCAAGGCAGCGGGCACTTACGCTGACTGACCCCACCACTGGCGGCAACGCCGGTGCACCCCGAGCCACCGCACCACCCGGACCGGTGGCTTTTTTACGTCGATACGGCCGGCCGTTCGGGTAATCCCATCTGCCCCTGTCGCGCACACCCGCGTAGAAATGAGCGGGCGAGATACGGCACACGCAGCGCTCCCAGATTCGACAAGGAATGGCCATGACACAGCAGCACCGCTTTCAGACACCAGCGCGCACCAGCGCACAGATCCAGGCCCGCAGCCAGGCGCGCAGCCGCCGCAAAGCCATGGCCCTGGCATTGACCCTGACGGCCGCGGGCGCCGTGGCGCTCGCCGCCGCCGCTTCATTGTTCGCGCCGGGCACCGCGCACGCGCAGGCGACGTCTGCAGCGCCCGGGGGCTGGCCGACCAAACCGGTGCGCATCGTGGTGCCGTTCGCGCCGGGAGGCACCACCGACATCCTGGCCCGCGCCATGGCACCCGAGTTGAGCCGCGCCTTCGGCCAGCAGTTCATCGTGGACAACCGCGCCGGGGCGGGCGGCAACGTGGGGGCCGAGGCAGTGGCCAAGTCTGCCAACGATGGCTACACACTTCTCATGGGCACCGTGGGCACACACGGCATCAACCGTGCGCTGTATGCCAAGCTGCCCTACGACCCCATCAAGGACTTTGCCCCCATCACCCTGATGGCTGCCGTGCCGAACGTGATGGTGATGAACCTCGAAAGGCCAAGGCCCTGGGCGTGACCAATGTGCAGGATTTCATCAAAGCCGCCAAGGCCAACCCCGGCAAGCTGAACATGGCCTCCAGCGGCAATGGCACTTCCATCCACCTGGCGGGCGAGCTGTTCAAGAGCATGACAGGAACCTACATGCTGCACCTGCCCTACCGCGGCTCCGGCCCGGCGCTGATGGACATGGTGGCTGGCAACGCCGATGTGATGTTCGACAACCTGCCCTCATCCATGGCGCAAATCAAAGGCGGAAAGTTGGTGGCCCTGGCCGTGACCAGCAGCCGGCGATCGGCGGCATTGCCCGATGTGCCCACGGTGGAACAGGCCGGGGGCGCCGCCCTCAAGGGCTATGAGGCCAGTTCGTGGTTTGGGCTGCTGGCGCCTGCGGGCACCCCGGCGGACGTCGTCAATCGCGTGCAGCAGGAAGTGGCCAAGGCGCTCGCCAGCCCCGCCGTCAAGGAACGGCTCACCGCGCAAGGTGCCATCCCGGGTGGAAACACCCCGGCAGAGTTCGCCCGCCACATCGAACAGGAACACGTGAAGTGGGCCGGGGTGGTGAAAGCGTCCGGCGCAAAGGTTGACTGAACAACGCGCGGGCGCAGCGGCTCGCGGGCTGCGCCGTGCGTGCAAGCCGCCGTCCCGGTTTCTTCCTTGCGTGGGCAGTCTGCTTCCGTCAGGCAGTCAGGCAGGCCGGCAGGCGGGCAGTCCAGCGACGCTGTCGCTTCACCGCCCGGTCACGCTCCCCAAACCACATCCGCCCCCTCGGCCGCACTGCGGCGCAGCATATCGATGAATGGGGCCACTCGCTGGCGCAGGCGCACGGTGTCTTGGCGCTCTTGCTCAGGGGTTTCTTCGTCCTCGGCATCAGGGGAGGCAGGCAGTGCGTCTTCTGCCGCGACGGCGGCCTCCAAAGCCGCGATGGCGGCCGGGATTTGAGCTGCCGTGACGATACCGCTGGCACCAGGGGTCTTGCCCATGATGGTCACCACCTGGCGGCCCTGCGGCTCCAGCATGATCAGGTCGGCTGCGGCGCGGGATTTGAATTTGTAAAGCATGGTGAGGTGGTTTCCTGGTGATGAGGGATGCAGGGCCGCGCTGAGCGGTCAGTGGGAATAAATGTAGTCGCGCACGAAAGGATAGTCTGACGGTTGGCGGAGCATCACGCTCATGGGCGTATTGCTGGACGGCTTGATCGCAAGTACCTGATGCAGCGCAGTCCATCCCTGCTCAAACCCGAGCGCGCTGCCCGCTAGGTAGAGGCGGTACGCGCGCAACACCCGTTCGCCACGTTCGTCCCCCGCCTGCGCTGCCAGCACCGCGCTGGCGGCTGGTAAGTGCTCTTCCAGGGTATCCGACCACGCCCACAGTGTGCGGGCGTAGTGCGGGCGCAGGTTTTCGGTGTCGACCATCTCCAGGCCCGATCGTGCCATGTGCTCCAGCATGGCACTCACGTGCAGCAGCTCCCCGCCGGGGAAGATGTATCGCTCGATGAAATCCCCCAGCCCGGCCCCAAGCTGGGCGTTGTCGACGCCGCCCGCCGTGATGCCATGGTTGAGCAACCAGCCTCCAGGGCGCAGCAGCCCCGCCACCGTCTCGAAGTAGCAGTCCATCCGGGCACGGCCGACATGCTCAACCATGCCCACCGACGCGATCTTGTCAAAAGGCTGGGGTGCTTTGAATTCGCGGTAGTCGCACAGCAGCACCCGGACGCGGGATTGCAAGCCGCGCTTTTTTACCAGGTGCTGCACATGGGCCTGCTGGTTGCGAGACAAGGTGATGCCCGTGGCGTCCACGCCATAGTGCTCGGCAGCCCACAGCAGCAGGCCACCCCATCCTGCGCCGATATCCAGAAAGCGTTCACCGGGCGACAGGCGGAGCTTGCGGCAGATGTGGTCCAGCTTCGCCTCCTGCGCCTGCGCCAACGTGAGGCCGGGCGTGCGGAAGTAGGCGCATGAATACACACGCAGCGGATCAAGCCACAACGCGTAAAAGTCATCTGACAGGTCGTAGTGAAACTGCACATGCCGCGCGTCGTGCGCCACGGTGTGTGCGGCGGCAGACTTCGCTCGCGCCAGCGCCCGCCGCCACCACGCATGGTGCTCGTCGCGTGCCGGGTCGCGCGCCAGCAGGCTGGCAGCCGCTGACATCACGTCGCGCATGCCACCTTCCAGTGCCACACGTCCTTCGACAATGGCCGAGCCCACCCTTCCGATTTCGCCCGTCAACAAGGCCCAAACGTCCGTGGCATCGCGAAACCGCAGCGTAACGGAGGGCCGCGCTGGGCCCAGCCACCGCCCACCCGGCAACTCGATGGCGAGCGGGACCGGCAGCGCCGCCAACCGCTCCTGCAGAGTTTGGAGCAGGTGCCTCATGCAGGCGGATTCTTGGGGCCACGCGGATCACCGTCAACCTAAAAGTCGCCACACAAGGCCTTGTCCTACATAGGTCGCGCTGCTGCGCAGGGTGTGCCCGATTGACACCTTTTTGTTTAGACCTAAACTATTTTCACATGAACATCCTCTGCATTGGTGGCGGGCCTGCAGGCCTGTATTTCGCACTGCTGATGAAGCAGCAGAACCCGGCCCATCGCGTCACGGTGGTGGAGCGCAACCGCCCGTTCGACACCTTTGGCTGGGGCGTGGTGCTCTCCGACCAGACCCTGGCCAACCTGCAGGCGGCTGACGCGCCCACGGCCGCGCTGATTGGGGATGCGTTCAACCACTGGGACGACATCGAGGTGTTCTTCAAGGGCCGCAGCGTGCGCTCCACCGGCCACGGCTTTTGCGGCATCGGCCGCAAGCGGCTGCTCAACATCCTGCAAGACCGCTGCCTGGCGCTGGGCGTGGACCTGCAGTTCGAGACCGACGTGGCCGACGATCAGCAGATCGCCGCACAGTACAACGCCGATCTGGTGATCGCGAGCGACGGCCTCAACAGCCGCATCCGCACACGCTATGCGGCAACCTTCCAGCCCGACATCGACCTGCGCGAATGCCGCTTCGTGTGGCTGGGCACGAAGAAGAAATTCGACGCCTTCACCTTTGCGTTCGAGCAAACCGAGCACGGCTGGTTTCAGGCCCATGCCTACCAGTTCGACGCGGACACCTCGACCTTCATTGTGGAGACACCGGAAGCCGTGTGGAAGGCGCACGGCCTCGACCAGATGGAGCAACCCGAAGCCATCGCCTTTTGCGAGAAGCTGTTTGCCCCATACCTGGACGGCAACGCCCTCATCAGCAACGCCACGCACCTGCGCGGCTCGGCCAACTGGATCCGCTTTCCGCGCGTGATCTGCAACACTTGGGTGCACCGCGAAGCCATCGGCGGCAAGCAGGTGCCCATCGTGCTGATGGGTGATGCGGCGCACACTGCGCATTTCTCGATCGGCAGCGGCACCAAGCTGGCGCTCGAAGACGCCATCGATCTCGCCAACGAGTTTGCGACCGGCTTGCCCATGGACGAGGTGCTGCAGCACTACGAGGCACGCCGCAGCGTGGAAGTGCTCAAGATCCAGAACGCCGCGCGCAACAGCACCGAGTGGTTTGAAAACGTGGCGCGCTACGCCGGCATGCCCGTCGAGCAGTTCACCTACTCCTTGCTCACGCGTAGCCAGCGCATCAGCCACGAGAACCTGCGGCTACGCGATGCCGCGTGGCTGGAAGGCTATGAGGCCTGGCTGGCGGGCGGCAAGGCCGCAGTGCCGCCGATGCTCACACCGTTCACCCTACGCGGGGTGACGCTCAAGAACCGCATCGTCGTCTCGCCCATGGCCACCTACAGCGCGGTCGAGGGCGTGCCGCAGGACTTCCACCTGGTGCACCTGGGCGCGCGCGCCCTGGGCGGCGCCGCGCTGGTGATGGTGGAGATGACCAGCCCCACGCCGGAAGGCCGCATCACCCCCGCCTGCCCCGGCCTGTGGAACGACGCACAGCAAGCCGCGTTTGCGCGCATCGTGAACTTTGTGCACGCCAGCAGCACGGCCAGGATTGGTTTGCAACTGGGCCACAGCGGCCCCAAAGGCTCCACCCGCGTAGGCTGGGAGGGCACGGACGAGCCCCTGGAGGCAGGCAATTGGCCCCTGCTGGCCGCGAGCCCCATCGCCTACGGCCCGCAGAACCAGACGCCCGCCGCCATGACCCGCGCCGACATGGACCGCGTGACTGCCGCGTTTGTCGAGAGCGCCCGCCGTGCCGTGGCCTGCGGCTTTGACTGGCTGGAGCTGCACTGTGCACACGGCTACCTGCTGGCCAGCTTCATCAGCCCCGCCACCAACCAGCGCACGGATGAGTACGGCGGCAGCCTGGACAACCGCTGCCGCTACCCGCTGGAGGTGTTCACCGCGCTGCGCGCCGTGTGGCCGGCCGACAAGCCGATGAGCGTGCGCATCTCGGCCCACGACTGGCTTCCCGATGGGAACACCGCGGACGACGCGATTGCCATCGCGCAGCGGTTCAAGGCGGCAGGCGCGGACCTGATCGACGTGTCGTCTGGCCAGACCACGCGCGCATCACGCCCCGTGTACGGCCGGATGTACCAGACGCCGTTTGCCGACCGCATCCGCAACGAGGTGGGCATTGCCACCATGGCCGTGGGCGCCATCACCGAGGCCGACCACGCCAACAGCATCATCGCGGCCGGCCGCGCCGACCTCTGCGCCATCGCCCGCCCCCACCTGGCCGACCCGGCCTGGACGCTGCACGCCGCCGCGCAGCTCAGCCCCCAGGCCGCGGCGCACACCGACTGGCCCGTGCAGTACTGGAGCGGCCGCGACCAGCTGCTGCGCGAGGTTTCCAAACAAAAACAGGCCGCAGCGCTTACCAGCCAAGCGCCAGCAGCTATCAAAATTGAAGCGATTGAATAGGGCACCGCTATGGACCTCGAAGCCCGCCTGCACGGCGCAGCCCCCAGCGAACACCCCGAGGCCCTGCGCCTGTGGCTGCGCATGCTCACCTGCACGCAGCTCATCGAAAAGCAGGTGCGCGCCCAGCTGCGCACGCAGTTCGACACCACGCTACCGCGCTTCGACCTGATGGCGCAGCTCGAACGCGCGCCCGGCGGCATGAAGATGAAAGACCTCTCGCGCCGGATGATGGTGACGAGTGGCAACGTGACCGGCATCACCGACCAGCTGGTGGCCGAAGGGCTGGTGGAGCGCCTGGATGTAGAAGGCGACCGCCGCGCTTACCTGGTGCGCCTGACGCCCGCCGGGCGCGAGCAGTTCAACGCCATGGCCCTCCAGCACGAGCAATGGATCGTCGAGGCGTTCGCCGCCCTGGGCGAACGCGACATCACCACGCTGTACCGGCTGCTGGGCAAGGTCAAGGAACACGCCCAGCAGCACGGCCTGAACCCTCTGGAGACCGCTGAATGAAACACTACATCGGCGCTGGCAACCCCATGCGCGACCAGTTCAACCCGCAAGCCAGCTACGTGGCCGAACACTTTGCGTGGAGCTTTGACGGCGGTGTGGGCACGGTCACCCTGAACCGGCCCGACCGCAAGAACCCGCTCACCTTCCAGAGCTACGCCGAGCTGCGCGATTTTTTCTACGCGCTGCGCTTTGCCACCGATGTGAAGGCCATCGTCGTCACCGGCGCGGGCGGCAACTTCTGCTCGGGCGGCGACGTGCACGAAATCATCGGCCCGCTCACCACCATGACCATGCCCGAGCTGCTGGAGTTCACCCGCATGACGGGCGACCTTGTGAAAGCCATGCGCGCCTGCCCGCAGCCGGTGCTCGGCGCCATCGACGGCATCTGCGCAGGGGCCGGCGCCATGATGGCGCTGGCCTGCGACATGCGCTACGGCACCGAGGCGACCAAGACCGCATTTCTGTTCACCCGCGTGGGCCTGGCCGGTGCCGACATGGGCGCCTGCGCGCTGCTGCCGCGCATGATCGGCCAGGGCCGCGCCAGCGAGCTGCTATTCACCGGCCGCGCCATGACGGCACACGAAGGCCTGGCCTGGGGCTTCTTCAACGACCTGTACGAAAGCAGCGACCTGCTGGCCAACGTGCAGGCCACGGCGCGCGCGCTGGCCGACGGCCCCACCTTTGCCCACGGCATGACCAAGACCATGCTGAGCCAGGAATGGAGCATGACCATCGAGCAGGCCATCGAAGCCGAAGCCCAGGCGCAGGCCATCTGCATGCAGACGGAAGATTTCCGGCGCGCGTACGAGGCGTTTGCCGCCAAGCAGAAACCTGTGTTCCAGGGAGACTAGGAATGACCGTGTGATCGAGCCCATGCCCACTCCGACGCGCCTTCCATGGAACGTGCAATGCACCCCACCGAACCGTTCACGCTGAGCTTGTCGAAGCGCCGCGCAAGGCTTCGACAGGCTCAGCCCGAACGGGTTTCAAAATCAAACAGGCCTACTCAATAACCATGCACGTAGCCACGCCCCCGGCACCCCGCCCGCCCTCCACGGCGCACCTGGCCCTGCCCTTTTTTGATGACGCCCACCGCACACTGGCCCAGGGCCTGGTGCCCTGGGCCGCCGCGCAAGAGGTCGATGAAGCCGACGACCGCGCCGCCTGCCGCGAGTGGGTGCAACGCCTGGGCGCGGGCGGCTGGCTGCGCTACTGCGTGCCGGCCGAGCATGGCGGTGCGTTGCCCGCGCTCGACTCGCGCGCGCTGGTGCTGCTGCGCGAGACGCTGGCCTACCACTCGCCACTGGCGGACTTTGCGTTTGCGATGCAGGGGCTGGGCAGCGGTGCGATCACGCTGGCGGGCAGCCCGGCGCAGCAGGCGCACTACCTTCAGGGCGTGGCGCGCGGCGAGTTGATTGCGGCGTTTGCGCTCTCCGAACCGGAGGCGGGCTCTGATGTTGGTGCTATGCAAACAATAGCTGTTAGCGCTTATCCATCAAGCGCTAGCAGCCAAAAGGACTCATATTCCCTGACCGGAACCAAGACCTGGATCAGCAACGGCGGCATCGCCGACTTCTACTGCGTGTTTGCCAAGACCGACCCCACCGGCGGCACGCGCGGCATCAGCGCGTTCATCGTCGATGCCGACACGCCGGGGCTCGACGCCTCACGCCACATCCACGTGATGGCGCCGCACCCGCTGGCCACGCTGCAGTTCACCGGTTGCACGGTGCCCGCCTCCGCGCTGCTGGGCGACGAGAACGGCGGATTCAAGCTCGCCATGCGCACGCTCGACATCTTCCGCGCATCCGTCGCTGCCGCTGCGCTGGGCATGGCGCGCCGGGCCCTCGCCGAGGCCGTGCACCATGCGCGCCAGCGCCGCATGTTCGGCCAGACGCTTGCCGACTTTCAGCTCACGCAGGCCAAGCTGGGCGAGATGGCCGCGCTGGTGGACAGCGCCGCGCTGCTCACCTACCGCGCGGCCTGGCTGCGCGACACGGGCCAGGCCCGGGTCACCGCAGAAGCCGCGATGGCCAAGATGACCGCCACCGAAAACGCCCAGCGCGTGATCGACATGGCGCTGCAACTGCACGGCGGGCGCGGCGTGGAGGTGGGCAGCAAGGTCGAATCGCTGTACCGCGACATCCGCTCGCTGCGCATCTACGAAGGCGCCACCGAAGTGCAGCAACTCATCATCGGCAAGGCCGTTTTGCAGGAGTAACACGACATGAGCGCACCGTCCGCCCAACCCGACCACTTCGTGCACGACCGGCTTCCGCCGCCCTCGGCGCTGCCCAACCTGCGGTATGACCTGCCGGAACTGCAGATCGAACCCCAGGCGAACCTGGTGCATGCACTGTTCGTCCAGGCAGAGCGAGCCGGCAACCTGGACCGGCCACTGCTGCGAGGCCCCCACCGCACCTACACCTACCGCGATGCGCGCGACGAAGCTGCGCGCATCGCCGAGGTGCTGACCGAGGACCACGGCCTGGTGCCGGGCAACCGCGTGCTGCTGCGCGGCGGCAACACGGTGGAGATGGCACTGGCCTGGTTGGGCACGGTGTATGCCGGGCTGGTGGCTGTGGCCACCATGCCCCTGCTGCGCGCCGGCGAACTGGCCAGCATCATCGACCGGGCGCAGCCCGCACTTGCGCTGTGCGACGCGAGGCTGCTGACCGAGTTGCAGGCCGCCCAGGCCGAGCACCCTGGTCTGGCGGGCATCGTGCCGTTTCACACCGCACCCGACGCGGCAGACCTTATCCAGCGGGCGCAGGGCAAACCAGGCACCACGCCTGCGTGTCCCACATCGGCCGACGATGTGGCGCTGATGGCGTTCACATCGGGCACCACCGGCTCATCCAAGGCCGTGGTGCACACGCACCGCGACGTGCTTGCCGCCTGCGAGGCTTGGCCGCGCCACGTGCTGCGCGCCACCCCCGACGACGTGGTGGCCGGATCGCCGCCGCTGGCCTTCACCTTCGGGCTGGGCGGCCTGCTGTTGTTTCCGATGTGGGCTGGTGCCAGCGTGTACTTTCCCGACCAGCCCTACACCCCTGAAACCATGGTGCGGCTGATGCGCGATGCGAGCGTGACCATCTGCTACACCGCGCCCACGTTCTACCGGCAGATGGCGCCGTTCGCCAAGCAGATCGGCCTGCCCCAGCTGCGCATCTGCGTGAGCGCCGGCGAAGCGCTGCCTGATGCCACCCGCCAGCTGTGGAAAGACGCCACCGGGATCGACATGACCGACGGCATCGGCGCCACGGAAATGTTTCACATCTTCATCTCGTCGCCTGCGGGCGAAACACGGCCCGGCGCGATCGGCAAGGTGGTGCCGGGGTATACGGCGCGTGTGGTGGACGACGACGGCAACGAGGTGCCGCGCGGCACGGTGGGCAAACTCGCGGTGATCGGGCCGACCGGTTGCAGGTACCTGGACGACCCGCGCCAGGCCAAGTACGTGAAAGATGGCTGGAACTACCCGGGCGACGCCTTCAAGCAAGACGCCGACGGCTATTTCTTTTACCAGGCGCGCGACGACGACATGATCATCACCGCCGGCTACAACGTGGGCGGACCGGAGGTGGAAGACGCCCTGCTGCGCCACCCGGCTGTGGCCGAGTGCGCGGTGATCGGCGTGCCCGATGAGGAACGCGGCATGGTCGTCAAGGCCGTGTGCGTGCTCAAGCCCGGCCATGAGGGCGATGCCGCCATGGTCAAGACCTTGCAGGACCATGTGAAGGCGACCATTGCGCCGTTCAAATACCCGCGCATTGTTGAATTTGCGGCGTCCCTGCCCCGTACCGAAACCGGCAAGCTCCAGCGCTTCAAGCTGCGCCAGGGCGCCGCCGCTGCCCCCAGCCCGCCCAAGGCGACCACACCATGACACTGATCCACACCGTTTTGCAGCCGCCAGGCTGGGTTGCCCCCAAGGGCTATGCCAACGGCGTGGCTGCACGCGGCACGATGGTGTTCACCGGCGGGCAGATCGGCTGGAACGCGCAGCAGCAGTTTGAAAGCGATGACTTCATCGACCAGACGAAGCAGACGCTGCTGAACGTGCGCGCGGTGCTGGAAGCAGCCGGCGCAGGCCCCGAGCATCTGGTGCGGTTGACCTGGTATGTGCTGGACCGCAAGGAGTACAACGCGCGGCTCAAGGAGCTGGGGGTGGTGTACCGCGAGGTGCTGGGCAAGCACTTCCCGGCGATGGCGTGTGTGCAGGTGGCGGGGTTGATGGAGGAGCGGGCGAAGGTGGAGATTGAGGCGACGGCGGTGGTACCGGATGGGGAGTGAGGCCGGGTCGTCCGGTCTGAACTGGCCTGTTCTGCGTTTGCTGAAGCGTTGAAGCGTAGAAGCCTGCGAGTCACCCCCCGTCCGTTCGAGCTGAGCCTGTCTAAGCCAGGGCGCCACTCCCCAACCCGTTCGGGCTGAGCCTGTCGAAGCCTGGTTTGGCGGTGGTTACCGCATGCCTTTTTTCAGGGCGGAAGCCGGGAGTCGCCCGGCGTGCGAGTAACTTTCTTTCGCTTCGCCGAAAGAAAGTCACCAAAGAAAGGGCGACCCCGCTGTTTGCGTCCCCGGCGCTGTGCGCCGGGGCAACCTGCGGTGCTCGGCGCACCCAGAGGGGATGGGGAGCGGACATCCATTCGGGCCATTGCTCCGCTCGGCCCCACTTGGCGGGCGCGGCCCATGCCAGGTCGAGCGCAGCGACGACCCGTGTGGCTGTTCGGCTGTTCGGCTGTTCGGCTGTTCGGCTGTTCGGCTGTTCGGCTGTTCGGCTGTTCGGCTGTTCGGCTGTTCGGCTGTTCGGCTGTTCGGTACCCTACCCCCTTCTGGCTGCGCCTGCGCCGGGGCGGTTGCGGGGTGGCAGTCGCGCAAGTGCGCGGCTGCTTCGTCATCTGACTCGCCGTGGTTGTCTGAACGAAGCGCCAACGGCGCGCAGTGAGTTCCGCGGCGCACCCCGCAACCGCCACGGCGCAGGTTTGCCCCTTCGCACCGCGAAGGGGTCGCAGACTGGGGGTCGCCTTTCTTTTGGGTACTTTTCTTTGGCGAAGCAAAGAAAAGTGCCTCGCCCGCCGGGGCGAGTCTCGGCTCCCGCCCTCAGCACCAGCATGCTTTTCGACCCCGCACGCCTAGGCTTCGACAGGCTCAGCCCGAACGGACTGGAGTGGCGCTCCGGCTCGGAGAGACTTCGCCCGGGCGCCCAGCCGGGTAACAGACCGAGCCCCCCTACCCCGCCCGCAACCCCATCCACACCGCCCGCCGCCCAGCCCACCACCCCTGCAACAACCGCCCATACAAGATGAACACCAGCGCCGCTCCAATCAACGGCAAGGCCGCAAACACCCACCCCGTCAGCAACTCCCCACCCAGCGCCACGCCCACCAGCAACGCCACCGCCGGGTTCACAAACGAATAGCTCCCCGCCAGCGCGGCCGACGTGTTCTGCAGCAGCCACAGGTAGGCATTGAGCGCCACCATCGTGCCGAACACCAGCAGATAAACCCAGGCCGCCCACGACTTCGCGCTGATTTGCGACAGGGCCGGCACCGGCTCGAACCACAGCGCCACCACCAGCCCCATCGCCCCGCCCACAAACCATTGCGCGGCCGATGCCATGGCCGGTGCCGGCAGCGACAGCTTGCGGGATGCGTACGAGCCCAGGCTCCAGCACAGGGGGGCGGCAAAGGCCAGGATGGCGCCCAGCCATGTGGCCGAGAAGTTGCCCTCGCGCGCCAGCAGCACGGCACCGGCCACGCCCAGGCCCAGGCCGATCCAGCTGGTCACCGGCACGCGTTCGCCACCCCAGCGCGTCCACAGCGCCAGCCACATGGGCATGGTGGTCACCACCGTCGCCATCAGCCCCGAGCCGATGCCCAGCTTCTGCGCGAGGCCGATAAGGTTCATCGCCAGAAACACCATGAGGCCGCCCACCACCGCAGAGTTGCGCCACTGCACCGCCGTGGGCAGTGCGTGGCCCTGCCACAGGGCGATGAGCAGCATCACCGCGCCCGCACACAGAAAGCGCACGGCATTCATCAACAGCGGCGGTATGGTCTGCAGGGCGATGCTGGTGGCAAAGTACGTGGTGCCCCACACCACATAGACCAGCAGCAGGGCGGTGGCCACCGCCCAGGAGCCCCGGCCTCGCGCTTGCGCATTGAAAATTGCCGGCATATTCTTCACCTCACCGAATAATTTATGGGAAACAGCCCGTTTCCAGAATTTTTACCAAAATCAGGCGCCAATGCAAGCAAATATTCAGACAGACGACATGGACGCCAGAATTATTTCGGCCCTGGGGGCAGATGGCCGACGTTCGTACGCCGAGGTGGGCGCCGAAGTGGGCCTATCGACCGCTGCAGTGCATGAGCGGGTGAAGAAGCTGCTGGACAAGGGCGTGATCCGCCGCTTCTCGATCAGCGTGGACCCGGAGCGCGTGGGCCTGAACTTCACGGCCTTTGTGGCCATCCGCAACGACGGCGGCATCCACTGCCGCGATGTGGCGCCCCGGCTGCGCGCCATGCCGCAGGTGGAAGAGCTGCACAGCGTGGCCGGCGAATACGACTTTCTGGCCAAGATCCGCACCACGCACGCGCGTGCGCTGGAAGACGTGATCTACGAGATCAAGGCGATTGCGGGCGTGGCGCGCACCACCAGCACGGTGGTGCTGAACACCGAGTTTGAAGACCGCCCGCTGGACCTGGCCTGGGTGAACGCCGTCAAGGCCGACTGAGCACGGCGCAGGCCTGCGCTGGCTCTACGCCACCTGGGCCGCTTGCGCGGCGGAAAGGTCGTTGCCACGGAGCGGTAGCGCTTCGCGCACCAGGGCGCGGGTGATGGCAAGGTAGTGCGACAGTGGTGGGGTGGCCAGCCCGGGCACCTTGGCGTGGTCGTCATAGCGGCGCAGGCGAATCGCCTCCTGCGCGAAAGGCTGGCGGGCAAAGTGCTCGGCTTCAGGCACGGTGTACGCCCCACCCTGCAGCACCAGGCTGTGCTGCGACGCAGGCGAGAGCGTCTCCCAGTAACCCGGCTCCATGGTGCACAGATAACGCTTGGCATCCACATGCAGGCGGATGGGCTCCAGCACCGCGTCGGGCAGCAAGCCGCGCAAGAAGGGCAGGGCCACGTACTGGTGCAGGTCGTCCTGCTCTGCCGTGTCGCCGCCCGGCGCCAGCAGGTGGCCCAGGTCGTGCAGCAATGCGGCGGCGGTGGTGGCGGGGGTCTCGCCCGCCTGCTCGGCCAGTTGCGCGCACTGCAGGGCGTGCTCCAGCTGGCTCACCGCCTCGCGGCCATATTGGTGGAAACCGCGGGTGGACAGCAGGTGTTCGATGTCGTCAAAACTCAGTGCCATGGCGCGGGCCCCTTCTCAGATCAACGCCTTGCGGATGCGGGCCGACACCACGTCGATCGCGCTCACGGTGACGACGATGATGAGCATCACCGCGCAGGTCTCGGCGTACTGGAACCCGCGGATGATTTCCCACAGCACCACGCCAATGCCGCCGGCGCCCACCATGCCCACCACCGAGGCTGAGCGCACGTTGGCTTCAAAGCGGTAGAGCGTGTACGAGATCCACAGCGGCATGACCTGCGGGATCACCCCGTAGATGATTTCGTGCAGGGCGCTCGCGCCGGTGGATCGGATGCCCTCCACCGGTTGCGGGTCGATGGCTTCCACCGCTTCAGAAAAAAGCTTGGCCAGCGTGCCCGAGGTGTGGATCCACAGCGCCAGCACGCCAGCAAACGGCCCCAGGCCGACGGCCACCACGAACAGCATGGCGAACACCATTTCGTTGATGGCACGGAAGGCAT
Organism: Acidovorax delafieldii; assembly: GCA_002377855.1. Classification (GTDB taxonomy): domain Bacteria; phylum Pseudomonadota; class Gammaproteobacteria; order Burkholderiales; family Burkholderiaceae_C; genus Acidovorax; species Acidovorax delafieldii_A. The sequence goes on along the minus strand of DFQQ01000025.1, from coordinate 47,788 downwards.
CGAGCACCCGGCGCACCGGCTGGTTCACCCACCACGGCGCGATGTTGGACGAGGCCAGCAGCGCCAGCGGCACGGCCGTGACCACAGCCAGGGCCGTGCCCCACAGCGCAATCTGCAGCGTGATCAGCATCTCCTGCACATACAGCGGCCACTGGCCAAAGTTGGGCGGAAAGAACTCGGCTGCATAGCGCGCCATGTTGCCCGAGTCGTTCCACAGGTCCAGCGGGCGCATGTCGGCGCCGTTCCACGACGCAGCCAGCAGCACCAACAGGATGCCCCAGGACAGGTACCAAACCAGGCTGCGCTTGGGCGCTGCAGTGCTGGCCAGATGGGCCAGCGAAGGATTCAGAGCAGAGGACATGGGAACACCGGGCAACGGAAGAAAAGCGACTTACTTCAGCGAGGCCAGCTGCTGGTCGATCTCGGCCAGGCGGGTTCTCTTGTCGGCATCGGCCAGCGTGGCGTCACCTTCGATCTTGTTGCGCTTGCCGAACAGGTCAAGCTGGCGGATCGGCGTGAGCTGCGCGTTGCTCGATGGCTTGAAGCCCGAGAGCTTGGAGATCTTCATCACCACGTCCTTCTCGCGGGCATCGGTCTTGGCGTAGGTGTAGAAGAAGTCACGGATCTTCGCTTTGGTCGCGTCAGGCAGCTCCTTGTGCAGCACCAGGGGGTCCAGCGGAATGAGCGGCGAGGTCCAGACGATCTTGATGTCCTTGAACTTCTCGGGCTGGCGTTCCTTGATCTTCTCCAGGTTCTCGCTGTTGTTGGTGGCCACATCCACCTGCTTGTTGGCCACGGCCAGGGCATTGGTTTCGTGGTTGGCGCTGCGCACGATCTTGAAGTGCGTCTTCACGTCGATCTTGTTTTGCGCAAACGCGTAGTAGCCGGGCACCAGAAAGCCCGAGGTGGAGTTGGGGTCGCCGTTGCCAAAGCTCAGCGACTTGCCGTTCTTGAGCACGTCATCCAACGAGGCCAGTGGGCTGTCCTTGTGCACGATCAGATGCGAGTAGTAGCCCTGCGTGCCGTCGGCATTCACCATCTGCGCGAAGACTTCTCCGTTAGCCCGATCCACGGCTTCCATGGCCGACTTGTTGCCCAGCCAGGCCACATGCACCTTGTTGAAGCGCATGCCTTCGATGATGCCGGCGTAATCCGGTGCGAAGAAGGCCTTGATCTTCAGGCCCGTTTGCTTCGCCATGTCGTCCAGCAGCGGTTGCCAGTCGGCCTTAAGGTTTTGCGTGGACGCGGTAGAGATGATGCCGAAGTTGATGTCCTGGGCGTTGGCCGCAGACAGACCCAGACCCAGCGCCACAGCGGCGCACAGTTGCTTGAACATGGAAGACTCCAGAAAAGGAAGTGAGAGCGAAAGAGAGGCTGCGAAAGAACCGCTGCTGTCAGGCAGCCTGCGCCATGGCGGGCGCCCACTGCGGCACCTGCGCAGACGGTACCACCGGCGCCATGGGGTGAGCGGCAGGCGCGGCAGCTGCCGTGTCTGCCAGGATTTCATCGGCATGCACGCCGTACAGGCTGCGCAGCAGGGCGGGTGTCAGGGCGGCCGAAGGGCCGTCGTACACGACCTGCCCCTGGTGCAGCGCCACCACGCGCGGGCAGTAGCGCACGGCCATGTCCACCTGGTGCAGCGACACGATCACCGTGCAGCCATCTTCGCGGTTGATGCGCGCCAGGATGTCCATGACCTTGCGCGAGGACTCCGGGTCCAGCGAAGCAATGGGTTCATCGGCCAGCACTACCTTGGCGCCCTGCACCAGCGTTCGGGCAATGGCGGCGCGCTGCTGTTGCCCGCCCGACAGGGTGGACGCACGCTGCGAATGGCACTCGGCAATGCCCACACGGCCCAGGGCTTCGAGCGCCAGGGCGCGCTCGTGCGGCTTGAACATGCGCAGCCAGCCGCGCCACCAGGGCGTGCGGTGCAGCAGGCCCACCAGCACGTTCATCAGCACCGGCAGGCGATCCACCAGATTGAACTGCTGGAACACAAAACCCACCTGCGAGCGCACGGAGCGGATGTTGCTGTGGATACGGCCTGCACGCTGCACGCAGCGGCCATCCACTTCGATGAGCGACTCGCTCGACGCATCCGCCACCGCCAGGCCCGCCACATGGCGCAGCAGTGTCGATTTGCCCGAGCCCGAGGCACCGATCAGCGCCACCATTTCACCGGGCTGCACGGTGAGGTTGATATCACGCAAAGCGTGCTTTCCGTTGGCGAAATGCTTGTTCAGTTGCTGAATATGCAGGGCTGCGGGCATGGTGGGTCTCCTTGGCGGCTGGAAGTCGTCTAGACAACCAAAGTGTGGTTGCGACGCATGACAGTGCTTTGACAGTTGAAAGAAGTTTGGGTGTCAGCCCGCCGTTAAAGAACGCGCTGGCCCTCGCGCCACACGCCGCGCACCACGGCCTGTTGGCCGCCGCAAGGCAGCTCGGCCATGTGCACCTGCACCAGGTCAGCGCGGAGCCCTGCCGCCAGTTCGCCCCGGTCGGCCATGCCCGATGCGCGGGCCGGGTTGCGCGTGACGGTGGCCACGGCCTGGGGCAGCGTCAGCACCTCGTCGTGCACCAGCCGCATCACGGCGCTGAGCAAACTGCCCGGCACGTAGTCGGATGAGAGGATGTCGAGCAAGCCGGCCCGCGCCAGGTCGGCCGCAGCCACGTTGCCCGAGTGCGATCCGCCACGCACCACGTTGGGCCCGCCCATCACGGTGAGCAGGCTGCGCTGGTGCGCCGCTTGGGCCGCCGCCAAAGTGGTCGGAAACTCCGACATCGCCGCACCCTCGGCATGGGCCTGCTCCACATGCGCCACCGTGGTGTCGTCGTGGCTGGCCAGCGAGATACCGTGCGTGCGGCAGTAATCCACAAAGTACGCGCGGTGCGGCTCGGCGTACTGCGCTTGCAGCGTGGCGGCGTGCTGCACCTGGCGTTCAAATTTTTCCTGGCTCCAGCCCTTCTTGCCGGTGTAGTAGGTGCGTGCCTGCTCGATGTTCTCCCACTGGCGCTGGCCGGGGGTGTGGTCCATCAGCGAGATGAGCGACAGGCGCGGGTGCCCATGGAAGGGCTCGAACAGGTCAATGGTGTTGGGCGCGGGCAATTCGCAGCGCACATGCAGGTGGTGGTCGGCACGCAGCAGGTTGCGCTCGGTGCAGGTGTCGATGGTGTCGAGCACACGGTTCCAGGCGCTACCGCGCAGGCTTTCGGCATCGGCTTCGCCCACGCCCAGAGCATCGAGCACGGTGGTGATGCCGGCGGCTGCAATCTCGGCATCATGTGCCAGCAGCGCAGGCATCTCGGCCCACTGCACCTTGGGGCGGGGCATGAGGTGGCGCTCGAAGTTGTCGGTATGCACCTCCACCAGCCCGGGCAGCAGGTAGTCGCCGCCCAGGTCGATGCCTTGCAGGGCTGCGGTGCCACCGCTGTCCAGCGCAGCGATGCGCCCACCATCCACATGCAGGCTGCCTTGCACCACTTCGCCGGGCAGCACCATGCGGGCGTTCTTGAAGACCATCGCGCTCATGCGGCACCTCCGCGAAAGTCACCCACGTTCACCCGGCGCGTCGCCACGGCAGCACCCACCTGCGCGTCGTGAAAGATGCCCACCAGCGCTGCGCCGCGGGCCACGGCTTCGCGGATCAGGCCAATCACCGTCTCGGTGTTGGCGGCATCGAGCGACGCCGTGGGCTCGTCCAGCAGCAGCAGCGGCTTGGGCTTGATCATGTTGCGCGCGATGTTGATGCGTTGCTGCTCGCCACCCGAGAACGTGGCGGGCGGCAGGTGCCACAGCCGTTCAGGAATGCGCAGGCGCACCAGCCACAGGCGCGCCTGCTCGCGTGCGGCTTCCAGCGCGGCGGGGTCATCAGCCGCGTCTTCGGCCAGGGGCTCGGCCACCACATCCAGCGCCGAGACACGGGGTATCACACGCAAGAACTGGCTTACGTAACCCACCGTGTCGCGCCGCAGCTGCACCAGCTCGCGCGGCGTGGCCTCGGTCACATCGACCAGCGCACCATCCGCACCGCGCACCGTGATGCGGCCCGCATGGGCGCGGTAGTTGGCATAGATCATCTTGAGCAACGTGCTCTTGCCCATGCCCGAGGGGCCGTCAAGCACCACGCATTCGCCGGGCTGCACGCACAGGTCCACGCCTTCGAGCACGCGCAGTTCGATGCCGTTTTGGTGGTGCAGGGTAAAGCGCTTGGCCACGCCTTGCATCTGAAGAATGGGAGCAGTGGAAGGCTGGTTCATGGCTGGAGTACCGAAGAGACAAGGAGCTGGGTGTAGGGGTGCTGCGGGTCGTCGAGCACCTGATCGGTCAGGCCCGACTCGACCACGCGGCCGCGCTGCATGACCACCATGCGGTGCGCCAGCAGGCGGGCCACAGCCAGGTCGTGCGTGACCACTATGGCGGCCAGCTGCATCTGCCGCGTGAGCTGGCGCAGCATGTCCAGCAGGCGTGCCTGCACCGACACGTCAAGGCCTGACGTGGGCTCATCCATGAACACTAGGCGCGGCTGGGTGACCAGGTTGCGGGCAATCTGCAGGCGCTGGCGCATGCCGCCCGAGAAGGTACGCGGTGCGTCGTCGATGCGGGCGGCATCTATCTCCACGCGCTGCAGCCATTCGGTGGCCGTGGCGCGCAGCTTTCCGTAGTGGCGCTCGCCCAGGCCCATCAGGCGCTCGCCCACGTTGGCACCTGCGGATACATCCATGCGCAGGCCATCCGCCGCGTTCTGGTGCACAAAGCCCCAGTCGGTGCGGGCCAGCAGGCGTTGCTGGGCTTCGGTCATGGCGTACACGTCCTGCAGCTCGCCGCTGCGCTGGCGAAACTGCACGGTGCCTTCGTCGGGTGCGCTGCGCGCCGCAATGGCGTTGAGCAGCGTGGACTTGCCGGAGCCCGACTCGCCCACCACGGCAAGCACCTCGCCGGGCCACAGGTCAAAGGACGCGCCTTGCAGCGCCACGCGGTCGCCATAGCGCTTGCAGATGTTGCGCACGCTCAGCAGCGGCGCGCAGGGGGTAGCGGTATTCATGTCAGGGTGTCCACAACAAAACTGAGGCCGTGCTGCGCAAAGCCCAGCGATTCATAAAAAGCATGGGCGCCGGTGCGGCGGGCGTTGGACGAGAGCGCGAGCTTGTAGCAGCCCGCTTCGCGCGCCTGCTGCATGGCATGGGCCATCATCTGGCGGCCTACGCCGTGCCCCTGCTGGTCTCGTGCCACCACCACGTCTTCGACGATGGCCGAGGGCGCGCCCCGATGGGCCAGGTTGTGCATGACCAGCATTGCGTATGTGCCGACCACTGCGTCACCGTTTGCCGCATCGCAGGCCACCCACAGGCGGTAGCTGGGGTAGCGCGCAAACTGGGCCCATACCGCCTGCGCCTGCTCCAGGGTCAGTACATCGGCCGGGCTGTCTTCAATGGCGGCATACAGGGCCAGCACGCTCTCCAGGTCGGCCGGCGTGGCCTCGCGGATGTGCACGGTGCTCATGCCGCTGGGCCTTTCGTACCGGCCACATCGGCCTGCGGCGACTGGCGCTCCTGGCGCTCTTGGCAGTAGTCCGAGTCCGAACACACATGCATGCGCCCGCCCTGGTCGTCGGTGATGACCTCGTCCAGAAAACTGTCGGTGGCGCCGCACAGGGCACACGCCGCATCCCAGCGCTGCACTTCAAAGGGGTGGTCTTCAAAGCCCAGGCTCTCTACCGGCGTATAGGGCGGCACGGCGTAGATGCGCTTTTCACGCCCTGCGCCAAACAGCTGCAGCGCGGGGTTCATGTGCATCTTGGGGTTATCGAACTTGGGGATGGGCGATGGCGCCATCACATACCGGCCGTTGACGAGCACCGGATAGTCATACGTGGTGGCGATGTGGCCGTAGCGCGCGATGTCTTCGTAGAGCTTCACATGCATCAGCCCGTACTCGGCCAGGCCATGCAGCGTGCGCGTTTCGGTCTCGCGCGGCTCCAGGCGCTGCATGGGCTCTGGCACCGGCACCTGGTAGACGATGACCTGGCCTTCGGCCAGCGGTGTCTCGGGGATGCGGTGGCGCGTCTGGATCAGCGTGGCTTCGCGGGTGCGGGTGGTGGTGGCCACGGCGGTGGTGCGCTCGAAGAAGCGGCGGATGTTGACCGCGTTGACCGTGTCGTCCGAGCCCTGGTCGATGACCTTGAGGCAGTCTTCTGGGCCGATGATGGACGCGGTGACCTGGATGCCGCCCGTGCCCCAGCCATAGGGCAGCGGCATTTCGCGCGAACCAAAGGGCACCTGGTAGCCGGGGATGGCCACGGACTTGAGGATGGCCCGGCGGATCATGCGCTTGGTGCGCTCGTCCAGGTACGCAAAGTTGAAGTGGCCGTCCACCGGTGCGGCGTCGGCGGGCAGGCCCATTGCGACGGGTTCCATGGGCGCGTTCATGCGGCATCTCCCTGTTCGGTGGTGGCGGGGTTTGCAGCGGCGCGCATCTTGCGCACCAGCTCCAGCTCGGATTGGAAGTCCACGTAGTGCGGCAGCTTCAGGTGCTGCACAAAGCCCGAGGCTTCGAGGCTGTCGCTGTGGCCCAGCACAAACTCCTGCATCTGCGCGGGCGACTCCACCGGCTCGCCCAGCTCATCGGCCCGCAGGGCGCGGTCCACCAGGCTCATGGCCATGGCCTTGCGCTCGCTGTGGCCAAACGCCAGGCCGTAGCCGCGCGTGAACTGCGGCGGCTGGCTTTTGCTGCCAGCAAACTGGTTCACCATCTCGCATTCGGTGATCTCGATGTCGCCGATGTCGATGGCAAAGCCCAGTTCTTCGGGCTTGATCTCCACCGCCACCGTGCCCAGGCGCACTTCGCCCACAAAGGGGTGCGAGTGCGAATAGCCGCGCTGCGTGGAATACGCCATGGCCAGCAAGAAGCCTTCATCGCCCCGCGCAAGGTTTTGCAGCCGCGTTGCCCGGTTGGCCGGAAACCGCAGCGGCTCGCGGGTCAGGTCGGTGGGCGTTGGGTCGCCGGGCGGCACGGGGCGCGTTTCGATCAGCCCTTCGTGGTTGAGCAAGTCCACCACGCGGGGAGTCGTAGCGGCAGGCGCTTCGACGGGCGGCTGTACGGGCTCAGGCAACCGGCCCTCGGCCAGCAGCGTGAAGTCCAGCAGGCGCTGCGTGTAGTCGTAGGTCGGGCCCAGCACCTGCCCGCCGGGCAGATCCTTGAAAGTGGCCGAAATGCGCCGGTCCAGTGCCATGCGGCTGGTGTCCAGCGGGCAGGTGGTGCCCAGGCGCGGCAGCGTGGCGCGGTAGGCGCGCAGCAAAAAGATGGCTTCGACCAGGTCGCCCGCTGCCTGCTTGATGGCCAGCGCTGCCAGTTCGGGGTCGTACACCGAGCCTTCGGTCATCACCCGGTCCACCGCCAGCTTGAGCTGTTGGCGGATCTGCGCCACCGACAGCTCGGGCAGCGCGGCGTCGCCCCGGCGCTGTTCGGCCAGCAGGCGGTAGCTGTTGAGAATGGCGGCTTCTCCGCCCTTGACGGCTACGTACATGTCAAGCCTTTGCGCCGTGCAGTACGGCGGTGTGGGTGGAAATGCGCGTCGTGCGCGGCATGCCCACGATGTGGGTGGGGGTGCCCAACAGCACATCCACCCCACGGGGAAACGTGCCGTGGTTGGCGGACCATTGCTGCTCAAAGTCGTCGGGCAGACCGGCGACCTTCAGCGTGGCGTGGTGCTGAATGCCCGGGCCGGTGAGGCGCCAGGCCCCTGCGTTGTCCGCAGCGTCGTCCATGCGCGCCACATCCACCACACAGGTAGCCGACTGGTCGGGGTAGATGTCGGTGCCTTGCCCCAGGCTACTGAGCGGGGGCAGGGCATCGCCTTCGCCCACCCATACAAAGCGCGCATCGCCAGCGTTGCTGACCAGCGTGCAGCCGGTGTGGAACCGCAGCCATGCGGCAGCATCACTGGCAGCGAGGCGGGGCGACAGCCACAGCGTGCAGTCGCTGTCGAGCAGGGCCAGGAGCGCGGCGGCGGATGCGGCGTGCCCGGCGGTGGGCGTTGGCGCGTCATGCGCTACCGCAACGCGGCGGCCTGGGTGCGACAGCGCCTGCAGCACGGCCCGAAACACGGCCTGGCTGCCAAATGCCTCGTTGGAGAAGCCAGCGCCCAGGGACGCGAGGGTGGGGCTGTTCATTCGTCGTCCTCGTCGGTGTCTGCGCCGCTTTCCCGCGCCACGGTAAAGAAGTCCACCTTGGTGCTAGCGGCACGGGCTTGGCGCGCGGCCTGGGCGTTGCGCAGATGACTGCGGATGGGCTCCAGCAACTGCGCATCCAGCGCTGGCTGGCGGACAGGGTCTTGCAGCAGGGCATCGGCCAAGGCGGCCAGCTGCACCTGGCGGTGCGAGCGGCCCAGCACATAGGCCACGCCCACGGTGGCATCGTCGGCATCGGCACCCTTGGAGGGCGCCTCCACCCGCAGGGCGCAGCGGGTCACGGTGACTTCACCCAGGTTGAAACGCTCACCGGTGCCGCCCGCGCGGCCCTGCACCATCATCAGCGCGGTTTCGGGGGCGCGTAGCCAGCGGGCGGGGCGACGGGCGTCGTCCTGCAGGGCCGATTCGAGCAGGCCGAGCGGTGCGCGGGCCAGCAACGCTATCCATTGCGCGCGCTGCAACGGCCTGCCGGGGCCCGGGTTGTCAAAGGCTTGAAACATGAAAGTGGTACTCTGAAAGTTGTATAGACAAATTGAAAAACTGGCGCCAGCTTAAAGAGCGCGCATGTACGTTTCATGACAGCCAACACACTTGCCTCCACCTCGCTTCAGCACGCCGCATCACCACCATCGCGCCCGGCACGCGACAGCTTCTGGACACGCATCGCCACCGAGCTGGCCGACGCCATTGGCAGCGGCACCTACGCCCCCGGCGAGCGGCTGCCTTCGGAGCACGCCCTGGCCGAGCAGTTCGGCGTAAACCGCCACACCATCCGCCGGTCGCTGGCCAGTCTGTGCAGCCAGGGGCTGGTGCGCATCACGCAGGGCAGCGGCACCTATGTGGAAGACTTTGCGGTGGACTTGGTGCTGGGCAAGCGCACGCGCCACCAGCAGGGCCTGGCCCAGGCCGGCCTGCGCGGTAGCTTGGTGGTGCTGGGCGAAGACACCGTGCGCGCCACCGCCGCGCTGGCACGCGCACTGCAGGTGCCCGCGCGCAGCCCGCTGCTGGCGCTGCGCGTGATGGGCGAGGCTGAAGGCCAGCCGCTGCACCTGAGCGAGCGCTACTTTCCGCTACCGCGCTTTGCCCACCTGGCGCAGGTGGTGCGCGAAACAGGCTCCATCACCGCCGGCTTTGCCGCCCATGGCGTGGCCGACTACACCCGCCGCGAGAGCCGCATCACCGCAGAGCTGCCCACCGCCGAGGTGGCTGCGCAGTTGCGCCAACCCACGGCGCGGCCTGTGCTGCAGGTCGAAAGCCTGAATGTGGACACCGCCGGAACCCCGATCGAATGGGCCCGCGCCTGGTTCGCGGGCGACCGCGTGAAACTGACCATTGACCACGATGAACACTGAAGCAAGCACCCCGAACACGCCCGCGACCGCCTACCGCTACGCGGTGTACTACGCGCCCAGCCCCGGCACCCTGGGCTGGCTGGCCGGCAGCCACTGGCTGGGGCGTTGCGCGGCGCAGCTGCGGCCCCTGCCACAGCTGAACATCCACGGTGTGGCGCCAGAAGACCTGCAGCGGCTCACCGCCGCTCCGCGCCGCTATGGCTGGCACGGCACCCTGAAGGCGCCCTTTGCCCTGGCGCCTGGCTCGGACTGGCTCGCGCTGCACCACGCAGTGCAGCAGGTAGCGCGCAGCCTCAAACCCTTCGCCCTGCCGCCCATGCATGTGCAGCGCCTGGAGGACTTCCTGGCGCTGGTGCCCATGCCGTCGCACCCAGCCAACGCGGCCATTGAGGCCGCTGCGGCCGCATGCGTCACGCAACTGCACGCGCTGGCGGCGCCGCTTTCCAGCAGCGAAATGGCCCGCCGCCGCGCTGCAGGCCTGAACGCACGGCAGGACGAGTTGCTGCAGCGCTGGGGTTACCCTTTCGTGCTGGAGGAGTTCCGCTTCCACATGTCGCTCACGGGGCCGTTGTCGTCGGTCGATGAAGGCACGCAGGCCCTGGTGCTGGACGCCGCGCAGCAGTTCTTTTCGGACCTGCCCACGCTCCAGTTCAACCACCTGGCCCTGTTCGCCGAGCCCTCGCCCGGCGCTGATTTCGTACTGCTGGACCACCTGGAGCTGGGCCAGTGAACGCGCGCCTGGTGTACGTGATGGGCCCCTCGGGCGCGGGCAAGGACAGCCTGCTGGGCTGGCTGCGCCAGAACCTGCCCCCGTCCACCCCGCTGCACTGGGCGCAGCGCACCATCAGCCGCCCGCTGCAACAATCTAACGCCCTGGGCACCGAACAGTACGAAAGCGTGTGCCCGGCCACGTTTGCAGCGCTGCGCACGAACCGGGCCTTTGCCATGCATTGGGATGCGAACGGCCTGGGCTATGGCGTGCGCCACGCCCAGGTGGCGCCCCTGGCGCTGGGCCGCTGGGTGCTGGTCAACGGTTCGCGCGCCCATCTTCCGCAAGCCCTGGCCACTTTTGAACACCTGCTGCCCGTGCACATCACGGCCAGCTCGGCGGTGCTGCGCGAACGGCTATTGGCGCGGGGGAGAGAAACACTCGACGAGGTGGAAGCCCGTGTGCGGCGAGCCCAGGCATTTGAGCAACCTGCAGGCGTAGCCCACATCGAAATCCATAACGACTCCACACTGGATGCGGCAGGGCAGCAGTTGCTGGCAGCCTTGCAACAGACACGGGGCTGGCCTGCTTAGCGACAGAGCCCTGCAGTGGCACACTTCGGCCCCTGCCAGCGCCTGCACTCACCTACATTTCAAACACCATGTCTGACGTCACCATCTACCACAACCCCAAGTGCGGCACTTCGCGCAACACGCTGGCCATGATCCGCAACAGCGGTGCCGAGCCCCAGGTCATCGAGTACCTACAGACCCCGCCCGATCGTGCCACGCTGCAGGCGCTGATCGCCGCCACCGGCAAACCCGTCATCGACACCGTGCGCACCAAGGAAGCCCTCTTTACCGAGCTGCAACTGGGCGCACCGGGCGTGACCGATGCCCAGTTGATCGACGCCATGCTGGCGCACCCCATTCTCATCAACCGGCCCATCGTCGTCACCCCACTCGGGACCCGGCTGTGCAGGCCTTCCGAGCTGGTGCTGGACATCCTGCCAGCGCCGCAAAAAGGCGCGTTCACCAAAGAAGATGGCGAAGTGGTGGTCAACGCACAGGGTCAACGGGCCTGATCCAAGTAGCGCCCATCCGCAGGGGGGCTGCTTCACCAAACAACTGCCATGGCAACCACCTCCCAGCGCTGGACGGTAGCCCGTCTGGGCACTGCACAGACCCTGGCCTGGGCCTCGTCCTACTACCTGCCCGCCATGCTCGCTGTGCCCATGGCACGCGACCTGGGGGTGGCCGCGCCCACGGTGTTTGCAGCGTTTTCTCTGGCGCTCATCGTCTCGGCACTGCTGGGGCCCGCGGCGGGGCACGCCATCGACCGCCACGGTGGGCGGCCGGTGCTGGTGGGTACCAACGTGCTTTTCGCCGCAGCCCTGGCTGGCATGGCGCTGGCCCAAGGCCCCGTGGGGCTGTTTGCCGCCTGGGTCCTGATGGGTGTGGCCATGGGGTCGGGCTTGTACGAGGCGGCGTTTGCCACGCTGGTGCGGTTGTACGGCCACGGAGCGCGCGGCCCCATCACAGGCATCACGCTGATTGCCGGGTTTGCCAGCACGGTGGGCTGGCCCTTGTCCGCGTGGATGGAGACGCAATGGGGCTGGCGTGGCGCGTGCCTGGGCTGGGCTGCCCTGCATCTGCTGCTGGGGGCGCCGCTCAACGCATGGCTGCCCGGCGTGCAGGCGCCCGCGCAAGACGTGGCTGGCACGCAGGCCCCAGCGCCTTCGGGGCCAGCCAAGGCTGCGCAAGTAGCCCAGAACAGTGCCCCCCCCACGCAGGGCATCCATCGGCCCGGCTCGCCGCCCGATTTGCCACCCGGGTCGCACGCCCTGCGCGCCACAGTGCTGCTGTCTTTTGTGTTCGCGGTCACCTGGTTCACCAGCACGGCCATGGCGGCGCATCTGCCGCGCCTGCTGCAAGCCAGTGGCACCTCGCTGCAGGCCGCAGTGGCCATGGCGGCGTTGGTGGGGCCGGCCCAGGTAGCCGCCCGGCTGCTGGAGTTTGGACTGCTGCGGCGGTTGCACCCGCTGCTGTCGGCGCAGTTGGCAGCAGCCGCGCACCCCGTTGGCGCCGCGCTGCTGGTGGTGCTGGGTGCCCCGGCCGCAGCAGTGTTCACGGTGCTGCATGGGGCGGGAAATGGCATCCTGACCATTGCCAAGGGCACGCTGCCGCTGGTGCTGTTCGGGCCAGCGGGCTACGGCGCGCGGCAGGGGCTGATGATGGTGCCCGCCCGCGTGGCACAGGCTTTTGCCCCCGTGCTGTTCGGCATGCTCCTCGACGGTGTGGGCGCTGCAGCCGTTTGGCTGACGGCACTGCTGGGTGTAGCGGCGCTGGCGGCCCTGTGGGCGTTGCGGCCGCTGGCGCGGCCCTGATCAGCTGCGCGGCACCACGAAATCGGCACGCGCCTTCAAGGCCGCGGAGCGCGCATGGCAGCCTTCGAGGTGGTCATTCACCAAGCCCATGGCCTGCATGAAGGCATACACGGTGGTGGGCCCTACAAAGCTCCAGCCGCGCTTTTTCAGGTCCTTGGACAGGGCAATGGACGCGGGCGAGGTGGACAGCGTGCGCGCCACTTCGCGCGTCATGCGCTCGGGGCGGTCGGCCGCTGCGGGCTCGTGGCGCCACACGTAATGCGCCAGCGAGCCGAACTCGCGCCGCAAGTCCAGCACGCGGCGGGCGTTGTTGATGGTGGACTCGATCTTTCCCCGGTGCCGCACGATGCCTGCATCCTGCACCAGGCGTTGCACATCCGCCTGGTCGAACGCGGCGACCTGCTCGGCATCAAAATTCGCAAATGCCTGGCGAAACCCTTCGCGCTTGTTCAGGATGGTGAGCCAGCTCAGCCCCGACTGAAACCCCTCAAGGCACAGTTTTTCGAAAAGGCGGCGGTCGTCCGCCACCGGAAAGCCCCATTCGTGGTCGTGGTAGTGCCGGTACAAAGACGTGGCCTGGCACCAGCCGCAGCGCGGGCACCCCGTGTTGTCGGCAAACAGCCCTTCAGGCAGGGCGGCAGGGCCGGGGTGCTGGGCGGTTGAGTCGGCCATGTCGGGCGGGGTCGAATCGGTCATACGGGCATTCTAGGAACCGGTCGCGCCATGCTGCTGACACAGCTACGATGCGGCTTCTGCCACCAGACACCGCTGCCACCCACAAGGCCCCATGCGCCAGCCCCGCTCCACGCCCATTGCCGCCCGCACGGCTCCTGCACCGCAGGCCCTGCTCGCACTGCTGTGCAGCCTTGTGCTGCTCAGCGGCTGCGCCCCCATGCGCAGCACGTTGGGGTACTACTGGCAGTCGGTCAACGGCCATGTGCAGCTGATGCAGGCGGCCCAGCCACTGGACGACTGGATCGCTCGTGCAGACACCCCAGCACCGCTGCGCCAGCGCCTGCAGCTGGCCCAGCGCGCGAGGGCATTTGCCGTTTCTGAACTGCACCTGCCCGACAACGCCAGCTACCGCCGCTATGCCGACCTCAAGCGTCCCGCCGCGGTATGGAACGTGGTGGCAGCACCGCCTGACGCACTCACACTGCACACCTGGTGCTTTCCGGTAACGGGCTGCATTGGATACCGGGGCTACTTTGCCCAAAGCGACGCCCAGGCTGAGGCGCAGGCGCTGGCCAGCCAGGGTCTGGAAGTGGATGTGTACGGCGTGCCAGCGTACTCCACGTTGGGCTATATGAACTGGGCCGGAGGCGACCCGCTGCTGTCGACCTTCATTGCTTGGCCCGAAGGTGAGTTTGTGCGCCTGCTGTTCCATGAACTGGCACACCAGGTGGTGTATGCGCAGGGCGACACGCTGTTCAACGAATCTTTTGCCACTGCGGTAGAGCGGCTGGGCAGTGCGCAATGGCTCGCCACCCAAAGCACCCCTGAGGTGCGCGCAGCCTTTGCGGCCAGCGAGGCCCGGCGCAACGCCTTCAAGGCGCTGACGCGCGCCACCCGTGCGCGGCTGGCGGCAATTTATGACAAAAAACAAGGCCCAGCGCCCACAGATAAAGCGCTGGCCGCTATGAAAATTGAAGCAATGCAAGGTTTCCGCAGCGAGTACGCTGCGCTGCGCGCTCAGTGGCTGCAAACGGCCCCCGGCCAAACCACGGCACCCGCCGCCACGCCCGCGCAGGTGGCGGGCTATGACCGCTGGGTGGAGAAAGCCAACAACGCCAGTTTGGCGGCACAGGCTGCCTACGATGAGCTGGTGCCCGCCTTTGAAGCCCTGTTTGAGCGCGAGGGCCGCGACTGGCCCCGGTTTTATGATGCCGTGCGACAACTCACCCAACAGCCCCTGCCCGAGCGCCACGATGCCCTGCGGGCGCTCACCCATCCCAAGGAGAAACCCGGTGCCTGACCTTCACATCCAACGCGACCACCAACTGGGCCTGCCCCAAGCCCGCGAAGTGGCACGCGCCTGGGCCCGCAAGGCCGAGGAAAAATTCGACATGGAATGCACCTACGAAGAAGGCGAACTGCAGGACACGCTGAACTTCAGCCGAGCCGGCGTGAGCGGCACCCTGCTGGTCGACGCCAGCCAGTTCGACATGCACGCCAAGCTGGGTTTTTTGTTTGGGGCATTCAAGGACAGGATTGAGGCCGAAATCGGCAGCCAGCTGGACGCCCTGCTGGGCGTGCCCAACCCCACGGTGGCCTGAAGGCGTGCAACGCGCATGAAGCCCAGCGTACTCATCAGCGAAGTCGGACCGCGCGACGGGTTGCAGTCCATCAACGCCACCATGCCCACGGCACACAAACTGGCCTGGGTCGATGCCCTGGTGGCCGCCGGCCTGCGCGAGATCGAAGTCGGCTCCTTCGTTCCCGCCAAACTTCTGCCGCAAATGGCCGATGTGGCCGAGGTGGTGCGCCATGCCGTGGCCCGGCACCCCCACATCACCGTGATGGCCCTGGCCCCCAACCTGCGCGGGGCCGAGGCCGCGCTGCAGGCCGGCGCGCACAAGGTGACCTTGCCCGTGTCGGCCAGCGAGGCGCATTCGCTGGCCAACGTGCGCAAAACGCCCGCCGCCATGGTGCAAGAGCTGCAGGCCGTGGTGCAGCAGCGCGCCGACACCGCACCGCAAGCGCTGATCGAGGTGGGTTTGTCCACCGCTTTTGGCTGCACGCTGCAGGGCAACGTGCCAGAAGACGACGTGATACGCCTGGCCGTGCTGTGCGCCGAAGCGGGCGTGGACGAAGTGGGCCTGTCGGACACCACCGGCATGGCCAACCCGGCCCAGGTGCGCCGCCTGTTCACGCGCCTGCGCGCCGAGCTGGGCGCCAAGGCCGGGGCGGCCCACATGCACAACACGCGCGGCCTGGGCCTGGCCAACTGCCTGGCCGCCTACGACGTGGGTGTGCGCACGTTCGACGCTTCGCAGGGTGGGCTGGGCGGTTGCCCCTATGCACCTGGCGCGTCGGGCAACGTGGTGACGGAAGACCTGGTCTTCATGTTCGAGGCCATGGGCATCGCCACAGGCGTGGATTACGGCCGCCTGCTCGCGGCGCGCGAGGCGCTGCAGGCGGGCCTGCCCAACGAGCCGCTGTACGGCATGACGCCCCTGGCGGGGCTGCCCAAAGGGTGGTCGGCGGGGGCATGAGGCGCAAAAAAAGCGACCGCTACGGGTCGCCTTGCCGAAGGAAGCAGAAAACGGTCGGGCGGCTTGAATGCAGGCCACATGGGCCATCAGCCTCCCCGGCCCTCAGCTCAGCTCGGTGATCAGATCGATGTACATCTGCTTGGCAGCGTCGGCCTCAGTGCCCTTGAGCTTTTCCCAGGCGTCCCACTTGGCGCGGCCCACCACATCGGAAAAGCTGGGCTTTTTCTCGGCGTTGTCGCCTGCCGTGGCCTGCTTGTACAGGGCATAGATCTTGAGCAGCGTCGGGTTGTCGGGGCGCTCGGCCAGGTTCTTGGAGTTGGCGACGGCGGCTTCAAAAGCGGCGTTCAAGTCAGACATGCGGTTGTCTCCGTATCAATGTGGGAAGGGGGCGAGAACATGCAAAAAAACAAGCCGCGCCATCTTAGTGGGTCGCACCCGCGTGTGCCACACCGCTTGCCGGCGAGCGACGCCCACACGACACTGCCCCGCCCAGCTCAGCCATGCGCGAGTTTGCGGCCAGGCAAGCGCTGGCGCGGCCAACGCGCAGCCGGGAGCGGCACGCCATCAATTGCTACACTTTTTATAGCGTCTGCCGCTTTATGAACAAGCGCTGCAGACCGATTTGATCAAATATCAGCCAATCCATCCACAGCCTGGAACAGCGACTGCCGCGCCTGGCTGATGATCTGGCCCTTCCATTCGTCGGTGTCAATGTAGAACGCGGCCAGCAGTTGTGCCTTGATTTGCGCAGCCAGCTCGGCCGGGGCTTCTGGGTGGATGTTGAGCCAGTGCTCTGCGCGCAGTGCGTGAACGATGCCGCTGAACGGCACCGTGCCGTATTCCATGGCGATACCGGTGTACTCGGCCTGGGGGCACTCTTCGTACACGCAAGACCACATCAGCCCCGTGAGGAAGGCTGAGGTGGAGGATCCGTCGTAGAAGGAAGTCACGGGCGTCGCACCGTCATCGCCCCACCACTGGCGCGCTCGCTGCACGGCTGCGGGGTCGTCTTTGCCAGCATAGATGCGCTCACCCAGCCCGCTCGGCCCCAGGCCCGTGTGCACATCAATCCACGCCAGGCGCTGGGCGCGGGTGGCGTGGTCGCGCAGCACATGGCGCAAGGTCTGGTTGCTCCAGGTGGGCGCGGTGCCGCCAAAGAAAAGCCCCTGCGGAAACTCGTGCTGGCCGCGCGTGACGGCGGCCTGCCACGCGGCTTCACCCCGCTCGGCAATGAATGCCTGCACTGCCTGCGCGTTGGCAGCATTGGGCGGCCACACATCGGGCAGCAGCAGCGAGGCGATCTCGCGGTAGGCAGGGTTTTGCGCAAGAGGCTCCTTGAAGGAGTGGAAGTTGCGGTTGAGGTCCACGTTCTCGTGCGTGGTGCGGCGAATATGCGAGAAACCATACGGATTGAGCGCATGGATGTAGAGCACAGCCACCCCGGCCTCGCGGGCCTCCGCGCGCCATTCGGCATCGTGCAGTGCAAACACCTGCGCGCCGCTGCCGCAGTAGCCTTCCACGCCGTGGCAGGCGCTGCTCACAATCAACAGCTTTTCTGCATCCCTGGGGCCGTCAAGAGCCACGTCCATGGCCAGCACTTCGCCTTCGCGCCCTGCCAGCGGATGGGTGTGGGAATCGATTTGCATCCCAGCGGCGGCAGCGGCCTCCAGGAACTTCTTGCGGGCCACCGCATACGTGGGGGAAAAGGCCTGGGGAATACCAATCATGGAGTGTCTCTTTCAGTCAACGGCAAAGCTGGGGCACAGGCATGCCCCAGCGGGGCGGCTTCGGTGTCAGGCGGCCTTGGCCTGGGCGGCCAGCCACTCCTGTGCCAGCCGCACCCAGAAGGTGCCGCCCAACGGGATCAGGTCGTCATTGAAGTCGTAGCTGGGGTTGTGCAGCGTGCACGGGCCCGCGCCATGCCCCATCTCGCGGTGGGCCCCGTCGCCGTTGGAGATAAAGCAATACGCGCCAAGCTTGGCCTGCAGCATGTAGGCGAAATCTTCAGCCCCCATGGTTGGCTCTTGGGCCAGCACGCGTTCGGGCCCCACCACGCCGGCCATGACCTGGCGGGCGAATTCCGCCTCTGCCGGCGAGTTGATGGTGGCCGGGTAGTTGCGCACAAACTCGAACTCGCACGTGGCGTCGTGTGCAGCGCAGGTGTGCTCGGCAATCTGGCGCATCCGCTTTTCGATGAGGTCGAGCACCTCCATGGTGAAGGTGCGCACCGTGCCCTGCAGTTCGCAGCTGTCGGGCACCACGTTGGTGGCCTCGCCGGTGTGGATCATGGTGACCGAGATCACACCCGCGTCCACAGGCTTCTTGTTGCGGCTGATGATGGTCTGGAAGGCCTGCACCATCTGGCAGGCAATCGGCACCGGGTCAATGCCCGTGTGCGGCAGCGCCGCGTGGCCGCCCTTTCCACGGATGGTAATCTTGAACTCGCTGGTCGAAGCCATCACGGGGCCGGGGCTCACGGCAAAAGTGCCCGCAGGCATGCCCGGCCAGTTGTGCATGCCGTACACCGCCTGCATCGGGAACTGCTCAAACAGGCCATCCTCGATCATCACGCGAGCGCCTCCGCCCCCCTCTTCCGCCGGCTGGAAGATCAGGTACACCGTGCCATCAAAATGGCGGTGCTTGGCAAAGTGCTGCGCTGCCGCGAGCAGCATGGCCGTGTGGCCGTCGTGGCCGCAGGCGTGCATCTTGCCCTGGTGTTTGCTGGCGTGCTCGAAGGTGTTGAACTCCTGCATGGGCAGCGCGTCCATGTCGGCCCGCAGCCCAATCGCCCGGCCGCAGGCCCCGCCGTCGCGGCCGTGCACGATGCCAACCACGCCCGTCTTGCCCAGACCGCGGTGTACAGGAATCCCCCATTCGGTGAGCTTGCCCGCCACCACATCGGCGGTGCGCACTTCTTCAAAGCACAGCTCGGGATGGGCGTGAATATCCCGGCGCACCGCTGCAATACCGGCGGCCTGGGTGACGATGGAGTCGATAACGTTCATGATATGTATCCTTACGATCGCACAGTCTAGCCCGCCAGCAACACCCATGCCATCGCTCGCGCAGAAGGCATCCGATGAAATGGGTCTTGCAAACCAACGCCTACAGCCCAGCCCATGCTCTCTGCCCACGCCCTTGAACTTGCGCAAACCCTGGTGCGCATGAACACCGTCAGCCAGAACTCCAACCTGGAACTCATCCATTTCGTGCGCGACACGCTGGCCAAGCTCGGCGTGGCCAGCCGCCTCACCTTCAATGCCGACAGGACCAAGGCCAACCTGTTTGCCACGCTGGGCGAAGGCAAGCCTGCTGGGATCATCCTCTCGGGCCACACGGACACCGTGCCCTGGACCGGCCAGAACTGGAGCATGGACCCCTTGAGCGCCCTGGTGCGCGACGGCAAGCTGTACGGGCGCGGCAGCGCCGACATGAAAGCCTTCATCGCCATTGCTGTGGCGCATGCCGAGGGCTTTTTGAACAGCAAGGCCCCCTTTGCCGTGCACTTCGCGTTCAGCTACGACGAGGAGGTCGGCTGCTTTGGCGTGAAGGAACTGATTGCCGACCTGCGGGACGCAGGCACCAAGCCACTCGCCTGCATCGTGGGCGAGCCCACACTCATGGTGCCAGCCATTGCCCACAAAGGGGTGTACCGCTACAAGTGCTGCGTGCGCGGCAAAGAAGCGCACTCTTCGCTGACGCCCCACTCGGTCAACGCCATCGAAATGGCCGCACGCGTAGTGGGCCGCGTGCGCGACATGGCCGAGGGCTTTGAGCAGCACGAAGCGCGCTTCGAGGGCTTTGACGTGCCCTTTTCCACCGCCAGCGTCGGGCAGTTCCACGGCGGCATTGCCGACAACGTGGTGCCCCGGGACGCCGAATTCCGTTACGAATTCCGCGACCTGCCCACCGCCAACGCCGCCCAGATGCAAGCCGAAGTGCTGGCCTACGCCAAATCCCTGGAACCCGCGATGAAGAAAGTTGCGCCCGAGTCAGGCTTCGCATTTGAGACCATTTGCGAAATACCGAGCTTTCTGGGCAGCAAGGATGATGCGGTGACCCGGCTGGCCCAACAACTGAGCGGTGAAACCGGCACCACACTGGTAGCGTTCGGCACCGAAGCCGGGCTCTTCAAGCAGGCCGGAATCCCCACCGTGGTGTGCGGCCCCGGCAGCATCCAGCAGGCCCACCAGCCTGACGAGTTCGTGAGCCTGGAGCAACTGGCGCGCTGCGAGGCCTTCATGCAGGGCCTGGCGGCCGTCGAGTCGCTGGACTGAGCCCCGGGGCTGTGAACGATGCGAGCTCAGAGGGGCAGCGCCACGGTCGCAGCCTGGAGCCCCGGGTTACGCGACGGCGCCCACTCAGGTTCGTACGCGCCCATCTCCCGTAAGCATGGACATTTCGACAAAATGCGATGCCGTATGGTCGTTGGGTCCAAACGACACAGGAAAGCCCGAAATCGTCTGTGTACCCAACCCTTCCACTCCGGCAATGAAGGAATCGCGCGTGATCTTGCCCCCCGCCTGGGCCTGGCGCAGCCCTTCGGTGAAGATGCGTGCGGCCAAGAAGCCCTCCATGCTGGAATAGTTGGGCTGCACCTTGTCGCCGCCTTTCTTGATGGCTTCGAGGAACTCCCGCGTGATCTGGCGCGAGGGCTGGTAGGGCGACGGTACTACCTGAGACACCACGACGCCGGCCCCGTCCTTGCCCAGCTCGTCAGCAAGCGCCTGGGTACCGACAAACGATACGTTGTAGAAAGTGCCGCCAAAGCCGGCCTTGCGCGCGGCGCGCACAAAGGCTGCGCTGGCCGCGTAAGCAGCGATCTGCACCACGGCATCGGGCTTGGCGGCCACCAGCTTTTCCACCGCTGCGGCTACGTCGACCGAATTGCGCTCCACTGTTGCCGCGCCTGCAAGAGGGAGCTTGTGTTCCGCCAGCGCCTTGTTGACGCCGTCCAATCCGGCCTTGCCATATGCATCATTTTGGTGAAATACCGCAATTTTCTTGACACCCAGGTTCGCCAGCTGGCGCACGATGAGGGCTGTTTCATCGTAATAAGACGCCCGCACGTGAAACACCAGCCGGTTGAATGGCTGGCGCAGCGATTCCGCACCTGAAAAAGGGGCGAAAAACGGCACCTTGGCTTGCGTGAACAACGGCAACGCCGCCATGCTGGTGGGCGTGCCCACATAGCCAAACAAGGCAAACACATCGTCCGCGATCAGCTTGCGCGTGTTTTCAGCACAACGGTCTGGCTCGTAGCCATCGTCAAGCGTGCGAATTTCCACCGTGCGCTTGCCCACGCCCCCGGCAGCGTTGAGCTGGTCAAAGAACAGCTTGGCGCCTTGGTTGAACTGGATGCCCAACTGTGCCGCTGGCCCCGTGAAGGCGGCCGACTGCCCCAGCACGATGCGTCCCTCGCTCTGTGCATGTGCAACGCCGAAGCCAGCCAAGGCGGCGGCGCCCACGCCCACGGAAAACTGCCTGCGGCTCAAAACAGATGGGTTCATAGTAGGTTCATTGTTGGTTTTGTTTCGGGGGCAACGTATAACCGCCACACTGTCGGGTGCCGCGATGCGGGTAGCCCTCTGCACGGCGGTATACAAGTCATTACATTCGAATTTTCAGACGGCCACGAAAAAATGTCTGCATCTATTAGCGTAAACCCCACACCCGCGGCGGTATTGACGGTGCGCGGCGCCTGCCCGCACGACTGCCCTGATACCTGCAGCCTGATCACCACCGTGGAGGGTGGCGTGGCCACGCGCGTCCAGGGCAACCCCGCACACCCGCACACCGACGGGGTGCTTTGTGCCAAGGTCAGCAAGTACACCGAGCGCACGTACCACCCAGAACGCATCCTCACCCCCCTCAGGCGCACAGGCCCCAAGGGCCGCGGGGAATTTGCGCCAGTGAGCTGGGATGCAGCCCTGAGCGACATCGCCCAGCGCCTGCAAGCCATCGCCGCGCGCGCACCCGAAGCCATCCTGCCCTACAGCTATGCGGGCACCATGGGCATGGTGCAGGGCGAGAGCATGGACCGGCGGTTCTTCCACAAGCTGGGCGCCTCTCAACTGGACCGCACCATCTGCGCGTCGGCCGGGGCCGAGGCGCTGGTGCACACCCTCGGCGGCAAGGTGGGCATGAAGGTGGAGTTCTTCGCCGAATCCAAGCTCATCCTCATCTGGGGCAGCAACTCGATTGGCAGCAACCTGCACTTCTGGCGCTACGCGCAGCAGGCCAAGCGCAACGGCGCCAAGCTGGTGTGCATTGATCCGCGCAAGAGCGAGACGGCCGACAAGTGCCATGAGCACATCGCCCTGCGCCCAGGCACCGATGCCGCGCTGGCGCTCGCATTGATGCACGAGCTGATCGCCCACGACTGGCTGGACCACGACTACATCGCCCGCCACACCCTGGGCTGGGACCACTTGCGCGAACGCGCCCTCACGTTCTCGCCCGAGCGCGCGGCCCAGATCTGCGGGGTGCCCGCCGAGCAGATCCGCCAACTCGCCCGCGACTATGGCACCACCACGCCCGCGGCGATTCGTCTGAACTACGGCATGCAACGGGTGCGCGGCGGTGGCAACGCTGTGCGCGCCGTCGCTTGCCTTCCAGCGCTCACGGGCGCGTGGCGGCACCGCGCAGGCGGGATGCTGCTGTCCAGCTCGGGGCAATTTCCCGCACAGCGGGCGGCGCTGCAGCGGCCTGACCTGCTGCCCGGGGGCACGCCGCGCACCATCAACATGGTGACCATTGGTGATGATCTGCTGCGCGAGTCCTCACCTGTTTTCGGCCCCAAGGTGGAGGCCGTGGTGGTCTACAACAGCAACCCCGTCGCCGTGGCTCCCGATTCGGCCAAGGTGGTCCAGGGTTTTGCCCGCGAGGATCTCTTCACGGTAGTGCTGGAGCACTTTCAGACCGATACGGCCGATTACGCGGACTACATCCTGCCTGCCACCACGCAGCTGGAGCATTGGGACGTGCACCTGGCCTACGGCCATACCGACGTGCTGCTCAACCGCCCGGCCGTCGCTCCTGTTGGCGAAGCACGCAGCAATGCACAGATCTTCCGGGACTTGGCCGAGCGCATGGGCTTCACCGAGCCCTGCTTTGCCGACAGCGACGAAGCACTGTGCCGCCAGGCTTTTGGCGACGCGGTGGACTACACACTGCTGCAAGCCCAGGGCTTTGCCACGCTGGCCGTTGCCGACGCACCCTTTGCCCAGGGCGCGTTTCCTACGCCGTCCGGCAAATGCGAGTTTTTCAGCGCACGCCTTGCAGCACAGGGGTTGGACGGCCTGCCCAACCACCTGCCCAACCACGAGTTGCAGGGTACCGATGCCCGTCACCCACTGGCCATGATCTCGCCGCCCGCACGCAATTTTCTGAACTCGACCTTCGTCAACGTCAAAAGCCTGCGCGGCATTGAAGGCCGCCCGCTGCTGGAGATGCACGCCGATGACGCCGCCGCCCGCGGAATCGTTGATGGCAGCACCGTGCGGGTGTTCAATGATCGCGGCAGCTACGAATGCCACGCCGAGGTATCGCCCCGTGCGCGCCCCGGCGTGGTGAACGGGCTGGGCATCTGGTGGCGCAAGTTGGGGCTGAACGGTACCAATGTGAACGAGTTGACCAGCCAGGCCCTGACCGACCTGGGCCGTGCCCCCACGTTCTACGACTGCCTGGTGGAAGTAGAGGCCATCGCAAGCGCCGCAGCCTGAACACGGCGCAGGCCTTTACAGCGCTATCGATTGAATAGCTACCGGCGCTGGATGGACGGGCATTAGCGCCCGTTTTCATCACAATCCAGCGCCCAACCCGCTGGCGGGAGCACAAGGCCTGCGCAGCGGAGTTACCCCAGCAACTGGAGCACCGCATGGGCGCCCGGCTCAGACGAGGCGGGGTTCTGCCCCGTGATCAGCGTGCCATCGGTCAGCACATAGGGCGCCCAGTCGGCGCCTTTGGAATACACGCCGCCGTTGGCCTTGAGCATGTCTTCCACCAGGAACGGCACGACGTCGGTCAACTGCACCGCGTCTTCCTCGGTGTTGGTAAAGCCCGTCACCTTTTTGCCCTTCACCAGCGGCGCCCCATCGGGTGCCTTGGTGTGGCGCAGCACGCCCGGCGCGTGGCACACCAGCGCCAGCGGTTTGCCAGCGGCAAAGGTCTTTTCGATGAGGGCGATCGACTGCGCGTCTTCGGCCAAGTCCCACAGCGGGCCGTGGCCGCCGGGGTAGAACACGGCGTCAAATTCTTCGGCCTTCACGCTGGACAGCGGCACCGTGCTGGCCAGCTGCTTTTGCGCTTCGGCATCGGCCTTGAAGCGGCGCGTCGCGTCGGTCTGGGCGCTTTCGTCATCGCTTTTGGGGTCCAGCGGTGGCTGGCCGCCGTGGGGAGATGCGAGCGTGATTTGCGCGCCTGCATCTTTGAACACGTAGTACGGAGCGGCAAACTCTTCCAGCCAGAAGCCGGTCTTTTTGCCAGTGTTGCCCAGTTGGTCGTGGGACGTCAGAACCATGAGGATGTGTGCCATGGGTATTGCTCTCTTTGTTCAGGGGAATCTAAAAACCGGTTGTAAAAAAACAAAGCGCCACAGTACCCCCAAGCAAGGCTGTTGGGTACTGCGGCGCGCTCAATCGCGGCGTTGGCTTACAGCGCTGCTTCGAGGATGCGGCGGCTCACCGCTGGCGTGATCTCGCGCTGCTCGCCCAGCTTGACCATGCCGTGGGCTTCGAGCTGGGCAATCACTTTCTCGATCACGTCCGCGCCCAGGCCGTAGCCCGACAGGCGGGTGCGGATGCCCATGCTTTCGAAGAACCCGCGCGTGCACTCGATGGCGGCGGTGATGCGCTCGTCTTCGCTGCCGGTGGTGATGCCCCACACGCGCTCGGCGTACTGCAGCAGCTTGGCGCGCTTGGGGCCACGGCGCTCATTGAGCAGCGCGGGCAGCACGATGGCCAGCGTGCGGGCGTGGTCAATGCCGTGCAGCGCGGTGAGTTCATGGCCAATCATGTGCGTGGCCCAGTCTTGCGGCACACCCGCGCCAATCAGGCCATTGAGCGCCATGGTGGCGGCCCACATCAGGTTGGCACGGTCGTCGTACACCGGCTCCGGCGCAGTCAGCAGGCGCGGGCCTACTTCGATCAGTGTGTGCAGGATGCCTTCGGCAAAGCGGTCTTGTACGGGCGCATTCACCGGGTAGGTCAGGTACTGCTCTACCGTGTGCACAAACGCGTCGACCACGCCGTTGGCCAGTTGCTGGGGCGGCAAGGTGTAGGTTTTGGTGGGGTCGAGCACCGAGAAGACGGGGTAGGTGTGCTCGCTGCTAAAGGGCAGCTTGGCGCCCTTGGCGCGGTGGGTGATGACGCTGCCGTTGTTCATCTCCGAACCCGTGGCGGGCAGGGTGAGCACAGCGCCAAACGGCATCGCGCGCTGCACGTTGCGGCCAAACTTTTCCAGAATAGCCCAGGGTTCGCCGCCTTCAAACAGCACGGCGGCAGCGATGAACTTGGTGGCGTCGATGACGGAGCCGCCGCCCACGGCCAGCAAAAAGTCGAACCCGCCTTCGCGGATCTGCGCCACCGCCTGCATGGAGGTTTCGTAGCTGGGGTTGGGCTCAATGCCGCTGAAGGTGGCGTGCTGGCGGCTGCCCAGCGCGGCGCGCACCTCGGCCAGCGTGCCGTTTTTCTCAGCACTGGCGCCGCCCACCAGGATCAGGACTTTGGCGGTGGCGGGGACATGCTTGTCCAGATCGGCAACGCGGCCCTGGCCAAAGAGGATGCGGGTGGGGTTGTGAAAGTCGAAATTGAGCATGAACTGACCTTGGGCTAAAAGGCGCAGCGTAGCGCCTTTGCCCCACCCTTGCGCCACCATGGGTGACAGCCCCACCATTCGCTATAAATTCGATAGCTGCTCGCGCTTGATAGAAAAGCGCCAGAGGCACTTTTGGCTTCAAACCTAGGCCGCTGCGCCGGGCGCGGCAATTTCCTGGTCGATGGCACCGAAGATGCTGGCGCCGTCCTTGCCCTTGACCTCGATGCGGATGGTGTCGCCAAACTTCATGAATTCGGTGCTGGGCTGGCCGTCCTGGATGGTTTCGATGCAGCGCTTTTCGGCGATGCAGCTGTAGCCCTTGGGCCATTCCATGCGCCCCTTTTGCTCCACCCCCTTGTTGCTGACAGTGCCACTGCCCACGATGGAGCCAGCGCGCACGTTGCGCGTCTTGGCAATGTGGGCAATCAGTTGGCCGAAATGGAAGGTCATCTCGGGCCCGGCATCGCACATGCCGACCTTGCGGCCATTCCAGGTGGACTGCACGGTGAGGTTCACGCGGCCGTGGTCCCAGGCGTCGCCCAGTTCGTCCAGCGTCACCGCCACGGGGCTGAAGGCGGTGGCGGGCTTGCTCTGGAAGAAGCCAAAGCCCTTGGCCAGCTCGGCCGGAATCAGGTTGCGCAGGCTCACATCGTTGGCAATCATCACCAGGCGAATGCCTTCGAGCGCCTGCTCGGGTGTGGCGCCCATCTTCACGTCGCCGGTGATGACGGCAATCTCGGCCTCGAAGTCGATGCCCATGGCTTCGCTGGGCACCACCACCGGGTCGCAGGGGCCGATGAAGTCGTCGCTGCCGCCCTGGTACATGAGCGGGTCGGTGTAGAAGCTCTCGGGCACTTCGGAGTTACGCGCTTTTCGCACCAGTTCGACGTGGTTGATGTATGCAGAGCCATCGGCCCACTGGTAGGCGCGGGGCAGCGGGGCCATGCACTGGGCCGGGTCAAACGGGAAGGGATGGCGTGCACGGCCGCTATTGAGCTGGTCGTACAGGTCTTGCAATTGGGGCGAGAGGAAGCTCCAGTCGTCCAGCACCTGCTGCAGCTTGCTGGCAATGCCAGTCGCATAATGGGCAGTTCCCAGATCGCGGGAGACGACAAGCAGTTGGCCGTCGCGCGAGCCGTCTTTGTACGTGGCAAGTTTCATGTAGCCAGACCTCTGTCTTTCAGGTGTTCAGCGGCGCAAGGGACGGGCCAACTGCCCCGCGCCAAATTACGATTTGGTAAATTGATTTAACTAAACAAAACCTCTCGATTTTATTGCACATGGACAAAGAACGTGCAGGCATCCAGTCCGTAGAAGTGGGGTTTGCGCTGCTGGACGGGCTGACGCGTGCGCGCGGACCACTGATGCTCAAGGACGTTGCTGCCGCAGCCGGGATGAGTGCAGCCAAGGCGCATCGTTACCTGGTGAGCTTTCAGCGGCTGGGATTGGTGACGCAAGACGCCCGCACCGCCCGCTATGACCTGGGGCCCGCCGCACTCCAGCTGGGGCTGGCATCGCTCGCCCGGCTTGACGCGATGCGACTCGCCCGCGAGCGTGTTCCTGCCTGGATGGAAGCCATCGGGCACACCATGGCGCTGGCCGTGTGGGGCAATCACGGGCCCACCATCGTGCATTGGGAAGAATCGCCGCAAGCGGTCACGGCCAACCTCCGGCTGGGCGATGTGATGCCGCTGCTCTCATCCGCCACGGGGCGCTGTTTTGCAGCCTACATGCCTGCCGACGCAGTCGCCCCCTTGCTGCAGCATGAACTGGCGCAGGCCGCCAAGTTGCGCCGCACCGACGTGCCGACCACGCTGAAAGAGGCCCAGGCGTTGCTGGAGCAGGTGCGAGAGCGCGGCATGGCCCGGGTGATGGACACGCTGCTGCCCGGGATCGTGGCGTTTTGTGCGCCCGTTTTCGACGCCGATGGCCACTTGGCGCTGGGCATCACCACGCTCGGCTCGGTGGCCACCTTTGACACGGAGTGGGGCGGCGCCATCGATACCCGGCTGCGCGCTGCGGCGGCCCAGCTGTCTTCAGACCTGGGGGCAGGGTTTGCATGAGTGAATGCGTGCGCCGCTGGCGCCACCACGCCCCAGGGGCACGTTGATGCCAAGGCGCACGCTGCTGGCCCTGACGGCGCTCGTCCTGGTGCTGCACTGGCTGGTGCTGCAAGGCGTGCCCCTGTCCTGGGAAAGCGCTGCAGCACCTGCAGGGCCCATGTTCACCACCCGCAGCGTGGCCGCGCAGCCGCAACTGCCGGCGGCAGCGGCTCTATCTGCACCGGCCGCCCCCCCGGGCGCGCAGGCCCCACAGCCACCCAAGCCGCCCAAGAAAATTCCCGCAACGCCGCCTCGCAACAGCGCGCCGACCGCACAGGCTGCCACCAACGAGCCCAGCCCCGTTGCCATGGCTACCGACAACGCCGACCACGTGGCCGAGGCGGAAGCACCGACCCCTTCTGGCGCAGGTACCGAACACCTGGCGGAAGCCGTCCCGCCAGTGCCTGCGCCGCCCGAGGCAGCACCGTCCCCCCTGCCGCCGGCCAGCGCAGCACCGTCCCCTTCCGCAGCGCAGGAAGGCGCGGGGGTCGACATCACCCCACCCGGCGGCGGTGCGGGCGCAAGCACTGCGCCGCCGCCAGTACGCCTGCCCTTGCCGGTCAAGCTCTCCTTTGATGTGGCAGGGCAAGCCAAGAAATTTGACTACCAAGCCCGTGCAGAACTGGTGTGGCAGCACGACGGCGCCCGGTACGAGGCGCGCCAAGAGATCAGCGCATTCCTGGTGGGCTCACGCACCCAGCGCAGCACGGGCATGGTCACCGCGCAAGGCCTGCAGCCCGAGCGTTTTGGCGACAAAAACCGCAGCGAGCGGGCTGCCCACTTTGACTACCCCCGCAGCCGCGTCACCTTCAGCGCCAACACCCCAGAAGCCGCCATTGGCCCCGGCGCGCAAGACCGGCTGAGCGTCTTCATCCAGCTGGCCGGTCTGCTGGCCGCCACGCCAGATCGCTTTGTGCCTGGCACCCAGCTCACGCTGACCACGGTGAGCGCCACCAGCGCGGACCGCTGGACCTTTACCGTGGAAGCGACAGAAACCCTGAACCTGCCAGCAGGCGCCTTGCCCACGCTCAAGCTGCAGCGCCTGCCCCGGCGCGACTACGATCAAAAGGCCGAGTTGTGGCTGGCCCCGAGCATGGGCTATCTGCCCGTGCGCATCAAGATCACGCAGGCCAGCGGCGACTTTGCCGATCTGCGCCTGCGCAGCAGTGGCCCACCCTGACCTGTTCCTCCCGGCTTGCGCGCACCCGTGTTGCGCGGGCGCGCCAACTTCGCAAATAAGCCCCACCACGCCGAAGGAGGCCGGGATTCATGGAATACTGGTTGCGAGCCTGTGAACGCTGTTTGGGGGGGCACCCCTTGAACTCTGCACACCCGCTGTCATCTGACTTGTGTATCGACTGGGGGAACACCATGCAAATGCTCTACGACTCTGAATCCTTTGTGGTGGTCCACATGCTGCCTGATGCCGTGGAGATTTCTACGCAGGCGCTCAATGACACGGCACCGCCCAAGCCCCAACTGGCCCGACACGGCTTTGAAATCGTGGACAAACGGTCAGGCAAGGAGGTGTACCTGGATGGTTCCTGGGCAGAGATGTTCCAGCAGCAAATCCTCGCTTGGCAGCGCGATACGCCCACCCAAGAAGAGGTGGAGGACGCCCTGGACCGCTACGCCGGCCTGGCGCAAAACCCCGTAGTGGTCCACTGAGGCGCCTTGGCACTGCGCTCCTGCGACCTGAGGAGCGAGTCTGCAGTGCCGGGCTGCGGACTTCACTCGTCGCAGCGACGCACGCAGTAGAGGCGGCGGTACATCGGCGCCACCAGCGTCAGCACCGCCATCAACCGGCACACCTGGAACGCGGTAACCACCGGCACCCCCAGTTGCAAGACCTTGGCGGTGATGGACATCTCTGCGATGCCACCAGGCGACGTGCCCAAAACCAATGTCACCCACGGCAGCCCCGTTGCCCATGCCAACAGGGCAGCGAATGCAGCGCACACGCCCATCAAAAGCACGGTGCCCACAGCCACTGACGCCAGCCAGCGCGGGGCAACGCGCAGAAAATCGGCACGAAAACGCACGCCCAGGCTCACGCCAATGAAAAGCTGCGCTGCGTTCACCAGGCCTTGGGGCACAGCCGACAGTGTGATGCCTGCCATGGTGAGCCCCATCGACACCACCATGGCGCCCATGAACCATGGGTTGGCGCGCCCCAGGCGCGCCATGAGCAACGCCCCGCCACCCGTCAACGCCGCCAGCAGCACCAGGCCTGGCCCATCGACCGCGCGCACGGTGGGCGCAAGAATGTCCAGCCCGTGCAAGCCACTCCACTGCAAGGCAAATGGAATCGTGAGGGTAACGATGAGCAGCCGCAGGCTGTGGCTTGCGGCCACGAGATCGGTGCGGGCGTTTTCGCGTTCTGCCAGCAGCGTCATCTCCGACGCAGCACCAATGGCTCCCGCAAAGTAGCTGGTGGCGCGCAGCATGGACGCGGGCACGCCGTGCATTCGGGGCGCATGCAATCGGTAAAGCCACGCGCCAAAACCCCAGCCCAGCAGCAGCGCCCACACAATGCCCAGTGCAATGGCCCACCAGAGGCTGCCCACCAGGGCGGTCACTTCGGGGGTGAAATACAACCCCAGCGCGACACCAATGGTCCATTGCCCCAGATTGCGCAGAGGGGCCCAGCTTTCCGTCGGGGCACCCGCGATGGACAGCACAGATGTGGCGACCAAGGGGCCAAGCATCCAGGGCAGTGGGGTGTGCAGAGCCACGCAGACCGCGGCCGCCGCCCAGGCCAAAAGCAGGGTGGCGAGCGCGCGCGACAGAAGATTGACGGACATTTTGGGGGTAGGAGGACGGCGGAGGCTGGACGCCAAGTATCGCGCCGCCAGCCGCCATCCAGCGGGTGGGCAGGCTGATGCGCTACCTGGGTTGTGCCCGAGCTACGCGCCGATAGTGCTCAGGGGGCCTCCCCTTGCGCTGGGCAGGGCGAACAGCAGCGCGGTGGGCCATAGTGCCGCAGTTTGCCGGCCCAGAGCGCAACTCGCACGTGGAGCCCAATGTGGCCATACCGCCCTATAACAAAGCGCCAACAGCTATCAATACGATAGCATTACTTGGTGCTTCGGCGGCGCCCCGCCATCTCCAGCCCCATCGAATGCAGTTCCTCCTGCGGCAACAGGGCCTGGGCGCTGGGATAGGCAGTGCCTTCCTCGGCCTGGATGTGCTGCCCGTAGCGCTGGGCAAACTGGTCCAGCTGGGCTTCGTCCTGCGCGCTAAAGCCTGCCGCACGCCCCTCGGATACCGCCAGCAGGGCGCCCCGCGCGGCCGCCCAGTCGGCAGCCATGCACACATGGTCCTGCTGAAGCTGGTGCACCAGAGCCACCACCGAGGGCGCGCCCCGGGCGAGAAGCAGCGGAAAAACATGCAGCTCTTCATCCTCGTGGTGCAGCGGCGCGGCCATGTCAAAGTAACGCAGCACGTCGCGGGCGGCCTGGCGGGCGGCATCGTCCGCCGGCTGCTCGCTCAAGTAAGCGCGCAGCCGCGCCAACAGGGTCAGCGTGCGCTCGACACGCTCGTGGCAAGCCTCCAGCATGGCGAAGGGCTGCTCAAACCCCACGGCTGGGGTATTAAAGCCGGGCAAGCCCGCGGATGTGGCCATATCTCTGCGTGTTTCCCAACATGTTTCTCAGCGAATATCTCGGCAGGGTTGTAGGGTGGAATCGCCCAGTGGCGCTCACCCCAGGCGCACCGGATGACCCTGGCGATCGAAGGGAATGAAGGAATCAATCGCCCCGCGCTTGATCGAGTCGACCATGCTCTGCAGCGGCCCTTCGGCATCAGCGCTGCTGGGGGCATGGTTGAGCGTGCCCGACATGGCAGCGGCAAACACCATGACCCAGTCGTGCCCAGGTGCCGTGAACTGCTGGGCTTCGGCCACCAGCGCATCAAACGAAGCCAACTCCTGGGGCGTCTTGTCTACGCACATCAGTGGCACCAGGGCCCCGCCCTGCCCTTGCTCGAAGCGGGCACGCTGGGCGGCAGTGGCGTCGTCCGGCAACTCCACACCGGCAAAAACGAACAGCAAGCGCTGCGGCTCGGGTTGCAGCCGCGCGGCGTGCAGTAAATCGTCAAAGCTGGAAATGTCCATGGGTACTCTTCAAAAATCGGTCAGTCTAAGGTTCAAAACCCGGGCAGTATGCCCCGGTGCTCGTCCAGCGTGCTCACGTAACTGCTGACGGCGGGGCGAAGCCGGGCGCCCTTGCGAGACACCACGGTGCCAATGCTCACGAAGCACAACGCCTGTTCATCAGGGCCCAGCCGGAACAGCGCGCGCAGACTCGACGCCTTCAAAGCCTTGCCACTCGTCAGCGCCGAGCCGTATCCCTGTGCCGTGGCCATGAGCAACATGTTCTGGATGGCGCAGCCAGCAGATACCACGCGTTCGGCCAGCTCAATGTCGGCG
Organism: Acidovorax delafieldii; assembly: GCA_002377855.1. Taxonomy (GTDB): domain Bacteria; phylum Pseudomonadota; class Gammaproteobacteria; order Burkholderiales; family Burkholderiaceae_C; genus Acidovorax; species Acidovorax delafieldii_A. Next base: position 15,592 of record DFQQ01000025.1, on the reverse strand, counting down.
TCTCCCCGCTCGGCATCCACCACCGCTAGCAGCAAAACGGGCGAGCGATAGGCCTTCTCGCGCGCCTGCTCCACCTGCTCGGGTGCCGCCTCGGGGTCGCGCTCCAGCAATGCCTGGGCAAACACATCGGCCAGCAGTGTGCGCGAGGTGTCGGGCACCAGAACAAAACGCCAGGGCACCAGCTGGCCATGGTCGGGCGCGTGGGCTGCGGCCTGCAATATGGCGGCCAGCTCAGCCACATTGGGCCCTGGCGCCCCCAGGCGCTTGGGCAATATGGTCTGGCGGGACTGGATCAGCGCGGCCGCGAGGCTGGCCGTGTCTTCAACACTTGGCATGTTTTCAATCATGGCATGCTTCGCTGCGCCCGCGCCACGTTGGCCACTGGGCCGCGCTGGGGTCAAAGGCCACGGGATGACAGACATGGTGGATCCTTTCGTCAAAGGTTTCAGCCCGGACGGCCATCGGCCCGCAGGCAGCCATACCAGCGCGCCAGCCGGCCGCCCCAAGCGGCCATGGTCAGGAGCCAGGTGCCTGCGCTGGCCAGCAGCAGCCACGGCAACCAGCCCACCGGCAAAACAGGCAAGGTGGCGCAAATGCGCAACAAGGTGGCCACTTGCAGAATACAAAACAGCGACCATGCGATGCGGTCAGCCACCAGCGCGCGGCCACTGTGCCCGCACGACACCCGCGTGACCATGGCCAGCATGAGCGATGCCAGGCAACCCATCGACAAGGCATGCAAAGCGCCCAGCCCCAGGCTGCCCACACCCAGCCCTGCGGTCAGCCACTGGGCCAACCCACCGAGCAGGAAGGCCGCGCCCAACCACAGAAAACCAATGTGCAGCATGGCCAAAAGCTTGTTCTTGAGGCTTTGCACCAAGCCCCAGACCCACGCCAGCCACACAAGCACGCAGCCCACCGCCACCTGCAGCGCGCCGTGCACCACCGCCCATGCAGGGCCGAAAGCGCTGGAAGCAATGCCACCCCACTCCAGCCAAGCCGCAACCACCTGCATTGCCGCTGCCGCCAGCATGAGCCACAGCACCCAGAACGGACGCCACGCCTGCACCATGGGCATGGCGCTGGAGGTAAAGAAAGGAATCATGCGGTGCGCCACAGTGACGTAGACCACCACGACAAAGCCCCACAGGGCACAGAACACCCACACCCGTGCCAATGCATGCGCCTGCAGCAGCATGCCCACCCCAACGCCAGCGGCACTCAGCGTGCCCAGCACGCACGCGCAGGCGATGACCCGGGCATGCAGCTGGTCCTCGGCCTGGCTCAGGCGCACACGGCCCCAGAACTGCACGGTCATCCACGCCAGCCCGGCACAAGCCAAAAACAAACCTGTCAACGCGAGAACGGCATGCAGATGCGCACCCACGAGCCACGACAGCCACCCCAGGGCCTGCAAAAACAGCGGCGGGCGCAGTGCGGACACGGGCAGCGGCTCGACACCGAGCCACTTGGGGCCCGCCGTGAAAAGAAAGCCAGCAAAAAACAAGGGTATGAACCCAAGCACCATCACCACCGAATGCACCAACGTGGGAGACACCGCGTACGCCGAGGTGTACGGCAGTCCCCACCATCCGGTGGCGCGGTCGAGCTGCACCGCCCCCCACCACAACGCAGAAGCCATCAGGACGACCATGGCCAGAAAAAAGCTCAGCCGGTGAGGCGCCAGCATGAGGTATTGCCAGCGCCAGCGTTTGTCCAGCTGTGCCAGTGCCTCTGGCGAGGGTTTGCCCGAGGCCACTTTGAGCGCAATGGTGGGGCGTGGTGCATTCATCCGCAGCTACCTAGATGCCCGCATTGCGTGCAGTAGTCGCAGCCGTCCTTGCGAATCACGGCGTGCGCGCCGCATTCAGTGCACTTCTTGCCTGCCATCGCGGGCGGCATGCCAGCTGGCGCTTCGGGCTCATCCAGCGGCAGGGATTGCTGCTGAGGCTCGGCCACGCGGCGCGCCAGGATGTTCTGCACCGCAAAGGCAATGGCGGCCACTTCGGAGTCGTGCCACATGGGCACCATGGCACCGTCGGCGCGCTGGTGGGTTCCAAGGCGCACGGGGCCGCGGTCCCACGCCACCTTGCGCATGTCCGACAGCGCCCGCTCCAGAAAACCACCGCGCGCCGCCAGCGACAGCAGTCGCATGCTGGACGTGATCCATTGTTGCGACTCGCCGCTTTGGCCCACAGGCATGAAGAACTCGATGGCACGATCCACCGTACCGCTGCCAACGCCCGTGGGCACAGGGAGGAATGACACCACGATGTACAGCGTCTTGTGGCCCTCCTGCGTCCAGTACTCGACCTTCTCCGCCACGGCCGAGAGGCCCCCCTTGGGGCGGCTTTCGATCACGGTGCGCATGGGATCCGCCACCGGCGTTGCCGCAACAGGGGCGGGGGTCGGGGCCGCGGCGGCTGGCGCTGGCGCGGGAGTGTGCACTTCCAGCACGGAGCCCAGGATGGCATTGGGGCGGTAGGTGGCCAAGCCCTTGAGTCGCGCGCGCCAGGCCTGCAGGTACAGGTCCTTGAAGTCTTCGTAGGGGTAATCGGCCGGGATGTTCACCGTTTTGGAAATGGCCGTATCCACAAAGGGCTGCACCGCCTCCATCATGGCGATGTGGTCTTGCGCAGACATGGCCAGGGCCGACACGAAGTACTCAGGCAGCGCGCTGACATCGCCACCGCCGTCACGGTACAGACGCCACGCGTGGTCTTCCACAGCGTACTCGCTCGTGCTGCCGTCGGCTTCGCGCTTCTTGCGCTTGTACATCCACGAGAACGGGGGTTCAATGCCGTTGGAGGCATTGTCGGCAAACGCAAGGCTCACCGTGCCCGTGGGCGCGATGGACAGCAGGTGGCTGTTGCGAATGCCGTGCTTGCGAATGCTCTTTTGCAAGGCGGCGGGCAGGCGGCTGGCGAACGTGCCAGCAGCCAGGTAGCCGTCTGCGTTGAATTTGGGGAACGCGCCCTTTTCCTGGGCCAATGCCACTGACGCCTCGTACGCGGCGTTTCGCATGCGCTCGGCAATGCGGGCGGCCATGGCGCGGCCTTCGGGCGCGTTGTAGCGCAGGCACAGCATGGCCAACGTATTGCCCATGCCTGTAAAGCCCACACCGATGCGGCGCTTGGCCATGGCTTCATCGCGCTGCTGCGGCAGCGGCCAGAAAGTCACGTCCAGTACGTTGTCGAGCGCCCGCACCTGCAGCGCCACGGCCTGCTCGAAAGCTTCGAAGTCAAACGCGGCAGCGCCGCCACGCCCAAAGGCATTGCGCACAAAGCGCGTGAGGATGATGGGCCCCAGATCGCAGCAACCGTAAGACGGCAGTGGCTGCTCGCCACAGGGATTGGTGGCGGCAATCTCTTCACAGTAGTGGAGATTGTTGTCTTCGTTGATGCGCCCCAGGAACAGAATGCCCGGTTCGGCAAAGTCGTAGGCCGACTTCATGATCGTGTCCCACAGCTCCCGCGCGGACACCGTGGCATACACCCACAGACCGTCCGCCCGCTGGTATGCGCCTTGCGCCTGCAGGGAAGCGCCAGGCCGCGCACGGTGCACCAGTTCCCAAGGGCCATCGGCCTGGACGGCTTCGATGAAAGCATCCGACACCCCCACCGAAACGTTGAAATTGTTCCACCGGCCTGGGGTGCGTTTGGCGGTGATGAATTCCTTCACATCGGGGTGGTCGATGCGCAGCACGCCCATCTGCGCGCCGCGGCGCGAACCTGCGCTCTCGACCGTAGAGCAGGACTGGTCGAACACATTGATGTAGCTGCACGGCCCCGACGCCATGGAATGGGTGCCCTTGACTTCGGCGCCCCGGGGGCGGATGCGCGAAAAGTCGTAGCCCACACCACCACCGCGCCGCATGGTTTCGGCAGCTTCCCGCAGCGCTTCGTAAATGCCGGGAAAGCCTTCGTCGTCCACGCCCTGAATGCAGTCGCCCACCGGCTGCACGAAGCAGTTGATGAGCGTGGCCTGGATGTCGGTGCCCGCTGCACTCATGATGCGGCCCGCGCCAATGGCACCTGCATGCAGGTTGGCCAGAAAGAGAGATTCGTATTTTTCGCGCAGTTCGGGCGCCTCGACCGACGCCAGCGCGCGGGCCACGCGGCCGTACAGGTCTTCAACGCCGGTCTCGCCGGGTTTGAGGTACTTCTCGCGCAGCACATCAAGGCTGATGGGCTGCAGTGCGGAATTGGAGGGAGTAAGAGAGGGGGGAGTTTCGCGCTTCATGGCTCGGAATGATTCAAGGTTCCCTTGGTGGCGGCCTTGCGCTCAATCAAGAAGGGGCAAAAGCACGGCATTGCCAACCGGGCGAGTCGCCAAGCAGCAAATGCTAGTCCAGCAGCACTTGGCCATCGTGCTCCACATAGGGCTGGTACGGCCCCGTGCCGCTGTTGTCGGCCCTGGAGGCCGGCACAAAACCACCCGTCTGGACGTCAAAAACGTGCACTTCCCCATCTTCAATCACGTAGTGCCAGCCGTGCAGGCTGATCTGCCCCGTTTGCACACGACTGCGAACCATGGGGTACTCCATCAGACGTTCCAGCTGGAGTACCACGGCACGCTGTTCTGTACGGCGCAAGGCTTCTGGGCCCGGCTGCACAGGCAGCAGGGCCTCACGCCCCAGGTCAAGCCAGCGGTTGAGGTTGGGCGCCTCGGGCGAGACCTCACCATACATCGCCTTGATAGCCCCACAGTGACTGTGGCCGCACACGATGATGCGGCGCACCTGCAGGTTGAGCACCGCAAATTCAATGGCCGCCGTGGTGCCGTGGTGACCGTGCGAGCCATCGTACGGCGGCACAAAAGCACCCACGTTACGCACCAGAAACAACTCACCCGGTCCTGCCCCTGTCAACAGATACGGGACCAGGCGCGAATCGGAGCAGCCGATGAACAAGGTGGTGGGGTGTTGGCCCTCATCCACCAGGTTTTTGAACTGCTCACGGTACTGAGGGAACGCGTCGTTGTGAAAGCGGCGCAAACGGTCTAGCAGTTCGTCAGGCATGGTGTCATCCGGTGGAACGCGATGGCCTACTGTACAAGCGGCGTCTCGGCTGCGTCCAGCATGACGCCTTCAACAGCAGCAGCGCCAGCGAGCAATTGCAAATATTGGCGCAACGCATTCACCCAGGCCTGCTGGCGCAGGGTCAAGGCGATGGCTTGGCGCACTTCCTCGAACGCAGGCTGCTGCCCTGGGTCGCGCGCGACCACCTCCACCACATGCAGGCCGAAACGGCTGTGTACCAGCCGTGCCAGCACACCGATCTCGGGGCCACCGAACACTTCGCGGCCGAACTCAGGCGCGCAGTCGGCACGGGTGAGCCAGCCGAGATCTCCCCCTTGCTGTCCGCTGGGGCAGTTGGACCACTGGGCGGCGGCCTCGGCAAACTTGGCGCCGCCGTCGTCTGCGCAGCGCAGGTCGATCAGCATGGCTTCTGCGCGCAGGCGCAGCTGCTTGACGTCAACGCCAGGCGTCACGGCAAAAAGCACATGGCGCAGGTGGGCGCGTTCGCCTTGCGCGTGTGCCGCAGGGTGCGCTTCGTGGTACCGGCGGCAGGCTTCCTCCGACGGATCAGGAACGGACAGCTCGCGATCAAGCAGTTGCTCAATGGCGTTCGATGCCTCGGCACTGATGGCGCCCTGGGTGCCTGGCACATCGTCTGCAGCCAGCAAGCCGGCTTGCTGGGCCGCCTGGCGCAGCAATTCGGTGCAGGCGCGCTGGCGCAGGGTTTCCTCGTCCAGCAGCTCATGGGGTGCATTCAAGGACACTCCGTTGACGGTAGCCACTGCGGCCACCAGGCCGCCGGCTGCAGGCGCTACAGCCGCCATGGCCGCCTGCGCTGGAGCATCGGCCATGGACGCCGCCAGCGCCTCATAGGCCGCAGACTGGGTGGGCGTCAGCGTGCTGGCAGGTGCGCCAGCGGCGCTGCTTTCGGTGGAGCTGCAGCCGCAGCCCCCGGTTCCACATCCGCTCATGGTGTGCTCCTTGTGGGGTGGATGATCAGGCGCGGCGGTCTTGCGACTGCATGTGGCCTGCGGGCAGGTTCAGGCGGCGAGCCCGCACCACCTGGTAGGGGCGCAGCACATAAGCCAGCGAGGCAAAGCCGCTCCACACATGCACCAGACGGGTGAACGGGAAGACCAGGAACACCGTCATGCCCAGCAGCATGTGGGCCTTGAACACCCAGCCGCTGTCGGCCAGCAGCTCGACGCCACCGGTGCGGAAGGTCACCACGCGCTGGCCCCAGTCGGCCAGCTTCATCATCATCGACCCGTCCAGATGCTGCGCGGACAGCGGAATCGTGGCAAGGCCCAGGACCAGTTGCAGCCACAGCAGCACGAGGATGAGGATGTCGCTCGTCTTGGATGTGGCGCGCAGGCGCGCATCCGAGAGGCGGCGGTGCAGCAGCAGCGTGAGGCCCACGAGCGCCGCGAGGCCCGCGATACCGCCCATGGTCATGGCCACGATCTGCTTGGTGCCTGCCGTGAAGAAAGGGCCATACCAGGCGTGGGGCGTCAGCATGCCGACGAAGTGGCCGAAGAACAGGAAGATCACGCCAACGTGAAAAAGATTGCTGCCCCAACGCAGGCTGCCGGTGCGCAGCATCTGCGACGAGTCGCTCTTCCAGGTGTACTGGTCGCGGTCAAACCGGATCCAGCTGCCGACAAAAAACACCGTCAGGCAGACATAGGGGTAGATACCGAACAGGAGGGTATTGATCCAGGCATCGAGAGTCATACGGATGCTCCTTCTGAGGCGCGCTCGGCGCGGGGGGTACGAACAAAATGCACAGGCTGCGGCTGGTCAGGCTTGCCCTGGCCCTGGGTGCTGCAACCACCAAACGCTTCGGGCTCGGCCCAGACTTCGTCCATGGGCGGCTCGGGCGTGAGCGCTACCGACTGCACGCGCTGACCCGACACTTCGAGCACTGAAGCGATTACGCTGGCGTAGGGGCTATTGCGGGCCACGAGTGCGCTGAACAGCGCGTTCAGGATGTGGGCCATCTCGCCCAGAAATTCCTTGGCCACTTCGGGCGGCTGGGTGGAGGCGAACTCCAACACCACCGGCAGGTGGTCGGGCAGCTCGTCGGCCTGGAACTGCAGGCCGGCCTTTTCGTAGGTCTGCATCAGGTCGATGAGGGCCGGGCCGCGGTCACGCGAGTCGCCGTGCACATGCTCGAACAGGTGCAACGACGTCTGGCGGCCCCGGTCGAAGTTGTCCACATAGCGGGCTTCGGCCTCCAAAGGGTCGAGCGCGGCCAGATGTTGGCAGACGGCTTCGAGTTCGGCCATCCGATCAGCCGTCAAGGCTTGTTCAGAGCGCAGGGCATCGATGAGCTGCGGCATCACGCTGCGCAGTTGCGCATCGGGGTAACTCAACAGGTAGCCCAAAGCGCGCAGCGTCAGCCGCAAAGAGGTTGGGTTCTTTTTGAACATGGTGGTTCCTTTTTGCGCCCGCGTCAGACCGTGGCCTTGATCGGGATGGTGCGGGGCTTCTTGCCGCCGAACATGCTGGTCTCGGTGGCGCCGTCGGAGCAGCCGTTGCCAAACGAGAAGCCGCAGCCGCCGCGGATGTCAAACGCGTTCTCGGCGTACTCGCGGTGGGCCGACGGGATCACGAAGCGGTCCTCGTAATTGGCAATCGCCATCACTTGGTACATCTCTTCCACCTCGGCCATCGACAGACCGGCCTGCTGGAGCACGGCCAGGTTCTGGCGCTGCTCCACGTGCTTGTCGCGCTGGTAGGTGCGCATGGCCAGCATGCGCTCCAGGGCGCGCACCACGGGGCCAGTGTCGCCGGCGGTGAGCAGGTTGGCCAGGTACTGCACAGGGATACGCAGTTGCGATACGTCGGGGATGTCGCCGTTCACGCCCACATGGCCCGCATTGGCAGCGGCCGTGATGGGCGACAGGGGCGGCACATACCAGACCATGGGCAGCGTGCGGTACTCGGGGTGCAGCGGCAGGGCCACCTTCCATTGCACGGCCATCTTGTAGACGGGGCTGTTGCGGGCCGATTCCATCCAGCTGTCGGGGATGCCGTCGATGCGGGCCTGCTTGATGACGTCCGGATCGTTCGGGTCCAGGAAGATGTCGAGCTGCGCCTGGTACAGGTCGCGGTCACGCTCCACGCTGGCGGCTTCCTGGATGCGGTCTGCGTCATACAGCAGCACGCCCAGATAGCGGATGCGGCCCACGCAGGTTTCGGAGCACACCGTGGGCTGGCCGGCCTCGATGCGGGGGTAGCAGAAGATGCATTTCTCGGCCTTGCCCGACTGCCAGTTGTAGTAGATCTTCTTGTAGGGGCAGCCGCTCACGCACATGCGCCAGCCGCGGCACTTGTCCTGGTCGATCAGCACGATGCCGTCTTCCTCGCGCTTGTAGATCGAGCCTGAAGGGCACGATGCCACGCACGCCGGGTTCAGGCAGTGCTCGCACAGGCGCGGCAGGTACATCATGAAGGTGTTCTCGAACTGGCCGTAGATGTCTTTTTGCACATCGTCGAAGTTCTTGTCCTTGCTGCGCTTGCTGAACTCGCCGCCCAGGATTTCTTCCCAGTTCGGACCCCACTCGATCTTCTCCATGCGCTTGCCGGTGATCAGGCTGCGTGGGCGGGCCGTGGGCGCGGCCTTGCTTTCAGGCGCCGACTGCAGGTGGTCGTAGTCGAACGTGAAGGGCTCGTAGTAGTCGTCGATCTGCGGCAGATTGGGGTTGGCGAAGATGCGCATGAGCAGCTTCCACTTGCCGCCCTGGCGGGGGGCAATGGAGCCGTCCGGGTTGCGTACCCAGCCGCCGTTCCACTTGTCCTGGTTTTCCCATTCCTTGGGATAGCCGATGCCAGGCTTGCTTTCGACGTTGTTGAACCAGGCGTATTCCATGCCGGGACGGCTGGTCCAGACGTTCTTGCAGGTGACGGAACAAGTGTGGCAACCAATGCACTTGTCCAGGTTCAGCACCATGCCGATTTGTGCGCGAATTTTCATCGTGTTTTCTCCTTGCGGGCTCAGGCGTGTGCGCCGGTGTCAGACACTTCGTCGTCCAGCCAGTCCACGCGGTCCATCTTGCGTACCAGCACGAACTCGTCGCGGTTGGTGCCAATGGTTCCGTAGTAGTTGAAGCCGTAGCTGTACTGTGCGTAGCCACCAATCATGTGGGTGGGCTTGAGCACGATGCGGGTGACCGAGTTGTGGATGCCGCCGCGGGTGCCGGTGATCTCGGAGCCGGGGGTGTTGATGATCTTCTCTTGCGAGTGGTACATCATCACCATGCCGGGGTTCACACGCTGGCTCACCACCGCACGGGCCGCAATGGCACCGTTGGCGTTGAACAGCTCGACCCAGTCGTTGTCCACGATGCCCGCGCTCTTGGCGTCGTCTTCGCTCAGCCACACCACCGAGCCGCCCCGGTTGAGCGTGAGCATCATCAGGTTGTCGCTGTACGTGCTGTGGATGCCCCACTTCTGGTGCGGCGTGATGAAGTTCAGCGCGATCTCGCGGTTGCCGTTGGGCTTCTTGCCTTCGACTTCTTCCAGCGTCTTGAGGTGCACCGGTGGGCGGTAGCTCACGAAGCCTTCGCCAAAGTCACGCATCCACGGGTGGTCCTGGTAGAACTGCTGGCGGCCCGTGAGGGTGCGCCATGGGATGTACTCGTGCACGTTGGTGTAGCCGGCGTTGTAGCTGACCTTCTCGCTTTCCAGGCCCGACCAGGTGGGCGAGCTGATGATCTTGCGCGGCTGCGCCTGGATGTCGCGGAAGCGAATCTTCTCGTCTTCGCGGTGCAGTGCCAGGTGCACGTGGTCGCGCCCGGTCTGCTTGCCCAGGGCTTCCCAGGCCTTGCAAGCCACGTGGCCGTTGGTTTCGGGCGCCAGCATCATCACCACTTCCGTGGCGTCAATGTCGGTCACGATGCGGGGCATGCCCTTGGTCACGCCCTCTTCCTTCACGCGGCCGTTCAGGTCGCCCAGCTGGCCGACTTCAGTCTGCGTGTTCCAGCCAATACCCTTGCCGCCGTTGCCAGCCTTGTCCATCAACGGGCCCAGGGCGGTGAAGCGCTTGTACAGGTTCGGGTAGTCGCGCTCGACCACGGTGATCTGCGGCGCCGTCTTGCCAGGGATGAGTTCGCACTCGCCCTTCTTCCAGTCGCGCACACCGTAAGGCTGGGCCATTTCGCCGGCCGTGTCGTGCATGATGGGCGTGAGCACCACGTCCTTTTCCACGCCCAGATGGCCTACGCTGACCTCGCTCACGGCCTTAGCGAAACCCTTGTAGATTTCCCAGTCGCTCTTGGCCTGCCAGGCAGGGTCCACCGCCGTGGACAGCGGATGGATGAAGGGGTGCATGTCGCTGGTGTTGAGGTCGTTCTTCTCATACCAGGTGGCCGTGGGCAGCACGATGTCGGAGTACAGGCAGGTGGTGCTCATCCGGAAGTCGAGCGTGACCAGCAGGTCCAGCTTGCCTTCAGGCGCATTGGCGTGCCACTGCACTTCCTCGGGCTTGGCTTCGTCCTTGCCCAGATCCTTGCCTTGCACGCCATGGGTGGTGCCCAGCAGGTGCTTAAGGAAGTACTCATGCCCCTTGCCCGATGAGCCCAGGATGTTGGAGCGCCACACGAACATGTTGCGCGGCCAGTTGTCGGGATGGTCCGGGTCCTCGCAGCTCATGGTGAGGCTGCCGTCCTTGAGCGACTTGACGACGTAGTCCTTGGCATCCATGCCGGCCGCTGCGGCATCCTTGGCCACCTGCATCGGGTTGGTCTTGAGCTGGGGCGCCGATGGCAGCCAGCCCATGCGCTCGGCGCGCACGTTGTAGTCGATCTGGGCGCCGTGGTAAGCGCGGGCGTCGGCCAGCGGCGAGAGGATCTCTTCCATGCCCAGCTTCTCGTAGCGCCACTGGTCGGTGTGGGCGTAGAAGAAGCTCGTGCTGTTCATCTGGCGGGGTGGGCGGATCCAGTCCAGCGCGAAGGCCAGCGCCGTCCAGCCGGTTTGTGGGCGCAGCTTTTCCTGCCCCACGTAGTGCGCCCAACCGCCGCCGCTTTGGCCGATACAGCCGCACAGCATCAGCATGTTGATGATGCCGCGGTAGTTCATGTCACTGTGGTACCAGTGGTTCATGGCCGCGCCGATGATGACCATGGACTTGCCGTGCGTCTTGTTCGCGTTGTCGGCAAACTGGCGGGCGACGGTGATGATCTGCTCGCGCGGCACACCGGTGATCTTTTCCTGCCAGGCAGGCGTGAACGGGCGGTCGGCGTCGTAGCTGCCACCGGCTTCTTCGCCGGGCAGGCCACGGTCGATACCGTAGTTGGCGGCCAGCAGGTCGAACACGGTGGCCACCATCACGCGGCCCTGCACTTCGTGGCCGTCCAGCTCAAGGTGAGAGACAGGCACACGGCGCACCATCACGTCACCGCCCTGGTCGTTGGCGGTGAAGTTGGGCGTCGCCACGCCACCAAAGTACGGGAAAGCCACGTCTGCCACGTCGTGCGGCTGCTCGCCGTCTTCGATCACCGACAGCTTGAGCTTGACGTCATTGCCGGTGCGGGCGTCCTTGTTCTCCAGGTTCCACAGCCCCTGGTCGGGGCGGCCGTCGGTACCCCAGCGGAAACCAATAGAGCCATTGGGCAGCGTGACCTGGCCCAGCTCGTCGTAGCCCACGGTCTTCCAGTCGGGGTTGTTCGACTGGTCGAGTTTGTTGGGGAAGTCGCTGGCGCGCACGTAGCGGTCGGGCACCATGGCCTTGCGGCCATCGGGAAGCGTCTTTTCCTTGAGCACCACCAGCAGCGGCAGATCGGTGTAGCGGCGGGCGTAGTCATCAAAGTACGCGCTGCGGCCCTTGCCGCCGTCCTTGAAGTAGAACTCCTTGAGGATCACGTGGCCCATGGCCATCGCCACGGCGGCGTCAGTGCCCTGCTTGGGGTGCATCCACAGGTCGCCCAGCTTGGCGACTTCGGAGTAGTCGGGCGTGATGGCCACGACCTTGGTGCCCTTGTAGCGGACTTCCGTCAAAAAGTGGGCGTCGGGCGTGCGTGTTTGCGGCACGTTGGAGCCCCAGGCAATGATGTACGAGCTGTTGTACCAGTCGGCCGACTCGGGCACGTCGGTCTGCTCACCCCACACCTGAGGGCTGGAGGGTGGCAAGTCGCAATACCAGTCATAGAAGCTCATGCACACACCGCCGATCAGGCTCAGGTAGCGCGAGCCGGCTGCGTAGGAAATCATCGACATCGCCGGGATGGGCGAGAAGCCGATGATGCGGTCAGGACCATGCTTCTTGATGGTGTAGACGTTGGCCGCGGCAATCATCTGGTTGACTTCTTCCCAGGTGCTGCGCACGAAGCCGCCCAGGCCGCGCTGCTTTTGCCAGTCGCGCTTGGAGGTGCTGTTCTCGACGATGCTGGCCCAGGCGTCCACGGGGCTCTTGGCCAGAGCAATGGCGGCGCGCCAGTGCTTGAGCAGGCGGCCGCGCACCATGGGGTACTTCACGCGGTTGGCGCTGTACAAGTACCAGCTGTAGCTGGCGCCGCGCGCGCAGCCACGGGGCTCGTGGTTGGGCAGATCAGGGCGGGTGCGGGGGTAGTCGGTCTGCTGGGTTTCCCAGGTGACGATGCCGCCCTTGACGTAAATCTTCCACGAGCAGCTGCCCGTGCAGTTCACGCCGTGGGTGCTGCGCACGATCTTGTCATGCGCCCAGCGGTCGCGGTAGGCGTCTTCCCAGGTACGGTCTTCACCGTTGGTTTCGCCGTGGCCTTGTGCAAATGTCTCGCGGGGCTGCGAGAAGTACGTGAGGCGATCGAGAAAATGGCTCATCGGGGGCTCCTTGTTCTATAGGGGGTTGCGGATGGGTCAAGCGACCATCAGCAAGGCATTTCGGCGTGCTTGCGCGCGTAGTACCACCAGGTCACGGCAATGCACACGAGGTAGAAGGCGGCAAAGCACCACAGGGCGGCATGGGGGGCGCCGGTCAGTGCAATGGAGCTGCCATAGCTCTTGGGAATGAAGAACCCGCCGTAGGCGGCCATCGCAGCCGTAAAGCCCAGCGTGGCAGCGCCCAGCGTGTTGCCTTCCTTGTTGGCCTGGGCCACGGCAGCGGCGTTGTTCCTGTCCACACCGCGCATGGCTTCGGTCAGGAAGATCACGGGGATCATGCGAAAGGTCGAGCCGTTGCCGATGCCGGTGGTCATGAACAGCACCAGGAAGCACACGAAGAAACCGCCAAACTGGCCTTCGTTGCCGCCCGAGGGCAGGAACACGGTCACGCCCATCACGGCCACGGTCATGACGATGAAGTTCCACAGCGTCACGCGAGCGCCGCCGAGCTTGTCGGCCAGCCAGCCGCCGAAGGGGCGGATCACCGCGCCCACCAGCGGGCCCAACCAAGCGTATGCCAGGGGGTTCACATTGGGAAACTGGCTCTTGATGAGCAGTGGGAAACCCGCGGCGTAACCAATGAACGAGCCGAAGGTGCCCAGGTACAGCACGCACATCAGCCAGTTGTGCTTGCGCCGGAAGATGGCGGCCTGCGCGGCAAAGGAGGCCTTGGCATCGGCAATGTCATTCATGCCGAACCAGGCGGCCAGCGCCGTCAGCGCAATCCATGGCACCCAGATGAAGGCGGCGTTCTGCGTCCACACCTGCACGGTCTGGCCGTTCTTGACAATGGTCTGGCCTTCACCGCCAAAGATGCCGAAGATGCCGGCCGTCACCACCAGTGGGCTCAGAAACTGCACCACCGACACCCCGAGGTTGCCCAGGCCCGCATTCACGCCCAGCGCCGAGCCCTTGCGCTCCTTCGGAAAGAAGAAGCTGATGTTGGCCATGCTGGAGCTGAAGTTGCCCCCGCCCAGGCCGCACAGCAGCGCCAGGATGAGCATGGTCGGGTAGGCGGTGGTGTTGTCTTGCACCGCGAAGCCGATGCCGATCGCGGGGATCAGCAAGCTGGCGGTGGAGATCGCCGTCCAGCGGCGGCCGCCCACCAGCGGCACCATGAACGAGTAGAAGATGCGCAGCGTGGCGCCCGAGAGGGCTGGCGCCGCGGCCAGCCAGAACAGCTGGTTGGTCGAGTACTTGAAGCCCAGGCCTGGCAGGCTCACGGCCACCACGCTCCAGACCTGCCAGATGGCGAAGGCCAGGAACAGTGCGGGCACCGAGATCCACAGGTTGATCTTGGCAACGGCTTCGCCCTCGCGCTCCCAGAAGGACTTGTCCTCCGGTGCCCAGAGGGTGAGCAAGCGCCCCTGGCGGGCGCTGGTGGTGGTGGCAGACATGGTGAGGTTTCCTTGGAAAGAATCAGCGCGAGCCCGTGGGGGTGGCTTGGGGGGCGGCGCCTTCGCGGCCCATGAGGCGGGTGTTGCGCACTTCGGTGAAGTACATCCAGATCAGCGAGACCCAGACCACGCCGTACATCAGCATGAAAGCGCTGGAGCGGATGCCGGTGAGGTCCATGAGCGCGCCGAACATGATGGGCAGCACGAAGCCACCCAGGCCTCCGGCCAAGCCCACGATGCCGCTGATGGTGCCGATGTTTTGCGGATAGTCGTCGCTGATGTACTTGAACACGCTGGCCTTGCCGAACGCCCAGCAGATGCCCAGCAGGAACATCAGCCCGGTGAACAGGTACACGTTCAGGCCGATGTGAAACGTGGTGGGGCCGTTGACGGTCTGGATGGTGAAGTCGGTCTGCGGATAGCTCAGCAGGAACAGGCAGATCCAGCTCACCCACATCACCCACCAGGTCACGCTGTGGGCGCCGTACTTGTCACTGAGCATGCCGCCAATGGCGCGCAGCACGCCGCCGGGCAGCGAGAAGCAGGCTGCGAGCAGGGCGGCGACGCGGATGTCCAGGCCAAACTCACCCACGTAGTACTGCACCATCCACAGCGACAGGGCTACGTAGCCGCCGAACACGATGCTGTAGTACTGGCAGTACTTGAGCACCTTGGGGTCCTTGAGGGCCTTGAGCTGGTCGGTGAACTTGACGTTGCTGGGCACCAGGTGGGCCGGGTCGCTGTAGCTGAAGAACCAGAACAGCACCAGGGTGCCGAGCATGATGGCGGCGTACACCTGGGGCACCATGGTCCAGCCAAAGGCCACCAGCAGCACGGGGGCGACGAACTTGTTCACCGCCGCGCCCGAGTTGCCCGCGCCGTACACGCCCATGGCCGTGCCCTGGCGATTCTTGGGGAACCAGCGCGCCACATAAGGCGTGCCCACCGAGAACGAGCCGCCTGCCAGACCCACGAACAGGCCGATGGTCAAAAAGTGCCAGTACTCGGTGGCGTAGCCCATGAGCCAGATGGCGGGCACGGTGGTGGCCATGACGGCGGCCATGACGATGCGGCCCCCGTACTTGTCGGTCCAGATGCCCAGCGGCACGCGCACGAGCGAGCCGGTGAGCACGGGCATGGACATCAGCAGCCCGAACTGCGTGGAGTTCAGGTTCAGCATCTTCTTGATGGGGATGCCGATGACGCCAAACATCATCCACACCATGAAGCACACCGTGAACGCGAGCGTGCTCACGATCAGCACCGACCACGCCTGGCGCGTGCGCTGGGGGCTTGCGCCCGGGGGCAAAGGGGT
>DFQQ01000004.1 GCA_002377855.1 Acidovorax delafieldii | reverse complement strand
ATTTTTGAGACACCACACTAGGGAAGCTCTGCACGAATCGGGTCTGGTTGTGCCACGGCGCAGTGCGAAGTTAAAAGCACCCACGTTGAGCAACTTCGGCCTGAGCAAGGCGCCCTCAGACGCTGCGCGAGGGCCATTGGCCCCTGATCCTTGGGCATCACGCCCCCTGCACGCGCACCTGTCCCATGCATTGCAGCAGCTTGTGCCTTGCCATCCACAGATTGCCCAGCGCAAACAGCGTGACGATCTGCGCCGTGTTCTTCTTGAGCCCACGGTAGCGCACCTTCACGTACCCAAACTGCTGCTTGAGCACCCTGAAAGGGTGCTCTACCTTGGCGCGGATGCTGGCCTTGGTGCGTTCAAGTTGGTCGATCAGCGCCTCAATAGGCTTGTCTTTGTCCAAAGCCCGACGCAGTCCTGGACGCAGGGCCACATGCCAGCGGACGCTCTTGTTGGCATCGGCCCGCTTGTCTACACCTTGATAGCCTGCATCACCAAAGGCATCCGTTTCTTGCCCGTGCAGCAGGCTGTTGGCCTCAATCACGTCGTTCACATTGCCACTGGTGCCGCGCACGCTGTGCACCAGCCCAGAGTCAGCATCCACCCCAATGTGCGCCTTCATGCCAAAGTACCACTCGTTGCCCTTCTTGCTTTGATGCATCTCGGGGTCTCGTGCCTTGCCTTCGTTCTTGGTGGACGTGGGCGCCGCAATCTGCGTTGCATCCACTACGGGGCCTGCCTTGAGTTGCAGCCCTTTAGTGCATTGATCGTAGCGAGGATCTGATCGGCCAGCTTGTGGCGCTCTAGCAGATGCCGAAAACGCAGGATGCTCGATTCACTGGGGATGTGTTCGTCCCAGTGAGACAGGCCGGCAAAGTCACGAAAGGCTGGCACGTCGTGCAGCGCCTCTTGCATGGCTGGATCGCTGAGCTTGAACCACTGCTGCATGAAATGGATACGCAGCAGGGTCTGCACTGCAAAGGGCTGCTGGCCCCGGCGTCCGATCTCTGGGGCATAAGGCTCAATGAGCGAGATCAACTCGGCCCAGGGCACCACCAACTCCATCGCATCGAGAAACTCACGCTTGCGGGTGCGCTTGGTGGTATTGCTCAGGCCCAGGCTGCTTTGCTTCATGAGCGTATTGTCCTCGCCTGCAGACTGGCCCAAGCACATCTCAGCGGGATTCGTGCAGAGTATCCATAGCGGATATCCGGCGTTGCCTCCAGTTCAGCAAAAGACCTTTAACTGAAGACCTGTCTCGGAAACAAAAAAGGCCTCCTGCTTCAAAGCAGGAGGCCTTTTTAGGCAATTGAATTGACTTCAGTTCAGAGGTGTCTTCTTGCCATCTTTGTACACATACAGCGTGATGGCAGGGTTCTTCATTTCGCCGTTGGGTTCGAACTGGATCGTGGACGTCACACCCTTGAAGTTTGCCTTCAGCAGTTCGGGGGTATAGACCTTGGGATCCACCGAGTTGGCGCGTTTCATCGCATCGACCAGCAGGAAGGTCGCGTCATAGGTATAAGGGCTGTAGACTTGGAACTGGCCAGGGTACTTGGCGTCGTATTTGGTCTTCCAGGCCTTGCCGCCAGGCATCTTGTCCAGCGAAGCGCCACCTTCAGCGCAGATCACGTTGCCCAAGGTCTTCGCACCAGCGGCCAGCTTCGCGATTTCGGAAGTGCACACGCCGTCACCGCCGAAATACTTCACGTTGCCCATGCCCAACTGCTCCATCTGACGCAGCATGGGACCTGCCTGGGGATCCATACCACCGAAGAAGATAGCGTCGGGGTTCTTCGACTTGATGGCGGTCAAAATGGCCATAAAGTCTGTAGCCTTGTCCGTAGTGAACTGCTCGTCAACCACCTTCATGCCTTTGGCAGCGGCGGTCTTCTTGAACACGTCTGCAACGCCTTGGCCATATGCCGTGCGGTCGTCCACGATGGCAACGGTCTTCAGCTTCAGGGTGTCCACAGCGTAGAACGCCAATCCTGCGCCCAGAGCATTGTCATTCGCGATGATGCGGAAAGTGGTCTTGTAGCCAGGCTTTGTCAGATTGGGATTGGTGGCCGCACCGGTAACGTGGGGAATACCGCAGTCGTTATAGACCTTGGAAGCGGGAATGGTCGTACCGGAGTTCAAATGGCCCACAACGCCAGCGACCTTCGCGTCGCACAGCTTTTGTGCAGCAGCCGTGCCTTGCTTTGGATCGGCGGCATCGTCTTCTGCCTGCAGTTCGAATTTGATTTTCTTGCCGCCAATGGTGACACCCTGCGCGTTCAACTCTTCAATGGCCATGCGAGCACCATTTTCGTTGTCCTTGCCGTAGTGAGCCTGGGCACCGGAAACAGGAGCCACGTGACCGATCTTGACCACCTGCTCTTGTGCAGAGGCCACACCGGCAACAGCTGCGATAGCAGCAACCACGGTCAGTTTCAACTTCAATTGCATATCAATCTCCAGTAAAGGTAAACGCTGAGAATTGTTCTTGTGTCTCAACGCAGTGAAACATATCGCAATTTACAGGCCAACTCATTAGGGAACACGATTAAATGCAGGGGAAACCACAAGGGATTACCCTGTTGGTGCCAAGCCAATCTACCCTTGGCCAGAGGCCAGTTCGTCAGCAACGGCCTCGTAAACTGCGTGACGCACTACGGATTCGATCTCTTCACGCAGCCGGGGCAGCACCGATCTGGTTTGCTCTTGCACCACAGTGGCGATAGCGTCCCGCAGTCGCTGATCAAGCACGACATCCACACGCTGCATGACGCGGTGAATCATGTATTCCTCGACCCCATCCGGCATACCCCCCGCAGGCTGCGCAACCCTGGCAGTTTGCGGCCGCGACACTGGGGAGGCAGAACTATCGATCTGCGGCCCTGCGCGCGCCGCAACAGGGGCACCAGTGGCTGCTGGCGATTTTTGGAGCATGTCCGCCGTCGCAGCATGTCCACTGCGGGTCTGCAGCACGGGCGGCAAAGCCTGCGGACTCCGAGTCGGCAGATCTACCCTGGGGGGGACTGATTCTGGAATCTTGGCTAGCGCCGGTTTTGCGGGTACGTGGACGGCAGCGGAGGCCACTGCGCTCCCCTGCACCACAGGCAACTGCACCACTTCGGTGAGCGTCGGAACAAACCTTGGAGGGACCCTGGGAGGGGAAGTGGCCATCATCAGCCCCCTTTCAGCACCAGATCGTGTCGGACGATGGCGTAGCCTCGGGAGGCGTAGTGCTTCCAGCGCAGTCGTGCTTGTCCACGATCGTGTTCATCGATTGAACTGACCACCTCCACCAATCGCGTGAAGCGCTCAAAGGTCGGGGGCACCTGGGAGTCGAGGTTCAAGAGCACCTCCTGGTGCGGGGCTTGGCGCACATCGGTGGAGAGAACTACCTGCGAAGCCGCGAGCATGTCCTCGTCCGCATCGTCAAAACAGTGGGCCACGAAATCTGTGGGTGAAACAGACCAGAGCATCCGGTCGAGCTCCGTCAGCACATCTTGCGCACCGTGGATCACCAACCGCGCGCCCGCGCGCTGGGCCTTGCGCGCGAACCGGCACGCGTATGCCAACTTGTCCGGGGCGTTGAAGTGGAACGCGATCTCCGTCATGGCTTACTTGACCGACGACGCGCGCCGCACAGTTTTCACGGCTTTCGCTCGCGCCTGGGTCAAGGGCTTGGGGGCGGCCACCGGGGCAGCGGCATGCGTGAGCAGGTACTGGAGCAGCAGGCCCACAGGGCGCCCGGTGGAACCTTTGGCGGCGCCCCCCTTCCAGGCAGTCCCCGCAATGTCCAGGTGCGCCCAGGGCATGTCGCCCACAAATTTTTGCAAGAACTTCGCAGCGGTGATAGAGCCACCCGCCCGTCCGGCCACGTTGCCCATGTCTGCAAAATTGCTCTTCAGTCCCTCGGCGTACTCGTCATCCAGCGGCATGCGCCAGCAGGGGTCCAGCGACTCTTCCCCGGCTTGCTGCAAAGCCGCTGCCAAATCGTCTCGATTGGCGTACAGGCCGCTGCGAATACCGCCCAGGGCGATCACGCAAGCACCCGTCAATGTCGCAATGTCAATGACCGCTGCTGGCTTGAAGCGGCCTGCATAGGTAAGTGCGTCACAAAGCACGAGCCGGCCCTCTGCATCGGTATTGAGTATCTCGATGGTTTGCCCACTCATGCTGGTCACCACGTCACCGGGCTTCACTGCGCGGCCATCAGGCATGTTCTCGCACGCAGGGATCAAGCCCACGACATTCAGTGCGGGCTGAAGCTCGGCCAAAGCCTTGAATACGCCCAACACACTGGCAGCGCCGCACATGTCGAACTTCATCTCGTCCATTTCACCCGCCGGCTTGATGGAGATACCGCCAGTGTCAAAGGTGATGCCTTTGCCAACGAGAACCACTGCAGGCACATCTTTGGCTGCGCCACGGTAGTGCAACTCGATAAAGCGCAGCGGCTGCTCGGTGCCTTGTGCAACCGCCATGAAGGCGCCCATGCCCAGTTTCGCCACCTCGGCCGGGCCATGCACCTTGCACTGGATGCGGGGTTGCTTGGCCAGCGTCTTTGCCGCGTCGGCCAGCATGGTGGGCGTCGCAAAGTTGGCGGGGCGATTACCCCACTCCCGAGCGAATTCAATACCCGCTACCAAGGCTACGCCAGCATCGAAACCCTCCCTCACGGGTGCGACGTCTGCAACCCCGACTACGCAGCGAATCAGCGCGCGAGCCTCGGCTTTTGATTTGGTGGTGGTGTAGACATAACTGGCTTCAGCCACTGCCTGCACTGCAATACTGACGGTAGCCGAGGCCATGGGCCCGCTAGAAACAAGCACCATTCGTTTGATCTGTGGCCCTTTGAGCAAACCCGACAGCCCCAGCACCGCTTGGCGGACAGCACGTGCAGAGCCATCGCCCGCGCCCAGCAGTACCACTCGCCTTGCCGCCGCCGCTGCGTTGCCGTAGCACTGCAAGAGCTTGCCAACCTTGGCGCTGAAATCTCCTTGTTTGATCGCCTGGCCCACCAAGACAGAAATCGGATGCCTGCCCGGCTTGAACTCATCCGTCACCAAAACAGCCAGCAAGTCGCATTTTTCGGTGGCGGCCGCTTCCAAATCCAGTTTCTTCAGATCAAAGTTCATAATCGGTGTTTTCCTTCGAGCCAATGTTATTCGATTCATCTATTCGCAAGGAGCTGGCGCGCAGCTTCGGCGCGACGCTGGTGGTGCTGGTCACGGTGGTGATGACCATGATGCTGATCCGCACGCTCGGGCAGGCGTCCCGCGGCAGCGTCAACCCGTCTGACGTCATGTTGGTCATGGGCTTTACCGTGCTCGGACAACTGCCCATCATTCTCAGCCTGAGCCTGTTCGTGGCCGTGGTCAGCACACTGTCCAGAATGTATCGCGACAGCGAAATGGTCATCTGGTTCTCCAGCGGGCGCGGCTTGGTGAGCCTGTTGCGTCCATTGCTGCGGTTCGCCTGGCCGGTGATGGGCGTCATTGCGGTGCTTTCTCTGGCGGTGTGGCCGTGGTCCAACACCCAAATCCAGGAACTCAAAACCCGCTATGAACGGCGCAGCGACATTGACCGCATTGCACCGGGAGAATTTCAAGAATCTGCCAATGGCACCCGGGTCTTCTTCATTGACAAAGACACTCCCGATGTCCAGGCGGGCAACAACATCTTCATAGCAACATCCGTGGGCGACAAGGAATCAGTGACCAGTGCACGCAGCGCTCGCATGGAAATCCGGGGCGACGATCGACTTGCCGTGCTCAGTGACGGGCAGCGCCTGGAGTCCACCCGCAACAAGGCCGGGTTGAAAATCAGTGAGTTTGAAGAGTATTCGACGCGCATCGGTTCGGCTCCGCCAGGAGCCGCAGAAGAGTTTTCCGTGAAGACTCGCTCCACTCCTGCTCTGCTGGCCCAGCCGGTGCCCGCTCACATGGCCGAGCTAGGATGGCGCGTGGGTTTGGCACTTGCAGCGCTTAATTTTGTGGTTTTGGGGCTGGCCCTGGCCAGTGCCAACCCCCGGGCTGCGCGCAGCACCAGCATGGTGCTTGCGCTCTTTGCATTCATCGTTTACTACAACCTCATGACCCTGGGCCAGAGCTGGGTAGGCTCAGGTCGAATGGGGTTGGCAACGTTTATGGTGCTGCTGCACGGCGGTACCTTGGCCACAGGCGCGATCCTTCTGACCGTTCGGCACAACCACTGGACGCCCAGCCGCTTGTGGGCCGCAAGGAGCCCTGTTTGAAAACGCTGCGCCGCCTCATCCACCGCGAGTCCGTCTTCGCGGTAGCCTTTGTCACCATCGGCTTTCTGGCCTTGTTTTTCTTCTTTGACCTGGTGGACGAGCTGCGCTGGATTGGTCGCACCGGGCAAGAGGGTTACCAGCTCTCGCACGCCCTGCTGTTTGTGACGCTGAGCATTCCGAGCCACCTGTACGAACTGCTGCCCATCACGGTTCTCATCGGCACCATCTTCGTGATGGCGCGCCTGGCCCAAAGCTCTGAGTTCACGATCATGCGCACCAGTGGGATGGGTCCCTGGCTGGCCTTGCGCACGTTGCTAACGCTGGGCGGTTTTTTCGTGCTGCTGACCTTCGCCGTGGGGGACTACCTTGCCCCCCTGACGGACCGAGCGGCCCAACTGATCAAGGTGCGCCACTTGGGCAAGCTCAGCACGGGCGCCACCGGTGCCTGGCTCAAGGCACGGCAGGACGGCCATTCCTTTGCCGTGAACGTGCGAGCGATCGGGGCTGACGGGGGGCTGCTGGGCGTGCGGATCTTTGAGTTTGACGAGCAGGGTCGGATCGCCTCCCAGACCCATGCGGCCGCTGGGCAGGTCCAGACCTCCGACGATGGCGCATGGGCATTGCGCGACGTTCAACGCAGCGTCTTCCATCAACGCGCAGCCGATGAAGCGCGCGTAGAGCACCAAAAGCTACCCGAATGGCGGTGGTCTACCAACATCAGCGCGGACATGATCGCAGCCTCGCTGCTCAAACCCGACCGGATGGCAACATTTGACCTGTTCCAGTACATCCGCCACCTGGACAGCAACGGCCAGTCCGCACAGCGCTACGAAATCGAGTTTTGGCGCAAGGTCTTCTATCCCCTGAGTTGCCTGGTCATGGTCGTGCTTGCGCTGCCCTTTGCCTACCTGCACTTCCGCTCTGGCGGTATCGCCGGCTATGTGTTTGGCGGTGTGATGGCAGGCATCAGCTTTTTCCTGCTCAACAACGTGTTTGGCTACGCCGGGAACCTGCAGAATTGGTCGCCCTGGCTGACCGCCGCCGCGCCGGGTCTCATCTATTCCGTGCTTTCGCTGGCTGCATTCGGCTGGCTGGTGCTGCGGCGCTAGCTGTCGTGCGGTCTGCACCACCTTCTCTTCTGCCCGCAATGACCTCATCCTCCTCAGCCGTCGTTCTTTTTTCGCATGGGTCCCGTGATCCTCTCTGGCGCGCGCCCATGGAGGCAGTGGCCGATCGCATCCGGGCCGATCAACCTGGCCGGCCGGTGGTGTGCGCCTATCTTGAACTGAGCGAGCCCACCCTGGCGCAAGGTGTGAAAAGCCTTGTGGCGGCGGGCGCATCCCGCATCAACGTGGTTCCCATGTTCCTGGGCACGGGCAAGCACGCCCGCGAAGACCTGCCGTTGCTGGTGCAAGAGCTGCACACACTGCACCCGAATGTCGCGTTCCATGTGCAGCCAGCCATAGGTGAAGATCCGCGAATGACGGCCTTGATGGCCAGCATTGCGTGCGAGATGCCTGCTCCCTGAACAGACCGGCCGACTACCGTAGCGAAGGGCGCAGCGTTGCGCCATGAGTGGCAAGTGCCTGGGCGTGAACCTGGCTCATTTCTTTAGATGAATGCAGCATAATGATGCAAATCTTTAGCCTTCATCAGATATGAACCTGCACCAATTTCGCTTCGTACAGGAAGCCGCCCGCCGCAACCTCAATCTGACCGAAGCTGCAAAGGCCCTGCACACCTCTCAGCCGGGCGTCTCCAAGGCCATCATCGAACTGGAAGAAGAACTGGGCGTTGACATCTTTGCCCGCCATGGCAAGCGACTCAAGCGCATCACAGAACCCGGCCAACACGTACTGCAGAGCATCGAAGTCATCATGCGCGAGGTGGGCAACCTCAAGCGGATTGGCGAGCAATTCAGCGCGCAAGACAGCGGAACCCTGAGCATCGCCACCACACACACGCAGGCCCGTTATGTGCTGCCAGTACCGGTGGCCCGGCTGCGCGAGGCGTACCCCAAGGTCAATATCAGTCTGCACCAAGCTACACCGCACGAAGTGGCTCGCATGGTCATTGACGAGGTGGCAGAAATAGGCATGGCCACCGAATCCCTGGCGGACTACCCCGAGCTGGTCACCCTGCCCTGCTACGAATGGCAGCACGTGCTCGTCGTCCCCATGGGCCACCCCCTTGCACAAAAAGAGCGCATCGGCCTGGACGATCTGGCCCATGAAGCGCTGATTACGTACCACCCTTCTTTCACCGGGCGCGGCAAGATCGACCAGGCCTTCAGCGCCCGCAAGCTGCAGCCCCGCATCGTTTTAGAGGCCATCGACTCCGACGTGATCAAAACCTACGTGCGTCTGGGCTTGGGCATCGGCATCGTGGCCGAAATGGCCATGCGCGACGACCCGCTGGGCGACCTGGTGGTGCGGCCCGTGGGCCATTTGTTCGGGCAAAGCGTGGCCCGGGTGGCATTCAAGCGCGGCGCCTATCTGCGCAATTTCGTCTATAAATTTGCCGAACTGCTGAGCGACCGCTTGAGCCGAGAACTCATCGCACGCGCCATGAGCGGCCATGTGAACGACTACGAGTTCTGACCGACCAAGATCGTTCGGACGTTTCTTCCGATCCCGCGCCTCTTCGCGCCCATCCCAGCCATTCACGTTTGACCCGCGCACTGCACCATGACAAACGCCACCTTTGCGGCCCGCACTCCTGCCTTTGCGAGCAAGCTCCCCACTGTAGGGACCACCATCTTCACGGTCATGTCTGCCTTGGCCACAGAACACAAGGCCGTCAACCTCGGCCAGGGCTTTCCGGACTTCGAATGTGCCCCCGAGCTGGTGGACGCCGTGACGCAAGCCATGAAGGCGGGCCACAACCAGTACCCACCCATGCCTGGTGTACCTGCGCTGCGCGAAGCCGTGGCCCGCAAGATCGAGGCGCTGCACGGCCGGGCCTACAACCCCAACACCGAAATCACCATCACGGCCGGCGCTACGCAGGCCATCATCACCGCCATCCTGGCCATCGTGCACCCGGGCGACGAGGTGATCGTGCTCGACCCCTGCTACGACAGCTATGTGCCCAACATTGAGCTGGCCGGTGGCAAAGCGGTGCGCGTCCCCCTTACGCCCGGCATTTTCCGTCCCGACTTCGCCAAGATCAGCGCCGCCATCACGCCCCGCACACGGGCCATCATCATCAACAGCCCGCACAACCCCAGCGCCACCATCTGGACGGCCGAGGAGATGCGTCAGCTCGAAGCCCTGCTCGCCCCCACCGACATCCTTCTCATCAGCGATGAGGTGTATGAGCACATGGTGTTTGATGGCGCAGAGCACCAGAGTGCGGCGCGTTTTCCTGGTTTGGCTGCGCGGGCCTTCATCGTGTCCAGCTTTGGCAAGACCTTCCATGTCACGGGCTGGAAGGTCGGCACTGTGGCTGCACCCGCGGCCATCACGGCAGAGTTCCGCAAGGTGCACCAGTTCAACGTGTTCACCGTGAATACCCCCGTGCAGTATGGCCTGGCCACCTACCTGGAAAACCCTGCGCCTTACCTGCAGCTGCCAGCCTTCTACCAGGCCAAGCGCGACCTGTTCCGCCAGGGGTTGCAAGGCTCGCGCTTCAAGCTGCTGCCCAGCACCGGCAGCTACTTCCAGTGCGCCGATATTTCAGACGTGAGCGATTTGGGCGAAGCCGATTTCTGCCAGTGGCTCACCCGTGAAGTGGGCGTGGCTGCGATTCCCCTCTCGGCGTTCTACGCCGATGGGTTTGACCAGCGTGTGGTGCGCTTTTGCTTCGCCAAAAAGGACGAGACCCTGCGCGCCGCGCTGGAGCGTCTGCGCAAGCTCTGATTTCCCATCACATATCAAAAATGGCTGTGGCGCTTATGCATCAAGCGCAGCAGCTATCATTTTTGAAATTCCCATTTTCAGTGCCTCATGAGACGGAAGGCATGTCTTGATGCTTTCTTGATACCGCGTTTCCACCTCTTAAACCCATCTTGATGCAGGCATTTCTAGCATCGGTCCATGTCTCAAGGAGAAGCACATGGACTGGGTTTTTATGGCAACGGGTGGCGCGCTTTGGATCTCCATCTATGGTTTAGCCAAGGGCTGTGCCCGGCTGCAGGCGCGCAGCCAAGGGGGCAGATCATGACCAGCGGCTGGATGATCCTGGCAGCCGCGCTGGCTGCTGCCCTGTTGGTGTACCTGGTCGCAGTACTGCTGCGGCCGGAGGACTTTTCATGAGCACCGGTGCCTGGCTGCAATTGGCGGTGTTCATGGCACTGCTGCTAGCGCTGGCTTGGCCACTGGCGCGTTACATCGACACGGTGATGGCGGGACGCTTTGCCCTCGGGCGGCGGCTGGAAGGGCCGCTGTTCAAGCTGGCTGGCGTGCGGCCCGACGAAGAAACCGGCTGGCTGCGCTACGCGCTGGGCCTGCTGGTGTTCAACGGCCTGGGTGTGCTGGCCGTGTATGCGCTGCAGCGCTGGCAGGCGGTGCTGCCGCTCAACCCTCAGGGCATGGCTGTGGTGGCACCCGATTCCGCTTTCAACACGGCCATCAGCTTTGTCACCAACACCAACTGGCAAGGCTATGGCGGCGAGAGCACCATGAGCTACCTCACGCAGATGCTGGCGCTGACGGTGCAGAACTTTCTGTCTGCCGCCACCGGCCTGGTCGTCGTCATTACGCTGGTGCGCGGGTTTGCGCGGCACGAAGGCGCGGGAGGCTGCCGGACGTGGAGCGTCGATAGCGAAAACGGGCCCCAGCGAGGACAGTTTTCGCCGGGTTTGCAGTCCTATAGCCAAGCTATGGGACAAAAAGACGGTGAAAAATGGACCGCTGCGGCCCGTTTGCAGCCGACGACTTCCACGTCTGGCAGCCTCCCTGGCATCGGCAACGTGTGGGCCGACCTGACCCGGGCCACGCTGTGGGTGCTACTGCCGCTGTCGCTGGTGCTGGCCGTGGTGTTCGCAACCCAGGGCGTGATCCAGAACCTGTCGCCCTATACCGAAGTGCAGACGCTGGAGCCCGTGCGCTACGACGCCCCCAGGCTGGACGCTGCTGGGCAGCCCGTGCTGGACGCCCAGGGCGTCCCTGTGACGGAACCCGCCACGCAAGCCACGCAGACGCTGGCCATGGGCCCCGTGGCCTCGCAGCTGGCCATCAAGATGCTGGGCACCAACGGCGGCGGTTTTTTCAACGCCAACTCGGCCCACCCGTTCGAGAACCCCTCGGCCGCCAGCAACCTGCTTCAGATGCTGGCGATTTTCCTCATCCCCGCCGCGCTGTGCCTGGTGTTTGGCCGCATGGTGGGCGACGAGCGCCAAGGCTGGACCATTCTGGCCACGATGAGTTTGCTGTTCGTGCTGGCGGTGGTCGCGGCCACCTCCTTTGAACAGCAGGGCAACCCGTTGCTGGCCTCGCTCGGCGTGGACCAAGCCGCCAGCACAGTGCAGGCCGGCGGCAACATGGAAGGCAAGGAGGCACGTTTTGGCATCGCCACCTCGGCGCTGTTTGCCGTCGTTACCACGGCCGCCAGTTGCGGCGCGGTGATTGCCATGCACGACAGCTTTACCCCGCTGGGCGGCATGGTGCCCATGGTGCTCATGCAATTGGGCGAAGTGGTGTTCGGCGGCGTGGGCTCGGGCCTGTACGGCATGCTGGTGTTCGCCATCATGGCCGTGTTCATTGCAGGGCTGATGATTGGCCGCACGCCTGAATACCTGGGTAAGAAGATCGAGGTGCATGAGATGAAGCTCGTCTCCATCGCCATCCTCGTCACCCCGCTGCTGGTGCTGCTGGGCACGGCCGTGGCCGTGATGAGCGAGCCGGGTCGCGCTGGCATGGCCAACCCCGGAGCGCATGGCTTCTCCGAGGTGCTGTACGGCTTTTCATCCGCCGCCAACAACAACGGCAGTGCCTTTGCGGGCCTGTCGGCCAACTCTCCGTTCTACAACACGCTGCTGGCCATGGCCATGTGGCTGGGGCGCTTTGGCGCGATTGTTCCCGTGCTGGCCTTGGCCGGGTCCCTTGCCGCCAAGAAGCGCGCCACCGCCACCGATGGCACCCTGCCCACGCACGGACCGCTGTTTGTAGTGCTGCTGGCGGGCGTGGTGCTGCTGGTGGGTTTGCTTAACTATGTGCCCGCGCTGGCGCTGGGCCCCGTGGTCGAGCACCTAGTGCTCCGGTCGCCCCACTGAAGCCCAGCCCCACCACCCGTTCGGGCTGAGCCTGTCGAAGCCGGGGCACGCGCTGTGCAGCCCTTCGACAAGCCTGTCCTGAGCCTGTCGAAGGGCTCGGGGTGAACGGTTTGGTGGTGCATTCAAAAAGATAAGACCGATAAGGAAATTGCCATGAGCCGCACAACCCTGACCCTGTTCGACCCCGCCCTGGTGCGCCCCGCGCTGCTGGAGGCTCTCAAGAAGCTGGACCCGCGCGTGCAGTGGCGCAACCCGGTGATGTTTGTGGTGTACGTGGGCAGCGCCCTCACCACCGCGCTGGCCGCCAGCAAACCCGAGGCCTTCACTGCCGCCGTGGTACTGTGGCTGTGGTTCACTGTGTTGTTTGCCAACTTTGCCGAAGCCATGGCCGAAGGCCGCAGCAAGGCCCAGGCCGCGTCGCTGCGCGGGCTGAAAAAGCAGACCTGGGCGAAAAAGCTCGACGGCCAGTTTGACCGCAACACCCCACGCACCGCCATGACCTGGCTGCCGCTGGAGGCCAGCAACCTGCGCAAGGGCGACGTGGTGCTCATTGAAGCGGGCGACATCATCCCTGCCGATGGCGAAGTCATCGACGGCGTGGCCTCGGTGGACGAGAGCGCCATCACGGGCGAGTCGGCCCCGGTGATCCGCGAATCGGGTGGCGACTTCTCGGCCGTGACCGGCGGCACCCGCGTGCTGTCTGACTGGATCGTAGTGCGCGTGGCCGTGAACCCCGGCGAGACCTTTGTGGACCGCATGATCGCCATGGTGGAGAACGCCAAGCGCCACAAGACGCCCAACGAGATCGCACTGACCATCCTGCTGGTGGCGCTCACCATCGTGTTCCTGGGCGTGGTGGTTACGCTGCTGCCCTTCTCGATGTTCAGCGTGCAGGCCAGCGGCGCGGGAGAGCCCGTGAGCCTAGTGGTGCTGGTGGCCCTGCTGGTGTGCCTGATCCCCACCACCATCGCTGGCCTGCTCAGCGCCATTGGCGTGGCGGGCATGAGCCGCATGATGCAGGCCAATGTGATCGCCACCTCGGGCCGCGCGGTGGAGGCTGCAGGCGACGTGGACGTGCTGCTGCTGGACAAGACCGGGACCATCACCCTGGGCAACCGGCAGGCCAGCCAGTTGATCTCGGCCCCGGGTGTCACCGACGCCGCCCTGGCCGACGCCGCCCAGCTCGCCTCGCTGGCCGACGAAACGCCCGAAGGCCGCAGCATCGTGGTGCTGGCCAAGCAGAAGTTCAACCTGCGCGAGCGCGACATTGAAGCCCTTGGCGCCCAGTTCGTGCCCTTCACCGCGCAAACCCGCATGAGCGGCGTCGATCTGCCCGGCCCGCGCCTGCTGCGCAAGGGTGCGGCCGATGCCATCCGCAAGCATGTGGAGGCACTGGGCGGGCGGTTTCCGACCGCGCTGCAAACAGCGGTGGACGACGTATCGCGCCGGGGCAGCACGCCGCTGGTGGTGGCCGATGGCGCCCGTGTGCTGGGGGTGGTGGAGCTCAAGGACGTGGTCAAGGGCGGCATCAAGGAGCGTTTTGCCGAGCTTCGCCGCATGGGCATCAAGACCGTGATGGTGACGGGCGACAACCGCCTGACAGCCGCCGCGATTGCCGCCGAGGCCGGTGTGGACGACTTTCTGGCCGAGGCCACGCCCGAGGCAAAACTGCAGCTCATCCGCAGCTACCAGGCCGCCGGCCAGTTGGTGGCCATGACCGGCGACGGCACCAACGACGCCCCCGCCCTCGCCCAGGCCGATGTGGCCGTGGCCATGAACACGGGCACACAAGCCGCCAAGGAGGCCGGCAACATGGTGGACCTGGACAGCAACCCCACCAAGCTCATCGAGATCGTGGAGACCGGCAAGCAGATGCTGATGACGCGCGGCTCGCTCACCACCTTCAGCATCGCCAACGACATCGCCAAGTACTTCGCCATCATCCCGGCGGCGTTTGTCACCACCTACCCGCAGCTGTCAGCGCTGAACTTCATGCACCTGGCCAGCCCTTCCTCGGCCATTTTGTCTGCCGTGGTGTTCAACGCGCTGATCATCATCTTCCTGATCCCGCTGGCCCTGAAGGGCGTGGCCTACCGCGCCGTGGGCGCCGCCGCGCTGCTGCGCCGCAACCTGGCCATCTACGGGCTGGGGGGCATAGTGGTGCCGTTTATTGGCATCAAGCTGATTGACATGGTGCTGGCGGCAGCGGGATTGACGTGACCCAAACCACGTCACATCCCCAGCCGTTCGGGCTGAGCTTGTCGAAGCCAGGGCACACCTCACGCAAGCCCTTCGACAAGCTCAGCGCGAGCGGAAACCGAAGCACCCACATACAAAACACTGGAGAACCGACTCACTATGAACACATCCCCCCTCCCCACCTCCCTCAGCCAAACCGGCCTGCTGCGCCCCGCCCTCACGCTGTTCGTTGTGCTGTCCCTCATCACCGGCCTGCTCTACCCGCTGGCCGTGACCGGCGTGGCGCAAACGGCCTTCCCGCACCAGGCCAACGGCAGCCTGATCACCCAAGGCGGCAAGACCGTGGGCTCCGAGCTGATCGGCCAGGCGTTCACCGAGCCCGGCCACTTCTGGGGCCGCCCCTCAGCCACCGCGCCCATGCCCTACAACGCAGCCGCCTCGGGTGGCTCCAATCTGGGCCCCACCAATCCGGCGTTGGCCGAAGCCGTCAAGGCACGCATCGAGGCCCTGCGCGCTGCCGACCCCGGCAACACCCAACCGGTGCCCGTGGACTTGGTCACCGCATCGGCCAGCGGGCTGGACCCGCAGATCAGCCCCGCCGCTGCCGACTACCAGGCAGCCCGCGTGGCAAAGGCCCGTGGCCTGCCGCTGGCGCAGGTGCAGGCCCTGGTGCAGCAGCACACCGAAAGCCCCTGGCTGGGCCTGCTGGGCGAGCCGCGTGTGAACGTGCTGGCGTTGAACCTCGCACTCGAATCGCTACCAAAACAATAGCTGCTTGCGCTTTATAGACAAGCGCCAGAGGCCAATTTGACTCAAAAGTGACGAGTACACTGTAGCCATGCAGGATCGCCCCGACCCCGACGCGCTGCTGCAGCGCATCCAGCAAGAGCAGGCCCAGCAGCAGCGCGGGCGGCTCAAGGTGTTCTTTGGCGCCTGCGCGGGCGTGGGCAAGACCTTTGCCATGCTGTCGGCGGCGCGCGCGGCACAAGCGCAGGGCCTGCCCGTCACCATCGGCGTGGTCGAGACGCACGGCCGGGCCGACACCGAGGCGCTTACCGCGCACCTGCCGCGCCTGCCCCTGCGCGCCCTGCCCTACAAAGACCGCACCCTGCCCGAGTTCGACCTGGACGCCGCCCTGGCCTGGGGGGCAGAGCACCCCGAAGGCCTGGTGCTGCTCGATGAACTGGCCCACAGCAACGTGCAAGGCTCGCGCCACCCCAAGCGCTGGCAAGACGCCGAAGAACTGCTGGCCGCAGGCATCGACGTGTGGTCCACCATGAACGTGCAGCACCTGGAGAGCCTGAACGACATCGTCAGCGGCATCACCGGCATCCGTGTGTGGGAGACCGTGCCCGACCAGTTTTTTGACGCGGCCGACGAAGTGGTGGTGGTAGACCTGCCGCCCGACGAGCTGCTGGCGCGCCTCAAGGCCGGCAAGGTTTACCTGCCCCAGCAGGCCGAGCGCGCTGCGGCCAACTTTTTCCGCAAAGGCAACCTGCTGGCCCTGCGCGAGCTGGCCCTGCGCCGCACCGCCGACCGGGTGGACGACGAAATGCGCGCCTACCGCCGCGCCAGTACCACCACTGCCGAAGCCGTGTGGCCCAACCGCGAGGCCCTGCTGGCCTGCGTGGGCACGGGCGACAACGCCGAAAAGGTGGTGCGCAGTTGCGCCCGTCTGGCCGCCCAGCTCGACCTGCCCTGGCACGCCGTGCATGTCGAGACGCCCGAGCAGCAAGGCTGGTCGGCCACGCTGCATCCGCAGGTGGAGCGCACCTTGAAACTTGCGCAACAGCTGGGGGCCGTGGCCTGCACGGTGCTGCCTGCCTCCCAGCCCGCGCAGGCCCTGGTGCGCTATGCGCGCGAGCACAACCTGGTGCGCGTGGTCATGGGGCGCAGCACCCGGCGCTGGCCGTGGCAGACCACGCTGGCCGAGCAGATCGGACAAAGTGCCAGCGACCTGGACCTGCTGCAGGTGGGCACACTGCCTAGCCGCGACGCCGCTACAGACCGGAAAGCCCCCCGCACTGCGCTCTGGCCGG
Organism: Acidovorax delafieldii; assembly: GCA_002377855.1. Lineage (GTDB taxonomy): Bacteria > Pseudomonadota > Gammaproteobacteria > Burkholderiales > Burkholderiaceae_C > Acidovorax > Acidovorax delafieldii_A. The sequence goes on along the minus strand of DFQQ01000004.1, from coordinate 8,895 downwards.
GTTACATCGCGGCAGCGCTGGCCTGCTGCTTGGCCGCCGTCATCGCCACCCCGCTGGCCAACGTGCTGGAGCTGACCAACATCGTCATGCTTTTCCTTCTGGTGGTGGTGGGCGTAGCCTTGCGATTTGGACGCGGTCCAGCGGTGGTGGCCGCCATTCTGGGCGTAGCGTTCTTTGACCTGTTCTTTGTGCCACCGCGCTTCACCTTCGCGGTCAGTGACGCGCAGTACCTCGTCACCTTCGCCGTGATGCTGGTGGTGGCCCTGGTAGTGGGCCAGCTCACCGCCGGGCTCAAGGTGCAGGCACAGGCGGCCACCGAGCGCGAGCACCGCGTGCGCAGCCTGTATGACATGGCGCGTGATCTGTCAGCCGCGCTGCTGCCAGAACAGGTGGCGGAAATCGGTACGCGGTTCATCACCGGCGAGTTCAGCGCAGGCAGCACTTTGGTGGTATCGGACGATGACAACCGCCTGCAGGTGCTGCCTGGCGGCACGGCAGCCGTGGACATGGCCGTGGCGCAATGGGCGTTTGAGCGCGGCGAGCCTGCAGGCCGGGGCACAGACACCCTGCACTCCAGCCCCGCGCTGGTGCTGCCGCTCAAGGCGCCCATGCGCATCCGTGGTGTGCTTGTCGTTGCGATGCCGCAAGGCCAGGTACCGGGCGTGGAGCCGCGCCGCCTGCTGCAGACCTGTGCCTCGCTGCTGGCCATTTCGCTCGAACGCATTCACTACATCGACGTGGCGAAAAAAAGCACCGTGCAGATCGAGTCCGAGCGGCTGCGCAACTCGCTGCTCTCTGCCATCTCGCACGACTTGCGCACGCCGCTGGCCTCACTGGTCGGCCTGGCCGAATCACTGGCCATGGTGCAGCCGCCCCTGCCCGCCCAGCAGGAGCTGACCGGCGCCATCCAGCAATCGGCCCAGCGCATGAGCGCGCTAGTCAACAACCTGCTGGACATGGCCCGCCTGGAGGCTGGGGCCGTGCAGCTCAACAAGGCCTGGCAGCCGCTGGAAGAAGTGGTGGGCAGTGCGCTGGCTGCCAGCGCCCCCGCCATGGGCGCCCACCGTGTGGACGTGCACCTGCCCGACGACCTGCCGCTGCTGCAGATCGACGCCGTGCTGATGGAGCGCGTGCTGGTCAATCTGCTGGAAAACGCCGCCAAGTACACGCCCGCCCGCACGGCCATCCACATCGGGGCGCAGGCCCAGAGCGATGCGGTGGCCCTGACCATCACCGACGAAGGCCCCGGCCTGCCCAAAGGCCGCGAGGAGCTGCTGTTTGAAAAGTTCGAGCGTGGTGCCCGCGAAAGCGCCACGCCGGGTGTGGGCCTGGGGCTGGCCATCTGCCGCGCCATCGTGCAGGCGCATGGCGGCAGCATCCGGGGCGATACCATCTTGAACGCCCAAGGCCAGGCCACCGGAGCGCGCTTTACGCTGCTGCTGCCACGCGGCATACCGCCCACCGACCTTGGGGCCGATGCCTCCGTCTGACTCCTTGGCCGCCGCATTGGCCCGCACCATGACCGACCTGCCCACCCACATCCTCATCGTTGAAGACGAAGCCGATATCCGCCGCTTTGTGCGCCTGACGCTGGAGAGCGAAGGCCACACCGTGCACGAGGCCGCCACTCTGCAGCGCGGCCTGATCGAAGCTGGCACGCGCCGCCCCGACCTGGTGGTGCTGGACCTGGGCCTGCCCGATGGCGACGGCGTAGACCTCATCCGCGACCTGCGCACCTGGTCGGCCATGCCCACCATCGTGCTCTCGGCCCGCAGCGCCGAGGCCAGCAAGATCGCCGCGCTGGACGCGGGAGCCGACGACTACCTGGTCAAGCCCTTTGGCTCCGGCGAGCTGATGGCCCGCGTGCGTGCCCAGTTGCGTCGCAGCCAGCGCGCAGGCACAGCCAGTGCTCAACCTGTCATCGAGTTCGGAAACATCACGGTGGATCTGTCACGCCGCACGGTGGAGCGGCGCAGCGGGCAAGGCAGCGAGGTGCTTCACCTCACCCCCATTGAATACAAGCTGCTCACCCACTTGGCTTCCCAACCCGACCGGGTCATCACCCACGCCCAACTGCTCAAAGCCGTGTGGGGGCCGGGCCATGCCGAAGACACGCACTACGTGCGCGTGCACATGGCCAACCTGCGCAAGAAAGTGGAGGACAACGCCTCTATGCCCCGACACCTGCTGACCGAGGCGGGGGTGGGTTACCGATTTGTTCAGTGATTTTCACGACCGGAAACAGTTGTGCGCACCACACGCCCGATGCTGAGACCCTGCACCAAGATAGAGAACACTACCACGCAGTAGGTGAGCGTCAACACCAGGTCGCGCTCCGCCCCAACAGGCAATGACAAGGCCAAGGCGACAGAAATGCCGCCCCGCAGTCCACCCCACACCAGCACCCTCCCCGCCCCCGGTGGCAAGTCCAGCCAGCGTGCGCCTGCACGTACTGGCAGCCCCACAGTCAGCCACCGTGCCAGCAGTGCAACGGCGATGGCCGAAGCCCCCGCCAGCAGCCAAGGCAAAGAGAAAGAAATCAGCAACACCTCCATACCGATCAGCACGAACAGTACGGCGTTCAATATCTCGTCAATCAACTCCCAGAACATGTCCACATAGCGCCTTGTCGTGTCAGACATTGCGCGTGCACGACCACCGTTACCCACCATGAGGCCTACCACCACCATGGCAAGAGGCCCCGACACGTGCAGGTGCGCGGACAGGGCGTAGCCGCCTACCACCGCGGCCAATGTGATCATTACCTCTATCTGGTACTGATCGATGGTCTTGAGCAACCACACGGTGACCCAACCCAGCACGAGGCCTAACAAAAGGCCTCCGCCGGCCTCTTTGGCCAGCAGCGATGCCCCATCTGCTACGGTCGGCAAGCCGCCACTTGCGAGTACGCCCAGCAGGAGGGTGAACAGCACCACGCCCACCCCATCGTTGAAGAGCGACTCACCCGAGATGACCAACTCCAGAGATTTGGGCGCGCCTGCTGATTTGAGGATGCCCATCACCGCTATGGGATCTGTAGGCGAAATTAGCGCTCCAAAAAGCAGACAGTGCAGCAACGACAAGGGTAAGCCCATCCAAGGCAGAACCCACCACATTCGCAGTCCCACTACGAGTGTGGAAAGCGTCGTGCCCACCAGCGCGAGCCCTGCCACTGTGTACCGATATTTGCGCAGCGCAGAAAGGTCCACGTGCAGGGCACCCGCGAACAGCAGGAAGGACAACATGCCCTGCATGAGCACTTCGGAAAAGTTGAGCGTGCTCAAGAACGCCTGCTCTCTGGCCAACAACCCATAGTCCCACCCCGCCGCACTCAAAGCGACCAGCAGCAGCGAAAACGCCATGGCGATCACCATCACACCGATCGTCGTGGGCAGGCGGACAAACCGGTAATTTACGTATGACAACAGGGCCGTGACTACAAGACAGATGGCAGCAATGTCCAACATGGGATTCGGCTTTCTCGGTTCAGTCTGATTCAGGGGCGGGCCGGCTGGCACTCACACCAAGACGATGTCGTACTGCTCCTGCCCCATGGCGCTTTCCGCCTGCAAGGAAATGGGCTTGCCGATGAAATCCGACAGACCCGCCAAGTGCTGGCTCTCCTCATCCAGAAACAGCTCCACCACCCGCGCAGACGCCACCACGCGAAACTCGCGCGGATTGAACTGCCGCGCTTCTCTCAATATCTCGCGCAAGATGTCATAGCACACGCTGCGTGCCGTCTTCACGTTGCCCTTGCCTTGACATGCTTCACAGGGTTCGCACAGCATGTGGGCCAGCGATTCACGGGTGCGCTTGCGCGTCATCTCCACCAGGCCCAGCTGCGAGAAAGTGCCGGACGACATGGTCTTGACCCGGTCGCGTGCCAGCTGCTTCTTGAATTCCGACAGCACGGCCTGCTGGTGGTCTTCACGGGCCATGTCGATGAAGTCCACAATGATGATGCCGCCCAGGTTGCGCAGGCGCAGCTGGCGTGCAATGGCCTGCGCGGCCTCGAGGTTGGTCTTGAAGATGGTGTCGTCGAAATTGCGGGCACCCACGTAGCCGCCGGTGTTCACATCCACCGTGGTCAGTGCTTCGGTCTGGTCCACGATGAGGTAGCCACCAGACTTGAGATCCACCCGCCGGCCCAGGGCCTTCGCCACTTCTTCGTCAATGGAGTACAGGTCAAAGATGGGCCGTTCGCCCTTGTAGTGCTGCAACTTGCCTGCGGCTGCGGGCATGAACTCCTGCCCAAAAGCGCGCAGACGATGAAACTGCTCCATCGAATCGAGCCGTATCGTCTGCGTGTGTTCGCCCACCAGGTCCCGCAGCACGCGCTGCAGCAAGTCAAGATCCTGGTGCAACAGCGAGCCAGCTGGCAGCTTGACGGAGGCCTCCTTGATGCGCGCCCAGGTCTTGCGCAGGTAGGCAATGTCTTCGGCCAACTCGGCATCGCTCGAGTCTTCGCCGTTGGTGCGCAATATGAAGCCCCCACCGCCGCCTGTGGATTTGTCGCCCACCAAGGCTTGCAGCCGCGAGCGCAAGGCATCGCGCTCGGCCGGCGGGATTTTCTGCGACACACCCACGTGGTCGTCCTGCGGCAAAAACACCAGCAGGCGGCCGGCAATGCTGATCTGCGTGGACAGGCGTGCACCCTTGGTTCCGATCGGGTCCTTGATGACCTGCACCATCAGGGACTGGCCCTCAAACACCTGCTTTTCAATCGGCGTTTGCGGCTCGGTCTTGCGGGCAAACGCGGGTGGCTCGCCGTCGGGCTGGCGGTGCCATACATCGGCCACGTGCAAAAACGCAGCGCGCTCCAGGCCGATGTCGATGAAGGCAGATTGCATGCCGGGCAGCACCCGCGACACCTTGCCCAGATACACATTGCCCACCAGCCCCCGCTCCAGCGTTCGCTCAATGTGCATCTCTTGCACCGCCCCATGCTCCACCACGGCCACGCGGGTTTCCTGGGGCGACCAGTTGATCAGGATGTCTTGTTGAATGGAGGCGGGCATGGGCGCAAAACGTTAAAGCTCAAACAGCGAAACCGATGGACCGCAGCAACTGGGCCGTCTCGAACATGGGCAGGCCCATGATGCCTGAATAGCTGCCGTGCAGCACCGGGATAAACGCCGCAGCGCGCCCTTGCACGCCGTAAGCACCAGCCTTGCCCATCGGTTCGCCGGTCGCCACGTAAGCGGCGATCTGCTCTGAAGTGAGCGGCGCGAACGTCACCTCCGACACCGACAGCGCTTGCAACCGCCGTGCACCCGGTCCTGCTCCCGTCTGCAGGGCCACGGCTGTCAGCACCCGGTGCGTTTTGCCCGCCAGCTCGGCCAGCATGCGCTGGGCGTGGGCAGCGTCGTCGGGCTTGCCGTAGATGGTTTGGTCCAAGGCGACGGTGGTATCCGAGCACAGGATCGGGGCTGCAGGCAAGCCCCGGCGCGCACAACGCGCCACAGCCGCATCCAGCTTGAGGCCTGTGACGCGGGCCACGTAGTCGTCGGGGCTTTCACCGGGCAGCACGGTTTCGATACCCTCTGCGTCCTCGGCAATGTCACCCTCGGCATTGGGCAGCAGCAGTTCATTGCGCACACCCAGCTGCTCCAGCAACTGGCGGCGGCGGGGGCTTTGGGATGCGAGGTAGATGAAGTCGGGCATGAAGAGATTTTGAAAAAAACCGGCTCCAGCGCCTATCCATCAAGCGCCAGCAGCTATCAATAGTAGAGCAAATGGCAGGCCGCTGCGGGGCACGGACGCCTCACTCGCGGTGGTAAGGGTGCCCGGCGTTCACCGACCAGGCGCGGTACAACTGCTCAATCAGCAGCACGCGCACCATGGCATGGGGGAGTGTCAGGTCTGACAAGCGGATGCGCTCATGCGCTGCCTGGCGAAAGGCAGGGTCCAGCCCGTCCGGGCCACCGATGACCAAGGCTACGTCATCGCCCCCCAGCTGCCAGCCCTTGAGCCGGTCCGCCAGGGCCTTGGTGGTGAGATTGGTGCCGCGCTCGTCCAGCGCCACCACGCGCGTGCCGCGCGGAATGGCGGCCTCAATGCGCTCGCGCTCTGCTGCGTACAGGGTCTCCAGCGTCTTGGAGCCACGCGGCTCTGTCTTGACGGCCTTGAGCTCAACCTTGAGCTCAGGCGGAAAACGCTTGGCGTAGTCGTCGTAGGCGGTTTGCGCCCAGTCGGGAACCCGCTGTCCGACCGCCACAATCAGCAGCTTCATGGATCAACCTGGATGCGTGAGAAAAACGGCCGCGCCCCGACCAGCAAGGCGCGCACCATGCTGGCAGGTCAACCCTTGCGGGCTGGTGCCTTCTTGGCAGCCGGCTTTGCAGCAGCCTTGGGCGCTGCTTTGGCTGCTGTTTTTGCAGCTGGCTTGGCAGCAGCGCGTGCGGGCGTTTTGGCTGCAGGCGACTTCTTGGCCGCTGGCTTCTTAGCGCCCCCGGGCTTCACCACCACGGTTTTGACAGGTGCCTTGGTGGCGGCAGGCTTCTTGGCGACGCCGCCCGCTGCCTTGCCAGCCGGTTTGGCGGCGCTGGTCTTGGCTACCGGCTTGGCGGTGGTTTTGGCGGGAGCCGCTTTGGCGCCGGTTTTGGCAACGGGTTTCGCTGCCGTCTTGGCCACAGCCTTCACAGTTGCCTTGCCAGAGCGGGCGGGCGCTGTCGGTGCAGCTGCTGCCTTTTTGGCAGGGGCTTTTTTGGCAGCCGTCTTCGCATCTGACTTGGCAGCCTTTTGGGCCGATTTCTTTTCTGCCAGATCAGAAGCTGCCGTAGACGACGGCTTGGCTGCGCCCAGCTTCAGGCGCACGGGCACTTCGCCCCATAGCTCTTCAAGGCGGTAGTACTGGCGAATGGCGGGTTGCATGATGTGCGCCACGGCTGCACCGCAGTCCACGATGATCCACTCGCCGTTGTCTTCGCCTTCAATGCGGGGCTTGGAGAAACCGGCTTCCTTGACGGCATCGCGGACGCTGGCGGCCAGCGCCTTCGTCTGGCGATTGGAGGTGCCCGACGCCACGATCACCCGTTCAAACAGCGGCGACAGATGCTCGGTGTTGAAGACCTGGATGTCTTGCGCCTTCACGTCTTCCAAGCCATCGACGATGGCACGCTGGAGCTTGGTCACGTCTTTTTTGGCAGCGGTTTCCGATTTGGTGGATGTGGTCATCAGGCAGTGAAATAGAAAGGAATGGAATCAATATAGCGCGCAACGCAGCGCACAGCCAGAGGGGCTACGCCTTGGGTGTTGCGCAGGGGCGCACAGGCGCTTCAGGTTGTTTTTGGCCTCTTGCGCCGATGGATCAAGCGCTGCCAGCTATTGAAATTATAGCTTTTGGGCCGCAGGGGGCTGCAGGGCGAGGTGGGCGCCCCCGGGCAGCCCGTGCCGTGCAGCATTACACCCACTCGCGGCGCACCAAAAACTGCTGCATCAGCGCCTCCTCGGGCGAGCCCGCCTCCGACGCGCGCTGGTACGACCAAGCCACCAGAGGCGGCATCGACAGCAGGATCGACTCGGTTCGCCCGCCCGACTGCAGGCCGAAATGTGTGCCCCGGTCCCAGACGAGGTTGAACTCGACGTAGCGGCCCCGGCGGTAGAGCTGGAAGTCGCGCTCGCGCTCGCCATAAGGCATGGCTTGGCGACGCTCGACGATGGGCATGTACGCGCCCAAGAAAGCATCGCCCACTGACTGGGTCAGGGCCAGGCTTTGCTCAAAGCCCAGTTCCGAGAAATCGTCGAAGAACACGCCCCCCACGCCACGCTGCTCGTTGCGGTGTTTCAGGAAGAAATACTCGTCGCACCATTGTTTGAAGCGTGGGTATTTGTCGTCGCCAAACGGAGCGAGAGCGTCGCGGCAGACGCGGTGAAAATGCACCGCGTCTTCCTCAAAGCCGTAGTAGGGCGTCAGGTCCATTCCGCCGCCAAACCAACAGGTGGGCGTCTGGCCTGGATGGCCGGCCGCAATCATGCGCACATTCATGTGCACGGTGGGTACATATGGATTGCGTGGATGGAACACCAGCGACACGCCCATGGCTTCAAACGGGGCGCCCGCCAGTTCAGGGCGGTGCTGCGTGGCCGATGGCGGCAGCTGCGGGCCGCGCACATGGCTGAAGCCGCAACCGGCTCGCTCAAACACGCGCCCACCTTCCATGATCTTGGTGATGCCATCGCCTTGCAGCGGTTCGCCCAGCGGCTTGCTCCAGGCATCGGCCAGGAAGCGCGCACCGCCCTCGCCCTCGAGGGTCTCCAGCGCGTTGGTGATGCGGGCCTGCAGGCCCACGAGGTAACCGCGCACGCGGCCCACCGTGTCGGCTGCGCTCAGGTTTGGGGTTTCAGCCATCAGTTTTTGACGGCCCGAAAGCCGATATCGCGGCGGTACTGGGCCCCGTCGAACTGAATGCCGCGCGCCACGTCGTATGCGCGCTGCTGCGCCTGCTTGACGCTATCGGCCAGCACGGTCACGCACAGCACACGGCCACCGGTCACGCTCACGGTGCCGTCCTTGAGCTGCGTGCCCGCGTGGAAGACCACCGCGTCGTCCACCTCGGTGGGCAGGCCGGTGATGGCGTCGCCCTTGCGAGGGTTCTCAGGATAACCATGGGCCGCCATCACCACGCCCAGTGCGGTTCGCCGGTCCCACTGCAGCTCGATTTGATCGAGCTTGCCATCAATGGCCGCAGCCATCACATCGCTGAAGTCGCTTTTCAGGCGCATCAAGATGGGCTGCGTCTCCGGGTCACCCATCCGGCAGTTGAATTCGAGCGTCTTTGGCTGGCCCTTGGCGTCGATCATCAAACCGGCGTACAGGAAGCCGGTGTAGGGAATGCCGTCCTTTTCCATGCCGCGGATAGTGGGCAGGATGATCTCGCGCATGGCGCGGGC
>DFQQ01000005.1 GCA_002377855.1 Acidovorax delafieldii | reverse complement strand
ACTTTTGAGACACCACACTAGGTCTTGGTGCGAGGCTATGGGGGGCTTGAGAAGAACAGGAGACTACGGAGGAACCGCAATCGGTTGCTGAGCACCAGCTTGTAGTTCCTCCGCCGGCCTTCTTGCTCTTCTTTTTAAGATATCTTGAACAGGCCTTAAGAAAAATAGAAATCTCGTGGACCTTCTGACCCGCTGGTGTGCCTGGCTACTGGCGCAGTAGACAAAAGGGGCTCTTGCTGGGGTGGGCGGGCACGGTAAGTGCAGGTCAAGCGGCTGAAGTCCAACTCATTCCTCGCCCCGCTGCGCCTCCCCCAAAAACCCACCGCTCTGGTGCGCCCACAGGCGCGCGTAGATGCCGCCGTGGGCGAGCAGTTGGGCGTGGGTGCCTTCTTCCACTATGCGTCCGCCGTCCATGACGATGAGGCGGTCCATGGCGGCGATGGTGGACAGGCGGTGGGCGATGGCGATGACGGTTTTGCCTTGCATGAGGCTGTCCAGGCTTTGCTGGATGGCGGCTTCCACCTCGGAGTCGAGGGCGCTCGTGGCCTCGTCCAGTAGCAAGATGGGAGCGTCCTTGAGCATCACGCGGGCAATGGCCACGCGTTGGCGCTGCCCGCCCGAGAGCTTCACGCCGCGCTCGCCCACATGGGCCTCGTAGCCCTGGCGGCCATGCGGGTCGGTCAAGGTGGTGATGAAGGCGGCCGCTTCGGCGCGTTCGGCGGCTGCGTGCAGGTCGTCTTCGGTAGCGTCAGGGCGGCCGTACAGGATGTTGTCGCGCATGGAGCGGTGCAGCAACGAAGTGTCTTGCGTCACCATGCCAATGGCATGGCGCAGGCTGTCTTGCGTCACCTGGGCAATGTCCTGCCCGTCAATCAGCACCCGCCCGCCTTGCAGGTCATGAAAGCGCAGCAGCAAATTGACGAGCGTGGACTTGCCAGCGCCCGAGCGGCCGATGAGGCCGATGCGTTCGCCAGGGCGGATGGTGAGGCTGAGGCTGTCGATGACCGGGCGGGCGCCGTCCTGGTAGGCAAAGCGCACCTGCTCGAACCGGACTTCGCCGCGCGTGACCCGCAGGGGCTGTGCGGCGGGCGCATCCACCACCTGACGGGGGCGGGTCAGGGTGTTGATGCCGTCCTGGATGGTGCCCACGCTTTCAAACAGGCGGGTCACCTCCCACATCACCCAGTGGGCATGGCCCGCCACGCGCAGTGCCATGGCGGTGACGGCGGCCACCACGCCCGCGCCCACCTGGCCTTGCGTCCACAACCACAGGGCGGTGCCGCACGCGCCCATGATCATGCCCACCACCAGCACCTGGTTGACGATCTCAAACAGGCTGACCAGGCGCATCTGCGCGTAGCCGGTGAGCTTGAAGGCATCCATGGCCGCGCGGGCAAATTCTGCCTCGCGGTGGGTGTGCGAGAAGAGCTTGACGGTGGCGATGTTGGTATAGGCGTCGGTGATGCGCCCGGTCATGAGGGCGCGTGCGTCGGCCTGGTCGCGGCTCACTTTGCCCAGGCGGGGCACAAAGTACCAGCACACCAGCCCGTAGCACGCCAGCCAGGCGGCAAAGGGCAAGAGCAGCCGCGCATCAAAGCCCCAGGCCAGCAGCAAGATGGTGATGAGGTACACGCCCATGCCCACCACCACGTCGGTGGTGGTGAAGACCATGTCGCGCACGGCCAGCGCGGTCTGCATGATCTTGGTGGTGATACGCCCCGCGAATTCGTCGGCGTAGAACGCCATGCTCTGGCCCAGCATCAGGCGGTGGAAGTTCCACCGCAGGCGCAGCGGCAGGTTGATGGCCAGGGCCTGGTGCTTGACGCTGGTCTGCAGCGCCACCAATGCAATGCTGCCCACCATGGCCGCCGCTACCCACAGCAAGGTGGTGCCGCGCTGCTCCCACAGGGTGGCCGGCGTGGCCGCGGCAATCCAGTCGACCACGCGCCCTAAAACGGCAAACAGCAGGGCCTCGTACACCGCAATCAAGGCCGAGAGCCCAGCCATGGCCACGACGTACCTGCGCACCCCACGCGCGCAGGCCCACACAAATGCCAGGAAGCCTGTGGGCGGCAAGGCGGGGTCATTGGCGGGGTAAGAGGGGACGCGGTTTTCGAAAAATTTGAACAGCACTGGGGGTCTCCAAGGCCCGACATGGTAGGGGCACCTGATTGGCATTGCAGGCACTGCGGCATTCATCCCGGCCGGTGATGACTACCAAATTTATAGCAGCAAGCGCCCTGCCGACAAGCACTTTGGCCGATTTTTGCTGGCGACTTGGACTGCACGGAGCGCTGCATGCAACGGCTCTGCCCGCCTTGGTCAGGGGCTTTTTTGCGCACTGGGTGGTCAATCCATGGGCAGGCGATGATAATCGCCAATCATTCTCATTTATATCCACCAAATGATGACCGACACCGTATTGGGAGGCCGCGGGCACCTGCTGCTGCGCACAGCCGCAGCCGTGCTGGGGAGTTACGCGTTTTGCTGGGGCTTTGTGGCCTTGGGCATGGCGGGGCTTTTTGCGCTGGGAATGTCGTTCCACGACGCCGAGCACCTCAGCACGATGCTGGCCTTTTTGCTGTACCTCGCCACGTTCTGCTGGGCCTTCGCAGCCCGCAGCATGGCGCGGGTGTGGGCTGTACTGGCAGGAGGCGCGGCGCTGATGGCGGGCGCGGCGTCACTGCTGCAGATGGCAATGGTGTGAACGGAAACAGGAGGATTGCGATGTTTCAAAACGCTCGCCAGGCGCTGACCTGGCTGCACACCTGGTTTGGGCTGGCGCTGGGCTTCGTGCTGATGGTGGTGTTCTTCTTCGGTGCGTTGTCGGTGTTTGACCGCGAGATCGATCGCTGGACCATTCCGCAAACGCGCTTTGCGCCGCAGCCCATGCCCTCGTTCGACAAGGTGCTGCGCCCGGTGTTTGACAGCATGCAGCCCACGCCCGAGAGCGTGGAGGCCCTGCGCGCCAAAACCGGCCTGCCCATGCCTGAGCGGTTTGAGACCATTCAGCGCCTGGGTGCCTACACCACCCACCGCGACCCGGTGCTGGGCCTGTTTGCCGGCTATGAACTGCCCGGCTCCAAGGACCACGATGACGTGGCCTGGGGCCTGCGCACCATTGACCCGCGCACCGGCTCCGCACTGCCCGACGACCGGCTCAAGGTGGGCAGCCAGTTCTTCTACCCACTGCATTACAGCCTGACCCTGAAGTGGAAAAACCTGGGCACCTGGATCGTGGGTTTTGCCGCGCTGATGATGCTGGTCGCGCTGGTCAGCGGCGTGGTCATGCACCGCAAGTTCTTCCGCGAGTTTTTCACCTTTCGCCCCCAAAAGAGCACACAGCGCAGCACGCTGGACCTGCACAACATGACAGGTGTGCTGGCGCTGCCCTTTCACTTCTTCTTCGCCTTCACGGGGCTGGTGATATTTGCGGGCATCTACTTTCCCGTGGCGCACACGCAGCTGAATCCGCTGCACGAACTGCATGAAAAACTCGAAGCCGCCGAGACCGGCCTGCCGCATGAACGCGCTGGCGTGCCCGCGCCGCTGGCATCGGTGGACGCGATGGTGGCCGAGGCCCAGCGCCGCTGGGCCGCGCAGGGCATGGCGGGCGATGTGGGCTTTTTGGCGCTGCAGCATGTGGGCGATGCCAATGGCTACGTGAGCGTGTACCGGGCAGGCACCGACCGCATTGCGCTGGTGGGCAATGGCATCCACTTCAAGGCCAGCACGGGCGCGCTGCTGCGCGAAGACCCGCCGCACAGTGCCGTCAACAGCGTCAACGAATTCCTCACCGGACTGCACCTGCAACACTTCAGGCACTGGCTGCTGCGCTGGATGTATGTGCTGGGCGGGCTGATGGGCTGCGTGTGCATTGCAACGGGCTTCATCTTTTTTGTGGAAAAGCGCAAGAAGCATCACGCCAAGCAAGGCAGCCAGGGCGCCCGCGCGGTGGACGCGCTGGCCACCACCACCGTCACGGGCATGGTGCTGGCGGCGCTGGGCATTTTGATTGCGAACCGCCTGCTGCCCGAAACCGCACCTGCGGGCTGGCCCAACCGTGGCAGCCTGGAGCAATACGCCTTCTGGGCCACCTGGGCGCTGGCGCTGGGCCATGCACTCTGGCGCAGCGCGCCGGTGGCGCAAGGCCGCATGTCGCCCGCGTGGCGCGAGCAGTGCTGGGCCATTGCCGCGCTGGCCGTGTGCGCTGTGGCGCTGAACTGGGCGACCACGGGCGACCACCTCATCAAGACGCTGACGGCAGGCTACTGGCCTGTGGCAGGCGTGGACCTGTTCATATTGACGGGTGCCGCCGTGGCCTTGCTGGCAGCGCGCAAGCTCACCCAGCGTGCGCAAGCAGCGCCGGCCCTACCTGCCCGCAGCACCGCACCCCACACCCCAGCGACGGAGACCGCCCATGCCTGACGCCGTTTTGCATGCCGCCGCACTGGCCGCCAGTGTGCTGGGCATGGCCTGGCTGGCCTTGGCCATGGAAGTGCACTGGGACCAGGTGCGCGGCACCATCGCCCTGCCCGCCCGCACAGCCCGGGGCCTGCGCCTGCTGGGTGCGGCGGGCCTCGCCACCTCGCTGGCGCTGTGCCTGGCGGTAGACCACGCATCCATGGCCGTTCTTATGTGGGTGATGGGCCTGGCCGCCGCCGCACTGGCGGTGGCCTTCACGCTGACCTGGCGGCCCCGCTGGCTGATGGTGCTGATGCCCTGGGTGGTTAGGGATATTGAATCGGCATGAACACCACTTGAACCGTTCACACTGAGCCTATCGAAGCGCTGCGCAGGGCTTTGACAAGTTCAGCCCGAACGGGCTTTTCGAGTGCATTTCATGCAAAGAGGCCGACTCCATGAGATGCAGCCATTTGGCCCCTGGCGCTTGATACATAAGCGCAAGAAGCTACCAAAACAGTAGCAAACAACCATCAAGAATCACCTAGGATAAGGCGGCAGCCCCTGCAGCACGCGCACCGCTTCGGGCAGCGAATCGACCTGGGGCATGAAGTGGTCGATGGTGGCCCCCAGCAGCACGGCGCACAGCAGGGCACCGAGCAGCGGCTTCCAGGTCAGGCGCACGGCGGCGGTGATCCACCCTTCGCGCTCCACCCCGGTGGCCACACGCACGGCGGCCACGGAAAAAGCCAGCTCCACCGCCACGGCCAGCAGCACATCCCAGCTGAAGAACAGCATGGCCAGCGCACCGGCGCCGGCCAGCACGGCCGCGCCAATGAGGAAGATGGCCACGACAGGGATGACCACCACCGCGCCGTCATCGGCACTGCCCAGGCCGTCCAGCGCGTCGCCAGCGAGTTCGCCCAGGCCCCTTCCGGCTTGCGTCACGTCGGCCGCGCCGGCCCCTGCGTCCGCCACATCCGTGGCGCCTAGGCCATCGCCCCGCGCCACGGCGCCAGTGCCGCGAGACCTGGGCAGAGAACCCAGCACGTCCGCCACATCCAGCGAGGCGTCTGCGGCATCCACGGCATTCCAGTCTTCAGTGCTTTCTTCTTCCTCTTGACGCAGCAGGCGTGCCGCCCACCAGCGCAGCACCAGCAGGTAAATGCCATAACCCACGGTGAGCGTGATCGCATAGCGCACCGACAGCATGTGCACGCCCGCCAGCCTTTGCACCCAGGCCGCCAGCAACATGCCCAGCAGCGTCAGGCTGCCAATACACAAGCCGTGCCAGCGCAAGCTGTGGCGTTGTTGCAGGTCATGGGCCACATCGCGCGCGGTCAGGCGCACAGAGGTCCAGCGGCGGCGGCGTGAGGATCGGTTGGCGGTCATGGGGCCGCACTATAAGTGCCTTGATGCGCTGGCCCAAGCACGCTTTGCCCATGCGTGGCCGCGTTCATCAGACACCGGCGGCGGTGGCTGGTGCACGCACCGTCAGGCAGGGCACCGGCACGTGGCACGACCGTAGCAGGGCTGCGTCAGTCCACCACCACAGGCACCCGCTGGGCCAGGGCGCACATCAGCTCATACCCCACGGTGCCTGCTGCGCGGGCCACTTCGTCGATGGACAGCACCTGGCCGTTGCTGGCGCAGCCCCACAGCGTGACTTCGCTGCCCATGCCCACGGGCACGCCGGCTTGCTGCAGTGGGGTCAGGTCCACGGTGACCATGTCCATGCTCACGCGGCCCACCAGTCGGGTGCGCACGCCGTTCACCAGCACGGGGGTGCCGGTGTCGCAGTGGCGGGGGTAACCGTCGGCATAACCGCAGGCGGCCACGCCAATGGTGAGCGGGCCCTCGGCCGTGAAGCGCGAGCCGTAGCCCACCGCGTCGCCCGCCTGCAACTGCTGGGTGGCGATGAGGCGGGTGGACAGCGTCATGGTGGGCAGCAGGCCCCAGTGGGCGGCGGTGTTCTCGGGGTAGTCCGGGGCGCTGCCGTACACCACGATGCCCGCGCGCACCCAGTCGGCGCGCACGCCCGCATCGGCCGCATGGCGCAAGGTGGCCGCACTGTTGCTCAGGCTGCGCTCGCCGGGCAGGTCTTCGGTGGCAGTATTGAAGACAGCCATCTGGTGCGCAATGCCGCGCGGGCCGTCGGCGTCGCTGAAGTGGGTCATGTACGAGATTTCGTCCACCTGCGGCAGGGCATTGAGCCGCGCCCAGGCGGCGCGGTAGCGGGCAGGCGTGAAGCCCAGCCGGTTCATGCCCGAGTTCATCTTGAGGAACACGCGGTGCGGCACCTGCGTCTTGTGGGCGGCCAGCCAGTCAATCTGCTCGTCACAGTGCACGGCATGCCACAGCCCCAGGCGCGAGCAGATCTCCAGGTCGCGCGGCTCGAACACGCCTTCGAGCAGCAAGATCGGGCCGCGCCAGCCCAGGGCACGCACGCGCTCGGCCTCGGCCAGGTCCAGCAGCGCAAAACCGTCGGCGGCGCGCAGCCCATCGAACACCCGCTCGATGCCGTGCCCGTACGCATTGGCCTTGACCACGGCCCACACTTTCGCGTCCGGCACGGCGCTGTACACGCGTTGGAGGTTGTGTTGCAAAGCGGCTGTGTGGATGTGGGCTTGGATGGGACGTGGCATGGGGTTTAACCGGGTGATCAGCCCCGGATTCTGGCACTGCTGCCGTTTATCCGCGTGATATAACCGCCGGTCACTTGCCACGGTTTTCTACATTTACCAGGGCATCAGCCCCACTGATGCAGCCACAAGCCATCCGATGAAGCGCGGTTTCTACACCATCATGTCGGCGCAGTTTTTCAGCTCGCTGGCCGACAACGCACTCTTCGTGGCAGCCGTGGAGTTATTGCGAACCGAAGGCGCCCCCGAGTGGCAACGTGCCGCACTGGTGCCGATGTTTGCCCTGTTCTACGTGGTGCTGGCCCCCTTCGTCGGCGCGTTTGCCGACGCGCTGCCCAAGGGCCGGGTCATGTTCATCAGCAACGCCATCAAGGTGGTGGGCTGCCTGATGATGCTGTTTGGCTCGCACCCGCTCATGGCCTATGCGGTCGTAGGGCTTGGGGCGGCGGCCTACTCGCCCGCCAAGTACGGCATCCTGACCGAGCTTCTTCCTGCATCGCAACTGGTCAAGGCCAACGGCTGGATCGAGGGGCTGACCATCGCCTCCATCATCCTGGGCGTGCTGCTGGGTGGGCAACTGGTGGGGCAACACCTGTCGGTATTGCTGCTGAGCATTGACATCCCGCTGATCAACACGGGCGTGGACACAGCCGCCGAGTCGGCCATCGCGGCGTTGATCCTGGTGTACATGCTGGCCGCCTGGTTCAACACCCGCATCCCCCACACGGGGGTGGAAATGCGCCCCCTTCGCAGCGATCCGTCGCGCAACGTGCTGGCCAACGCGCTGGCGCTGCTGCCCGACTTCTGGGCCTGCAACAGCCGCCTGTGGCGCGACAAGCTGGGACAGATCTCGCTGTCCACCACCACGCTGTTCTGGGGCGCGGGCGGCAACCTCAAATTCATCGTGCTGGCCTGGGCCGCCGTGGCGTTGGGCTACAACACCACGCAGGCCTCGGCGCTGACGGGTGTGGTGGCCATTGGCACGGCCGTGGGCGCCGTGGTGGCCTCGATGCGCATGCGCCTGGATGCGGCGACCAAGGTGATCCCGCTGGGCATTGCGATGGGGCTGCTGCTGATCCTCATGGTGTTCATCAACAACATCTGGCTGGCCATTCCGTTCCTGATCCTGCTGGGCGGGCTGGGCGGCTACCTGGTGGTGCCCATGAATGCGCTGCTGCAGCACCGCGGCCACAACCTGATGGGCGCGGGGCGCTCGATTGCCGTGCAGAACTTCAATGAACAGGCCGCCATCCTCGGCCTGGGCGCGTTCTACAGCCTGTCGCTCAAGCTCGGGCTGTCCGTGTTTGGCGCCATCACCGCGTTTGGCCTGGTGGTGGCAGGCACCATGTGGCTGATCCGCCGCTGGCACATCAGCAATTGCCAGCGCCACAGCGAAGAGGTGGAGCACCTGCTGCACATTGCGCGGCAAGACACCCACCACTGAGCTCCGCTGCAACCACGGGCCGCCGCGTGCGTGGCCGCCCTCTTCACTCCTTTTTTTATAGCACCTCGCGCTTACTCATCAAGCGCCAGGGCCTGATTTGATGCAAAGCTTTTTGCCCGTTGCGGCGCTGGTGTTCAACGCGTTTGTCTGGGGGGTGTCATGGTGGCCCTTCCGGCAACTGCACGGTGCGGGTCTGCACCCGCTGTGGGCCACCGCTCTGATGTACGCCCTGGCCGTGGCGACCTTGCTGCTGGCCCGCCCCGGCGTGTTCGCGCGCACCCTGGCGCACCCGGCGCTGTGGTTGCTGGCAGTTTCATCGGGCCTGACGAACGTGGCCTTCAACTGGGCCGTGACCGTGGGCGATGTGGTTCGCGTGGTGCTGCTGTTTTACCTGATGCCCGCGTGGTCGGTGCTGTTGGCCTGGCGTGTGCTGGGCGAGCGCCCCACGCGCATGGCGGTGCTGCGGCTGGTGATGGCGTTTGCGGGCGTGGCGCTGGTGATGGTGCCGGCCGATGCGTCACTGCAGCGCCTGGTCGGCAAGCTGTCGGGGGCCGATCTGCTGGCATTGGCGGGCGGCTTCTGTTTTGCGCTGACCAACGTGACCCTGCGCCGCCTGCACCGCCTGCCCAGCGAGACGCGCATGCTCGCGATGTTTGGTGGCGGCGCCCTCATGGCCACGGCCAGCGCCTGCGCTGGCTTGTGGGCGGGCTTCGTCCCACCCCCGCCAGCGCCGGCCGCCGGGTGGATGGCCGTGGCCGCGCTGCTGGCGGCGGCCTTTTTGCTGAGCAACTACGCACTGCAGTTTGGCGCCACGCGGCTGGCGGCTGGCACCACGGCGCTCATCATGTTGTCGGAAGTGGTGTTTGCCAGCGTGTCATCCGTTTTGCTTGCGGCCACGGCGCTGGACGCGCGCACGGTGCTGGGCGGCGCGCTGATTCTGTCTGCAGCACTGCTGGCCACGCTGCCATGGCGCAGGAAGGCCTTGCGAGCAGGTTGAGGGCAGTATCGATACCATGGACGCGGTCACCAAACCCAGTCCACCCCCACCGAGACGTGCCCATGCCCCAAGACATCTATGCATTTGACGCCCAGGACATCCAAGGCCAGCGCGTGGCCCTGGAACAGTTTCGGGGCAAGGTGCTGCTCATTGTGAACACTGCCAGCGCCTGCGGCTTCACGCCCCAACTCGCCGGGCTGCAGGCGCTGCACCAGCAGTACGCCGACCAGGGGCTGGTGGTGCTGGGTTTTCCGTGCAACCAGTTTGGCCGGCAAGACCCCGGCAGCAACAACGAGATTGCGGGCTTTTGCCAGCGCAACCACGGGGTGGACTTTGCAATGATGGCCAAGATCGACGTGAATGGCGAGCACGCCGCGCCGCTGTACCGGTGGCTCACCGCGCAGGCCCCCGGCATTCTCGGCACCCGGGCGATCAAGTGGAATTTCACGAAGTTCCTGGTGGGCAAGGACGGACAGGTGGTGCGCCGCTATGCCCCGCAGGACGCGCCCGCCAAGCTGGCACGCGACATTGAAGCCGCACTGCGCGCCTGAGGGGGCGAGGGCCAGTCATTGCCCTATTGCGGCGGCGCCTCGTTGGCCCAGCAGGCGCGCTGCTCCTCTACCTGGCGCAGCAGGTCGGCCAGCGTTTTTCCGGGCTCTTGCCGAAAGCGCTCCGGAAGCACCTTGAAGGCTGCGATGCGATCAATCCGAAACCCCCGGAAGTCGCTGCGCAGCTCGCACCAGGCCGACAGAGTCCACACCTTGCCCCAGTAAAAGCAGCCCAGCGGCCGCAGCCTGCGCAGGCTGGGACGGCCCTGTACATCGGCGTAGTCGATTTCCACGACATGGCAGCTTTGCACGGCCTCGCGCAGCGCCTGCAGCGCCGCCTGGGCGCGCGCATCGAGCCCCACCATGGGCGCATACAGTGCCTGCGCCTCGGCCGCCAGCCGCGCTGCGGGCGGCAGCACCGACAAGATCTTGCCCAGGGCGCCTTCCACCTCGCGTGCCAGGCCGGGGTCCAGCCAGGCCTGGGCCAGCCGGGCGGCTGCCACCAGCGCGTTGGCCTCGCCCTGGCTGAACATGAGTGGCGGCAGCTCAAACCCCGCCCCCAGGCGGTATCCCACGCCCGCCTCGCCCTCGATGGGCACGCCCTGGTGCTGCAGGTCGGCCACGTCACGGTAGATGGTGCGCTGCGATACCTCCAGCCGGTCGGCCAGAAACGCCGCGGTGGACAGCCGCCGCCCCCGGATGAGCTGTACGATCTGGAACAGGCGGTCAGCGCGGCGCATACCAGCGACAAAAACAGCCGCTAGCGCCCGTGCAACAAGCGCAACAAGCTACATATTTCATAGCAATCAACCCCGAACGCCAATGTGAAGCGCCACATGGTAAGGGCCCGAATAGGCTTCAAAATCAGTGCCAAAGCGCCGCTGCACCTGCGGGTTCTCTTCGAAGTAGCGCCACACGGCGCCCCAGGCGTCAATGACCAGCTGAGGCATCTGGCCCTCGGCCTCAAACACCAGATAGGTTCCGGCGTCGATGTCCACCATGGTGGCGCCCGGCATGGCCTGGTGATCGTCCGGGGCTGCCACGCCGGCCGTCACATCAAACGCGCCGTGCTGGTCCGATGCATAGCGGCTGTAGACACCGAAGACACGGCCGTCGGCCCCGGGCGGGGGTAGCTTGTGCTCCCAGCTTTCGCTGAAAAAGCGGTCCCACAACGGGCCGATGCGCCCGCTGGCCGGGTCGGCCTCGGCGGCGTTGGTGGTGCGCACGGAGATTCCGGCCACGCGGAAGGCCGCTACCGTGACGGCCTCGGGGGTGATGACACACGACATACCTGCTCCCTGTATTTATAAACAGGGTTGGCATGGTGCCCGGTGGCTGCTGACACCGTTATGTCAGCAGCCTGGCAGCCCTTGCCACCCGTGGCACGGCAGCATCAGCGCGGCGCGCGCAGGCTGTGGTCTAGGCTTCTGCAGCCGGGCTGGCGGGCACGTTTGCCTGGGCGGCGGCAGCCAGCTTGCGGGCGCGTTCGAGCTGTTGGCCCGTGCTGCGCGGGTCCATGCCGTACATGTCAGCGAACTGCTCCAGCGTGCTGCCGCTGGCCTCAAAGGCGCGCAGCAAGGCTTCGGCCTTGGCATTGCGGGCAGACCACTCGGCAAAGGCCTCCTCCAGGATGGCATTGGCCGCGTCATCGCGACTGACCACCAGCTCGGTATAAGCCTCGCGTGTGAGGCCTGAGGCCTCGAACGCCGCGATCATGCGGTTGCGCAGCTTGGGCAGCAGGTCTTCAGTGGCCCGCGCCTTGTTATTCTTACGGCGGCGATACACCTCCAGCAGTGCGTGGTGCACATGCTCGGGGGCCATGGCTTCCACGGGCTGGCCTTGCAAGTCGTAGCGCTGTTCACCAGCCGCCACGGCCTGCAGGTAGCGGGTGGAGCGGGTGTGGATGCCCAGCGCTACCTTGAGGGCTTCGCGCTCGAACGCGTCGGGGTGCGCTGCCAGCAAGTCCTGGAAGATGCCGCGCTTGAGCGGACGGAACACCGCGCCAAACAGATGGGGGTACAGGCCCGCCAATTGCTCCAGCACAGGGTGGGTGCGCGCATTTTTGGCCGCTGCAGGCGCTGCTGCCGTTGCCTGGGGCGCAGCGGTTGCGGGGGCGCTGCGAGAAGGCTGGCGCCTGCCGCCCCGGCGGGCACGGCCGGCCTCGGCAGCGGAGGCATCGGCAGATGCGGGAGCGGATGAGGGAGACGAGGAATCGGCAGACATGGTCGTGGCAATCAGGCCGCAGGCGGGCTGCAGCAACGGACGGAGAAAACAACCCCGCATCATCCCAGATTTCATCGCGAACGCCTGATCAGGAGTTTTTGTGGACTTACGCCATGCCACAAGCCAAGCGTGCATGCCCCGGCACGGCAGCGATATGCCGCTGAAGCCTGCGCATCCACCCGCTTGGCACACGTTTTTTCAACTTGCACACTCGCTTACCATTGGGCCATGCCCTCCTCTGTGCCCTTCTTCGCAGACTTCCCGGCGAACCGCCCCGGCTGGCGCAGGGTTTGTGCCACATTCGCCTTGGCAGCCTGCACCGCTTTTTTAGGGGGATGCGGCCCTCGCCATGAGGCGCCGTTGACCATAGGCACCAATACCTGGACCGGCTACGAACCCCTGTACCTTGCGCGCGACCTGGGCCTGCACAACGGCCTGCCCCTGCGTTTGGTGGAGCTGGGCTCCACCACGCAGAGCATGGATGCGCTTCGCACCGGCCGGCTTGCCATGGCCGGCCTGACGCTGGACGAGGCCCTGACCCTGGCCCAGGAAGGCGTTCCACTCAAGGTAGTGTGGGTGGTGGACATCTCCAAGGGGGCGGACGCGCTGGTGGTGCGCCCTGGAGTCTCGGGCTTGAGCGACCTGCGCGGCCGCAAGGTGGGCGTCGAGCAGACTGCCGTAGGCGCCTACATGCTCCATGCAGCGCTCAGCAAGGCTGGGCTGCGTTCCACCGACATCACCGTGGTCCCCCTGCCACTGGACGAGCACCTGCCGGCCTGGCGCGAGGGCCAGGTGGACGCCCTGGTGACCTTTGACCCGGTACTGCAGGTGCTGCGCAGCAGCGGCGCGCAGGTGGTGTTCGACAGCAGCGATATCCCTGGTGAAATCGTCGACGTGCTGGTGGCGCACCAGGACGCTCTGGACTGCTGCACGCCACGCATCGCGCAATTGCTGGGCGCCCACCAGCAGGCCCTGGAGCACCTGGACAAGGCGCGCCCGGACGCCCTGCAGCGCATGGCACCGCGCCTGGGGCTGACCCCGGCCGAAATGGACGTGGCCCTGGGTGGCATCGAACTGCCTGACGCCGACGCCAACCGGGCCCTGCTGAGTGGCCCCCAAAAGCGACTGGCCGCATCGGCACAGCGCATGGCGGGCACGATGTTGGCGCAGGGGCTGCTGACACGCCCGCTCGATGCGGCAACGCTCATCGATGACCGTTTTGTGCGCGGAAAGACGCCATGATCACGCCTTCAAGTTCCGCACGCCCTGTGCGTGTGTTCAATCTGCGGCTGTGGCTGCCTCTGTCGCTTGTGATCGCCAATGCCGTGCTGTTCCTGATTTTGTTGTCCATGCAGCAGCAGCATTACAACCGCGCATTGCAGGAGTTTGCCAACCACACCGCCCATGCCGAGCTGCTGCAGACCCAGCGTGCCATCGAAACCGTGCTGCGCCGGGGCGACGGCAGCGGCACGGAAGGAGTCGTGTCCGAGTTGGGCCTGAACCCCGCCATCGCCCACGCCGCCCTGGTGAGCCCCGATGGCAAGGTGATGGCTGCCACCCGGTTTGCCTGGAAAGGGCACAACGCCGCCAGCCGCATACCCCACTACACCGAAGAAGCGGCTGCCCAGGTGCGCCAGGCGCAGCGCGAGGCCCTGCGCCTGGACGCCGGGCAGTTGCGGCTGACGGCGCTGGCCCCCGTCACACTGGGCCTGCAGCCCGGCGAGTTGCGCGCTGCGCGCCAGGGGCTGCTGTGGATCGAATACGACCTGCACCCCGTGGCAGCGCACACCTGGGCGCAGTTGCGCCAGCAAGGGCTGGTGCTGGCATCGGCAGTGTTGGTGGCCGTACTCGCGCTGCTTGCATTGGCGCGGTGGGGCATTTTGGGGCCCGTGGCAGCGCTGCGCGCGGCTATGGAACGCATCGGTACAGGCGATTTCAAGCACCTGCCCCAGTGGCGTGGCGGTGGAGAGTTTCGCGACCTGGGGCGTGCACTGGCCCGCATGGCGGCCGAACTCGAAGCCCGCAGCACCGCACTGGCTGAAAGCGAGGCGCGCTTTCGGCAGCTGTCCGACGCGGCGTTCGAAGCCATAATCCTCCATGAGAACGGACGCATCACCGATGCCAACGCCGCTGCGGACCGGCTCATGGGGGTAGCCTCTGGCGGGTTGGTGGGCACCGCCATCATCTCGTGGGTGGCCCCCGCCTTCCAGGAGCGCACCCTTCAGCGCACGGCGCTGGGCATGGAAGGCGTGTGGGAAGTGGACTTGATGGACTCGCAAGGCCAGCAAATTCCTTGCGAATGCAGCGTACGCCGACGCCAATTGGGCGACCGCCAGGTGCGCGTGGTGGCCGTGCGCGACATCCGCACCCGCCTGGCGGCCGAGGCCGAGATCCGCCAGCTCGCACATTTCGACGCACTCACGGGCCTGAGCAACCGCCGCTTTCTGCTGGAGCAGGTGGTGCAGGAGCTCGCCGCAGCCGACATCCAGCCGCGGCGGGCCGCGCTGGCCACCATCAACATCAACGCTTTTCAGTCCATCAACGACTCGCTGGGCATGGCTGCGGGCGACACCGTGCTGCGCACCATGGCGCGGCGGCTGAGCGCGCTGCAGCAGCAGGGCCAGACGCTGGCGCGGGTGGACGGCGACACCTTCGCGCTGCTGCTGTCAGACCTGCATGGCGACTTGAACGACGCGTCGGCCGAGGCGGCGCGCAACATCGAGCGGCTGCTGGCCGCCATCACGGAGCCGCTGGAGGTACGGGGCCAGGTATTGCACCTGTCGGCCGGAGCGGGCGTGGTGATGATCCCCAACGACAGCCGCGATGCGCCCGAGCTGCTGCGCGAGGCCGAGACGGCCATGCACCGCGCCAAGGATGCAGGCGACAGCCGCGTGCACTTTTTTGCCCATGCCCTGCAGGAAGCCGCCAGCGACCGCCTGGCATTGCGCAGCGACCTGCGCCTGGCGCTGCAGGCCAGCCCCGCTCCGCTGCTGCTGCACTACCAGCCCCAGGTGGACAGCCAAGGCCGCCTGGCAGGCGTGGAGGCCCTGGTGCGCTGGCAAGACCCGCGCCGCGGCCTGGTGCCACCGGTGCAGTTCATCCCCGAAGCCGAGGCCAGCGGCCTGATCGTGCCGCTGGGCAACTGGGTGCTGCAGCAAGCCGCCAACACCCTGCGCGGCTGGCAACGCGACCCGACCTGCAGCGCCTGGGCGGGGCAGCTGACCATGGCCGTGAACGTGAGCCCGCGCCAGTTCCGAGAGGCCGACTTCATTGGCCGCATCGAGGACCTGATTGCTCAGGTAGGCCTGCGTGCCTTCTCGCTGGAGCTGGAGCTGACCGAGAGCGTGCTGGTGGACGACCTGGAGGCCACGCTGGAAAAAATGGCCCAGTTGCGCCGCCACGGCGTGCGCCTGGCGCTCGACGACTTCGGCACCGGCTACTCCAGCCTGGCCTACCTCAAGCGCCTGCCCATCGACGTGCTGAAAATCGACCGCTCCTTCATCATGGACATCGACGCACCCGAACACAGCGGCCAGGGCAAGCGCCCGGCCGTGCTGATCGACGCCATCGTGGCCATGGCCCACCAGCTGGACCTGTGCGTCCTGGCCGAAGGGGTGGAGACCCAAGCGCAGCACGAACGCCTGCTGCGGTCGGGGTGCGACCTGTTCCAGGGCTACCGCTTCAGCCGACCCCTGCCGGAAGCCGAACTGCGGGCCTGGGCGTCGCAGCAGGAAGGAAAGTTCTAGCTGGATCGGCGCAGCGCACGCCAGGCTGCTGCGGTTGCGCTGGCTGCCAAGCTGCATTCAAGAGATGGCGGCGCCCTGCGCACGCGCAGCCGGCCACCGCGTAGCGCCAGCCGACGAGCGGCCCACCCCGCCCGGGAAGGCAGGACCTGAAGGGCACACGCGGCTCCCCAGGCGTGCTTCTTGTCAGCCCGCCAGCGCCTCGTCCAGCACCTCCACCCAATGCCGCACCGGCGTTCCGGTGCCGCTTTGCAGATGGGTGATGCAGCCGATGTTGGCCGACAGGATCATGTCTGGCGGCTGCCCGCCAAAGGCCTCGTTCAGCACGCCCAGCTTGCGATCACGCAGCTGGTGCGACAGCTCGGGGTTGAGCACCGAGTACGTGCCCGCCGAGCCACAGCACAGGTGCGCTTCGTTGCGCGCTGCGCGCAGCTTGAAGCCAAGTTGGTTCAGGTGCACCTCCACCCCGCCGCGCAGCTTTTGGCCGTGCTGCAACGTGCAGGGGGGGTGGTAGGCGTACAGAGTGTCAGGCTGGCTCACACGGCCCTGCAGCTTGGCGGCCAGCTCGGGCAGCATGGCAGGCAGCAGTTCTGACAAGTCGCGTGTGAGGGCGCTGATGCGCTCGGCCTTGGCGGCGTATTGCGGGTCGTCCTTGAAGAGGTGGCCGTATTCTTTCACCGTCACGCCGCAGCCCGAGGCGTTCATCACAATGGCTTCCACCCCGCCCTGCTCCACCAGGGGCCACCAGGCGTCGATGTTGGCGCGCATCTCGGCCTTGCCACCTTCCTGGTCGTTGAGGTGGAACTTCACCGCACCGCAGCACCCGGCCTTGGGCACGATGACCGACTGCACGCCGACGGCGTCGAGCACGCGGGCGGTGGCGGTGTTGATGTTGGGCATCATCGCGGGCTGCACGCAGCCGGCCAGCATGATGACCTTGCGCGCGTGTTCGCGGGTGGGCCACGCACCGGCATCACGCGGGGCGGGCACCTTGGCCTTGAGTGCTTCGGGCAGCAAGCCGCGCACCATCTGCCCGGCCTTCATGGCAGGGGCAAACAGCGGCGAGGGCAGGCCTTCCTTCAGCGCCCAGCGCAGGGCCTTTTCGCCCACGGGGCGAGGCACCTTCTCGTCCACGATCTTGCGGCCAATGTCCACCAGGTGGCCGTACTGCACGCCGCTGGGGCAGGTGCTTTCGCAGTTGCGGCAGGTCAGGCACCGGTCCAGGTGCAGCTGCGTGGCGCGCGTGGGCTCGGCACCTTCGAGCACCTGCTTGATGAGGTAGATGCGGCCGCGCGGGCCGTCCAGTTCGTCACCCAGCAGCTGGTAGGTGGGGCAGGTGGCAGTGCAAAAGCCGCAGTGCACGCACTTGCGCAGGATGGCTTCGGCTTCCTGGCCATCGGGGCGGGCTGCGTATTCGGGGGCGAGTTGGGTCTGCATGGAGCGTGCCTGGAGATAACGGTGAAGGTCGGCGGTCTAGCTGGGCTCTGCCGGGTGCGTGGGGCGCTTGGGGCCCGCGTCGGGCCCTGGCGGGGCGGCGTCTTCGGGCTGAGGGCCGGCGCGCCGCTGCAACAGCAGCGCTCGCAGCTTCTTGCGGTCAGCCCACAAGGGGGGCAACGACAGGGTGAGCAGCACCAGCGCCAGCGGCAACACAAAAATGAAACCCACGTACTTGAAGCCGGCAGCACCTACCAGCCCACCCACCAAAAACATGACCGCCAGCCCGGCAAACAAACGCAGGCGCTCGCGGTTGGCCTGCACATAGCGCTCGGGCGCAGTGCCGCTGCGGTTCCAGTACAGCATCTTGCCCATTTCGATGCCCAGATCGGTCACCACGCCGGTCATGTGCGTGGTGCGGATCTGGGCGGACGACATTTTGGTGACCACCGCGTTTTGCAGGCCCATGAGGTAGGCCAGCAGCAGCACCGTGAGCGGCACGGCGAACGGCGTGCGCCAGCCCAGCGTGATGGCCCCCACCAGGCCAAACAGCAGCATGAGGAGGGCTTCAAGCAGCAACGGCAGCGCGTAAGTGCCGTGCAACTGGTGGTGGCGCGCCCAGTTGACCAGAATGGCCGTGCTCCCCGCCCCCGACATGAAGGCCCACAGCGTGCCCACGGCGCCCAGCACCAGCTTCATGTTGCCCAGCACCAGGTTGTCGGCCAATGACGAGAGAAAGCCCGTCATGTGGGAGGTGTACATCTGCGCCACCAGAAAGCCGCCCGCATTCACGGCGCCGGCATTGAAGGCCAGCAACAGGCCCAGCACCCGGTTGGTGGCGACCGTGCGGTGGTGGCCCGTGAGGTGGAGCAGGTGGCGCATGGGCGCGCTTTACCAGCCGGCAGCCAGGCGGCCCGGGTTGAAGATGCCCGCGGGGTCGAACGCCTGCTTCACGCGAGCGTGGATTTGCGCCAGCGCGGCAGACTTTGGATCAAATTGGCCGCTAGCGCTTTCTGGATAAGCGCCAGCAGCTACAAAAATAGAAGCACTGCCACCCACCGCCTCGGCAGCTGCGCGCAAGGCGTCACCCGCACTGGCCGGGGCCTGCACCCAGCGCAGGGCGCCATGCCATTCCACCAGCGGCTGGGTGGCCGCAGGCAGCGCCAGCACGGGCGCCGTGGCGGGCAGCGACAGGCGCCACAGGGCCAGGTCGGGCTGCTGGGCGCGCTGGGCAAACCAGGGCAAGGTGTGGTCGCGGCAGGCAGACCAGTCGGGCGCGGTGGCGGCGTTGTCCAGAAGGGTGCCGCCCATGGTTTTGCACGCAGCCTGCACTGCGGCCACGGCACCGCGCAGGCGCACATACAGCGTGCCCACGCCACCGTCTTGCACCCAGCAACTGGCGTTCAGGGGCAGAGGCTGGCCGCCCCAGGCGTGCAGCTTGCGCAGGGCGTCGGCCTGGTTGCATTCAAAGCGCAGCGTGGCCTCGGCCGGGGCCACGGGCAGCACCTTGAGGCTCACTTCCGTGAGCAGCCCCAGGGTACCCCAGGCGCCGGCCATGAGGCGCGACACGTCGTACCCGGCCACGTTCTTCATCACCTGCCCGCCAAAGGTGAGGGCTTCTGCCTTGCCGTTGATGAGGCTCACCCCCAACACATAGTCGCGCACCGCACCCACGCTGGCACGCGCAGGGCCCGAAAGGCCCGCTGCCACCATGCCGCCCACCGTGGCGCCGGGGCCGAAGTGCGGCGGCTCAAAGGGCAGGCACTGGCCTTTTTCGGCCAACACGGCCTCCAGCTCGGCCAGGGGCGTGCCAGCACGCGCCGTGACCACCAGTTCACTGGGCTCGTAGCTGGTGATGCCTGCCAGCCTACGGGTGTCCATCACCTCGCCCTGCAGCACCCGGCCGTGAAAGTCTTTGGTCCCCCCGCCGCGGATGCGCAACGGGGTCTGGTCTGCAACGGCGGCACGCACGCGCTCGGTGATCTGGGCAAGGGCTTGGTCCATGGCGACGATGGTACCGGCTGGGGCGTTTGCACGAGCCACCGCACCGCGTGATTTTTTTGAACAAGGTCCGTGCAGGTTCTTGGAATCGGTCCTGGTGCCTTCGACGCGCAAAAAAAGGGCCCACCTGCGGGGTGAGCCCAACTCTTGAGGAGACTCTCGCTAAGAAAACACGGGGGCGGCTGCAGCACCACCAGACACGGCAGCCGGTGGTCCCCCCATCAACGGTTGTAAGCCGTTTCGCCGTGCGATGTGATGTCCAGACCTTCGCGCTCGTCTTCTTCCGAGACACGCAGGCCCACCACCAGATCAACCACCTTGAAGGCGATGAAGGACACCACACCGGACCACACCAGGGTCAGCAGCACGGCCTTGGCCTGTGTCCACACCTGGGCAGCAATCGAGTAGTCGGCAGCGGTGACCATCGAGGCCGTCACCCAATCCGCCACGTAGCCGGGGCCGCCCAGGGCGGGGGAGTTGAACACGCCCGTCAGCAGTGCACCCACGATACCGCCCACGCCGTGCACGCCGAACACGTCCAGCGAGTCGTCTGCGCCCAGCATTTTCTTGAGGCCATGCACGCCCCACAGGCAGGCAAAGCCGCCCACCAGGCCGATGACCAGCGCGCCGCCGATGCCGACGTTGCCGGCAGCCGGCGTCACCGCCACCAGCCCTGCCACGGCACCCGACGCAGCGCCCAGCATGGATGCCTTGCCGCGCATCAACGCTTCGCCCATGCACCAGGCCAGCACGGCAGCGGCCGTGGCCACCAGGGTGTTGATGAAGGCCAGAGCGGCGAAGCCGTTGGCTTCCAGGGCCGAGCCAGCGTTGAAGCCAAACCAGCCCACCCACAGCAGGGACGCGCCCACCATGGTCAGCGTCAGGCTGTGCGGGGCCATGGCTTCCTTGCCGTAGCCAATGCGCTTGCCCACCATGAAGGCGCCCACCAGGCCCGCCACCGCGGCGTTGATGTGCACCACGGTGCCGCCGGCGAAGTCGAGTGCGCCCCACTGCCAGATCTGACCGGCCTTGCCCGTCATGGCGTCGGCCACTTCCTTGGAGGTATAGGCGTCGGGACCCATCCAGAACCACACCATGTGGGCAATGGGCAGGTAGCTGAAGGTGAACCACAACACCATGAACAGCAGCACGGCAGAGAACTTGATGCGCTCGGCAAAGGCACCCACGATCAGCGCACAGGTGATGCCGGCGAACGTGGCCTGGAAGGCGGCGAACGTGATCTCGGGAATCACCACGCCCTTGCTGAAGGTGGCTGCGTTGGCAAATGTGCCGGCCGCGTTGTCCCAGATACCCTTCATGAACAGACGGTCAAACCCGCCAATGAAGGCACCGCCTTCGGTGAACGCAAGGCTGTAGCCGTACACGAACCACAGCACGGTGATCAGCGAGAACGTGACCATGATCTGCATGAGCACGGACAGCATGTTCTTGCTGCGCACCAGGCCGCCGTAGAAAAGCGCCAGGCCCGGCAGCACCATCAGGATCACGAGGATGGTGGCCACCATCATCCAGGCGGTATCGCCTTTGTTCGGCACGGGGGCTGCGGGTGCAGCAGCCTCGGCAGCAGGAGCCACGGTGGCGGCGGCCGGCGCTGGTGCCGGGGTTGCAGCCGGCGAGGCGGCCGGGGTGGTTTCTGCGGCAACAGGCGCTGCAGCGGCGGCTGGTTCTGCAGCCGGCGCCTGGGCCAGAGACAGCGTGCCCGCAGACAACAGGCTCAGTCCGAGTACGAAAGAAGCAAGCAGTTTTTTCATGGCGTTTCTCTCTGTGTAGTGCGGCGGGCCCTTACAGGGCTTCCTTGCCGGTTTCGCCAGTGCGGATGCGCACCACCTGCTCGAGGTGGGTCACGAAGATCTTGCCGTCGCCGATCTTGCCGGTGCGGGCCGCGCCTTCGATGGCCTCGATCACGCGGTCCACCAGGTCGTCGGCCACAGCGGCCTCGATCTTGACCTTGGGAAGGAAGTCGACCACGTACTCGGCGCCGCGGTACAGCTCGGTGTGGCCCTTTTGGCGCCCAAAGCCTTTGACTTCGGTCACCGTGATGCCTTGCACCCCGATGTCCGAGAGGGCTTCACGCACCTCGTCGAGCTTGAAGGGTTTGATGATGGCTGTCACCATTTTCATGTTCATGTCCTCCGGCTATGGCACGCACCGCGCCCACGGCGATTTACAGGTTTTTGGTAAGCGTGACGATCACGCGCGACTTGTTGACCGGACCGAAGAAGTCCTTCTTGTTGGCACCCACCACGGCCGCGCCCAGCGACAGGCCGCTGCCGAAGTCGTAGGCACCGCCCACGCTGTAATCCATGTAGTTCGGCACGCCGGCGTCCTTGATGTCGCTGGCAAAGCGGGTGAAGCCCACCGAGGCTTTCAGCGTGACCTTGGGCATGACTTCCTGCGCGAACGCGAAGTTCAGGTAGCCCGTGTTGGTGCCCTTGCGGCCCGTGCCCAGCTTGTGGCCGGCAAAACCGAAGTAGTCCTTGGAGAGGGTGTGCGAGTACTTGGCAGTGAGCGGACCGAACGTGGCCGCACCGTACAGCTCGGTGGTGTTGCCCAGCGAGTTGCCGGGGTAGGCATAGGTGAGGGCGCCCACGTCCAGGTCCACGTCGCCGGCCTTGAATTTGTAGCCGCCGTAGAAATCCATCTCCAGCGAATTGCTGGCGAGCCAATCGACGCTGGAATTCCAGTTGCCCACGTAAAAGCCGCTGTCGCCAAAGGTATAGTCAAAACCACCTTGCAGCGCAGGCTTGACGGCCTTGACCTTGCTGGCGTCCTGGTCCTGGCCACGGAATTTGTAGTTGGTGGTCAGGCTGACATTGCCAGTGAGCTGCGCGCTGGCCAACACGGGCAGCGCCGCAGCAAGGGCAACGCCCAAGGTCTTGATGGAAGTGCGAATCATGTTTCCTCCGGTTGGACAAAGTAGGGACAAGGGCTTTAAGCACAGACCGTGCCACAACTGGTTGCAACTCCAAATCGCCCGCACTGCCGCGCCCACAGACCGTTTGCGCAAACCGGTGCGAGCCGCTTGGCGCAGCGCACTTGCATGGTGCAAACACATGCCGTTACGACGGCACACTGCGCAATGCGCACCCATCTGGGGAGAAAGTTACATATGAGTCTTGCGTTGGTGCAAAGCCGCGCCCTTCTGGGGCTCCAGGCCCCGGCCGTCACCGTTGAAGTGCATCTGGCCAACGGGCTGCCCAGCTTCACGCTGGTGGGTCTGGCCGATGTAGAAGTGAAGGAAGCGCGTGAACGCGTGCGTTCGGCCCTGCAGAACGCGGGGCTGGAATTTCCGCACAACAAACGCATCACGGTGAACCTGGCCCCTGCCGATTTGCCCAAGGATTCAGGGCGCTTTGACTTGCCGATTGCCCTGGGCATTCTGGCCGCCAGCGGGCAGGTGGACGCGCAACGGCTGCAGGGCTATGAATTTGCGGGCGAGCTGTCGCTGTCGGGAGAGTTGCGCCCAGTGCGCGGTGCGCTGGCCACCAGCTTGGCGTTGGCGGCACAGCACATCAGTGTGCAGATGGTGCTGCCCCCCGGCAGCGCCGAAGAAGCCGCCCTGGTGCCCGACGCACAGGTGGTGCGCGCCCGCCATCTGCTGGACGTGGTGCGCGCCTTCTTGCCGCCCGGCAGCACCGCTGGCGGCGAGACAGAGGTGGACAACGACGGCTGGTGCCGCCTGCAGCCCACGCCGCTGGCCGCAGTTGCCTCCGGCCCCGACATGGCCGATGTGAAAGGCCAGGCTGCTGCCAAGCGGGCGCTGGAGATTGCCGCCGCTGGCGGGCACAGCGTGTTGATGCTGGGCCCCCCGGGTTCCGGCAAGTCGATGCTGGCCCAGCGCTTCGCTGGCCTGCTGCCGCCCATGACGGTGACCGAAGCGCTGGAGAGCGCCGCCGTGGCAAGCCTGGCCGGGCGCTTTGACCCCAGCCGCTGGGGCGTGCGCCCTACAGGGCAGCCGCACCACACGGCATCGGCGGTGGCGCTGGTGGGCGGAGGGTCGCCTCCAAAGCCCGGCGAAATCTCGCTGGCCCACCAAGGCGTCTTGTTCCTCGATGAGCTTCCTGAATTTCCGCGAGCCGCGCTCGAAGCGCTGCGCGAGCCGCTGGAGACGGGACACATCACCATTTCGCGGGCCGCGCAGCGGGCCGATTTTCCGGCCCGTTTTCAGTTGGTGGCCGCAATGAACCCATGCCCCTGCGGCTTTCTCGGCTCCAGCCAGCGCGCCTGCCGCTGCACGCCTGACCAAGTCTCGCGCTACCAGGGCAAGCTCAGCGGGCCCCTGCTCGACCGCATAGATCTGCATGTGGAGGTGCCCGCTCTGCCCGCCGATCAGCTGCTCAAGGCCCCGCCGGGTGAGGACACCGCTGCCATCCGCGAGCGTGTGGTGCAAGCCCGCGCCCGTGCCATGGCCCGCCAGGGCAGCACCAACCAGGCGCTGCAGGGCCAGGCCATTGATGAGCATCTGCACCTCCAGGACACCGCCGCCAAGTTCCTCAACACCACGGCCGCGCGTTTGGGCTGGTCGGCCCGCAGCACGCACAGGGCGCTGAAGGTGGCGCGCACCATTGCCGACCTGGCAGGCGCCAAGCACACGGAAGTCAGCCACGTGGCCGAGGCAGTGCAGTACCGGCGGGGCCTGAATGCACCAGGGTAGGAGCGCGCAAGCTCAGTCCCCAGGGCGCTTCAGAGGAACATGCCGCCCGAGGCTTCCACGCGCTGCGCATTCACCCAGCGCGTGGCAGGCTGCAGCAGGGCCGCCACCAGCGGGCCAATGTCGTCCGGCACCCCCACGCGGCCCAGGGCCGTCTGCCCGGCAATGAAGGCATTGAGCTGCGCGTTGTCGCGCACCGCGCCGCCGCCGAAGTCGGTTTCAATGGCGCCGGGCGCCACCACGTTCACTGCGATGCCGCGTGGGCCCAGTTCTTGGGCCAGGTAGCGGCTGAGCACCTCCACGGCACCCTTCATGGCCGCATAGGCCGCATACCCCGGCAGCGCAAAGCGGGCCAGGCCTGACGACAGGTTGAGGATGCGGCCGCCGTCATTCATCAGCGGCAGCAAACGCTGAGTGAGGAAGAAAACGCCCTTGAGGTGCACATTCACCAGCGCGTCGAACTGCGCCTCGGTGGTGTCGGTGATGGGCGCGTGCACCCCCATGCCCGCGTTGTTCACCAGGAAGTCAAAGCGCTCGCGCTGCCAGCGGGCCTGCAGCGCTTGCGTCAGTTGGACGGCAAAGCCCTCGAAGCTGCGCACATCGCCCACGTCCAGCGGCAAGGCCACGGCGCGGCGGCCCAGGGCTTCGATCTCGGCCACCACGGCCTGGGCCTCGGCGGCCTGCTCGCGGTAGGTCAGCACCACGTCAATGCCGGTGCGGGCAGCCGCCAGCGCGGCGCTACGGCCCAGCCCCCGGCTGCCGCCGGTGATGAGCAGGATGGGGAAGGAGGAAGGGATGGAGGAAGTCATGGCGTGGTCCTTGAAAGCCGGGGCCGTCACACCGTGTGACGGGCTGGATGTGACTTTATTGAACCGCTGCACTCAAATAAATAGCGCAAAATTGGATTCATTGTCCAATCAAACCCACCAATGAACCCTCTGGACCGCATGCAGATCTTTACCCGCGTGGCAGAGCTGGCCAGCTTCACGCAGGCCGCACAGGTGCTGGGCATCCCCAAGGCCAGTGTCTCCTTGGCTGTGCAGCAGCTGGAAGCCCAACTGGGCACGCGCCTGCTGCACCGCACCACGCGGCGCGTGCAGCTCACGCAAGACGGGCAGGCGTATCTGGAGCGTTGCAAGGACCTGCTGGCAGATGTTGACGAGCTGCAGACCATGTTCCACCAGCCCGAGGGCAGCGCGCTGCGCGGGCGGGTGCGCATCGACATGTCCACCGGCGTGGCCCGCCAGCTGGTGCTGCCGCGCCTGCCCGAATTTCTGCAGCGCCACCCGCTGCTGGAGGTGGAGCTGAGCAGCACCGACCGGCGCGTGGATGTGGTGCGCGAGGGCTTTGACTGCGTGATCCGCGTGGGCCCCGTGGCCGAAGCGGGCCTCGTGGCGCGGCCCCTTGGCCAGGTGCGCGTGGCCACCTGCGCCAGCCCGGCCTACCTGGCGCGCATGGGCACGCCCCACACGCTGGAGGACCTGGCCCGGCACGAACTGGTGCACTACGTCAGCACCCTAGGCACCCGGTCCCAGGGGTTTGAAACCCTGGAAGGTGGCGAGCCTCGCTACCACCCCATGTCGGGCCGGATCACGGTGAACAGCGCGGAAGCGTACCTGGGCGCTTGCACCGCGGGGTTGGGGCTGATCCAGGCGCCCCTGCTGGGGGTGCAGGAGCTGATCGACCGGGGCTTGCTGGTGGAGGTAATGCCCGGCCACCCCGCCCCGCCCATGGCGGTGACGCTGCTGTACGCCCACCGCCGCCACCTGTCCCAGCGCGTGCGGGTGGTGATGGACTGGCTAGCCCAGGTGGTGCAGGACCACGTCGGCTGCTAGAAATCACTCCATTTTTGATAGCGCCTGGCGCTTGTTTAACGCGCGCTGGAGCCACGTTTACCTGACTGGTTACTTGTCTCAGATACCACTCCATCCGTTCGGGCTGAGCCCGTCGAAGCCAGGGCTTGGCGCGTGCGTGCAAGGCTTCGACAGGCTCAGCCCGAACGGGTGGGGAAGGAAAAGCGTCTGAGGTAGGTCGCTAATAGGCACGTTTACCCAAAAACCAAAGGCCAGTGCCAGTGCCAGTGCCAGTGCCAGTGCCAGTGCCAGTGCCAGTGCCAGTGCCAGTGTTGCTTAGCCTGATCGCCAGTTGGCTGGGCAGGGTGGCGCGCGCCACCACCGACGTTTCGGCCCAGTGGCTGATCAAGGCACGGCTGGGGCGCGATGCGCGGCGCAACTTGGCCTGCACGCACTGGGGCATGGCCCGCATCGCCTACACGCTGGGTTATGCCAATCTGGCGTATCACGCGGCCCTTCACGCGGGATGCGGGAATGTCACCCCTGGCTTTCCGGGCACAGGTCTCTAACGCTTGGCGCCGCTGATCCGGGGATCGCCCACGCCAACAGGCTGCTGACATGGCGGTGTCAGCAGGGGCGCAGCACCATGCGGTCTCGCATTTTTCATCACGCGCTTTGACGCAAAGGAGGTCCCCATGAACAACGCCATCACCTGGTTTGAAATCCCTACGCCCCACATCGACCGCGCCCAGGCTTTTTACGAAGCGGTGCTGGGCCAAAGCATGCGACGCGAGGTGATGGGCCCACAATGCGAGCTGGCGATTTTTGCCTACAACCAGAGCGCGGGTGTGGGTGGTGCACTGATGACAGGCACCGCCGCTGCGCAGCCCAGCGGGCAAGGCACGGTGGTGTACCTGGATGCATCGCCCTCGCTGGACGCCGCGCTGGAACGTGTGGTGGCACAGGGTGGCAAGATCGCGCTGCCACGCCAAGCACTGCCACCGGGCATGGGCTTTTTTGCGCACATCCATGACCTCGACGGCAACCGCGTGGGCCTGCACGCCCCCCAATGACATCACGGCCGCTGAAAGGACAACGCCATGGAAACCCAGGAACTGCACCGCGGCCGGCTCATCGATCACGTCCAGCTGGTAGTGCGCGACCTCACGGCAAGCCACACCTTCTATGCCGCCATCTTCAATGCTCTGAATGTGCCCATGGGTGGTGCCGTCGAGAGTTACTTCTGGGCTGACGAACTGTTCGTCTCGACCGCCGACAGCGCAGCAGCGCAAGGCCGGCTCACCGGCCGGGTCCACCTGGCCTTTCAGGCGCAGGACCGCGACATGGTTCATGCGTTCTACAAGGCTGCGCTGGCCAACGGCGGGCTGGACAACGGGGCACCGGGTGAGCGCATCTACCACCCCGGCTACTACGCCGCATTTGTACTGGACCCAGACGGGAACAACATAGAAGCCGTGTTCCACGGCGATGCGAAGCGAAGCGCACCCTCGGTCAAGGTCACGTTCTGACGCGGCGGCAATGCGCCGAGCCTTACACCCCCAGGTAGGTTTTGCGGATTTCAGCGTTGCCCACCACATCGGCCATGCGGCCATGGTGGGCAATTTGGCCCTGCTCGATGAGGTAGGCGCGGTCGGCCACGGCCTGGGCGAAGGGCAGGTTTTGCTCGCTCAGCAGCACGCTCACGCCCTGCGCCTTGAGCGCGCGGATGGTGCGGGCCATCTGCTGCACGATGAGCGGCGCCACGCCTTCCGACGGCTCATCCAGCAGCACCAGCAGCGGCTGGCCCATGAGGGTGCGGGCAACAGTCAGCATCTGCTGCTCGCCGCCGCTCATGCGGCCGCCGGGGCGCTGGGGCATCTCGCCCAGGTTGGGGAACAGCGCAAACAGCTTCTCGGGCGTCCACTCGGGGGCGGGCGCGCCATCGGGCCAGCGGCGCGGGCTCTGGCGGCCCACCTGCAGGTTTTCCAGCACCGTCAAGTCGGTGAAGATGCGGCGGTCTTCCGGCACGTAGCCCAGGCCCAGGCGGGCGATGTGGTGCGGCTCGCTGCGGTCAATGGGGTGCCCCAGAAACTGCACGCCGCCCCGCCGCGCCACCATGCCCATGATGGCCTTGAGCGTGGTGGACTTGCCCGCACCGTTGCGCCCCATCAGGGCCACGACCTCGCCGCGGCCTACGTGCAGCGATACGTCAAACAGGATCTGCGCCGCGCCGTACCAGGCGTTGAGCGACTGCACCTGCAGCACGGGGGTGGGAACCGTAGCGGGAGTAGCGGGAGTAGCGGGCGCGATGGATGCGATGGTGGCGGTGTCGCTCATCACAGGGCCTCCTCGGCTGCCTCGAACCCGGTGCCCAGGTAGGCCTGCTGCACGCGCGCATCGGCCTGGATCTGCTCGGGCGTGCCTTCGGCCAGCAGGCGGCCGCGCACCAGCACCAGCACGCGGTCGGCGTGGCCAAACACCACGTCCATGCTGTGCTCGGTAAACAGCACGCCCATGCGGCGCTCGCGCGCGATCTGGCGCGTGAGCGCCATCAGCGCCTGCCGCTCGGCCGGGGCCATGCCGGCGGTGGGCTCGTCCATCAGCAGCAGGCGCGGCGCATGGGCCAGCGCCAGGGCCAGCTCCACGCGCTTGATGTCGCCGTAGGCCAGCGCGCTGCAGGGCCGCTCTGCCTGCGCGGCCATGCCCACCTGCTCCAGCAGGGCCAGCGCATCGAAGCGGCGGTGCTGGCCTGCGGGGCGCCAGAAGCGGTAGATGCTGCGGTCGGCCGACAGCAGCGCCATCTGCACGTTTTCCAGCGCGGTCAACGATGCAAAGGTTTCGGCGATCTGAAAGGTGCGGCCCACGCCGTGGCGCCAGATGGCGCGCGGCGGCTGGCCGGTGATGTCCACCCCGCCCAGCAGCACCTGCCCGGCATCGGGCCTGAGCTGGCCACCCACCATGTTGAAGGTGGTGGACTTGCCCGCGCCGTTGGGGCCGATGAGGGCCAGCATCTCGCCCGCAGCCAGCGCAAAGCCCACCTGGTCGACCGCCTGCACGCCGCCAAAGGCGCGGCACAGGCCCGCTACACGCAGCAGCGGTTGCAGCGCTTCAGCCATGTGCGCCCCCCTGCCTTGCGCGCGGCGCGTGCCACCACTGGGCCAGCTGCTGCCCGGCCCCTGCCAGCCCCTGCGGAAACAGCAGCACCAGCAGCAGCATGGTGCCGCCCAGCACGGCGCGCCAATAGTCGGTGTTGCGGGCCAAGGTGTCGTGCAGCCAGGTGAACACGGCCGCGCCCACCAGCGGGCCCGACAGGGTTTGCACGCCGCCCAGCAACACCATTACCAGCCCGTCAACCGACTTGCCTACCGACAGCCCCTCGGGCGAGATGCTGCCTTTGGAAAACACATACAGCGCCCCCGCCAGCCCCGCCATCACCCCGGCCACCACAAAGGCGGCCCACTGCAGGCGGCGCACGTCCACCCCCAGCGCATCGGCGCGCAGGGCCGAGTCGCGGGCGGCGCGCAGCGCCAGGCCAAACGGTGCCAGCAGCATGCGGCGCAGCAGCAGCACGGCGGCTACCACCACCACCAGCGTGAGGCCGTAGTACGCGAGCGGGCTGGCCAGCCACGCAGCAGGCCACACGCCTGTGATGCCGTTGCTGCCGCCCGTCACGGCATCCCACTGGTAGCACAGCGCCCAGGTGATTTGCGCGAACGCCAGCGTGAGCATGGTGAGGTACACGCCCGACAGGCGCACGCACAGCCAGCCGTACAGCAGCGCGCCCAGGCCCGCGGCCAGCGGGGCCAGCAGCAGCACCAGCTCCATCGGTACGCCGGCGCTGCGCACGAGCAGGGCCGCCGCGTACGCGCCCAACCCAAAGTACGCCGCATGCCCGAACGAATGCAGCCCGCCCGGGCCCATGATGAAGTGCAGGCTGCTGGCAAACAGTGCCGCCACCAGCACATCGACCAGCAGCACGGGCAGGTAGGGATACGCGCCCGCCACCAGCGGAACCAGCGCCAGCAACGCCAGCACGGCCCAGCCCAGCCTTCGCAAATCCGCGCTGGCGGGGCGCAAGGGTGCCTCGGCATGGGCCAGTGCGCGCACCGCCGCTTGCGGGCGGCCCAGCAGGCCCCAGGGGCGCCACACCAGCACCACGGCCATCACCACAAATTCCACCACCAGCGTCATCTTGGACAGCGACAGGCTCACGCCCGCCACCTCGACCAGCCCGATCCAGATGCACAGGGCCTTTAGCTCGGCTATCAGCAGCGCCGCGAAAAACGCCCCTGTGATGGAGCCCATGCCACCGACCACCACCACGACAAACGCAGCGCCGATGGTGAGCAAATCCATCTCCAGGTGGGCGGGCTCGCGCGGCAGCTGCAGCGCACCGGCCAGCCCGGCCAGCAGCGCGCCCAGCGCAAACACCGAGGTAAACAGCCAGGCCTGGTTGACACCCAGGGCGCCCACCATTTCACGGTCTTGCGTGGCAGCACGCACCAGCGTGCCCCAGCGTGTGCGGTGCAGCAGCAGCCACAGCAGGCCCAGCACCACCGGGCCCACGGCCATCAAAAACAGGTCGTACAGCGGGAACTGCCGGCCCAGGATGGGCACCGCACCCTCCAGCCCCGGCGCACGCGGGCCAAACAGCTCTTCAGGCCCCCAGGCCCACAGCACGGCGTCTTTGATGACCAGCACCAGCGCAAACGTGGCCAGCAACTGAAACAGCTCGGGCGCGCGGTAGATGCGGCGCAGCAGCACCACCTCGACCACCGCACCCAGCAGGCCGGTGGCCACGGGCGCCAGCAGCAGCGCGGGCCAGAAACCCACCGCAGGCGCCAGCCGTTCGACCAGCGTGTAGGCCAGGTAGATGCCCAGCATGAAGAACGAGCCATGCGCGAAGTTGACGATGCGCATGACGCCGAAGATGAGCGACAGCCCCGCCGCCACCAGGAACAGCGACGAGGCGGACGCCAGCCCGTTGAGCAGTTGAACGACCAGACCGGAGAAGCTCACAGAGATGGATCCGTTGCAGGGCGTGTTGGGGGTCAGGTCGATGAAGGCGCCCCACGCGGGGCGCCCGTGGCACTCAGTCTGCGGGGCGCAGCTTTTTGACTTCCTCAGCGCTGGGCTGAAAGCGTGCACCGTAGGCATAGCGAAAGTCCACCATCACGCCCTTGCCGCCGTCGTTGCGGGTCTTGCCCACAAAGGCGCCCATGGTGGACTGGTTGTCTTCTGGCCGGTAGCGAATGGGGCCGAAAGGAGAGATCAGCTCGAGCCCTTTGAAGGCGGCGATAAGCTTTTCGGTATCGGCCCCGCCCGCCTTGCGCATGCCGGCAGCCAGCGACTGCACGGCCGAATAGCCCACCACCGAGCCCAGGCGCGGGTGGTCCTTGAACTTGGCCTGGTAGGCCTTCAAAAACGCCTGGTGCTCGGGCGTGTTGATGCCGTACCAGGGGTAGCCCGTCACGGTCCAGCCATTGGGGGCTTCGTTCTTGAGCGGGTCCAGGTATTCGGGCTCGCCGGTGAGCAGGCTGACCACCTCGCGCCCCTGGAACAGGCCGCGCGTGTTGCCCTCGCGCACAAAGCGCGACAGGTCGGCGGCAAACAGCACGTTGAAGATGGCATCGGGCTTGGCGTCGCCCAGGGCCTGCACCACGCTGCCTGCGTCCACCTTGCCCAGCGGCGGCGCCTGCTCGGCCACAAATTCCACGTCGGGCTGGGCCTGCTTGAGCAGCCGCTTGAACGTGGCGGCAGCCGACTGGCCATATTCGTAGTTGGGGTAGACGATGGCCCAGCGCTTTTTCTTGAGCGCCGCGGCCTCGGGCACCAGCATGGCCACCTGCATGTAGGTGGACGCGCGCAGGCGATACGTGTAGCGGTTGCCGTTCTCCCACACGATCTTGTCGGTGAGCGGCTCGGCGGCCAGGAAGAACACTTTTTTCTGGCGGGCAAAGTCGGTCAGCGCCAAACCCACGTGCGACAGGAAGCTGCCCATCAGCACGTCCACCTTTTCGCGGGCCAGGAGCTCATCGGCGGCGCGCACGGCGTCGCCGGGGTTGGCGTTGTCGTCCCGCACGATCAGCTCAATCTTGCGCCCCGCTATGCCGCCTGCGGCATTGACCTCTTCCACCGCCAGCTCCATCCCCTTCTTGTAGGGTTCCAGAAATGCGGGCTGGGCCTTGTAGCTGTTGATTTCACCGATTTTGTAGGTGCTCTGCGCATATGCCGAGCCTGCCAACAGGCTCAGGCCCAACAGTGGCGTCCAGGTTCTGAGCAATGCGGTGCATATGGGCATGACTTTTCTTTCGTTTGAATCAAAGGCTTGAGGGCCGACAATGTACCCGCGCGCCCATTTGCCTGACAATAGATGGGTTTGCCTGCTAGCCAAAGGCGTTGCGGCCTCTTGTACACGCGCCAGCCAAGCTCCTTTGTTCCGCCAGCGTCTGGCGGCGGCTCCCTGATTCTCATCTTTGCAAGAAACCATGAGTGCCTTTCTCGAAGAACGCGTTCTGACCGTTCACCACTGGACCGACCGTCTTTTCAGCTTCACCACCACCCGCGACCCTGCTCTGCGGTTTTCCAACGGCCATTTCACCATGATCGGCCTGAAGGTGGACGGCAAGCCGCTGCTGCGCGCCTATTCGATCGCCAGCCCCAACTGGGAAGAGCACCTGGAGTTCCTGTCGATCAAGGTGCCAGACGGCCCGCTGACCTCGCGCCTGCAGAACATTCAGGTGGGCGACACCATCATCGTCGGCAAGAAGCCCACCGGCACGCTGCTGATCGACTACCTGCTGCCCGGCAAGAACCTGTACCTGATCGGCACCGGCACGGGCTTGGCGCCCTGGCTGTCCATCGTGCGCGACCCTGAAACCTACGAGCGCTTCGAGAAAGTGATCGTGGTGCACGGCGTGCGCGAGGTGAACGAGTTGGCCTACCAAGACCTGTTCGAGAAAGAGCTGCCCAACCACGAGTTGCTGGGCGAAATCGTCAGGGACAAGCTGGTCTACTACCCCACGGTGACGCGCGAGCCCTTCCGCAATCAGGGCCGCATCACCGACCTGATCGAAAACGGCACCTTCCCTGCCAACATCGGCCTGCCTGCGCTCAACCCGCTGACCGACCGCGTGATGCTGTGCGGCAGCCCCGCCATGCTGGCGGACTTGAAAGTCATGCTGGAAAAGCGCGACTTTGAAGAAGGCAACACCAGCACGCCCGGCGACTTTGTGGTCGAGCGCGCCTTCGTCGAAAAATAAGCGCTGGCAACGCCACCAAACCAAAGGGAGCCCGTGGGCTCCCTTTTTTCTTGCGCAACGCAAAAGGCGGTCGCTCGTGCGGCCCACGGCCCTGTGTCAGGCAGCGTTCACTGCATGGCCACGTAACCGGGCTGCGACACCGTCTGGTACTGCGGCCGGGGCTGCTGCGCCTGGGGCATGGCGCGTTCGTCCGCCACCCGAAAGCCCTTGCCCTGCAGCACCACGGGTGTGCCTACTGCTGGCGGCTGCGAGCGGGTGAAGACCCGGCTGGAGCCATCTTCCATGCGCACGCGCACTTGGTAAGTGGTCTGGGTGCGGGTGCGTTTTTCGATCTGATGACCCGCATAGCCCCCGCCCACGGCCCCCAGCACTGTGGCAGCGGTGCGGCCGTTGCCCTTGCCGATCTGGTTGCCCACCACGGCGCCCAGCACCCCGCCGGCTACGGCGCCCACCCCGGTGGCAGGTGCGGCCTGCTCAATGGCCTGCACCGATTCCACTTGGCCGCAGGTCTTGCAGATGTTCACCGAGCGCTGTGCCACGGGGGTGCCTGCCGTCTGCCGGCCCTCGTCTGTGCTGGCTTGGCCTTGCGCTGGCCACGCGGGGGCTGGTGCACGCTGATGACCGGCAACCGACGGTGCTGCCTGCGGCGCAAACCCAGCACTGGGCACGCTGCCCTGCAGCGGCTGCAGCGAAGACGCGGCGGCGGGCGCCGTCAAGGCAGAGGGGGCCACCGCCAACGGCGCGGGCAGGTCTGCCGGAGGCGCCCCGCGGTGCTCCATGACCAAAATGGTCGCCAATGCCACCACGCAAGCGCCCAGGCCGCCGATGGCGACCCACATCCACTTGAGCGATGCGGGGGCCGCCCCGGATACCGCCATGGGCATTGTGGGGAGGGTAAGTAGGGTGTTTTTCTGCATGGTTGTTCCTTTGCTCTGGCAGGCCGCCACGCGGCCGCATCTGGATGGTTCAAAGGTACACAGCCTTCGCGCCTCACGACGCCGCTGCCCGGTAAACCTTGTAAGCAGCTGTTTTTGCGCACGCTGCACGGCGAGAAGGTTGCGGCGCCTGTCTGGCCAAGCCGTTGCAGTGGTCAGCGCCTTAAACTCTGGCCCCAGTTCAGTTGGGCAAACAGGAGATGTATGCAGATTCGCTGTGCACTGGTCGGCATGCCCGGCTCGGGCAAATCCACCGTGGGCAGGCAGCTGGCCGCTCGGCTCAGGGTTCCGTTCATTGACCTGGACCACCAGATTGAGCAGGTGCTGAAAACCAGCATCCGCAGTTTCTTTGAAGCCGAAGGAGAAGCGCGCTTTCGGGACCTGGAGGCGCAAGTGCTTGCCGACATGACGGCGCGGCCCGGCGGCATGGTGCTGTCCACGGGCGGCGGGGCGGTGCTGCGGCCTGAGAACCGGGAGGTGCTCCGCCAGTTTGGCAATGTGTTGTACCTGCGCGCCTCGCCCGAAGAAATCTTCAAGCGTGTCAAACATGACCGCACCCGGCCGTTGCTGCAGGTAGACAACCCGCTGCAGCGACTGCGCGAGCTGTACGCCCAGCGCGACGCGCTGTACCGCGAAACAGCCACGTACGTGATAGAGACCGGGCGGCCCACTGTGCACACGCTGGTCAACATGATCATGATGCAGCTTGAAATGGCGCCAGCCCCCAGCGCCAAACCCGACAAGGGTGAAGAGGCGGATGCTGCGTGCGCAACTGGCGCCCAGGCCTGCGGATCTGATTCGCTATCGAAATAGAAGCTGCCTGCGCTTATAAACAGGGCGTCGCAGCCCTTTTTTGTCGAAAAACAGCCGAACCAGCAATCCTGAACCGCACAGCCTGCTGCAGAGCAACAGGCCATGCAAAATGGGGCCTTCAGACCAAGCCATCGGGAGCCTCATGAACCCCACCGCCCTGGCGCGCGTGCGCAGCGTTTTACTCGACCACGTCCACCGGGGGGTGCTGCCCGGTGCGGTGGCCTTGGTGCAACA
This sequence comes from Acidovorax delafieldii, assembly GCA_002377855.1. GTDB lineage: Bacteria > Pseudomonadota > Gammaproteobacteria > Burkholderiales > Burkholderiaceae_C > Acidovorax > Acidovorax delafieldii_A. Next base: position 14,456 of record DFQQ01000005.1, on the reverse strand, counting down.
CCGGGGGCAGACGGTACTGCAGGAGGCTGTTGGCCTGCAACGCCCCGCCAACCCTGCGGACGCGGCCGGGCAGGCCGCAAGCGAGGCACCAGCCATGGCACTCGACACGGTGTTTCGCATCTACTCGATGACCAAGCCGATCGCGTCGCTCGCCGCACTGATGCTGATGGAAGAGGGGCGTCTGCTGCTGGCGCACCCGGTATCGCGCTATCTGCCGTCTTTCAAAGGGCAGCAGGTGTACGACGCTGCCACTGGCACCCTCCTGCCAGCCACGCGCGAGGCGACAGTGCACGACCTGCTGCGCCACACGGCTGGCCTGGGCTACGCGTGGGACACAGGCCCCATTGCCGAGCAGTACCGCAGCGCCCGGGTGGGCTCGCGCAGGCACAACAACCAGCAACTGGCCGCTGCGCTGGGCCCTCTGCCCCTGCTGCACCAGCCCGGCACCTGCTGGGAATACAGCCGCGCTACCGATGTGCTGGGCGCCGTCATCGAAGTGATCGAAGGCGCGCCCCTGGGACAGGTGCTGCGGCAGCGCATCTTCGAGCCGCTGGGCATGGCTGACACCGGCTTCTTCGCCCCTGCTGCCAGCCACCACCGGCTGGCGGAGCCTTTTGCCCGCGACCCGCAAACCGGCGCCGGTGTCACCCTCATTGACGTGAGCGAAGCGCCCGCTTTTGAGTCTGCCGGGGGCGGCCTTGTCTCTACTGCAGGCGACTACGCCCGGTTCCTGCAGCTTCTGCTGGGCCGGGGCGCCGTCGATACCGCTACGGGCCCTGTGCGTCTGGTCAGCCGCGCCACGGTGGACTTCATGACCGCAGACCATATCGGCCCTCTGCCACGGGCGGGGGGCATATTGCCCACTGGTTATGGATTTGGACTCGGTGTGGCGGTGCGCACGGCCGTCGGTCATGCCACCCGGCCCGGCTGCGCGGGCCACTACAGCTGGAGCGGCATGGGGGGCACCTTTTTCTTTGTTGACCCGGCAGAAGACCTGTTTGCGGTGCTCCTCACCCAAGCTCCGGGGCAGCTCGAGTACCTGTGTGAACTGTTCCCGGCACTGGTGTACGCCTCGCTGTAGAAAGACGCCACCTCGGCTGTGGCCGGGAGCCGCTTTGGCCTCGCCCGGTGCAACCACCGTGCTCCCAGCGCATTTTGCTGGAGGCTTCAGGGCAGGCCGCGGTAGAAGGCAGTGGACCGCCAAGACCCTTCATATAAGTGGGCTATTCCCTTCGGGCGCACATCCATTCCTTGAGCAGCCCAACGTAAACCCGCGTGGATATTCGTTTTCACCGCGCCACGGTCGCTGGGATGGGCGCAGTTAACAATCAAGATACTTTTTCACACAATACTTTCACGGACACCCGCGTAGAGTGGCACTTCGCGTCTTCAGCGCCTTGGCACACGCTTTGGATTACCAGTTTCGCCGCACATGGGCGGCCAATGAAAGTAAATCATGGATACCAAGTTGCTCAGGGCCATTGCGGGCTCCACCGGACCTATGGTGCTGCGTGAATCCCGAGAGGTTGCTCTTTTCAAGCAGCTGCACGAAAAGGGGCTGGTGAGCGGGGAGTTCTACACCACTTCCTCCGGCGAAAACGGTGCCGCTGTTCATGGGCTGACCCCTGACGGGCGCGCGCTGCTGGCACTGCAAGACTATGTGAGCGAATGCGGGACTGGCCAGCAACGCTCGATGTTTTCGCAAACCCAACTGCAACTCTGACGAAGCCACTGCGCGGTCACTCCACGAACGCGGCAAAGAACTCATCAAGCTCGGTGGATTTGTCAAAGACCACGTCCGCACCCATCCGCAAGCAGGCTTCACGCAGTTCTCCGGTGGCGTAGTTCGTGAGCACGAACACCTTGCGCCCTGCCGCCTCCTCGGGCATCTGGGCCAACACATCAAAACCTGTGCTCTCACGCAGAAAAAGGTCCAGCACCAAGACGTTCCAATCCACTTGGCGCAACGCCGCGAGCGCGTCCTTCGCGCAGTCGGCGGTTGCCACCACCCGCGCTCCTGTCAGCTCCTGCAGTGCAGGAACCAAAGTAGCGCGAATGGTGGCGTTGTCCTCAACGAGGAGCACTTTGGGGGTCATCATGGGCGGCTTCTGAAGGGTTTCAACGATACCGCCCTCCCGCTTTTTGCCTTTGTAGGATGATGCGCTGAAAAACCGAGCGCACGAGACTGCAGCAGCGCAGCGCCACATAGGGCTCGGCTTGTCACAGAGCCACGCTGCGGAACAGCGCCGGCAGCGCAGGACCAAACTGGCCTCTCGCGCCCATATAGAAAGCGCTGAACGCTATTTAATTTATAGCAAAATCCGACTCCCCGCCGCGACCACAGGTGCCTGCTGCGCTAGCAGCGCCGCCACCCAGTCAATGAACACACGCAGCTTGGCACTGACATGACGGTGCGGCGGGTACGCCACGAACAGCGGCAATGGCTCCATCTGCCAGTCGGAGAAAAGATGCACCAAATCGCCAGCGGCCACTGGGCCTGTGGCCATGTAGTCGGGCAGCCACAACACACCCATGCCCGCCAAGCCGGCTGCCAGGTAGGCATTTCCATCGTCCACCGCGCACCAATAGTGGCCTTGGATGTGCACTTGCTCTTCGCCCCGGCGCATGGCGATTGGCAACGGCTGGCCCGTGCGTTCCCACAAAAAACCCACCGTGTGGTGCTGCGCCCCCTGCAGCGCCTGCGGGTGTGGGGGCGTGCCCGCGCGCTGCAGATAGACGGGTGCTGCATACACCCCCAGGACCAGGTCGCCCACCTGCCGGGCAATGAGCGAGGGGTTGGTAATGGTGCCACCACGCACCACGCAATCGACGTTGTCGCCCACCAGGTCCACCCGCCGATCGCTGACGCCCAGATGGATTTGGATGTCGGGGTAGAGCGCATGGAAGGCGGGCAACGCGGGAATGAGGATCAGCCGCGCCAGAGGACTGGGCACATCCACCCGCAAACGGCCGCGGGGCGCGGCGGCGGCCGTAGACAGGCTCGTCTCGGCGTCCTCCAGATCGGCCAGCAGCCGCGCCACGCGCTGGTAGTAGGCCGCTCCGTCAGCAGTGACCTGCACGCGGCGTGTGGTGCGGTGCAGCAAGCGCACCCGCAGACGCGCTTCGAGCTGCTGCACCAGCTGGGTCACGGTGGTGCGGCTCATGTGCAGGGTGTGCGCGGCCTTGGTGAAGCTGCCTGACTCCACCACGCGGGCGAAGGCCTGCATTGCGTCAAATCGGTCCATCGAGACTCCGGTGCTGCCGCACTGGGACGCCGCAACTGCGCGGCGCTTGCCGGGGCGGCCAAGCAATTGTTTGGATTCTAGGAACAGTGGTGGCCAAAGTTGCCCGTTGATCGCGGCAGCGCGCACTTCTACAGTGCCAAGACCGAAAACCGAGCCGCCCCGCGAGGCAACTCACTGATGAAAGACCTTTCGATGACCCCACGTGATGTCGTATTCCCTGCCGGGCGCCAAGCGCTGTACGAGCGCAACCGCTATTCGCCCGCCGTGCGCGCCAACGGCTTTCTGTTCGTATCAGGGCAGGTAGGCAGCCGCCCCGACGGATCGCCCGAGCCCGATTTGTCATCGCAAGTACGCCTAGCATTCGACAACCTCAACGCCGTATTGCAGGCCGCAGGCTGCACGTTTGATAACGTGGTGGATGTGACGATGTTTGTGGTGAACCCGGAGGCGAACTTCGAAACCGTCTGGGGCATCGTGCCCGAGTTCTGGGGCGAGGCGCCCTACCCCACGCTCACCGGTATCGGGGTGACCTGGCTGTACGGGTTTCAGTTTGAGATCAAGGTAGTGGCCAAGCTGCCGGAGGGTTGACGCGTGCGCCTCAAGGCCTGCACGACTTGGCCACACCCTGCACATGCCTCAGCGAGCGATGACACCCTCTGTGCGTCGTTCGCACGGGCTCGTTCACTCATGCACCCAACCCAAGCGTTCAGCGGCCTGGATGACACCGTCGAAGATGGGCTGCGCTACCTGCTGGGGGAAGTCCGGGGGCAGCCTCTGCTGCACGCTGTGCATGGGTGTGCGCCACCACTTGGCGATCAACATGTCTGCGCCAAAGCCCTTGGGCGCAACGATGCCATAGCGCGCGCCGACCGCCTGCCAGTGGCGGCGCAGGATCTTGTTCAGATGCCAGTGCGCATTCTTGCCCCGCACTGCCATGGCCAGGCGCACCCTGTGGGGCGACAGCCTGTCCACCCCTCATCCACCAGCGGGTAGCCGGAGAGCACGTCATACAGCGGCGTCATCTCAAAGCGTTCACCAGGGCGCAAAAAGAGAATGAAGTTTTTGGCGTGGCCGTCGGTCGCGCCCAGCGGCCAGAACAGTAACTGCACCATGAAGAAGTGAAAGCGGTCACGCTCACGCTGGGACGAACCATCCAGCACAGCCATGATGCGGTCTACGCCCGGGCCACCGTCGGCCTCGTATTTCAGCACGGGCGATGTGCCTGTGGCCTGGCACATGTCTTCCTGCGGCAGGCGCAGCAGCGTGTCTTCATTCCATACTCCATACGCGCCGGTCAAGGCGCTGCACGCTGAGCACTTTCAGTCCTCAAAGTGCAGCAATTCGCACTCCGCTACCGGCAAGCCATAGGCCGCCAACAGCTGGGCACACACCTTGGTAGCGGCGTGCGACGCGCTCACGAATGTCCTTGCGGTCCGGCAGCAGGTTCTCCGCCCACCATACGAAGACCGGACATGAAAAATACTTGTAGCGCTCACCCATCAAGCGCAAGATGCTATTTATTTCATAGCATCACAGATTCGGCGCCAGCAAGCGCTCCAGCACCTTCGCATCCATCCCCCGGCGCTGGGCCATGTCGTGCAGCTGGTCCTCGCCAATCTTGCCGACGTTGAAGTACACGGCGTCGGGGTGGCCGATGTAGAAGCCACTCACGCTGGCGGCAGGCGTCATGGCCAGGCTCTCCGTCAATCCCATGCCGATCTCTTCGGCGTTGAGCACGCGGAACAGGTCGGTCTTGGCGCTGTGGTCCGGGCAGGCAGGGTAGCCGGGCGCGGGGCGAATGCCGCGGTACTTCTCGGCAATCATGTCGTCGTTGCTCAACGCTTCGCCCGCCGCATAGCCCCACAGGTCTGTGCGCACGCGGTGGTGCAGGGCTTCGGCAAAGGCTTCGGCCAGGCGGTCGGCCAGGCTCTTGAACAGGATGGCGGAGTAGTCATCCAGCGCGTCGATGAAGGCCTTTTCCTTCTTCTCGATTCCCAAGCCAGCCGTCACGGCAAACATGCCGGCGTAGTCGGCAATGCCGCTGCTCTTGGGGGCGATGAAGTCGGCCAGGCACCGGCTGGGGCGCGTCACGCCGTCGATCACGTGCTTTTCGGCCTGCTGGCGCATGCCATACCAGGTCATCGCCACTTCGGTGCGGGTGTCGTCGGTATAGAACTCGATGTCGTCGTCGTTCACCGTGTTGGCGGGCAGCAGCGCCATCACACCACTGGCCGTGAGCCACCGGCCTTCGATGATCTTCTTGAGCATGGCCTGGCCGTCGGCAAACACGCGTGTGGCTTCTGCGCCCACCACAGAGTCGGTCAGGATGGCCGGGTACGGGCCGGCCAGGTCCCAGGTCTGGAAGAACGGGCCCCAGTCGATATAGCGGGCCAGCTCGGCCAGGTCGAAGTTCTTGAAGACGCGGCGGCCCAGGGCGCGGGGCACCGTGGGCTGGTAGGCCGACCAGTCCACCGGCGTCTTGTTGGCGCGTATCTTGGCCAGAGGCCACATCGGCGTGGCCTTCTTGTTGGCATGCTGGGTGCGCACCTTGTCGTAGTCGGCGTTCATCTCGGCCACGTAGCTGTCGACCCCGTCGCCCAGCAGGCTCTGCGCCACGCTCACGCTGCGCGAGGCGTCGGGCACGTAAACCACAGGGCCCTCGTAGTGCGGCGCGATCTTGACGGCCGTGTGCACGCGGCTGGTGGTGGCGCCGCCGATCAGCAGCGGGATCTTCTTCATGCGGAAGTGCTCGTCCTTCTGCATCTCGCCGGCCACGTATTGCATTTCTTCCAGGCTGGGGGTGATGAGGCCACTGAGGCCCACGATGTCCGCGCCCTCGACCTTGGCACGCGCCAGGATCTCGTGGCAGGGCACCATCACACCCATGTTCACCACCTCGAAGTTGTTGCACTGCAAGACGACGGTGACGATGTTCTTGCCAATGTCGTGCACGTCGCCCTTGACGGTGGCGATCACGATCTTGCCCTTGCTGCGCACGTCGCGGCCCGCAGCTTCGTCCTGGCGCTTTTCTTCCTCGATGTACGGAATCAAGTGGGCCACGGCCTGCTTCATCACGCGGGCGCTTTTCACCACCTGGGGCAAAAACATCTTGCCCGCGCCGAACAGGTCGCCCACCACGTTCATGCCGTCCATCAGCGGGCCTTCGATGACGTGCAGCGGGCGGCCGCCCTTGGCCAGGATCTCGCGGTAGGCCTCTTCGGTGTCTTCGGTGATGAAGTCGGTGATGCCGTGCACCAGCGCGTGCGACAGGCGCTCGCCCACGGTCTTGGGGTGGTCGGGCGTGCCGCGCCATTCGAGCTTCTTGCTCTCGTCCTTGGCGCCGCTCTTGGCGGTTTCGGCAATCTCAACTAGGCGCTCACCGGCGTCGGGGCGGCGGTTGAGCACCACGTCTTCCACGCGCTCGCGCAGCACGGGCTCCAGGTCGTCGTACACGCCCACCATGCCGGCGTTGACGATGCCCATGTCCATGCCTGCCTTGATGGCGTGGTACAGGAACACGGTGTGGATGGCCTCGCGCACGGGGTCGTTGCCGCGGAAGGAGAACGACACGTTGCTCACGCCGCCCGACACCTTGGCGCCCGGCAGGTTCTGCTTGATCCAGCGCGTGGCCTCGATGAAGTCGACCGCGTAGTTGTTGTGCTCTTCAATGCCGGTGGCCACGGCAAAGATGTTGGGGTCGAAGATGATGTCTTCGGGCGGAAAACCCACCTCGTCAACCAGGATGCGGTAGGCCCGTTCGCAGATCTCGATCTTGCGGGCGTAGGTGTCGGCCTGGCCCTGCTCGTCAAACGCCATCACCACGGCAGCGGCGCCATAGCGCTTGACCAGTTTGGCCTGCTGTTTGAAGGCGTCCACGCCCTCCTTCATGCTGATGGAGTTGACGATGCCCTTGCCCTGGATGCAGCGCAGGCCAGCTTCGATCACGTCCCACTTGGAGCTGTCGACCATGATCGGCACGCGGGCGATGTCGGGCTCGGACGCGATGAGCTGCAGGAACCGCACCATGGCCGCCTTGCTGTCGAGCATGGCCTCGTCCATGTTGATGTCGATGACCTGCGCGCCGTTTTCCACCTGCTGGCGCGCCACGGCCAGTGCCTCTTCGTACTGGCCATTCAGGATCATGCGCGCGAAGGCCTTGGAGCCGGTGACGTTGGTGCGCTCGCCAATGTTGACGAACAGCGTGCCCTCGCCAATGGAGACGGGCTCCAGACCGGACAGCTTCATGGGGGGCAAAGAAATAGCAGACATGGGGCTCACCTGTGCGAAAACACGGAAAAACAGGTGAGCGTCGTTGCGACAGGGCAGTGCATGAATGCACAGGGCCCAAGCCTGACGGAAGGCGGCCTCCTGCTGGTGGGGCCGGGCCTGCCGCTGCAACGCTCCTTGGGCGAAGCGCCGATTTTAAGGGGGAAGCGCCCGCTTATGCCTGCGTAGGCACTGCCATGGCGGAGGCGGGCAGGCCAAAAACGCGGTCAAACACCCAGTTGAAGACAAAGGTGTAGCAAAGAAAGAAAACAATGAGCGCCAAGTCCATCACGAAAGCCTGCCACAGGCTCACGTTGAACCACCACGCAAAAAGCGGCACCAGCGTGAAGACCAGGCCCCCCTCGAAACCAATGGCATGGGCGATGCGCCGGCCCACGCTGCGTCCGCGCACCACTTGGCGGGACTCCCAGCGCTCAAAGGCCCAGTTGAACACCACATTCCACACTACCGCCACCGCCGAGGCAGCCACCGCGATCACGCCCGAATGCCCCGCACCCTGCCCGGTGAGCACCGCAAGGCCCAGCGTGGCGGCGGCAATGGCGATGAGCTCATACAGCGTGACGTACAACACGCGGCGCCGGGGGCCTTGCAGGCTGAGCAGGAGAGGTTTGGCAAAGGATGAAGCGGACATGACTGCACTTTATGTGCACCATCCTGATATATAAAGTCAGCTTCTTTCAGATTTTTTGATAATAGCGCCGATGGCTTTTTCCTCCGACAGCGTTCAAGTGTTCCTCGCGGCGCTGGATCATGGGTCGTTTTCTGCGGCTGCGCGGGCGCTCTCCCGCGTGCCATCGGCCGTGAGCATGACCATCGCGCACCTGGAGGCCGAGCTGGCCGTGCAGCTGTTTGACCGCAGTGGGCGCGAGCCCCGCCCCACCGCCGCTGCGCGCGCGCTGGAGCCCCAGGCACGCTTGCTGGCTGGGCAGCTGCAGCAGCTCAATGCGCAGGCCCTCGCCCTCACGCAGGGGCTGGAAGAACGGCTGACCCTGGCCATCGCCCCTGAGCTGCTGGCCGCCCGCTGGACGGCACCGCTGGCGGCCCTGGCGCACGACTACCCCCTGCTGCAGGTCGAGGTGCTGGCGGCGCCCCAGGTGGATGCACTGGCGCTGCTGCACAGCGGGCGGGCGCAGCTGGCGCTGGTGTTTGAGCGGCCCAGCATCGACGGACGCGAGGGCTTTCAGGAGGTGGGCACCGAAACCCTGGTGGCCGTGATGGCGCCGCAGCACCCCGTGCTGGTGGCCGCCCGCGCAGCGGCACTGGCACGCGGCGAGCCCTCGGACAGCGCCATGCTGCGCGAAGAGCACCTGACGACCACGCGACAGATCGTGGTAGCCAGCCGCGACTTGGCGCAAACCGACCCGCGGTTCGTGTTTGCCCGCCACCACTGGCGCACCGACAACCACCTGGCCGCGCTGGGCCTGATCGAAGCTGGCCTGGGCTGGGGCTGGCAGCCGCGTGCTTTGGTGCAGCCGCGCATTGCGGCGGGCACGCTGGTGGAGATGCCGTTTGAAAATCTGAGCAATGGCACCGCGCTGTGGGTGGATGTGGTGTGGTCCAAGGAGCGGCCACTGGGCCTGGGCGCACGGCGTTTTGTGGCGCTGATGGAGGACGCTGAGAGCGCAAAGGGAGCGGCTGGCTCTTCCTCGGCAGCACCGCGTTAGCGCCGCCTCATCCGCCGCAGTCGCCTTGACCGCGCTGGCCCCCTTGGCCCAGGCCGCGCGCAGCACAACAACCGCCGCTGCGCGCCAGCGCAACCCGTTATCCAATGTTCATCAAATGCGAATAGGTTGCATTTGCATGGATAATGCAGGCCTTTCCCGCCGCCGATAAAGCGCCACCCAGCCAGCCCCTTTGCGGGCGCGCCACGATGGAGCGGCAGCGGGCTCTGCCCTCTCCCCCTGCCACTTCGTGACCATGCAAGTTCCTTCCCACCGGCCCGCCCGGCACACTGCCGTGGCCCGCGCCGCGCTGGCGCTGTGCGCCTTCACCTCTGCCGCTGCGCTGGCCCAATCTGCGCCCTCGCCATCTTCCGCCGACGCTGCTGCCAGTCCGGCGCTGTCCGAAATCCAGGTGCGTGAAGCACCGCAGGGATACCAGGGCGCGCAGCGCAACACCGCCGCCACCCGCACGGACACGCCGCTCATCGAGACCCCGCAGGCGGTGCGCGTGGTGCCCCAGCAGCTCATGCAAGACCTGGGCGCACGCCGCCTGGCTGACACGGTGGACTTTGTCAGCGGCATCACCCGCCTCAACGACTTTGGCGGCACCTGGGACAACTACGCCATCCGCGGCTTCAGCAACACCGATGGGGGCAGCCTGCTCAACGGCTTCGCGTCCGGCCGCGGCTATGGCCCGCAGCGTGACGTGGCCAGCGTGGAGCGCATTGAATTCCTCAAAGGCCCGGCTGCCGCCCTGTACGGCAGCAGCGAACCGGGCGGCACGCTCAACGTGGTCACCAAGAAACCCCAGTTCACCGCCGCGCACAAGGCGGGCGTGCAGGTGGGCACGCTGGGATACCGGCGCGCCACGCTCGACAGCACCGGCCCGCTGGGCACGGACGTGGCCTACCGCCTGAACGTGGCCGCCGAAGACGGCGCGAGCCGCACCCACCTGGTGGACAACCGCAAGATGGTGGTGGCCCCCGCCATCACCTGGAACCTGGGCCGCGACACTGTGCTGAACTACGAGGCCGAGTTCATCCGCATCCGCACGCCGCTGGACCGGGGCATCGTGCAGGTCAACGGCAACGCGGGCGCGCTGCCCCGCGACCGCTACCTGGGCGACCCCAGCCGCGACAACCTGCATGTGAACGGGGATACCCACCAGCTCACGCTGGACCACGACCTGGGACAGGGCTGGCGCACCCGCGTGGGCGCCTCCTACCGCGAAACCGGCCTGTACGGCTCGGCCGTGGACTTGACCGGCACGCTGCAGGCCGACGGCCGCACCCTCACCCGCCGCGACAGCTGGCGCAGCCTGCCTGCGCGCGACGCATCGCTGCAGGGCGAGGTGGAAGGCAAGCTGCACCTTGGCGGCCTCACCCACACGGTGCTGGCCGGCGTGGAAACCTGGCGCCTCACGGCCGCGCAGGACATCCGCTACTCCAGCCTGGCCAGCCAGCCCTTTACGATCGACATCTACCACCCCGCCTACAACCAGCCCGTAGGCAACCTGACGCCGGGCTTCGACCTGGTGGACCGCACGCGCGCCACGGGCCTGTTCGTGCAGGACCAGATAGACCTGAGCGCGAAATGGAAGCTGCTGGCGGGCCTGCGCTTTGACCGCTTTCACCAGAACAGCGAAAACCGATTGGCCGCCACCCGCCAGGTGCAGGATCACTCGGCCGCCACGCCGCGCATCGGCGTCACCTACCTGATTGACGCCAACACCTCGGTCTACGCGTCGGCGGGCCGCTCGTTCCGGCCGAATGCAGGCACCGATGAAAGGGGCAATGCGTTCGACCCGCAAAAGGGCAAAGCGCTGGAACTGGGCGCCAAGTGGCAGTCGAGCGACCAGCGCCTGAACGCCAGCGCGGCGCTGTTCGACATCCGCAAGACGAATGTGCTCACGCGCAGCCCCACCAACGCCAATTTCAGCATTGCCGCAGGCGAAGTGCGCAGCCGCGGGCTGGAGCTGGACGTGGCCGGGCAAATCGACACCCACTGGCGCATGACGGCCAATCTGGCCTACACCGACACCGAAGTCACGCGCGACAACAACGCCGCCCTGCTGGGCAAGCGCCTTGTGAACGTGCCGCGCGTGAGTACCGGCCTGTTCGCCATCCGCGAAGACCAAGCCCCCTGGGGCGGGCGCTATGGCCTGGGCGGCGGGCTGGTGCATGTGGGCGAGCGCACCGGCACGGCCACCGACAGCTACCGCCTGCCCGCCTACACCATGGCACGCATCACCGGCTACTGGCAGATCGACAAGCGCACGCGCTTGACGCTGGACGTGCACAACCTGTTCGACAAGACCTACGCCACCGCCTCGTGGGGCGCGCTCACCGTCATCCCGGGCATGGGGCGGCAGGTGGTGGCCGGTGTGCAGGTGGCGTTTTGAGGTCGTAAGAGAGAATTTGGCAAAAACGGCCTTAGGCGCCCGACCAGCAAGCGCGAGCAGCTATGCTATTGATAGCTTGTATTGCCCGACAAAACAGCGCGCCGCACTGGTATGGTTGGCTCCATCACACCCCACTTGATGGAGAGCCCCATGCCACGCCCACCTGCCCACGCCGCGTACTTTGACGCGGTACACCACACCCTGAACCAGCGTTGGGCAGCTTGGCAGCCGCGGCCGGGCCAGCCTTTTTCGCTGGACGCCGTGGACCCCGAGGCCAAGCCGTTCTCGGTGGGCACCAAGGCCGAAGACAAGGCCGCGGTGGACGCACTGGCCGCCGAACTGGACGATCTGCAAAACCTCTTTTATTCCGACAAGCGCCACAAGGTGCTCGTGGTGCTGCAGGGCACCGACACCTCGGGCAAGGACGGCACCATCCGTGGCGTGTTTGGGCGGATGAGCGCTTTGGGCGTGCACGCCGTGGGCTGGAAGGCGCCCACCGAGGCCGAGCTGGCACGCGACTACCTCTGGCGCATCCACCAGCAGGTGCCCCAGGCGGGCGACATCACGGTGTTCAATCGCAGCCACTACGAAGACGTGCTCGTGCCGGTCGTCAACAGCTGGATCACGCCTGAGCAGCACCAGCAGCGGCTGGCGCACATCAACGACTTTGAGCGCATGCTCAGCGAAACGGGCACCGTGGTGCTGAAATTTCTGCTGCACATCGGTTTTGAAGAGCAGCGCGAACGGCTGCAAGAGCGCCTGGACGACCCGGCCAAGCACTGGAAGTTCAGCATGGGCGATATTGAAGTGCGCAAGCAATGGGCCGACTACCGCCGCGCCTACGACACCCTGCTGGCCGCCACACACACCCCCTGGGCGCCGTGGACCATCGTGCCCGCCAATTCAAAAACGCACCGCAACCTGATGATTGCCACCGTGCTGCGCGCCGTACTGCAGAGCCTGGCGCTGCGCTATCCCACCGGGGATTCGGCGCTGAAGCATTTCACGGTGGAGTAAGAGGCGGGAGCCCGGGGCGAAGGCAGAGGCCGCGCCCCGGGCCGCACCACCTCACTGTGCGGCTTGCACCAGCTTGTGCCCGCAGTGCTCGCAAAAACGATCGCCTGCCTGAACCGAGCCGTGGCACTGGGGACAGGCCGCTGCTGCGGCTGGCAGGATGGCCGGCGCAGGCGGGGTCAGCGCCTGGGGCCCTACGCCGGCAGCAATGGCGTCCTGCGCGGCAGGAGCGGCCGTTGCACCAGCGGCGGGCTCCTCTGCAGAGGCCGCGGCAGGCATGGGCGCAGGGGTGACAGCCGCCGGGTATGCCGCAGCGCCGGACGGTGCTTGCGGGCCCACACTGCCGCCACTACTGCCGCCACCACTGCCGCCCGCAGTGGCCGCAGCTGCTGCAGCCGCAGCCTGGGCCTGGGCTTTTTCCTTCAGGTCCGCCACCTTGCTGTTCACGTCCTTGAGTTTCTCGTCAGCCGCGTGGCGAATGCTGTCCAGGTCCACTTTTTCCGAAAACTCGCACCAGGTGAGCACGCCCACCATCAGGGGCAGCAAGAAGACGAAGGCCGAGGCCAGCGCGAACACCAGGCTGAAGCCCACGCCTGCGCCCACCACATGGCCGGAGGCTCCACCCATCATGATGGCCATCGGGTTGAAGCCGCCGCCCATGCCATAACCCATTCCGTAGCCCATGCCGCCGTAGCCACCGCCCATCCCCACCACGGCGGCAAACATGCCACCCACCGTGAACGAGGCCGAGGTGATCAGGCCAAACAGCATTGACGCGAAGATGGCCGACAGCAGCATGCCGCCCACGATCTTGCCGATGGCGGCAAACGGGTATTTGCGGGTGATGTGCCATGCGATCGAGAGGGAGTGCATCACGCGCTCACCATCCCACAGCGCCGGGCCCACGATGGAAGACGCCACGTACAGCGCCAGCATGAGCGCCGCCACCAGCAACACGGCCACGGGCACCACCGCTACCAGCAGCAAAGGGCCCAGTACCGGGATCTTGCAGATGAAGAACACCACGGCCAGCGCCAAAAACACGGCAATCACCGCCAGCCCCATGAGCAAGCCTGCGCCCAGCAGCTTGGGCAAGCACGCCAGCCCGGCCATGAAATAGCCCACCAGCCCGCGATAGGGTCGCTTGCGCGCCAGATCGGTCAGGCAGGCCCCAGCGCCGCTGATGCCGGCCAGCCCCACCACGATGGCGACCAGGGCAAACAGCAGTGTGAAGCCCACCCACACGCGTGCCATGACACCGCCCACGGCAAACACCAGGGCAGCCACGAGGAACGACGCCGCCATGACCGCCATGGCGGGCCAGCAGGTCAGCGCCTCGGGCAGGCGAAAGATCGAATACGGGCTGTCCGAACGGACAAGTGGCTGGTTCATGGAGTTCTCCCTCGGTTGGTTTGGTATGGGGGCTGACCTGTTGTTGTGTGCCGCGGGCTTTCGTGACCTGCAGCGCCGGTCTTGTCCTGGTCAGTTGCTGTAGGGGTCGTTGTTGCGGTTGCTCATGGGGCACTCAGGCACCCTGCCCCAGTTGCTGCCGCAGTGCTGGTGCCGCGCGCGCACCACGCACACGCCCTTGCTCAACATGTTGTCTTGGCTGTCGCACTGGCGCAGGGCGGCGCGCAGGGGCCCAAGGCCGTCGCCCTGGGGTGCGGTGCCATAAATGACTGCGGGCTGCTGTGGGGCAGTGACAGTGCCTGGTTGGGGCAGCGTGGCCGGTGCGGGGGCGCGCGATCCCGCGTGCGGCCAGGGCGGGTCGTTGGCGGCCTGCGCATTGCCGCGTGGCTTGGGGGCGGGCGGTTTCTGTGCCGCATCGGCAGGTTGGGCCGCAGGCCG
>DFQQ01000038.1 GCA_002377855.1 Acidovorax delafieldii | reverse complement strand
GGGCGCAGCGGCGGGCGATCCCACCGCCGCCGCTCGCGCCGCCGGGTCCACCAGCGCCCTGCTGTCGCTGGAGCTGGCCCCCATGGCGGGAGCCGCCGCCAACGTCGTGTATGGCCGCGATCAGCTCCAGGCCCGCAACGACCCCTGGCTGCACATGCTGGCGCTGCAAGCCAGCGGTTATGGGCGCGAGGAGGAAGAGGCCGCAGAGCGCCGCCGCAAGCGCGGGCTGTGCGATGCCCCCGGCTGCCCCTACGCCGGCCGGGCCCCGTGCGAGCAACCCTTTTGCCTGGCCATGCGCGCGCTGCCTGTGCAGGCAGTGCCACCGGTCGGCGAGGTCTGAATCCACTCGCAACGTCAACCCTCGACGTCAGCTCGGTGCAGGCACAAAAAAGCCGCCCTGTGGTGAGGGCGGCTTTGCCGGGCGCTTGTGGCGCACCTGGGTCAGGAGCAGGTCCTGGATGGCACGGGCGGTGGGCCCGTGCCATGGCAACTCAAACCTTGGCAGGCCTCATGGATACAGGCCGCGCATTTCGCGCGCGTGCAGGATGCGCTGGCAGGCCACGATGAAGGTGGCGGTGCGCAGGCTCACCTTGTGTTCCTGGGATACCTGCCACACACCGGCAAACGCTTCTTGCATGATGCGCACCAGACGGGCGTTGATTTCGTCCTCGCTCCAGAAGAAGCTGGAGAAGTCCTGCACCCATTCAAAGTAGCTCACCGTCACGCCGCCGGCATTGGCAATCACGTCGGGCAGCACCAGCACGCCCTTGTCGTGCAGGATGTCGTCCGCCTCGGGGGTGGTGGGGCCGTTGGCACCTTCGATCACCAGCTTGGCCTTGATCTGGCTGGCGTTGTCCTTGGTGATCTGGCCTTCCAGCGCAGCGGGAATGAGGATTTCGCAGTCCACACCCCAGAAGTCACCGGGGTTCATCGCGTCAGCGCCGGCAAAGCCGCCCACGCCACCGTTTTGCTTCACATGCGCCAGCAGGGCCGGTACATCCAGGCCGCTGCCCTTGAAGACGGTGCCCGTGTGGTCTTGCACCGCCACCACCTTGGCGCCGGCCTCGGCAAACAGCTTGGCAGCGATGCCGCCCACATTGCCAAAGCCCTGCACCGCCACGCGGGCGCCCTCCAGGGCCAGGCCGGTCAGCTTGGCAGCTTCCACGCCCACGGTGAACACGCCGCGGCCGGTGGCTTCCACACGGCCGAGCGAGCCACCCAGGTCCACGGGCTTGCCGGTGACCACGCCGGTGGCGGTGGCGCCAGTGTTCATCGAATACGTGTCCATCATCCAGGCCATGATCTGGCCGTTGGTGTTGACGTCAGGTGCGGGGATGTCCTTGGAAGGGCCGATCAGCAGGCCGATCTCGCTGGTGTAGCGGCGCGTCAGGCGCTCCAGCTCACCGCGCGACAGGGTTTTGGGGTCCACGCGGATACCGCCCTTGGCGCCGCCATAAGGCACGTTCACCGCTGCGTTCTTGATCGACATCCAGGCCGACAGGGCCATCACCTCTGACAGCGTCACATCCTGGTGAAACCGCACACCGCCCTTGCCGGGGCCGCGGCTCAGGTTGTGCTGCACGCGGTAGCCCTCGTAATGGGCGATGGTGCCGTTGTCCAGTTCGATGGGCACGTCCACCACCAGGATGCGTTTGGGGCGCTTGAGGGTTTCAACCCAGCGGGCCAGATGGCCCAGGTAAGGGGTGACGCGGTCTACCTGCTGCAGGTAGATGCCCCAGGGGCCGAGGTGATCGGCCTGCATGTACGAGGGCAGGGAATGCGCAGGTGCGGCGGGTGTGCCAGGGGTGTTTGCCATGTTGAATTTCCTTGTGGGAGCAGTTCAGAACCGGTGCAGGTGCCAGGGCGCAAGCCCTGCAAAAAACCCTGAAAAAGTTCTTGAGCCGCGAAGCTTATGCCTGTGATGTAGTGGTGTCCAAGGCCAGTCTGTATGCCCGTTATGCATTTGCTGCATAACGTGGCCCTGCGTCCCAGGTCGTCACGGCGGTCATACAAATCCTGCGGATTCGTGCATTTGCGTCCCCTCTGTGTCTTGATGTGAAGCTTCAATATTGCATCCAGTATTCATCCGGACGGATGGAATGGAATTCGCCAAACACGCAGCCTGCTAAGAACACGTACCAGCCGGCCCCATACCGTGCCTGACTTACATTGCCCCGCTGTTTCCAAATAGTCAAACAGATGACCTTGAAGGGAACAAGTGCCGCGCAGGCCCACCAAGCCATGGAGTTAGCTCCTTGAGTGGCTGGCCAGTAGTGGTGCGGAACCCGCCCTGGCGATACTTCCTCCAGACCTACGAGGCAGCCCAAGCCACCGACGAGCCTAAGGCCTTGTTCATTGTCGAGTTGCGCAAACATTGGAGGTCCGGTGATGGGCGAATTTTCTGCCGTGGCAGCGAACTTGGAAATGCTCGCCACCGACCTGGAACTCCATTTCTGAGCCGCCTATGCGGCAGTGAACTTAGTGCTACAAGCGGAACATTGCCCCCCACATTTCTGAGTTGCCTATGGCCAGGTTTTCTGAGCTGCCTATGGGCCTGCCTTCGGGACAGCCGGGTTCGTTTTCTGAGCTGCCTATGCGGCAGTGAACACCGTAAATTTTCCGTCAGCGCCTACGCAAATTTCTGAGCTGCCGATGCGGCAGTGAACGCGCACGCAAGTGTGGCAGCACCCCAGAAGGATTTCTGAGCTGCCTATGCGGCAGTGAACTTCTGGGCGATCCCCATGCGCGCCTTCGCTCATTTCTGAGCTGCCTATGCTGCAGTGAACAGTGGCTGCGGCAGACAAGCTCTGTTGGTGCTTTTCTGAGCTGCCTACGCGGCAATGAACGCTCGTATTCGGCGGTGAGTTCTGTGCGTAGCTGCTGGCGCCTTGCGCGCAGTGATCAATTTCTGAGCTGCCTATGCGGCAGTGAACGGTTTGACGGCCTGGCGCGTTCTATTCAAACCTTTCTGAGCTGCCTATGCGGCAGTGAACCAGTTTCCGGGCGGCGGCGAGCTGCTGGCGCGTTTCTGAGCTGCCTATGCGGCAGTGAACCTCGGAGCGAACCTCAAGTATGTGATTACTCATTTCTGAGCTGCCTATGCGGCAGTGAACTCGGCAGGCAGGCTGGGCACGTAGCACGGGTCTTTTCTGAGCTGCCTATGCGGCAGTGAACGTCAAACCGCAAATGCGTCGTTGATCTCGTACCTTTCTGAGCTGCCTATGCGGCAGTGAACGCTGCGGTGCAGCGGGCAGGCTGGAGACTGTTTTTCTGAGCTGCCTATGCGGCAGTGAACCAGTGCCCGCAGCGCCTGCGCCAAATGCGTAGTTTCTGAGCTGCCTATGCGGCAGTGAACTGTAAACGTTGGCCGCAAGGGCATTGGTTTGCTTTCTGAGCTGCCTATGCGGCAGTGAACCGTTGTCAAGCACGTCCTGCGCGTGCAACCAGATTTCTGAACTGCCTATGCGGCAGTGAACGCCGGCCTTGACGTAGCCGCCCGCTTTGACGCGTTTCTGAGCTGCCTATGCGGCAGTGAACGTCGTGGTGATAACAACGGAGGTGCCGGGTCATTTCTGAGCTGCCTATGCGGCAGTGAACTGATCAAGACCGCTGAATACCAGCAGGCAGTTTTTCTGAGCTGCCCTTTGCGGCAGTGAACTGCGTTTGGCACCCAGCCGAAGAACCCAAAACTTTCTGAGCTGCCCATGCGGCAGTGAACTTCACCGATGCCGGGCGCGTGGCCGATGTGCTTTTCTGAGCTGCCTATGCGGCAGTGAACGTCCACAGTGCAGCGCTCAATGCGCACCACCATTTTCTGAGCTGCCTATGCGGCAGTGAACGGCGCGCCGATGGCAGGCCCTGGGGCCTAGCTTTTCTGAGCTGCCTATGCGGCAGTGAACGTCAAGGGTATAAGCTATCAGGCTGCTGTAGAGTTTCTGAGCTGCCTATGCGGCAGTGAACCAACCAATCAGGTTGATAACCGGCGCGTGATCTTTCTGAGCTGCCTATGCGGCAGTGAGCGTCTTTCACCAGATTTGTTGTGTTGCCGATCATTTCTGAGCTGCCTATGCGGCAGTGAACCACAGCAAGAAGCACGTTGCCAATGGCCGCAATTTCTGAGCTGCCTATGCGGCAGTGAACGCCTTGACCAACGACGACGGCGAGCTCGAAACTTTCTGAGCTGCCTATGCGGCAGTGAACAGCCTTGCGTGCAGGGCTGTGGTTTTCAACAATTTCTGAGCTGCCTATGCTGCAGTGAACCCAGGTCTGCGGCCACGCGCTGCGCCTCTGCATTTCTGAGCTGCCTATGCGGCAGTGAACATTCACGCACCCTCTCAAGCGCCGCCTGATTTTTTCTGAGCTGCCTATGCGGCAGTGAACGTGAACTTGACTGGTTCACGCACAACTGGCTGTTTTCTGAGCTGCCTATGCGGCAGTGAACGTCTAACCTAGCCCTGTGTTGTCTTATCGTCTTTTCTGAGCTGCCTATGCGGCAGTGAACGCGTAGCAGTTCATTTGGCAGGTCATCGTCGCTTTCTGAGCTGCCTATGCGGCAGTGAACTTCTTCTGTACGTTTTGCTGCTTGCTGCTCAATTTCTGAGCTGCCTATGCGGCAGTGAACGACGCCTGCGTGTGCCATTGCGGCGGTAAGTCTTTCTGAGCTGCCTATGCGGCAGTGAACGGATAACTGCAAGCTTGTTGGCTACCGTATTGTTTCTGAGCTGCCTATGCGGCAGTGAACTGGGTTTTCTGCCAAGACAGGAAGGCCTCAAATTTCTGAGCTGCCTATGCGGCAGTGAACTGTTGATGTAGCCCTGCGCGTCGACTTTGATTTTTTCTGAGCTGCCTATGCGGCAGTGAACCTGAGCCCTGGCTTGCGCCGCACTTTGAAATTTTTCTGAGCTGCCTATGCGGCAGTGAACTTGATGATGACGATGACGGCACCGATGCTGACTTTCTGAGCTGCCTATGCGGCAGTGAACCTCCTTCTCGGGCGCTGTAGGCATGCGGATCATTTCTGAGCTGCCTATGCGGCAGTGAACCTGGGTGTAGATGCTGGCAACCTTCACCGACTTTTCTGAGCTGCCTATGCGGCAGTGAACGCGGGTGATGTGTTCGTGACCTTCGGGGCTGCTTTCTGAGCTGCCTATGCGGCAGTGAACGCCGATGGTGATGCAGGCTGGACGCAGTTCCTATTTCTGAGCTGCCTATGCGGCAGTGAACATGTTCCAATGCGTACTCACGGGCTTTGACGTTTTCTGAGCTGCCTATGCGGCAGTGAACCGCGTGGCCTGGGATACCTACGTCAACGCACAATTTCTGAGCTGCCTATGCGGCAGTGAACGCACAAACCGCACATTGCCCATGAGGTCATACTTTCTGAGCTGCCTATGCGGCAATGAACAGCAGGCGGCCGCAGGCCAGCCACGCGACCAGTTTCTGAGCTGCCTATGCGGCAGTGAACGGCGTACATGGCTCCTTCTCCTTGGTGTGGTTTTTCTGAGCTGCCTATGCGGCAGTGAACAGGCCTGCTGCGGACTTACAACGGGACGGCATTTTCTGAGCTGCCTATGCGGCAGTGAACGGACCGCAAACCCCACGATGACGCAGACGTCATTTCTGAGCTGCCTATGCGGCAGTGAACGCCACTGGCACCACCTACGCGGGCGGTGATCGTTTCTGAGCTGCCTATGCGGCAGTGAACTGCGTGCCAGAGGGCGGTGCCGGGCTCGAAGTTTTCTGAGCTGCCTATGCGGCAGTGAACACCGTAGGCGCAGCCGCCACCGCCGCCGCCGTTTTTCTGAGCTGCCTATGCGGCAGTGAACGCCAACCTCTCCCACCCCTATCGACGCAGGCCTTTCTGAGCTGCCTATGCGGCAGTGAACTTCAAGGAAACCGAAGACATCGCGTGGGGCAAGTTTCTGAGCTGCCTATGCGGCAGTGAACAAGCCATCTAGGGCGGCGTCGAGCTGGGCCACTTTCTGAGCTGCCTATGCGGCAGTGAACGTGAACTGGGCCTTGTCCAGGCGCAGCATGAATTTCTGAGCTGCCTATGCGGCAGTGAACAAGCCGAGGGCTACGAGGTGCTGATGCAGCACTTTCTGAGCTGCCTATGCGGCAGTGAACAAACGCACGGCGCACCACTGGCAGCGTTGCAATTTCTGAGCTGCCTATGCGGCAGTGAACGCCAGCCTGACCAACCCGCGCAAAATCTTCAATTTCTGAGCTGCCTATGCGGCAGTGAACGACTCGGCGTGAGCATGCAGGCGGTCGAAAGCGTTTCTGAGCTGCCTATGCGGCAGTGAACAGCTCACCGCGCTTGCGTGGGTTGGCAATCATTTTCTGAGCTGCCTATGCGGCAGTGAACTTCGGTGGCGCTGTGGGTTTGGTTCGCTTTACTTTCTGAGCTGCCTATGCGGCAGTGAACATTTCCTCAATCTCTGGCTTGGTCAGCAGGGTTTTCTGAGCTGCCTATGCGGCAGTGAACGCGGGCCTTACACCTGGGAACTGAACGTAAGCTTTCTGAGCTGCCTATGCGGCAGTGAACCCAGGGATTTGAGGTGACCGGCGTCACACTGATTTCTGAGCTGCCTATGCGGCAGTGAACAGGCAAGCAGCTTCAACACACACCGCACCCATTTTCTGAGCTGCCTATGCGGCAGTGAACGCGGCTGCTTTCGCGGTGCTGCTGGTAGTCCATTTCTGAGCTGCCTATGCGGCAGTGAACACCCTGCGCAACAGCAAAGCCCAGTTTGCCGATTTCTGAGCTGCCTATGCGGCAGTGAACTGCTGGAATCGCCGCCCCCCATGGCCCGGTGATTTTCTGAGCTGCCTATGCGGCAGTGAACCCAAGGCTTTGAAGTCACCGGGATCACATTGATTTCTGAGCTGCCTATGCGGCAGTGAACCTGGATCATGGCAGCGGGCGGGGGTGTGGCCGGTTTCTGAGCTGCCTATGCGGCAGTGAACTGGAAGTCTAGCCTCGCAACCACTTGATTTTTAAAGAACATTCCCCGTTCAAGCCGGAACACCCCAATTTGTGGGGTGTTCCGTAAGTGCTTGATTTACAAGGCCCCGTCTCAGGCCTTGGAAAAAAGGGTCACACCCCGCTTAAAACCAGGGCACGGTCGCCCCACGACCCAGGCCGTAGGTGTTGAAGTCCCCCGCCACCGGTAGCCCCTGCAGAGGGCCATGCTCCACGCACAGGCAAAACGGTTGGCCCGTGCTGCTGCTGCGCAGTTGCACAAACGGCAGATCGGGGCGGCGCTCTACCGTGTCGGGGATGGCGGCTGCGGCCTGTTCGTTGGTTTCGCCCTTGCGCTGCATTCGGCGGCGGCGCAGGCGGTCTGCGTTGGTCTTGAACTGGCGGCGGCGCACGGTGCGGTGCTGCGCGTTGGCGGGCACTGGCAGCAGCTCGCCCACCTGTGTGTGGTCGCGCATGCCTTTGAGCCAGTCTTGCCCCATCAGTCGCTGCAGCGCCTCGGGCGTGCCGTGCAAGCGCAGGACCGCGCCCAGGGTGCGCTTTGTCAGCGGCTGGCTCACGTGCTGCGGGTAGCTCACGCCAATGTCAGTGGTCTGCCCTTGCACCAGCGCCCGGTGCAGTTTGGCCACCAGCGCGCCCAGCAGGTGTGCGTGGCTGAACTCCGGGTCGGGCAGCAGGGTGATGTTGATGTAGTGCGTGGTCATGAAGAGCGCCTCGCGCGTCAGCTGGCGTCGCCAAACACGCCGCCACGGATCAGCACCGCCATCACAAAGTGCTGCTGCTCTACGGGGGGCACTTGGTCCTTCAACAGCCAGTTGTCCAGCAGGGTGTAGAAGTCCAGCTTTTGCTTGGGCTGGCGGTAGGCCTTGCCCTGGGTGGTGACGGAGCCGTAGGGCTCCACCGCAATGGGGCCCAGTTCTTCAGCGCCTTCATACCAGGTGTCGATGGTGCGGATGGCGTTGCCGATTTTTTGCGAGTGGATGGCGGCCACGTCGTCTACGTGGTACAGCGTTTTGCTCTTGCCTGCCTTCTCTTTGTCCAAGATCAGCTCTTGCGACGGGAACACCTCTTGACCTGCACCCTGGCGAACAAAGGCCGTGATACGCAACAGCACGTGCTGCGATCCGGCCAACCCGGCGGCAATCGCCTGGCCCATTTCGTCGAGGCCTTCCACTTCACTATCGATAGCGCCTACCGCCCGTGTATTAAGCGCCAGGGCATCAAAGGACCATGTATGCGCAGCCTGCCCGCTGTGCATCTGCTCCACCGTCACTTCTACCTGCTCGGCCCCGGCGCGGTTGCGCCACAAGAAGCGGCCATTGGCCAGGTTGGCCGCATAGCGCCGGGCCAGCTCACTAAAGCCGTGCTGCTGCACATAGCCTTGCACCGTGGCCAGCAGCTTGGCTTGGTAGGCCGCGCTGTTGCACGCCGATGGCGTGCCCGCGCCGCCCAGCACGCGCAGCGTGAACTGCACTTTGAGCGTGTCGGCCTCGGCGGGCAGGGCGGCCACGTCCACGGTTTGCAGGTTGGGGTTCTCGATGGCGGCGTCCAGCTTGGCAGGGTCTTGGTCCTTGGCCTTGAGGCGGTTGCTGATGGTGCCGCGCACAGACTTGGCGCGCACTGCAACGGGTTGCCACGCGTGCGACTGTGCACGGTCGTCCCAGCGGCCTGCGTGGAACACGGCGTCAGACGGGTCCAGCTTGCGTTCAAAGGCCAGGACGGAAGCGGTGGTGAGTTTGTCGGTCATGGTGTCAATCTTTCAAAAATAGGGGTGTTGGGGATGAACGTACGGCGGCCCTTTGCAGGGGCTCAGGTGTATGCGTAGGCTTCGTCGTCGTCCCATTCGTCCAGCGTGTCGGTGGGGGTGTTGCCGTGTGCGTCAGCGCCTTCCGTCTTGGCGGGTTGGTAGGCATTGCGGCAGCGGTACAGACCCTGTGCTTCGTCGGCTTCGGCATGCCACAGGAACTGGGCCAGGTGCGTCAGGCGGTGCGGGCTGATCCACTCGCCCAGGGCGTAGACCGATTCCACAAACCGCATCGGCACTGTGGCATCGCGCGCATTGCGCACAGCGCCGGGGGCGTGGGCAGGCGTCAGCGCCGCATAGCCCACGGGGATGGGTACCACCCAGCCGCTGCCCTTGGGCCGCTGTGGATCTGCCCACTTCACCTGCCCATCGGGTGCGGGCACTCCGCCGGCAGGTACTTCCGGCGCATAGTTGAAGCGGGCCGCATGCAGCCAAGCGTCCAGCCGGGTGGCGTCGGGTTGGGTAGTGCGCAGGTCTTGCAGGCGCTGGGCCAGCAGGTCATCACGCCCCACCAGGGCAAAGCCCGGCAGCCACTGCCGCCGCCATTGGCGGAACTCCTTCTCTGCCGCCACAGGGTCTTCAGGCACGACGGCCATCCGGGGCCGCACGCGCTTGCCTGGCATGGGGCGCGATGGCAGCACGCTGCCCCCCGCCACGCGCATGCCCGCCAAGATGTGGCCCGCTTGCGCAGCCCAGTAGTCCAGCTGTGCCTGGTTGCTTTGCACCAGCGCTGCAGGGGTGCCGGGCGTGCGCTTTTCTGACACGGCCAGCACCAGCGTGATTTGCAGGTGCATGCGGCCTTCTTCCACGATGGCAGCAGTGCTGCCGTCTTTGTCCACCGGGTTGCGCGTGAGGTTGAAGTTGCGCACATAGCCCTGCGTGACTTGCTCTTGGTGGTGGTGGCAGACCACGCCCACGCCGTGCAGTTGCAGCGGCACACCGGCCTGGGCCAGCTTGCGCTGCAGCGCCCACATCACGCCGGTAAACGCGGTGATGGATGGGAAGCCGTGCGTGAGCGGGCTGCCAATGGCGTTGGCGTTTTGAATGCGCAGGTGGGGCAGAACGAGGATGGCTTGGGGTTGCTTCATGGCGTGACCTCCGTCGCCGTGCGGTCCAACTGCTGGCGCAGTGTGCGCAGTTGCTGCTGAAAGCCGTCCTCATCGGTCAGCAGTTCTTTCTGCCATGCACGCGCTTCCGCATCGCCCACGGGCAGCTTGCCGCGCAGCTGCGCGTTGAGCCAGTTGGCAAAGCGCTGGCCCACGGCGGTAGGCCAGTCCATCTGCAGCCACTCGCGGGCAAAGTCGGCTTCATCGCGTTGCTCGGCACGCAACGGGTCCAGCCAAAGTTGCTCGCTGCGGTGCAGATCCGCAAAGCGCTCGTCATCCCGGCTCCAGCCCGGTGGCAGGATCTGTTGCAACTCGGCAGCCAGCGACACCAGCTCGTCCACCAGTGCGTCGAGCAGTTCATCGCGTCGCTCACGGGTGGCCATATTGGGCTCTGGGTCGGACTCCAAAAACACCCGCAGCGCCCGCACGGTGCGGCGCACCTCGGGCCGGGCGATGAACAGCCGATCGAACACCGAAGTGGCATGCACCGGCAGCCGCACCGCGCTGGTCTGCCACTGGGGCGGCAGCGATGACAGCAGGTAGTTCATGCCCCGGCGCTCGCTGTTGAGCTGGCTGATGTTCTGCGGCTTGGTGCCGCCCATGTTCTGCACGGCCAGGCCGGGGTAGTCGTGGAACACGCCGTCGTGCATCTTGCGCTCGCGCCGTGCCTGGCGGGCGGCCTTGTTGGCTTCGCCAAAGCGGTCTTCCTGCAGCTGCGCATGCACCGCATGCGCCAGAGATGTGGCGTACAGCGGGGCCAGCAGGGTGTAGTGGGAGTCGTCGCAGGCGTCAGTGCCGGTGAGCCAGTAGAGCTGCTTGACCAGCGTGTTGGCCGACACCATTGCGCACTTGGGCTCTAGTAGTCGAATGCACAAAGCTGCAGCGTCGTCTAGCTGCGCAGACGAGTTCACCGCCTCGGTCGCGTCGCGATCTTCAAGTCGCAGCAGATCAATAAGTTTCTGATCCTCAACGCGACATTCGAGCAGCAGATACAGCTCGTATGCAGCGGAGTTGTAGGAGCCATTGCCAGTCGTGTCGTGTAACCCATCCCGTTGCGAAAGAACGTGTGAACCGACAACGTCCACCGGTGGCAGGCTTGAAAAATCGACGGCAAGGTTCGTCGTCTTCTTTACGGGTAAGTCGGGATGTACGCCTTTTGCGATGTGGCTCGCTACGGCGATTTGGTCAACAGTGCGAACTCCGCGTTCAAGTATGTGCACCAATTGGTACTTTTCTTGAGCTTCTATTCGGCGCTGCTTTGCAGATGCGTCATCTTTCCCTTGCAGTTTTCTAAGAGCGTGGGCGAGGCGATGCGCGACATGTTCGTGCATCGCTAACCGTATTCGCTGACAGCGCTCGGTGGTTTCTCGGTGCGATTCCAAAGTGCTAGCCCTCCTTTCGATTGAAACCTAGTTGTTCGTGCCACCGCCAGCCCGCCTGCGATTCAGGCAGGCTGGCGGTGGCATAGCGTTCTGCACATTGCTCCAGCGACAAGCCCCGCGCATCTGCCAGTGCAGCCAGTTCCTCCATCAAGCCCACCTGCGGCCAGGGCGATACGCTGGGCGATGCCAATTGCGCTGCGGGCACCGGATGGCACAGGCTTTGGTGGATGGGCACATAGAGCGTGTCGTAGCGCCGCTCCCCCTCTTGCACGCGGTGTAGTTGCAGCGTTTCTTCCTCTTCGTCTGGCAGCAGGGCCACGTCGTCGCGGGGCTGTGGGTCGTAGCGAAAGCGCTGAAACTGCGACAGCAGGCCGGTGAGCCAGAGCTGACCGGGGTGCGCCCAAAACAGGAAGGCCGCGCGCTCGGGAGCGGTGGTGTATTTGCTGGCCGCAGAGCGTTGCAACATGGCATCTCGCATGCGCTCGTGCTCCAGGTCGGCCCAATGACGGCGGGGGTGGTATTGCGCGGTGGCTACTTCAATGCGCGGTTGGGCATCCACTGCCCACGGTCCATCGTCTTTGACCAAGCGCGTCATCAATTGGCGAAGGCTATGGCTGTGCAGGTAAAAGTTCTGTGCAGCGTCGCTCGACCCTGGCGGCTGCGGGTCCATTTCAAAGCCTGGTTTGCAAAACGCCGCTTTACTCTTGTCTTTGAAGTGCCGCAAGTTGCTGTCCAGCACCACCATGTTCACCCCGCCCACGGCCCCAGGCCGGTGCCGACGCACGCGCCCGGCCAGTTGGATGAGTGAGCGCATGGACGAGGGCTCGACCACGGCCCAGTCGTAGTCGTGGTCGCGGCCCACTTCGGTCACGGGGCTGCCCAGCACGATGAACAGGTGGTGGGGCTCGGGGTGGGCGTCGATGAGGGCGCGCAGTGCGGGGCGGTGCAGCGCGGGGTCGTGGCCGTCCTTGGCTCCGCGGCGGTTGAGCAGGGTGTCCAGCTGCTGTTCGATGGCCGAGCGCAGCAGCAGCGGGAACTGCGAGTGGTACACGCACAGGTGAACGCGTACCTGGCCGTGCAACTCGGACGGCAGCGCATCGGCTGCGTACATCGCCAGCGCCACGTCGTACAGCGGAGCAATGTTGGCCATGCGGATGAGGCCCAGGCTCACGCGCTTGCCGCTGGCGGCGTCGGTGCTGTGGTTGTGGGGCTGCTGATGCAGTTGCCATGCTTGTTCCAGCGCCAGGCGGGCAAAGTCTTTGCGGAGCTCGGCTTCTTGCATGCCGTGCCAGGTGTTGGGCAGGGGCGCAATCTGCGCCAGTCGCCGCACCTCGGCCTGCTGCAGCTTGGCCACGCGCTTGTGCACGTACTGGCTGTGCGCTTCGCGGAAGGCGGCTCCGTCAGCGCAGTCTTGCGGGGTTTGGTGGAATTCGTCGATCCACAGACAGCAGATGTTTACAGGCTCACTGGGCCGCTCGCTGCGGTGGCACTGGTACACGGCGCGCCCGGCACGGTAGGCCAGGAACAGCCCTTCCACCAGCGCGGGCGGCAGTGTGGCCGACGACAGCAACACTCGGCTGCCCAGCAGGCCCGCCCAGTGCACCAGCCGGGTGAGGGCGGGCAGATCGGCCATGTCAAAGTCGTCGGGCTCGTCCAGCACCAGGTCGCTGGTCAGCAGGCGCAGCATGGGCGCGATCTGGCGGCCGCCGCGCAGGCTTTCGGTGGCGGGGGTGAGGTGGTCTACGGTGCACACCAGCAGGGGCGCGGCAATCAGCGCACGGGCTTTGGCGTCGTCGGTCAGGCGCTGCAGCAGCGGGTGCTGGTCGTTGCCCTCGTAGAGCACGGTGCCCGCTTCGTCCAGCAGTGCCTGACTGGATGCAGAGCCGGTGGCTTCGGCCTGCTGTTCCCAGTATTCAAACAGCGCCCGGCTGGCCGCACCGCCGACCTGGATGGCCAGTTGCTCGTCGCTCAGTTGCAGGTCGTTCTGGAACACGCGCCCGGTTTGCAGCGTGAGCGTGCGCAGCCCCATGGCAAAGGCGCAGCGCAGGCCGGTGGCTGGGTCGGCCAATGCGTTCATGACCCGGGCATTGCCCAGTGTCTTGCCGCAGCCGGTGGAGGCCATGTTGACGATGAAAGCGCCTTGCTGCGCTGCGCGGGCGCGCACGCTGGCGGCCAAATCCGCAGCTTTGTCTTGCCAGGCAAAGCGCGGGTCGGCGCTGCGTTTTTTGAGTGGCTTGTGGTTTTTGAGCGCGGGCAGGCTGCGCGTGAGGCTGGGCAGTGACCGTGCCACCAGCGTGGCGTGGGCTTGAACGCCCAGCAGGTGTTCGTCCAGAGATTGATTGAATAATGGGCTCTGGCGCTTATCCATCAAGCGTGAGAAGCTATTATTTTGATAGTAACTGCTGCGGGTGTTGGCGTACAGCGGGTAACCTTTGCTGAGGTACGGGGCGCGTGGGGCTGCGTCGGTGAGGCTGGAGTAATGGTGGTCTGCCAGCATGAGGCACAGGCGCGCAACGTGCATGGCAAAGGGGTCGTGCAGCACCGTCGTGCCTTGTCCGGCGGTTTGCGACAGCTCCTGCAGCTTGTGCGCATAGCGAGCGGCCTGCTTGCGCCAAGCGGCTTGGGTGACGGGCAGCCCGTGCGGGAAGTGCCAGTGGGCGGCGAGTGTCGAAGCAGACACGCTTTCGCGGGGCTCATTCCAGTCGGCGCTGATGCGCAGCAGCACGTCGTCCAGTTCGCTGGTGTTGATGAAACTGGGGCGCGCACCAAAGCGGCGGTGGGTGTGCCGGGGGGCTTCCTGGTCTTCAGCCTCTATGCCTTGGGATTGCTTGACCGGCATGCAGGGCAGGCGGTGGTGGGTGAACACCAGCCACGCCACCGCCTGGGCCAGCGGCGGTAATTGGGCAAAAGGCAAATGCTGGGAGGCTTGGGGCTCATCCAGCCCGTCGCGCAGTAGTCGTCCGCCGGCATGGTCCAGCCACGCCTCCAGTGCCTGCGCATCGGTGTCAGCGTCGGCATAGGCCGCCAGCCGTTGCAGCCAGCCTGCGTCATCGTCCTGCCCTACAAAGGCCTGAAACAGCCGCGCCGACACCCATTCATGCCGGTAGTGGTTGCGCTCGCGCAGGCCGGGGTTCTTCAGCTTGTCTTGAAACGCCTGCGTGGCCTTGCCCAGGTCGTGCATCAGGGCTGCCAGCGCGGCCAGGGCGGTCATCTGCGGCAGGTGATGCCAAGCGTTTTCATCGCCTGCGCGCAGCACGTTGCTGGCCGTGGTGTTGGTGGGCACGGCACCCTGGTCGTTGAACTGGCTGGCGTCGCCCACCACCCACAGCAGTTCGCTGTGGTCGCGCCCGCGAATCCAATGGCAGGCCACTGCAGTGTTCTTGCGTGCTGTCTGGCGTAGCAACTTGCGCACGGTGTCCAGCCCGGCCTGGGTGATGGGGGTTTGCCACGTGCGCTCGCCGCGCCGCTCGGCAAATTGGTCGAGGATGCGGCGGGTTTCCGTCAGCGCACGCTTGGAGCATTGGCAGACAAACAGCACGTTCATGCGGCGTCTCCGTGCGGAGTGTGCACAGAGGTGGGTGGTGGCTCTGCAGGCGTCGCTGTCTGCTGCGCCAGGCGGGCGGTGTCTATGGCAATTGACTTGAGCTGGTCGATGATGAAGTCCAGCGCTTCGCTACGGGTCAGGGCTTCGATGCACTGGCGGCGAAACTGCTGCTCGTCCTCACCGCGCATGGCCGCCACAAAGGCCTGCGGCACGATGATCGCGTCTTTGACCAAGTCGGCCGCGTCAAACACCAAGCCGCCGCGCCGTGTTTTGCCATGCAGCACCGCCAGCCCGTGCGGCAGCCCGAGCACCCAGGTGGCGGTGGCCCCTAAACCATAGGCCAAGTAGTTGCCATGGTCCAGAAAGCGGTTGGCGGCATCGGTGCCGCTGCCCCGTTTGGCACGGGTGAAGTCGCCATAGCCGCAGGCTTGCACGGCCAGCTTGTACAGCGCCTTGGTCAGCCGGGCTTCGTCGGTGAGCAGGGCGGTAATGTCGGGCGCGTTGGCCACCATGGGCTTGAACTGGGCCAGCAATGCCTGCACCGCATCGGTGGGCACGTTAAACCCCGCTTCGCGCAGCGCGCGGCTGGTCCACTGCGAGGGCAGCCAGCTCAGCCGCTGCAGTTGTAGCTGCTTGGCAGCCGCTAGCCTCAGCTCATCGTCAAACCAGAACTTCACCCAGGCTTGCAGATATTCCGTAGGGCGGTATTCACTTTGCGGCGTAAGCCAAGCGACTTCCACATCCATCTCGTTGGCGGCAAACAGCGGCGTGCCCCCGCCACCGCAAAAGCCCACCAATACGCCCGCTTTGGCCAGTTCGCGCATCGCCGCCTGGGTGATGGAGGTCCCCGTGCCCAGCAAGATGCTGGTGGTGTTGGCAATGGGAATGTTCCAGTACAGCTGCCGTTTGCCGGCGTCGGTCACGTATTCCACCCGGCCACCATTGACAAGCACCCGACAGTGCTCCAAATAGTAAATATTGGCGCGCTTTGAATGCAGGATGGTCCGGAGTTCGGACGCGGTCACTGGTTGCATGGACTGTGTACGCATTGTTACCTAAGTAACAGCATAACTTGTCTGCATTGCAGCCGGAGCGGGCTGCTAGCGCTTCAAATGGACTACTGCAGGGGAGCGGGCGCAGCTCATGTTGTAGCCCGCTAGCAGCTGCGTCTGGATACTGCGGACGGAACAGCCTCAACGCGCTGGCAGTGCCCTGGAGGCCTGGGCTTGCACGGCAGCGGTCATGTGGGCGAGTGCCTGAACATTGAGCCGCCAGTACTGCCAGTACAACGGCACATCGACCGGTTTGCCGGGAACCAGCTCCAGCAGTGCGACGGCTTTGGGGTCGCTTTGCAGCATGGCGTCGGGGATCATGCCCCAGCCCAGGCCAGCGCGCGTGGCGGTGACGAAGGCGTGGGCCTCGGGCAGCCAGTGCACCGGGGGCGTTAACGCGCGGCGGGTGATGCGTCGCACAAACCGGCTTTGCAGGGCGTCTTTGCGGTTGAACACCAACATGGGCGCCTGAGCCAGCGTGGCGGCAGTCACGCCTTGTGCAAAGTGGCGCTGTATGAAGGCTTTGCTGGCAAGGGCCCGGTAGCGCAATATTCCGAGCGCAAGCACCTTGCAGCCCTGCACGGGCTGGGGGTCGGCAGTCACGGCAGCCATCACGCGGCCTTCGCGCAGCAGGTTGGCCGAGTGGTCCTGGTCTTCGACATGGATGTCGAAGGTAATGGGTTGGCCGTCGGCCGCCTGCGCCATAGCTGCAGGAAACCAGGTGGCCAGCGAATCGGCATTGACCCCGATGGCCAGGCGAGTGGCCCCGCGTTGGCCCCCTCCAATGGTGGCGAGGGCATCCGCCTCGCTCAGGGCCACCTCTCGCGCATGGCGGTACAGCGCCTGCCCGGCGTCGGTAGGTGTGCAGGGCGTGGCGCGGCGCACCAGCACCTGGCCCACGCGCTCTTCCAGCAGCTTGACGCGTTGAGATACCGCTGAGCGCGTGACGTGCAGCACAGCGGCGGCGCGCTCAAAGCTGCCTTCGTCGATGACAGCGGCAAAGGCGCTGAGCTGTGCAGAGTCGAGGGCCATGGAGGGGGAGCGCAGCGTGACGCCAGTGGTTAGAGATTTTGACGGATCGTTAAAAAGTATAGCTGGCGTGCACCAGTTGATGTGCCGACAATTCTTCCCATGAGTTCCACCGCCTTCCTTCACGGCTTCACATCGACCGCGCTTTTGATCATGGCCATTGGTGCGCAGAACGCGTTCGTGCTGCGCCAGGGATTGCGCCGTGAGCATGTGTTGCCCGTGGTGATGGTGTGCGCCTTGTCAGACGTGGTGCTTTTGCAGGCCGGCGTGTGGGGCATGGGCGGCGTGTTGGCTGCGCGGCCCGAATGGGGGCAGTTCATGCGGTGGGCGGGGGCGGCATTTCTGGCCGCTTATGCCTTGCAGGCCGCCACACGTGCGTTCAAGCCGGCCCACCTGCTGGTGTCCGCCAATGGGCCGGGCGCCAGCCTGCGCACCACGGTGATCACGGTGATGGCGCTGACCTGGCTGAACCCGCATGTGTACCTGGACACGGTGGTGCTGCTGGGCACAATGGCAAGCCCCTACCCCATGTGGGGCAGGGCGACCTTTGCGGCGGGGGGCTCGCTCGCCAGCGCGCTGTGGTTCCTGAGCCTGGGCTTTGGCTCGCGCTGGCTGGCGCCATTGTTCGCATCGCCGGGCGCCTGGCGGGTGCTGGATGGGGTGACGGCCGCCACCATGCTGGCGCTGGCGGTAGCCATGGCTCTAAGCTAAGAACGATAAGTTCGTTACGCGGGAGCGCGGCTTGGTTCATAGTAGGGGCACTGAATGACCTGGAGTGACTCCCTATGCGTTTCAAGACCCTTTTGCTGGCAGCCGCCGTGGCCACGGCCCTGCCGCTGGCCGTGCAGGCCAAAACCTTCCGCTGGTCCCGATCGGTAGACATTTCTACCTGGGACATCCACACCCAGAACGTGGGCGTGAACAACACCATGCACGGCGCGGTGTACGACACGCTGGTCGAATACAACAGCAAGACCTTCAAGCCCGAGCCTTCGCTGGCCACCGAGTGGAAGCTGATCAAGCCCACACAGCTGCGCCTGACCTTGCGCCGTGGCGTGAAGTTCAGCGACGGCAGCGAGTTCACTGCCGACGACGCCAAGTTCTCGCTGGAACGGGCCAAGGCCAAAAGCTCGAACTTTGCCGTTTACACCCAGGGCATTGACCGCGTGGAAAAGGTCGATGCGTACACCATCGACATCCACTCCGAACTGCCCAACCCCGTGCTGGTGAACCAGCTCACCGAGCTGCGCATCATGAGCAAGGCGTGGGCCGAAAAGAACAAGTCTGTGGAGCCCAAGGACATCAAGACCAAGGACGAAACGTACGCCCACCGCAATGCGCTGGGCACCGGCCCCTACCAGCTCAAGCAGTGGACGCCCGACCAGCGCGTGGTGCTGGAGCCCAACCCGAACTGGTGGGGCAAGGGCAAGTACCCCACCAACCTGACCGAAATCGTCTACACCCCCATCAAGGCCGACGCCACGCGCACAGCGGCGCTGCTGTCGGGTGAGATTGATTTCGTGATCGACCCCAGCCTGCAGGACCTTGCGCGCATCAAGCAAACCCCCAATCTGCAGGTGCTGGAGGGGCCGGAGTACCGCACCATCTTCCTGGGCCTGGACCAGTTCCGCGACGAGCTGCCCGGCTCGGACGTGAAGGGAAAGAACCCCCTGAAGGACCTGCGCGTGCGCAAGGCGCTGTACCAGGCCATCGACATCCAATCCATCCAGCGCGTGGTGCTGCGCGGCCTGGCGCAGCCCACGGGTACGCTGATCGCCAACCAGGTCAACGGCTGGACCAAGAAGGCCGACGTACGCTGGCCCTACGACCCCAAGGCCGCGCAAAAGCTGCTGGCCGACGCGGGCTACCCCAACGGGTTTGAAGTGGACTTTGCGTGCAGTGCAGGCCGCTACATCAACGACGAGCAGCTGTGCCAGGCCATCACCTCGCACTGGGCCAAGGTGGGCGTCAAAGCCAAGCTGCGCTCGCTGCCATTTGCGACCTACTTCCCGATGATCCAGCGCAACGAGGCCAGCATCTACCTGCTGGGCTGGGGCGTGCCCACGTTCGACGCGTTCTACAGCCTGCAGTCGCTGGTGCGCTCGCCCGGTG
This sequence comes from Acidovorax delafieldii, assembly GCA_002377855.1. Lineage (GTDB taxonomy): Bacteria > Pseudomonadota > Gammaproteobacteria > Burkholderiales > Burkholderiaceae_C > Acidovorax > Acidovorax delafieldii_A. Next base: position 35,548 of record DFQQ01000038.1, on the reverse strand, counting down.
CAGGTGGCGACGGCAACTTCAACCTGGGTCGTTTCTCCGATCCGCAACTGGATGCGCTGATCGAGCGGGTGAAGAAGGAAACGGACGCGCCCACGCGCAACGGCCTGATCGAGCAAGCGCTGATCAAGGAGCACGAGTTGGTGTCGCACATCCCGTTGTACAACCAAGTGATCCCTTGGGCTGCGACCAAGAAGGTCGATGTGATTCACCGTGCGGACAACCGCATTGACTGGCGGTATCTGAAGGTGAATTGAGGGGTGAGAGCGCCGGGGCGATCCGGCGCATCTCACGAGGACACCAGCGCGTCGACGACCCGCCGCCCGTTCGGGCTGAGCCTGTCCGAAGCTGTGCGCAGTGCTTCGACAGTCCCAACGTGAAAGGTGGTGCGTAACGCAAGCCCCCCGCCCAGATGAAAAGCCCCACATTCAGAATGCGGGGCTTTTCTTTTTGGGTGGCCCGTCAGGTCAGCGCGCGCTGCACCGCCGGCCGCTCCCGCATGCGCTGGGCGTGCGCACACACCTTCGGGAACCGGGCAATGTCTACGCCGTCGCCCTCCAGCCACGTGCCGATGGTGAACAGATAGCCGTCTGCCACGGTGTACTGCCCGCCCATCACCCATGGCCCCTGGTCCGCGCCGGCGAAGTAGTGGCGTTCGATGAGGTCAAAGCACTCGGTCATGTTCTGCGGCACCTTGCGCTGGATGGCGGCAATGGCTTCTGGCTCGTCGGCCCAGCGGCTGGCACGGGGCCGGTGTGCGTGGGCGACGTGCACCGTAGTGGCGAGGTAGCTGTGGAACTCCTGCATGCGCGCAAAGCCGTGGGCATCGGCGGGGGCCAGTTGCGCTGCAGTAAAGCACTGCGCTATGTACGCCAGCAGCGCAGATGTTTCGGTCAGGGTGCCGTGTGGAGTCACCAGCGCGGGCACGCGGCCCTTGGGGTTGACGGCCAGGTACTCGGGCGTGCGCTGCTGGCCGGCAGCAAAATCCACGCGCACCAGTTGGTACTCGGCCCCGGCTTCTTCCAAAGCGATGCGAACGGCCTGCGCGCAGGTGCCGGGGGTGTAGTACAGCGTCAGAGTAGTCATGAATTTTGCTATTAAATAGATAGCTGCTCGCGCTTTTCTATTAAGCGCTGGAGGCCAATTCGGTCATATATGTTCAATACAGGCCGCGCGTGCGTGCCATCAGGCGCACCAAGCCCAGCAAGGTGTCGGTGTGCGGTGTGGGCGTGCCGGTGATCAGGCCGAGCTCGCGCACCGCGCCCACCAGCGCGTCGATTTCCATGGGTTTGCCCGCCTCCACGTCCTGCAGCATCGACGTCTTGAAAGCCCCCAGCTTGCGGGTGACGGCGTGGCGGTCCTCGGGCTGCTGCGCAATCGGCAGGCCCAGCTTCTCGCCGATGGCCTTGGCCTCCAGCATCACGGCGCTCACAAAACCGCGCACCAGGTCGTCGTCCAGGATGCGGTCGGTGGTGGCACCGGTGAGCGCGCTGATCGGGTTCATGGTGAGGTTGCCCCAGAGCTTGAACCAGATGTCCTTCTGAATGCAGTCCGACACCTCCACGTCGATACCGCCGCGCCGCAGAGTTTCGGCCAAGGCCAGCAGGCGCGCGCTGTGGCTGCCATCGGGCTCGCCCACAATGAGCCGGTTGCCGAAGTGCTGGCGCACGAGGCCGGGCGATTCGATGGCGCAACTGGTGTGCACCACACTGCCCACCACCTGGTGGCCCGGTATGGCAGAGGCAATCGCGCCATCTGCGTCCACCGATTGCAGCGCATGCCCTTGTGCCGTGCCGCCGACGCCGTCCAGGAACCACCAGGGCACGCCGTTCATGGCAGTGAGCACGGTCGTGTCTGGCCCCAGCAGAGGCGCCATGGCGCGCGCTACATCAGGCAGCCCGGGTGCCTTGACGGCCACGACCACCAAATCCTGCACACCGAGGGAGCCAGGGTCATCGTGCGCAGTGACGGCGACCTGCGCGAGCGTGCCATCGGCGCGCCGCAGCCGCAGGCCATGTGTTTGCAAGGCGCGCAGCGTGTCGCCACGCGCCACCATGCTGACTTGGCAACCCGCCTGGGCCAGCGCCACGCCCATCCAGCCGCCAATGGCGCCTGCGCCGTAAATACATGCTTTCATGTTGTCGGAACCTTGCCTTCGTTCATGAGGGGGGTCAATAGCCCGCCGGGCGTGCCGGCGTGCCATTTGCCGCGCCGCGAAACCGCGTCAACAAGTCTTGCGCTGCGCTGGCCAGCAGCATGGTGTCCACGCCCACAGCCACAAACAGCGCACCCGCGGCCAGCCACTGCCGTGCCTGTGATTCGGTGGTGGCCAAAATGCCCGGTGCCTTGCCGGCACGCAGGATGCGTGCAATGCCATCGTGGATGGCGGCCTGTACGTCAGGGTGGCCCGGGTCGCCGGGGTGCCCCATGGAGGCAGACAGGTCGGCCGGGCCGATGAATACGCCATCGACCCCGGGGGTGGCCGCAATCGCGTCCAGGTTGCTCAGTGCTTCCACGGTTTCGGCTTGCACCAGCAGGCACACCTGCTGGTTGGCCTCATGCACGTAGCGGGGGTAGGCCTGCCAGCGCGATGAACGCGCCAGGGCGCTGCCCATGCCGCGCACACCAGCGGGCGCGTAGCGGGTGGCCCGAACCAGTTGCTCGGCCTGCTCGGGGGTATCCACCATCGGCACCAGCAGGGTTTGCGTACCAAGGTCGAGGTACTGCTTGATGAGCGCGGTGTCGCCCACGGGTACGCGGACCACGGCGTGCGGTGCCCGAGCGCCCGGCGGCAGGGCGCTGCAAGCGCTGGCAATGGCCTGCAACTGGTGCAGGATGGAGCGCAGATCGTTCGGTGCATGTTCACCATCGACGAGCAGCCAGTCGTAGCCCGTGCCAGCGAGAATTTCGGCGCTGTAGGCGTCGGCCAGCCCGAGCCACAGGCCGATTTGTGCCTGGCTCTCGGCCAGTGCCTTTTTGAAGCGATTGGTGGGGGTCTGCAATGTCAACTCCGAACTGCGGTGCCAAGCCCGCCATCGTACGGGGTGTTGCCGCGGCCTGCAGGCGGGTCGCTATAGTCGCTTTCCCCGCTTGAAACGTCTTTCATCTGCTGTCGGGGCACTTCACGAATACCGCCATGGCCAAAGACAAAACCACCTTCACCTGTACCGATTGCGGTGGCACCAGCCCGCGCTGGCTCGGTAAATGCCCTGGCTGCGGGGCGTGGAACACGCTGGTGGAAACGGTGACCGAGGCGGCGGCCGGCAAAAACCGCCTGAGCACGCCCCAAGGCTATGCGGGGTTGGCGCAATCGCAGGCAGTCACGCCTTTGTCGGCCATCGAGGCGAGCGATGTGGAGCGCACGCCCAGCGGCATTGACGAGCTGGACCGCGTGCTGGGCGGCGGCATTGTGGAAGGCGGGGTGGTGCTGATCGGCGGCGACCCCGGCATTGGAAAGTCCACGCTGCTGCTGCAGGCGCTGGATGCGCTGCAGCGTGGCGGCCTGCCCACGCTGTATGTGACGGGCGAGGAAAGCGGCGCCCAGGTGGCGCTGCGCTCGCGCAGATTGGGGCTGGACCATAGCCAGGTCAACGTGCTGGCCGAGATTCAGCTTGAAAAGATACTGGCGACCATTGAAACCATGCAGCCCGCCGTGGCCGTCATCGATTCCATCCAGACGATGTACTCCGACCAGCTCACATCGGCCCCGGGATCGGTGGCCCAGGTGCGCGAATGTGCGGCCCACCTCACGCGCTGCGCCAAGTCGTCAGGCGTGGCCATCGTGCTGGTGGGGCATGTGACGAAGGAGGGCGCGCTGGCGGGCCCCCGCGTGCTGGAACACATGGTGGACACGGTGCTGTACTTTGAGGGCGACACGCACAGCCAGTTCCGCCTGGTGCGTGCCATCAAGAACCGCTTTGGCGCTGTGAACGAGATCGGCGTGTTCGCCATGACCGAGAAGGGCCTCAAGGGCGTGAGCAACCCCAGCGCCATCTTCCTCAGCCAGCACAGCGAGCCTGTGCCGGGCAGCTGCGTGATGGTGACGCTGGAGGGCACGCGCCCGCTGCTGGTGGAAATACAGGCGCTGGTGGACAGCGGCGGCCCCAGCCCCCGGCGCCTTTCCGTGGGCCTGGACAAGGACCGCCTGGCCATGCTGCTGGCCGTGCTGCACCGCCATGCGGGCGTGGCCTGCATGGACCAAGACGTGTTTGTGAACGCGGTGGGCGGCGTGCGCATCACCGAGCCCGCGGCCGACTTGGCGGTGATGTTGGCCATCACCTCCAGTCTGCGGGGCAAGGCGCTGCCGCGTGGTTTTTTGGCCTTTGGCGAGGTAGGCCTGGCGGGCGAGGTGCGCCCAGCGCCCCGTGGGCAGGAGCGCCTGAAGGAGGCCGCCAAGCTGGGCTTTTCCGTGGCCGTGGTGCCCAAGGCCAATGCACCCAAAAAGCCCATCGAGGGCCTCACCATCCATGCGGTGGAACGGGTGGAAGAGGCCATGAACGTGGTGCGCGGTATGGGCTGACCGGCCGCGCGCCCCAGTGGCGCAGCGCCGTACGCACTCTCCGCAGCGCGCATGCCCGCCGTACATACGACAATGTCGCCCATGAATTTGCGCAATATTCTTGTCCCAGCAGGGGTCATCGGGCTGGTGCTGGTGGGCTACGCCTCTGCCGGCTGGCCGGGCGTGGCGGCCGTCGCAGGCGGCTTGGTCATGTGGGCGCTGCTGCACTTCACGCGGCTCATGAACGTGATGAAGAAGGCGGCCAACCGGCCCATTGGGTACGTGGGCAGCGCCGTCATGCTCAATGCCCGGCTCAAACCCGGCGTGAACCTGATGCATGTGATGGCGATGACGCAATCATTGGGCGAGCGTGTGTCGGCGGAAGACGCCCAGCCCGAGGTGTACCGCTGGACCGACGGCACCCAGTCGCATGTGACCTGCGAGTTTGTCAATGGCCGCTTGCAGAAGTGGGCACTGGTGCGCCCGCAGGTCGAGTCCGGGCCTGAGGCCGAGTAAGCCGCCACGCCATTGGCGCAAGCGCCCTGCGCCCGCCCGGCAGCCTCGTAAAATCCAGGGCTTGCCAACCCCCAGCAACCCCAAAGGACAACCATGAGCCCCGTAGTTCCCTCGATGGCCGATCGCGACGGCAAAATCTGGATGGACGGCCAGATGGTCGACTGGCGCGATGCCAAGATCCATGTGCTGACCCACACGCTGCACTACGGTTGCGGCGCTTTTGAAGGCGTGCGCGCCTACAACACCGTCAATGGTCCGGCAATCTTCCGCCTGCAGGAGCACACCGAGCGCCTGTTCAACAGCGCCAAGATCCTGCGCATGAAGATTCCGTTCAGCCAGGAAGAGGTCAACGAGGTGCAAAAGGCCGTGATCCGAGAAAACAAGCTCGAATCCGGCTACATCCGCCCCCTCACCTGGGTGGGTGACAAGAAGCTGGGCGTCAGCCCCAAGGGCAACACCATCCACCTGATGGTGGCCGCCTGGGCCTGGGGCGCTTACCTGGGTGAAGAAGGCATGAAGCGAGGCATCCGCGTCAAGACCAGCAGCTACACCCGCCACCACGTCAACATCACCATGACGCAGGCCAAGGCGGTGAGCAACTACACCAACTCCATCCTGGCCAACATGGAAGCCACCGACGAGGGCTACGACGAAGCACTGCTGCTCGACAGCTCCGGCTTCGTGTCCGAAGGCGCGGGCGAGAACATTTTCGTGGTCAAGAACGGCGTGATCTATACGCCCGACCTGTCGGCTGGCGCCCTGAACGGCATCACCCGCAACACCATCTTCCACATCGCCAAGGACCTGGGCCTGGAGATCGTGCAAAAGCGCATCACGCGCGACGAGGTGTACATCGCCGACGAAGCTTTTTTCACCGGCACCGCCGCCGAAGTCACCCCCATCCGCGAACTGGACCGCATCGAGCTGGGCAAGGGCGACTACGTGGGCAGCCGTGGCCCCATCACCGAAAAAATCCAAACGGCGTTCTTTGACATCGTCAACGGCCGCAACCCTCAATACGCCCACTGGCTCACCAAGGTTTGATCATGTCCCAAGCAGTTGTAGAAGTTCTGGCCAAGGACCTGAACGCCCAAGGCGGCGTGTTCTGCCCCAACCCTAAGGCCGACATGAAGCTGTGGAACAGCCACCCCAAGGTGTACCTGGACGTGGCCCACACCGGCGAAGCCAAGTGCCCCTATTGCGGCACCGTGTACCGCTTGAAGGCGGGCGAAGTGGTTCGCGCGGGGCACTGAGCTTGCGCCTGCCCAGCGTGCTGCCGGGGCTGCCATGCGGGTGATGCACTTCGTCACTGGTGGCTTTTCCGGGGCCACCCAGGTGGCGGTAGACCTTTGCCTGGCCGCCCGCAGCGCGGGCATGGATGTGGTGCTGGTGCTGCGCCGCAAGCGCCGCACGACGCTGCCCGAAAAAGTGGAAGCCCTGCGCGCCCAGGGGCTGGACGTGCGGGTGGTGCCCGGCTGGACCCATGCCGCCACGGTGTGGGCGCTGCGCGCGCTGGCGCTGCAATGGCGCCCCGACATTCTGGTGGCCCACGGCTACAGCGAGCACCTTTGGGGCCGCTACGCCGGGCTGCTGGCCCAGGTGCCCCGGCTGGTGCATGTGGAGCACAACTCCCGCGAGCGGTATACGCGCTGGCGCCTGAAGCAGGCGCTGTGGCTGGCCAACCGCACGGCGGCCACCGTGGGCGTGTCCGAAGGCGTGCGCGAGCAACTGGTGGCGCGCGGCTTCCCTGCAGCGCGCTGCGTGGCCATTCCCAACGGCATTGACCTGGAACGCTTTCCCGAGGCCGTCCTGATGCCGTTTGCCGAGCGCGCACCCGGCATCGTGATGGCGGCGCGCTTTGCCCGGCAGAAAGACCACGCCACCCTGATTGAAGCGGCGGCCTTGCTCAAGGCCCAGGGCGTGACTGCACCCGTGTATCTGGCAGGCGGCGGCAAGGCGAGTCTTCAAAAGCGCATGCAAGCGCTGGCCGAGCAGCGCGGGGTGGCCGATCAGGTGCACTTTCTCGGGCCCGTGTCCGACCTGCCCCAGCGGCTGATGAGCCACCAGATCTTTGTGCTGTCCACCCACTACGAAGGTATGCCCCTGGCGCTGGTGGAGGGCATGGCGGCAGGTTGTGCCTGCGTGGCTTCTGATGTGGTGGGTGTGCGCGGCGTCATGCAACCCGGCAAGACGGGGCTGCTGGTGCCAGAAGGCGATGCACCAGCCCTGGCGCAGGCGCTGGCAGGCTTGCTGGCAGACCCGGTCCGTGCCGCAAGCTTGGGCCAGGCGGCACGGGCGCAAGCGGTGCAGGAGTACAGCTTGGCCAGGATGCACACCCGCTACCAGCAATTGCTGGAGCGTGTGCATACCCACGGTTCTCCCTGATTAGAGCTTGGGCAAGCGACGGCGGTGCCACGCGTTGCCCACCGTCAGCGCCAGCTTCATCGTGAACTTGCGCCAGCGCTGGCCGGGTGTGAGCGTGTCACGGGTGTCCCAGATGCTGCTGACCTCGCTGGTCTCGTCCAGCGCAATGGCCGAGGGTGACACGCCCAAAATGCGCAGTTGGTCGCATTCCCACCAGAAGCGCAGGTCCACATCAATGGGCCTGCCAAAGGGCTGGCGGCGGGCCAACAGCTTGGCAGCCCCTGCGCGGCTGACGACGTAGCCTGCCGTCATGCTGGGCACACGGGCGTAGTCCACCAGCGCGGTGCCTGGTACCAACAGGCGCTGCGACCGCACCTTCTCCCGGTCGCGGCCCAGCAGCTTGACCATGTCCCATGGCTCATTCAGGGCGGCAATGGCCGTTACCACTTCGGCAAACTGTGGTGTCAGGCGCACATCGTCTTCCAGCACGACCAATGCGGGCGCATCGCTGGCCAGCAGTTGCTGCCATGCGCCGATGTGGCTGGCGTAGCAGCCCTTTTCGCCATTGCGCAGTGGCTTGTAGTACTGGCGCGCATTCAGTTCGTCGCTGTACCAGCGGCCAGCTTGCTCGGGGGGCACATCGGCCCACCACACGGCAGGAAAGCGCTCGCTGGGCATGTCGATCTGCTGCAGTTCGGCCAGCAGCCGCGTGCGGCGCTCGGCATCGCGGTCCAGGTTGATGAAAACGATGGGCAGGCTCATGGGTGCGTTCAACCCAGCAGGCGGCGCCACCAGCGGCGTTTTTTCTTGACCGGCATGCCTTGTTGCAGCGCGATGGCCGCTTCCAGGTACTGGGCAAACTGCAAAGGGCGCTGCGCGATGGCGTCATCTGCCACGGCCACCAGCAGTTGCTCGTAGGCGGGCTCGCGCGACTCAAACAGGTGAAAGAAGTCGTTGTCGCCATAGAAGGTGCCAATGCCGAACACCCCCTCGTTGCCCAGCGCAAACTTGGAGATCAGCGTGGCCGTGGGTTTGTGCAGCACCAGCGGCACGCCCTGTTCGCGCGCCAGCGCCGACAAGCCTTCGGCAGCGTCATAGGCCGGCGAAGACTTGAGGTCCGGCCGCCCCAGTTGCTCCCACACGCTTTTGCGAAACGCCATGAACATGGGGCCCGCATAGGTGTGCGTGGTCTTCTTGTGGTTGGAAAACTGCGATAGCCCGAAGATGGCGCCACGCTCGGCGTGGGCCACGGCCATGTCGTAGCCAGCCCGCTTGAGCGGAAAAGCGTCAATGTCACAAAAGATGACGATGTCGTCCGAGCCCATGCGCTCCACCACGCTGTTCATCCAGGTGCCGTGAGGGACGCGGTGCGCAGATTCCTGCTGCAGTGGCACGTCCAGGGCGGCAAAAACTTCTCGCTGTTTTTGCAGGATGACACTGGGGATGTTGTCCCAGTACATGGCGTGAACGATAGGATGGGGCATTGGACGCGGAGCACAAAGGCGGCGGGGCCGCAGCTGCGCAATGGATAATGTAGAGCTTCAATTATCGCGGCCTGGGCGCCAGTGAAGTGCCCGCCTGGTGTCAAAGTTGTTGCCGCTTCGGTGACAGGGTCTATGCAGTATCCCCACGTTTTTCTGCGCACGGCGGCTGTCTACAGTCTCATTGCAGCCTATTTTTCGATCCCGTGGACGCTTGCGGGGGCCAACATCACGTTGCTTTGCCTGGTGCTTGCGTGGCTGTTCGCAGGCGGCTTGCGCCAGCACTGGGATGTGGTGCGTGGCAGCGCTGTCACCTATCCGCTGCTGGCCCTGTACGCCATCATCTTGCTGGGTGCGCTCTACACCAGCGCCCCGTGGCGTGTGGTGTTCGACCACTGGCTCAAGTACGACAAGCTGCTGCTCATGGTCATCGCCATCTCCCTGCTGGCGCGGGATGAAAAGACCCGCGAGCGTTGCTGGACGGCTTTCACAGTGGCAGCGCTGTTAACGCTGGCCAGCAGCTACCTCAGCATCTGGTGGCGCCTGCCGTGGTCGCGCGCGCAGACTCTGGGCTGGGGGGGCGACCATTCGGTTTTCAAGGACTACATCACGCAGAGTGTGCTGATGGCCTTGCTGATGCTGCGCGGTCTGTACCTGGCGCTGCGTACCCAGGTGGCTTGGCAGCGCGGAGCATGGTTTGCCGTGGCCGCGCTGGCCTTTGTGTGCAACACCCAGTTGCTGTATGGGCGCACGGGCTATGTGGCCACTGCCGTGGCGGTGCTGGCGTTTGTGCTGGCCATGGTGCCGGTGCGCCGCTGGTGGGTCGCGCTGGGATTGGTGGCTGTGGTGCTGGGCACGGCGGTGCTCTTGTCGCCCACCATCGTTCCCCGGGTAGCGCTGGGCCTCAAGGAGCTGGGCGAGGTGCCTGAAACCACCACCTCCATCGGGCCGCGCCTGTACTTCCTGCACTACGGACTGGAACTGTTTTTTCAAAAACCCTGGCTGGGTTGGGGCACCGGGGCGTACCACGGGGAGTTCTGCCGCATCGCAACCACTACCGAATGGTGTGCCGCTGGTGCATTCCACCCGCACAACCAGTTCCTGTTCTTCATGATTGAGCATGGCTTGCCGGGGCTGGCCGCATTTGCTGGCGTGTTCGTGGCGGCGCTGTGGCAGGCCCGGAGGATGGAGCGGCTGGACCGCGCCGTCGCCATTGCCTTCGCTGGCGTGGCTTTTGTCGGAAGCCTCACGCACAGCGGCATCTGGCTGGCCAATGAAGGTCTGGCCTACTGCTTTGGGCTGGTACTTGTGCTCACTGCTCCGGTGGTGCCATCACGGCGCGGGGGTCAAACCCGCGCGGGCTGAGCACTCACTCTGAAGCTGGCTGGGGCCAGTGGTCAAACTGTTGCACCCAATGGGCGAAGTCGTAGGGGTCCAGCGCCCCTGGGGGCAGCGGTGGCAGCGGCGCTGCCAAGAAGGCGGGTAGCCGCGCTGAGTCGTCTTCGCCCACCACAAAAAAACGGTCCGGGCTGAAGAAAGGCAGTGCCCGCACACCGGTGTTGTTGGTGATGAGTTTCTTGCCAAAAAACAGGGCTTCCAGGCAGCGTACCGTCAGGCCGCTCTGGTTGGCCTGGGTGATTTCGAGCAGACAGCGTGCGCGGTTGATGGTGTCGATGTTGTCGGTGTAGCCAATGCTGTGGGGCAGCACTTCGATGCCGGGCGTTGCGGGGTAGCTCCTGCCCGGCTCGGGCACCATGCGGATGCAGATGCGCAAGCCAATGGCCTGCCACTGCTGCGCCAGCGCGCACAGCGTGTTGAACCGGTTCTTGTCTTGCCCCAAGAAGTAGATGTCCCACTGTGAAGGCAGATCCTGGCGCAACGGCTCCACGTAACGGTACACCTGCTGCGTGAGCATGAGGCCGTACCGCTGTGCGTCGCCCGGGTCGAACGTGAAGATATGGAACCCCAACCCCTTGAGTTGCTGGATGTGCAATTGCCGCACGCGGTGGTTCTGCTGGTAATCGATGACCGGGTTCCATGTGAAGACCGCAATGCGCCGCGTGCGCAGGTATTTGCGCAGGATGCGCAGGTCCTTGATGTTTTCAATGCCGAAGATCAGCACCGGTGCTTGCTCTGGAATGGCTTGGAGCGCTTGCAGGTACGCGGCAGGGAACGGCCGAAACCCCGGCAGGCGAAACGGGCACCACGCGTCCAGCGCCTTGAGCAGCGAGTACGCCATCCCCTTGATGCGCTTGGGGTGCACGAGCACTTGCGCTCGCTGAGCGGGGGGCAGGCTGTCGAGCAGGAACTCCGTCAGCGTGAAGGGGTTGGCGATGATGTGGGGCATGGAAGGCAGGCGGTGCCGTCCGATTGTAGGGAGCACCTCTGCCGTGACGTTCAGACCCGGCCGGGGGCCTGACCAAGCGGTTAGGTTGCAGCTGCCAGCCGCTGGCAGGCTGCACGCCATTCATCGGCCAGGGCAGCTACCAATTCCTGCGCTGGCAAGGCCCGTACGGCACCCACCCCTTGCCCTGCCCACAGCGACAGGTGGCTGGCGCGCCCCTGCGCTGCAGCGGCGCGGCGCAGGGCGCCGGTCAGCGCGTTCTGCACCGGGTACGGGGGCACACGGTCTTCGTCGGGGGCCAGGGCTTCCATCATCGGGTTGACAATGCCGCGCGCCGGGCGGCCCGAGAAAACGCGGGTCAGCCGTGTGTCCGTGTCGCGCGCCTGGGCCATTGCCTGCCGGTACGCGGGGCCAATGCCTGATTCAGGGCACGCCAAAAATGCCGTCCCCATTTGTACGGCTTGCGCACCCAGCGCCTGCGCCGCAGCAATGCCCCGGCCGTCCATGATGCCGCCAGCGGCGATTACCGGGATGTCCACCGCATCCACGCACTGCGGTACCAGCGCCATGGCGCCGACCATGCTGGACTCGAAATCATCCAGAAAAGTGCCGCGATGGCCGCCTGCTTCTGTGCCGCTCGCGCACACCGCGTCCGCGCCTACGCTGGCCCACGCGCGTGCTTCGGCCACGGTGGTGGCGGTGCCCACCACAAAGCACCCTGCCGCTTGAAGGCGTTCGACCTGGGTCGCGTCCAGGATGCCGAAGGTGAAGCTGGCGACCGCCGGGTGCAGTGCCACCAGCGCATCGAACTGGGCTGAAAAATCTTCACACCATTGCGCAGGGCGCTGCGGCTGCAGATCCAGCTGCGCATACAGCGGCGCCAGGCGTTGAAGGGCCGCTTGCACGGTGGCTTCATCAGGAGCGGGGGTGGCTTGTACGAACAGGTTCATACCGAAGGGCCGCTCGGTGTGCTGGCGTACGGCCGCAGCGGCCTCGGCCATGGCGGCGGGCGAGCGCATGCCGCAGCCCAGCATGCCCAAGCCACCCGCTGCAGAAACGGCGGCAGCCAGTGCGGGCGTGTCTGCCCCCGTCATGGGGCCTTGAACAATAGGCAAGGCGATCTGAAGGCGTTGCAAGAGTGAAGAGGTCATGGGACAAGGCTCCGTTTCAGGGCAAGGGGGTCCAGGTGGCAGCGCGATGGGGGCCTTGCAGCGTGGTCAGCAGCGCATCCAGCGCGGGCGACTGGTAGCCCTGTCGGCGCACCAGAACGGTGTCGCAGCGCTGCAAAGGCACCAGTTGCAGTGCGGGGGGCTCGCGCATCAGGTCCCATACGGCCTGGGGCACCACGCCGGCACAGCGCCCTGCCGCGACGCAGGCCAAAATGGCGTGGTATGACGCCAGCTCCAGCACCCTGGGCGGCGTACCGTCTGCGCGCCGCATCCACGCTTCGCCGATACCGCGATAGGTGCATCCGCTGGTAAAGGCGGCCAGCGTGTGCAGGCGCAAATCGGCAGGGCTGTGCACAGGGGGGTGGTCTGCGGGCAGGGCCAGCAGCAGAGACTCCTGAAACACGGTAGTCCGCTCTACAGGTGTGTCGGTGCCCAGCCCGGGGGGCGGCCAAGCTACCAGGGCGGCGTCCAGGGTGTGGGCGGCCACTTGCTCTACCAACTGGCGCGATGGGCCGGTAGACAGTTCCAGCACAACTTCGGGCCACTGCGCGTGCAACCGGGCCAGGGGCTGGGGCAGCCGGGCCGCAGCCGTGCTCTCCATGGCCCCCAAGCGCAGGCGCCCGCCGGGTTGCTCCGGACGCACCGCCTGGCGGGCTTCCTCGGCCAGCGCCAGCAGGCGGTCCGCATAGCCGCGCAGGGATTCGCCCGCCGGGGTCAGCACCATCCGCCGCCCTTCGCGCAAAAACAAAGCAACGCCCAGCTGCTCCTCGAGCTGCTGCACGCGCGTGGTCACGTTCGACTGCACGCGGCCCAGCCGCTCTGCCGCGCGGGTCACGCTCCCTTCCGCAGCCACAGCCCGGAAGATTTCGAGTGCAGCGAAATCCATGAAACGTTCTCTTATAGAGATGAATTAAACAAAAACAATCTGTTTGCAGAATAATAAGCGAAACGCCGAGGATGTCGGCAGCCTTCGTGGAGTCTTGTTGTATGACAACCCAACCCCGTTCTTCCGTCCCCTTGGCTCTGTCCGAGCGCCCCTATGCCGTGGCGCTGGCGGGCATGGCTGCGTTGGCAGCCGCCATGGGGGTCGGGCGATTTGCCTTCACACCCTTGCTGCCCATGATGCTGAGCGAGGGCACTGTTTCGCTCGCCGATGGCAGTTGGCTGGCCACCGCCAACTACGTGGGCTACCTGCTCGGCGCGCTGGCCTGTGTGGCGCTGCCTTGGGTGGCGCCCCGCGCCCGCCAGCGCTGGCACCCGGCCCGCCTGGCGCGGTGGGGGCTTGGCGCCACCGTGGTTCTCACGCTGGCGATGGCGTTGCCGCTGCCTTGGGCGTGGCCTGCGCTGCGGCTGGGCGCGGGGGTGGCCAGCGCGCTCGTGCTTTTGAACATCGCTGCGTGGTGCATGTTGCGCCTGGTGGCGCTGGGGCAGCCTGCACTCGGGGGGCTTATCTTTTGCGGTCCGGGGCTGGGCATTGTGCTCACGGGGTTGTCTGCCAGTGCGATGGTGGCCTGGCACTGGCCGGCGGCAGCGGGGTGGGCGGTGTTTGGCGTGTTGTGCACAGGGTTGTGCGCCGTGGTGTGGCCCGTGGTGCGAGGGCTTCCGCAGGCATCCGCCGCCGCAAGGCCCGTGCTTTCTGTCAACCCGCCAGGGCTTGGGGTGGCGGCGCGCGGCTTGCTCACACTGGCCTATGGTCTGTCGGGGCTGGGCTACATCGTTACGGCCACTTTTTTGCCGGTGATCGCGCGCGCCGCTTTGCCCGCAGGCTCGGTGTGGCCGGACTTGTTCTGGCCGCTGTTTGGCACGGGCGTGGCCATGGGGGCTGCCCTGGCCACGCGCGCGCCCACCACATGGGACCGGCGTTGGCTGTTGATGGGGGCCTATCTGCTGCAGGGCGCAGCGATCGGTTTGAGCCTGGTGTGGCCCGGAGTCGCCGGGTTTGCACTGGGCAGCTGGTTGCTGGGGCTGCCGTTCACGGCCATCACCTTCTTTGGGCTGCAAGAGGCGCGCCGGGTGTGGCCGTCGGCGGGTGACAGCTTTACGGGGCTGCTCACGGCGGCCTACGGCCTGGGCCAGATTATCGGCCCGCCCATGGTGGCGTGGGCGCTGCACCGCGCGGCCACGCCAAGCCAAGGGTTCACGCAGGGCCTGCTGGCGGCAGCGGGAGCCCTGGTGTTGGGTGCGGCGCTGTACGCCGTGATGGTGTGGCGCTGGCCCCTGCAGGACTGATCCTGCGCTGAGGCGTTGTTCGCCCTTTGCCCGAGAAGACGACTGTCTTTGCTACCGGGCGGCCCTGGCTGGCCTTCCCTTCGATACCACGCGCGGGTATGCCGGGCTCGGCTGTCGTTGCGTTGCGCGGCAGTCGTGGTCCGGGCTACTGATCCTGCGGCAATGCCCGTGCCGCAGACGCCACCGGTAGGCGCAGCACAAAACAGGCACCTCCGCCTGGGTGGTCTTCGCAATGCACGCTGCCGTTGTGGCGCCCGGCAATGGAGCGCACCAGTGCCAGGCCCAGGCCCACACCGCCAGAGCGTTCGCTGGCGCCGGGCAGCCGGTAGAAGGGCTCGAAAATGCGTTCGCGCTGGGCCGGCGGCACGCCAGGCCCGCGGTCGCAAACGCGCACTTCGGCCAAGGTGCCGCTGCGCAGTACCTGCACGGTGATCTCGCCCGTGCTGTAGCGGCGGGCGTTCTCGAGCAAGTTGCGAACCGCGCGGCGCAGCAGTTTGGAGATGCCGCGCACCTCCAGTCCCTCTGGCACGGCGCTCACGTCCAGGTCCGCATCCACACGGGCGCATTCTTCGGCGGCCAGGCCGATCAGGTCCACGTCTTCCACGGTGCCCACGTCGGCTTCGCGGGCGTCCAGGCGGCTGGCCAGCAGGATCTCGTCCACCAACTGGTCCAGCTCGGCGATGTTGCGCAGGATCTCTGCGCGGAACGCCGGCGAAGGCTGGTCGCCGCCCATCAGCTCCAGCCCCATGCGAATGCGCGTGAGGGGCGAGCGCAGCTCGTGCGAGGCGTTGGCCAGCAACGACTTGTGGGACTTGACCAGCGTTTCCACCCGCTCGGCCGCAGCGTTGAACTGGCGGGCGAGGTCGGCCACTTCATCCTGTCCGTTTTCGGGCACCCGCACCGACAAATCGCCTTCGCCGAACTTCTTTACGCTGCGCTGAAGCGCCTCCAGACGCAGTGTCAGCCGGCGTATCACGGGGTACACCCCGAGCGCCGCCGCCACCCCCATGATGGCCAGCATCCAGACAAAGCCAAAAGGCGGCCGCAACCAGAAGGCCACGGCCCGGTCCGGCCCGCCGCCCGGGCCACCCGGCGGGGGCATGCTGTGGCCCCGGCGTTCTGCACGGCGCTCGTCGCGCGCAGGCTTGGGGCCCAGTTCCAAGGTGTATTTTTCGCCCGTGTCCGTCTGGATGCGGAAATCAATGCCCTCGCCCGGCGGGCCTGGCTGGCGCAGGGCGTAGCCGCGAATGACGGTGTTTCCGTCAGGGCCGCGCAGCACCATTTCACGGCCGGGTGCTGCGGGCTGTGCAAGGCTGTTCTCTTCGACCGCCACGCGCCACGCCCAACCCACGGCCAGCGTCAACACCGCCATGCCGGCCACCACGGTCAGCCAGATGCGCAGGGACAGACGCCGGGCAAAAGGGTTGGTTAGCTTCACGGAGCAGTTGTGGTTCAGAGTGGGTCAAAAGACGGGGCGCCGGGCAGGGCCGAGCGGCGCCGTTGCGCGCAGCAGCAAGAGAGCTTGGGGCCTGCCATCACGGCCCCTCAGTCCTGCTGTTTGGCAAACACATAGCCGACCCCGCGCACGGTCAGGATGCGGCGCGGGTTCTTGGCGTCGGCTTCGATGGCAGCCCGGATGCGGCCCATGTGCACGTCGATGGAGCGGTCAAAGGCGTCAAGCTCGCGGCCACGCACCGCTTCCATGATCTGGTCGCGCGTGAGCACACGGCCTGCACGCTCGGCCAGCGCCACCAGCAAGTCAAACTGGTAGGAGGTGAGGTCGGCCACCTGGCCGCCCACGGTGACGGTGCGCGAGTCACGGTCGATCTCCAGGGAGCCAAACCGCAGTGCTGGCGCAGCCGCCGGTGTGCCGCCATCAGTGCGGCGTCGCAAGATGGCGCGGATGCGCGCCAGCAGTTCGCGGGGCTCGAAAGGCTTGGGCAAGTAGTCATCGGCGCCCAGCTCAAGACCGATGATGCGGTCCATCGGGTCGCCCTTGGCGGTGAGCATCAGCACCGGCACCTGGGCGGCGGGGCCTTGCAGCGAACGGATGCGCCGGCACACTTCCAGCCCATCCATGTCGGGCAGCATCAGGTCCAGGATCACCAGGTCAGGCAGGGCCCCCGCTTCGGGCCCTTGCAGCTGTGCCAGGCCGCTTTTGCCGTCGGCCCGATGGGTGACGTGCAGGCCCGACTGGCCCAGGTACTCACCCACCATCTCTGCCAGGCGGGCGTCGTCTTCGATCATCAGCAGTTGCGAGCTCATGGATTCTGTGTAGTGGTGGATGGCGGTACAGCGCCCTGGTGAGAGCCGTTGCAAGGCCATGGTGCCCCGCAGGCGTGCAGGGCGCTTGTCGCTTGTGTAAAGCTGCCGTAAACGCCGACGCGGGTGAGAGTGTTGCTTGCTACTATAACCATAGCTGTCGGCGCTTTATTGACGGGCGCCAGTGCCCATTTTGATGCGTGATGCCAGCCACACCAGGGCCAGCACGGGCACGCCCAGCAGCGCGGTGGATGTGAAGAAATGCGCGTAGCCAAACGCATCGACGTAGTCGCCCGAAAAACCCGCGACAAACTTGGGCAGCAGCAGCATCATGGAGCTGAACAGCGCGTACTGCGTGGCCGAGTAGCTCACATTGGTCAGGCTGGAGAGGTAAGCGATGAACGCCGCCGACGCCACGCCCCCGGCCAGGTTGTCGGCCGACACCACCGCAATCAGCGCCGTCACATCGTGCCCATGGCCCGCCAGCCAGGCAAACAGCAGGTTGCTGCCGGCACTGAGGAGGGCGCCCAGCATCAGCACGCGCATCACCCCGAGCCGCATGGACAGAACGCCGCCCACAAAGGCCCCCAGCAGCGTCATCACCACCCCATAGATCTTGGTGACGGTGGCCACTTCGGCCTTGGTGTAGCCCATGTCCACATAGAACGGGTTGGCCATGATGCCCATCACCACGTCGCTGATGCGGTAGACGGCGATCAGCGCCAGGATGAGCGCCGCGTGCCAGCCGTAGCGGCGCAAAAAGTCTGCAAATGGGTCCACCACGGCGCCCTGCAGCCATGCGCCCAGGTTTTTGGCGGGCGCTAGGCGCACCTGTGCTGGCTCGTTCGAATACAACACCGTCACCATGCCCACCACCATGGACACGGCCATCACCAGGTAGGCTGCCATCCAGGCCTGGTTCTGATAGCTGGCGGCCTGGCCCAAGGCAGGCAGCACTTCGGATCGATCCGCGATCCAGAGCACCCCGGCCCCGGCCCAGATCATGGCCAGCCGGTAGCCCGTCTGGTACGACGCGGCCAGTGCCGCCTGGTGGTTGGTGTCTGCCGATTCAATGCGAAAGGCATCGAGCGCAATGTCTTGCGTGGCCGAGCCAAACGCCACCGCCAGCGCGCACCACACGATGGGCCCGAGCGCGTTGCGGGGGTCGCTCACCGCCATGCCCACCAGGCCCGCCACGATCAGGCACTGCGACAGCAGCAGCCAGCTGCGCCGCCGCCCCAGCCAGCGGGTGAGCAGCGGAATGGGCAACCGGTCCACCAGAGGGGCCCACATCCACTTGAAGCCATACGCCAAGCCCACCCAGCTCAGATAGCCGATGGTGCTGCGGTCGATGCCCGCCTCGCGCAGCCGAAAGCTCAGCGTGCCCAGCACCAGCAGCAGGGGCAGCCCGGCAGAAAAGCCCAGCGTCAGCATGCGCAGGCTCGCGGGCTCCAGGTACACGCGCAGGGTTTGCAGCCAGCTGGGGCGAGGAGAAGCGGCGGCGGTGGCGGGGTCAGCCTGCGTGGGTGGGGGGGGCGACAAGGGCTTGGTGGTGGCGTCTGACATGGGGTTTGCGGCTTTTTGTCTATTATTCCCGCATGTGCTTTTTGTGCCCCCCTCCGTCTGTAGCGCCTTCATCTGCCTGGTCGGCGCGCCGTGCCTTTCTGCTCGCGGCGGGCAGCGCCGCCGTCGCCCCTGCGCTGGCCCAGGTGGACGTGGGGTCGGCCTCCACCGTGCGCAAGCTCATACCTGCCGAGACGCTGGAGCGCTCGGCCACGCAGCAGTACCACCAGATGCTGGAACAGGCCCGCGCCAAGCGTGCGCTGGCGCCCCCTGAACACCCGCAATTGCAGCGCCTCAATGCGATTGCCAAGCGCCTCATCCCGTTTGCCATGCCGTGGAACGACCGCGCCGGGCAGTGGCGCTGGGAAGTCAACCTGATCGGCAGCCAGCAGATCAACGCGTTTTGCATGCCAGGCGGCAAGATTGCCTTCTACACCGGCATCCTGGACAAGCTGCAGCTCACCGAAGACGAAGCCGCCATGATCATGGGCCACGAAATGGCCCATGCACTGCGCGAGCATGCGCGTGAACGGCTGGCCAAGACGCAGGCCACGAACATCGGCATCCGCCTGGGCTCACAGCTGCTGGGGCTGGGCGATCTGGGCAACGCCGCTGCCGGGCTCGGCGCGCAATTGCTGACCTTGAAATTCAGCCGTTCCGACGAGACCGATGCGGACCTGGTGGGCCTGGAGTTGGCAGCGCGTGCAGGCTACCAACCCGACGCTGCGGTGAGCCTGTGGCAAAAGATGGGCAAGGCATCAGGCAGCCAGCAGGCGGGCTTGGCATTTCTTTCGACCCACCCTTCCGGGCCCGAACGCATCCGCGAATTGCAGCAGAACGTGCCCAAGGTGCAAGGCCTGTACCAAGCTGCGCGCAAGGCAGGGTGAGCGGGGCTACAGGTTGTCTGCCAGCGTGACGCGGTTGCGCCCGCCGTTCTTGCTGGCGTACAGCGCCTGATCAGCGCGGGCCGTGGCCGCCTGCAGGTCGTTGGGACCGCGCACGCTGCTCACGCCAAACGACAGCGTCACGCGCACGCCGGGCTGGCCCTCGCTCAGTTCCAGCGTGAAGGCCTCCACCGCCTGGCGTATGCGCTCCGCTGCCTCCAGCGCAGCGGCGGGGCTGGTGCGCGGCATCATGGCCAGAAACTCCTCGCCGCCCCATCGCGCCAGCAAGTCGCCCGAGCGCAGATTGCGGCTCATGATCTGCGCCACCGCCTGCAGCACCTGGTCGCCCACGGCATGGCCATGCGTGTCATTCACCTGCTTGAAGTGGTCCACGTCGCACAGCACCAGCGCCACGGGCTCGCGCGCCCGCTCGCATGCCGCCAGCGCGTGCCGGGCCTGGGTTTGGAAATGGCTGCGGTTGAACAAACCGGTCAGGCCGTCGAGTGTGGCTTGCTTGAGCAGCCGGCCCTCGGCGATCAAAATGGTGCGGCGGTAGTGGCCCGCCAGCGCCGCCGACAGGGCGAACGCAATGCAGATGTGGATCCAGTTGACGATCTGCAGGCCGTTGCCCGCAAGCGGGTCCAGCGGCCCCACCCGGGCGCAGATGGCCTGCAAACCCAGGTAGTACACCAGCAGTGCCACCACAAAGGGCGCTGCGTACCGGCCCGCATTGGCCACCACGATGGCGGGCACGAACAGCAGCAGGTAGTAATGAAAACCGCTGTCCCACCCGAGAAGCAGCGAGCCCAAGGCCGTGTGGGCGGCCACCTCCAGCCAGATGAGCGTCAGCCCCCAGGCATTCTTGCGGCGCTGGATGAGGGCGTAGGAACACAAATACAGGGCGATGCTGCCCAGGTTGACCAGCGCCAGCGGAATGGACCCCAGCCAGAAAAACAGCGCGATGTAGCCCACATCGATGCCGGCGGCGGTGAGCACCAGCCGCTGCACCATGGCCCAGTAAGCCTTGCCCGCCAAGCTCGAGCCCCGTGGAGAAACCGGACGAGGCAAGGGCTTGTCGGCAGGGGGCTGGGCGGCAGAGTTCATGAATCAGATCTGTAAGCCCGACAAAGATCGGTAATGCTAATTATGCTTACAAATTGAAACACGACCGCTGCTCTGCGCCATCGTGGTTTGCCCGGGGGCTTGTTCGGACGAGGCGCTGCACGCTTGCACGCCGGGCCTTGGCCGCGGTGTCGGCTCCAGGGCTTCCACGCGACTCGATCCGTATGCTATTAATAACATAGCTGCTAACGCTTGACAGCAAAGCGCAAGAGCCATATTTGATTCAAAGATCCCACCGAAAGGGGCGGCCGCCCTGTCACTCCTCAGGACTGGCCGCAACCGGTTGCCACTGCACGGCGACAGGGGCTTTGCGGGAGAACAGCTCCACATGCGAATCAATGGCGAACTGCACGCGCGCCAACTGCTCGGCGTCCGCTGCTGTGCAGTCAAAGTGCAGCGCTGCGTCGTCCGCCTGCAGCACGCACATCCCCCAAGGGAAGTGGGCCTCGCCCCGGTGGGTGTCGTAGTGCACGGTGATCTTGCGCGTGAAGTGGTAGCACAGGCGCTGCAGGTGGCGGCTCGCCTCAGGCGTGGGCACATGGCCTTGTCGTCTCAGCATGGTGGGTGGGGCAGTGGTGGTGAAAAAGCGAGTTGCCGACGGTGAACAGGTGGCATCAGTCGGTGTTGAGAGCCAGCGCGGTATCGGCCAGCACCAGCAGGTGGCCCTGGCTGCAGCGCTCTACACGGGCCTGCACGCCGTAGGCTTGGCGCAGCAGCCCAGGGGTCAGCACGTGGGCGGGGTCGCCCTGGGCCAGCACGGTGCCACCGCCCAGTACCAGCACGCGCTGGCAAAAGCGCAGGGCCAGGTTCAGGTCGTGCACGGCCACCAGGCCCACGCTGCCGTGCTGCTGCACGCGCTGGCGCACGGCCTGCAGCACCTGCAGTTGCCAGCGCAAATCGAGTGCACTGGTGGGCTCGTCCAACAGCAACAGGCGCGGCGCGCGCACCAGCACCTGGGCCAGGCCAATCATCTGCCGTTGCCCCCCCGAGAGTTCGTCCAGCCGCCGCAGGGCCAGCGCCTGCAGGCCCAGCTCGGCCACCACGGCTTCGATGGCGGACTCGCGCTGGGCGGCACTCCAGGCGCCGCGACTGGCACGCAGCGCGCTGTGCCAAGCCTCGTACGCCATCAGCGATGAGCTTTGCGGCAGCGCCTGCGGCAGGTAGCCCACGGTGCGCAGCCGCTCGCGCGGTGGCAGGTCGGTCAGTGCCGCGCCGTCCAGTGCGATGCGACCCTGCATGGGCCGCAGCCCGGCAATGGCCTTGAGCAAGGTGGACTTGCCCACGGCGTTGGGCCCCACCACGGCCACCAGGGTGCCGGGGGGCACCGCGGGCAGGTCCACGCCGTGCAGCACCGGGCGCCCGGGGTAGCCCGCGCTCAGTTGTTCAATGGTCAGGCCCGCCGTCATGCCGCCCTCCTTTGGCGCAGCACCAGCGCCATGAACAGCGGCACCCCCACCAGCGCCGTGATGATGCCAATGGGCAGTACCACGCCGGGGATCAATGCCTTGCTGAGGATGGACGCCAGCGACAGCATGAGCGCCCCGGCCAGTGCGCTGCCGGGCAGGTAGTAGCGGTGGTCTTCGCCCAGCAGCATGCGGGCCATGTGCGGCCCCACCAGGCCCACAAAGCCAATGGTGCCCACGAACGACAGGGCCGTGGCGGCCAGCAGGCTCACGCGCAGCAGCGTCAGCATGCGCAGGCGCTCCACCGGCACGCCAAAGCTGCGCGCCTGGTCTTCGCCGGCACGCAGCGCCGTCAGCGCCCATGCCTGGCGGGACGACCACAGCAGGCACAGCGCCAGCACGCTGCCCACAATGGCGATCTTGATCCAGGTGGCGCGGCCCAGGCTGCCCATGCTCCAGAACACGATCTGCTGCAGCGCGTTGCTGTCGGCCACATACTGCAGCAGCCACAGCAGGGCTTCAAAGCTGAACAGCAGCGCAATACCGAACAACACCACGGTCTCCACACTCGCACCCTGGCGCCAGGCCAGCAGCTGGATGAGTCCCGTGGCGCAGGCCGCGCCCGCAAAGGCGCACAGCGGCACGGCCATGTTCTCGCCCCACACAATCAGGCTCAGCCCGCCCACCACGGCGCCCGACGCGCCTACGGCCGCCGCGGCCGAGACGCCCAGCGTGAAGGGGCTGGCCAGCGGGTTGTTCAGCGCGGTCTGCATTTCGCCCCCGGCCAGGCCCAGGCTGGCGCCCACCAGAACGGCTATCACTGCGTAGGGCAGGCGCACTTCCCACAGGATCACTTGCTGCGCGGGCGACAGGCTCTGCGGTGCCCCCAGGCCGCGCAGCACATCGGCCAAGGCAAAGGTAGAAGGGCCCAGGGCCACGTCTACCACCACGCTGGCAGCCAGCACGGCGGCCAGTGCGGCCAAAAGCCACCAGCGCATGCGCACCAGGGTGCGGTAGCGCCGTTCGAGTGAGCCACTGGGGGATGGCACGGCGGGGCTGGCGGGCAGCGGCTGCGGGGCAGGCTGCGCGGGCTGGCGGGTGGCGAGGGTCATGCGGGCGTCATGCAAAGCATCAGTCGATCTGCAAATGGTCTGTAAATCACGAAAAGGTGCGGCGTGGCGACTGGGCCAGCGCTAGGGCGTCGATGAGCGCGGGGGCCATCACGGCGCCGTGGTCCAGCCCTGGCAGCATGCCCAGCTGCACTTGCAGCTCTGGCCAATGCAGGGCAGTGAGTTCATCACTCAGCTGGTGGATGCGCTGCCACATGCGGCGCTCCTGCAGTACGGCGCTGCGGCCAGTGCTGGGCGCCATCTCGGCCCGCTCCAGGGCGCCCAGGCGCAATTGGAGCTGGGCCTGGAAGCTGCGTGGGGCCTGCCCGTAGCGCTGCATGAAGGCCTGTGCGGTCTCCATGATTTGCCCCTGGTTCCACCACACTGAAGGGCTCGCGGCCGCGTAACGGGTGAACTGCTGCGGCCGCGTGAACAGTGCATGCAGCACCAGCAGCCCGCCAAACGAGTGGCCGAACAGGGTTTGCCGCTGCGGGTCGATGGCAAAGCGCTGGGCCAGGTAGGGGTGCACTTGGTGCGCGATGAAGTCCAGCAAGCGCTCGGCGCCTCCCGCTTGTGCCGTGGGGCTCTGGCCTGGCGCGGGCGGGGTGTAGTCGCGCTGGCGCGCGGCCTGGTCGTATGAGGCATCCCCCGGGTGGCCGAGGCCCACGACCACCGCACTGCCCTGGCCCTGGCGCAGATCGGCGGGTCGGCTGGCACTGTTGCGCGCCAGTTGTGCTGCGATGGCAAAGCAGGCATTGCCGTCCAGCACATACAGCACGGGGTGGCCGGTGGGGGGCGTGGGGCCTTCTGGGGCCTGCATCCACACGCGCCAGGTCAGGCCGCTGGCGGGGTCAGTCCAGTCGCGCCAGGTGGCTCCGGGCAGCCGCGCAGGGCGCTCGGTGCCCAGCTCTTCGGTAGGGCGTGCTGGGCTCGCGCAGCCCGCCAGCCACAGGCCGGCGGCGGCCGCCGCAGCCAGGGCCGCGCGGCGTGGGGTGGGAGCGGATCTCACTGGCCCGTCCAGTACACACCCTGGAGCGGGATGGGCTGGTGGCGGGCGTACAGCGCCTTCAATGTGGCCTGCGGGTCCAGGTCGGCAAACAGTTCGGGATAGAACCACTTGGCCATCACCTGCACCGCCACCACGTTGAAGGGCGAGTTGTAGTAGTGGTGCCAGATGGCATAGGCGCGCCCCTGCTGAACCGCCTGCAGTGCGTTGATGCCCCGGCGCTGGTTGGCCCGTGCCAGCGACTGGCGGGCGGCCTCGGGCGTGGCGTCGGCGCCCAGCACGATGCGCTGCGAACCCTTTTGCGCATCACCCATGTTGCCAATGCCGGTGCCAACGTAAACGCGCGGTTGCTGGGCCAACAGCAGCTCGGGGTTCAGCGTGCCATGCTCGCCGGGGATCAGCCCCTTGGCGACGTTCTTGCCGCCCGCTGCATCCAGCAGCAGGCCGACCAGGCCCACCATGGTGGCGCAGCACTCGTCAGCCAGGCCCACGCGGTTCTCCAGAAACACCGTCGGTGCCGCCGTGCCTGCCGGCAGCGTGCGCAGGCGTGACTGCACGCGCTCCAGCTCGGCCTTCCAGGTGGCAACAAAGGCATCGGCCTCCTTGCGCTTGCCCAGCACCTGGCCCAGCAGTTCCATGCTGCGCGGCGTGTTGCGCAGCGGGTCGTGCCGGAAGTCGATGAACACCACGGCCACGCCAGCGGCTTCGAGCCGGGCCAGGGTTTCGCGGTGGCTTTGGCTGGGGCCATGCCCGCCGCCCAAGCCCAGGATGGCCAGTTGCGGGCGCAGCGCGATGGCCTGCTCGTCACTGAAGCTGCCGCTGCTGTTGCGACCCACGCGGGCCACCTTGTCCAGCTGCGGAAAGCGCTTGCTCCACTGCTGGTAGCCCGGGGCGTCCAGGCTTTCAAAGTCGCCCATCATGCCCACCAGGCGGCGCGGCAGCTCGCCTTGCTCCAGGATGGCCAGGGCCGGCAGCAGGCGGCCTTCGCCCAGCAGGATGCGCTGCACCTGCGCGGGCACGGTCACGGTGCGCCCGGCCAGGTCGGTCACAGTGATGGGCGCGGGAGGGGCAGACAGGGCAGGGGCGCACCACATTAGCGCAGCGGCGCAGGCAACGCCCCAGCGGGCGGCCAGTCGGTTCAGGAAGTGCATGGGTCGGAAGGCAGCAAGGGGTGGCTCAACAGGGGTGCCATCATCCCATTATTGAGAATCATTTGTATTTATTGTGCGATGTTGCTAGCATTCCACGTTCGCTCGTCAGCCGTGTTTGCGCTGGCAACTAATACCTTTGCTGCAACTGCGGCACAGGCTTGAGCGACTCTTTCACAACGCTGCCTGCCCATGTCTGCCTGCCCATCGCCCATTGCTGTCCGCCCCCTGCATGTAGCGTCAGCCATGCCCCCTTCCGACGCGATGCAGGATTCGCTGCGCAGCCATCTGGCGCGTTTGCGGGTGCTGCGGCCTGGCTTGCACATGCACGCCGACGATGTGGTGGACGCACAGGACTTCACCGCCTGCGGCGAGCTGGATGCGGGGCTGCGCATCGTGGTGCTTTTGGAGGGCATGGTGGACGTGAGCTACGGTCCGCGCCGTGTGGCGTTGACGTCGGGCGAGGCCGTGCCCGGGCGCGCACGCCCGACAGGCAGTCGGGCGGCGGTAACGCCCCGCGCCCTCATGGTGTCGGTGGCACAGCCCGAGCGCTTTGAACGCCGCGCCCGGCGCGGGGCTTATGCCCGGCGGGTGAGTGTGGGCTTGGGGGCCGAATGGCTGGAGCAACTGGCCAGCGCATCAACCCCTGGCATGGGAGCGGTGGAGGCTTTTCGCCGCCAGCACCTGGCCATGCACCACTGGCAACCGTCCACCCGCATCACCGCGCTGGCCGAGCAGATCACCCATGCGCCCGACATGAGCGCGCCCCTGCTGCACCTGTACCTGGAAAGCCGTGCCCTGGAACTGGTGAGCGAGGCCCTGGCCAGCCTGGCGCAGCATGCACCGGGCCCTGCTGCGGCGCCCCGGCCAGCGCCCGCTCCCGCGGACTCCGCCATGCGCCTGCTGCCGCAAGAGCACCGCCGCATGCAGGCGCTGCACGCCTATCTGCAGCGCGAAGAGGCCATGGACGTATCGCTGAACGACCTGGCCCGCCAGGCCGGCACCAACCCCACCACCTTGCAACGGCACTTCCGCGCGGTGTACGGCACCACCGTATTTGACTTTGTGCGCGAGACCCGGCTGCAGCGCGCCCGCCGTGCCCTGGAGCACGACGGCCTGACCGTGGGCCAGGCGGCCTTGCTGGCGGGCTACAACAGCGCAGCCAACTTTGCCACCGCCTACCGCCGCCGCTTTGGCATGCCGCCCAAGCTGGCCCGCGCCCGGCTCTGACGCCCTGGGCAGCAGCGCTGCGCACACATGCTGCGCTGCGCAAACATCTTTGTAGCTGCCGCAAACACGCGCGCCAGCAGCGGCTGGAATCATCGAACCATTGGCTTGGTGCCGCCTTTTCCGCTGTGTCTGGGTACCAGGCCCCCGCATGACCACAACCAACCCTTCCATGACCGCTACACGCTGCCCGCGCCACGTTGCGCACGTTTTTTCTTTGCACCCGGTCGCCCTGGCCGGCCTCATCGCCGTGCTGGGGGTGCCGCAGATCGCCACCGCCCAGAGCGCCGCACCCGCCGCAGCCCCTGCCCTGCAGGAAGTGACCGTGAGATCCGCCCCCGAAACCCCGGACGCGCTGCCCGCAGCGGCCCCTGGCGGCAAGGTGGCACGCGGCGCACGCCTGGGCGTGCTGGGCAACGTGGGCGTAATGGACACTCCCTTCAACCAGACCGCCTACACCGCCGAAGGCATTGCCGACCAGCAGGCCCAGACCGTGGCTGCCGTGCTCAAGGGCGACCCCTCGGTGCGCATGACCACCAACGACGGCCATGTGGTCGAGAACTTCCTCATTCGGGGCTTTGCGGTGGGCGCATCGTCGCTGGCCATCAATGGCATGTATGGCCTGGCGCCCGAGCAGCACACGCCCACCGAGATGTTCGAACGCGTCGAGGTCCTCAAAGGCCCTGGCGCGATGATGATGGGCATCAACACCACGGGCGACGTGGGCGGCGCCATCAACCTGGTGCCCAAGCGCGCGGGCAAGGAAGCGCTCACGCGCATCACCACCACTTGGTCTGATCAATCCAACGTGGGCGTGCACGCCGATGTGTCGCGCCGCTTCGGGCCCGAGCAGCGCCTGGGCGTGCGCGTGAACGGCGTGCTTTCGGGCGGCGAAACCTGGCTGGACCACCAGACCAAGCGCCGCGAAATCGGCCACCTGGCGCTCGACTACCAGGGCCAGGGCTGGAAGGCCGAGCTGGATGCCTACTCGCTCACAAACAAGGTGCGCAAGGGCTCGCCCATGCAGCCCGTCATCACGGGCTGGACCACGGTGCCCCGCGCGCCCGATGGCTCCACCAATTTCTTCTACGGCGAAGGCGTGTACAGCAACACCCAAACCCAGGGCCTGATCGCGCGCGGCGAGATGAACCTGAACAGCCAGTGGACAGTCTTTGGCGCGGTGGGCCGTGCACTGCACTCGTACGACGGCTTCATCTTCGGCACCCGCCCCGTGTGGACGGCGGCCAACGCTGCCACGGGCAACGCTACCGGCACGGCCTACAACTCGTGGGGCGCATACCAGACCACGGCGGCCGAGGCAGGCGTGCGCGGCCAGTTCACCACCGGCAGCGTCGCGCACAGGCTGACGTTGGCGGCGAACGTGTTGCAGTACCAGGGCGGCAGCCGCAACAACGGCACGGCTGCCATCAACAGCAACATCTTCAACCCCACACCCATCACCATGCCGGCGGGCGGCGCGGCGTCCACCTTCAAAAAGCTCAACGACGACGTGATGACCGCCCTGAGTGCGGCGGACACCCTGGCCATGCTGGACGACAAGCTGCAGCTCACCCTGGGCCTGCGCGCCCAACAAGTGCACCAGAAGCTGGCCAACTACAAGCAAACCGCGGTCACGCCTTTGGTGGGCGTGGTCGCCAAGCCGTGGGGCGAAAACGTCTCGCTCTACGGCAACTATGTGGAAGGCCTGAGCGCTGGCACCACCGTGCAAACGCCCTACGCCAACGCAGGTGAAACCTTCAAGCCCTACCAATCCGAGCAGATGGAAGTGGGCGTGAAGTGGCAGAGTGGCGATATCACCCAGACCGTGAGCCTGTTCCAGATCACCAAGCCCGCCCTCATCGAGGTGAACAACGCCCAGGTGCTGGACGGCGAGCAGCGCAACCGCGGTGTGGAGTGGAACGTGTTTGGTCAAGTCAGCCGCAGCCTGTCTGTGCTGGGCGGCGTGGCCTACACCGAAGCCGAGCAGACCCAAACCAACAAGGGTGTGAACCAGGGCCGTGCCCAGTTCGGCGTGCCCAAGCTCACCCTCAACGTGGGTGCGGATTGGCAAGTGCCCGGCGTACAGGGCCTGTCGCTCAACGGCCGCGTCAACCACACCGGTGCGCAGTGGCTCACGGGCGACAACAGCGTCAAGCTGCCCGCCTGGACCACACTGGATGCCGGTGCCCGCTACGCCACCCGCTGGGGCAGCCAGCCAGTGGTGCTGCGCGCCAGTGTCACCAACCTCACCAACCGCGCCTACTTTGAAAGCATCTGGGGCGCAGGCCGCGTGAACGTGGGGGCACCGCGCGCGGTGCGGGTGTCTGCGGCGTTTGATTTCTGACCGGCGCAGCGCCCGCTGACGGCGCAGTGGCCACGAGGCGGCGTGTTTCCTGGTGGGCACGCCGCCTTTTTCATGGTTTTCATGAAATCGCGCTCTGGCGCTTTATTCACAAGCGCAAACAGCTATCAAATTGATAGCTGATGACGCTGCCCCACCGACCTTGCTTTCAGAGGCCTTCTTTCGCTGCGGTGGCGGTGCAGCGCAGGGGCTCCCGCATACGCCCGTACAGCACCTCCACGGTGGTGGCTTTGCCGCGAAGGTAGATGGGGCCTTGGGCATAGGCGAAGTCGTGCCGTTCGGGTGTCGCCTGGGGTTGTAGAAGGTTGCGATGCTGGTTTTCCTCCCACATGGCGGGCGTGTGGGGCGGAACGCTGCGATACAGCAGGGCCGTCGCGGTGGGGGCGCAACGGTAGTGGATGGCCTGTAGGCCGTCCACGCGGACCGCATCGAGAGCGGCGCTGACTGCATGTGACCGGTCAGCAAGCAGCACAGTATCCAGACCGGCTTGCTCACGCCTGTCGCTCGCTGTAGTGCAGATGGATCACCTGCCAACCTGCGTGCGTTTGCTGCCACAGCTCGCTGAACCACACGGCGGGCCCTGGCCCGCGTGGTGTCTGGATGCGCCCCAGGCCATGGGCCGACGCCACGTTGGCCGACAGCGCCCGCCAGGTGATGTGCTGGTCGATGGCGTGGCTGCCGGTGGGAAACCAGCGCCCGCTGCGCACGGTATGGGCGATGGCTTGAATGCGTTCTGCAGCAGGCTCCACGCCTTGAGGACTGATCACCACCATTTCTGGGCTTTCCAGAGACGCCAGAGCCTCCGTGTCACCAGCCACGTAGGCGGCATACCAGTGGGTGCGGCGCTCGATGAGTTCAGGGTGCATTCGGGGTGCTCCGTCCAGTGGGTAGATAGGCGCAAAGTCTATCCGTGGGTGTGGCAGAGCACCTGTTGGATTCAAGAAGCCTACGCCCCCAAGGTTTCCAGCCCACCAGCAATCGTCTGTGCCAGCACCTCCGCGCTGGCGCGCAGGGCAATGGTCTCATCGTCCGCCAGCGGCGGCAGGTAGGGCGCTGAAGCCCCCGTGCGCCCGATCACATGGGGCAGCGACACGCAGGTGCGCTGCACGCCCAGCAACTCGGGCAGGTAGGTGGAGACGGTGAACACGCTGCGCTCGTCGCCCACCATGGCGCGCACCAGGCGGGCAATGCAGCCGCCAATGCCAAAGTTGGAGACGCCTTTGCCCGCCTTGATGCGGTAGGCAGCGGTGCGCACGTCTTCGGCCATGGCGCGCTGCAGGGCGGTGTCGATGGGGCGGCCGCTTTGCCGGGCAAAGTCCAAGAGCGGCAGGCCACCCACCTGGGCGCCGGACCACAGCAGCACTTCCGAATCGCCATGCTCGCCCAGCACGTAGGCGTGCACCGAGCTGGGCGATACCCCCAAGTGGTGCGATAGCCGGTCTCGAAAGCGGATGGAGTCGAGCGTGCAGCCCGTGCCGATGGCCCGGCCCGGGGCCACGCCCCAGCGCTGCACGGCAATGGCGGGCATCACGTCCACGGGGTTGGTGGCAAACAGCAAAACCGTGTCAGGCGCGGCGCGCAGCACCTGCTCGGTGATGTGGTCCACGATGCGCAGGTTCTGCTGCAGCAGCTCCAGCCGCGTTTGCCCGGGCTTCAGGCTGGCCCCGGCGGTGATGACCACCACAGCGGCACCCGCCAGGTCGGCATAGGTGCCCTCGTGCACCCGCGCTGCGGTGCCAAAGGCGGCGGCGTGGCCAATGTCGGCGGCCTCACCGGCCGCACGGGCAGGGTCCACGTCCACCAGCACGATGTCGCTGACGCCGGGCGTGGACGAGAGCAGGTAGCTGGCCGCGGCGCCGACTTGGCCCGCGCCAATCACTCCGATGCGCGCGCCCATCTCACAGCACTCCCATCATGGGCCACAGCGTGGCCGACAGCAGCAAGATGAGGCCCAGCCCCGCCAGCGTGAGCAGCAGGCCCACCTTGGCAAATTGCGAAGTGTTGAACGCCCCGGTGCCGTAGCACAGCATGTTCTGTGGCGCGTTGGTGGGCAGGATGAAGCCGAATGAGACGACAAAGCTCTGGATCATCACGATGCCAAAGGCCGTTTCCTTGGACACCGGCAGCGACTGCGCGAACGCGATGAAGATCGGGATGAGCGTGCTGGCCAGCCCCGTGGCCGAGGCAAAGCCCAAGTGCAGCACGATGCTAAAGAGCGAGAGCGCGCCGATCACTGCCACCACGGGCAGGGCCGACAGGCCCATCTGCCCCAGCGTCTGCTGTGCCAGCCAAGCGGCGGCCCCGGTCTTGGACAGCAGATTGCCCAACGAGATGGACGCCGCAAACAGCACCACGGTGCCCCAGGGCACGAGCTTTTCCGCCTGCGACCAGTGCATCACGCCGATCTTGGGCATGAGCAGCAACGCGATGCCCAGTTGGGTCGTGGTGGTGGTGTCAAAGGGGTGCAGCATGCCTTCGGTGGACCACATCACCAGCAGCATCAGGGCCACGGCGATCAGGCGCTTTTCAGGGGCCGTGACGGGGCCCAGCGCACGCAGTTGCTCACGCAGCTTTTCGGTGGCGTTGTCCGACGATTCGACCTGGGGCTTCAAGATCCACAGCGACACGAAGAACAGCACCACGCTCATGCCCAGGGTAAAGGGCAGGGCCGTGAGGAACCACTGGCTCCACGTCACCGTGTGGCCAAAGCTGCTTTGCATGAAATTCAGGCTGATCAGGTTTTGCGCAGCGCCGGTCTTCACTGCCATGTTGAAGATGGAGCAGGCCTGCGCGGTGACGATCATCAGCGCAGCGCCCAGGGTGCTGCCCACGGGCAGCCCCAGCGCGGCCGTGATGCCCACCATGATCGGAATCACCGCGCCAACGCGGGCAGTGGCCGAGGGGATGAACAGCGCCAGCACAAAGCCCACCAGCATGGCGCCCACCGTGAGCCGTGCGGGCGAGATGCCCACCCGGCTCATCACAATGAGGGCCACGCGCTTGTCTAGCCCCGTGTGCTTAAGCGCCACAGCCAGGAACAGCGCGGCGGCCACCAGCAGCACGGCAGTGGACGAAAAGCCGCCCAGCATGGTGGTCAGCGCGTCGGCCGAGCCCATGACCTTGGCGCCGGGCGTGAGGGACTTGCCCATCAGCCCCACCACGGCCATGCCGGTGAGGATGACGGCGCTGTTGGCGGGCGAGACGCATTCGCTGATCCACAGCGTGATGACCAGCGCCAGCAGCGCCAGCGCGACTTGGCCCGACGGCGTGAGGCCCGCGGGCGTGGGCAGCATGAGCACGATGCCGTACAGCGCAATGGCCAGCAGCAAAAAGCCGAACTTGCGGTTGGAACTGGGTTCGGGCTGCGAGGTGATGGGTGCCGCAGGGGCGGGGGTTGGGGAGGTTGGAGCGGACTGCATGGAAGAGCTTTCTTGTTGTGTACAGGCTGCTGCAGCGTTGCGGGGATCGCCCGCCATGCGCTGCGCAACCTGTGTTACAGCATGCTCCTGCTGTGGAGTCCAGGTGTTGACGTTTGTCAAGACTCAGGTGCTTGGCGTAGTCATGCCGAGATCGCTCAAGACCTGATCTGATGCTATTCAATTAATAGCATGCTGCGCTTAATAATTGGGCGCTTGAGGCTCATTTGATTGAAATACTGCGCCGCACTTGGCCAACGTTCAGCAGCCGCCCGAACTGGCCCGAAGAAAGCCGGACCAGCCCTTCCGACAACACGCCGGAGCCCCTGTGGGGTGGGGGTAGGTGGCGCCAGGGAGGTGCCCCTGTTGCCGGGTCGCCGGGCCGCGTGAGCACGGCCCGCAGGGCATCAGGTATTGCCCACGTAGGGATTGCTGCGGCGTTCGCGGCCAAATGTGCTCTCCGGACCGTGGCCGGGAATGAACACAGTCTGGTCGCCCATGGGCCACAGCCGCTGGGTGATGCTGTCGATGAGCTGCTGGTGGTCGCCCTGCGGAAAATCGGTGCGGCCTATGCTGCCGGCAAACAGCACATCGCCGACGAAAGCCCTGTCGATCTGCGGCGCATGGAACACCACATGGCCGGGCGTGTGGCCGGGGCAGTGGCGCACGTTCAGCGTCTCCTGGCCGATTTGGACCGTGTCGCCGTCGTGCAGCCACCGCGTGGGGGTGAAATGCTGCGCAGGCGGAAACCCAAACATGGCACTTTGCTGCGGCAGGCCGTCAATCCAGAACTGATCGCCGGGGTGCGGCCCCACGATGGGCAGCTGCAGACGCTGGGCCAGCTCGCCCGTGCCCCCAGCATGGTCGATGTGGGCATGCGTGAGCCAGATCTGGCTGAGGGTCAGCCCCAGGCGTTTCACCTCGGCAAGTAACACTTCCAGGTCTCCGCCGGGGTCGATGACGGCGGCCTGTTGGGTGACATCGCACCACACGATGGAGGCGTTTTGCTGAAATTGGGTAACGGGGACAGTGAGGTAGCGCAGCATGGTGGCAGGGGTTTGGGCGGCGGGAAGGGAGTGCTGAACATAGTTTAAAAAATGAACATGGTTTTAAAACTCGGCTTGTCCCAGGTATTGCGGGGGAACAAAGTCTCGAAACATGTTGAACTGATTGGACTTTCTCAATAGTTCAAATGGTCTCATGCGTGATTGGCGAGGAGCGTAAAGTGGGGAGGTGGCGGCGCCAACGATGCGTGACTGTTTTGGGCCGCAAAAAAGGCCCGTCGTCGTTTCCGAGATGGGCCTGGGGAGGAGTTCGAATACTTCGTGGTGGAGAGAAACTCGTTGTTGACTTCCGTCGCTATGTCTGGCTGCTGCCAGCTTGAAGCCGCCACGCCGAGGTCTGTTCTGCAGCGTTATGCACAGCAAGCAGTTATGCACAGTTGGTTCGGCAGCGCAACGTCGCCGACCTCGCAAGAGGGCTTTCGGGCATGTCTTTGAACTGCGCGTAATGACAAGGTCTTGAGGAACTTCAACAGGATCCTGAAGCTTGGCTAGCGTCTTCTTCTTCATGACGAGATGGGCCTCTATGTACTGATGCGTTGTCGCCGGACTCTCGTGTCGAGCCACAGGGCGATCACGCTGATGTCCACGCCCGACTGCAGAAGGTGCATGGCGGTCGAGTGACGCAGGCAGTGCGGAGAGATCGTTCTTCCGGCCAGGCTCGGCGTCGTGAGCGCGGCTGTCTTGACGGTCAATGCCAGGCGCTGCGTCACGTTGGATCGCGTCATCGCCTGTCCGCCACGGTTGGGCAGTAGCGCCGACGTGGAAGCAGGTCCGGGTTGCACTTCAGCCACGCGCGGATCACCTTGACCGTTGATCGCCACAGCGGCACCGACCGCTGCTTGTGTCCCTTGCCATGCAGATGCACACAGGCGGCAGGTGCCAGCATGACGTCGCCCACCGTTACGCCGATTGTCTCCGACAGGGGGGCTCCGGTGTCGTACAGCAGGGCCAGCAGCAGCTTGTCTCGCTGGCTCACCCAATCTGCTCCTGGCGCGCGCCGATCACGGCCAGCATTTCCTCGCGTGTCAGGAACCGGAACATCAGCCGCTCGAAGCGCTTCATTGACACGCCTAGCGCCTGCTCGACGATCTGAAGTGCCGTCACGTCTCGCCGAGCTGCGAACTTCAGAAACGAGCGCAGCGCGACCAGTCGGGCATTGCAGCTGCGGACGATCAATGCCGCGATCTCGGCTTCGCTGTAATGTGAGGCGCCACGCGGCGCGGGATCGGAGCGAAGCTGGAATCGTCAGGCACTTCGACGGTCGAATCGAACTGCTTCAGTCAGCGCACGAAGGGGCGCAGCGTTGCCAGTCGACGCGCCGCCGTGTCGACATTGGCCCGGCCGCCCACGAGATACCGAGGCTGTACCTGGTGCGCCCACTGGACCATCACGTCTACCGTCAACGCGCTGTCGTGTCCCTCTCCGACCATGAAGCGAGTGAAGCTGCGCACAGCGAGATCGGTGGAGCACGGCTTGAACCCGAGGCGCAGGCGTTCAGCCAGGTATTGCTCAACCTTGGCGGTGAGGTCGACGTACGCCAATGAAGGGCGCTCATGATGCGCTCCCAGGCCAAGGAAGAGCGACCTCGGCGAGCAGTTGCAAGTCGAGCTGGACGTAGATTAGCGAGGTGTCCAGAGATCGATGTCGAAGCACATCGGCAACCTCCTTGATTGAACTGCCGCTGTTGACCAGACCACAGGGCAGCGTGTGACGCAGCGAATGGCCGCGTGAGATACCGGCACCTTGCAGGGCACGCGCGATTGCCTGGCTCACTGCGTCGACGCCGATGGGCTTGTCGCGTGGCGCCAACCGACGGGCGAACAGCGATGGCAGCGTGGTTGCGGGCCGCTCGTGTCTCATGTACTCCGCCAGAGCCTGCCCGGTTAGCGTCGGCAACTGTAGGACATCCTGGCGCTGGGACTTTGTTCGCTTCAAGGTCACCGTTCCGGCACGCCGATCGAAGTCGCCGATCTCCAGCTTGGCGATCCCGCCCACGCGCAGTCCGAGATCCAAGGCCAGGCGCACCATAGCCTGCAGACGCAGTCCGCCCAGGGAGATCGCGGCCTGCGGCCAGATCAAGCCAAGGAACTGTTCATAACTGCTGCTGTGCATAACGCTGCTTATGGAGAGCTCTCCATAAGCAGCGGTTGCTGCCGTTCAAAGTTCTGGGGCAAAAATCCGCTTGTGCCCACAAAGCCGTCCGTCATTGCCCCCTCTGCGTGAGCAGACCCTGGCGTCTCGCCAAGGTCCTCGCTCGCCTCTCCCCCTCAGAAGCTTGGCAGCCCCACGAGCACCAACTCTTGAGGCTGTAGCAGCTGCACATAGCCTTGCAGCGCCTGGTACGCATCCTCCGCAGCCAGGCCCTGCAGCTCCAGCCGGTACGC
>DFQQ01000034.1 GCA_002377855.1 Acidovorax delafieldii | reverse complement strand
ATGGGCCATGCGTTCAACCAGACGATCATGGACAGCCTCACCCGCTACCACCGCATGCGCGGCTTCAACACGGTGTGGGTGCCGGGCACCGACCACGCGGGCATTGCCACGCAGATCGTGGTGGAGCGCCAGTTGCAGGAACAAGGCATCAGCCGTTACGACATGGGCCCCACCCCGCCCGAGGCGCGTAAGAACTTTGTGAGCAAGGTGTGGGAGTGGAAGGAAAAGTCCGGCAACACCATTACCACGCAGATGCGCCGCATGGGCGACAGCGTGGACTGGAGCCGTGAATACTTCACCATGGACGACAAGCTC
The DNA here is from genome assembly GCA_002377855.1 of Acidovorax delafieldii. Taxonomy (GTDB): domain Bacteria; phylum Pseudomonadota; class Gammaproteobacteria; order Burkholderiales; family Burkholderiaceae_C; genus Acidovorax; species Acidovorax delafieldii_A. Next base: position 41,607 of record DFQQ01000034.1, on the reverse strand, counting down.
TCCAAGGTGGTCACCGACACCTTCGTGAAGCTGTACGAGCAGGGCCTGATCTACCGCGGCAAGCGCCTGGTGAACTGGGACCCGAAGCTGCAGTCCGCCGTGTCCGACCTGGAAGTCGAGAGCGAAGAAAAGGACGGTTCGCTGTGGCACATCGCCTACCCCTTGGCCGATGGTTCGGGCCACCTCACGGTGGCCACCACCCGCCCCGAGACCATGCTGGGCGACGTGGCGCTCATGGTGCACCCGGAGGATGTACGCTACACGCACCTCATCGGCAAGATGGTCAACCTGCCGCTGTGCGACCGCCAGATCCCGGTGATCGCCGACGAGTACGTGGACAAGGAATTCGGCACGGGCGTGGTGAAGGTCACGCCCGCGCACGACCAGAACGACTACGCCGTGGGCCAGCGCCACAAGCTGCCGATGATCGTGGTGCTGACCCTGCAGGCCACCATCAACGAGAACGCCCCCGCCAAGTACCAAGGCATGGACCGCTTTGTGGCCCGCAAGGCCGTGGTGGCCGACCTCGAAGCCATCGGCGCGCTGGTGGAGGTGAAGAAGCACAAGCTCATGGTGCCGATTTGCACCCGCACCGGCCAGGTGATCGAGCCCATGCTGACCGACCAGTGGTTCGTGGCCATGAGCAAGGTGGGGGAAGGCGACGCCACCGGCAAGAGCATTGCGCAAAAGGCCATCGATGCGGTGGCCAGCGGTGAAGTGACCTTTGTGCCCGAGAACTGGGTGAACACCTACAACCAGTGGATGAACAACATCCAGGACTGGTGCATCAGCCGCCAGCTGTGGTGGGGCCACCAGATTCCGGCCTGGTACGACGAAGAAGGCAACGTGATCGTGGCCCGCGACGAAGCCGAAGCCCAGGCCAAGGCGCCCGGCAAAAAGCTGCGCCGCGACGAGGACGTGCTCGACACCTGGTACTCCTCCGCCCTCGTGCCCTTCAGCACCATGGGCTGGCCCAACCAGGGCGAAAGTGCCACCGACGACTTCAACCTGTACCTGCCCAGCACCGTGCTGGTCACGGGCTACGACATCATCTTCTTCTGGGTCGCCCGGATGATCATGATGACCACCCACTTCACGGGCCGCGTGCCATTCAAGCATGTGTACATCCACGGCCTGGTGCGCGATGCGCAGGGCAAGAAGATGTCCAAGTCCGAGGGCAACGTGCTCGACCCGGTGGACCTGATCGACGGCATTGCACTGGAGCCCCTGCTCGACAAGCGCACCACCGGCCTGCGCAAGCCCGAGACCGCGCCCACCGTGCGCAAGAACACGCAAAAGGAATTTCCCGAAGGCATTCCAGCCTACGGTGCCGATGCGCTGCGCTTTACCTTTGCAGCGCTGGCGTCGCTGGGCCGCAGCATCAACTTTGACAGCAAGCGCTGCGAGGGCTACCGCAACTTCTGCAACAAGCTCTGGAACGCCAGCCGCTTTGTGCTGATGAACTGCGAAGGCCAGGACTGCGGCCTGAAGGAGCACACCAAGGAAGAGTGCCAGCCCGGCGGCCCCGCCCACGGCTACATGCAGTTCAGCCAGGCCGACCGCTGGATCACCTCGCTGCTGCAAAAGACCGAAGCCGAGGTGGCCAAGGGCTTCGAAGAGTACCGCCTGGACAACGTGGCCAACACGATCTACGACTTTGTCTGGAACGAGTACTGCGACTGGTACCTGGAGATCGCCAAGGTGCAGATCCAGAACGGCACCGAAGCGCAGCAGCGCGCCACGCGCCGCACGCTGATCCGCACGCTGGAAGCCATCCTGCGCCTGGCACACCCCATCATCCCGTTCATCACCGAAGCGCTGTGGCAGACGGTGGCGCCGGTGGCTGGTATCCAGGGCGAGTCAGTCAGCATCGCCCGCTACCCCGAGGCGCAGCCCGAGAAGATCGACGAGGCCGCGATTGCCCACATGGCCCGCGTCAAGGGCCTGGTGGACACCTGCCGCGCACTGCGTGGCGAAATGAACGTGTCGCCTTCCACCCGTTTGCCCCTGTACGTGGTGGGTGATGCCGACTTCATGCGCGGCGTGGCGCCGGTGCTGCAGGCGCTGGCCAAGCTCAGCGAGGTCAAGGTGTTTGACGACGAGGCCGCCTGGGCCGCCGCCGCACAGGCCGCGCCCGTCGCCGTGGTGGGCGAGGCGCGGATGTGCCTGTTCATGGAGATCGACGTGGCGGCCGAGAAGGCCCGCCTGTCCAAGGAAGCCGCACGCATCGAAGGTGAGATCACCAAGGCCAACGCCAAGCTTTCCAACGAAGCTTTCGTGGCCAAAGCGCCTGCAGCGGTGCTCGAGCAGGAGAGAAAACGCGTGGCGGACTTCACAGCCACTCTCGGCAGATTGCGCGATCAGCTGACACGGCTGGGCTGAGACGGCCGCGATACTGGGCGATGTATGGCCCGCCATAGCACGGGCCCTCTTTGCTTTACTGCCTTCAAAGGAACCTTATGACTGTTGCCACCACCGTCCGCAAAGCTGTATTTCCCGTTGCGGGGCTGGGCACTCGCTTCTTGCCCGCCACCAAAGCTTCGCCCAAAGAAATGCTGCCAGTGGTAGACAAGCCACTGATCCAGTACGCGGTCGAAGAAGCCTATGCTGCGGGCATCCGGCACATGATCTTTGTCACCGGACGCAGCAAGCGCGCCATCGAGGACCACTTTGATACCGCCTACGAGCTGGAGGCGGAACTGGAAGCAGCCGGCAAAAACCAGTTGCTGGACTTGGTGCGCTCCGTACAACCTGACGACATGGACTGCGCCTTTGTACGGCAGCCCCGCTCGCTGGGTTTGGGACACGCCGTGCTGTGCGCAGAGCCCTTGGTTGGCAATGAGCCCTTTGCCGTATTGTTGGCTGACGATCTCATGGTTGGCCCCAAAGGCGGGCAGCCCGTGCTGGCCCAGATGGTCGCTGCTTTTCGCCAGCAAGGCCGTTCAGTGATCGCTGTGCAGGAAGTACCCGAAGACCAAGTGCACAAGTACGGCATCGTGGCGGGCGAGCCGGCTGGCGGCCCACTGATGCGCATCGAGCGCATAGTGGAAAAGCCGAAGGCCGACGTCGCGCCCTCCCGGATGGGCGTGGCGGGTCGCTACATTCTCACACCCGGGGTTTTTGAAGAAATTCGCAACCAGCCGCGGGGTGTAGGGGGAGAGATCCAGCTGACCGACGGTATCGCGCGTCTGATGGCACATGAAGCGGTGTACGCCTTTCAATACGAAGGCAAGCGCTATGACTGCGGCAGCAAAGAAGGTTTTCTGGAGGCCACGGTGGAGCTGGCGCTGCAACATCCACAGGTGGGCGAAGCGTTCCGTACTTACTTGAAAGGCCTCAGCCTCTGAGGCAACGAACGGCGGGCTGCTGGGGCACCCGCCGTAGCGCGTCTGGCACACGCAGCTGCGAAGAAACCACCCCGGGCGCAATCGGCTTTGGCGTGGTGCCGCTGACACCATCGCGGTTCCTTGCATGCGTCTGTGGGCTTCACATACGTGACGCCTGAAGAATCAGCGGGTTGATGCCACTACCGCCGACGAAGAATGTGGATGAACTCTTCGCCGACAGTTTGTTGTTCCACTAGCTCGTTACCCGTCTGCTTGGCAAAAGCCTGGAAGTCGCGCAGCGAGCCTACGTCTGTGGCGAGCACTTTCAACAGCTGGCCGCTGGCCATATCGGCAAGTGCCTTTTTGGCTTTGAGGATGGGCAACGGGCAATTCAGGCCACGGGTGTCAATTTCTTTGTGTGTTTCCATGTGATCAGTCCTTCGGCGGCAAACCCAGCCCGCGGCGCCGCTCTGCATTCTCTTGTTCTGTGAAAAAAACTGGCTCGTAGCCCCGGGTACGAAGCCAGTCGGCCAATGCGTATCCTGTTCCGGCAGGCCAGCATTTGAGCTTTTCCAGATCGTACATGCGGTAATCCACCAGTTCAGGGGACAGCCGCACCTGCCCCGTTGCCGTGACATGGTAGGCAATGATGACCTGATTCATGCGCAGGAATTCATACACACCCACCAACGTCGAGCTCTGCACGTCCAGATTGGTTTCTTCCTTCACTTCACGGGCAATGCCATCCACGGGTGATTCGCCCGCCTCCATGAAACCGGTGATCAGCGCAAACATTTTTTCTGGCCATGCCGCATTGCGGGCGAGCAAGACCTGACCATTGACTTCCACGATCGCGGCCAGCACGGGCGTTGGGTTGTTCCAGTGGGTCCACCCACAGGCGGGGCAGCGCAATCTCGCCTTGTCGCCGCCGTCCTCTACCTGTGTGATCCAGGCCAGCGACGTGCCGCAGTGAGCGCAGTGGCGAATTTCGTACTGGGTCATGAATGCTTCCAAATTGATAGCTTGTCGCGCTTTTCAGGCAAACGCTCAAGCCCGATTTCACTCCAAAGTCGCCCCCAGGGAAGACGACATTGAGAGCCCTGCACTTCCAGGACTCTGCGCACCGGCGCAGTACGCCGCCATGCACAGGCATGCCATCCATCAGGCCGGGAAAACGCCCGTAGAGAGATAACGGTCGCCGCGGTCACACACGACAAACACGACCGTGGCGTCTTTTTCACGCTGAGCGATCTGTTGGGCTACCCAGCACGCCCCGGCGGCTGAGATGCCAGCAAAGATGCCTTCCTCGCGGGCGAGGCGGCGGCACATTTCCTCCGCATCGTCCTGGCTGACATACACCAGCTCATCCACGGTGCGCGGGTCATAAATCTTGGGCAAATACTCTTGTGGCCACTTGCGTATGCCCGGAATGCGCGACCCTTCCTGCGGCTGTGCACCCACGATTTGAATGCCTGGGTTTTTCTCTTTGAGAAAACGTGAAACCCCCGTGATCGTGCCCGTGGTGCCCATGGCGCTGACGAAATGGGTGATGCGCCCACCCGTTTGCTCCCAGATCTCAGGGCCGGTGGTTTCGTAGTGGATGCGCGGGTTGTCGGCGTTGCCGAACTGATCGAGCACCTTCCCCTCGCCCCTGCTTTGCATCGCCTCTGCCAGGTCACGCGCATGTTCCATGCCACCGCTTTTGGGGGTAAGCACAAGTTCCGCGCCGAAGGCTTTCATCGTTTGTGCGCGCTCGATCGACAGATCCTCAGGCATCACGAGCACCATGCGATAGCCCTTGATGGCGGCAGCCATGGCCAGCGCAATGCCTGTATTGCCCGAAGTTGCCTCGATCAGCGTATCGCCAGGCCGGATGTCCCCGCGCTCCTCGGCCCGGCGGATCATCGACAACGCTGGCCGGTCCTTGACCGAGCCTGCAGGGTTGTTGCCTTCCAGCTTGCCCAAAACCACATTGCCGCGCGCTGCGTTCTCCGGCGCGCCGATGCGCTGCAGGGCGACCAGTGGCGTGTTGCCAACCGCTTGTTCGATAGTTTGGTAATTCATGGTCACTACTGTGCCATAATTTAGGTCTCTCCAAATTACCCGCCCGGGTGGTGAAATTGGTAGACGCAGGGGACTCAAAATCCCCCGCCGCAAGGCGTGCCGGTTCGATTCCGGCCCCGGGCACCACAGATAAGGCCGGAAGCCTCCACAAGCTTCCGGCCTTTTTCTTTTCTCCTACGGGAGTGGCTTTGACGAAAGCGCAAACGTGCGCCGAAGTGTGCCGGATCCAGGGGTACGTGTGGGGGGTAACTCGCTACCTGCACGCCCAACACAAGCCGCCGAGGCTGGACCGCTTACTAACACCCCCAACAAAAACCTGCGGGCACATAAAGACGGGCACCAGACAAAAGGCCCTGACAAACTTGCCAGGGCCTCCGAGCTAAAGCAAGAACAGCTTATTTAGACTGATCCTTGCCTCTGCCGCTCGCATTTTGTGAGTCCTGCTGGGTTTGCTGACCTTGGTCGGTTTTGGTGCGGTTGGTGCGCCAAGTGGTGAAATCGTCCGAAAATTTCTGGTAGCGCTCGCCACGAAACGTCTCGTAGTCTTTGTCCAGATTGCGAATCTGCTCCGTGCGCCACTGCAAGTAGTCGGGGTCATGGCCCTGGTGACCTTGTTGGCCTTGTTGACCTTGTTGGCTTCGAGATTGGTCCGAGCTGAAGCGGTCGGAATCGCCATAGAAGCCACCGGTTGGGCGTCCGCCGCTGTGCCCACCCCCATACTGGTTGCCGAACTGATTTCCGTACTGCTGACCATACTGCGACTGGCGCTCGTACTGGCCGCCTTGGTCGCCGTGATGCCCTTCGAACATGTCGGAACCCGAGCCACCGCCCATAGGCCGCCTTCCGCCATAACCACTGCCCTGCTGTTGACCACCCCAAGAGGAGCGGCTTTCCTGGAAACGCTGCCCGCCGTAACCGCCGCTGTCCTCGTAGCCCTGGTGCCCTCCTGAACGTCCGTAGCCGCCGAACTGCGACCCATCTCGCCCTTCGTCATGGTGGTTCGATCCGTAGCCCCCGCTACCGTACTGGCCGTACTCCCGGTCACGGCCCTGGGATTGTTGGTATTGCGCACGCTGTTGGCCGCTGTCGCGGCCATAGTTCTGCTGGCCTTGGCCGCCCTCGTTGTCGAAATTACGCCCTTGGCTGCGGTTGCGATCATTTTCATGGTTTGCCATTTGCAAATCTCCAAGCAAGTTTCAAGACATGACGCATGAGGCTCATTCCACACACGAAACGCCAGTCTGAAACCGGCAGCGGAACCCCCTGTAGGCCATTCCTTAGGACTGCGTCAGTTCAGGGCCCTGATCCTGCCCGTGGCTTGAGAACCAATTGCCAGCGAAAGCAAGCATCCGCACTCGCGCCGAACTGTTTTTACTGTATATTTAAACAGTATTCATCAAGGAGCCCCAGATGGAAGTGATCGACACCCTGTACAGCGTTACCTTGCAAGACTGCCCAGCTGAAGTCCCCGACCGGGCCCGTGCGCATGCCGAATCGCGTTATGCCAAAGCGCTCGAGCAGGCTCTGGGCGGTGCGGAACAAGTCGCTGCAGCCCTTGATGCGCTCGCAGCGCTGGAGGGTGCAGCTGAGGCGGATATTTCCAAGCCCGATCTGGACCTTGCGGCTCGCTGGGCCAAGGCATGCAAAGCAGCGCAACAAGCAGGCTTTCGGGATTTGGGTGAGGCGGATGGAATGTACTTCGAAGTGCGGCTTACCTGAACCGAGCCGCCAGTGGTTGGAGTGAAAGCAGAGATTGCCCCGCTCAACTCCAATGCAGCTCGGGTCTTGCGCTTCTGTGCCGAAGGAGGCATACCAAGCGCCTGCGGCTTGAATTTGTGCCCAAGCCCGATTTAGACCCGCAGCCGCGCTGTGAGGGCGGTTCGCGAACTACCGGGAACTTGAACGTGCAGGGAAGCCGTCGACATACTCGCGCGTTGGAGCCCCTTGGCAGATCTCGTACCGAGCCACGTCAACAAACTTCCAACACCTCCCAACTCTGGTGCTGCTCCAGCCCCTCCAACAGATACAAATCGTGACAAGCGGGGACGGCGATGCGCCGTTGTCTGACAGCAGGAACTGTCGGCTTTTGTTGGAATCTCAATCACTGGCTATTGAGGCTGGAGCGGGAAGAGCCATTGAGGTCCCCGCACCCTAAATTTCGGTATTTATGCCCCTAGAAGGAGCACTGCCATGACACTCCATCACCTGTCTCCGCAAGCGGCTGCTTTGCTGGCATTTGTTGCCACGGTGACTTTGGCGCTGGTAGCCGCTCTGGTGGGTTCTGCGCCAGATTGGGTAGTGCAGTCGGCAGATTCATTGCCGCTGCTGCCCGGGCAGCTGGATTTGCTTTTGCCCACAGAACCGTCCCCATGAACGCTTGAATTCTGGACACGGCAATACGCTGAGCAGAGGAGTCCTCTCCTGACTCTCTATTTTTTGGCTGACGCTTGCTCTGCTCTAGCAGCTTGCTTCAACGGTGCCGACCGAGTGCCTCGCGCTTGGATCTGCAGATTCAGAACAGCCTGTGGAGACCGTGTTTTGGCGCCAGCACTCCATTTATTTGCACTGGGCGTCTCTGCGAACGCCCCGCGGGCAGCTTGCGCAGTGACGAGTTGCACTCAGGGGGCAATGACATCTAGCCGTCGCCGTGCATGGTCCGCCGTCGGCAAGTCTCCTGCTGCCTCTGCCCACTCTGCCTGAAGGGTCAACCAAGCTATCAGGGGGCGCCGCCAGCCCTGCGCGGACGCCGCATCCACCGCCAACCTTGCTGTTTTCGGCCCCGCCTGCCCCGCTTTAAGCAACGCTGCTGCTGCAACCAGACGCGACAGTGGATCTTCAACCACTGCCAGCGCTGAGGCGGACGCGGCAGCGTTAGGCCCTGCCAACGCCGCAGCCACGGCGCGCTGCGCAGGGGGCAGCAACGCCACTTGAGCGGCGGTCAGCTTCCGCCCCGCCAGGTAGTCTGCGTATGCCTGTTCTGGCGCGGCCGCGTCCAGGCGTAGTGTTTCAAATTCTTCACAGCCCTGGTCCAGTGCCAGACTGGCCGACTGCGCCGCACAGCGCAAAAGCTCCGCCCGTGCCACCAAGTCCAGCCGTCCGGTGCTGCCCAGCTCGCGGCGCGCCCGCGCCCATTCCTGTTGGGCGACTCGTGTGTTGCCGGTCAGGTAGGCTTGCGTGGCCTTTTCTGAGGAGCCATGCGCGTTCATCTGCCAATCTGGAGCAGGAGGCTTGCTGGCGCAAGCGCCCAACGCTGCGCACAACAGCAAGGCGCGCCAAAGGGGGCGCATCCCAAGCGCTGACGGACCATGGTGCCCGGGCGCAGACACGGCCACGGAGTCAATCGGGGTGCGAAGGCCTTGGGTCATGGCAGTCGGATTTCCGTTTCTCGCGCAAAGGGCCATTTGCGCTGGATATCGTTCACCAGGCTCTCTACCTTGCGCAGGTTGCTTTCCACCTCTGCGCGCAGGGCGCCCAGGTCGGTCGTGGCTTCACGGGTGTTGGCTCCGATCGCTTGGGCTTCCACCAGCACCGCATCCACCTTCTTGAGGCTGTCGCGCGTCTCGGCCAACAGCCCGTTGAGTTGAGCCACCGAGGCCCGCAGATCAGGCACCAGCGCATCCTTGCCATTCTCGCCAAACAGCTGGCGATCAGCCTGCTTGGCCAAGCCATCCAGGCGCGCCAGCAGGGTGTTCGTGCGCTCGAGCGTGGTGACAATTTTCTTGGCGTCGGCCTCATTGCCCATCAACACGCCCAAGGCCCCGCCCGGTCCGTTGAGCCGTTGGGTGAGCGCCTGCACATTGGCCAGGCTGCTGCCCAAAGCCGCGTCCTGCGCCGTCAGGGCGTTGAGCTTGTCCAGCAGCTCCCGGGCAGATGCCATCAATTGCGGAATCTCTGCGGTGGCGTCGCCGCGCAGTACAGGGCGTACCGCCCCGTCAGGAAGCTGAGGATCGGTCAGGATGCCGCTGTACGCCCGGATGTTGGTGGCCCCTACCACCCCGCGCACCAGCGTGAACACACTGGATTCGCGCAGCCAGTGCGCGTCCTTCAAGGCCACATCGACCACGATGCGGGCGTTGCCGGTGTCGGCAAGTTCAATGCGTCGCACGCGGCCGATGGGGAACCCCGAGAACGTCATGTCCATGCCCACCACTACGCCTTCGGAGTCATCGGCCGTCAGCACAAGCGTCTGCGTGGGTTCGAAGGCACCCCGCGCATACAGCAGATACAACCCGGACCCCACAATCAGCAGCAAAGTGAAAAGCATGAGCACCGCAGCCTTGAGCTCCAGGTAAGCCACAGGGCGCAGGGTTTCGACGTGGACTGCGTCTGGGGCGATGGGCGGGCCGCTGGGCCCGGATGGGGAGGCAGACGAAGGCGGTGGTACAGGTGGAATCATGGCAAGTGTGCAGGGTCGACAGGGCGGCGGTGCTCAGTGTGGGGGTGTCTTCGGCGCGGGTGCGGGTGCGGGTGCGGGTGCGTACAAGTCAGAAGAACTCAGTAGTAGTTCCCCATCAGGGACCCGATCTCGATCAACAGCAACACGGCAAACATGCGAGCGAGCCCGCCCAGTTCAGAGTCTGGCTGGGTGCGCTCACCCGTGTCGTGCAGGCCCGCCGCCATGGGGATCAATGCCACTGCCAGACTGAAAAGCAAAGTCTTGATGACAAACACCAGCGTCACTGCAGGTGAAAAAACATGCCCGAACATGCGTGTATAGCTGGGCAGGCCCGCCAAGCTGAAACCGTACACCCCCAAATACGCCAGCACCAGCGCCACCACGCAGCTGAGCGCGGCCAAGGTGATGCATGCGAACACCCCGGCCACCGCGCGGGGAAGCAACTCCACGCGCACGGGGTCGGCCCCTGCGCTGCGCAGCTGGGCCAAGCGGCCGGACTGGCGCAGCAGGGCCAGCTGCGTGCCATTGGGAATGGTGCAGCGCATGGCCACGAAAAGGGCGGCAGTGAGCGGGATCAATTCCAGCACCAGGACACGGATCACCATCTCCAGCGCATAGCGAGACAGCCCGTAACTGATGGCCGTCACCACCACAATGCGCGTGAGCACCAAGCTGATCAGGGCTGCCAGCGCCGTGAAGCCCAGCAGGACGGGGGCTGTGTCCAGGTACAGGTGGCGTGCCAGGGCACGTCGCGTGCCCTTGACGTAACTGGACGGCGACAGCACCAGCACCCAGACCACCGCCCCCAGGTACAGGATGCGCCACCATGCCAGCGCCCAGCGCCGCGCCACGCTCCACACGCGTTCGGGCAGGAAAAGGCCGGGCCAGCGCGAAATCATGGCTGGATCATAGCGGGGCACCAGCGGGGGCGGCATCCATGCCTGGGCGGAAAAAATCCGGGTAATTTTGGCGTCTAGCGCAAGTAGAAAAAGCGCGATGCGCTATAAAAATAGGAGTGCAAAAAGCACATTGAAACAAGTGCGCCCGGGGCCTGAACAGTTCCAGGCGGCGCCTCCCGTCACACATGCCTCTTGCCTGACCCGGCCAGTCCCGCAGCGCCTGAAGCGGGTCTTTGCGCATCGGCCCGCTGGTGCAATGCCTCAATGATGTGGCACTGCGCGTCAGATCCGTCGCAACGGCTGCGCAGCGCCATCAGGTCGGCCTCCAGTGCCCGCAGCTCGGCCAGGCGCGCCCGCACATGCTCCAGGTGCTCGTCCAGCGTGTCGCATGCGGCATGGCAATCTTCCTTGCGTGTCAGGTCCAGCGCCAGCAAGGTGCGCACTTCGTCGAGCGACATGTCCATGGCACGGCACAGCCGGATGAAACGCAGGCGATGCACGTCTTCGGCGCTGTACAGGCGGTAGCTGTTGTCGCCCCGCGCCCCCGCCCGCAGCAGCCCTTCTTTCTCGTAATAGCGGATATTGGCGGCCGACACGCCAGACTGGCGGGCCGCCTCACCAATGCGATGCACAGCAACGTCGTAGACCATGGGGCTTGACCTTCAAGTGGCTTTAAGGTTTCCAATGATGCCATTGCAACCCGAACCTCTGTTCAGAAAGCCACCTATGTCCGCCCAGTGCACAGACCATTGCCACGCACATACCCCTGCCGCCAACGCCGACCCGCGCTATCGGCGCATTCTGTGGATTGCGCTGCTCGTCAACGCCGCCATGTTTGTGGTGGAGCTGGGCGCGGGGCTGAGCTCGGGCTCGGCGTCGTTGCTGGCGGACGCCATTGACTTTCTGGGCGACGCGGCCAACTACGGCGTATCGCTATGGGTGCTGGCCATGGCGCTGCAGTGGCGCGCCAGGGCAGCGTTGCTCAAGGGTTTCAGCATGCTGGCCTTTGGGGTGTTTGTCATTGGGCGGGTTGCCTGGGGTGCGTGGCAGGGCGTCACGCCCGAGGCCCTGACCATGGGCTCGGTGGGCCTGCTCGCCCTGGGCGCCAACGTGGGCGTGGCGCTGCTGCTGTACGCCTGGCGCGATGGTGATGCCAACATGCGCGGAGTGTGGCTGTGCACCCGCAACGACGCCTTGAGCAACGTGGCCGTGATGCTGGCCGCGGTTGGCGTTTTTGGCACGGGCCGCAACTGGCCAGACCTGGTCGTGGCGGGGGTGATGGCGGCATTGGCCATCTCTGGCGGGTGGAGCGTGGTGCGCCAGGCCCGCCAGGAGCTGGCCCATGCTTCTAAGGAAAATACGCCCCAGGCGCTTTAAAATAAAGCGCTTTTAGCTATTAAATCAGTAGCACACATCTGCCGGGCACGGAGATATCACACCGTGCCCGCTTGCTGGTTTTTTGATACACCACAACCCCCGGCATGGGGCTTGCATGCTCCAATCCAGGCCTTGCTTGCCCCTCTCACATGTCCCGCACCTCTGCCGCCCCCGCTGTTCCGCCCACCGTGGCGGTGCCCCACACCCTGACTGAAGACGCCGTGGCGATCTTCACCGGGGTGCTGTTGATCTCCGTCGGCGTGGCGTTTTTCACCAGTGCAGGTCTGCTGACCGGCGGCACCGCCGGGCTCGCCTTCTTGCTGCACTATGCCACCGGGGTGGGCTTCGGCAAGATTTTCTTCGTGCTGAACCTGCCCTTTTACTGGCTGGCGCTGCGCAAGCTGGGCCGCGCCTTCACGCTCAAGACCTTCATTGCCGTGCTGTTGCTGTCGGTGCTGACGGAAGTGCAATCGCAGTTTCTGCAATTTGCCCAGTTGCAGCCGGTGTACGCGGCTGTGGCGGGTGGGCTGATCACTGGCACCGGGTTCTTGGTGCTGTTTCGCCACCGCTGCAGCCTGGGGGGCGTGGGCATTCTGGCGCTGTACCTGCAAGACCGCTACGGCTGGCGCGCTGGCAAGGTGCAGATGGCGGTGGACTGCTGCATCGTGCTGCTGGCCCTGTGGACAGTGGAGCCAGTGCGGGTGGCATGGTCCGTGGCGGGCGCCGTGGCGCTGAACCTGGTGCTGGCCATGAACCACCGCCCGGGCCGCTACATGGCGGTGTAAGAACCTGTTTGCGGTCTCGCAAGGCTGGGCGCTGATTCCCCCAGCGCGGGAACCTTTATCCGCCTGGCCGTATCATTCATCGCATGCGTCGCGGCTTGTTTTTCTTCCTCATGGTGGTGCTGGTCCTTCGGGGCCTCACCGGCACTGCCATGGCTGCAGGGGTGCTGGCGCCCCTGTCGCTGACGCAGGCTGCGGCCTCGCATGCGCATGGTGGTGGCGGCGCACCTCTGAAACCATCCGCCATCGAAAACGTCGTGGAAGCGGCGAACGCCCTCCACCCCCATGAAGACAGCGCGGCCCACTCAACCGCGGAGCAAGGCGGCCACTGCGCGGATCCGTCGGCAGAGTGCCACCCGCACGAACACCCCACTTGTTCAGCATGCGAGATCTGCCACTCAGCGATGCTGGCAGCCCCAAGTGTGCCGAGCTTCGCCTACCGGCTGCAGTTGGCCCACGGGCCCCATACCGTCTCTCCTTTGCACAGCGCCCCTGCGGCACTGCTCATCAAACCGCCCATCGCCTGATCTCCGACGCCCGAAGTGCGTCTGCCGCAGCCTGGTTTTGGTACCACCAGGCCGCAACGCAGCGCAATTGCCTTTGCTCGTTGTCTGGAGACCGCCATGCGCGCCCTTGAATTCCCCACCTTGTCTGCGCCGGCTTTGCCGCGCCCTGTTTTACCGCTGACCATGCTGGCCGCCTGCATTCTTGTGCTGGCACCTTCCCTGGCCTTTGCCCAGCCAAACCTGGATGCGGCCGACCCGCAGGCGCCCACCGCACCCCTGCCTTATGCCGGGCTGCGGCCGCCCTCGCCTGTACCTGAGGCGCCCGCGCCCAGTTGGCGCCAGGCCCATGAAGCCGTTGCCCAGTTCCCGCGCGGGCATGCCGACCTGCTCGCATGGGAGGCCGAGGCAGCCAAGGCCGCAAAGCCCACCAGCGCGGGCACTTCGCTGGCTCCCGCACTTGGCGCTCCGTCGGGCCATGCCAACCATGGCGGGCCCCGCGGTCCAGCCGCAGAACCACGCAGCGCAGCACAACCACACACGTCCATGCACCAGATGCACCAGATGCACCAGATGCAGCCTATGCAGCCCATGCAGTCGCACGCGTACCCAATGCATGACGTGCACCATCCGCGCAACGAGGGAGGCAAGCCATGAGCGCATTGCACCGCTTGTCACTGCTCAGCGCAGCCTTGGTGCTGGCTGGCTGCGCCAGTGTGTCGCCCGATGGCCTGCGTGCCGATGTGGCTCAACTCACCGCGGGCCGCACGGCCGGTGTGCAGGCTGCCCTGCCCGCCACCGACGCTGCCACGCGCGCCAAAGCGCAGGAATCCATCCAGCGCTGGCTGGCCGAGCCGCTGACGCACGACGCCGCCGTGCGCATTGCCCTGCTCCACAACCCCGGCCTGCAGGCCAGGCTGGCCGCGCTGGGCGTGGCCGATGCCGAGCGCGTGCAAGCCATCACTCTGCCCAACCCACACCTGAGCCTGGGGCGCTTTACCAACAGCCACGAGCGCGAAATCGAGCGCACCCTGGCCTTCAGCCTGCTGGACCTGATCACCCTGCCCTGGCGAACCGAGCGCCAGGCCGAGCGCATGCAGATTGCCACCTTGCAGACCGCGCAGGAGGTGGTGACGCTGGCCGCCGACACACGCCGCGCCTGGCTGCGCGCAGTGGCCGCCGAACAGGTGGCCGCCACGCACGAGCGCATGGTGGAAGCCGCCGACGCCGGCACCGAGCTGGCCCGCCGCATGGCCAGCGTGGGCAACTGGAGCCGCCTGCAACTGGCCCGCGAGCAGGCTGTGCTGCACGAAGCCCACGGCCAGCGCGCGCGTGCACGGCTGGCCGCGGCCACCGCCCGAGAGGATCTGAACCGCCGCATGGGCGTGTGGGGTGCCCAAGCCCAGTACAAGCTGGCTGCCCAGCTGCCCGCCCTGCCCGCCACCGCGCTTCCGGCAGACGGCATCGAAGCCACCGCGCTGCGCGAACGGCTGGACGTGCAGGCAGCCCGCCGCCAGCTCGACACCCAGGCCGTGCGCCAGGGCTGGAGCCGCGCGGGTGCGGTGTTTGGCGACATCGGCCTGGCCTACAGTCGCAACACTGCCACCGAACGCGACGGCAGCCACCGCGACATCACCCGCGGCTGGGAACTGGAGCTGCCCTTGCCCCTGTTTGACTGGGGCGGTGCCGCCCGCACCCGCGCCCAGGCCGAGGTAGAGCAAGCCGCTGCCGGGCTGCAGGACACCGCCGTGCGCGCCCGCAGCGAGGTGCGCAGCGCCTGGCTCACCTACCGCACCGCGCTCGACCTGGCGCGCCAGCAGCAGGCCGAGGTGGTGCCCCTGCGCCAGTTCATCAGCCAGGAGACCACGCTGCGCTACAACGGCATGCTGGCCAGCGTGTGGGACATGCTGGCCGAAGCGCGCAACAGCACCCAGGCCGTGGCCCACGCCATCGAGGCGCAACGCGACTTCTGGCTGGCCGAGACGGACCTGCAGCTGGCGCTGACCGGCACATCACCGGGCAACGCCGCAGGCGCCCTGGGTGCCCCTTCCTCAGGCGGTGCCGCAACCCCCACTCCCAAAGGCCACTGACATGCAAAGACGCCACTTTTTCGCCGGCGCCGCCACAGCCGTGGCCGCAGCCTCCGTGAGCCGCGTGGCCATGGCCGCGCTGCCCGAACCCGCCATGCAGACCAGCGCTGACACCGCGCCGCCGCTGCACCCGCCCACGGGCCGCCCCTACAACCCGGTGATCACCCTGAACGGCTGGACCGCACCCTGGCGCATGAACGCGGGCGTCAAGGAGTTCCACCTTGTGGCCGAGCCCGTGGTGCGCGAGGTGGCGCCGGGCTTCTCAGTCAACATGTGGGGCTACAACGGCCAGAGCCCCGGGCCGACCATCGAGGTGGTCGAGGGCGACCGGGTGCGCATCTTCGTCACCAACCGCCTGCCCGAGCACACCACCATCCACTGGCACGGCCAGCGCCTGCCCAACGGCATGGACGGTGTAGGCGGGTTGAACCAGCCAGCGATCCCCTCTGGCAAGACCTTTGTGTACGAGTTCGAGGCCCGCCGCCCCGGCACCTTCATGTACCACCCGCATGCCGACGAAATGGTGCAGATGGCCATGGGCATGATGGGCCTGTGGATCACCCACCCCAGGGGCCAACACCCTCAGATCGCCAAAGTGCAGCGCGACTACGCCTTCCTCATCAATGCGTTCGACGTGGAGCCCGGCAGCAAGACACCCAAGGTCAACACCATGCTGGACCACAACATCTGGTGCTGGAACAGCCGGGTCTTCCCCGCCATCAGCCCGCTGGTGGCAAGCCAGGGCGAGCGCGTGCGCATCCGCATGGGCAACCTCACCATGACCAACCACCCCATCCACATCCACGGCCACGAGTTTGAAGTGACCGGCACCGACGGCGGCCCCGTGCCAAAAAGCGCCCGCTGGCCCGAGGTGACCACCGACGTGGCCGTGGGGCAAATGCGGCAGATCGAGTTCATCGCCGACGAGCCCGGCGACTGGGCCCTGCACTGCCACAAGAGCCACCACACCATGGGCGCCATGGGGCACGACGTGCCGACCATGATCGGCGTGGACCAC
Source organism: Acidovorax delafieldii (assembly GCA_002377855.1). GTDB lineage: Bacteria > Pseudomonadota > Gammaproteobacteria > Burkholderiales > Burkholderiaceae_C > Acidovorax > Acidovorax delafieldii_A. The sequence goes on along the minus strand of DFQQ01000034.1, from coordinate 25,152 downwards.
CGCGGTCTGGTGGGCAAGATCCAGAAGATCGTGCCCGACTACATGGTGATGGGCGAACGCGGCATGGCCGACATGGGCGCGATGGAGATGCCGCTGCCGGACAACACCTTTCCGATGATGACCGGCACCGGCCCCTTTGGCCCGCTGGAGATGGGCGGCATGTTCACCACCTTCAAGGTGCGCGCCGACCAGCCTGCGGGCGACTACCGCGACCCGGGTGACTTCAAGCAACCTCAGGGCACGGTGGCCTACGAATGGCAGGGCACACCCGCCAGCACCCCGCGCCCCGCGCGCGCAGAAACTCCCGGCACGGCACCCGGCGCAGCCAGCGCCCGCAAGCCTGCTGCAAGTGGCCACCAACACTGAACCAGGAATCCAAAATGAATACTATTAAATTTATAGCTGCTTGCGCTTTATTGGCGGGCGCTACAGCCTCTTTTGGCCATGAAGGTGCTACCCACGGGGCCAAAGCAGCCCCCGTGGTCAAGGAGCAAAAAGAGTGGGGCATTGCCGGCGATGCCAAGGCCGTGACCCGCACCATCACGCTGCGCATGGGCGACGACATGCGTTTTACCCCCGACCGCATTGAGGTGCGCCAGGGCGAAACCGTGCGCCTGCGCGCGCAAAACAAAGGCAAGGTGATGCACGAGATCGTGATTGGCACCAAGGCCGAACTGGACCAACATGCCGACATGATGATGAAGCACCCCGGCATGGAGCATGACGAGCCCTACATGGCCCACGTCAAGCCGGGCCAGCGCGGCGACATCGTGTGGCAGTTCAACCGCCCTGGCACCTTTGACTTTGCCTGCCTTATCGCCGGCCACTACCAGGCGGGCATGACCGGCACCATCACCGTACTGCCCCGCACAAACTGACCACCTCCCGGAGATATCCATGAAACCCCTGAACACGCCAAATACCCGCACCGCCGCCCCCTTGAGCCGCCGCCAGTGGCTGTCCTTCACCCTGCCGCTGCTCGGCGCAGGCGCGGTAGCAGCCCTCGCGCCCACCCTCGTGCGCGCCGCCGCGCCTGCGCCCACTCCCGTCGAGGTGTGGAAAGACCCGAGCTGCGGTTGCTGCAAGGATTGGGTAGACCACATGCAGGCCAACGGCTTCCAAGTCACGGTGCACGAAACCGGCAACAACGCCGTGCGTGCCCGCCTCGGCCTGCCGCAAAAGCTGGGCTCGTGCCACACCGCGCTGGTGGGCGGCTACGTGGTGGAAGGCCATGTGCCCGCCAGTGATGTGCGCGCCCTGCTGCAGCAAAAGCCCAAGGCGCTGGGCATTGCCGTGCCCGGCATGCCCGTGGGCTCGCCCGGCATGGACGGCGCCGTGTATGGCGACCGCCGCGACCCCTACGATGTACTGCTGGTGGCCCGTGACGGCAGCACCAGCGTTTTCAAGAGCTACAACAAAAAGGCATCCACATGAAAACTGCCCAGTTGACGCTACCTTTGCTGTGCGCTGCGCTCTTTGCCAGCGCCGCCGCACTGGCCCAGGCGCCCGCGGCTGACAGCCATACGGCCCACCACCCCGCCGCCACGGCGCAGCAGGCCGACCTGAGCGAAGGCGAAATCACGCGCCTGGACCCGCAGGCCCTGAAGGTCACGCTGCGCCATGGTGAACTGAAGAACCTCAACATGCCCCCGATGACGATGATCTTTCGCGTGAAGGACGCGGCCTTGCTAGCGCCACTGAAGACCGGCGACAAGGTGCGGTTCCGCGCTGAACAGATCAAGGGGGCGTACTACGCAACCCACATCGAGAAAGCCGAGTAGGCAACGGGCGAGTGCAAACACGCGGGGCAGGCCACCATAATCGGCAGCCATGAAGGCTCCCAACATCGCCGGCCACGCCGGCAGCATCACCCGTGTCGGCGGTATTGAAGTCGGCCATTTCACCGATGCCCGCCGGCCCACCGGCTGCACCGTGATCATGGCCCGCGAAGGCGCTGTGGCAGGGGTGGATGTGCGCGGTGCCGCGCCCGGCACGCGCGAGACCGACCTGCTGCATCCGTCCAACCTGGTGGACAAAGTGCACGCCATCGTGCTTGCGGGCGGCAGCGCCTGGGGGCTGGAAGCAGCCACGGGTGCCGTGCGGTGGCTGGAGGAACGCGGCGTGGGGCTGGACGTGGCCGTGGGCCGCCTGCCCATCGTGCCCGCAGCCGTGCTGTTTGACCTGCTGGTGGGTGACATGCGCATTCGCCCCGATGCGGCGGCAGGCTATGCCGCTTGCGCCGTTGCATCCCATGCTGACCCGGCCGAAGGCAATGTGGGCGCAGGCGCAGGCGCGGTGGTGGGCAAGGTCTTTGGCGTCCAGCACGCGATGAAGGGTGGTGTGGGCACCGCATCCGTCACCGTCGGCGGTGTTACCGTCGGCGCGCTCATCGCCTGCAACGCCCTGGGCGACGTGCTTGACCCAGACACCGCCCAAGTGATTGCGGGCGCCCGCACCGACGACGGCCTTGCGCTGCGCGACACACGGCGCGCCCTGCTGCGCGGCGACGCGCCCCAGCCGCTGCTGGCGGGCACCAACACCACCATTGGCGTGGTGGCGACCGATGCCATCCTCACCAAAGCGCAAGCGCACCGGCTGGCCGTTGCAGCGCACGACGGGCTGGCACGCAGCATCAACCCCGTGCACACCATGTCCGACGGCGACACGCTGTTCAGCCTGGGCACCGGCCGCGCCGGCAAAAGCCTGGGCATGATGGTGCTGGCCACCATGGCAGCCGAGGCCACTGCGCGCGCTACCGCACGGGCCGTGCAGGCCGCACGTTCTGTCACCACGGCAGAGGGCCTTTACCTGCCAGGCATGGCAGACTTGCGCAATTGACTCCGAGCCTTCGTGCAGACGCGGGGTTCGCCCTGCACCCATGCCCGCGGGTCCTCTGTACCGCCTGCCCCTTCTGTTGTTAGTAACCCCGCTATGGCCCCCCGCATGTCCAAGACGTTGCGCTCTGCGCTGCTGTCGTTTCGTGATCTGGTCCTGTCTGCAGGGCCCTTGGCCTTCCTCGCGGTGGGCCTGCTGGTACTGGCTTACTGGTGGCTCAACCCCACCCCACCCAAGTTCGTAACGCTCGCCACCGGGCCCGCGCAAAGCGCTTACGAAGAATTTGGCAAACGCTACCAGAAGGCGCTGGCTGCCGAGGGCATCGAGGTGCGGCTGCTGTCCAGCGAGGGCTCGTCGGCCAACCTGCAATTGCTGCGCGACGGCCAGGCGGACCTGGCCTTTGTCCAGGGCGGCACGGCCGAGCTGCAGCCCGACGACCCAGAAAACTTGGTATCGCTGGGCAGCCTGTTTGTGGAGCCGGTGTGGGTGTTTTACCGGACCGAGGCCGCTCAGCGCATGCACAACCGCCCCCGGCTGGAGGGATTACGGCAATTGCGGGGCATGCGGGTGGACGTGGGCTCTGAAGGCAGCGGCGTGCCCCGGCTCATGGACCGGTTGCTGGAGGCCAACCGGCTGGACCAAGGCGCAGTGGCGATGTCGCGCCTGGGTGAAACGCCCGCCACTGTGGCCTTCCTGGCGGGCAAGCTCGACGCCTTGGTATTTGCGTCAGCCCCCGAGTCCCTGATGGTGCAGATGCTGTTGCAAACCCCCGGTGTGCAGCTGCTTGACATTGCCCAGCACGAGGCCTATGCCCGGCGGTTTCCTTTCCTGTCCCCGGTCACGCTGCCCCGGGGTGTGGTGGACCTTGCCAGCAACGTGCCAGCGCGCGACGTGCGCATGGTGGCATCCACCACCTCGCTGCTGGCGCGGGAGTCAACCCACCCGGCGCTGCTGACGCTGTTTGCACAGCATGCGCAGCAGGTGCACAGCAAGGCGGGGTGGTTCAACCGGGCCCGGGAATTTCCGAACATGCGGCACAGTGAATTGCCCATTGCCAAGGAAGGCGAGCGCGCCATCAATGAGCCGGTGCCCATGCTGCAGCGGTACCTGCCGTTCTGGCTGGCCAACTTGATTGAAAGAATGTGGCTGGTGCTGGGCATTTTGCTGGCCGCACTGCTGCCGCTGTCGCGCATCGTTCCCCCGCTCTACCAGTTCCGCGTGCGCTCACGCGTGTTTCGTTGGTACGGGCGCTTGCGGGAAATCGAAGACACGGTGGAATCCAATCCGGCTGAAAGCCCGCAAATGCTCAAAGCCCTGGACGCGCTGGAAGCCCAGGTTGAAAAGGTGACCGTGCCCCTTTCGTATGCCGACGAGCTCTACGCCTTGCGCAATCACATTCACCTGGTTCGCAAGAAGCTGTTGCGCCCCTGAACCGTTCAGAACGCTTGCAAGCAGCAAGAGCGATCTGCAGAGGAAGGTATCGCGGGTGGTGCGCAGTCAGTAGGCGGGTATCGGCCGCGCCGTCACCATGGGCTCTGAGGCCGGCACTTTCTCAGCGGATGGGGTGCGCATCAAGCGCGAGCTAACAGCAGCACGCATGCCGCTGGCGTAGCAGTCCTTGAATCAACGGCCCTTGCCAGCTTTCGAGGCGGTGCGCGACAGGCCCGCTGGCGCCGAGTTGGCGACACGGCTGGAGGGCTTGACACGAATCACCCGCAGCGTGCCTTCGCTGGCCAGCTTGTCCCGCATGCGGCGCGTCATGGATTGGGTGCTGCCGTCTGGCGACGTGAACAAAAACAGCGTGCCGTTGGGGCTTGCCCACGTGAGTTGCGTACGAACGGGGCGCTGGTTGGAAATCAGCTCCACCCAGGCGCCCACCACAAAGTTGGCAAACGGGTCAGCCGCCAGTTCCGCTGCTTGGCTTGCGGAAGCGTCCAGAAACGCCTGGGCGCTGTCTTGCGCGGGCATTTCCGAACCCATGCTGTCGGGCGCTTCGCCAAAGGCATCGCCCTGCGGCAGCGGAATCGACGTGCCAGATGGCATGGGCATCTCAAACGCTGCCTGGTGCAAAGCCACGAGCCGCTCCAGAAAAGCACTTGTTTTGTGGGCCGGGTGATCAACGGTACGCAGCCCCTCACGCAATCTGGCCAACATGTCTGGAATGGCCTGCGTCAGCCGTTCGGGCTCCAGGCGCGTGAGAGCGGGTTGGGCGCTCCACAGCAGCATGGGCACGAGGGCCAGATAGCCGCCTGGATCATCTTCGGCACCGTCGGCAGTCACCTGCGCCAGAGCCACCACATCCGCCCAGGGGCCAGCCGCGAAATCGAGCACATCGGAAGGCACGTTGCCCATGTCGGGTAGCTTGCGGATGTCGGCCGCAATCTTCTCGGCCAACATGGCGCGTTGTTCAGCCCGTTGACGCGCCTGAAGCTCGGCTGCTTCTTTCGCTTTCATCCGCTGCTCTTGCGTGTCCCAGGCCGAGTAAAGCGCCTTTAGCACGGTCTCGAATGGTGCGGCGTCCTTGATTTGGCTGGCTGCAAGATGAGCAACGGCCTCGTTGACCAGCCGTACAAATTGAGGAAACCCAGGGGCGTCCTCAGCGCTGAACGCAAGGCTGCGCTGCGTCATTTCGTCAAGCAAACGCCGCGCTGGGTGGCCCGCATCGGTAAAAAAGCGGGGATCGAACCGGACCAGTTGCTTGAGCGGTGGCTCCAAGTTCTGCACAGCTTGCTGCACCGAAGGCAGCAGTCGCGCATCCTGGGCCAACGCAGCCATCATGCGGGCCACCACTTCGGCCGCCACTGCAGGCGATTCCGTGGGGGCCACAAAAGGCACGGTGTAAATGGGCTGGGCCAGTTGGGTGGGAGCGCGCCACGCAGACAGGGGTGCAGCCTGACTGCCGCCCGCCAGCCGGTTAACCAAACGCTCCAGTTGCGCCATGTCTTCCATGGCATCGACGGCGACAGCAGGTACCGCTGCATAACCAGGGGCTCCGTGTGCGCTATGCACTGCTGCGGCTCTCGCGTCGACCCAGCCACTGGCGGGCGGCGGAACCATTTGCGGTGGTACTGCCACGTAACCGCGCGGGTCGAAAGGGTCGCCGCCGGCAAGCATTTGGCGCAGGATGCCAACGGTGAGGATGGCCTCTTCCGCCTCGGCGGCCATCGGGCTCTGCAAGGGCTCGCCCTGCCAGCCCGTATGCATGGCTCCCATGCCCCGGCCATAGCCGGTATTGCCGCCGTAGCCGGTTTGTCCTCCGTAGCCACTCGACTGGCCGTAGCCAGTAGAGTACCCCCCGCCATAGCCGGCGCCCCCACCTTGCGGGGCTGCGTACCCAGTGCGCCCTGAACCCGAAGGTGTGCCCAGCACGGCATATCCCACCGGTTCCACGCCCTGCTCGCGCAGGGCCTTGGACATGCGCTGGTACTCGCCCTCCAGCAACTTGCCCAAGAGCCCCCGCATGTGCTGCACCCACAGCTGGCGCACCTCGGAGGTAGCACCGGTTTCCGACACTGCACGCTGCAGGGCTCGAATGTAGTTTTCGGGCCGCAGGGGGTTGCGCTCGGGTTGCACACTGCGCAGCCCTTGGGCCGAACTGACCAGCGTATTGAGTTCGGACAGCACCGCCTCTGTCGCGTGGGCGGCAAGCTGCTGCGCGCGCGCCAGTTCAACTTGATCCTGAACCTCGCTCTCGTCCATGAGCGAGAGCTCACCGAAATCCATGCCCGACTCATCCGCGGCACGGGATTTTGCGTTAGAGGGGCCTTCCGCAAAAATCTCCAGCAATGCCATGGGGTAGCCCTTGACCAGAGCTGACTCATGTTGCTTCAGGGCTGCCAGCGCATCACTGATGTTGTTGCGCTGCTGGATGTTGCGAACCGAAGACTCCTCCTGGGTCAGCGCATTGCGCGTGACCTCCACCAGCTTGCCCATGAGCGCCTCGCCTTCGCGCACAGCGCTGACGACGCAGGCGCGAAAGACGGTTCTCAAACGGGACGCTGCCTGGGACATGTGGATGGAAGAAAGAGGAGTTTCCAGTTGCAATCCTACTTGACCTGGGGATGCTGGAATGTTTACTTGAGCGCCTTGTAGCGCATGCGCTTGGGTTTAGCTCCTTCTTCACCGAGGCGCTTTTTCTTGTCGGCTTCGTATTCTTGGTAATTGCCGTCAAAAAACGTCCATTGGCTGTCACCTTCGGCAGCCAGAATATGGGTGGCAATGCGGTCGAGGAACCACCGATCGTGGCTGATGACCAACACCGTGCCTGCGTACTCCAGCAGTGCATCTTCCAGCGCGCGCAGGGTTTCCACGTCCAAGTCGTTCGATGGCTCGTCCAACAGCAACACGTTGCCGCCCGCGATCAGTGTTTTAGCCAAGTGCAAGCGTCCACGCTCGCCACCCGAAAGCAGGCCCACCTTCTTTTGCTGGTCGCCGCCATTGAAGTTGAAACGGCCGGCGTAGGCCCGGCTGGCCATTTGGAATTTGCCGATGTTGATGATGTCCAGGCCGCCAGAGATATCTTCCCAAACGGTTTTCTCGTCCGAAAGCGAATCACGAGACTGGTCCACATAGGCCATCTTCACGGTGGAGCCTATGATGACCTCCCCGGAATCGGGCTGCTCGCGACCAGCGATCAGCTTGAAGAGCGTGGACTTGCCAGCGCCGTTGGGGCCGATGATGCCGACGATGGCGCCAGCAGGAATGTTCATGCTCAGGTTATCGATCAAGACGCGGTCGCCAAAGGACTTGGTAACGTTCTTGAATTCGATGACCTGGGTACCCAGGCGGTCCGCCACGGGAATGAAAATTTCCTGCGTTTCGTTGCGCTTTTGGTATTCGTAATCGCTCAGCTCTTCGAAACGCGCAATACGTGCCTTGCTCTTGGCTTGGCGGCCCTTGGCGTTCTGGCGCACCCATTCCAGTTCTTTCTTCAGGGCCTTCGCGCGGGCCTCTTCACCCTTTTGCTCGGACTCCAGACGGGCCTGCTTCTGGTCCAGCCAGGTGCTGTAGTTGCCCTTGTAGGGAATGCCGTGACCACGGTCCAGCTCAAGAATCCACTCGGCAGCGTTGTCCAGGAAATAGCGATCGTGGGTGATAGCCACCACAGTGCCAGGGAACCGGTGAAGGAATTGCTCCAGCCAATCCACCGATTCGGCATCCAAGTGGTTGGTCGGTTCGTCCAGCAGCAACATGTCTGGTTTGGACAACAGCAAGCGACACAGCGCAATGCGGCGCTTTTCGCCACCAGACAGCATGCCCACCTTGGCGTCCCACGGGGACAAGCGCAGGGCATCGGCCGCGATCTCCAGTTGGTGCTCCGAGTCCGTACCCGCAGTTGCAATCACGGCTTCAAGACGCGCCTGCTCCGCCGCCAATGCGTCAAAGTCTGCATCGGGCTCGGCGTAAGCGGCGTACACCTCTTCCAGCTTGGCTTTGGCGGCAAAGACTTCGCCCATGGCCTCTTCCACGCTCTCGCGTACGGTGTGCTCGGGGTTGAGCTGAGGCTCCTGTGGAAGGTAGCCGATCTTGATGCCCGGCATCGGGATGGCCTCGCCTTCGATCTCTTTGTCCACGCCAGCCATGATCTTCAGCAGTGTGGACTTGCCCGAGCCATTGAGGCCCAGAACGCCAATCTTGGCGCCGGGGAAAAAGCTGAGGGAAATGTCCTTCAAGATCTGGCGCTTGGGGGGCACCGTCTTGCTGACGCGATTCATCGAATAAACGTATTGGGCCATTGCTTGTCTAACCTGCGAAAGTGGGCAGAAATTCTGCGTTCAAACCGAGATTATCGGGCCATGCGACAATAAGCGCCGTAATGAGCTCCAGTTGCTCGTCACATCAGCAGTTTGCTGGGGACGAAGGAATCCCTTTCCTGGCTCCCACTCTTGAACCTCATCTGCCTGAGACTGGCTCGGCAACCCTTTTGCGGTTGCGACGACAGGCCGATACCCCGCGCCCCGGACGGGTGCAATCAACGACATGAAATTTGAAGAACTGAATCTGGCCCCCGCCATCCTGAAGGCTGTGCTCGAACAAGGCTATGAGACGCCCACTCCCATTCAGGCCCAGGCAATTCCCGCCGTACTCGAAGGTCACGACCTTCTGGCCGGGGCACAGACGGGCACTGGCAAGACAGCCGCGTTCACGCTGCCCATGCTGCACCGCTTGAGCCAGGGTACTGCGCCCAAGAGCAAATTCGGCGGCAAAGGCATTCGCGCGCTGGTGCTGACCCCTACCCGTGAACTCGCGGCGCAGGTGGAAGAGTCGGTGCGCGACTATGGCAAATACCTGGAAATCAATTCGACGGTGGTTTTCGGCGGTGTGGGCATGAACCCCCAGATCGACCGCATCAAGCGGGGCGTGGACGTCCTAGTGGCCACACCTGGGCGGCTGCTTGACCTTCAGCAGCAGGGGTTCCTTGATCTCTCAACGGTCGAAATTCTGGTGCTGGACGAAGCAGACCGCATGCTGGACATGGGCTTCATTCACGACGTGAAGAAGGTCTTGGCACTGGTCCCCAAGGACAAGCAAAGCCTGCTTTTCTCTGCCACGTTCAGCGATGAAATCCGTGAGCTGGCCAACACACTGCTCAAAAACCCCCAGAGCATTCAGGTCACGCCCAGCAACACCACAGTCCAGCGCATCACTCAGGTGATCCACCCCGTGGGCCGTGGCAAGAAAAAGCAGGTGTTGCTGCACATCATCCAGCAGCACAACTGGAGCCAGGTCCTGGTTTTCACCCGCACCAAGTTCGGTGCCAACAATGTCGCCGAGTTTTTGACCAAAAACGGCGTGAGCGCCATGGCCCTCCATGGCAATAAGAGCCAGAGCGCCCGCACGCAGGCGCTCGCGGGCTTCAAGAGCGGTGACATTCGGGCGTTGGTGGCCACCGACATCGCAGCTCGCGGTATCGATATTGACGACCTGCCGCACGTAGTCAACTACGAAATCCCCAACGTTTCCGAGGACTACGTCCACCGCATCGGTCGCACCGGCCGCGCCGGTGCCACTGGTGAAGCCGTCAGCCTGGTTTGCATGGACGAAGAAGGCTTCATGATGGACATCGAGCGCTTCACCAAGCAGCAGATTCCCGTCCAGGTCATCGAAGGCTTTGGACCTGAGCCAGGCGAGAAGGCGGAACCCATCGCCATGGGGCGTCAGACCATCTGGGGCGGCGCGGGCAAGCCACCGAGCCGTGAAGTGATGCAGGCCGCTGCAAAGGCTGCGCGCAGCGAGATGATGGACCGCATCCGCACCAACAAGGCTGGCCAAGGTCAGTCGGAAAGGGGCCCTCGCCCAGCCAATGGCAGCGGCGGACGGTCTGCGAATAGCAGCGGCCCACGCGGACAGGGTCCAAGTGCCGGGGGCCGCGCCGGCCAGGGCGCAGGGGGAGCACGCGGAGGTTCGCAGCCCGCACCAGCACGCAGCCGCGGCCCACGTCAGGACAACGGAGGCGGCGCTCGCTACGACGATGCCCAGCCCCCACGGGCCAACGCCCATCTGGGTACCCAGATGGGCCACAGCAATCCGGGCCATCGCAATGCAGGGCATGGCGCTGGCGGCCAACCAGACCCCATGCGCACCAGCGTGGACAGCATGGCAGAACGCGGTCGCCGAGGCGGCGGCGGATACCGTAGTGGCGGCGGAAGCGCCGGTGGCGGTGGCGGTGGCCGCGGAAACGGACCACGCGGCCCCGGAGGTCCCCGCGGCTCGTTCAACCGCTAACTAGACATCGCTGTGCCCAACTTCCCGCGTCACCAACACGGGAGTTGGGCACAGCCGCATTTGCAGAGAGCGCGCCGGATGAAGCGTGGGGCATGGATCAATTGGAAGACCGGCCTATGAACTCGCACTGTCTGGCCAGCGAGAGCGCGATGAGGACCGGCGAGCGCAGGCCTTACATTTCGCTTGGCACGGTACAGCCTCTCATGGCACGCAACAGCGCACTTTGCTGCTGCAACCCCTCAAGTGGGGCATCAACAGGTAACATTCGCCAACCTTGACGGCGCCTGCCACCAACCGCCACGAACCATGACCTTGCCCGATCTTTCAACTGCTCCTCAACGCCCGCCAGTGGCAGTGCGCACCAGCAGCGCCAAACCTGCTTGGAAATGGAGTACCTCGGTGACGCTGGTGGCTGCCGCTGCCGTTCTTGGCGCATGCACCAGCACCCCTTTACCGCCCTGGCCTTCCAGCCAGTCCGCAAAAACACAAGCGCCGGCGCCACTGCCGCGAAGCTCTGCCGCCAAACCCGTTCCCCAACCGCTGGGTGCAACGCCCAGAAACGCCGAAGCTGTCGCCACGCCGGTAACCCCGGCGCCTGCGTTGATCGGCCGCAACGAAGACTCACTGACGCCACCATACAGCGCGGCTGTAGCGGCGCGTTTTCCGGACCCCTCCATCCAATACAGCACGCCCGGTTTGGGGAAAGACCGGCGTTCCTTCACCACCAATGCGGAATTGGCACAGTGGCTGAACGGACTGGCTGATGCGCGTCTCAGTGCCGACGCCCGCCCGCACCTGCTCAATCTGGGGACATCCCAGCGCGGCTCGCCCATCCTTGGCGTGTTGATGACGCGCGCCAAAAATCCTACGCCCGCAGCACTGGAGTCTGCTGGGCGCCCGACTGTTGTTCTGGTGGGTCAACAGCATGGCGATGAACCGGCCACCGCGGAGGCGCTGCTCATACTCGCCCGGGAATTGGCGCCCGGAGGACTGCTGGAGTCCCTGCTGGAAAAAATCAACGTGATCGTTGTACCGCGCGCCAATCCTGATGGGAGCGAGGCGGGCACGCGTGTCACCGCCAGCGGCGTTGACATGAACCGAGACCATTTGCTGCTGCACACTCCGGAGGCCCGGGCTATTGCACGGCTGGTACGTGACTATCGCCCGATGCTGGTGGTTGACTCGCACGAATACACCGTGGTGGGGAGATTTCTGGAGAAATTCAATGGCATCCAGAAATACGATGCGCTTGTCCAGCACGCTACAACTGCCAACTACCCCGAATTTCTGACAAAGGCCTCGCTCGAGTGGTATCACGCTCCGATGGTTGCAGCGTTGAAAGACCAAGGCTTGAGCAGCGAGTGGTACTACACGACCTCCACTGACCGGGAGGACAAATCGATTTCCATGGGCGGCACACAGCCAGACACAGGGCGCAATGTGCATGGCCTCAAGAACACCGTCAGCCTGTTGATTGAGACGCGGGGGGTAGGGATCGGCCGTCTGCATGCCCAAAGACGCGTGCATTCCCAAGTGGTAGCCATTGCCAGCGCTCTGCGCAGCACGGCTGAAAAAGCAGGTCCGCTGGAACAGGTTCGCTCCTTTGTCGTGCGAGACACTACCGCCCTGGCTTGCCGCGACCAAGTCATCACCGACGCGAAAGCCACCCCCGGCCAAAGGGAACTCACATTTATTGACCCCACTACGGGGGAAGATCGAGTCACGCGGGTGGACTGGAACTCGTCACTTACCCTGCGCACCCTGCAAACCAGAGCCCGCCCCTGCGGTTACTGGCTTGACGCCGGCGCGACGTCAGTTGTGGAGCGTTTAAAGCTGATGGGGGTTCAGGTCATGCGCGTTGCGGAATCTGGTTCGCTCTTGGCAGAAAGGTATGAAGAGACGGCAAGAGAGGTAAGCGAGCGGCGCGATGTTCGCGGCGGTATTGCCGGAAGCGGTGAGATTGTCCGGGTCAAAGTGACGCCTGTGCGCGCTGCAATTGATGTTCCCAGTGGAAGTTATTACGTTCCGTTGAACCAAGCCTTGGCGAACATTGCGGTGGCTGCACTTGAGCCGGACACACAGAACAGCTACTTTGCCAATCGGCTCTTAGAAGATCTCAACCAAACAGCGCGCGTAATGGCCACACCTTCGCTGGTGTTTGAAGAGATTGATTGATCGCAAATCGCCATGCAAGAACGCGTTCAGCCCTGCGTGTTAGGCTTGAATTTGGACCCACTGGAAAGCAATCGGTTATCTTGGTGGGGAGTTCAAAGAGTCAACCTACACGGGTTATCATCGCTCTCTTGGGCCGGGGCTCTTTCACCTCAGTTCTAGCAAATTGGTCCGAGATTCGTCGGATTGATCTCAGCACCATATTCCAATCTGCCCGTAGCTCAACCGGATAGAGCAATTGCCTTCTAAGCAATAGGTCGGGGGTTCGAGTCCCTCCGGGCAGGCCAAAACAGACCTCCACACAGTCTCACAACCTCTCAGAACCCGCACGTTTCCTAGCGTTGCGGGTTTTTTGTTGTCTCAGGCCGTTTCACTGCGCGCCAAGATATACAACAAGAAGTTGGTATTTCCGCCGGCATCTTCACATACCAACTGTGCAGCTATAAACAACGCGGCAGGCATGGCGCTAACCGACACCTGTGAGGAGCGCCAAGCCCGTAGGCTCTGCCGCGGGCGAGAAGCACGCCGATGGGCACAGCCTGTGCCTCCACCCTGGCCGGCGGGTGGGCATTGGCGCAGATTTACCTCCGTCAGAGAAAGAATGAACCGCTGGCGATTAGCGTTTACCGGGTAGTTTCTAACCAAGGCCTGCAAACGCGGCGATGAAACTCGCGAATTCTTGGTCGGAGGACTGGCCCCGCGAGTGCAGTTGAGAAGGCGCGAGGCCAAGCAGTGGCTCGCAAATTCAAAGCTGCCCAAGCCAACGCTCAGCGCCTCATTACGGGCTGGGTTGAGCGCCCGGCCAAAGACGTGCCGCTGTGCTGCTGAATGCCCTGCGTACAGTGGAGGATGAGTTTGTCGTGGCGTGCAGATTAGGTCGCGAGCGCAGCCCCGTACCGGCTATCCATACAGCAAAAGCGCAGCCTGCCCGAATTTTCAGCGGCCGGCACCATTCGGCGGTTAAGGTGGACAACACCTGCTTAGCAGGATAGCCCGCTAACGTGTTTCATAGTCTTCCGCCCCTCGATGGGGAGGGACAGCGCACTTGCGGCGCATGGGTGCACCACCGAATCCCAAGGACCTGATGGGCCAGACTGCATCAGTTGGCGAGACAACGGTTTGAGGAGCCATATTCGTATACGGCCCGTAGCACTTCAGCGGTCTGCAAGACGCGAATCTAACAACCAAGATACAAATTAAAAAGCCTGCAATGCTTTTCAGCATTGCAGGCTTTAATTTTTGGGGTGGCTGATGGGGCTCGAACCCACGACAACAGGAATCACAATCCTGGACTCTACCAACTGAGCTACAGCCACCGTAGACTCAAATTATACGCCAAAAACCGCCGTTTGAATCGCTGCAGAGCGTTCAGAGATCAAATACTCGAGAGTTGCGGTCGCGTTGGCTTGATCTGCACCTTGAAACGCTCTTTCAGCATTTCGTAGTACGCGAATCCCTCTGCGGTAGTCCACCACTGTTGCAGTTGCTGGCGCTGCTGGGCAGCCTGCTGTGCGTCAACCCCTTCTCGCGGCAGGACACGCATAACCTTCACCACAGCAGTCCCCTGCCCGCCCAGATCAGCACTCACCCATGCAGGCAGATTGTCGGGAGATGCGCGCAAAGCGGCGTCAATGACGGGGCGCGGCAGGTTCTGCGCTTGATCACGCGAAACGACCACCGCTGAGGCCAGTCCTGTAGCAGCGGCCGCACCGCCCGCCCAAGCAGACTTCTTGGCTTCGGCATCCTTGCGTGCCAACTCGGCAGATTTTTCCGCGATCAGCAGAGTACGCGCTTTTTCGCTCACCTCTTGCAGTGGCAGCGTACGCGTCGGGGTGTAGGCCGAGACCCGTCCCGCCACCAGTTGGCTGGGGCCGACTTCGATAGCATTGGTGTTGCGCTTGCCTTCAATGGAGTCGTTGGCAAACAGGGCCTCCAGAAATTTAGGATTGGACAGAGGACCGCTGGCCCCTGGAACTGGTGTGCGTGTCACCCCATCCGCTGTCTGAATTTTCAGCTTCAAACTCTCGGCTACAGGCTTGAGGCTGTCAGGCTGCTCATAAACACTATTGGTGAATGATTCAGCGACTTCCGCAAACTTACGTTGGGCCTGCTGCTGCTTGAGTTCTGCCTCCAGCGAGGGGCGCAACTCCTCAAACGAGGGCTGACGTGGCGCCTTGATGTCGGTCAGCAAAATGATGTGGTAGCCAAATTCAGACTCCACCACATCGCTGATCTCCCCCTTCTTCAAGGCAAACGCGGCCTCTTCGAACGGCTTCACCATGGCGCCGCGAGCAAAAAAGTTGAGGTCACCCCCAACTGCAGCGGAACCGGAGTCTTGTGATGACTTCTTGGCAATGTCCGCAAAAGATGCTGGAGACTTTCGCACTTGCGCCAGCAATTCCTGCGCACGTGCCTTTGCCTTTTCCCGATCCTCTGTGGATCCTTCCTTGGGGGCATTGATCAGAATGTGACTGGCGCGACGTTCCTCTTTCGCAGCCAAGCGCGTCAAGTTCTCTTTGTAGTACGTACGCAGGTCATCCTCGTTCACGCGAATGCCAGAGCGAACGCTGTCAAGATCCAGAACCACATACTCCACCGAGGCCTGTTCCTGCTGCTGGAAACGCTGTGCATTGGCTTTGTAGAAAGCTTCGATATCAGCATCCGTTGGATTGACCTGTTTTGCATAGTCGGCCGCATTGAAGCGGGCCACCTGAATTTCACGGCGTTGATAGAGGGAGTCAAACGCCAGTCGGGCGGCGGCATCCGTAGCAAAAGCAGTGCTCATCACACCACCCATTACCTGGCTCACAGAAAGTTCGTTGCGGACATTGGCCTCAAAACCCTCAGGCGTCAGGCCCTGCGCCCCCACCAAGGCACGATAGGCTTCAGTGTCGAGCGAGCCGTCAGGGCGCTTCAAGGCTGCAATGGCCGGGATGTCCTGAAGGGCACGGGCCAAGCGGCCATCGCTTGTGACGAGGTGAGCGCTTTGTGCAGCGGCTGCGAAGACACGATCACGCACCAGCCGCTCCAGCGTGGCATAACGTGCCTGCGGAGTGTCCAGCTGCTTGGGATCCACGTTGGGTGACTGAGCGCGGATGCGGTCGGTCTCTGCCCGGTGGGCGTTGTCCCAGTCGGCCTGCGTGATCTTGTGCCCATCAACACGCGCCACCACAGGGCTCTTTTCAGAGAAGTAGTTGCTGTCGATGCCCACAAGAACAAACGAAGGAATGACCAGCAAGAACAACAAGAACATCACGATCTTGGAATGCTTGCGGATGGCTTCAAACATGGTCGATCTTTCAGTGACAAAAACAAAAGGCGAACTCTCGTTCGCCTTTGTTTGTATGGTGGTGGGTCCTGACGGTCTCGAACCGCCGACCTACTCCGTGTAAAGGAGCCGCTCTACCAACTGAGCTAAGGACCCGCCTAAAACAATTATCAGTTCACAGCATCTTTCAATGCTTTACCTGGACGGAACTTTGGAACTTTAGCAGCTTTGATTTTAATCGCAGCGCCGGTGCGGGGATTGCGACCTGTGCGGGCAGCGCGCTTGCCCACAGCGAACGTACCAAAACCGACCAAAGAGACGGTACCGCCCTTCTTCAGGGTCTTCTTGACGGCTTCAATGGTCGACTCCAGAGCGCGTGCAGCGGCCGCCTTGGAGATATCGGCATTGTTAGCGATGTGCTCGATCAGTTCGGTTTTGTTCACAAGAAGCCTCTCGGGAAAAACGTTGATGGAATGTCTTGGATATCTGGCCTTCACACGTCAGATCGCCTCGCTTGGGAGGCGCACATCTATGGACGGGGGAATGACTGGTATACGCAGCAGGGTCTGCTGCGTCAGATTAAAGCCATCGACTTCCGGGGTGTCAATACAACACGCCGTTTTGCGGCGGCGTTGCGTGAATTCTAGTCGCATTTCCAAGCCCGGCCGGGCTTGCCGAGCGTTTTTGTCTCCAACGTGCCGCATGAGCGCCTTTACCGATTGACACTGGCGAGCTGCTATGGCGCGGCGCGCATATCACCGAACGCGTGCACGGATTTCTGGTAGGGCTTTTTGCAGGTAATACACCATGGACCACACGGTCAGCACGGCAGAGGCCCAGATCAGCCAAGTGCCCCACACGCCGGTGTCGACCATGCCGAACAGGCGGCCGTCGTACAGCAGAAAAGGAATGGCCAGCATCTGCACAGTCGTCTTGACCTTGCCAATCATGTGCACAGCAACGCTCTTGCTCGCGCCGATCTGCGCCATCCATTCACGCAGGGCCGAGATGGCGATCTCCCGGCCAATGATGATGAGCGCCACAAACACGTCGGCGCGCTGCAAGTGCACCAGCACGAGCAGCGACGCGCATACCAGGAACTTGTCGGCGACAGGGTCGAGAAACGCACCGAACGACGAGGTCTGGTTGAGCTTACGGGCCAGGAAGCCGTCCAGCCAGTCGGTAGCGGCAAACACCACGAACATGACCGTGGCGACGAGATTGCGCGTGGCCGGATCGATGGGCGCATAGAACACCCCCACGATCAAAGGTATCGCGACAATGCGCGTCCAAGTCATCAGGGTGGGGATAGTCCAGAACATGGTGCAATTGTGTCACGCGCCCGACACCACGGCGTTGACCTTTCCCGCTTTCAGAGCCTCTGCCCCCATGGCGCCCAGCTACAGGCCCTACAGATGTGGGAAAGCCCACCCGCAGACCGCAGCCAAACCGGGGCATTCGCCCGACCACCGCCGGCGAAGCTGCGAGATTGTCGAGGCGCGAGCGCGATATGCCTACCTGCGTTAAATATTGACCTTTGCGCCGCCGTCCGAGGCAAACAACGCTTGCTGCGCACGTGCCGTACTCATCCCCAAGCCATCGGCCTGAGTGCGCGCCCGATCCGCGCACAGGCTGCCGATGTACAAGCGACACTAGCGCAATGCGCGGTAGATTTCCTCCGCCAGCTCGCGCGAGATGCCCTCCACCGTGGCGATGTCTTCGACGCTGGCCGCAGCCACGCCCCGTACACCGCCAAAACGCTGCAGCAGGCGCGCGCGTTTTTTGGGACCGATGCCGGCGATCTCTTCCAGCTGCCCGCCCCCCACGCGTACCTTGGCACGCGCCGCGCGCATGCCGGTGATGGCAAAGCGATGCGCCTCGTCCCGGATCTGCGCCACCAGCATGAGCGCGGCGGAGTCCTTGCCCAGGTAGACCTTCTCGCGGCCATCCGCAAACACCAGCTCTTCCAGGCCCACCTTGCGGCCCTCGCCTTTTTCGACGCCGACGATGCGCGTGAGGTCGAGCCCCAACGACGTGAACACCTCGCGTGCCACACTGACCTGGCCCTTGCCACCGTCGATAAGAACGAGGTCGGGCAGGCGCGCCACACCCTTGGGCTTGACCGCGCCTTGCGTATGGTCGGTGTCAGCCGGCGGGGGCGCGGCAAAGTCGATGCCGCCAGCCTCGCGCGCTGCCTCTACCACCTTGCTGTAGCGGCGCGTCAGCACCTGGCGCATGGCGGCATAGTCGTCGCCGCCCGTAATGCCTTCGATCTTGTAGCGCCGATATTCGCTGCTTTGCATCTTGTGGTGGTGAAACACCACGCACGACGCCTGCGTGGATTCGCCCGCCGTGTGCGAGATGTCGAAGCACTCGATGGTGAGCTGATCCAGGTCTTCGGGCGGCAGATCCAGCGCCTCGGCCAGCGCCCGCGTGCGCGCTTGCTGCGAGCCCTCTTCCGCCAGCAGGCGGGCCAGCTGCAGGTCGGCGTTCTTCTGCGCCATGTCGAGCCAAGCGCGGCGCTGCTCGCGCGGCTGGTGGATGGCGTTGACGCGCATGCCAGTTTGCTCAGTCAGCGCATCCAGCAGCGCCTTGTCTACCGGAACGTTGGTCACCAGCAGAGGAGGCACAGGCACACCGATGTAGTGCTGTGCGATGAAGGCCTCCAGCACCAGCGCCTCCACCGGGCGCACAGGCCGTGCTGGCACGCCTTCGGCGCTCTCGCCACCTTCTTCTGCGTACACCGCGGCAGCGTCTTCCACATGCACCGGGAAGTACGGCCGGTCGCCCAGGTGCCGCCCACCACGCACCATGGCCAGGTTCACGCAGGCACGGCCACCCTGCACCCGCACGGCCAGGATGTCCACGTCTTTGTCGTCCGCTGTCTCAATGGCTTGCTGGTGCAGCACGCGCGACAGGGCCTGGATCTGGTTGCGCACTTCTGCCGCCTGCTCGAACTCGAGCTTTTCGGAGTGCGCCATCATGCGCGCCTCCATGGCCTGCAACACCTCCTGCGTTTCGCCGCGCAGCAGCGCCTCGGCGTGCAGCACGTCTGCGGCATAGGCCTCGGGCGAGATCAGGTTCACGCAGGGTCCGGTGCAACGCTTGATCTGGTACAGCAGGCAGGGCCGCGTGCGGTTGGCAAACACCGTGTCTTCGCAGGTGCGCAATCTGAACACTTTCTGCAGCAGCTGAATGCTCTCCTTCACCGCCCAGGCGCTGGGGTAGGGTCCAAAGTAACGGTGTTTCTTGTCAACAGACCCACGGTAGTACGCCATGCGCGGAAAGACCTGGCCAGGCGCACTGCCAAGCGCACCAGGTGAGCCGGTGATCTTGAGGTAAGGGTAGCTCTTGTCGTCGCGGAACAGAATGTTGAACTTGGGGTTCAACGTCTTGATCAGGTTGTTTTCCAGCAGCAGCGCCTCCGCCTCGGAGCGCACCACCGTGGTCTCCATGCGCACGATCTTGCTGACCATGTGGCCGATGCGCGTGCCGCCATGGTTCTTCTGGAAATAGCTGGACACCCGCCGCTTGAGGTTGAGCGCCTTGCCCACGTACAGCAGCGCATCTTGCGCGTCGAAATAGCGGTACACGCCCGGCAGCGCGGGCAGCGCAGCCACCTGGGCCAGGAGTTCTTCGGAATGCACATCAGACATGCCGCGTATTGTGGCCGCGCCGCAACGGTGTCGCAGCGATGTGATTCTTATTGCTACATTTTTCATAGCTTGCAGCGCTTATCCAATAAGCGCTGCAAGCCATTTTGATGCTCATTCCGCCTCGATCTTCGAGGTTTTCACCACCGTGGCCCAGTTGGCCAAGTCGGCACGCACCTTGTCACCCAGCTGCGCGGGGGCCTGGTAATCGGCCGTCGCGCCCTGCTCCTGCGCCTTTTGCTGGAAGGTGGGGCTTTGCACCACGGTGCGGATATCGGCCGTGAGCTTGTCCACCACGGCCTTGGGCACGCCGGCTGGGGCAAACACCGCAAACCAGGACGTGGCATCGACCTTGGGGTAGCCCGCCTCGGCCGTGGTAGGCACATCGGGCAGGCTGGGCAGGCGCTGCTTGCCCGTCACGGCCAGCACGCGCAGCTTGCCGCTGGCGATGTGGGGCATGAACGGCGGCGCAGTACCAAAAGTCAGGTCTACCTGGCCGCCCAGCAGATCTTGCAACGCGGGGCCGGTGCCCTTGTAAGGCACGTGCACCATCTTGATGGCGCCCTGCTGCTCCAGCATGGCACCCGTGACGTGCTGCAGCGAGCCGTTGCCCGACGAGGCGTAGTTGAGCTTGCCGGGGTTGGCCTTGGCGTAGGCGATCAGCTCGGGCAGCGTTTTCACCGGCAGGTCAGCCCGCACCACGATGA
Source organism: Acidovorax delafieldii (assembly GCA_002377855.1). Taxonomy (GTDB): domain Bacteria; phylum Pseudomonadota; class Gammaproteobacteria; order Burkholderiales; family Burkholderiaceae_C; genus Acidovorax; species Acidovorax delafieldii_A. The sequence continues at coordinate 4,792 of DFQQ01000034.1, read as the reverse complement.
TCTGCGGTGCCGAGATGACGTTGGCCACTGGCTGAAAGTCGCCCTGGTCCCACTGCTTTTGCTTGGTGATGTGGGGCGAGATGACGTGGTAGCCCGAGTACTGCATCAGCAGCGTGTAGCCATCGGCCTCGGCGCGCTTGACGATGCTGGCTGCAATGTTGCCGTTGCCACCGCCCTTGTTGTCCACCACCACCGATTGACCCAGCACGGGGCCCAGGGCCTGCGCCAGCATGCGGGCCGACAGGTCGGTGGTGCCGCCGGCGGCGGTGGGCACGACCATGGTCACGGTCTTGCTGGGGTAGGTTGATTGCGCCGTGGCGCTGCCCAGAAAGCCGGTGGCCAGGGCAGCCAGGGCGAGGGTGGTGAATTGCTTGCGATGTAGCTTCATGGGGTCTCCGTCATTGATGTTGTGAATGTGGGGGGACTGTGGTGCAGCAGGGCTCAGTCCACCGTGGCGCCGGTGTCTTTCACCACGCGGCTCCACTTGGGCAGGTCTGCCTGCACCAGGGCCGCCAGTTGGGCCGATGTGCCCTTGAAGGGCTCGCAGCCCACGGTGGCCAGTTTCTCGATTACGTCCTTGTGCTCCAGCGCGCGGACCACTTCGGTTTGCAACTGCGCCACGATGGCGCCAGGCGTGCCTGCGGGCGCAAAGAGCGCGTACCAGGGCGCCTGGCCAAAGCCCTTGATGGTTTCGCCAATGGTGGGCGTATCGGGCAGCGCAGCCACGCGCTTTTCATTGACCACGCCCAACACCTTGAGCTTGCCCGCCTTGATGAACGCAATGGCCGACGGCAGGCTTTGCACCGACAGCGGCACCTGCCCGCCCACCACGTCGGTGGCGGCTGCGGCCGAGCCCTTGTAGGGGATGTGCTGCAGCTGAATGCCTGCGGCCTTTTGCAGCATCTCGCCAATCAAATGATTCAGCGTGCCATTGCCTGCCGAGGCAATCGAATACTTGCCGGGGCTGGCCTTGGCAAGGGTCACCATTTCGGCCACGGTGTTGGCAGGGAACGATGGGTGCGCCACCAGCACATAGCCGGCCGTGGCCACCGGGGCCACGGGTGCAAAGTCTTTCACCGGATCAAAGCCGGGGTTCTTGTACAGCGCGGGGCCAATCACATGGGCACTGTCGGCCGTCAGCAGCAGGGTGTAGCCGTCGTTGCGCGCGCGGGCGGTGGTGCCTGTGGCCAGGGTGCCGCCGACTCCAGGGCGGTTTTCCACGATCACGCTCTGGCCCAGTTGCTCGCCCAGCTTTTGCGCGACCACGCGCGCAATCGCGTCATTGGCGCCACCGGCCGCCTGCGGCACCACCAGGGTGATGGGCTTGGAAGGGTATTTGTCTTGCGCGCCCGCTGTGAAGGCAGCAGAGCACAGCACGGCCGCCGTGAAGATGCGGCGCGACAGGGTGGGGAAAGTCATGGCGTTGTCTCCTGGTGTTATGGGTGAGAAGAAAGTCGTGCAGGTCAGCGTGCCAGTGCCCGCTGGCGAATCGCCTCAAAGTCGGCCGGTACCGGGTGCAAGGCCAGGCGCGGCCCGGCCTTGGCGATCTGGCTGGGGATGTCGTGGCCGATCAGTGCGGGCAACTGCTGCGCCGCTGCCACCAACTGGGCGAGGTCCACACCCGTGCCATAGCCCATGCAATCGAGAGCGTGCACGATTTCTTCGCTGCACACATTGCCGCTGGCGCCCGGCGCATAGGGGCAGCCGCCCAGGCCGCCCAGCGATGCGTCGAAGCGGTCGGCCCCGGCGTCGATGGCGGCCAGCACATTGGCCAACCCCATGCCGCGCGTGTTGTGGAAGTGCAGGGTGAATTCCACCCCCGGCCAGCGCGCGCGCGCTGCTTCCGTGAGCCGTTGCACCTGCGTGGGATAGGCCATGCCGGTGGTGTCGCACAGCGTGATGCCGCGCACGCCCAGGTCCACAAAACGCTGCACCCAGCCATACACATCAGCCTCGGGCACATCGCCTTCCATGGGGCAGCCGAACACGCACGACAGCGACACGTTCACCGCCACTTGTGCGCCCTGTGCCAGGGCCACCACCTGCGCCAGCGCGGCGAACGACTGTTCCTGCGTCATGCGCAGGTTGGCCAGGTTGTGGGTGGCACTGACGGACATGACCAGGTTCAGCTCGTCCGTACGCGACTCGATGGCGCGCTCCGCACCGCGCAGGTTGGGCACCAGCGCGGTGTACACCGTGCCGGGGCGGCGCGTGATCTCGCGCATCACGATCTCGGCGTCTTTCAGCGCAGGAATGGCCGTGGGCGATGTGAACGAAGTCACCTCGATTTTGGACAGGCCTGCGGCAGACAGGGCGTTGCACAGCGCAATCTTGTCTTCGGTGGGCACGAAGATTTTTTCCATCTGCAGCCCATCACGCAGCCCCACTTCCTGCATGTGGATGCGGCGGTTCGCGCCTTGCCAAACGGTGCTCTGTGCGTTCATTGCACGACTCCTTTGCTGCGCAGCAATGCGATCTGCTGGGCATTGAGCCCCATTTCGGTCAACACCGCATCCGTGTCATCACCCAGGTGCGGTGCGCTGTTGCGGACCGTGCCGGGCGTGGCCGAGAGCTTGGGCACGATGCCCGGCACTTCCACGCTGTAGCCATCGCGCGTTTGCTGCGTCAGCAGCATGTCGCGGGCGCGGTAGTGCGGGTCTTCGGCAATGTCCTTGGCGGTGTAAACCTTGCCCGCCGGCACGCGGGCGGCGCCCAATGCATCCAGCACCTGCTGCACGGTGTGCTGCGCGCTCCAGGCGCCGATGGCGGCGTCGATTTCTTCCACGCGCGCTACGCGGCCGGTGTTGTTGGCCAGGTCCGGCGCCGCGCCCAGGTCGGGCCGGCCAATCGCGTCCATCAGCCGCTTGAAAATGCTGTCGCCATTGCCCGCCACCAGCACCCAGCCGTCCGTGCAGGGGTAGGCGTTGCTCGGTGCAATGCCTGGCAGCGCACTGCCTGCGGCCTCGCGCACGGCACCGAATGCGCTGTATTCGGGGATCAGGCTTTCCATCACGTTGAACACCGCCTCGTGCAACGCCACGTCAATCACCTGGCCTTTGCCGCCGTTGACCTTGCGGTGGTACAGCGCCGTCAGCACGCCGATGGTGCCGTGCAGCGCCGCCAGCGTGTCGCCAATCGAAACGCCCACGCGCACCGGCACGCGCCCCGGCTCGCCCGTCAAATGGCGCAGGCCGCCCATGGCCTCGCCAATGGCGCCAAAGCCCGGCAGGTCGCGGTAGGGGCCCGTCTGGCCGTAGCCGGAGATGCGCAGCATGACCAGGCCAGGGTTCAGCGCGTGCAGCTCTTCGGGCGACATGCCCCAGCCTTCGAGCGTGCCGGGGCGAAAGTTCTCCACCAGCACATCGGCCTCGGCAATCAGCTGGCGAGCGATGTCCTGGCCTTCTTTCTGACGCAGGTCCAGCGCCACCGAGCGCTTGTTGCGCGACTGCACCTGCCACCACACCGATGTGCCTTCCTTGATGAGGCGCCAGTTGCGCAACGGGTCGCCTGTCTCGGGGGCCTCGATCTTGATCACATCGGCGCCAAACTCACCCAGCGTCTTGCCACAAAACGGCCCGGCGATCAGCTGGCCCATTTCGATGACGCGCACGCCTTGCAGTGCGGCGGGGCTGGGTTGTAGGGACGGTGCGGCGGGCGGCAAGGCCATGCTGGGGTTCTCCTGCAGACAATCAATGCGGTGGTATGGCGGGCAATCATGCGCAGGGCCTGCAGGGCCGCAAAACGCTGATGCACGAAGCCGCCATCGCAAACGGGCATGGCAGGGGCGCTCGGCAGTACCATCGGCAGACCATGAAACTTGATCCCGTGTCCCTGCGGCTTTTCGTCGCCGTGATGGAAGAAAGCACCATCGCCGCTGCGGCAGAGCGCGAGCACCTGGCAGCATCGGCCGTCAGCCGCCGCCTGGCCGACCTGGAAGACGCCCTGCGCGTGGACCTGTTCACCCGCAGCAACCGCGGCGCCACCCCCACAGCCGCCGCCTTTGCGTTGCTGCACTTGGCGCGCGGCGTGCTCAATGACCTGGACGGCATTGCCAGCCAGATGCGCGAATACGGCGCCGGGGTGCGCGGTCATGTGCGGGTGGTGGCCAATATCTCGGCCATCACGCAGTTTCTGCCGGCCCAGCTGCAGAGCTTCATGGCGCTGCACCCGCAGGTGGACGTGCGGCTGCAAGAACAGATCAGCACAGCCATTGCCAATTCGGTGGCCGAAAACGCGGCGGACATCGGCATCCTGAACGATGGCGACTACGGCGACCGGGTGGCCCTGCTGCCCTACCGCACCGACGAGCTGGTGCTGGTCATCCCGTCTGAACACCCCCTGGCCCGGCGCAAGGCTGTGAAGCTGTGCGAGGCGCTGGCGTACGACTTCGTGGGGGCCCACCCCGGCAGCGCTATCAACAACCAGCTCACCCAGGCCGCCGCGCACGCCGGGCTGCCGCTGAAGCTGCGCATCCAGGTCACCAGCTACGACGCACTGTGCCTCATGGTCAACGCCGGGCTGGGCGTGGGGGTGATGCCCCGGGGCAGCGCCGCGCTGTACAAAGGCACGCTGGGCATCCGCACCATCACCCTGAACGAACCGTGGGCGCGCCGCCACCTCAAGCTGTGCGTGCGTTCGGAAGAGTCTCTCTCCAGCGTGGCGCGCCTGCTGGTGGACCACCTGCGCATGCCATGAAACGCCCCCCCCTGAGGCCCTGCGGGCCTTCCCCCCGCTCTCGCAGCGCCGTGCGCTGCGGGCAGGGGGACGCCGCCAGCGCGGCGGGGCGGCCCTT
>DFQQ01000028.1 GCA_002377855.1 Acidovorax delafieldii | reverse complement strand
GAAGCCCTCGATCATAGCAGGAAGTTGAGGAGCTACGCAAATCAAACGCAGTTTTTATTGAACGCTTAGGGCAGCCTCCAGTGCACCTATATATAGGCTGGCCACATCACACCCCGTTTGATCGAATATCTCTTGGAAACAAGTGGGACTGGTTACATTGATCTCCGTGACAGAGTCGCCGATTACGTCCACCCCTGCCAGCAGGAGTCCTCGTTGCTGAAGAATCGGGCCAATGGACTCTGCAATTTCCCAGTCTCTGGCTGACAACGGCTGAGCGACGCCCTTTCCTCCTGCAGCCAGATTGCCCCGCACCTCGCCCCCCTGGGGGATGCGCGCCAAACAGAATGGCACCGGCTTACCGCCCACGATCAGAACGCGCTTGTCGCCCTCTGCAATTGCGGGAAGAAACTTCTGCACCATGACGCTCTGAGCGCCGTCGCGGTTCAACGTCTCAATGATGCTACCGAGATTGAGTCCGTCCTGCCCCACACGAAAGATGCCCATACCCCCCATGCCATCCAGAGGCTTCAAGATGATGTCTTGGTGCTCGGCATGAAATTTCCTGATCTCCGCAGCGTCGCGCGTGACAAGGGTGGGCCCGATGAACTGAGGAAACTCCATGATGGCCAGTTTTTCAGGGTGATCTCGCAATGCACGGGGCTTGTTGAAGACGTGCGCGCCCTCGCGCTCCGCTTGCTCCAGCATGTGTGTCGCATAGAAATACTCGCTATCGAACGGAGGGTCCTTGCGCATGAGCACTGCATCAAAATCCGCCAGCGCGGCGGTGGTTTCGGACTGCACGGCGAACCACGGGTCCGTACCGCCAGTTAGCGTGATATGCCGCACCTGCGCCGCCACCCGCCCCCCCCTCACCCAGCTGATGTGCTGCGGTTCACAAACTGCAAGCGCATGACCGCGTCGATGGGCCTCGCGCATCATGGCAAAAGTGGTGTCTTTGTAGATCTTGAAATTCTCAAGCGGATCAGCAATGAACAGGAGTTGCATGGTGTGTCAAAAGTTGATGAGCAAGTCTGCAGGAGATTGTGAGCTCCTGGATAGATCAGCGCATGTCAGCGCGCGGCATCCTATGTGGGCCGCGTCATCAGCGGGTTGGGTCAGGATGCGAATGCCTGTACTGTTGCACAAATAGCGCGATGCTGCCGGCGACCACTCCCCAAAAGGCGGAGCCGATATCCATCAATGTGATTCCGCTGAGGGTGACAAGGAAAGTGATCAGCGCCGCCTCACGGTGCGCCTCGTCCCGAAGAGCTGAGGCCAAGCCGTTGCCAATGGTGCTCAACAAAGCAATCCCTGCGATAGCGACCACTAACTCTTTAGGAAACGACGTGAGCAGTCCCGTTACCAGGGCGCCAAACAGTCCTATCAATATATAGATGCCCCCGCAGGAGGCTGCAGCGGTATAGCGCCTGGCACGGTCTTCATGGGCTTCAGGCCCCATGCAGATAGCGGCGGTGATAGCACTGAAGTTCAGGGCAAATGCACCAAAGGGTGCCAATATCAGCGAGGCCAGTCCTGTCAATGTAATGAGCCGGGATACCGGTAACTCGTACCCCGAAGCCCGAATCACGGCGATTCCCGGGAGGTTTTGTGACGCCATCGTCACGACGAAAAGCGGGAGAGCAAGACTGACGATGGCAGCGATGCTCCACTGCGGTGCGACAAAGACAGGCATGGCCAGCCGCAAGGGCTCCATTGACCAGACCATCTGTCCCATCGCTAGCACCCAGGTAATGGCAGCTGCCAAGGTGATGACCACTGCATAGCGGGGGACCACGCGGCGTGCGACCACATACGCCCCCACCATCAGCAACACCAGCGGCAACGCTGTCTGTGCGGCGGCAAAGGCTTGAATGCCGAACCGGGCGAGCACGCCTGCCAACAGAGCAGACGCAATCTCCATCGGAATGCGGTCGGCGACGCGTTCAAGAAGCCTGGTAGCGCCTACCAGAATTACCAGCGCTGAACACACCATGAACGCTCCCACGGCCTCGCCCATGGTGAAGCTACCGGCCGCACCCGCGGTAGCGAGCACGGCCGCCCCAGGGGTCGACCAGGCGACCATCACCGGTTTGCGCAGCACCAACGAAGGAACGAGCGAACACAGCCCCATGCCCAGACCCAGCGCCCATATCCAGGAGGTGATCTGGGCAGGCGTCGCCCCAAAACTCTGCGCCGCCTGGAACACGATGGCTACCGAACTGGTGAAGCCCACCAGCACGGCGACAAAGCCCGCTACAAACGCAGAGAGGCTGAGATCTTTGAAGAATTGCATGGCGCGCATTCTGGCACCCCATGCGAGCACGGTGGTGCCACGCACAGACGACTGAAGGATCGTCAGATTTCAATCTTGGAGCCGAGCTCCACTACCGAGTTGTTGGGCAAGTGCAAGAAGTCTGCGGCACCGCTGGCGTTGTGGTGCATCTGCGCGAAGAGCTTTTCGCGCCAGTGGGCCATACCGCTGCCGATAGTGGGAATAACCGTGTCACGCGACAGGAAGTAGCTGGTCGTCATGGGCTCCACGTCGCAGCCACGCCCGCGAAGCGACTCCAAAGCCCGGGGCAGGTCCGGGTCGTTCTTGAATCCGTAGTGCACCACGACCTGCCAGCAATCGTGCCCGAGCGGCTCCACCTGCAGGCGCTTGTCCAGGCCAATCCAAGGTACCTCGTGGTTGCGCACGGTGACAAAGAGGTTTTGCTGATGCAGCACCTTGTTGTGCTTGAGGTTGTGCAGCAATGCGTTGGGCACCGCTCCCGGCTCGGCCGTCAAGAAAATGGCGGTGCCCTCCACCCGACTCGGCGGACTGATGAATACCGACTCCAGGAAGCCTTTCAAATCGATGGCATCGTCCCGCAGCTTGGCATTGAGCAAGCGGCGCCCTTCCTTCCAGGTCATCATCAATGTGAACAGCGCACCGCCGATCATCAGCGGGAACCAGCCGCCTTGCAGCAGCTTGAGCAGGTTGGACGCGAAGAATGCCAGGTCAACGACAAAAAAGCTCCCCGTGGCAGCGATGCACAAGGCCAACGGATAGCCCCAACCGTAGCGGATGACAAAGAACGTCAAAGTGGTGGTGATCAGCATGTCCAACGTCACAGCAATGCCATAGGCGGCAGCCAGATTGCTGGAAGAGCGGAACATCACCACCGCCAGCACGATGGCCACAAACAGGCCCCAGTTCACCAAGGGCATGTAGATCTGCCCCGTATCGCGCACGCTGGTGTGCTGGATGTTCAGGCGCGGAAGATAGCCCAGCTGAATGACCTGCTTGGTCACGCTGAAGGCCCCCGTGATCAAGGCTTGCGAGGCGATCACCGTGGCCAAGGTGGCCAGCCCCACCAGCGGGATCAGGGCCCAGTCGGGCGCCATCATGAAGAAGGGATTTTTGACGGCCTCCGGCTCCGCCAGCAGCAGAGCACCCTGCCCAAAATAATTGAGCGTGAGCGACGGCATGGCCACCCCAAACCATGCAAGCCGGATGGGACGCTTGCCAAAATGCCCCAAGTCAGCATAAAGCGCTTCGGCACCCGTGACGCACAACACCACCGCTCCGAGGATGATGAAGCTGGTGCCCGGCTGGTGCCACATGAACAGCAGCGCATGGTGTGGGCTCATGGCCCACAGAATTTCTGGGTGCCCTTGAATGTGGAACACCCCCAGCACCGCCAAAGTCACAAACCACACCAGTGTGATGGGACCAAAAAACTTGCCGATACCGCCCGTGCCGCGTTTTTGTACGGCAAACAGGCAGAACAACACCACCAGCGTCAGGGGGATGACGTATTTCTTGAAGTGGGGGGAGACCACCTCCAGCCCCTCTACCGCAGAAAGCACTGAGATGGCGGGAGTGATCACTCCATCCCCATAAAAGAGTGAGGTGCCGAAAATACCAACGGCGAGCAGAACACCCCGCAGTTTCGGCTTGTCTTTGACCGCCTGGGAGGCCAGCGCCAGCATGGCGATCAACCCGCCTTCTCCATTGTTGTCGGCACGCAGCACAAGCACCACGTACTTCAGCGACACGATGACCGTGAGGGTCCAGAAGAAGATCGAGAGGATGCCGTAGATGTTTTCGTGCGTGAAGGGGACGTGCCCCGAGCCGAACACCTCTTTGACTGCGTACAGCACACTGGTGCCGATATCGCCATAAACAACGCCGATCGCACCGAGCGTGAGCGCTGCTAGCGAGGATTTGGAAGAGCTTTGCACTGAAGCGGCCCCGCAGGCGCACAGGCCGGGCGGGGTTCCATAATTTGGGAGAGCGCTATTTTGCGCTGCGCGGCCTACGCCCTCGCGGCAGGTGTTTCAAGATGTTGCACTGCAACAACTCCCTCTGGCGCAGGCCGGCAATCGGTGGCATGCACAGGTCAGCCCGCGCTCACCAAGGCGCATATGCGCTCTGCATGGCGACCCGGCACCGTGCGCATGGCCGCCGGTGGGCGGCCGGGCCAAAGCAGCCCATCAGTCGTACACCTCGGCATCAGGATCTGTCGCCTCGAGTTCATAGCTGGCCGCCAGCATGGCCAGGCGAGCCACCACGCCATACATATAGAAGCGGTTGGGTGCGCTGACCCCCGGGCGCACTCCCGGTTGGGGCATGTGGGTGCTGTGCTCAAAGGCCAGGGGCACAAAGCTGGCACCGGGCGAGTTGAGGTTTTCGTCAACGCCACGCTCTGCATGCATGCGGTAGAAGCCGCCCACCACATAGCGGTCCATCATGTACACGACGGGTTCGGCCACGGCGTCGTTCACCCGCTCCTGGGTCAGCACGCCTTCCTGGATGATGACGTCGGACACGGTTTGACCGTCCTTGATGACGGCCATCTTGTTCTTCGTCTTGCGGTTGAGCGCATCAAGCTCCTTGGCGTCGCGCACCGTCATGATGCCCATGCCGTAAGTACCGTTGTCAGGCTTGATCACCACGAACGGCTTTTCGTTGATGCCGTATTCCTTGTACTTGCGGCGAATCTTGGTCAACAGTGCGTCGGTGGACGCCTGCAACGCGTCCACGCCCGTGTCCTCGGCGAAGTTCAGGCCGCCCACATGGCTGAACATCGGATTGACCAACCAGGGGTCGATGCCCAGCATCTTGCCAAAGCGCTTGGCCACCTCTTCGTAGTTCTTGAAGTGGGTGCTTTTGCTGCGCACGCTCCAACCTGCATGCAAGGGCGGCAGCAAATACTGCTCGTGCAAGTCTTCCAAAATACCGGGCGCGCCGGCCGAGAGGTCGTTGTTGAGCAGGATCGTGCAGGGGTCGAAGTTCTTGAGCCCGAGGCGCCCCTTGGTGCGAACCACTGGCTCCAGTGTGACCGAGTCTCCATTGGGCAACTCGATCAGCGTGGGCTTCTTGATTTCGGGGCTGATGGAGCCCACACGCACGTTCAGGCCCGCCATGTTGAAGACGCGCTGCAGTTGCACCACGTTGGCCAGGTAGAACGTGTTGCGGGTGTGGTTTTCCGGAATGATCAGCAGGTTGCGCGCCTCGGGGCAGATCTTCTCGATCGCGGCCATGGCCGCCTGCACCGCCAGCGGCAGCATTTCCTTGGTCAGGTTGTTCCAGCCGCCGGGAAACAGGTTGGTATCCACCGGCGCCAGCTTGAAGCCCGCGTTGCGGATATCCACGGACGTGTAGAACGGGGGCGTGTGCTCCATCCACTCCAGGCGGAACCACCGCTCAATGGCCGGCATGGAATCCAGAATGCGCTGTTCAAGCTCGTTGATCGGCCCCGTGAGGGCCGTGATGAGATGCGGAACCATAGAAGCCCTCTGGGGACACAATTGAAAACGATTTTAGGAAATGGGGCCGTTTGCCTGCTTCGCAATGCCCGCTCAGCGACTTCGCCATCATAGGGCGCAGGCGCCGCCCTGCTCCTCAACGCCGCCAGAAGGCGGGGGTCAGGATGGCCATGAAACTGAGGATCTCCAGGCGCCCCAGCAGCATCGCCAGCGTACACACCCAGATCTGAAAATCGGTGAGTACCGCAAAGTTGGATGCCGGCCCTACACTGCCCAGCCCTGGCCCCGTGCAGTTCACGCTGGCCAGCACGGCTGAAAATGCCGTCACTGGGTCAAGATCGGTCAGCAGCAGCACCATGCTCAGTCCGATCACGGTGGCGCCGTACACCAGCATGAATGCCAACACCGAGAAGATCACACGGTTGTCCACCACGCCGCTGCCCAGACGCACCGGCTGCACCGCGCGCGGGTGCACCAGCCGCGTCATCTCGCGGCGGGCCTGTTTGACCAGGATGAGCATGCGCACCATCTTGATGCCGCAACCGGTCGACCCCGCGCTGGTGGCCACGCCCGACAGCAGCAGCATCAGCACAGGCGCAAACACGGGCCAGCCCAGGTAGTCGACCGTGGCGTAGCCGGTGGTGGTGGCGATCGATATCACATTGAACATGCCGTGGCGCAGGGCATGCAGCGGCTCGTACACACCTTTGGCCCACAGCAACACCGACACCACGAGGCCCCCGACGATCAGTGTGCCCAGCGTGGCGCGCAGTTCGGGGTCGCGCCAGAAGCCGCGCCAGTCCCCCTTGCGAAGGGCCACGAAATACAGCGCAAAGTTGCAGCTGGCCACCAGCATGAAGACCACGGCAATGGCTTCCAGCAATGGCGAGTGGAAGTGCCCAAAACTCGCGTCATACGGCGACAACCCGCCCAGGCTGACGGTGGTGAACATGTGCATCACAGCGTCCAGCGGCGCCATGCCGCCCAGCCAGTACGCCAGCGCACAGGCCGACGAAAACAACGCATACACGCCCCACAGGCCTTTGGCAGTGCCCGTCATGCGCGGCGTGAGTTTGGCATCCTTCACCGGCCCGGCGGCCTCGGCCTTGAAGAGCTGGCTGCCACCCACGCCCAGCAGGGGCAGCACGGCCACCGCCAGAATCAAAATGCCCATGCCGCCCAGCCACTGCAAAAACGTGCGCCAGATGTTGACGGAAACCGGCAGCCTGTCCAGCCCGCTCATCACCGTGGATCCCGTGGTGGTCAGGCCGGAAACGGCCTCGAAGTACGCATGCGTGAACGACAGCGGCCGCCCTGTGTAGTGCCCCGCCAGCATCAACGGCAGCGCCGCAAACAGCGGCAGCATCAACCAGACCAGCGACACCAAAATGACGCCGTGGCGGGCCTGCAGCTCGCGTCGAAAAAAACGAAAGCTCCACCACAGCCACGTGCCCACGAACACCGTGGCCGCCATGGACATGGGGTACACGAACCACACGCCGTCGCGCGTCCACCACGAAACGGCCAAGGGCAGGCACAGGGACGACGCGAAGATCACCACCAGAATGCCCAGCACGCGCAGAACAGGAAACATGTCCACCATGGCGGATTCTTTTTCTGCGTCAGAAGAACGTGGCGCTCACGCGGAAGAGCTTTTCCACATCGCGCACCAGGCGCTTGTGGGGCAGGAAGAACACCACGTGGTCGTTGCTCTCCAGCACGGTAGAGCTGCGCGGAATGATCACCTCAGGCTCGGGCAGCGGCTCGCCCTGCCCGGGCGCCTGCCCTTGGGCAGGCTCCATCGCCTGGGTGCGGTCGGGCAGGCCCCGCACGATGAGGCCGATGTGCACATCGCGCGGCAGGGGCAGCTCACTGACCTTGCGCCCCACCACGCGCGAACTCTTGCGATCCCCGCGGACCACGATCTCCAGCGCCTCGGCCACGCCCCGGCGCAGGCTGTGCACCGCCTGCACATCGCCCTGGCGCACGTAGGCCAGCAGCTCGCCCAGCATGGCCTGCGCAGGCGACAGGGCAATGTCGATCTGCGTGCCGTGCATCAGGTCGGCATAGCTGCGACGGTTGATGAGTGCCAGCACGCGGTTGGCACCCATGCGTTTGGCCAGCAGACACGACATGATGTTGTCTTCGTCGTCCTCGGTCAGCGCCAGGAAAAGATCCACTTCCTCCACACCTTCGTCGCCCAGCAGGTCTTCGTCGGTGGTTTCGCCCTGCAGCACCAGCACCTCAGGGGGCAGGACCGAAGCCAGTTCCACACAACGCTGCGGATTGGACTCAATGATCTTCAAATGAAAACGACCGTCGTACTGGGCCAGTTGCTGCGCCAGGCGCAGGCCCACGCGGTCGCCGCCCGCGATCATGATGCGGCGCACCGGCGGCGCGGTGCGTGCATCGCGCCGGTGCAGGGCCGACAGCACATGTGCAATGTGCTCCTGCGCAGCCAGCACAAACACCTCGTCGCCCGGCTCGATGCGCGTGTCGCCCGCGCAGGCCACAAAACGGTCGGGCTCGTCCGGAAAACGCCGGTAAATGGCCACCAGCCGCACCGCCACATCGGGCGAACTTTCACGCAGCTCGGCGATGGTGTGGCTCACCATGGGTGCGCCATGCCGTGCACGCACCGACACCAGGCAGGCACGCCCGCCCGCAAACTCGCGCACCTGCATGGCCTCGGGGTAGTCAATGAGCTTGCCGATGTAGCGCGTGAGGGATTCTTCGGGGCAGATGATGCGGTCAACCCCAAAGCCCTCGGGGCCCAGCAGCCGGGTGTCGCACTGGAAACCCAGTGAGCGCACCCGCGCAATGCGGGTGGGGATGCTGAACATCAGCTGCGCGATCTTGCAGCACACCAGGTTGGTCTCGTCCTGCGCCGCGCAGGCGATCAGCAAATCGGTGTCGCGCGCCCCGGCCTCGGCCAGCACGGCCGGTTCAATGCCACTGCCCACCACGCCGCGCAGGTCAAAACGCGACTCCAGGTCGCGCAGGCGCTCGGCGTTGGTGTCAATGACGGTGATGTCGTTGCGCTCAGACACCAGGCTGTCGGCCACACTCTCGCCCACACGGCCTGCACCGAGGATGATGATCTTCATGCAGCCGCCTTGAAAGTTTGCTCAATTGCTACACAAATGATAGCTGCGTGCGCTTTATGGACAAGCGCCAAAGGCCGATTCTTCTTCAACCCCTGAGCCAGCGCGGGCAGACGGCCCATGTTCAGCCGCGCACTTCGCCTTCGCCCAGCACCACGTACTTGAGCGAAGTGAGGCCCTCGATGCCCACCGGCCCGCGCGCGTGGAACTTGTCGGTGCTGATGCCAATCTCGGCCCCCAGTCCGTATTCAAAGCCGTCGGCAAAACGCGTGCTCGCATTCACCATCACGCTGGCCGAATCCACCTCGCGCAAGAACCGCTGGGCGTGCATGTGGTCGCGCGTCAGGATCGCATCGGTGTGGTGGCTCGAATACTGGTTGATGTGGGCGATGGCCTCATCCACCCCGGCCACGATCTTCACACTGATGATCGGGGCCAGGTATTCCTCGCTCCAATCCTGCTCGGTGGCGGGCACCAGCTTGGCACCGGCTACCGATTGCAAGATGGCCAGCGACTCGGGGCAACCCCGCATCTCCACGCCCTTGGCCGCGTACACGGCGCCAATCTTTGGCAAGAAGTCTGCCGCCACACCACGCGCCACCAGCAAGCCTTCGCTCGCGTTGCAGGGGCTGTACTTGTTCGTCTTGGCGTTGTCGGCCACCTTGACGGCCATGGCGATGTCGCAGGGGTCGTCCACATAGGTGTGGCAGTTGCCGTCCAGGTGCTTGATGACCGGCACCTTGGCATCGCGGCTGATGCGCTCGATCAGCCCCTTGCCGCCGCGCGGAATGATCACGTCCACAAACTGCGGCATGGCGATGAGCTGGCCCACTGCTTCGCGGTCAGTGGTCTGCACCAGCTGCACCGCGTCTTGCGGCAGGCCGGCTTCGGCCAACGCCTGGGCCACCAGTTTGGCCAGTGCCTTGTTCGAGTCAATTGCCTCCGACCCGCCACGCAGGATGCAGGCGTTGCCGCTCTTGATCGACAGCGAAGCGGCCTCGATGGTCACGTTGGGCCGGCTCTCGTAGATCATGCCAAACACGCCAATCGGCACGCGCATTTGCCCCACGCGGATGCCGCTGGGCTGCTGCTTCATGCCAATGATCTCGCCAATCACATCGGCCATGGCGGCGAGCTGCTCACAGCCCTGGGCGCAGGTCTCCAGCACCTTGGGGCTGAGTTTGAGGCGGTCCACCATCGGCTCGGCCAGGCCAGCGGTGCGGGCCCGCTCCAGATCGCGGGCGTTATCCACCTGCAGCGCTTCGGTCTGCTCGCGCAGCAGGCGGGCCAGGGCCAGCAGTGCTTTGTTTTTGATAGCTGCCGGCGCTTTCGCCATCAGCGCAGAGGCCATTTTTGCCTGGTAACCGAGGGTGTGCGTGTATTCAGCGACGTTGAGGGCGTTCATCCGGCGATTTTGC
Source organism: Acidovorax delafieldii (assembly GCA_002377855.1). Taxonomy (GTDB): domain Bacteria; phylum Pseudomonadota; class Gammaproteobacteria; order Burkholderiales; family Burkholderiaceae_C; genus Acidovorax; species Acidovorax delafieldii_A. Next base: position 4,029 of record DFQQ01000028.1, on the reverse strand, counting down.
CGCAGTTGGCCTGCACGGCGGGCGCCTCGCATGCAAACGCCCGTGTGCCGCACCACAATGCAGGCTTCCTCGTCCGGCTTTTGGCGCTCATCATGTCTTCTTCTCCCAATCCCCCAGCGCGTCGGCGCCGCCTGGCGCCTGCCTGGGCTCTAGCGCTGGCACCGCTGCTGCTGGTGGCGACTCTGGCCGCATGGGCGGCATGGCCGGTATGCAGGGCACTGCCTCAGGACGCGCTGACCGCATTCCATCCGCCCATCGAGCAGCGCGACGACGAGGTGTGGCACGTACGCACTTTCCAACAGCGCGACGGGCAGTGGTACCACTGCAAGCCCCGCATCGCACGGATTTTCTTTTTCTGAGACCCGTCGCCCATCGCCCAGGCAGTCCGCCCTCTCATCCACCTCCTGCCTCACCCGCCATGCCCTCTGAAGCACACCCCACCCCCCTGGCGCAACTCGACACCCTTCAGCGCGCACTGCAAGAAGCCGCGACCGACCCCGCCGCCGTAGCCCGGTTCAGCGCCACCGCCCGCGCCCAGACCGAACTGCTCACCGCCCTGCCCCCACGCTACAGCGAAGTGCTGCTGAACCTGCTGGACCGACTGGAATCCAGCGCCTTGTTCTCGGAAGAAAGCTGCTCGTTCAGCCAGAAGGATCTGGTGGCGAACCTGACGATGTGGGTAGAAAAAGCCCAAGCCACGCTAACCGCCCGCTGACCCGCCAGAGCTGAGCCACGCGACGGCCCGAGCGGCTGTTCGGCTGTCCTCCCCCTGCTGGCTGCGCCTGCGGCGGTGCGGTTGCAGGGTGAGCATGGGCTTCGAAGCGCCCATGCTTCATCCTCTGACTCGCCGGGGTTGTCCGAGCGGCGCTGCGCAGCAGCAAAGCGAATTCCACGGCGCACCCCGCAACTGCACCGCCGCAGGTTTGCCCCTTCGCAACGCGAAGGGGTCGCAGCTGGGGGTCGCCTTTTCTTTGGTGACTTTCTTTGGTCCGGCGATCCGGTGGCGAAGCAAAAGACAGTGACTGCGCCGCCGGGCGCACTACCCGGCTCCCACCCTGCGCACATGCATGCTGCCAATCAACGAGCAAGCCCAGGCTTCGACAGGCTCAGCCCGAACGGGCGGGAAACGGATCGAGGTGGCGCCCTGGCTTCGACAAGCTCAGCCCGAACGGATGGAGGTGTGACTGGAGGCAAGAAACCCCAGGCAATCACTACAAATTTCATAGCTGCCTGCGCTTATTCCAAAAGCACCAGCAGCCAAAAAGTCCTCAAACCTCCGCCCGCCCCAACCACTTCTCCCGCGCAATATAAGTCCGCACCCCCAGCCCCATGAACGGCTGCGGCGGCATGCGCGTCGGCCTACCCAACGCCAACGCATGCGCGAGCAACGGGTGATCCTGGCCCAACGCCAAATCCGCCGCCAGAGCACCCAGCGCCGTGAACTTGACCACCCCCGCCCCATTGCACCCGGCCACCCCATGCACCTGCGGGGCCAGCCGCCCCCAGCGCGGCGCGCCATTGCGGGTGATGGCGATGGAGCCCTCCCAAAAATGCTCCAGCGCCACATCGCCCAGTTGCGGAAAACGCGCGGCAAACACGGCCGCATGCGCGCGCCGCACCCGCTCGCGCACCGCAAGGCTGACGCGGAAATGCGGCGCGTATTCAAAGCCCTGGCGCACCAGAATGCGGTGGTCGTCCGTGTAGCGCAGCGTGGCCCCGGTCACGGCGCTGGCGGGCGTCACGCCCCAGCCCTCGGGCGCGCCCAGGCGGCTGCGCTGCTCGGGGGTGAGTGGCGCGGTGAGCGAGCCAAAGGTGACCAGCGGAAACGTCTCCGCCCCCCAGGCGCTGCCAAACAGCCCCAGCTGCTGCGCAAAGCCATTGGCCGCCAGCAACAACTGCGGCGCACGCACGCTGCCCTGCGGGGTGTGCGCCACCACCTTCCCGCCTGACAAATCCAGCCGCTGCACCGGCGTTTGCTCGTGCAAGGTGACGTTGGCGGGCAGCGCATCGGCCAGACCCCGGCACAGCGCGGCGGGGTTGAGCAGCACGGTGCCCGGCGTGTAGAGCCCGGCGGCAAAGTAGCGGGTGCCCAGGCGCGCGGCCAGGGCGCTGCGGTCCAGCAGCTCGTGCGGCGCACCCAGGGCGCGCAGCTCATCCACATGGTGCTGCAGCGTGTGCTCGGCGGCGGGCGAGACGGCGCAGTGGTACTTGCCTGCGCGGCGCCATTGGCAGTCGATGCGCTGCTGCGCCACCAGCCGCTCCAGGTCGCTCATGCCCGCCGTGAGCAGGGCCTGGTAGTGCGCGGCCTGGCGCAGTTCTTCGAGCGAGCTGCCAATGTTGTGCGGCACATCAATGGCAAAGCCCGAGTTACGGCCCGAGGCGTTGTTGCCCACGGTGCCTGCGTCCACCACCACGATGTGGGCGTGCGGGCGCAACTCGGCCAGGCGGCGCGCAGCGGCCAAGCCCGCAAAGCCTGCACCCAGCACCAGCCAGTCGGCCTGCACATTGCCTTGCAGCGCCGGGCGCGCCGTACGCGGGGGCAAGATGGCGGACCAGCCGTTGGTGGCGTCGTCGTGGGGCGGGCGCATGGGCCCTTCCCCCTGCACAGACCGCAGACGCATGGGCCCTTCCCCCTGCGCAGGCGGCAGGGAGGCCTGGGCAAGCGCACTCATCGCGCTGCGCTGGTCAGGCGGCACAGCTGGAAGGCCAGGCGCTGCAGGGCCTGCCAGCCGTCTTGCGGCCAGTCGGGCTGTTTGAGGCCTTTGACGATGCCGTCCACCGTGTGGGCCGACTGCAGCAACCGCGCCAGGGCGGCGTCGCTGGCCTTGGGCAGGATGCGCTCGAACAGCCGCTCCTTGGGCCCCCAGATGCGGTTCTCGCGCAGGGCCATGGGCAGGGGGCGGCCCGCGTTCATGGCGTCTTTCACGCGCTTGAGGGCCCGGATGTCCTCGGCCAGCGCCCAGTGCACCAGCACTTCGGCCTCGCCCTCGGCCTGCAGGCCATCGAGCATGCGCTGCACGCGGCCCGTCTGCCCAGCCAGCACCGATTCGGACAGCTTGAACACGTCGTAGCGCGCCACGTTGAGCACGGCGGCTTCGACCTGGGCCTGGGTCAATTCACCCGCGGGGTGCAGCAGAGCGAGCTTTTGAATCTCCTGGTGGGCCGCCAGCAGGTTGCCCTCCACGCGGTCGGCAAAGAACTGCAGGGTACGCTGGCCTTCCTCACCCGCCACCACGCGTTGGCCTTGGGCGGCGAGGCGCTGGGCAATCCACTGCGGCAACTGGCCGCGTTCGATGGGATCGATCTGGATGGAAGCGCCGTTGCCCTCCAACGCGGCAAACCAGGCGCCGGTCCTGGTGGCTTTGTCCAGGCGCGGCAGCATGACGATGGTGAGCGTGCTGTCGTTGCCCCGGGCCGACTCGGCGATCTGCTGCAGGGCCACGCTGCCGTCCTTGCCGGGCTTGCCCGAGGGGATGCGGATTTCGACGATCTGCTTGTCGGCAAACAGGCTGAGTGACCCGCCTGCGGCGAGCACAGCGCTCCAGTCAAAGTGGGCACCGGCCACGGTGTAGCTGCTGCGCTCGGTGTAGCCCTGGGCCCGAGCGGTGGCACGGATGGCGTCGGCCGCCTCTTGCTGCAACAAGGCCTCGTCGCCGTGCAGTACGTACAGCGGCGACAGGCCCCGTTGGAGTTGTGTGGAGAGTTGGGCCAGAGCGACTTGCATGGGCAAAGTTTATCGCCCCTGGGTGGGCGCCCGGCCCGTGCAGTGCGCCCGGGCCTGATTTACAGCCAAATAAGGCCCCGGCGCCCTATATTCGGGCGCTATCAGCTACTAATTCAATAGCATACCGCCAGCAGCGCGGCGGTCAGAAGCTTTCCCATTCGTCATCATTGCCTTTGGCCGCTGGGGCAGGCGCGGGCGCTGGTGCGGGGGCCTTGACGCTGCTGGTCAACTGCGCCGGGCGGGGCTTGGCGGCCGGCGCAGCGGGTTTCTTGGTCGCCGCGTGGCCCACGGCGGCGCGTGCGGGC
>DFQQ01000002.1 GCA_002377855.1 Acidovorax delafieldii | reverse complement strand
TGTAGGTGAGTACCAGTTGGCTGCCGTTGACTGTGGCTGTGGAAAAAACTGGGACCGTAGTGTCAGGAGTATTGTTGGTGACAGCGGTAACGCCTAGGCTGGTTGCGTCGTTACCTGAGGCGTCCTGAATAGCATTGGCATCGTTTCCTGCGGAGGGATCGCTGTAAGCAACCGTCACGGCTTGACCAAAGCTGACTGGTGTTGTGAGCGTCAGTGTGACTGTCCTGGCCGAGCCGTCGACTGCTACGCTGGTCACTGCATTGCCGCTACCACCAGAGACCACCGCAAAGGCGCCAGTGGCTGCAACATTGATGGCGTCGAGTTCGCTGGCGTCTGTGTAGGTCAGAACCAATGTGCTTGCGTTGACGTCGGCTGAGATCCAAGTAGGAGCATTCAGATCGCTGTCAATAGCGGTGACACTATTACCAACGAGATCTGCAATGGTCACTAGGATATCTGCACCTGCATTCCAGTCCTCAAGTAAGCTGATGTTGTAAATGGATCTGTCTGTGGAAGATGCTCCGTCCTTGTTCATAAGTGTGGCCAGAGCAGTCCTGTCGTTGGTACTTACGGTTAAGGTGAAGCTGGTGCCAGACTCAACGTCCACATTCGGTGTGTCGGTTAACGTGTAGTTGAGCCCACCTTGTCCATGCAACTGAATTTTGCTGGCCACAATGTCATTGTCGGCACCGGCTAGAGACAAAAGGTTGTTCCCCGTGACCACCAGCACGCCGGTGGCCACGTTGTAGGAGGCAGAAGTAACGGTCGGAGCCTTCACATTCGAGACGGTGATGCCATTGCCGGTGAGATCGGCCAACACCACGGCAGCATCTGCACCTGCAGCCCAGTCTTCTGCTGCGATCAGGTTGTAGGTACTGGCGCTGCTGGACGAACTGCCGTTCTTGTTGATGATCAGGTTGGCTGCAGCCCTGTCTGTTGCGCTCAGTGTCAGCGTAAAAGACGTGGACGAGGTGATTTCGATGTCGCTGGTGTTGGTAAGCGTGTAGATCGCTCCTCCTTCTCCTTGCAAACTGAACTTGTTGGCGACGATGTCATTCGCTGCGCCGAACAAGCCGCTGAACCCGGAGCCCGACACCACCAAGACGCCAGTGCTGGCGTTGTATGTAGAGGAGGTAATAGTCGGGACAGGAACGTTGGAGACCGTAATAGTATTGCTCGCGTCAGCAATATCGCCGCCGGTAATGACACTGTTCCAGTCATCGCTGGCAGTTAGGTTGTAGACCGTACCGTTGGTGGATGTGGTGCCACTCTTATTGAACAAAACTTTCACCGCCGCCTGGTCGGCTCCGGTCAGCGTGACAGCAAAGCTGGTGGCCGACGTGATTTCGACATTGCCGGTGGTCGAAAGCGTTCGGGTGGCTCCGCCTTCGCCGATGATGGTCAATGCAGACACCGTGATGTCGTTGGAGGCGCCAATCGTCTTGACCAGGTTGGGCCCGCTGACGACCAAAATGTGGGTCGTCACGTCGTAGGTGGCCGACGTGATGGTGGGGGCGGTGACGTTGCTGACCTCAATGCTATTGCCTGTTGAGTCGGCCAATGCACCATTCGTGACATTCCATTCGGCTGCGGCCGCCAGATTAAAAGTAGCCCCTCCTACAGCCACACTGCCGTTCTTGTTCAGGATGCTCCGAACCGCCAGTTGGTCCGTAGCATTGAGCATGACCGCAAACAGGGTGGCGCTACTGGCAGTGACATTAGCGCTGGTCAGCGTGTAACTGCCGCCCTCACCACTCAACGAGAGACTGCTGACGTTGATGACATCACCAGCCTGCAGATTGGTACCCGTGACGGACAGTAATCCACTGCTCGCGTCAAACGTGGCATTGGTGATTTTGGCGTTGCGGAAATCACTTTGGTAAGTACCTAGAACCCCGTTGGTAGAAATGCCCGCCACACCGGTAACGTTGCCAGCGCCACTGACCGTACCGCCGAAGCCACCGGCCCCTACATTGCCAATGGGCAGGCTGGCGTTGGTGGCGGCATCAATGCGGAGCGTGCCTGCGCTATTCCAAATGGCACCAATGCCGGCGCCACCGGCGCCACCGTTGCCACTGCTAGCATAGTTGGATGCCGCGCCACCGCCGCCGCCGCCGCCCGCTGCGATGTTGTTCACAATCGCGCTGTTGACGATGGTCAAATTACCGCTGTTGAAAATGGCACCCACAGCGGCCCCACCGGCGCCACCATCAAAAAAACCGCCACTCCCGCCGCCACCGCCGCCGATGGAAATGGTTCCATTGCTCGCGGTCGCACCTGCTCCGCCAATTGAGTAGCCTATACCAACATACGGTACGGTTGCACCGCCTCCAGCACCGCCCACATCACTGCCTCCGTAACCGCCCCGCTGACCGCCACTTGTGCCGGAGCCGTTTCCGCCATGACCTGGGCTGGGTGCCGTTGGCTCTTCACCCGCTCTGTCTTTGCCTCCGAGACCACCCAGACCATCGCCGAAACCACCGCCGCCACCGCCACCGCCGCCCTTGGGGAAACCGCCTCCAGTTCCACCACCTCCGGAGGCCTTGTTGTCCGTAATGGTGCTGTTGAGAATCACCAGCGAACCGGCATTCTTGATAGCGCCACCCAGGCCCCCTGTACCAGGACGTCCTGTACCAGTCACGTTCCCGGTGTTATCGCCCCCATTTCCGACGGACAGTCCGTTCTTGATGATCAAACCGTCCAACGTGAGTCCACCGGCTGCGTCGACATTGAGTACCCGGCTGCTGTGGTTGCCATCGAGGGTCACATCGGCAATGCCGTCATTGTTCAGGTCGCCGTCGATAGTCAGGCTCTTGTTGATGGCCAGTTCGCCGTTGCTCAGCGTGACCGTCATGTTTGACTGAAAGGTGATGGTGTCACCGGCCAAGGCATCGGCCAAGGCCTGACGCAGAGAGCCCGCACCGCTATCAGCGCCGGTAGTGACGGTGATGGTCGCCAGGTCGTGGTGATAGGCGACGGCGTTCAGGGCGGATGTGACATCGATGCTTCCCGTCGAAATCTCCAGCTCCCAATCCCCCCCCCCTCCGGTGCGGTCCTCACTGGCCGCCACATCCGCCCCCGTGAGCGCGGCCAAGTTGCTGACGAACTGCGCGCCCTCGCTGCCTTGCGCCGTGTTGCAGGCGTAAATCAGCAAGTCGCCATCCGCTGTCAGCCCCCGGCCCAGCGCGGCCAGTTGGGCTTGTACTTCGGGCCGCTGCAGCGCCGAGTTGTCAAGGAAGGTGTTACCCAGCCAAAGCTGCCCGGCGCTTCCATGGGCAATGACCTGCACCGCAGCCACGTCACCGCGCTCTCCTAAGGCGGCAGCCATTTGCGCCAGACCGTCGTGCCCAGCTTGCAGAAACACCACCTCAGTGCCAGGCTCCAGGCCCTGCAGCAGGGTGGCGGAATCTTGCACGCGGGCGTCGATGAAGACGATGCTGCGCGCAGGGCTTGCGGCTTGGGTAATGTCGGTCATGGTGTTCCTCCTTAGGAATTTCAGTGTTTGTAGCCTCTAGCGCTTATGTAATAAGCGCAGGCTGCTATGCTTTTTGATGAATTTTGGCGGTGATGACGTTGGCACGGCTATTGGCCCCGTCCTGCCAGAACGACAGCTTGCTGTACTGCTCAAACAGGTCCGGCGGCAAAATGGTTTCACGCTGCTGCAGCCCCACCTGGGCACGCACCTGGTGCAGGCCGTGCAGGCCCAGTGCCTCGTCAAACTCGGGGGCGTCGTATGTCACTTGCTCAAAGTCGTGGGCAAACTCGGGCTCGCCCAGAAACTGGTAGATGAGCGGCAGGACTTTTTGCGGGGCTTGCGCCAGCAATTCATAGTCCACCACCAGCAGTGAGCTGGCGTGCTCGCCATAAAACGCTTCTTTGAGCGCCGTCCACGGGTAGCCCACCATGCGGTTGCGCTGGGCCAGGGTGTCCACCCGGCTGTAGACCGTGTTGCGCTCGGTATCGTCGCCAAAGAGGCGGGTGATTTCGTAGGGGTTGGCGCGGTAGCGGCGTTCAATGCTGTCCATCACCCAGGCCACATTGCGCACGCAGGCAATGAGCTTGGCGCCGGGGAACAGGTCCATGAGCGCGGGCATTTGCGCGCTCCACATGCGGTTGGTGTCAAAGATGACTTCCTTGCTGGTCCCCAGGTCTGCGTAGTAGCTGTCAAACAGGCCTCGTGCCAGGCGCCTGCGCTGCTCGGTGGTGACCACGGGGCCAAACTCGCTGCCGGCTCCGAGCTGTTTGAGCATGCCGCGAAACAGGCCGCCCACCGGGCTGGTCATGCCTGCGTGAAAGCGGGGGTTTTGCAGCAGCAGGGCGGACAGCAATGTCGAGCCCGAGCGGGGAAGGCCGGTGATGAAGTGGTAGCGGGGTGTGGAGGCACAGGGCATGTCAAAAGATTGGCAGGAAGGCAGCTGCACATGTTTACGTCAGTGCGCTATGGCCTGTGCACGACTGAACGGTAAGCCACCAAGTAATAGCGGTGTTGGTTTTTGAGAAGAGCGTCATCATTGTTCAGGGCGCAGGTCAGCCATGGGTTCATCGCCGATGACCAGATGGTGGAAATGCTGAGCAGCTGGGCTCGGTTTTTAATGGCTTATTTGATCAGTGTCACTTTTTATTTTGCAAAGTGACGACTTTTATCGGGCGGGTGGGTGTGCCCGAACTCAAAAGCTGTAGGAAGGGCCTAGCGCTTTTGCGAAGCTGGGCCATCCAAGGCTTGAGGACCTTGCGGCTTCATGAGTCAGATCTGGACATCGCCACGCCTGCGCGCCCAGGAGAGGGATGCAAAAGTGCCCCTCGGCCCGCGGAGGAACTGCCCTGCCAAACTAAGTTTGAAGTTTATGCAGAACGACCGCAAAACACAGCAAAGTGGGCTTTCAGTTGTTCTGTAGTAAGGATGGCAACCAGCCTGAAGCGGCCGCGCCCAAAGTCAGTTCTGCAGCGGTTACTGTCGCTCGCATGCGATGCTCCAGCGGCAGCTATGGGGCCAGAAGCAGACGCTCGCCCTTGCCCTACATCTACGGCACTTCCGTTTTTTGCGATGCTGGTGCGCGCACAGTTTCTATGGAGCGGTACCCCTGCACATTGGCCTGGGCTTGAAACTTCTTATCTGATCTGCTCTGCGCGGTGCAGGGCAATTTTTTTTAGAGGTAACACCAATGTCGCAACCCAAACCAACGCCTATCACGCGCGAAGCCGTGTCGAGAATCATGTCCAAAGAATCAAAGACCAATGGAGGCAAGACGCCGCCGAAGTCATTTTCGACGCGTGTCGATTCCACCCTTCAGAAGCAAGAGGCCGCAGCAAAGCGCAAAACTTAGAACTAGACGTGGTGAACGGCGTTGCGCGATGAGCGCAGCGCCGCTTGGTTTTGAAAGGCGTGCGCGAACCTGCTCCTTATCTGGCTCTGTGCCTCCGGCCATGTGGGGGCTGCCCCTATCGTAGATGAACGGACAAGGTCACAGAGAAAGGTCAGGAGGCGGGCAGCCCCAAATCTGTTCGTCAGCATGTCGCGACTAGTGCTGGAGGTAACGGCCATCAGTACCGCACCCACTGCACCCGGAGGCATTGCCACCTCTTTGGAGCGGGCCCACTTTTTCAAGCGCTCGTGGCTTACAGCGCCAGCACGATACGTCGCACCAGATCGCAGTAACGCAGTGCTCAGCTCACCGAGGTTTCGACACCCTGCTAATGAGCAGACGTCACTGACCCAGTGCCCAATCGGCCGTGCATCAGGCTCAAGCAGCCGCAATATCGACGATTGAATCTCTATCCCTGGCCCCGCGTCCGCTTCTGCCACTTCATACTCGAGCCGCGCAAGCGCCATCAAGGGGACTTCTATCGCCGCGAGCGCCTGCATAGCCAGTTTGGGGTTCAGAACCAACCATGCTTCGCATGCCTCTCCGATCAACGGCGCAAGATGGGCTTCAGCTGCAGCGGTCTGCCCTGAGCTCACGAGGTCCTCAAGGTAGAAGGCATGCTCATCGCACGCCACCATCCATTGGCACATTCGTACAAGGGTGTCGTCAAGCCGCAAGTTGCCGTCTGCCTGCATGCCTCCAAGTAAGGGCGCCCAAGGGGAGGTCGGTCTTGCAATGATGTGTTCCAAGTCATCCAGTGACTTTTCAATTTCGGCTTTCGGAAGCACTTTATGGAGTGGTGCGAATTCCGTTAGCACGAGCTTCCGTAGCCCTGGCGAAAGCGCATGTTCTTTCCTTGTCACATAGGCGAGCTTGCGCAGGAGAGAGATATACCCAGGCGCACTCTTGCGGACCCAGTCAATCGTCCCTGCGCCAGTCATCACCCGCAGGAGCGTGTCAGGTCCTAGCGCGAGCGACGATGACATGCTCAGCGACAATCCAGGAAAAAGCGAAAGAGGTCGCTCCAACTTCAGTTCCGGGCGGCTGAGCACCGCCAGTTCGGGCGACTTTGGGCGCCGTCGCTTTTTGGGAACGCCTCCACGGGTTGTAGTCACCAGTGCCGCTGATCGATCATTGGGCGCTGAATCTCGCGCAGTCTTCTCATCCATCGCGCCAATATAGCTGTGCCGACGCACGTCACACTTGGACTGCGCAGGGGGCGGACCGATGGGAGTCGACGACGCTACTGCTGCAGATCAGGCACTTTGTCCCGGCAGTAATGCGATTCGCGCGGGGAGTAGCTAGCTGTCGATTTCCGTGTGAACATATTCCCCGACGCAGCTGGCCGCTCTTTTATGTACGTGAGCTGATGCGGCTCAACTTGGCTCCATGTGCGGAGGCCCCTAGCCGGTTTGATTCTTTCAGCGCAATCGCCGAGGTGGCTGGCCCAGAAGCCAGGACGGGGCCGCATCGCGCGTGCGCTTTGTCACCACAAAACGCCTCTCAGCCGAGAGCCAGAGCATGCAGTTAATGACCGCTGGGGTGTACCGATTTTGCGCGGCGATCAGGCTGTTGCCACGCGATCCGACCAATACGACTCTCGGCGACATCGGCAGCAGCACCACATGCCTTCGTTCCAGGCGCGCCACCGAGTCGGGCAGGATGGCATCAACTGCACCCATCTCCACCGGCGTCCACCGCACCTCCGCAAAACGCCCCACATGCCGAATGAACTCAATGTTCATGGCCATGGCGACGATGCTACGCGCCATCGCCTGGCTACCCGCGCCCCCCGGGGACACGTAAGACGCTGGCGAGCCGAGATTCTCCAACTCGATCTCCTCGAGCCGTTCCTGGGAGAGCGGCTCTGACATGTCCTCCAGGATCGAGGCCTCATCGGGACGACGCCGCTGGGCCACAGAGTGGCGCACGGTCAGCATAACGAAGTATGCGGAGATATGGTCGTGCTGTTCGATCGGCAGGCCTTTCTCGATCCGATCGACCTGGTTTTGGTAATTGCGTTCGTTAGAACCGAGTAAATCTACCTCCGTCTGCTGGTCCCAGAGACGCTGGACCGTGAAGGCATTGTCCAGGTCGGGCGTCGTCCAGGCCTCAACCTGGCGATCAAAGACATTCAGCAGCTGATTCGAGCCCAACCATTCCCTGAGATGCGCAACCGGTATGACGTGATGGTTGGTCGTGATCCTATTGGGGTTGCTAACCTTGCGTCCTTTGTCATCCTTGATGACGGGCTTTTCGTGAGGGCTGTGATTTTTTTGTAGCTCATGATTCGCCGTCAATACATTCGATCAATGCCTCACCATACCTGCGGGCCCGCTGGCCAAAGTGCTTGTTCCTAAATTGTTGTCAGCCGGAGGCATTTACTGCTCGCTCATTCGTTGATTCTTTGGCGTGCTTACTATTGTTGCTGAATGGCAGAGTCCTCGAAGGGCGGGGAGACAAAGATGTTTCCCAAAGCGATCAAATACTGACTCTCAAATGGCAGCTCGGCGGTGTCGATGGCTGGAAGCAGACATTCGGGGGAAAGACTTGGCGCTGGATATTTACGCACGAGGAGCATGAACAAAATGGCAGGTCGAAAGCAGCATTTCATTCCGCAAGCCCTTCAACGCGGCTTTGGGGTGGCCAAGGGGAAGAAGACACAGGTGTATGTCTTTAAGAAAGGACAAGAGCCCTATCATTCTTCAACCGAGGGAGTTGCGGCGCAGCGAGACTTCTACTCCGAGCCATCAGCCGAGCAATCGCTCGATGACAAGATCACGACCTATGAGCGCTTAGTCTTGTCCCCCGCCATCGCAGCGCTGCGTGAGGCCCCAGTCGGGCCTGTTGACTCACACGTGGCAGCAGCGGTGGTCGTTCATCTGTCAATCCGTTCTGCCTTCTTCAGGGACAGTTCCTCCGCTATCGCCACCCAGATTTTGGATAGTCTCACAGACGCTATGCGCAGCGACGAGACCGCGCGCGCCTTTCTCGAAGTTGACTCACTCCAATCGGAGGCGGCTCTGATCAAGTTGATTGAAGAAGAACTTCTTCTTCAGTTTGGAGCTATTCCCGAAAGCGGCAGAAAGGCGCTTGCAAAGCTGGTGCACTTCCGAGCACGAGAGAAGTTTCCCGAGATGTTTCCGGCCATGGCCACGATGTTTTTGCAACAACTCGGGATACTGCTCGATAGAGTTCCCCAGATGATTTTCAGCGGACACAGCAAAGCACTGGATAGAAATATGGCGCCACCGCCTCGCGTGGAACGCCTGAAGGCGATGAACTGGAAAATCATCGGGGTTGAACCTCCGAGTCACTTGATACTCCCAGATTGCCTCGCGGTGGGATCAAAAACATCGGACTTCCGGGAGATGTTGCCGTATTCACTCTTGAGCGACGATGAACTCGCGGGAGTAGTGATGCCTATTTGCTACACAAAAGTGCTGGTGGGCAGCTTCAGTGATCCAGAGGTCGATGTGACATCTCTAAATCGCTCTCTCGCCCAGTGTTCTTTGAACTTCTTTATCAGTTCGCACGTCGACGTGCAAACGGCCGAAGCCGCGCAGTTCCTCGGAAGCACAGTTTCCAAGTACGTTGACAGTTTGGTTAAGGAGCAGGCGTTCGACGCACCTGACAGTAGTGGCGAATCGCAAAAAACCAATGGTCAAGTGCCGGAACTGGTCAAGGTTCCCATCAAGTTCGAGCCATCGAGTCGCAAGAGCGGCAAGGCACAGGCCACTGTTCGCAATCTGATGAGCGCACCTGAACTGCAGGCTGGTTTGCGAATCGTTGAAACCATCGTCATTGCGGACAACATAATGCGTTCCCTGCGCGAGCGCGGAGTGCTTGTGAACGACTACACCGCTCAAGCTGTGCAGCTAGGCACCTGCCATGTGAATGCGAGCCAAGACGGAGTCTCCTGCCAACTCTTCGTCACTACGCAAGCTGTCAATCTAGTCACCAAGGGGCATCCGCGTGCCCGCGCTGCAGCAGCACTGATTCGTCACCAAGCAGGACGGGCGGCGTACTACGCTGCGGTGATCTCTAAGATTCCCCAGGAAACATTGCAACGACAGAGGCCGCCGCTTGAGGCGATTGATTTGCGCATTGCACACCTCTTCTGCTCGCATTACTTCGGTGGTCGGTTGTCGGGGGTTAGCCTGATGCCGGACGAGGATTTCGCAGCCGCCGACGATCTCTATAGCCAGACTCTGGCCGCTTGTTTTCAGGGGATTACCGATGCACGTTTGCACTTCATTCAGCACCGGGATGTGGATGCAGCTCTGCTTCCAGCGCTTTGGCATGTGGAGCAAATGCTTTGCGCCACAGCGAGTGCATGCGCGGCTACTTGCAGTGAAGTTGGCCGGTGGGAGGCCAGCAAGAGCATTGAGATACTGAAGGCAGTCAGCCTAGGCGACTGGTTCGAGCTCCTTTCTCTTGACCTAGGGCGCTTCTTTGCCTCCCATAAGGACATCGCAGGAGACTCCGACCTTGTACTCCTCGGCAGTCACGTCGAGCGCGTGCTTTGGTCTTTCGGTATCGTGCTGTCAACGCCCACCCCGGAGCAGATCTGGATGGATGTATTTGCGGACGAGCAATTCGAGAACGTGCGTTTGATGCTAAGGGCCTGATGCGGCGAACTTGTTTGCTTGTCTTTCAATGTCGCGTTTGAAAGCGAAAACTGACATTGCCGACGCAAATCAGAACGGCAGCTGCCAGCCTAGAGGCGTCAACAGCTAAGTAGCCATGAATTACGCCCCTCCCTTCACGAAGCCGGGCGCTAACACCGCGTTGTCTACTCCGTTGAGCTGGGCTGTATCTGCCAGCCATAGCCTAAACTCGCGCCCTCTAAGACGCGCATCATGTGAGCAATCAACCTGCCATTGGCGCAGCACGTATCCCGCCACAGCAGCACGCAAAGTAACCCGTAGTGCCCCTGGTGCCCCCATGCCAAAGTCGCGCGCAATAGATGAAGGGTGCGGATGGGCGGGGTGTGGCAGCAAATCAAGGTTGATCTCTTTTTGCCACTGAGCATCGGCCGCGGGCAGTTCATGCGATTGCACAGGATTGACCGTTGATTGGTTCTCAAAGGGCTCAATGTTCTCCATGCGAGTCAGCACCAGGTCGCGGAACTCACCCTTGGTTCGGTCATAGGCACGCACATGCCAGCGCAAGCCGGAATCCACGAGCGCATGGGGCACGATCTCGCGGGCAACTGCCCCCGTTTTCATCGAGTGATAAGTGAGTCGCAGCGGGTATCCACCATGGATGGCGCGCGTTACGGCTGCGAGGATGTCCAAAGGTGGCTGGTTCAGCCGAGCCGGTACTGCATGGGGCAATGATTCCGCCATGGATGGAGGCTCACCCTCGCCAAAGCCGGCCGTCAACATCGCCAGCACGCGCTCCGCCTGGTGTTCAAACAAGGGCGTGAAGGTGGGCTGATAGCGATAGACCTTGCCCTCGTACGCCACGTTGTTGGGCGCCAGATCACGGTACAAAACCATATCGCGCGTGCCCGCCGCTGTGGCCAAACCAAAGCGGTCCAGCACATCCTTGCGCGTCACTTCGCCGAAGAACCACACGCGAAACTCAATGTAGGCCAGCCGCTGGCGCTGGGCGGCAGACAGATCGTTTCGCCTGCTACAACATCGCTGACGCCGACGCGCGCACCTACTGCCTGGCGCGGGCGCACCGGCAGCCGGGGCAGTGCTACAGCATTCAGAACCCGGCCATGCGATCGATGTGCCTATCAGAGGTGCGCAAATGAACCAGCACATCGAGGACACGCGCCGCCAGCTTGGCGAACTGGCCGCCATGGCGGCGCAGACCGAGGCCATGGAGCGCACGATACTGGCGCGCGCCGAGGCGCTGCTGGCCGACATTGAGGGCAAGATAAAGTCGGAGTGGGCAGCCGGAATCGCCAACGACAAGGCGCAGCTGCGCTACACGGACATGCTCGAGGAGCGTGGCAGGCTACTACAGGTCATTGCGCAGGCACGCCAAGTGCTGGCACTGTAGGCGACCTCAGAAACCACGAGCGGCCGCCTCTCCACCCACATTGCGCAGCCGGGCCACAATGCGGTGCTGGCACTCTACGGACTCTGCCCCCACTTCAGCTATTACGGCATCAAAGAAAGTCTGTGCCCGCTCAACGGACCATGCCGTTTCAGCTTGGGCCAGAGCCAGCTTCAAGAGATCGCGGCGCATGTTCGCGGAGTCCACCAAGGCACGCGGCACCCGGACCTTAATACGTCCGTCCGCCCCCGTCGCCAGCGCATAGCTGCGCAGCAAGTCAGCATCTGCGAGTAGCGAATCCAGCTCATTCCAAAAATCCAGCGCTCGCCGCACGCCAGTGACAGCGCCCGCGGTCAGGGCTTCAGGTGGTGGAATGCTACGCCGGACTTGAGCGGCCAGGCTGTTCAGCGCCTGGGCGTCAGCGCCAGCAGCATTGCCCACAGCCATTTGACGCCAGCGGCCCCACGTTCCAGCGGGCACATGCGGGAATTGCTCTCGCGCCAGCCGTGCGCCCTCCTTTCTGCCGTGCTGGGAGGTCAGGCTGCGAAGCAGGCTTATCGCCTCGTCGCGCTGGTGATTAGCAGGTCGGGCCATGTTTGTGCCTTTCAAAATTCGTAACTGGTTGGGTGCAGTATCGATTCACGACTGGGGGCAGTGCTGGCACTGGGTGGGGAGGGTTATGCGCCAGCAGTGGCACGGCACTAGCTTCCTTGCCAACCTGGAAGGGTTGGAACAGTTGCCTCATATCACACGTATGGGTTTTTTACACGCGTCACGCGCACATACACATATACGTCTCAAACGGGAGAACTATTCCAACCCTTCCAAAAACAAAAACCGGGCCTACAAGCCCAGTACGTGGTCAAGCAACGCAGCACTTAAAAGGGTGGCCCAGCCAACCGAATGCCCGTATAGACAATGCCATTGGAGTTGGCCTTTCCGATGCCGGGCAGCGCCCCCAATCGAGTGCCCCATGCGGTTTGGCTGGGCGGGTTCTCTCCCCGTGCCTTTTTCCAATCGAAAAAATTGGCATACAACTCCTTGGCCTTGGCCCTGCCCTCCAGAACCAGGCCTCGGCAATCCATAGTCCAAGGTCGTCATGGTCAGCCATATATTCAGCAGTCGCATTACGCACGGAGTCCGGGATCACCAAGCCATCGGCGTGCCACTTCACAGCGCCTTGAATCATCCATGCCAGGATGGCAGGCCCTTCGGCTTTCAGCTTATCGAGCAGCCCCATATCCTTGTCGGCGCCCTTGAAAGTCGCTTTGAATGGGATCAATAGCATCCTTCGTGCGATGGCTTGATCCCCGCCACGCAAGCGAGGCTTGAAGTTGCCGACAATCAAATGCTTTTGGGTCTGCGGGAATTCGAAAAAATCTCCCCGCATAAAACGCGCGCTTAGAGTGGCATCACCTGTCAGCTCTTTCAAAAGAGCCTCGTTGAAGTAATCGCTTTCTCCCAACTCTGACGACAGCGCCAGTCGTTTACCGCGCAGTTGTGCAAGCTCAGTTGGATGGCGTTCACTTCTGGATTGCATCAACGCCGTGGCCGAAAGTTTGACGCCGTAGCCACCAACGATCCACTTCACAAAGTCCGACAGGACAGACTTACCATTACTCCCCTGCCCGTAGAGAAAGTGAATCACCTGTTCCCGCACACTCCCACTCAGCCAATATCCCATAGACCGCTGCATGAACTCGATCATGTCCTTGTCACCGAGAAAGACTTGATCCATGAAACGCATCCATCGGGGGCATTCAGCATGAAAGTCCGGCGCGATGGCAACCGCCTGTGTCAAGTATTCCAAATCCCGCCCTCGAATCTGCCCCGTTTGCAAGTCCACAATACCTGCCGGCGTATTGAGCAACATCGGCGTAGCGTCCCACTCGTGCACAGGAACAACCATGCTGCGGTCAGCCTGTGCAAGCGCCACCACTGCGTTTCGGGTCTTGGCAGAGGCGATCCGCTTTGCTTCGGTTTCTTTGTCCACCCCAATACTCGCCGCAGCAGCACGACAGACCAGGCGGGCCAACTCGTAGTGATACAGAGATTCGTCACGGCTCCAGATGGTCCCATTGAACAGCATCCACCCAAGCCCCGGACTCCATCGCAAATTCTTGTCGGCCTGCACCACGAATTGATTGGCAAGGTCATCATCAGAAAACCTGGGCGGTTGAAGGTTCTGCAACCGCCCGACAACAGGCGTTGCCGCACTACGCTCAAATGCCGATACGACTACATCAGCGCTTTGCTCGTCCATCGCAGGCATTGCTGGGGCTGGCCTGTGGGGTACTCGCATGGCACGGGCGGCGTCAATGCGTGCCTGTGCTTTAGTCAAGCGGTCATGGTCTGAAAAGCTCATGCCACCTCCGCGATAGTTTGAACACGGGCGGTAGCCTTCAGCAGGCGCTTGCGGTCAGCATCGGACAGGACTACGCCTTGGGCCAGGTTACCAGCTGCAACGGCCACCAAAACGGCTTCAGCCCGCAGCACGTCCAGGGCATCACGGGCGGTAAATGGACTGGGTTTCCTGGGACTAGGCTTGCCATCGTCTACACAAGCACCGAGGGTACGGGCGGCAGTTGGAAAGTCCGTTCCCGCTATGGCCATTTCGTAGGCCAGCACATCCCCGCCACGCGCACCACAGCCAGCCATGCAGATGAATCCCTCCGTATGAACGTTCACGCGCAGGCTGTCGGATCCACCATGAAACCGGCATTCCGTGGTCCGCCATTTACCCCGGCGCTCGCGGAACTGGAGGCCCTGGGCTTCATAGTAGTCCACTGGGTCAGGCAATCTGGCGCGGTCGAAACTCATGCATTACCTCCCTGTATCAGTTCTGCCCGCTTTGCCAACAGCCTGAGAACATCGTTTAGCCCGTCAAGCTCATAGCGCACTCCTTTGCCATCTGGCCGGGTTAACCATTCGATGGCGCAATCGCGGTGACGCTCGCAGGTACAACGGCGCAATCCTTTTTTCAAAGGTTCAGGCAGCTCTCCGAAAATCTCAACCAATTCACCGTCGGAACTGGAAATTACGCCGATGCTCAATCCATGATTCGAACCAGTTCCGGCATCAACCACGTCGCGCCACCAGTACAAGGGGTCTACCTCGTATTCGGCCGTGTCTTTCAAATCCTTGGTGAAATCACCAACAGCGTCACCAATGCCCTTGGCCTCATTCGCGGGGCCACTTTTTTTCATGCGGCCACTCCCAGTACGGCACGGATTTCTGCCACGCTCCAGGCAAGGCGGCCCATAACGCGGTGCGGGCGCAGCGGGCCATTCTCCAGGCAAGCCCATGTGCGCAAGGTCTGCGGGCGGCGGTTCAGGTAATGCGCGGCCTGATCGGTCGGCACCGTGGGGCGGTTGACCAGTTCCAGCGCGGGGAACGGCTGGGGCTCAGATACAGCGCGGCGGGTTTCGACGCTGTGATTTGTTGCTGTTTGCATTTTTCACCTTTCCGACACGTTGATTTGTGTCGTGGGGTGAACTTTCAAAGCCCCGATATTTCCCGACAAATGCCCGACAAAACCCCGATATTCGGGATTCAGCCGGAAGGCCTTAAAGTCGGTTTCGCGTGACAGTTCCAGCCCATATTGCCGGATGAATCTCTGGCGCAGCTTGTTTTATCTTGCCCCTGCTAACTGCCCATGCGCGGGCTTTAGATTTGTGCCATTCCCCGTGCGTGCCAGCATGTGCAGCAGCCTTTAGCCCGTTTCGCGTAGCTTCGCTCAGGTCTGCCTCAATTGACTCCCACTCGTGTTCGAGCGCAGCAATCAAGGCGGCCTTTTTCATGGGCATTTCTTGCGCATTACTAGCGCTGACCACCGCGGGCGCGGATGCTTCTGTGTTCTGTGCTGGCGCGAAGGTGGCCTGGGTGGAATGTGCCGATTTCAAAACATCATCAGCTTCGACCTGCAAATCGCATTCAGTAGCGAGCTGGCGAAGATCGTTTGGCGTCAAAACCAAGAGGTTTACGTAGTCTGCAGGCAAAATTCCGGCAGTATCAAATGGAACCAAAGTGAGAGGGTGTCTTCCACGTACTTTGCCACTGTGTGCTTTTTCCAAAATGAAGTTGAGCGATCCAGTTACAGCATCCGGGTCATCCTTGCTCACTGTCCCAGCAAGTAACTGAGCGGCCTCAATCAACGTAATCGGCTTTTCGGGAATTTGAACTGTAGCTGTCATTGCATCCCCCGATGCAGCCCCGAATCAGGATCTCCAGCAGGTCAGCGGGGAGACTGGCTTTTCGGCAGGATTGCGGCCCTGCCTAGCTGGGGCGAAACGGTCAGGCCATCGCTGGCGCAGGTTGAACTTGCATAGGCGCATCTTTGAATCGCTGCGCGGCCTGCCACATGTCATAAGCACTTTGCTCGGCAAGCCATACGCGGGCATCACCTCCGCGCTCTACACCTAGCCATGCCTCGATGCGTAGAGCCATTTCAGGCGATATGGCAGCCCTGCCATTCAAAACACGGGACAAGGTCACACGGGATACGCCCAACTGCTGGGCAGCCTCAGTCACGGAGAGCCCCAGCGCAGGCAAAACGTCATCGCGCAGCGTCAGGCCAGGATGTGGGGGGGCGAACACGCGTGCCATCGTCGTTACTCCTCAGTGGTAGTCCTGGTAAGTCCACCAGTACGGCGTCCACTCCTTCAAAGGTGAAGGTCATGCGCCAATTGCCATTCGCAGAGACCGACCAATGCCCAGCAAGACTGCCTTGCAAGGAATGCAACGCCCAGCCCGGCAGGTTCATATCCTGCGGCTGTAGCGCTTGGTCTAGTCGGGCCAATTGCCTAGCCAGCTTGGGCGTGTGGGCAGCTTGAATGCCTGCCTTGCTGCCGCGCTCAAAAAAGGCTTGCAGTCCCTTGTGACGAGCTGGGGCGAAACTGTCAGGCATGCGCAGGCTCGCGGCCTTCGACTGCCATCCGGGCAATGAAGCCTGAGCGTGTTTCGCCAGCAGTGCGGGCGCGTGCATCCAGCCGATGCAGTACACGACGCGGCAGACTGATATTCACGCGCTCCAAAGTGTCATCAAGCATTGCTGGGTCAATCTTCACCAGAGCCCACAGCCAGCCCTCAAACTCTGGATGGGCGGTGCGTAGTGATTCAATATGGGATGGCGCGGGTATGTCTTGCCCGTCATCAATGGCGGCCTCAATCCATCCGGTAATGGCTTCTTCAGCCTGAATCATTGCGTCTTCCAGAGTGTCACCGGCAGAAAAGCAGCCGGGCAGGTCTGGCACCACGACGCCCCAAGCGGTTGTATCGTTTCCGGGTTCAATGGTGATGGGGTAGCGCATGGTGGAGTCCTTTCAGATACCGGCCTGCCGCCGGATGGCTTTGACCAGCCCCAGCCCCAAATCTTTCTTGGGATGCGGCACCACGACGACGCCTGGGCGGTCTGGGTGCTTGAAGATGTGATGTGAACCGTTCACACGGTCAAGTCGCCATCCGGCCCGCTGCATTTCTCGTATCAGGTCGGCGCTAGTCATTTGTGTGTATGGTACACATTGATGTGTATTTAAGCAAGTTGAGGCGCATAGACTGTCGGAACATTACCCGGCCACCACGCGCAGCGCACCGGGCGCAGCCTTGGCATCAAACTGCACCCCGGCTAGGCTGAGAATGTGAGCCTCTATCTGCTCAAGGAAAGGGCGTAGGGCATCAATACTTCGCGGCCTGTAGCCCTCAGCGGTTGCGCTGGGCTTGTACCCCATCACTTGTGCAATAGCCCCAGCAGGAGCCCCGGCAGCCTCGCCCAGCAATGAGAATGAACGGCGCAGCCCGTGGATTGTCAAGCCATCGATTGCGGCGCTTTGTAGTGCCTTGGCATGGCTTGCGCGGGTGTCGGTAATGCGCCCTGCCTTGCCTGTGCTGGCGAACACATAGGGCCCCACCCTTGGCAGCGTTGCCAGCATTTGCGCCATGTAGGGGCTCAGGGGAATCGTGCGGGTTGTTTCCACCTTGTCGGCAATGGTCAATTTGCGCCACTGAAAATCCACGTTCGCCCACGTCAGGGCGGCCAGTTCCTCGCGGCGGGCACCAGTCAGCAGCAAGGCACGCAGGTAGGCGCTGGCGGTGCGGTTGCTCAGTTGCTCCACGCCAGCCCACCAGCCCGGAACCTGGGCAGCTTCCAGGGCGTCAGTTCGGCGGGTGTTGCTGGGAAGGCTCTCGACAATGGCGGCGGCCTTGCCTACATCGCGGTCTGTCAGGTTCCGATACTCCGGGCGGGCAGCGCACCAGCGAAGGAAACCCCGAAACATCATCAGGGCGCGGGCGGCTTGGTGCTTACCCGCCACGGCTTCGCGGTCGTACCAGCTTTTCAGCGTGTCCTCGTTCACACCAGCCAGCGGCAGCGCCAGCAGCGGATACAGGGGCCCCGGCCTTGTGGTGCCCTGCCCTCGCTTCTTCTTCTCGCCACCGGGCGCGGCCATTGCTTCAAGGTCGGCACGGTAGCGGGGTTTCCATGCATCGCGGCGCTTGGGCTTGCCATTTTCCAGATACAGCGGCCAAACCTCGCCCACGGTCAGGGCTCGCGCTGCGGCTGCGGCCTGCTTTTCAGCATGGACGGCCAGGGCTTCGCGTTTCAGGTCGCGGGGGTCTTTGCCTTCATCAATCAAGCGTTGCAGCTCGCGTGCCTTAGCTTGCGCGTCGGGGATGCTCCAGGCGGCAGGGCTCCCGATGGTTATGCGCAGGTCTTTGCCTTGGTACACGCTCTGGAAAACGTAGGCGGGTTTCCCGGCTGGCGTGGCACGTAGCCCCAGCCCCGGCGCAGTCGCATCCCAAAGAAAAGCCTGTTTCTTTTCGGGCGGGCACTTGAACCCCGATACCCGGCCAGCGGTGAATGCAATCTTTGCCATGTGGTGCCCTTCGCGGTCTTACATCGGCCAGGATGTAAGGGCGGATGTAAGACTATTTCTCGAAAAATGCCGAATTTCAATCAACGCTTGAGCTGTTCACCTGCCCAGTGGTTCTCTTATAAATTGTTGATTTATATTGATTTTATCAGCACCAATCAACACAAGCAAATACAACCATCCCATCATTCGTAATGAGAAGGTCGGGTGTTCGATTCATCTCTCCGGCACCAAATGAAAAGCCCTGATTCGCAAGAGTCAGGGCTTTTTTCATTGCAAATCCAGCTACCCAGCCGAGCTACCCAGCGGGCACGGCAGGCGCATGCGTAGGTGCATGCGCAGGGCAATGCTGCGTCTGCAGCCTGCGCAATCACTGTTTGCCACGGGCCTCAGATTATGGACACTAGATCCCTGCCCACTTGGGAGTCAGACGGCAACGGCTGCTTTGCAGCAGGCGTCCCAAGCGCAGCACGAAAGGTCCATCACCCATGCAAAAGAGAACTCCTACTGACCGCCGCAGTGGCGCAGATCGCCGCCAGTCGGACGCCCAGCCTCCAGCCCAAATCGAGCGGCGCCAGACGATTGAGCCACGCCAGCCTGAAGTCGTCGAGATTGAAATTTCGCCCGAAGAGCTGATAGCCCTGGGCTTTGAGGCTCCACCGAAACACCCTTCCAACTGAAGCCCGGCGGCTCGCTGTTCAAGCGACGCTAGAGTGCCAGGCTTTCACTGGGCTTTGCTGACAAAGAGCGCCTGCGGCGCTTTCAGATCAGTCTGCACCCTGCTTCATGAATGCAGTTGCCAGCTTCAGTCAGCCCGCACCATCAAAACCCGGTGCACCACCATGTCTAAAGCAGGCTTGGTATTCCCCTGCTTATCGGTCCACACCTTGGGGGTGAGGGCGCCAGACACAGACACGGCCTCGCCCTCCTGGGCGTCATGAAGGCTCTCGCAGACCTGCGGGTCAAACGCGATCAGATTGACCAATACCCCCTCAGTATCGACGCCCGTCACTCGTAGGCGGGCGACGGTGTAGGGGTTGCCAGCCTTGTCTACCCGACGCTCTGCCGCGCTCCAAAGCCTGCCAGCTACCAATCCATCAATCATCTGATCCTCCACTGCCCAAATTGCCTGGGCCCAAGCAAAAAAGCCCGGCTCCTTTCGGAGCCGGGCTTTTGCAATCAATGGTCGGCGTGGCGGGATTCGAACTCGCGACCCCTTGCACCCCATGCAAGTGCGCTACCAGGCTGCGCTACACGCCGACAAGACTTAGATTATATACACAAAAATCTGCCTATCAGGCCAGCAGCGCCTTTATTGCCAATAATTCTTGCCGTACTGCCATGTAATCCAGAATGGCACCGTCTGTGCCCGAGACCGGATCCGAGACCTTGTCTACCTCGCCGGCCAATGGTCCCCCATCGCTCTGTGTATCAAACACTCCGCTCTCGCGGTCGGGATGAGACAGTTCTTGTAGGCGATTGCGTGCACCACTGATCGTAAAACCCTGGTCGTATAACAAGTCGCGGATCCGCCGAATCATCAGCACTTCGTGGTGCTGGTAATAGCGGCGATTTCCACGCCGCTTCATAGGACGCAGTTGCGTGAATTCCTGCTCCCAGTAGCGCAGCACATGCGGTTTTACGCCACACAGTTCCGCTACTTCACCAATGGTGAAGTAGCGTTTTGCCGGAATGGTTGGAAGCGTTACGCCCATGAACGAAAAAGATGGAGACGATAAACCGCTTAGCGTACTGCAGAGGAAGCGCTCTCACCAGAGCGATTGAGCACAATTTCTTCAGATGAGGAAATGGTTCACGCCGAGCTGTCTGCGGCGCTGCCCTGTATTTGCTCCTTGAGCTTGCTGCTGGCATGGAAGGTGACCACGCGCCGGGCCTCGATCGGGATCTCCTCTCCCGTACGAGGATTGCGCCCAGGCCGCGGCGCCTTGGTTCGGATCTGGAAATTGCCAAATCCGGACAATTTGACGTCCTTGCCTTCGATCAGGCTCTGAACAATGAGATCAAAGAACGCATCGATCATGTCCTTCGACTCGCGCTTGTTCAGGCCAATCTGGTCAAACAAAAGGTCTGCCAGCTGGGCCTTGGTCAGCGCATTGGTCTCCAGGCTATCGACCGCAAATTCAATCACTTGCGCCATCTCCAACTGTCAAACGCGCAGGCGGCCGCCTGTGCGTGCCACCAATTGCGCAACAACCGCCTGCACGGCGGCATCGATTTCAGCTTCAGTCAGCGAAGCCTCGTCGCTGCCCAAGGTCAAGCGCACTGCAAGGCTCTTCTCTCCCGCAGCTACTGCACCACCGCCGGCCAACTCCTCCCCGGGCCGTGGCGCCTTGGGGCGGTACACATCGAACAAGACTGCAGAGCGCAGCAGGCCTGCGGGAACAGCAGACTCGATTGCGGCCATGACTTCGCTGTGCGTGACGCGTTCCGCCACGACGATGGCCAGATCACGCTCCACGGCCTGGTGTTTGGTCACGGTTTTGAACTGAGGGACGGCGCGCTGCAGCACCGCATCCAATTCCAGTTCGAACAGCACGGGGGCCTGGGGCAGCTCCCACGACTGGCGCCATTGTGGATGCAACTCACCCACGTGGCCAATCGGCTCGCCGTTCATCAGCACACGAGCACAGCGGCCAGGGTGCATGGCAGGATGGGTGCCTGGCTCGAACGTGGCGCGCAGCGGTGCCAGCAAGGCTTCGACATCGCCTTTGACGTCAAAGAAGTCGATGCCCTGGTCCTTGCGTCCCCACTGCAGCATATCGTTGGCCCCATAGGCCACGCCCGCCACCCGCATCGGCTGATGGAAACCTTCCACCGTGGTATCGGTGTTAGCCACGGAGGCATCGCGCAAGAACACGCGCCCCAACTCGAACACACGCACGCGCTGGGCCTTGCGGTCCAGGTTGAACTTGAGCACCTGCAGCAACGACCCCAGTAGCGTGGAGCGCATCACACTCATCTGGCTGGCAATTGGGTTGAGCAGCTTGATCGGGTTCGGATTACCGGCGAGTTCGTGCTCCCAACGCTCTTCCACAAAGCTGAAGTTGATGGTTTCCTGGTAACCCAGACCTGCCAGCAGGCGCCGCACGGCAAAGGGACTGCGCGTCGCTTCTGCCGGCAATTTCGGGGTGATGGGAGCCAACGGAGGCGTGGTAGGCAGGTTGTTGTAACCCACCATCCGTGCCACCTCTTCGATCAGATCTTCTTCGATTGCGATATCGAAGCGGTAGCTCGGAGGGGTCACTGTCACCACACCGTCTGACTCCGTCACGTGCAAGCCAAGGCGCTTCAAAGCGTCAACGCATTGGGCTTGCGTGAGAGGCATGCCGATGACCTTGGCAGCACGGGCCACGCGCAGCGCCACGGGCTGTGCGGCAGGCAGATGAGCCACTTGGTCGTCCACTGGGCCGCAAAGCGTCTCGGGCGTGCCGCAAATGTCGATCACCAGCTGCGTGATGCGTTCAATGTGCTCCACCGTCAGACTGGGGTCCACGCCGCGCTCGAAGCGGTGGCCCGCATCGGTAGAGAAATTGAAGCGGCGCGAGCGCCCGGCTACCGCCCTGGGCCACCAGAAGGCGGCTTCGATGTAGATATTTTTCGTGTCGTCGGATACCGCGGTGGCGTCGCCGCCCATGATCCCAGCCAGCGATTCGACCTGGCTGTCATCAGCGATCACGCCCACCTTCTCGTCCACCGTGACGGTGGTGCCATTGAGCAGCTTGAGCTGTTCTTCCGCCTTGCCCCAGCGCACGTCAAGGCCGCCGTGGATCTTGTCGAGGTCGAAGATGTGCGAGGGCCGACCCAACTCAAACATCACATAGTTGGAAATGTCGACCAGGGGCGACACGCCCCGCTGGCCGCAGCGCGCGAGGCGGTCCAGCATCCACTGCGGCGTGGCGGCACGGGTGTTCACGTTGCGCACGATGCGACCCGAGAAGCGGCCACACAAATCGGGCGCGCTCACCTTCACGGGCAGCTTGTCAACCAGCTTGGCGTCAACTGCCGGGAACGAAGGCTGTTGCAGCGGTACACCGGTGAGCGCAGACACTTCGCGCGCAATGCCGTAAACGCTCAAGCAATGCGCGAGATTGGGCGTGAGCTTGAGGGTGAAGAGCGTGTCGTCGAGATTCAAGTAGGTGCGAATGTCCTGCCCCACGGGCGCTGCAGCATCGAGCTCCAGCAGCCCTCCATGGTCTTCCGACAGCTTGAGTTCACGGGCGGAGCACAGCATGCCCTGGCTTTCCACGCCGCGCAGCTTGCCCACCTTGATGAGGAAGGGCTTGCCATCGTCACCGGGCGGCAGTTCTGCACCGACGAGGGCGCAAGGCACCTTGATGCCCACACGCGCATTGGGCGCGCCGCAGACGATGTTGAGCAGGGCACCCTGCCCCACATCGACCTGGCACACGCGCAGGCGATCGGCATCGGGGTGCTGCACGGCCTCCTTGATCTCGCCTACGACGATTTTGGTGAAAGGCGGCGCGACTGGACGCAGCTCTTCGACCTCCAGCCCTGCCATGGTCAGGGTGTTGGCCAACTCTTGCGTCGTCAGCGGAGGATTGCAGAATTCGCGCAACCAGGACTCAGGAAATTGCATAGTGGGATTCTTTGGCGTTGCTCTTAAAAAAGTAGCAGCTGGCGCTTTCTGCTCAAGGGCTTCAGCAGCAAATGACGCTGCAGCCCAATGAATACAAGCGCAATCAGCTCACTTTTTTGCGTTATTGGAACTGCGACAGGAAACGGATGTCGCCGTCGAAGAACAGGCGCAGGTCGTTGACGCCGTAGCGCAGCATGGTCAGGCGGTCTGGCCCCATGCCGAAAGCGAAGCCGATGTACTTCTCGGGGTCAAGACCCATGTTGCGCACCACGTTGGGGTGCACTTGGCCCGAACCCGCCACTTCCAGCCAGCGGCCAGCCAAGGGGCCGGTCTGGAACTGGATGTCGATTTCAGCACTGGGCTCTGTGAACGGGAAGAAACTGGGGCGGAACCGGAGCACCAGATCGTCGCTTTCGAAGAAAGTGCGGCAGAAGTCGGTGAAGATGACCTTCAGGTCCTTGAAGCTCACGTTCTCGCCAATCCACAAACCTTCACACTGGTGGAACATGGGCGAGTGCGTGGCATCGCTGTCCACGCGGTAGGTTCGCCCCGGGGCGATCACTCGAATCTCGGGCATGGCCTGACCCGCGTCGAGCAGCGCGCGGTGCTTTTTCACGTGCTGCACCGCATGGCGAATCTGCATCGGGCTGGTGTGCGTGCGCAGCAGATTGGGGGCGGTGGCAGTTCCGCCTTCCACGTAGAACGTGTCGTGCATGGAACGCGCGGGATGGTCTTCCGGCGTGTTCAGGGCCGTGAAGTTGAACCAATCGGTCTCGATCTCAGGGCCCTGCGCCACATCGAAACCCATGGAGCCAAAAATGCCCTCGATCCGCTCGAGTGTGAGCGACACGGGGTGCAAACCGCCCTGCCCGCGTTGGCGGCCCGGCAGGCTCACGTCCAAAGCCTCGGCCTTGAGTTGGGCTTGCAGCTCGGCATCGGCCAGCGCTTGCCGGCGGGCAGTCAACGCCGCCTCAATCGCCTGCTTGGTCAGGTTGATGGCTGCGCCACGAGACTTCTTCTCTTCGACGGACAGCTGCGCCATCCCCTTCATGAGCTCCGTCATTCGGCCAGACTTGCCCAAAAACTGTGCCTTGGCGTTTTCCAGTTCAGCAGGGGTAGCGCTCTGCGCAAACAACTGCGTTGCGCTTTCGACCAGAGAATCCAACTCGTTCATATCGACTCTTGAAAATAAACAAGGGCTAGTGCCTTTTCAAGCTCTAGCCCTTGCTGTTATTGCGCAAGAAGCTATCAAAACGATAGCCCCTTATCGTGATCTCAAGCAGCCAGCTTGGCCTTGACTTGGTTCACGATGCTGCCGAAAGCAGCCTTGTCGTGCACGGCGAGGTCGGCCAGCATCTTGCGGTCGATCTCGATGGATGCCTTCTTCAGGCCGTTGGCGAACTGGCTGTAAGTCATGCCCAGTTCACGGGCAGCGGCGTTGATACGGGCGATCCACAACTGGCGGAACACACGCTTCTTGGTGCGGCGGTCACGGTAGGCATATTGCCCAGCCTTCATTACCGCCTGTTTGGCGATACGGAAGACGTTACCGCGGCGACCACGGAAACCCTTGGCAAGGGCGAGAACTTTCTTGTGACGGGCACGGGCCGTTACACCACGTTTGACGCGAGGCATGTATGTACTCCTTGTTCGTCAGTAAATTAAACGCCCATGCCGGGCAGCATCTGTGAAATCGAGCCCATATTGGTCTCGTGCACAGCAACCGCACCACGCAGATGGCGCTTGTTCTTGGTGGTCTTCTTGGTCAAGATGTGACGCTTGAAGGCTTGACCGCGCTTGACGGTGCCACCGGGACGAACGCGGAAACGTTTTTTCGCGCTGCTCTTGGTCTTCATTTTGGGCATGTGAATGCTCCTTTTCCATTGTGCTCGTGAGGCGTTTGCAAACCGATCTGCAAACTTGTTGGCCCCGAGCCACTTTTACCCGGGATGCGACTCCCGGGGGCTTGGCAGCGCAAGCGCTGCCTTTGAACGGTACACCTTTTGTGAAAAAGGCAAACCGACAAATCAATCCAAATCACCAACCCCTGTTCGGGCTACCGCTTCACGCGGAAGTACTGCCCGACGCATTTTCGGCCACAGGCTTGGCGGCCGCAGGCTTCTTCTTGCCCGGAGCAATCATCATGATCATCTGGCGGCCTTCCAGCTTTGGAAACTGCTCAATGATGATCGAATCAGCCAACTCATCACGAATCCGGTTCAACAGTGCCAGCCCCAACTCTTGGTGGGTAATTTCACGCCCACGGAAACGCAGTGTGATCTTGCACTTGTCGCCGTCCGCCAAAAACCGGCGGATGTTGCGCATCTTGATGTTGTAGTCACCATCATCCGTACCGGGACGGAACTTGACTTCCTTGATCTCGATGACCGTCTGCTTGGCCTTGGCCTCTGCAGCACGTTTTTGCTCCTGGTACTTGAACTTTCCGTAGTCCATCAGGCGGCACACCGGGGGATTGGCCGTAGCGGCAATCTCCACCAGATCCACATCCAGCTCGCCCGCCATGCGCAAGGCTTCCATCAAACTCACGACACCCAAAGGCTCGTTATCAGGCCCAGAGAGACGGACTTCTGGGGCCATGATTTCGCGGTTCAGGCGATGTTTGCGCTCTTCACGATGGCGGCGATCACGAAATTCAGTAGCGATGGCTATCTTCCTTGAATCAAAATGCTACGAAAATTGTAGCTACACCCGCGCAACTGGCGTGCCCCAGAGCTAGATTTACCAAAATCAGGCTTTGTCAGCAATGTCTTTGGCGATGAGTTCAATGAACGCATCCACAGACATCACACCGAGGTCTCGATTGCCTCGGGCGCGCACTGCGACGGCTCCTGCCGCCTTTTCTTTGTCACCAGCGACAAGGATGTAAGGCAGCTTTTGCAACGAATGCTCGCGTATTTTATACGTAATCTTCTCGTTGCGCAGGTCCAGGGCAACCCTAAGGCCTTGATTGGGCAGCGCTTTTTGCAGTTTTGCGGCAATTTCACGACAGTAATCGCCTTGGGCATCGGTAATGTTGAGCACAGAAACCTGCACCGGCGCCAGCCAAGTGGGCAGCGCGCCCGCGTGCTGCTCGATCAGAATTCCGATGAACCGTTCCAGGCTGCCCACGATGGCACGGTGCAGCATGATGGGGCGGTGGCGCGCACCGTCTTCGCCCACAAACTCTGCATCCAAGCGCTCAGGCAGGTTGGGGTCGACCTGGATCGTGCCGCATTGCCACGGGCGCCCCAGGGCGTCCTTGAGCGTGTACTCGATCTTGGGACCATAGAACGCGCCCTCGCCGGGCAGGTATTCAAAGTCGCAACCCGACGCGCGCAGCCCGTCTGCCAGAGCCTTCTCCGCACGGTCCCAACTCTCTTCCGAGCCGATGCGTTTTTCAGGCCGGGTAGACAGCTTGTAGATGATGTCTGAGAAACCAAAGTCCTTGTAGACCTTTTGCAGCAGCGTGGTGAATGCCACCACTTCCGCCTGGATCTGGTCCTCCGTACAGAAAATGTGGCCATCATCCTGAGTGAACGCACGCACGCGCATGATGCCGTGCAAGCCGCCCGTTGGCTCATTGCGGTGGCACTGCCCGAACTCGCCGAACCGCAGCGGCAGATCACGGTAGCTCTTGATGCCCTGCTTGAAGATGATGATGTGCCCTGGGCAGTTCATCGGCTTGAGCGCATAGTCGCGCTTCTCCGACTCGGTCACGAACATGTTTTCACGGTACTTGTCCCAGTGCCCGGTTTTTTCCCACAGGCTCTGGTCCAGGATTTGCGGGCCTTTGACTTCTTGATAGCCGTTGTCGCGGTACACGCGGCGCATGTACTGCTCCACCTCTTGCCACACCGTCCAGCCCTTGGGGTGCCAAAACACCGTGCCAGGCGAGTGCTCGTCGATGTGAAACAGATCCAACTCACGCCCGAGTTTGCGGTGGTCGCGCTTCTCGGCCTCTTCCAGCATGGTGAGGTACTGCTGTAAATCGTCCTTGGATGCCCAGGCAGTCCCGTACACGCGTTGCAGCATTTCGTTGCGGTGGTCACCGCGCCAATAGGCGCCAGCCACCTTCATGAGCTTGAAGAACTTCAGTTTGCCTGTGCTGGGCACATGGGGACCGCGGCACAGATCTTCAAAATCGCCTTCCCGATACAGGCTAACGTCTTCGTTGCTGGGGATGCTGGCAATGATTTCGGCCTTGTAGTGTTCACCGAGTTCTTTGAAATACGCCACCGCTTCGTCGCGCGGCAGCACCCGGCGCGCCACCGGCTCATCCTTCGCCGCCAGCTCTGCCATCTTCTTTTCGATGGCAACCAAGTCTTCCGGCGTGAACGGGCGCTTGTACGCGAAGTCGTAATAAAACCCGTTTTCGATCACCGGTCCGATGGTGACTTGCGCATCAGGAAAAAGCTGCTTGACTGCATACGCCAGCAAGTGGGCTGTGGAGTGGCGAATGACTTCCAAGCCATCCGCATCCTTGGCTGTGATGATGGACAGCGGGCTGTCTGCCGTGATCTGGTAACTGGTGTCAACCACCTTGTCACCAATCTTGCCGGCGAGTGCGGCCTTGGCCAGACCTGCGCCAATCGACGCGGCGACTTCGGCCACAGTGACCGGGCCAGCAAACTCGCGCTGCGAGCCATCAGGAAGCGTAATGTGAATCATGAAATGTCCGTAAAAGGGGCGGTAGCACAAGCAGGCATCCGCTGGAAAATCCAAAACAAAAAAGCGCGGAACCGGCCGCGCTTTTTGAGGGGAGAGTGCATCTCGTGCAGGCGCGAACGGCCAGCCACTAGTGGCCGGTGAGGGTCTCCGTCGTAGTTCGCGGTGTCATAACCAAGATGCCTTTCTCGCTCTTGTGGGTAGAAGTTCCCCCACATTTTAACCATCCCTGCGCAAGCAGGCAGCAAAAAGCCCGGGCAAGCCCGGGCTCTGAGCCGCCACTTACCGCGCTGATCAGTGGAACTGCTCTTCTTCGGTCGAACCCGTCAGGGCCTTCACGGAGGACGAACCGCCCTGGATCACGGTGGTCACGTCGTCGAAGTAGCCTGCGCCCACTTCCTGCTGGTGAGACACAAAGGTGTAGCCCTTTTCACGTGCTGCGAATTCAGGCTCTTGCACCATGTTCACGTAGTGCTTCATGCCTTCGCCGTTGGCGTATGCATGTGCGAACTGGAAGGTGTTGTACCAGTTGATGTGGATACCAGCCAGCGTGATGAACTGGTACTTGTAGCCGAGCGCGGACAGCTCTTCCTGGAACGAAGCGATCTGTGAATCGTTGAGGTTCTTCTTCCAGTTAAACGATGGTGAGCAGTTGTACGACAGCAGCTTGCCAGGGCTTGCAGCGTGCACAGCCTGCGCGAACTCGCGGGCAAAACCGATGTCCGGGACGCCGGTTTCACACCACACCAGGTCGGCGTAGGGAGCGTAGGCGACGCCACGGCTGATGGCTTGCTCCAGGCCATTCTTGACGCGGTAGAAGCCCTCTTGCGTGCGCTCACCGGTCAGGAAAGGCTTGTCGTTGGCGTCGTGGTCGGAAGTAATGAGGTTGGCGGCTTCTGCATCGGTACGGGCCAGCACGATGGTGGACACGCCCATCACGTCAGCAGCGAAACGCGCGGCGATCAGCTTTTCGCAGGCTTCTTGCGTAGGCACCAGCACCTTGCCACCCATGTGGCCGCACTTCTTCACCGCAGCCAGTTGGTCCTCAAAGTGCACACCAGCTGCGCCTGCGGCAATCATGTTCTTCATCAGCTCGAACGCGTTGAGCACGCCGCCGAAACCTGCTTCCGCGTCGGCCACGATGGGCAGGAAGTAGTCGATGAATTCCTTGTCGCCAGGATTCACGCCACGGCCCCACTGGATTTCGTCGGCGCGCTTGAAGGTGTTGTTGATGCGGCGGACCATGGTGGGCACCGAGTCATAGGCGTACAGCGACTGGTCGGGATACATGGTTTCGCTGGTGTTGCCGTCAGCTGCCACTTGCCAGCCCGACAGGTAAACAGCCTCGAGACCTGCTTTGGCCTGCTGCATGGCTTGGCCAGCAGAGATGGCGCCGAATGCGTTGACGTAGCCCTTCTTGGCTCCGCCATTGATCTTGTCCCACAGCTTTTCAGCGCCGCGCTTGGCCAGAGTGTGCTCGATAGGGAGCGAACCGCGCAGGCGCACCACGTCAGCAGCAGAGTAGCCACGCTTGACGCCCTTCCAGCGGGGGTTCTGCGCCCAGTCTTTTTCCAGGGCGGCAATTTGCTGTTCGCGGCTCAGTTGTTCATTGAGGGATTGGGGCATGAGATCACTCCAGAGGTAGGTTGAAAACGCCGGGCTGCTTGGGCTGCCCTTGGACACAACTTTAAGTCTTGTATAAGACTTGAGCAAGCTCTTATGTCTTATACAAGATATAAATTTTTATGTTTAAAATCAAATAGTTAGCGATATCATTCCTCAATGCAAGATCGAATTATCATAATAAGAAATTTTCAGATGTTTTTCCAATCGCCACTATTCCACTATGCAAAAATTGCTTTCCACAATGTAAAAATGGAAAACCAAAAACTTCAAGCAGGTAAGAACCATACCCGCAGCAGATTTCTGCCCGAAGACACAAGTCTCTTCCCGTTGTTTGGGGCCGAGAGACCGGGCGTCGACGGCTCTCGGCAGCGCCACCACTGGCTGCCTGCACCCCGTCTGACAGATCTGACATAGCTATCTCCCCAACGGAAGCCGCAAGGCACCTGCGACTGTTGAATTGCACGTGCAGCTCAACGTCCGCCCACGTCGCCCCTACCGATCCCTACAGCAGCTGAGTCACCCTGTGTGGACTCAATCCACGCACGATGGCAGCCTGCCTGCAGCTGGTAGCCGTTTCATCGGGCATGATGCGCGGCTGTCTGCACCTGCATCCAAAACGAGCCCATGCCCCATCCCAGTCGCCCCCTGGCCTACATTTGCCTCGCACTCAGCATGGCGCTGGTGGGCAGTTACGTGGCGCTTTCTAAGCCACTTGCAGTGGCCATTCCGGTTTTTCTGTTGGCATGGTTGAGGTTCGGCATCGGGGGCATCGCCATGCTGGGGTGGTTGCGCAAGCCCGCTGACGAGCCTCCGCTCGACGCACAGACCAAACGGCTGCTCTTTCTGGAATCGTTTTTGGGCAATTTCCTGTTCACCATGTGCATGCTCTACGGAGTCAGCCTGACCAGTGCGGTCTCCGCAGGAGTGACCATGGCCGCCATACCCGCAGCAGTTGCGGTCATGAGCTGGGCGTTTCTGCGCGAAAGGGTCGCACCCAGAACCTGGGCAGCTGTTGCGCTGGCAGTGCTCGGGATTGCACTGCTTTCGCTATCAAAAACAGAGCATTCAGCGCATGGCGGTATTGGCCAAAACGGCGAAAACACCAGCAACCTTGCATGGCTGGGACAGCTTTTGCTAATTGGCGCCGTGCTCTGCGAAGCGGCGTACTCGGTCATTGGGAAAAAGCTGACAGGCTCCCTGGGCCCGAAACGCATCACCTCCCTGATCAACGTGTGGGGCTTTGCGCTGGCCACCCCCTTGGGCATCTATACGGCCTGGACGTTCGATTTCGCAGCCGTGGGCGCGGGCACGTGGGTGTTGCTGGTGTTTTATGCACTGGCGGCCAGCGTCTGGACGGTGTGGTTGTGGATGACAGGACTGAAGTCCATCCCGGCGGCCCAAGGAGGCGTCTTCACGGTGATGCTTCCCGTCAGTGCCGCGTTGGTAGGCGTGTGGGTGCTGGGTGAGCACCTCACTGCCATCCAGGCAGTGGCGCTGGGCATTGCGTTGGCGAGTGTGTTGCTGGCCACCCTTCCCTCACGGGCTGCCGCGCGGGTCGGCTCACCCCAGCAGTGATGTGGCGCTGACCACGATGCCGTCCTCATCGGCATAAAGCCAGTCACCGGGCCGCACCCACACGGCTTGCATCTGCACGGCCACGTCACGCTGGCCCTCGTTGCGTTTTTCGGTAGGCAAGGGCATGAGCCCCAACGCGCAGATACCTACTGCTGCCTCCCGCAACTCAGCTGCATCGCGCACACAGCCGTTCACCACCACACCTGCCCAACCATTGCGGGCAGCGGCGGCGGCCAGGTTGCCGCCCACCAGAGCGCGGCGAAGAGATCCACCGCCATCCACCACCAGCACGCGCCCTTGCCCCGGAGTGTCCAGCTCAGCTTTCACGAGGGTGTTGTCTTCAAAGCACTTGATCGTCGCGACCGGACCGCTGAACGATGGTTTGCCCCCGTATTGAACAAACCCAGGGGGCAGCACCCGAAAGGCGCCGGTGTCATCCCCTTTATGAACGTCGCACAAATCGCAGGTGCTGAATGCAGCAGTTTGCCGATCAACCATGGCCGAGAGCCCTTTCTCAGATGAATTGAAACCTGTCCACGGCGTGGCCAGACGCCGTGGCGCGTGCTGCGCATTGTTACTGAACAAAGCCACGGCATCGAGCCAGCACAGCGGCGTCCATTTGTCATCCATTCATTGCCGCGCCACACAGCAACGGTAAGCGCTGCTACAAATCGAGGCAAAAAAAGCCTTTTCTCCCTTGGAAACGCGTTTTTTTCAAAGTAGCATCGGCTGGCCAGTGGGAAAGCAGCTTTTCTCTGGTGAAAATTGATGTCCAAAAAGGAAAACCCCAACATGGCAACTGCAAAAAAAGCTCCGGCAAAGACTGCCGCCGCTGACAAGGCCGCAGCACCGGCAAAGAAGCGCACCCCTAACGCAGCCTTCATGAAGGCCCTCACCCCCAGCCCCGCACTGGCTGCAGTGGTGGGCTCTGCGCCACTGCCACGCACGGAGATCATCAGCAAGCTGTGGGTCTACATCAAGGCCAACAACCTGCAAGACGCCACCAACAAGCGCAACATCAACGCCGATGCCAAGCTCAAGGAACTGTTTGGCAAGCCCCAGGTTTCCATGTTCGAGTTGGCAGGCCTGATCGGCAAGCACGTCAGCTGACCCGCCCCGCTCAGTCCAGAAAAAAGCCGGCCACGCCGGCTTTTTTCTTTTCTCGGCCCCCTCGTCATAGGTGGCGAGCATTTGCGCAATTCCGACCGCTGCGGCGTTCAGATCACAGCAGATGGCCTTTTGTAACCATGTTGTTTACAAACATCAATACAAATGAGAATGACCCTCATTTGATAGAATGCATGGCAGCCGACAAATGCATAGCCATGCACAACCCAGCCCCGCTACGTTGATCTAGCCATTGCCTCTGGTCTGCACTTTGGTCACGCCCCGTTCATGCCTTGCACCTTGCCGTGCCGGGTTGCCGGACAGGGCCACCACCCGCATCACCCCATTTTCGGAGGCCATCTTGGCAAAAACCTGCGCACCGCGCGGCAGCAGCACGCTGCAATCCACACTCTCTTGCCCATCCCAATCCGACAAGGTACTGCTGCCCTTGGGCGCCATGATGCTGGCAGCTTCAGTTGGCAGTTGGGCGCAAACCGCTACTCCCGAGGCCACGCTGTCCACCGTGACAGTCAAGGAACAGGCCGCTCCCCAAGGCAAGGACACCCTGCTGATCAAGCAGACCACGGTGGGCAAGGGCAAGCAAGAGATCAAGGACATTCCGCAATCGGTGACGGTATTCACCGAAAAGCTGATGAGCGACCGCAACCAGGACGATTTCCGCGAGGTGCTGCGCACCACGGCTGGCGTGACCTTCCTGGCAGGCGAAACGGGTGAGGAAGATGTGCGCCTGCGCGGCTTCTCGCTGGGCCAAGCCGGCGATATCTACAACGACGGCATGAAGGACGCCCCGCTGCTGGAGCGCGACACCTTCAACAACGACCGCGTTGAAGTGCTCAAGGGCTCGGCCTCCATGCTGTTTGGCAAGGGCTCGACCGGCGGCGTGGTCAACCAGGTGAGCAAGTCTCCGCTGCTGATCGACCAGCACGAAGCCTCGTACACCTACGGCACGGGCAACACGCACCGCGCCACGGGTGACTTCAACTTCATCACCGGCGAAAACGCAGCCTTCCGCCTGAACGCCATGGTGCAGGAGTCCGACAATTTCGGCGCCAAGCAAGACAAGCGTGGTATTGCGCCCACCTTTGCCTGGGGCATTGGCACGCGCGATGAATTCTCGGTGGGTGTCTACTACCTGACCACCGAAGGCCGCCCGATCTACAACCACCCTTGGCGCCTGTCGTCCGACGGCAAGATCAACACCACGCTGCCCGCGCGCAACTTCTACGGGCTGCAAAGCGACTACAACAATACCGAGTCCAAGTACGTCACGCTGGGCCACATCCACCGCTTTGACGACAGCGGCGAGCTGAACACGCGCTTGCGCTGGGGCACCTACAAGCGCGACATGCTGGCCAGCACCATCGGCTTCCAGAACAGCGCAATCACTCTGGGGCAAATCAACGACAGCACGGTGCTGACTCGCTATGCATCCAAGGGCCGCATCGGTGAAAGCGACATCCTTCAAGCCCAAAGCGACTACAGCAACACCTTCAACTGGGGCGGCAAGAAGCACGCGGTGCTGGCAGGCGTCGATTACTACGACGACGATGCCAAGCGCAACCAGAGCTACGCCAACACCACACCCCGCCCCACCACCATCGTCGGCGCGCCCGACAACGGCGCAGCAGTGGTGGATGGCCGCGCCCCCGTGCAGTGGAACACCTTCAAGTCCCGCAATCTGGGCCTGTATGCGCAAGACACCGTGTCCCTCACCGACACCCTCAAGCTGGTGGGTGGCCTGCGCTACGATGACTTCAGCGCGTCGTACCGCAACCCCGCAGGCACGATCAGCAACAAGATCTCGGACAGCCTGGTCAGCCCCCGCGTGGGCCTGATCTTCCAGCCCGATGAGCTGTCTTCGTACTACGTGTCCTACGGCACCTCGTACAACACCTCGGGCGATACCTACCAGTACGGCATCAGCCTGAGCAACGGCACCAACCGCGCTGCCAACACGCCGCCCGAAAAGAGCCGTAACATCGAAATCGGCAGCAAGTTCGAGCTGTTCGAGCGCCGCGCTCTGCTGGGCGTGGCCATGTTCTACAGCGAGAAGTACAACGAGCGCAACACCGACCCCGACACCGCCGCGGCGCAAGAGCTGCTGTCGGGCAAGCGCCACGCCACAGGCATGGAATTCAACCTGGCGGGCCGCATTTCTCCCAAGTGGGAAGTGTTCTGGAACCATACCTGGATTCCTGACGCCAAGATCGACCGCAGCAACGTGGTGCTCGCTGCCAACGGTGGTGGTGCACAGGTGCAGGGCGACCGCCCGGGCCTCACACCCAAGCACAGCGGCAGCGTGTGGAGCACGTACGCCATCACCCCCAAGATCCGTGCGGGTGCGGGTGTGACTTACCGCGGCAAGCAAAACCCTGAAGGCTCGCGCGCCGTTTATGCCAGCGGCTTCGGTGTGGTGGACGCGATGGTCGAGTACTCCATCAACGACAAGACCTCCGTCAAGCTGAACGTGAACAACCTGTTTGACAAGGTGTATGCCGACGGCCTGTACCGCGGCTTCTACATCCCTGGCGCGGCACGTTCCGTCCAGGTCAGCCTGAAGACCCGCTTCTGATCCACTTTGCCCTGAGCCCCTGCACACCATGTTCCTGCACATTCAGAACGTTCTGACCCCGGAAGAAATCGCCTTTTTCAGGCAATCGCTCGGCGCAGATGCCCCCTGGGTGGACGGCGCACGCAGTGCAGGCGGCCAGGCGCAGCACCAGAAGAACAACCTGCAGCTGTCGCAAGGCAGCGAGCTGTCCGCCCAGCTGCAGGGCCTTGTCAAAGCGGCGCTGCACCGCAGCGCCCTGTTTTTCTCGGCAGCACTGCCCAGGCGCATCTTCAATCCGCTGTTCAACAACTACGGTGGTGGCACCAACCACTACGGTGACCATGTGGACAGCGCCGTCATGCACTCCAAGGCCGACGGATGCTGGGTACGCAGCGACCTCTCGTGCACCCTTTTTCTGACGCCGCCCGAAGACTACGATGGCGGCGAGCTGGTCATTGCCCAGGCCATGGGCGAAAAACGCATCAAGCTGCCTGCGGGCGATCTGATCCTGTACCCCAGCAGCACTGTGCACCAGGTATCGCCCGTCACGCGCGGGCACCGCATTTGCAGTTTTTTCTGGGTTGAAAGCATGGTGCGCAGCCTGGAGCAGCGCCAGTTACTGTTCGACATGGACATGGCGCTGCTCAAGTTGCGCCAAAGCGCGGGTGAGACAGATCCGTCGGTCATCGCACTCTCGGGCACGTATCACAACCTGCTGCGCATGTGGGCGGATGTCTGAACCACGACGGTAACGCCGCTTCTGCTGGTCTCGGCCCACCACGTTGAGGCCACTCCGCTCGCCATCCACCCAACGGCTATCCATTGCAATCAAGGCGTGGCACGATGGGCACAACGGTGCAATCGCTGATGTCGCGATTTTGTTTTGCTATATTTTCAATAGCACCTTGCGCTTACAAACAAAGCGCCGGGTGCTTTTTTTATTGGTATGACCCACACTCCCGCACTGCACAAGGTTCCACCCGAGGTGGTGAGCTTGGCCGACCACGAGCAGAACGCCAAGCAACACCTTGACGACAACGCCTGGGCCTACTTCAGTGGCGGGGCTGCCGACGAAATCACGCTGCGGGCCAACCGCACAGCGTGGGATGCCCTGCCGTTGTGGCCCCGCGTGCTGCGCCCGCTGGCGGGCGGGCACACCCGCGTGCCGCTGCTTGGCCGCACCCTGGCGCACCCGGTTCTGCTGGCGCCAGTGGCCTTTCAGCGCATGGCACACCCCGATGGAGAGCTGGCCACCGCCTATGCAGCGGCCGCATTGGGCGCGGGCCTGGTGCTCAGCACCCAGGCCAGCGTGCCGCTGGAATCCGTGGCGTATGCCGTGCTGAGCGATGCCGGGCGTGGCCCGCTGTGGTTTCAGCTCTACCTGCAGCACGACCGCGGGTTCACGGAAGCCTTGGTGAAACGCGCCGAAGCCGCTGGTTACGAAGCACTGGTGCTAACGGTGGATGCACCCACTAGCGGAATCCGAGACCGGGAGAGACGCGCGCACTTTCGCCTGCCACTGGGCGTGAGTGCTGTGAATCTCGCCGGGCTGAACGCGCCGCCTCCCGTTGCCCTGCAGGCCAGTCAGAGCGCTCTGTTTGACGGATTGCTGCAGCACGCGCCCACTTGGGAAGACATTGCCTGGCTGCAGTCCGTGACGCGCTTGCCCGTGCTGCTCAAAGGGGTGCTGCACCCGGCCGATGCGGCCCAGGCGGTTGCGGCAGGAGTTGCCGGGCTCATTGTTTCCAACCATGGCGGCCGCACGCTCGACACCGCCCCCGCTACCGCAGCCGCCCTGCCCGGCGTTGTTCAGGCCGTGAACGGCGCCGTGCCCGTGCTGGTAGATGGAGGGATACGCCGCGGCACAGATGTGCTCAAGGCCATGGCACTGGGCGCTAGTGCCGTGCTGATTGGGCGCCCCGCCGTGCACGGACTGGCCACCGCCGGGGCGGCCGGCGTGGCCCATGTGCTGCGATTGTTGCGCGATGAACTGGAGGTAGCCATGGCGCTTACCGGATGCCGCACCCTGGCCGAGGCCCCGCAGGCGCTCGCCCCCCACTGACGAGCCCACAGCAGCCCGCCTCCGCTGCCGCTGCCGCTGCGAGTGAAGGGGGCGTGCGCAACGGGGTGCGCGGGAAAATGTTACGCAGGGTGTGAAATTAAACCCCGCTGGACCAAGGGGCGCATTGCAAATGCGATGGATTCGTATTTATAATGCATGCATTACCAACAGCCAGCTAAGCTGCTTGCCGCCATGATCGTCTGCGTATGCCGCCGAGTTTCGGACCGAGAGATTGCCCGCCACGCGCGGGCGGGTTTGAGCTTTGACGAAATCCAGTTCGAATTGGGCGTTGCCACCCAATGCGGGCGCTGCGAAAGCTGCGCACGCGATGTGGTGGCGCAATGCAGTGCGTCCCATCCGGTTGCTGCGGTGCACAATGAAACCGCACCGCAGACGATCCAGCTTGCCAGCTCCATCACGGAAAGCAAGGCATGGACCTCCTCTCTACACTCGCAGGCAGCCTGATCCTGGTGGCGGGCTCCGCCTGGTGGATCTTTCGCAAATAACCAGGTCTTTTTGACCTCTAGCGCTTATGCAGTAAGCGCTAGCAGCTATCATTTTTATGCCGCAGCCTGATCGTTTTGCTCCTGCCGGGGGCCTGAGTCGCAACACCGTCATCGTTGGCAGCGTCGTGCTTTTCCACGTAGCGGCCATCTGGGCCCTGCAGTCTGGCCTGGTGCGCAAAGCAGCTGAGGTCATCGTGCCCGCCGAGTTGCTCAGCGAATTCATCGCCCCGCCAGCGCCCAAGGTGGCGCCCCCGCCCCCCAAGCCGCCAGCACCTACGCCACCCAAGCCGGCACCCAAGGTGCAGGCGCCCAAGCCAACGCCCGCCCCCCTGCCGCTGGCCATCAACGACCCCACCCCGGCGCCCAATGCCCCTACCGGGGCCACCACGCCACAGCCACCAGCGCCACCCATCGCCGAGCCGGTGGCGGCAGCGCCCGCGCCTGCCGCGCCGCCTGCGCCTCCAGCCCCGCCCAAGATCGAGCTGCCGTCAAGCGATGCGGCTTACCTGAACAACCCCAAGCCCAGCTATCCGTCCATCAGCAAGCGCATGGGCGAGCAAGGCAAGGTGGTGCTGCGCGTGCTGATCGGCACCGATGGCGCTCCCCAGAAAGTGGAAATCAACAAGTCCAGCGGCTACGAGCGCCTGGACCGCCAGGCCCAGGAGGCCGTGATGCGCTGGCGCTTTGTGCCGGGCAAGCGCAACGGTGTGCCAGAAACCATGTGGAACCTGGTTCCCATCAATTTTGTTCTCGAATAATCATCAGGAGTTTTCATGGAATCGCAATTCGGTATCGCCAATGTCTGGATTCAGGGCGACTTTGTTACCCGGGCCGTGGCCATTCTGTTGCTCGGCATGTCCCTGGCGTCGTGGATCGTCATTCTGATCAAGGCGCTGGACATCATCAAATTCAAGAAGCACGCCCGCGCGGCGCAAGACTTCTGGCACAGCGAGGACTTTGCCGCCGGCTTGACCAAGCTGGGTGCCGACCCCGCCAATCCTTTCCGCCACCTGGCGCTCGAAGGCCGTGAAGCCACTGCCCACCACCGCAACACCAAGGCCCACTTGCACGACGCACTGGACGTGAGCGACTGGGTGACCCGCTGCCTGCGCAACACCATTGACGAATTCACCGCCCGCTTGCAGTCGGGCCTGGCCATCCTGGCTTCGGTGGGCTCCACGGCTCCGTTCATCGGCCTGTTCGGCACGGTGTGGGGCATCTACCACGCGCTGCTGGCCATCGGCACCTCGGGCCAGTCCACCATCGACAAGGTGGCCGGCCCCATC
This sequence comes from Acidovorax delafieldii, assembly GCA_002377855.1. Lineage (GTDB taxonomy): Bacteria > Pseudomonadota > Gammaproteobacteria > Burkholderiales > Burkholderiaceae_C > Acidovorax > Acidovorax delafieldii_A. The sequence continues at coordinate 65,901 of DFQQ01000002.1, read as the reverse complement.
GGTGAAGCGCTGATCATGACCGCCCTGGGCCTGGCCGTGGCCATCCCGGCGGTGCTGGGCTACAACGCACTGGTGCGCGGCAACAAGTCCATTCTGGGCAGCCTCAACAGCTTTGCACACGACCTGCACGCCTACTTTGTGACCGGCGCCCGTGTGAACGCTGGCGAACAAGGCAAGGTGCTGCCCATGAAGAAAGGCGGCTAAGCCATGTCGTTCGGAACCCAGGACAGCTCCGATGAGGTGATGAACGAGATCAACATGACGCCCCTGGTGGACGTGATGTTGGTGCTGCTCATCATCTTCATCATCACCGTGCCGGTGATGAAACACTCGGTCAACGTCGACCTGCCTCGGGCTACCAACCAGCCCGAGGACGTAAAGCCTGAAACCGTGCGCCTGAGCGTTTCGTCTGAAGGCAAGTACTACTGGAACGAATCGGAAGTGACCGAGGAAGAACTCTTCCCTCGCCTGCAAGCCGAAGCCGTCAAGGAGCCGCAGCCCGACCTGCACATCCGCGGCGACAAGGCCGTGCGCTACGAGAAGGTGGCCACGGCCATGGCCGCAGCGCAACGCGCGGGCGTGCGCAAAATCGGCTTTGTGACGGACCCACAGCAGTAACCCAACGCTGTGCACAGGCCGCAACGCCGGACGCCATCCGTGAGTGCTCCACTCGAAAAGCCCCGTGCCTGGTGCCCGGGGCTTTTTGCGTTGGAAGGGCTGGCGCACAAAAACCCGGCGTCTGCAAAGGCACCGCTCACTCGGTTGTTGACTGGCGGCTGTCAGCAGCAACTGAACCCCAGAGTGAACGTGCAGGCAACCCCTTCCCCCCCGCAACCAGCGGCCTCAGCGCAGCGGTTGCTGCGGGCCAGGCACCCCCTAGGAGAAATCCCATGAAACTCCGCTATGCGCTCCATTTCGCCTTTGCCGTCGTTGGCCTGGCGCTGCTGTTCGCCGGGCAGGGCCGGCTGGCGGGGGTGTTGTACGCCCTTTGCGTGGCGATAGAGCTTTTTGTCTCGGCAGTCACGGGCAAACAAGGAAATGACACCGAGCGGTGAGGAGGGGACGAATGTCCATGCGTCCACACCGCTGATGTCCGCCGCCAGCACTGCGGTCATCACCCTTCGCAGGGCAGCAATCCATCGCACGTCGCCCTGTCACACCTCGGCACACAAATATTCCCAATATTCTGAAGAAATCGCTTGCCAAGTAATTGCGAATCGTTATCATTAGCGCATCGACAGCATCACCCCGCTTCAGGAACACAGACATGCAAGCCACCTTGACCACCGCCTCGTTCTTGCGCTCCTCCATGGCCTCTGCCGCCGCTTCAGCCCCGTCCTCCTCTGCAGCGGCCACTGAAGGCCCCGTGCTGGCTGTGGACAGCAGCGCGTTGCTGCAAGGTCAAAAGGCCGTGGCCATCAGCCACAACGGCTCTTTGTATCGCCTGCAGGCAACCAAGCTGGGCAAGTTGATCCTGACCAAATGAGTTTCATCGTGGGGCGACTCCCGGGCTCAACAGCAGTCCGCAAGGGTCGTTTTTGCCAGCCAACGGTTCATCCCGCGTAGCCAGGCTTTTTTTCTCCGCGATCCGTTCCCCATAAAAAAACCGGCCTTGGGCCGGTTTTTTTATGGGGGGCCAGCCATGACAGCTTCTACCCGAGCGCCCTCACAGCCCGATCGCTGCAATCCCCGCACGGGCGATCTGCGCATCTTCCGTCGACTTGACCCCGCTCACGCCCACCGCTCCCAGGCATTGCCCGTCTTTGAGGATGGGCACCCCTCCTTCGAGCATGCCAGCCACTGCAGGCGCGCTGAGGAACGACGTACGACCGCCGTTGATGACGTCCTCATACACCTTGCTTTCGCGCCGCCCCAGGGCCGCCGTGTGCGCCTTGGCAGGAGCGATGTGCGAAGAAATGGCGGGCGCACCGTCCAGCCGCTGCAGCCACAGCAAATGCCCGCCGTCGTCAACGATGGCGATGGTGACGGCCCACTGGTTCTGGACCGCTTCCGCTTCGGCAGCGGCGGCGATGCGTTTGACATCGGCGAGTTCGAGTTCGAATTTGGTTTTCATGGAGTGTCCTTTGAGGCGGGCACGGGATCAGTCCGCTGCCAACGCCACGGGAGCATAGCGCCCCGGCAGCGGCTGCGCTGGCAACGTGGGTTGAAAGAGTTCATACCTGCAGTGCATGAATCTTTGGACCTCGGCTTGTGTTGCCCCTGCTACACGGAACTCTCAAGGTTTGGCCCCAGTCTGCCGATAATCAGCCAACATGTCTCTACACCTCCGCGCCCTCTCCCCGCGTCTGCTTGTTGCGGCCGCCGCTGCCGTCCTGCTGGCGGGGTGCGAGATCCCGGGGATCTGGCCCGACCCGCGAATTGCGCAGCGCGAGGAGGAATCCAAGGCCATTGGTGGCGCGTGCCGCCACGCGCTGCGCGGGCTGGAAGACTGCTACACCCTCAACCCCAAGGCTTCGAAAGCCGCGGTGTTCGCAGGGTGGAAGGAAATGGACGCGTACATGCGCGAAAACAAGCTCGAAGGCAGCCCGTCGGTCATCGACAAGAACGACAAGCCTGAAAAGAAAAGCGCCACGGCTGACAGCAAGGGGGCGGGCACCCGAAGCCCCGGCTGACCCCACGCCCCATCCCCCACGCTTCACACTCCAGGACAATGGGCGCCGGCCCGCATAGTGATGATGGATGATGGGCAGCGCAGTGACACCTGTGCGCCACCGCGCAATTCATCCAGCTCCGTTCAGGCCCGTTCAAACACCGCCATGCTCTCGACGTGGGCGGTGTGCGGAAACATGTTGACCATGCCCGCCGCCACGCAGCGGTAGCCCCCCAAATGCACCAGCAAGCCCGCATCCCGCGCCAAGGTGGCGGGGTTGCAGCTCACGTAGACGATGCGCTGGGGCGCTTTCCAGTGCTGGGCGCCTGCGGGCAGCGGTGGCGCGTCTTCAGCCCCCAACCGGGCCTGCTCGATATCTGCCAGCGCCTTTGCCAGGGCAAAAGCGCCCTCACGCGGGGGGTCCACCAGCCACTTGTCTGCCGTGCCGTCGGCGATCAGCATCTCGGGTGTCATCTCGAACAGGTTACGCGCTACAAAATCAGTAGCTGCCAGCGCTTTACCTTCCTGCCTCTGAGTCTGATTCGACTTGTAATTTTCACGCGAGCGGGCAACCAAGGCTTCACTGCCCTCAATGCCCAGCACCTCGCGCGCCTGGGTGGCCAGGGGCAGCGTAAAGTTGCCCAGGCCGCAGAACCAGTCGATCACCCTCTCGTGTTTTTGCACGTCGAGCAAACGCAGGGCGCGCGACACCAGCACGCGGTTGATGTGCGGGTTGACCTGCGTGAAATCGGTGGGCTTGAACGGCATGGTGATACCGAAGTCGGGCAGCGCATAGGACAGCGTCTCGCCTCCTTCGTCCAGCAGCTTCACCGTGTCAGGGCCCTTGGGCTGCAGCCACCATTGCACATGGTGTTGTGCGGCAAAGGCACGCAGGCGGGCCAGGTCGTCTGCAGACAAAGGCTCCAGGTGGCGCAGCACCAGGGCCGTAACGTGGTCGCCGCAGGCCAGTTCGATCTGAGGGCAGGTGTCGCGCGCGTCCATCCCGGCAATCAGGCCGCGCAGTGGCATCAGCATGGCGCTGACATGCGGAGGCAGAACCGGGCAGACTTCCATGTCAGCCACGTAGCGGCTCTTGCGCTCATGAAAGCCCACCAGCACCGTGCCCTTTTTGATGACATGGCGCACGGCCAGGCGGGCGCGGTAACGGTAGCCCCATGCGGGGCCTTCAATGGGACGAAGGATGGTCTCGGCCTTCACTTTGCCCAGGTGCCAGAGGTTGTCTTCCAGCGCGCGCTGCTTGACGGCCACCTGGGCGCGCGTGTCCAGGTGCTGCATCTTGCAGCCGCCACAAGCGCCAGCGTGCAGGCCAAAGTGCGGGCAGCCGGGGCGCACGCGCTGCGAGGACTCGCGGTGGATGTCCGTCAGGCTGGCTTGTTCCCAGTTGTTCTTTTTGCGGTGGGTGTTGGCACTGACCCACTCGAACGGCAGCGCGCCATCAATGAAAACGACCTTGCCGTCGGGCTTGCGGGCAACGCCCTGGGCATCCAGGTCCATGGACTGGACGGCCAGCCAGCCTTCGGGCAGATCGGGCTGGTCCGGGGCGTCTTGAATTGGTGGGGAGAGTGGTTCTGTCTGTTCGCTCATCCCCTGATTGTCTCAGGCTCTCGGCCCGCCAAAGCGGCATGCCCGGGCTGCGGAGGCTCAACCGCGATCTGCGCGGCGCGCACGTGGCGCCGGAACTGCGGAAGACTTGCCGCGCGTGGGCAGCTTGTTGATGGTGAGTTCACACCCCTGGGAATCCAGCGAAAACACCATCTTTCCGCCCGGCGCCACAGCAGGCAGCGTCTGGTGCAGCGGGTAAGACATGTCCACCGGTGGCTCATAAGACCGGTAGATCAATTCGGAATCGGCCGCATAGATGTAATAGCAGGCCGCAGATGCGGCGGGGCTGAACAAGGCGGCAGCCAGGGCGGCGGCCACTGCGTAAGGCAATGCGGTCATATTCTTCTCCTCGGGTATCGGCTGAAATTGTGGCTGCATTATGCGGCGCCAGCCCGTTCGCGCCCAAGCGTAAACGTTGCATCTACAGCCACTGCCGCGCCATAGAAACACTTGGATACAGAGCGGAAACCAAGCCCTTGCGGAATTTGCGCGATCGCGCGGACGAGCGCGCGCAGCAGGCACCTGTGCCCTGGCCTTGGTCACACATGCACATGGAGATGGTTGCTGTGCTTGACCTCTTCCATCACCGCGTAGGTGCGGGTCTCACGCACGCCGGGCAACTGCCACAGCACGTTGCCCGCGAACACCCGGTAGGCGTTCATGTCAGCGGCGCGGGTTTTGAGCAAGTAATCAAAGCCGCCCGCTACAAGATGGCACTCCATGATCTCGGGGTGCACCTGCACCGCCGCCTTGAACTGGTCGAACACATTGAGGGTGGTGCGGTCCAGCAGCACCTCCACAAACACCAGCATGCCTGCGCCCAGCTTCATGGGGTTCAGGCGCGCCTCGTAGCCCAGGATGAAGCCGTCGCGCGTAAGGCGCTGCACCCGTGCCAGTACGGCGGTGGGCGACAAAGCAACAGCTTCGGCAAGCTTCAAGTTGGCAATGCGTCCGTCTTCTTGCAGGATTGACAAGATTCTTCGGTCGATTCTGTCCAGATCGTTTTCCATACCGCTATTTTTTAGTGAATTATTCGAAAGATAGCGCATTCTTCGAATATTCATTCGCCTCAAGTCCAGGGATCATCGCTGTCATTGCGCCAAATCGTGTTTGGCACACCCCTTCCACCCTCAGGTCTCGCCATGACGCAACCCACCGCACCGACCCCTCCGTTCGCCCAGTTCGCGCCCCGCACCCCGCTCACCAACCCGCTGCGCGCGCCTATCACCGCCGCCTACCGCCGCCCCGAGCCTGAGGCCCTGCCCCCCCTGCTGGCCCAGGCCCGCCTGCCGCAAGAGCTGGCCACGGCATCGCAGCAACTGGCGCTGCGCATTGCCAAGTCGCTGCGCGAGCGCAAGGCCAGCGCCGGCCGGGCTGGCCTGGTGCAGGGGCTGCTGCAAGAGTTTTCGCTGTCGTCACAAGAAGGCGTGGCGCTGATGTGCCTGGCCGAGGCGCTGCTGCGCATCCCCGACAAAGCCACGCGCGATGCACTCATCCGCGACAAGATCAGCAACGGCCAGTGGGATTCGCACCTGGGCAAAAGCCCCTCGCTGTTCGTCAACGCCGCCACCTGGGGCCTGCTGATTACTGGCAAGCTGGTGGCCACGCACAGCGAAGGCAGCCTCGGGGCATCGCTGGGCCGCCTGATCGGCAAGGGCGGTGAGCCCCTGATCCGCAAGGGCGTGGACATGGCCATGCGCATGATGGGCGAGCAGTTTGTGACCGGCGAGACCATTGACGAAGCCCTGCGCAACGCCCGCACGATGGAGGCCGAGGGCTTTCGCTATTCGTACGACATGCTGGGCGAAGCCGCGCTGACCAGCGAAGATGCCAAGCGCTATTACGCGTCGTACGAGCAGGCCATCCACGCCATCGGCAAGGCGTCCGCCGGGCGCGGCATTTACGAAGGCCCGGGCATCTCCATCAAGCTCTCGGCCCTGCACCCCCGCTACAGCCGCGCGCAGTTCGACCGCGTGATGGACGAGCTGTACCCGCTGGTGTTGCGCCTCACGGTGCTGGCCAAGCAATACGACATTGGCCTGAACATCGACGCCGAAGAGACCGACCGCCTGGAGCTGTCGCTGGACCTGCTCGAACGCCTGTGCCACGAACCCGCCCTGACAGGCTGGAACGGCATTGGCTTCGTCATCCAGGCCTACCAAAAGCGCTGCCCGTTCGTTATCGACTACGTGGTGGACTTGGCCCGCCGCACCCAGCGCCGCCTGATGGTGCGCCTGGTCAAAGGCGCCTACTGGGACAGCGAGATCAAACGCGCCCAGGTCGATGGCCTGGAAGACTACCCCGTGTACACGCGCAAGGTGCACACCGATATTTCGTACATCGCGTGCGCCAAGAAGCTGCTGGCCGCGCCCGAGGCCGTATACCCCCAGTTCGCCACGCACAACGCCGAAACGCTGGCCACCATCTACCTCCTGGCGGGCAGCAACTACTACGCCGGGCAGTACGAGTTCCAGTGCCTGCACGGCATGGGCGAGCCGCTGTATGAGCAGGTGGTGGGCGCCATCACCGCAGGCAAGCTGGGCCGCCCCTGCCGCATCTACGCCCCTGTGGGCACCCACGAAACGCTGCTGGCCTACCTGGTGCGCCGCCTGCTGGAGAACGGTGCCAACACCTCCTTCGTGAACCGCATTGCCGACGAAACCATTGCGCTCGACGAGCTGGTGAAGAGCCCTGTGCAAGTGGTGGACCAGCAAGCCGCCACCGAAGGCACTGCCGGCCTGCCTCACCCCCGTATTGCCACGCCTCAGGGTCTGTATGGCGCCCACCGCGCCAACTCGCGCGGGCTGGATTTGTCCAACGAAAACACGCTGACCGAGCTGGCCGCCACGCTGCAAACCACGGCAAGCCACGCCTGGGCGGCAGCGCCCCTGCTGGCCACTGACGTGCCCGCCGGCCCCACCCAACCCGTGCGCAACCCCGCCGACCGCAACGATGTGGTGGGCCAGGTGCAAGAAGCAACCACCGCCGATGTGGACCACGCCCTGGCGCACGCCCAGGCCGCCGCAGCCCCTTGGGCCGCCACACCGCCCGCCGAGCGCGCCGCCGCCCTGCTGCGCACCGCCGACCTGCTGGAAGAGCGCATGCAGCCCCTGCTGGGCCTGCTGATGCGCGAAGCCGGCAAGAGCGCCAGCAATGCCGTGGCCGAAGTGCGCGAAGCCGTGGACTTCTTGCGCTACTACGCCGCGCAGGTGCAAAGCACCTTCGACAACGCCACTCACATCCCTCTGGGCCCGGTGGCCTGCATCAGCCCCTGGAACTTCCCGCTCGCCATCTTCATGGGCCAGGTCGCCGCCGCATTGGCCGCAGGCAACCCGGTGCTGGCCAAGCCCGCCGAGCAAACCCCGCTGATCGCCGCCGAAGCCGTGCGCCTGCTGTGGCAGGCCGGTGTGCCCCGCGCCGCCGTGCAACTGCTGCCCGGCCAGGGCGAAACTGTGGGCGCCCGCCTGATTGGCGATGAGCGCGTGATGGGCGTGATGTTCACCGGCTCCACCGAAGTCGCCCGCATTCTGCAACGCACCGTGGCCGGACGCCTGGATGCCGCAGGCCGTCCCATCCCGCTGATCGCCGAAACGGGTGGGCAGAACGCGATGATCGTGGACTCGTCGGCGCTCGCCGAGCAAGTGGTGGGCGATGCTGTGTCGTCCGCCTTTGACAGCGCAGGCCAGCGCTGCTCGGCCCTGCGCGTGCTTTGCGTGCAGGAAGAAGCCGCCGACCGCGTGGTCGAGATGCTGCAAGGCGCCATGGGCGAACTGCGCGTGGGCAACACCGCCGAACTGCGCGTGGACGTGGGCCCCGTCATCGATGCTGAAGCGCAAACCGGCATCGTCCAGCACATCGAAAAGTTCAAGGCCCAGGGCCATCGCGTTTTCCAGCACCCCAGCCACCTGGCAGTGAGCAGTGCCCCCGGCACCTTTGTGCCGCCCACGCTGATCGAGCTGAACCACATCGGCGAACTGCAGCGCGAAGTCTTCGGCCCCGTGCTGCACCTGGTGCGCTATGCCCGCAAGAATCTGGACCAGTTGCTGGACCAGATCAACGCCACCGGCTACGGCCTGACCCAGGGCGTGCACACCCGCATCGATGAAACCATTGCCCGCGTGGTGGACCGCGCCCATGCCGGCAACGTGTACGTGAACCGCAACATGGTGGGCGCCGTGGTGGGTGTGCAGCCGTTCGGGGGCGAAGGCCTGTCGGGCACGGGCCCCAAGGCCGGTGGGCCGCTGTACCTGCTGCGCCTGCTGTCGCAGCGCCCCGCCGATGCGCTGGCCCGCACCTTTGCCGACGCAGACCGCACCGCGCCGCCCGAGGCTGCCGCACGCAACCGCCAGTTGCCCGCCTTGTCGGCCCTGCAGCAATGGGCGCAAAGCCAGGGCAACGCGGCGCTGGCCAGCACCTGCCAGCGCTTTGCGCAAGAAACGCAAAGCGGCACCTCTCGCACCCTGCCCGGCCCCACGGGCGAGCGCAACGTGTACACCCTGGCCCCCCGCACCCATGTGCTGTGCGTGGCAACGTCCCCCACCGACTTGCTGGTGCAAACGGCTGCCGTGCTGGCCAGCGGCGGCAAGGCGCTGTGGCCCACCGCACAAGCCAGCCTGCGCAACCAGCTGCCCGCCGCAGCGCAAGCCCAGGTGGTGCTGCAAGACAACGCCCTCACCGATGCCAGCGTGGCGCTGGACGCAGTGCTGCACCATGGCGATGGCAAGGCCTTACAGGCCGTGTGCACAGCCCTGGCCCAGCGCCCCGGCCCCATCGTGGGCGTGACGGCCATGCAGCCCGGCGCCGTGGACATTCCGCTGGAACGCCTGCTGATCGAACGCGCCCTGAGCGTGAACACCGCCGCTGCGGGCGGTAATGCCAGCCTGATGACGCTGGACTGAGCACCCGCCGCAGCGCTACCCGCGCGCTGCGGCGATTTTGAATCAAATCGGGCTCTTCTAGCGAATGCTAGTGACGCTTTGATTTCCTATGGCGGCCTGAAGTACCCGCGCGGGCTGCGGCCCCTTGGGGGCTGATCGGTCCAACAACCTGAACCACCCCAAATACGAATCAAGGTACTTCGTCGCAACACCCTTGAATCGTTGCATCCACCCTCGCAGCCTGCTGACATAGGCATTGACGTTCTGCACATGCCAAGGGCCTCTGACACGTTGGCCTTTGCTCAGGTTCACCGCTTGGTGTTGCACGCCCAGAGCCCGCGCCGCGCTGGCAAGTGTGACGCTGCCATCGGTACACAGGATGGCGTCTGGCGCCAGCAATGGCTTGAGCGCCGCTTGCACACTCGCCGCTTTGTTCGTCTCCAAGATGAGGGTGGCTGTCGCACCGGATCGGTCTCGCGCCATCAGTACTGGTGTGTACTCCGAGCCCTTGCAGCCAGCCAGCGCCTTGCCACCGCGCCCACGGGCCTTGCGCAGCAACCCTCTTTGACCCTTGCAGGAGGCCAGGAAGTAGGACTCATCGGCTTCAGCAATGCCCAACAACTGCCGTGCCTGCAGATTCTTGGGGCAAGCCAGGAAGCGATGGCGCCAGCGAAAGGCCGTGCTTTGCGCTACATCCAATCGCTGGGCCACCTCGTTTAGCGAGAGCCCTGCGCCCAAGGCCTGTGCTTGGCCCATCCATTTATCCCGCAGATGCAGCCTTGCAAGCGGCGTGCCCGTCAGGGGGTTGAAGGTACGCTTGCACTGTCGGCACTTGAAGCGTTGCAGCCCATTGGCCGAGCCATTCTTGACGAGCTGGGAGCTAGCGCAGTGTGGGCAGGCTCGGGTATCGCCGGCGTGCGCCTCGATGAGGGAGCTGGCTTGGCTGCGATCCATCAGCGCCTGCAGGCAGCTCGCCAGGTGCTGGCGCGGGTGGTGCGTCAGCTGGGGCAGGCTGTGGATCAAGTGCGTCATCTGGTGCTGTCGCATGGCCTTCTCCTGGGGCAGACGCTAGGGCGTCATGCTTAGGAGATGGGGGCGCAGCGCGGCTGTTAAAGACTCATCACTAGCATTCGCTAGAAGAGCCTCAAATTGGCCGCTAGCGCTTATTCAGAAAGCGCTGGCAGCTATTAATTCAATAGCAAATCAGGACGCCGTGGCCAACGGAAAGTTCAGCAGCAGGTTCTGCGGCTTGATGCGCACCAGCCCTTCGGCGTTGGTCGCCAGCCCCAAGTACACCGGCTTGCCCGCCACGTCCGCACGCATCTCGGCGGGGTTGACAAAGGTCAGTGTGAACAGGCTGACCAGGCGTGCCATACGCTCGGGTTCCACCGGCCGGTCCTGGTACAGATCGTTCAGGATGGCGGTGGACTCCACGTCCAGCCCCACATGCCAGCGCCAGGCGCTGTCATTGATCTGGTGCACCGGCTCAATCCGCACCTGCACGCCCAGCATGTGCAACACCCAGCGCTCCAACACCCGCGCCAGGGCCTTCAGGCCCGAGCGAGCACGGGTCAGCTTGAGGGTGAGGCCGTGGCTCAAGTCCTGCGTCAGCTCGTGGGTCAGGTCGAGCAGAAAATGGTGGCGCTCGCTCTCGGCCCAATAGGCACCCGCGTTGTCGGGCGTGAGCACCTGCACCTGCGCGGTGGGCTGCAACACCCCGCCTTGGCGCAGCAGGCGCCCTACTTCGCCCAAGCCTGCGGTTTCGTGCAGCAGGTCGAGGGCATCGCGGTCGCCTGCCAGCATCTGGCCCTCTTGCAGGGTGATGCGCTGCGGGCGAAACAGCATCTCGGCCGCTCGGGCTTCGAGCGCGTCGTTGCTCGTATCCAGCACGTTGCGCAGCAAGGCCTGCACCACCGCGTCGATGAACACCGAAGGAACGTCTATCGCGCCGCTGCGCATCAGCCGCAGGTAGTAGGCCTCCAGCGTGCCCGCAGCCAGAAGACCATCGCGAAAGCGCAGAAACACCGTGTAGTTCTCACGCGCATCGTCATCCTGCACAGCCGCCAATTGCTCGCGCTGCACAGGTGCCAGGGGTGCGGCCACCAGCACCTCGTGCAAGGCAATTTCTGCGGCGCAGGACTCTGGCACCAACGCCAGTTCGGGCCGTGCCAGCAGGGTGCGCACATACGCCTCGGTGGGCACCAGCCAGCCCCGCGCGTCGCGTTGCAAAAGCGAAAAGTGGCTGCCTTGCCAAAAATCGTTGTGTGGCGTCACGAAAGCGGTCCCCGAAAATCAAAACCTCCGAGGCTACAACAGCCACCCCCCGGCACCCGTGGTTTCCCGCAAAGCCATGCGCGTTTGCAAGGCCAACGGCACAATCGCAGCACCATGAACGCGCTGCCCCCCACGCTGCCCATCCGCACCGAATGCCCACCCGGCGCCTGCGTATGCGACCGCGACGCCATGCTGCAAGACCCCCAGGCCGACGCGCGGGTGCTGCTGCTCACCCGCGACGAAGAAAAGCGCCTGCTGCAGCGCCTGGAGCAAATCACCAGCCTGGCCGACCTGCGCCGCCTGCAAGACCGCATGGAACAACAGCTCGGCATCCGCCTGACCATCGCCCCCGGCCCCAACGAGGTGCGCACGCTGCGCGGCATCACCATTCTGGTCCACGAACAACGCGGCCTGTGCCGCAAAACACGGCAGTCCATCCCCGCCGCCATCCGCCAAGGCCTGGAGCGGCGGCCTGAGATCAGCTACGAGTTGCTGGACGAAGGCGGGCTGTTTGGCGGACAGTAGTCGCCGTCGGCCCTGTGCCCACCCGTTCAGCGCCCAGTCCCTGAAACAAAAAAGGCCTTGAATGACTTCAAGGCCTTTTCGCTTGTGCATCGAAGCTCAGTCGATGGATCTGAACTGCGTGTCGATCATTCCCACTCGATCGTCGCCGGCGGCTTGCTGCTCACGTCATACGTCACGCGGTTGATGCCGCGCACTTCGTTGATGATGCGGCCCGAGACCTTCTTGAGCAGGGCATAGGGCAGCTCAGCCCAGTCGGCCGTCATGAAGTCGCTGGTTTGCACAGCGCGCAGGGCCACCACGTAATCGTAGGTACGGCCATCACCCATCACGCCCACGCTCTTGACGGGCAAGAACACGGTGAAGGCCTGGCTGGTCAGGTCGTACCAAGTCTTGCCTGTGGCTTCATCCTTGAAGTTGCGCAGCTCTTCGATGAAGATCGCGTCGGCACGGCGCAGCAGGTCGGCGTATTCCTTTTTCACCTCGCCCAAGATCCGCACGCCCAGGCCGGGGCCAGGGAACGGGTGGCGGTAGACCATCTCGTGAGGCAGGCCCAGAGCCACACCCAGTTCGCGCACTTCATCCTTGAACAGGTCACGCAGGGGTTCGAGCAATTTGAGGCCCAGCTGCTCGGGCAGGCCGCCCACGTTGTGGTGGCTCTTGATGGTGACGGCCTTCTTGCTCTTGGCGCCACCGGACTCGATCACGTCTGGGTAGATCGTGCCCTGGGCCAGGAACGTCGCGCCTTTGTGACCGCCCGTTCCGGCCTTGAGCTTGGCAGCCTCGGCCTTGAACACGTCCACGAACAGACCACCGATGATCTTGCGCTTTTGCTCAGGTTCGCTCACACCCGCCAGCTTGCCCAAGAACAAATCGCTGGCGTCCACGCGAATGACCTTGGCGTGCAGCTTGCCTTCGAACATGTCCATGACCATGTCGCCTTCGTTCAGACGCAGCAGGCCGTGATCGACGAACACGCAGGTGAGTTGGTCGCCAATGGCGCGGTGGATCAGCGCTGCAGCCACGGAAGAATCCACGCCACCCGACAGGCCGAGAATCACCTCCTCGTCACCCACCTGTTCGCGAATTTTTTGCACCGCTTCTTCGATGTGGTCGCGCATGACCCAGTCGGCACGGGTGCCGCAGATGCCCAGCACAAACCGCTCCAGCAGCACGCGCCCTTGCACGGTGTGCGTGACTTCGGGGTGAAACTGCACAGCGTAATAGTGGCGGCTTTCGTCGGCCATGCCGGCGATGGGGCACGAAGGCGTGGAGCACATCACCTTGAAGCCTGGGGGCAGCGCGGTGACCTTGTCGCCGTGGCTCATCCACACCTTGAGCATGCCGTGGCCTTCGGGCGTGGCAAAGTCTTCAATGCCCTTGAGCAGTTCGGTGTGGCCATGGGCTCGCACTTCGGCGTAGCCAAATTCGCGGGTGTTGGAGCCTTCGACCTTGCCACCCAGCTGGTTGGCCATGGTCTGCATGCCGTAGCAAATGCCCAACACGGGAATGCCCAGCTCAAACACAGCATCCGGCGCCTTGTCGTCCACCTCGTACACGCTGGCATGGCTGCCCGACAGGATCACGCCCTTGAGCGAGCCGTCTTTGGCGTATTCGCGGATCCACTCGTCGGTCACATCGCAAGGGTGCACTTCGCAGTACACGTGGGCCTCGCGCACGCGGCGGGCGATGAGTTGCGTGACTTGCGAGCCGAAGTCGAGGATGAGGATTTTCTGGTGTTGCATGGCGGGCGACAGAAAGGTGCGTGAGGGCTTGAGAAAAGACAAAGGCCCGAACACCTGGAAATGGGTTCGGGCCTGTGGTTGCGGAGGGATCAGTCCGCGCGGTAGTTAGGTGCTTCCTTGGTGATCTGCACGTCGTGAACGTGGCTTTCGCGGATACCAGCGGTGGTGATCTCCACAAACTCTGCCTTGTTGTTCATCTCTTCGATCGTGGCGCAACCGCAGTAGCCCATGGCCGCACGAACCCCGCCGGCCATCTGGAACACGATGGAGACCATCGAGCCCTTGTACGGCACGCGGCCTTCGATGCCCTCAGGAACCAGCTTGTCGGCGTTGGGATTGCCAGTGGTCGATTCCTGGAAGTAGCGGTCGGCACTGCCTTGCTGCATGGCACCGATGGAGCCCATGCCGCGGTAGCTCTTGTAGCTGCGGCCCTGGAACAGGATCACTTCGCCGGGGGCTTCTTCAGTGCCCGCAAACATGCCACCCATCATGATGGTACTGGCGCCAGCGGCCAAAGCCTTAGCGATGTCGCCGCTGTAGCGAATACCGCCGTCAGCGATCAGCGGCACGCCCGTGCCCTTCAGCGCCGTGGCCACGTTGTCGATGGCCATGATCTGGGGCACGCCCACACCGGCCACGATGCGCGTGGTGCAGATCGAGCCGGGGCCGATACCCACCTTCACGGCGTCGGCACCGGCTTCCACCAAGGCCAGCGCCGCCGCGCCTGTGGCGATGTTGCCGCCGATCACATCGACTTGCGGGTAGTTTTGCTTGACCCAGCGCACGCGGTCGATCACGCCCTTGCTGTGGCCGTGTGCGGTGTCCACCACGATGGCATCCACGCCAGCGCGCACCAGCGCTTCCACGCGCTCTTCGGTGCCCTCGCCCACGCCCACCGCAGCGCCCACGCGCAGGCGGCCAGACGCATCGCGTGCCGCATTGGGGAAGCTGGTTTGCTTGGTGATGTCCTTCACGGTGATCAAGCCCTTGAGCTCGAACGCATCGTTGATCACCAGGATGCGCTCCAACTTGTGCTTGTTCAGGAGCGCCTTGGCTTGCTCAGGCGTGGTGCCGTCTTTTTCGTTGACGGTGATGAGCTTCTCGCGCGGCGTCATGATCTGGTGGACCTTGACGTCGTAGCGGGTTTCAAAGCGCAGGTCACGCCCCGTGACGATACCGACGACCTTGCCGCCATCGCAGACCGGGAAGCCCGAAATGCCGAGCTGCTCGGAAAGCTGCAAGACCTGCAGAACCGTGTGCTCGGGCGTGATGACCACAGGGTCGCGCAGCACGCCGGATTCATAGCGCTTGACCTTGGCCACGTGCGCGGCCTGCTCCTGCGGTGTGAGGTTCTTGTGCACGATACCGATGCCGCCCTCCTGGGCGATGGCAATGGCCAGGCGCGCCTCGGTCACGGTGTCCATGGCAGCGGACACGAGCGGCAGGTTCAATTGGATATTGCGGGAGAGTTTCGTCGCGAGGGACGTGTCCTTGGGCAGGACCTGGGAGTACGCTGGCACCAGCAACACATCGTCGAAGGTGAGCGCTTTTCCAAGTAGGCGCATGAGAAAGCTCCAAAAAACGGATTGTACCCGCACTGTCCAGTGCACCCGCTGGCAGAGCAGTTTCGGCGGCGTCGCGGTTCCGCTACCGATCTGTAACCAGTTGCGAATGCTGTGACAGCAAACAGCATGCCCGGCTAAACTTGCCCGCATGAAAATGCACAAGCTTCTCCTGCTGGCCGTGGCCTGCACATGGGCCCTGGGCGCAGCTGCTCAGTGGCAATGGATCGACAAGGATGGTCGCAAGGTGTTCAGTGATCGTCCTCCGCCAGCAGACGTGCCGGCCAAGAGCATCCTGAAGCAGCCGGGTGGAGCGCGATCCGCACGCGCCGCAGCAGCCCCAGAAGCCAGCAGTGCCGAGAATGCAGCCCCTGCGGCAGCGGCCTCCAAGCCAGCGACAAAGCCTGCAGCCGCAGGAAAAGACAAGGAACTGGAAGAAAAGAAAGCCGCAGCCGAAGCCGCTGAAGCAGCCAAGAAAAAAGCCGAGGAAGACAAGATCGCGCGCGCCAAGGCAGAGAACTGCACCCGCGCCCGCCAAGCCAAAGCCACGTTGGAGTCGGGCGTTCCGATGAAGCAAACCAACGCCCAGGGCGAGCGGGTATTCATGGATGAAGGCAGTCGCAGCGCAGAGATCAAACGCACCAACGACATCATCGCCTCGGACTGCAGCCGCTGAGTCCGCAGGAAGCAGCGCTCAGTAGCCCGCCTTGGCTCCTGGGCGCTTGCCGGCAAAAAGCCCGGTGGTGCGGGCCCCTTGCTTGGCGAAGCGCTCGCGCCGAGCGACCTTGGGGTCCACCTTCAACGCACGGTAGACCTCGACGCGATCCTGGTCGCAAAGCAAGGTGTCTGTATCCACCGCACGTCCCCACACCCCGCAACCCGCAGAGCCTGCCTGCACGGCGCGCCAAGATGAACCCGTAGCGCAAGCACGCAGCGCATCGGCCACCGATGAGCCTGGCGGAAGAACCAACGCCCATTGTTGGGTTTGCCGCGGCGCCGTGCAAACCACTACGGTGATTTGCAACGCGTCTGGAGCAGCCTGAACTTGTGGCGACGCACTCGGTGCCAAGCCCACGCTGCTGCCACAGTGAAGTGCCAACTCAGCCATACACCTGCTCTGCCCGTTTCACGAAAGCATCCACCATGGTCGCTGCAATGCGGTCAAACACCGGGCCCACCAGGGCGGCGAGTGCTGCGCTGCTGAAACCATAGTTCAGTTGCAGCTCCACCTTGCACGCCCGCTGGCTCCCATCGCCCACTGGCAAGAAGCGCCAATCCCCCTCCAGTTGCGAGAACGGGCCTTTGACGAGGTGCATTTGCACCCGCTCGCCGGGCACGTGGACGTTTCGCGTCACAAAAGTCTGGCGAATGCCGCCCAATGCTATGCCCACCTCCGCCGTCATCCCGTCTGCGCCGCGTTCCAGCACCTGGGCACGATCACACCACGGAAGAAACTCGGGGTAACGTTCCACGGCAGTGACCAGATCGAACATCTCTTGGGGCGAGTACCAAATGAGGACAGACTTTTGAACGGTTTTCATGCAGACAGGGCCTTTGCACTCAGCATCGTGGCTGGCAGGCACAAGAGCCGGTACAAGATCTTTTCGAAGGGCATGCCCCGGTGAAAGGGTTCGGCGCTTTCGGAGCGAGGAAAAAGCACAAGCGCGTGCGGACAGCGTATGGGTTGGGGCAGCACCTGCACACTTGCAGGCGTGCGCGATACCGAAAAGATATTGAACAGGTTCTGCGGGCCAGAGGAAATTAGAATTCAGTTGCGAGACAGCGACAATTGTAGGGAGGCCTTTTATCTTCCGGTTTGCGTCTTATCTAATTCCTCATGGCCAAAAAACCCGATCCCACGTCCCGCATTGCTGACAACAAGAAGGCGGCTTTCAATTATTTCTTCGAAGAACGCCACGAGGCAGGCATGGTGCTGCACGGCTGGGAGGTCAAGGCGTTGCGCGAGGGCAAGGTGCAGCTCACCGACGGCTATGTGCTCATTCGCGACGGTGAGTTGTATTTGCTGGGGTGTCTGATTCACCCGCTGAAGACCGCGTCCACCCACGTGAACCCCGAGTCGGCGCGCACCAAGAAACTGCTGCTCAAAAAGGACGACATCAAACGCCTGATCGGCAAGGTAGAGCAAAAAGGCTACACCCTGGTGCCCCTGAATCTGCATTGGAAAAACGGATTTGTGAAGTGCGAAATTGCATTGGCCAAGGGCAAGGCAGAGCACGACAAGCGCGACACCATCAAGGACCGCGAAGGCAAGCGCGAAGTGGAGCGCGCAATGAAGAGCCGCAATCGCTAGGAGTTGCGTGCAAGGGTGTCGCACTCAGCCTGCCGGCGCAACGGTGCGGCGCGGCAAACCCGTCAGGCGCCCCAGGGCCCGATAAAAAAAGCCGCTGATCCAGCGGCTTTTTCAGTGGCAACGCCAAAACCTGCTGTGCAGACCCCGCCTTACTTCAGATGGGCCAGTGGGTGGGAATGGGCTGGCCAGGGACTTGCAAAAAACGGCGCCACCATGGCGGGCGTCACATCTTCGATGCGCGCCGGGTTCCAGCGGGGGGCGTGGTCCTTGTCCACCGCCAGGGCGCGGATGCCTTCCACCGTTTCGCTTTGGCCGGGGCGCAGGAAGAAGCAGTGGCGCACCATGTCACGCTCCATGCGCAAATCATCGGCCAGGCCCATGTGGCGCGCACGGCGGATTTGCTCCAGCACCACGTGCAGCATGAGGGGCGAGCGCTTGCGCAGCGTGGCCGCTGTGGCACGCGCCCAGTCGGTATCGGCGGACTCCAGGGCGCGCACGATATCGCCCACGGTAGGCAGCGAAAAATATTGGTCAATATCGGCTCTAGCGCTTGTGTGGTGAGCGCTGGCAGCTACAAATTTTGAAGCAACAAAGGCGCGAATGGCTTGCCCATCTGCAAAGTGCTGGCTGCCCAGCGCATCCCACACGGCAGCTTGCTGGTCTGACGGCAGACAGCCGTCGGCCAACTGGTTCTCGATGGCATCGCCCGCGCCAATGGTGTCGCCCGTCAGGGCCAGCCACTCACCCACGCTGCCAGGGCAACGGCTCAGGAAGTAGCCACCGCCCACATCGGGGAACAGGCCAATGGCGGTTTCAGGCATGGCCATCTTGGTGCGCTCTGTCACCACGCGCAGGGCGGCGCCCTGGCTGATGCCCATGCCGCCGCCCATAACGATGCCGTCCATGAAGGCGATGTAAGGCTTGGTGTAGTTGTGAATCAGGTGATTGAGGGCGTACTCTTCCGTGAAAAAATCCTCGATCAGCGGATTACCTTGGCTACCCGCCTGGTGCAGAAAACGGATGTCGCCGCCCGCGCAAAACGCGCCAAAGGGGCCTTCCTTATTGCTGCCACGAATGGCTACGGCCAGCACTTGGTCATCGGCCTGCCAGGCCAGCAAGGTGCTCATCAGGTCGCGCACCATGCCCAAAGAAAGCGCATTCAGCGCCCGGGGCCGGTTCAGGGTGATGAAACCCACCTGACCACGCACTTCGCTCAACACCTCAGTCAACACTGTCTCCGTCATTTTTGTTCCTTCCAACCCAACATTTCATTGAAAACCAATGCACCGATCACCAGCGCGCCGCCAGCCAATACAGCCGATGCCGGGCGTTCACCCGCCCCCAGCCACGCCAACAAGATCCCGAAGATCACTTCCAGCAGACCCAGCAGAGCCATCTCGGGGGCCTTGAGCACGCGCCCGCAGCGCACTGCCAAAACGCAGGGGATGGCCAGTTGAAAAACCCCCAGCACAGCCAGCAAGAATAAATCATGTCGCGTGGCCTGCAGGGGCAGGGCCAGCGGCAAAGTGACCAGCACGGAGAGCACTGCACCCACCAGCACGGACGGCACCAGGTCTACCGCGTGCCCATGCCGCTGGGAATGCTGCACCACTGTCCAGTTGGCTGCAGCGGCGACGGGCACACACAAGGCCACCAGCGTGCCCGACAGCGGCAAACCTACCATTTGCGATCCGTACATCCAGCCTATGCCCAGGCCAGCCAAGCTGATGGAAACCCAGGTGCGCAAAGCAATGCGGTGGCCGATGAAAACCCTCGCGAACAACGCCGTCAGTAACGGCCCCGCCGCCATCGTCACCAGTACATTGGCAACAGGCATGAGCATCATCGCCACCATGAATGCCGTGAACATGACGGCCCAACACACCCCCGACAGCCACAATGCGGCCCCGCCCCGCCGCAGGGTGCCAAACACGCCACGCCCTTGCAGCGCAGGCAGCATGACCAGCAGGCTTATCAACGTGAAAAAGCTGCGCCAGAACGTCACTTCAAAGCTGCGTGCCTGCTCCAGGTGGCGCGTGACCACGCCAGCGATGGACCAGAGCAGGGTCACCGCCACCATCAGCAACACAGCGCGAGAATGGGTGAGTTTCAACATGGGTGGGCAATGTCTAGAAGCAGACCATAAAAAAAGGGCCACAGCATCGCTGGGCCCTTTCTTCATCAACCAGGGCACAGGCCCTGGGGCCCTGTGCGCGCGTTGCGCAGGTCAGATCAAGAACGGCTTGCGCGCTTGCGCTCGTTTTCGGTCAGGTGGCGCTTGCGCAGGCGCACAGACTTGGGCGTGATCTCGACCAGCTCGTCGTCCTCGATAAATTCCACGCCGTATTCCAGCGTGAGGTCGATGGGGGGCGTGATCTTGATCGCGTCTTCCTTACCAGAAACGCGGAAGTTGGTCAGCTGCTTGGTGCGCGTGGCGTTCACCACCAGGTCGTTGTCGCGGCTGTGGATGCCCACGATCATGCCTTCGTACACAGGGTCGTTCGCCTTCACGAACATGCGGCCGCGGTCGTCCAGCTTGCCCAGGGCGTAGGTGAAGATTTCACCGTCGTCCATGGAGATCAGCACACCGTTCTTGCGGCCGCCGATGTCGCCCTTGTGCGGCTCGTAGCTGTCGAAGATGTTGCTGATGAGGCCCGAACCGCGCGTCAGGTTCAGGAATTCGTTGGTGAAACCGATCAGGCCACGGGCCGGGATGCGGTATTCCAGGCGCACGCGGCCACGGCCGTCCGGCTCCATGTTCACGAGTTCGCCCTTGCGCTCACCCAGTGCCTGCATCACGCCACCTTGGTGGCCTTCTTCGATGTCAGCCGTCACCAGCTCGATAGGCTCGTGTTTGACGCCGTCGATGTCCTTGAACACCACGCGCGGCTTGGAAACAGCCAGCTCGTACCCTTCGCGGCGCATGTTTTCCAAGAGGATGGTCAGGTGCAGTTCGCCCCGGCCCATCACTTCGAAGATACCTTCTTCGTCGGTCTCGTTCACGCGCAGGGCCACGTTGTGCTGGAGTTCCTTTTGCAGGCGATCCCAGATCTGGCGGCTGGTCACGAACTTGCCTTCACGGCCGGCCAGGGGCGACGTGTTCACGCAGAAGTTCATGGTCAGCGTGGGCTCGTCCACCTTCAGCATGGGCAAGGGCGCGGGGTTGGCAGGGTCGGTCACGGTCACACCGATACCGATGTCTTCAATGCCGTTGATCAGCACGATGTCGCCGGGGCCGGCCAGGGGCGTCTGCATGCGGTCCAGGCCCTGGAATGTCAGCACCTGGTTCACACGGCCCTTCACGGCCTTGCCATCGGGGCCTTCCATGACGACCACGTCCATCATGGGCTTGAGGGTACCCTGGCTGATGCGGCCCACGCCAATGCGGCCCACGAAGCTGGAGAAATCCAGCGCCGAAATCTGCAATTGCAGCGGGGCTGTCGGGTCACCGGTGTTTGGCGGCACGTGGCTCAAGATGGTGTCGAACAGGGCCGACATGTCAGGGCCCCATTGTTCGCCCGGAGCGCCTTCTTCCAGCGACGACCAGCCGTTGATGCCCGAGGCGTACACCACCGGAAAGTCGAGTTGTTCGTCGGTAGCGCCGAGCTTGTCGAACAGATCGAACGCAGCGTTCACGACCTTGTCGGGGTTGGCACCCGGCTTGTCCACCTTGTTCACCACCAGGATGGGGCGCAGGCCGAGGGCCAGGGCCTTTTTGGTGACGAAACGCGTCTGGGGCATGGGGCCTTCCTGCGCATCAATCAGCAGCACCACGCTGTCGACCATCGACAGGGCACGCTCCACTTCGCCGCCGAAGTCCGCGTGACCGGGGGTGTCCACGATGTTGATGTGCGTACCCTTCCAGCTCACGGCACAGTTCTTGGCCAGGATGGTGATGCCACGCTCTTTTTCGATGGCGTTGTTGTCCATCACGGTGTCCACGACCTTTTCGTGGTCGGCAAACGTGCCGGACTGGCGCAGCAGCTGGTCCACCATGGTGGTTTTGCCATGGTCAACGTGGGCAATGATCGCGATATTGCGGATTTGTTTAGTCATAAGTTTTCCAATGTGCCGCTGGCTGGGTGCGGCGGCGTGCTTTCCAAAATTTGTTGAATTTCCAGCGGACTCAGGAGCCTGCCCGGCACCAGCTCCCCGCCAACGATATGGCCCACCCCCAGCAGTGCCGGGGGCTTGTCGCCGAAAACCGCCACGGCACTGGCGTCAGGCCAGGGTCCACGGCGACGCACACCCGACAGGAATCGGGCTGCATTGTCGCCGTCCAACGTGACACGTGTGTGCCCCACCAGCAGCGACTCGGGAGGTTCGACGCAGGCCAAACGTCCCGCCTCGTCCATGGCCTCCAGCTGCGCCAGCGTGACGCAGCGCTCAACACCGAGGCCTCCCGTATCAATGCGGCGCAAAAAGGTCAGGTGAGCCCCCACCCCCAGCGCCGCACCAATGTCTTCTCCCAGAGTACGGATGTACGTCCCCTTGCTGCAAGTCACTATCATTTTGATAGCTGCCTGCGCTTGTTCTGTGTGCGCCAGGGTTAAATTCAATGAATGAATGACCACTGGGCGCGCTTCGCGCTCCACGGCAATGCCGGCGCGAGCGTACTCGTAAAGCGCTTTACCGTCTTTCTTGAGCGCGCTGTGCATCGGTGGCACCTGGCTGATGGGGCCGGTGAACTGCTGCTGCACGGCGGCTATACGTTCGGGCGTCACATGCTCGGGCGACACCTCCCGGCGCTCCAGCACTTCACCCTCGGCATCGCCAGTGGTGGTGGTCACACCCAGAAGCGCAACGGCCTCATAGGTTTTTGGCGCCTCCAGCTGCAGCTGGCTGAACTTGGTAGCGGCCCCGAAGCACAAGGGCAGAACCCCTGACGCCAGCGGATCCAGCGTGCCTGTGTGGCCCGCTTTCTCGGCGCGAAGCAACCACTTCACCTTTTGCAAGGCGTCGTTGCTCGAAAGGCCGAGCGGTTTGTCGAGCAGCAGCACTCCGTGCACCGGGCGCCGCTGCACCCGGATGCGGGGAGCGCGCTCGGTCATGCGTCCTCGTCGTCTTTGGCGCGTGAAGACACTGCCTTGGCAATCAAGGCGTTCATGTCCGCAGCGCGTTCTGAAGTACGGTCAAACACGAAGTGCAGGGTCGGCACCGTGTGGATATGCAGGCGCTTGAACAAGCCATTGCGCAGGAACCCCGCAGCCTGGTTGAGCGCCGCCTGCGTTTCCACAGGGTCGCCCACCAGCAGGCTGAAAAATACCTTGGCGTGGGCATAGTCCGGAGTCACCTCGACGCCTTGCAGCGTGACCATGCCTACGCGCGGATCTTTCAACTCGCGCGCGATCAGTTCGGTCAGATCCCGCTGGATCTGATCGGCCACCTTGAAGGCGCGGTTGGGTGTAGAGGATTTCTTCGCAGCCATGCTCTTGCAGCCTTCGCCTTACAGCGTCCGCGCGATTTCCTTGATGTCAAAGAACTCGAGGTGATCACCTTCCTTGATGTCGTTGTAGTTCTTGAGCTTGATACCGCACTCAAAACCTTCCTTGACATCACGCACGTCATCCTTGAGGCGCTTGATCGAATCGACCTCGCCGGTGTAGACCACCACGTTGTCGCGCAGCAGGCGGAAGCGTGCATTGCGGTGAACCATGCCGGACGTGATGTACGAGCCGGCAATGGTGCCGATCTTCGTTGCCACGAACACGGTGCGGATCTCGGCCGTACCAATGATTTCCTCGCGCTGCTCTGGGGCCAGCATGCCGGACATTGCCACCTTGAGCTCGTCCACAGCGTCGTAAATGATGCTGTAGTAGTGCAGGTCGACGCCATTGCCTTCGGCCAGCTTGCGGGCACCGGCATCGGCGCGCACATTGAAGCCGATAACGATGGCCTTGGACGCAATCGCCAAGTTGATGTCAGATTCGCTGATACCGCCCACGCCGGCATACACCAGTTGGACCTTGATCTCGTCGGTCGAGAGCTTGAGCAGAGACTGCGACAGCGCTTCCTGCGAACCTTGCACATCGGCCTTGACGATGATGGGCAGGGTCTTGACCTCGCCCGCTGTCATGTCGGCAAACATGTTTTCCAGCTTGGCAGCCTGCTGCTTGGCCAGCTTGGTATTGCGGAACTTGCCAGCACGGTAGGTCGCGATTTCGCGCGCACGGCGCTCGTCGGTCATCACCATGAAGTCGTCGCCAGCCTGAGGCACTTCGGTCAGGCCCTGAATCTCTACAGGGATCGACGGACCTGCGGTCTTAGCGACCTTGCCGTTTTCGTCCAGCATGGCGCGCACGCGGCCGTAGGTCTGGCCAGCCAGCACGATGTCGCCCACCTTCAGCGTACCGGACTGCACCAGCACGGTGGCCACAGGGCCGCGACCCTTGTCCAGCTGGGCTTCGATCACGAGGCCCTTGGCCAGCGATTCCACCGGAGCCTTCAGTTCCAGCACTTCGGCTTGCAGCAGCACTTGCTCCAGCAGCGCGTCAATGCCCATGCCGGTCTTGGAAGACACTGGCACGAATGGCGAGTCGCCGCCGTACTCTTCAGGCACCACCTCTTCCACCACCAGTTCTTGCTTGACGCGGTCGGGGTTGGCATCGGGCTTGTCGGCCTTGGTGATGGCCACCACGATAGGAACACCAGCCGCCTTGGCGTGCTTGATGGCTTCCTTGGTCTGGGGCATGACACCGTCGTCCGCTGCCACCACCAGAATCACGATGTCGGTGGCCTGGGCACCGCGGGCACGCATGGCCGTAAAGGCCTCGTGACCGGGGGTATCGAGGAACGACACCATGCCGCGTGGGGTTTCCACATGGTAGGCACCGATGTGCTGGGTGATACCACCAGCTTCGCCAGCAGCCACCTTGGCGCGGCGGATGTAGTCCAGCAGCGAGGTCTTGCCGTGGTCCACGTGGCCCATGACGGTGACCACAGGGGCGCGTGGCAGCACCTCGGCGTTTTGCTGCGCAACATCTTCGTCAGTGAAGGCTTCTGGATCGTCCAGTGCCGCCACCACTGCCTTGTGGCCCAGTTCTTCCACCACGATCATGGCGGTGTCCTGGTCCAATGGCTGGTTGATGGTGACCATCTGGCCCATCTTCATCAGCGCCTTGATGACTTCAGACGCCTTGATCGACATCTTGTGCGCCAGCTCTGCCACGGTGATGGTTTCAGGCACGTGCACTTCGATGATGCGCGCCTCGACCGGAGCCGAGTGCTGGTGATCGTCGCGCTGGTCGCGATTGTCACCACGGCGGCCACGCGGGCCTCCGCGCCAGTTGTTGCGCCCCACGCCACCGCTGCTGTCGCCGCGGGTCTTGATTTCTTTCTTCTTGGCGGTGTCATTGGCCCAGCTGGAGGAGAGCTTGGCCGATTTGACTTCCTTGCCCGCAGCACCTGGCGCTGCCGGCGCAGCGGCACCTGCATTGCGTGGCCCTGTGCCGGTACCAACGGCAGGCTTGTGCAAGGTGCCCTTCTTGGCGTCGCCCACGGCCGCAGGCTTGGCCACCGGCTTGGGTTCCTCGGGCTTCTTGGCAACCATGACCGCCTTCTTGGGCGTGGCCATCATGGAGCGAATGGCCGCTGCTTCGGCCTCGGCCTTGCGACGACGGGCGTCCAGATCGGCCGCACGTGCTGCTTCCTCTTCGGAGCGGGCCTTGGACTCGGCGGCAGCTTTTTCGCGCGCTTCGTCTTGCGCGGCCTTGCGAGCTGCAGTTTCAGCCGCTTGCTCGCGGGTGGCTTCCTGCTTCACGGCGGAGGCCTGGGCCTTGCGTTCAGCTTCTTGCGCTGCATAGGCTGCAGCGCGCTCTTCGGCTTCGCGCTCACGGCGTTCACGCTCTTCGCGCTCCGCGCGTTTAGCAGCCAACTCGGCTTCTTGGCGGCGAATCAACTCGGCCTGGCCACGGGCTTCCTCTTCGCGGCGTGCCAGATCCTGGTCCTGGGCAGAAACCGGCTCGGCAGCTTGCAGCGCCGCCGACGCTGCGGCGCTGGGAGCCTCTTCAGACTCACCGACGCCGTCGAGCGCATCGTCACGCTTGATGAAGGTGCGCTTCTTGCGCACTTCCACCTGGATAGTGCGGGCCTTGCCCGTGGCATCGGCCTGCTTGATCTCGCTGGTGGATTTCTTCACCATGGTGATCTTCTTGCGGTCTCCCGAAGCGGTGCCGTGGCTGGCCTGAAGATAGGCGAGCAGCTTTTGCTTGTCCGACTCGGTCAGGGCATCGGAAGGGGCAGCCTTGCCCACGCCCGCAGCCTTGAGCTGGTCGAGCAGGATTTCAGGCGATTTTTTGAGTTCGTTTGCAAACTCGGCGACAGTATTACTGGACATATTTGGTTCGTGCCTCCCTGACCTTTACTCTTGCCCCGCCACGAACCAATGTTCGCGGGCCTTCATGATCAAGGCCTTGGCATCATCTGCAGACTGTCCGGTCAGGTCGGTCAGCTCATCAATGGCCAGATCGGCCAGGTCGTCACGTGTGTGCACACCACCTTCGGCCAGCTTGGCAATCAGGTCGGGTGTCATGCCTTCAAGATCGCGCAGGTCTTGGGAGACTTCTTCCACGCTTTCTTCACGGGCGATTTCCATGGTGAGGAGCGCGTCCTTGGCACGGGCGCGCAACTCGTTCACGGTGTCTTCGTCAAACGATTCGATCTCCAGCATTTCCTGCAGTGGCACATAGGCCACTTCTTCCAGGGTGGCAAAGCCTTCGGAGATCAGGATGTCGGCGATTTCCTCGTCCACATCCAGCTTTTCCATGAACAGGCGACGGGATGCATCGGATTCGTTGGCCTGCTTCTGGGCAGACTCGGCGGCATCCATGATGTTGATCTTCCAGCCAGTGAGGTCAGAGGCCAGACGCACGTTCTGGCCACCGCGGCCGATGGCAATGGCGAGGTTTTCCTCGTCCACCACCACGTCCATGGCATGCTTTTCCTCGTCCACGACGATGGAGGACACGTTGGCAGGAGCCAGCGCACCGATCACGAACTGCGCAGGGTCTTCAGACCACAGCACGATGTCAACGCGTTCACCGGCGAGCTCATTCGTCACTGCATTCACGCGGGTTCCACGCACACCCACACAGGTACCGATGGGATCCACGCGCTTGTCGTGGCTCAGCACGGCGATCTTGGCGCGAGAGCCGGGATCGCGGGCGCAGGATTTGATCTCGAGCAGGCCTTGCTCGATTTCGGGCACTTCCTGGCGGAACAACTCCACCATGAACTCTGGAGCCGAGCGCGACAGGATGATCGGAGCACCGCGCAGCGTCAGGTCCACTTCCATGATCATGGCGCGCACGCGGTCGCCGCTGCGCAGGTTTTCCTTGGGAATCATCTCGCTGCGGCGCAGGCGGCCTTCCACGCGGCCGGACTCGACAATGATGTCGCCCTTGTCCATGCGCTTGACAGTGCCCGTGAAGATCTTTTCGCCGCGCGACATGAAGTCGTTGAGCAGCATCTCGCGCTCTGCGTCGCGGATCTTTTGCAGGATGACCTGCTTGGCGGCCATGGCACCAATGCGGCCGATAGGCACGGACTCGACACCTTCTTCGATGTACTCGCCCACCTCGATATCGGCCACGCGTTCGCGGGCGTCCATCAGCAGTTCTTCGGCATCGGGATTCTGCAGGCCAGCGTCATCAGGCACGACAAGCCAGCGGCGGAAAGTCTCGTAGTTGCCGCTGTCGCGATCGATGGACACGCGGATGTCCACCTCACCTTGATACAGCTTCTTGGTAGCCTGGGCCAGGGCCGATTCCACGGCGCCCAAGACCACATCACGCTCCACGTTCTTCTCGCGCGAAATGGCCTCAACCAACATCAACAATTCGCGATTCATGCGACGACTCTCCTATTTCAATCACCCGAAGACGCAGGCCACACAGCGGACAACCTGCCATCCCTATTTTTTGCTGAATGGATCTCAGGCAGCGCCTTGTCCCGCCTTGCCAGCGCGCCCCTTGAAGTCCACGATGGGCGCCAATCGCGCGTCACGCAACTCATCCAGCGCGAAGCCCAAGGCCTGTAAAGGCGCGGGCACCCGTTTCTTGCTGACTTTCTGACCGGGCTTGACTGCAGGCTCATCTCTCCAGACGATCTGCCAGCCCCCAGATTCGGCCCGCTCAAGCGTGCCGCGAAATTTCTTGCGATTGGCGCTGACTTGGCCCGCCGCAGCTGCACCCATGGGCGCCTTCAACGTGATGTCAATGACCGAGCCCTCGAAGCGGACAAAGTCCTGCTCGTGGCGCAAGGGGCGGTCAATGCCAGGGGACGAGACTTCCAGGCGTTTGTAGTCAACGCCGTCCACCTCGAGCGCAAACTGCAGCTGACGGGTGACTTTTTCGCAGTCTTCCACGGTGACCAACTGCTCCACCAGCGGGGCGGGGGCATCGGCGGCAGGCGCCACCCAAGGCAAATCAATGGTAATGCGCAACAGGCCGCCGGCAGAGCGCTCAATCTCCACCAGGTCATAGCCCAGACCGATCACAATTTGTTCAACGACTTGCTGCAGTGCCACGTGTTAAGTTCAATCCCGGGAAAAACAAAAAACCCGATAACCCCCAGAAGACCCCCCTCTGACAGCTTCGAGCTCCAAAACCAAACGACCAAAAAAAACGGGCGGTTGGTACCCGCCCGTTTGGTCGTGAGAGCCGTATTGTACCCGGTAACGCCTTGATTTGCAAAGACGGACTGTTGCCAGGCGGCCATTTTTACGCCCAAACAGGCACGTCAAAGGCAGGGCTTTGCGTCAAAGCACCCGCCTTTGTGCGTAGCGCCGGTGGGGCGCAGGCTCAGGGGGCTGCCAGGGGCTTCAGCAACTCTTGCAGATCAGACTCGGTGAACAAGGGCTCTTTGCGCACCACGTCGCCTCCATACAGGGCTTGGGCCAGACCGGCCTTGCGTTCCTGAAGCGCCAGGATGCGCTCCTCAATCGTGCCCTGGGCCACCATTTTTACCACCCAAAGGTTCTGCGTCTGCCCGATGCGGTGGGCACGGTCAGTGGCCTGGGCCTCGGCAGCGGGGTTCCACCAGGGGTCATAGTGGATGACGGTGTCGGCCTGGGGCAGGTTCAGCCCCACGCCCCCGGCCTTCAGACTGATCAGAAACAGCGGCACCTCGCCGCTGGTAAAGCGGTGGATGATTTGGTCGCGCTTTTGGCTTTGGCCGGTGAGCTTGACCCAGGGCAAACCGCGGGCCTGCAGCTCAGTCTCGATCAAGCCGAGCATGCTGGTGAACTGCGAAAACAGCAGCACCCGCCGCCCCTCGGCCAGCATTTCAGGCAACAACTCCATCAACTGCGCCATCTTCGCCGACTCCCGCACCTGACGGGCGGACTCCAGCGGCACCAGGTGCGGGTCGCAGCAGACCTGGCGCAGCTTGAGCAGCGCATCCAGGATCGTGATCTGCGATTTGGCCAGCCCCTTGGTGTGCAAGGCTTCGCGCACGGTCTTTTCCATGCCCAGGCGGATGGTTTCGTACAAATCAGCCTGGGCGCCCGTCAGTTCCACGCGCATCACGGTTTCCACCTTGGGCGGCAGCTCGGCCGCCACCAGGGCCTTGGTGCGGCGCAGCATGAACGGCGCCACGCGGGCGCGCAGCTGCGCCAGTCGGCCGGTGTCGCCCTGTTTTTCCACGGGGTTGCGAAACAGCTCCCGAAACCGCTGCTGGCTTCCCAGAAACCCAGGCATCAAGAAATGGAACAGGCTCCAGATCTCTCCCAGATGATTTTCCATGGGCGTGCCCGACAGGCACAGCCGGTGGCGCGCCTGCAGGGCAGACACCACCTGGGCGGCGTTGGTGCTGGCGTTCTTGATGTTTTGCGCTTCGTCCAGCACCACCAGATGCCACTGCAGTTGCAGCCAGCGCTCGCGGTCGCGCTGCAGCAGCGAATACGGGGCGATGACCAGGTCGTGCTCGGCCACCGAATCGGCCAGCTCATGGCGGCCAGCGCCGTGCAGCACCAGGGTGCGCAGGCCGGGGCAAAAGCGCGCGGCCTCGCTGTGCCAGTTGCCCATCAGGCTCACCGGGGCAATCACCAGCGCTGGGGCGGTGAGGCGGCCCGCGTCTTTTTCGACCTGGATGTGGGCCAGCGTTTGCAGCGTTTTGCCCAGGCCCATGTCATCGGCGAGGATGCCGCCCAGGCCCTGGGCGCGCAAAAACTGTAGCCAGTTGAGCCCCTGCTGCTGGTACGGGCGCAGCCTGGCGTGCACGCTGGCGGGCACAGGCACCTCGGCGATGGGGGTGGCGCCCTGCAATTGCTGCACCAGGGCCTGCAACGATGCAGCGCCCTGCCACACCGCGCCTTCGCCCAGGGCAGCGCTGGCGCGCAGCGCCTCCAGCCGCGACAGGCGCAGGTTGGGCTGTGAAAAATCTGCCCCGCGCTCGCCCACCAGTTCCAGCAAGGCGGCCAGCCAGGGGCGCAGCGGCTCGGTGGGCAGGCGCACAAAGCCGCTCTGCGCATCGCCACGCGGTACGTAGACAAACGGCGGCAGCTGCGGCTGCCCGGTGGCAGGATCGGGCGGGTGCTGAGCCGCCTGGGCGATCAGGTCGGGCAGCCAGGGCAGCACGTTGTGGCGCTGGCCGTCCAGCTCCACGCCCAGCGATAGCGAAAACCACGGTGAGGTGTCTGCCGTGGCATCACCGCCCGCGTCTTCCCCCGCACGCGGTTCACCCAGGTCAAACCGATGGGGGCGAGCGTGGACGTCGCACGGCACATCGTCGTGGGTCTGAATCTGAGCCTGGGGCGACAGCGCCACCGTCAGGTTCTGCGCATGGCTCACCCAGCCTTGCAAGGCCGGGTCCTGCGTCACGTCAAATCCCGCTTCGCTGAACACCGCAAAGCCCGCATCGGCCCAGGGCATCCAGGCCTGCTGGGAGCGTTCGCCGGGCAAGCCAAACACGCCATCGTCGGTGGCCAGCAGGCCCAGCGCCATCAGTTTCTGGATGGCTTCCAGTTCCGCCTGGGGGTGGCGCTGCAGCAGCACCTTCGGGCCGTCGCCCCCGGACAGCGGCGGCACCATTACCTGCGCGCCCTGCCCTGGCCACCAGCCGCGGTGACCGGCATAGTCAAAGGTGAGCCGCGCCATCACCAGCCCCAGCGTGGGGCGGTGTGCCTGCGGCGTGGGGGCCAGGTGCAGGCAGGGCCGGGGCACCACGCCCTGCACCCGCTGCACGCCTTGCACCACCGGTGGCAGGGGCACATGGGGCAGGCTGCGGGCCAATGCGTCCTGGTACTTTTCGATGGCCGACACGCGCAGCGCTGGGGCCTTGAGCAGCACCTCCAGCTGCGCGGGAGATACGGAGCCCAGATCTACCGGCCCACACTCGCCCCGCCCGGCATCCATGAACAAGGGCGGACTGTTGTGGCCCAGCGTGCCGCCGTCGCCCGCCAACGCTGCGCGCAATTGCCAGGCAGGCTCCGCCGACAGCGCACCCGGCTGGGCGGGCACTTCGTGCCAGGCCCACCGCAAGGCACGTGCGCCCCCCCAACGCAGCGCCTCGCCCACGGTGGAGCCACCCGCATCGGCAAACAAGCGCCCGGTGCTGGCAGCCTGTTGCAGCGCCAGCAGGCCCACCTGCCCTTCCAGCACCGCGCAGGGCGCGCCACTGTAGGCCGAGTAATACACCTGGCTGCGCGGCATGGCGCGCAGCAGTTGCAGCACCTGGCGATCGGTCTCGCTGGCTTGGTCGTACACCGCCTGGCCCTTGGCGGGCTGGGTGCGTACCGGCTTGGGCTTGGCCCAGCCACCGGTCACCTTGGGGTAAGACACCACGGCTTCAAGCTGCAACTGGGTGGGCTGGCGCATGCCGCCCACCACCGACAGCAAATACAGATATTGCTCAGGCCGCGCGCTGCGGTCGCTGGGGCTCAGCACCACGTCGTCCCCGGCGGCGCGGTCCAGCGCGGCCAGCCAGTTCACCAGCTGGGCCTGGGCTTCGGCCTGCTGCACGGCGGCCATGCGCTCGCGGGCCGACTGGGCGGCCGCCGCCGCGCTCACATCCTTGCGCGGTGCGGCAGCAGCACGGGCCTCATCGCTCAGCGGCAGGCGGGCGGCGCGCAGCATCAAGGCCACGGCGTGCTTGCACTGGCGGCCCACGGGGCAGTCGCACACGCTGCGCCAGTAGTCCACCTGACCATCGGGCATCACCGCCAGGGTGACAGCCACCTCATACGGCAGGTGCTGCGTGCCCTGCACCAGGGCCTGTATGCGCCAGCCTTCGTCTAGCGGCTCAATGCCTGGCTCGCTCACCACGCCCTGTGCCAGCAGGGCCTTGCCACGCATCCAGGGGCCGTCCTCACACAGAGCGCGCAAGGAGTCGGGGTCAAACCAGAACGTGTCAGACATTACAGGTCAAATTGGCCTCTAGCGCTTGATGAATAAGCGCTAGCAACTATTCATTCGATAGCATCAAACGCCTGCCACAGTGCGGTCTGCACGCACGCGGTCAAACACTTCTTGCGCCATGGGGTCGGTGGCGGCGCCCGAGGGGGCACCGCTGCGCAGGGTGGCCAGCAATCGATCGAGCACAGCCGCCTGGGGCAGCAAGGGGCCCAAAAAATGCGCCTTGCGGCCGTCCGCAATGAGCAGTGTGGGGAAGGTCTCTACGTCCAGGTCGCCCGCCAGTTCCGATTCGTCTTCGATGTCCACCCACTCAAAGCGCACCTCGGGGTGGGCCTGGGCCAGGGCGTCAAACAGCGCCCGGTAGTCGCGGCAGGTACCGCACCAGCCGGCACACAGGCACACGGCCCACCAGCCGCTGGGCTGGGCGGCGGGGGCTGTCGAATCAACGGGCAAGGCGGTGTGGCTGGGCATCAATACAACTCCTCCAACCCGCGAATCAGGCGGGCCAGGGCAACAACGGGGTCAGGGGCTGCGCCGCTCGCGGGCGCGGTAAACCTCGATGGTACCCACACCCGCTGCCTGGTTGCCCCAGCTATTCCTCACAAAGGTGGCGACAGCCGCCACGTCCTCATCACCGAGCAGGTGCTGAAAGGGCGGCATGCCATGCGGGCGCGGGTGGCCTGCGGTGGTGGGCAAATACCCGCCCTGCAGCACCACGCGCACCAGGTTGGTCGGGTCGGCCAGCAGCACCGCGCGGTTGCCCGCCAGCGGCGGGAAGGCGGGTTGCCCGGCCTCGTCCTTGGCGCCCTGCCCTTGCGCGCCGTGGCACTGGACGCATTGCGCTTCGTACACCATGGCGCCGCGCTCCATGACCGACGCGGGGGCTGCGGCCTGCTTGGTGGCCGTGGCCGTGTGCTGGGGCAGCGCCTGCAAATAGACGGCCATGGCACGGGCGTCAGCATCGCTCAGGTACTGCGTGCTGCGGAACACCACCTCGGCCATGGGGCCGATGACCGAAGCCTGCGGAGCCACGCCTGTCTTGAGCAAGGCCACCACATCGGCCTGCGGCCAGCGCTGCACGCCGGCCTGGCCAGCGTCGGTCAGCGCCGGGGCCAGCCAGTTCTGCACGGGGATCAGCCCGCCCGCCAGGGCCTGCCCTTGCTGCTCGGCCCCCAGGCTGTTGCGGGGGGTGTGGCAAGCGGCGCAGTGGCCCAGACCGTTGACCAGATACACGCCACGCTGGTAATCAGGCACCTGCGCGGTGGCCAGCGCCTGCGGTGCGGGTGCGGGTGGCTGTGCCGCGTCTGCCGGGGTAAAGAACAAGGCCCTCCACACGCCCAGCGCCGCCTGGGTGCTGTACGGAAAGCGCAGCGCATGCGCCTTGTTGGCCTGCGCGACCGGGGGCAAGCTTTGCAGGTAGGCAAAGATGGCATCGGAGTCTTCGCGCTTGACGTGGGTGTAGCTGGTGTACGGAAACGCGGGGTACAGCAGCCGCCCATCCTTGCTGCGCCCGTTGTGCATGGCGCGCCAGAACTCGGCCGACGTCCACGCGCCCAGGCCAGTGGCTTGGTCGGGCGTGAGGTTGGAGCTGTAGACCACGCCAAACGGCGTTTCAATGCCGCGCCCGCCCGCGAACGGCGCGCCGCCCTGCACGGTGTGGCAGGCCATGCAGTTGCCCACGCGGGTCAGGTATTCACCCTGCGCCACCAGGGCGGGGGTGGGCTTCAAGGTTTCGGCGCTGGGCAAGGGGTCCTCGCCGCGCAGATTCAGGGCCACGATGGCGGCGGCGCTGATGCCCAGGGCGGCCATCGCGCCCGACACCAGCCGCAAAAAGCGCTGCGGGTTCATGGGCGGCCCCCTTCGGCCACGCCGCCGCAGCGTGCAGGCATGGGGCCCGGCAGGCTGGCTGCTGGCTTGCCGTTACCCGGCACGGGCTGCGCGGCCAGCCAGGCAGACACCGCGCTCACATCTTCGGGCGTGAGCTGGCGGGCCACGTCGGCCATGCAGTCGGGCGACTGTGCCTTGCGCTGGCCAGTCTTCCAGGCACCCAGCTGGCTGTTGAGGTAATCACGCGGCAGGCCCAGCAGGCCGGGAATGGACGGCGCCACCCCCGTCATGGCTGCGCCGTGGCATTGCACGCATGCCGGAATCTTGCGCGCCGCATCGCCTTGCTGCACCAGCGCGCGGCCCTGCTCCAGCTGTGCGGGTGTGCCCTGCGGGGCTGGCGGGGGCGGGTAAGGCAAATCGAGCGCCGCAAAGTGCACCGCCATTTCGCGCAGGTAGTCATCGGTCAGGTGTTCGATGAGGTAAGCCATTTGCGGGTAGCTGCGCCGCCCATCCCGAAAGTTGAGCAACTGGTTGTGCAGGTAGCCCGCCGGCTTGCCCGCGATGCGGGGGAAGTAGCCCTCGGCCGTGGCGCGGCCTTCTTTGCCATGGCAGGTGGTGCAGGCCAGCACGCGCGATGCCATGCCAGCGGGCAACGCGGCGACAGATGTGGCGGGCGCGGCATCAGCGGGGCCGGGTGCCGCAGCTGCAACGCTGCAAGCCAGGGCGGCGGCCCACAGCGCCAAGGGGCGCAGCCGGGTACAGAAAAAGTCGATCATGGGTCGTTGTGTGGAGGCAAAAGCGCAGCACCTGCCACTTTACGCGCCCGCTGCGCGGCAGCACAGGTGCAGGGGCATGCATCCACGGGCAGAGCAGATGCCCCGGCCCGCCCCGGCGACGGGAGAAGCTGGCACGCCCGCAGAGCCAACTCCGCACCCACCACTATCAATTCAATAGCTGCCTGCGCTTGTTCTGAAAGCGCTGTCGCCACTTTTGACCCCTAATGCAGGCAAAGCGATGGTGCACAAAGCCGCCACCCTGCCCCACTGCGGCCTCGATACGGTCTCACTGCGCAGCGCTGCGCGCCTGCTCCTGCGCCGCCATGCGCACCGAGGCGTTCACGGCACCGTAGCCGTCGTAGCCGCCATCGCGCTGCACCACTTCAAAGAAGAAGCGGTCGGCAAAGGGCTCGGTGTAGGCATGCAGAAAGCGCCCGCCGCCGCGCGACACATCGGCCACGATGTTCAGTGCCTGCATGCGGAGCACCAAGTCTTCATCCAGATCCAGGCGGGCCAGCAGGTCTTCGTAATAGTTGGGGCTGATGGGCAGCCACTTCACGCCCTGCTCCTGCAAGGTCTGCACTGTGGCAAAGATGTCCTGCGTGGCCAGCGCGATGTGGTGCACGCCGCCGCCCGATCGGCCCGTCGCCCGCACCTGCTGGGCCGTGCGCGTGCGCTGGCTTTTGGAGACATTGAGCACCATGCGCAGGCTGCGCTGCGCGTTGCTCAGCGCACAGCTGCGCACCAGCCCAAATGGGTCGGCCAGCTCCAGCGCCTCGCCAGCGGTCAGGCCCAGAATGGCCTTGCCAAACAGGGTCCAGGTGTCGAGCTGGTCATGCGCCAGGGCCAGCGCCATGTGGTCTACATGCGTGAGGCCGCCCGTCTGCGGCACTGGCGCGCGCGGCACAGGCGCCACAAAGTCGGCATCGAGCGTAGCGCCCGCGTGCACAAAGTGCACCACCGCCCCGCCGGGCGAGATGATGGCGGGCAGTTGCAGCTCGTTCGGCCCCAGCGGGCTGGTGTGCCGGGCCGACAACAGCGCGGCTGCACGGTTGGCGGCCTGCACCGGGTCGGGCGCGACCAGGCCCATGGCGCACACCGAGGGGCCCAGCTCCTCAAAGCGCTGGCGCGCCTCCGACCCCGGCTGGGTGTTGATGACGAACTGGATATCGCCTTGGCAGTACAAGTCCACCGCCTTGCTGCGGTGGCGGCCCGTGTGCGTAAAACCCAGCGCGGTGAAGGTGCTGACCAGCGCCTGGCCCGTAGGCTCGTCCACGCCAAACTCGATGAAGCTGAAACCACCCAGCGGCTGCGCGGCAGGTGGTGCAGCCAAGTCCAGCCGCTGCAGGGCGCGGCTGGCGGCGGGGGGACTTGCCTCGCCCGATGCCGCCAGCGCGCGGGCGGCCAGCCGGTTCTTGCATTCGCTCTCTAGAAACAGCAGCGAGCGCATGGCATCCAGGGCCGTGCGGCGGTTGGGCGTTTCGCGGAACACGTCGTTGAAAATTTCGAGCGACAGGTTGCCGGTGTAGCCCGCCAGCAGCGCCTGCTCAAAAAACGTCACCACATCCAGCTGCCCCTGGCCGGGGAAGTTGCGGTGGTGGCGCGCCCACTGGATCACGTCCATGGCCAGCAGCGGCGCATCGGCCATCTGCACAAAGAAGATGCGTTCGCCCGGAATGTCGGCAATGCCCATCGGGTCGTCGCGCAGCGACAGAGTGTGGAAGCTGTCCAGAATCAGCCCCAGGTGCGGGTGGTCGGCCTTCTGCACAATGTTCCACGCCTGCCGGTACAGGTTCACCCACTTGCCCCAGGCCAGCGCCTCGTACCCAATGCGCAGGTTGCGGCGGCTGGCGCGTTCGGCCAGCTCGTGCAGTTGCGCGGCGGCGCGTTCGGCATCGCCCAGCGATGCGGCCGAGGTGTTGGAACACACCAGCATCAGCGGGCAGCCTAGCTCCTGCATCACATCGAACTTGCGCTCGGCGCGGTCCAGGCTGCGGCGAAACAGCTCGTCGGGCATGCCTTCAAAGTCACGAAACGGCTGGTACAGGTCAATGCCCAGGCCCAGGTCAGCGGCCTGCTGGCGCAGCTCGCGCGCGCTGCCGGTGAAGCTGATGAAGTCAGGCTCAAACAGCTCAATGCCATCGAAGCGCGCAGCGGCAATGGCTTCAAGCTTTTGGCGCAGGGTTCCGCTCAAAGAGACGGTGGCAATGGATCGGCGCATGGGTACACCTCTATTGAGCAACAAAGTCTTCAAGCAAAAAAGCAGGTCTTGTGCGAAGCAATGGGTAGCTCGCTACCTGGGCAACGGGCGCGGGACGGCCAGCAAGGGCCCAAGCCGGCCGCACCGCCCCGCAGCAAAGGCCGTCGTCCCCCTGAGGGGGAAGGCGCGAAGCGACTCCGGGGGCATGTCAATACTTCAATACTGGATGCGCGCCACAGCCCGCAGCTCATCGGCCGTGGCCGTGCCGTAGCCAAAGAATTCGAGGTAGGCGGGGATCATCTCGAACAGCATGTCGGTGCCCACCTGCACGCCGCAGCCCTTGGCCAGCGCGGCTTGCAGCAGCGGCGTGTACTCGGTCTTCATCACCACCTCGCCCACCATCGCAGCCGCGTCGATGCGGCCCACATCGAAGGGCAGCGGGTCGCCCTCTTGCATGCCCAGCGGCGTGGCGTTCACCACCACGTCAAAACCGGCCGGGTCGTTGGAGCCCGACTGCACCACCAGCTGCGGGTAGTGGGCGCGCAACCGCTCTGCCAGCCCCTCGGCGCTGGCGGCATGGGCGTCATACAGGCTGATGTGGGCTACGCCCTCAGCCGCGAGCGACGCCGCAATGGCCGAGCCCACGCCCCCGGTGCCTGACACGAGCACGCGCGCCCCGCGCAACGTGCGCCCCTTGCGCAGCAGCCCGCGCACAAAGCCCGCGCCGTCAAACTGGTCGCCCAACCAGGTGCCATCGGGCCGCAACAGCAGTGCATTGCAGGCCCCGGCAATGCGGGCGGTGGGCGTCACCTCATCGGCCAGCGACAGGGTGGTGACCTTGTGCGGCATGGTCACCAACGCGCCCTTGAGGTTGGTCACACGCGCAAGCGCTGCCAGCGTGGCAGCGTAATCGCCGGGCCTCACGCCCATGGGTACCACCACCGCGTCAATCCCCCACTTTTCAAACCAGGGGTTGTAGATCATCGGCGCCTTGAACGACTCCGTGGGGTAGCCCAGGTGGGCAATGAGTTGCGTGGTGCCCGAGATCATGCGGCTGGCACTCCGCGCCGTGCCAATGCGGGGGCCGCAGCCGGTGCCGCCCCGTCCCATACCACCGCCAGCCCAGCCGGCCCATGCGGCATGGCGGGGGTGGTGGCTGGGGCCAGCCGCAGTGGCTGGCCTGGAAGATTCGAAGTCATGCACATCCGGCACAGAAAAGTGCCTAGGTTGATGGGAGGTGCACGAAATGTACGAACTAGTACGTTATTCAATGAATAGGGCAAACCCTGAACTGCTGAGGCACATGCCTGACGCGGTATGTGGGAGCCGGCATTGCACAGCTACGATCAGAGACAGCCAATCACTGCAATCAGGGGAGGCTCCATCAAGGGGCTTTGGCACACTAGGCACCTGCAGAGTCCTGCAGGCCTGCTTTTCGCGGAGAGGCACAGCACTTCAAGCCAATTGCAGACCGCGAGGTGGCGGCTCAGGGCCCAGAGCCGCCAACCAGCTAGAAGCTCCAAAGCCGTCACTCAGGCAGGCCGCAGCTGCAAGGCCAAGGAGTCCAACGGGCTGGCGGTTCCTGCGGCAGCGACTTTCAGGACATGGGTATAGATCATCGTCGTACTCACATCCGAGTGCCCCAGCAACTCCTGCACCGTGCGAATGTCGGTGCCCGACTGCAACAAGTGCGTGGCGAAGCTGTGGCGCAAGGTGTGCACAGAAACGGGTTTGCAAATGCCCGCCTGTGCCACAGCCTTCTTCAGTGCGCGCTGCAATCGCTCCTCATAGACGTGATGCCGCCGCCAAACACCCGTGCGAGGGTCCACCGACAGGGACGAAGCGGGGAACACCCAGAACCATCCCCAGCGCTGCCCCACGCCGGGGTATTTGGTCTCCAATGCATGCGGAACGTCCACGCCACCGCACTGCGCTTGCCGGTCTTGCTCCCACAGCGCGCGTGCAGCCAGCACCTGTTGGCGCAGCTCGGCTGCCAGGCTGCGCGGCAGCATCACAACCCGATCCTTGTCGCCCTTGGCTTGCCGTACCACGACCACCCCACGGTCAAAATCTACGTCCTTGACCCGCAAGCGCAGGCCCTCCATCAGCCGCATGCCGGTACCGTACAGCAGTCGGGCCAGCAAGGCTATATCGGTCGGCAGCGCCAATAGCAGAGCAGCCACCTCATCTACCGTCAAAACCGAAGGAATGCGCTTGGGCGTGCGCGGGCGCTGCACGCCATCGAGCCATGGCAGGTCCATGCCCAACACCTCGCGGTAGAGGAATAGCAGTGCGCTCAACGCTTGGTTGTGTGTGGCAGCCGCCACCCGCCGCTCGTTAGCCAACATGGCTAGAAAACCTTCGATTTCTAGCTGCCCCATGTCTCGTGGATGCCGCAAGCCGTGCCATTTCACGAACATGCGCACCCACTGCACGTATGCCTGTTCGGTGCGCAGGCTATAGTGCTTGTAACGAATTCGCTCACGGACCTGGTCCAGCAACCGTGTGGCGCGCAACACAGGAGGGGAGGCGGGTTTCATGGCTGAATTTAGTACTGTTTTTTTGTACAGCATACGCGCCGTCAAGCTAGGCTACAAGCCCTTTTCCGCGTTTTTTTCGCGCCAATTTAGACCGCAAGCGCCAGATATGGTCTGCGGCTTGGTGCGGTCTACATTACGTTAGAACTCACATGGGACCTCTCGGCTTTCTAGCCCTCTCTGCTCTCTTCGCGTATTTGGCATTTGACGCGCACCAGTTCGAGCCTAACTCCCGCCACCGCATCTGGGCAGTACCTCCACATTCGGGGCGAACTGTGGGGGTTGATCCGCTTTCTCGTAAAGAGCAGGATGGAGCGCAAGCGAACAAGTACACCGCAGTGGGCGGAATTCCAGGCCTCTACTGGGTCTTTGTTGTCCTGTCCCTTGGCTGCCTGGTTGCGGCTATCTGGACGTGGCTCGGGTAGTCGGAGGGGAGTGGGCGATGAGCTCTAACAAGTCGGTCGACTCGGACACGCACCGGCAGTCCGCCGCAAGGCGCCCAGGTGATGATGCGCCTCGCCGCGGCCTGCCGGTGCGCGCTAGTCACCTCCAACTTTAGCCGCAGAAGATGAAGCTACCCCTATTCCAGAAAATGCAGATGCAATAAGCGAGATGAAATACATCTTCAATCCTCTCTACGATCTGCATCCCCTGCTGCCGATTGTTTGGCTCTTACTTCTTGGGAACGGCTTGCTTGCACCGGCCATTTTTAGCGCGCTAGCAAAAATCCCTTACGACATAGGAAAAATATGGCAACTCGCTCGCGGTGGAAGCAAAGGAGCCAAGTACGCGGTCTGGTCGTGGGCTGTTCTTGTCGTGGCAACCCTGGCAACTTTTCTACTAGCTGCACTTCGGTAAACGTCGTGTTCCTTCCCAAATTCAAGGTCAGCGGCGCAATGGCGCCTAACCCGGCGGTCAAGCGGACTGGCCTACAGCCAGCCGCTTACCTTGTTCGTTAGCCTTCGGCAACAGGTCACACACCACATCCATGCACAAAGTTCTTAAATTAGTCATCGCAATCATTGGCACCTTCCTTGTCGCCGTTTTACTATTTGACGCAGTCCAAAGCTCAAATACAGCCTCGTATATAAAATCGACTACGGCGTTATTCGTCACAGTTTTATTGCTAAGAATCGTCCGAAAAAATACCAAGCAAAGTCAGTTAGAAATTGCTTCCAATAGAAGAAATATAAAAATGATCGTAAGTGGTATAGCTATTGGATTAGGCTTGCCCATATTTTTCATCTGGCTTGTTAAGTCAGCGGTCAGGTAACTCACGGGCTTCTGGCTGCGTATGGCTAACCATTCAGTCAAGCGGACTGGCCTTCGGCCAGCCGCTTACTTTGTCCGTTGAACCGCATGTACCCAGTCCCGGCTTTAGCGCGGCAGCTCGAAACCGAGTGGGCCTCCGAACTCGCGGCGCACTTCGGACGATCCGTGGACGATGTTTTGCAACAGGTTCGGCCGTGGTTTGACTTTCCGGGTGGTCAACTGCGAACTGAGCTGATGGATGGCTCTATCGTGCAGTTCGAGTGGGCGTTTCAGATCGCCAGCGAAGCGAAGCGCGCGATCGCAGTATTCACGGAGCATTGCGGCCATCACGTCTACCCGCATCACGAAGCAAAGGTCTATCGCGATGGATTGTTGGTCTATGCGCAAGCGGTTCAACCTTTTGCTGCAGCGGACGGCTTCGCCGCCCGCTGAGCGCCGACGTTAAAGCGCACTCTATGCCACGCATAAGCACAGGCACGCGAAAACGCCTTGTCCGGTCGCAGCGACGTAGGCAGCGTGAAGTGGGCGTCCGAACACCTGCACGCAATCAGTCGTCGTTCCGCTTCGACGCAGCGCTCCGAATAGCTGGAGTTGGAACGCAGCACGAGAAGATTTCTCTCGAAACTGGGCTTATGCCGTCGTATGTGCATAGAGCTGGTGATCCGCGTAGCAAACGAACTGCGGCATTGGGGTCGTGGCCTGAGGATCTTTGGATGCTGAGATCACCGCTGGACGACGGGGCTTCTCTTGAAGAACATCTCGTTTGGCTCTGGAACGCAGTCTCTGCTCATAAGACATACTTCAGTCAACTCATTGCAAGTGCCGCATGGGCAGACATTTCCTTAGGCTGTCTATCCGAGAGCATCTATCCGGTCTTCAGCATTGATGCCAAGTCAATGACCATCACGAGGGAGCTAAATCTTGGGGTGTCGTTCAATTTCACTTGCACCTAGCCGCCATGCTCTTTAACAAGTCGCTCGACGCGGAAACACACCTGCAGGCTGCGGCTTCGCCGCGAGTGGTGCGTTCCGGTCAGCTCCGACGTTGAGCGTCCGCTTCCATTCGCTTCCACCGGCTGCTCCTGGCCGAACGCAGTCTGTCATCCCGAAAAAACGCACGCCACCCACCCCCTAAACGCAAACCCCATATAAAACAACCGCACATCGCTGAACCCCGCCTTGCGCAAAGCAGCCTCATCCTCCTGCGGCGTCAGCACCGCCAACTCCGCAGCCACCTTGTCGCGCCCCCTGGCTGCATGCTCCGGCGCGACGCCGGACGCCACCTGAAACGCGGCATAGCGCGAGAGCCACAGATCGCGCTCCCCTGCCGCGCCTTCACCGCCCGGGCCGTCCCCATCCGCCACGCTCAAATGTGCCACCACCAACGGCGCGCCGGGCTTCAGCCGCCGCCGGATCTCCGCCAGCATGGGCGCCCGATCCTCACGCGGCACAAAGTGCAAAGTCAGCAGGCACGTAGCGCCATCAAACAGCCCGGCCGGTGCGGTATGCACGTAGCCGTGGTGCAACGCCACGCGGTCGCCGGGCACGCCCGCGCTCTGCAGCCGTTGGGCGGCCAGGTCCAGCATGGGTTGGCTGGGGTCCACGCCGTCAAACCGCCAGCCGGGGTGAGCGAGTGCCATGTCTTCCAGTTCCAGCCCGCCGCCCGCACCCACCACCAGCACGCGGCCCTGGGCGGGCACGCGCTCGGCCAGCAGGATGCGCGACATGCGCAGCAGGCCGTCGTAGCCGGGTACGTTGCGGCGGGGGCCATCCGCGTAGCGGGCGATGGCGGCGGGGTCGGTGAAGTGGGGTGTGGTGGGCTCGGTCATGGTGCGGCGGTTTGTGGCGGGTGTGGCAGGTATGGCGCTTGGGCTGCGCTTGGCTGGAGGGTTTGACCGGCGGTGCATGGCTTCGACAAGCTCAGCCCGAACGGGCGGAGGCGTGCAGCACACTGTATGAAAATTCAAGCCAAATTGGCCTCCAGCGCTTATTCAATAAGCGCATGCAGCTATCAATTCAATAGTGCAATCTGTGCGTGCCAGCGCAGCTTCCAGGCCCATGCTAGCATTACGCAACTTTTAATGTTGCATGAAACGAGATAGCCGACTTTCCAACGTTCTCCACGCGCTGCTGCACATGGCAGAGATGGAGGGGCCCGCCACGTCCGAGGCGATGGCGCAGGCCATGCAGACCAACCCGGTGGTGGTGCGCCGCCTGATGGCGGGGCTGCGGTACGCGGGGTTTGTCACCTCGGCCAAGGGGCATGGTGGCGGGTGGGTGCTGTCGTGCCCGCTCACCGACATCACGCTGCGCGACATCTACGAGGCGCTGGGCGCGCCCACGCTGCTGGCGGTGGGCAACCGGGTAGAGAGCCCCGGCTGCATCGTCGAACAAGCGGTGAACCGCGCACTGACCGACGCCTACCAGGCTGCAGAAGAAGCGCTGCTGGCGCGGCTGGGCGCGGTAACGCTGGCGCAGCTGTCGGCCGAGTTTCATGAACGCATGGTGGCCGGGTGCCACGGTCACAAGGAGATTGAGCATGGCGAGAGCAGCAATGACAACCACCCAGGCGTATGAGGTGATCGTGATAGGCGGCAGCTTTGCCGGCCTGTCGGCCGCAATGCAGCTGGCGCGCGCCCGGCGGCGGGTGTGTGTGGTGAATGCAGGCCAGCCGCGCAACCGGTTTGCGGCAGCGTCGCACGGCTTCTTCGGGCAAGACGGCGAGCCGCCGCTGGCAATGATCGAGCAGGCGCGGCGCAAGCTAGCGGCCTACCCCACGGTGGGTTTTGTGCAGGGCACGGTGGTGTCGGTCACGGCGCAGCAACGCGCCGGGTCACCCGAGAACGGGTTTGAAGTGGTGCTGGAAGATGGCGCAACCATGGAGGCCCACAAGCTGGTGCTGGCCTTTGGCGTGCAGGATGGCTTGCCCGAGATTGCAGGTCTGCGCGAGCGCTGGGGCGCATCGGTTTTGCACTGTCCGTATTGCCATGGCTATGAATTTGCAGGCCAGCGGCTGGGCGTGCTGTACCACTCGCCGCAGTCGGGCATGCACGCGCA
This sequence comes from Acidovorax delafieldii, assembly GCA_002377855.1. GTDB lineage: Bacteria > Pseudomonadota > Gammaproteobacteria > Burkholderiales > Burkholderiaceae_C > Acidovorax > Acidovorax delafieldii_A. The sequence goes on along the minus strand of DFQQ01000002.1, from coordinate 22,357 downwards.
GCTGATTGCCGACTGGGGCCCGACCACCCTCTTTCTGAATGGCGACACCACGCTGGAGAGCGCCGAGCGCGAACGGCTGCTGGCGCTGGGCATGACCATCGAGCCCGCACCCATCGCCGCGCTGGAAGGCCCTGGCCAGGCGCTGCAGGGCGTGCGCCTGCAGGCCACCGGCAGCGGCGATGCGCGCGTGGTGCCGCTGGGTGCGCTGTATGTGGCCGCCACCGCCCGCCCCGCCAGCCCGCTGGCCGAGCAGCTGGGCTGCGCGTTTGACGATGGGCCCATGGGCCCGTGCATCCGCACCGATGCCAACAAGATGACCACCGTGCCCGGCGTGTATGCCGCAGGCGACCTGACGCTGATGCGGCACAACGCCACGCTGGCCTCGGCCGAAGGCGTGCTGGCGGGCGTGGGGGCGCACCAGGCGCTGGTGTTTGGGCCATAGCCCTGCTGCGCCGCATGGCCCAGCCCGGCACGCCATGCATCTGCCGGGCTCAAAGCCAACCCACCACCGTGCGGGCTGAACTGGGCTGAACCGGGCCGGCTTTGTAGAAGCCGGTGCGTTTGCTGAGAAAGCCCTTCCACAGGCTGTGGCCAATGGCTCTAACGATGTGGATGGCGTTGGCCTTCAGCTGCCGCGCACGGCCTTTGCGTTGGCAGGCCGCCGGATGGTCCAGAGCGCAGTGGCCATCAGCCCCACGCCGGCCAATTGCACAGGGCTGAGCGTGCGCCCATACACCGCCCAGTCCACTAGCACCGCCGTGAGCGGGTACACAAACTGCAGCACCGCAATGCGCCCCAGCCCCAGGCGCGCCATGCCCGCGAACAGCACCACATACGCCAGCCCCGTGTGCAGCACGCCCAGGCCCAGCAGCCAGCCCCACGCGGCGCCGTGCTGCGGCCAGCCCAGCACGAAGGGCGCCCACACCAGCACCACGGCGCCCACCAGGCACTGCCACAGCGCCATCGCAAAGGGGCTGATGGTTTTCTGTGTGTTGGCGAGCAAGGTCACTCCGGCATAGCAAAAAGAGCCCGCCAGGCACATCAGCACACCCGCCAGGTAGCCGCCGCCGCTGCTGCTGGCCGCTGCAGTGCCGTCGAGCAGGCCGGTGGTCAGCACCAGGCCGCCCAGTGCGGCCAGCGTGGCGAGCCATTGCATGGGCGAGACGGCCTCGCGCAAAAACAGCGCGCCACACACGATGACCCAGATCGGCTGGATGTGAAACACCACCGTGGCCACGGCGATGGACGTGCGCGGGATGGCCGCAAAAAACAGGGCCCAGTTCAGCACCATGAGCACACCCGTGGCGCAGGCCACCCAGCGCGCACGCCCATGCAATAGCAGTTGACGGCCCCGCCCGGTGGCCAGGCACCAGGCCAGCAGCGCCAGCGCGCCAAACGCGCAGCGGAACCACACGGTGACCAGCGGGTGCTGGCCCGCCTCTTCCACAAACACGCCGATGGTGCCCAGCAGCACGCCGCCTGCGATCAGCAGCCACTGGCCGTCACGCGCGCGGGTGCCGCCGGGCGCGGTGGATGCGACGGGCAGAGCAAGTGATGAGGGCGCTGCAACGCTGGCTTTGTGGTTCATGCCGTCGATGCTCAGTGATTGCCACTGCGGTGTAAAGCGCATAGTTCGAACAGCTACCATTCGATAAACGAAATATCAAAAGCGGGCCTCCTTGCCGCCACCCACTAGCGATCCAACGCGATGAACTACCCGGACTTTCAGATCGACTGGCTGCGCGCCTTTGTGGCCGTGGTGGACGCAGGCTCGCTCTCGGGCGCGGCACCGCTGGTGCACCGCTCGCAGTCGGCGGTCAGCATGCAGATCAAGAAGCTGGAGGCCGCGCTGGATCGCCCGGTGCTGCTGCGCGGCCCGCGCCATTTGGAGGTGACGCCTGCTGGCGCGCAACTGCTGTCGTACGCGCGCCGCGTGCTTGATTTGCAGGCAGAGGCACATGCCGCGCTGTTTGGCCCAAAGCTGGCGGGCCGGGTGCGGCTGGGCGTGCCCGACGACTACGCCTCGACCTACCTCACGCCAGTGCTGCGCAGTTTTTCGCACCGCTACCAGGGGGTGGAGATTGAGCTGACCTGCGAGCAATCGACCTCGCTCATCCCGCGCGTGGTGCGCGGCGAACTGGACCTGGCCCTGGTCTCGCGCGACAAGCCGCAGCGCGGACGCTTTCTGTTTGACGAGCCGCTGGTGTGGGTGGGCGCGGCGCAGTACGAAGCCTGGCGACGCGACCCGCTGCCGATTGCGGTGTACGAATCGACCAGCATGGCGCGGCAGGCCACCCTGTCGGCACTGGCGGCGCGGCGGCGTGCCTACCGCATCGTGTACCACAGCTCCAGCCTGGCGGGCCAGTTGGCCGCTGTGGAAAGCGGCTTGGCGGTGGCCGTGCTCACGCGCTGCAGCGTGCCGCCCAATCTGCAGATCCTGCAAAACCTGCCAGCGGAGTTTGACCTGCCGCCACTCGATGCGATGCACGTGGCAGTGCTGCGCAGCAAGGTGTCGCAGCGCTCGGCAGCGGTGGACGCGATGTATGAGCAGGTGGTGCGTACGCTGGGCGCGTAACGGGGGGGATGCCTCTGTGCTCTGCCCTGTGCCCCTGTGCCGCTTGCCTTGATCCCGTTGTAGGGCTTGCCACCGCGCGCTGGCTTCGACAGGCCCCACCGAAACGGTTGGGCATGACGAGCGTCCTCAACCCGCGAGAACCTGCGCCAGCCCACCCGGTGCTTACCATTTCATCTCGCCCTTATTCACCTTGGCACCAATGTCCAGCGACAGGCCCATGGGCGCTGCGGGGTAGGCTTTTTTCATGGCGTCGATGAGCTCGGCGCTGGTCTTGGTGGCAGCGGCATTCTTCTCAAACGCTTGCAGGTAACCCTTGGTGTAGGCCACGTTGCTCACGTCCAGCGCCGTGCCTGCAGGCATGTGGCCGGGCACCACCAGCGCAGGTTGCAGGGCAGCCATTTCGTCGAGCTGGGCCACCCAGGCGCTGCGCTCGGCCACGGTTTGCGTGTCGGCCGTCCACACATGCATGTTGGTGCCGAACACACCGATGTTGCCCACCACGGCCTTGATGGAAGGAATCCAGGCATAGGGGCGGTGTGCCAGCAATCCTGTGGTGCCACGGATCTCTACCGTCTGGCCGTCCACCGTCAGCGTGTTACCGCTGATGGCCTTGGGCAGCACGGGGGTGCGTGGTGCGTTCGCGCCCATCTTGGGGCCCCAGAAGGCGATCTTGCCTGCGAGCTTGGCGTTGATCTTCTCCAGCACAGCGGAGGTGGTCACCACCTCGGCCTGGGGAAAGATTTCCTTGATCGTCTCCGCGCCAAAGTAGTAATCAGGGTCGGCCTGGCTCACGTAGATGGTCTTGAGCTCCTTGCCGCTGTCGAGCACGTTGGCGGCGATGCGTAGCGCGTCGGCACGGGTAAAGCCAGCGTCAATCACCATGGCTTCTTTTTCGCCATAGACCAGGGTGGAGTTGACGTTGAAGCTGTTGCCATCGGCGTTGTAGACCTTGACTTGCAGGGGCTGCGCAGCGTGCGCGCCAGCGAAAGCGATGGACAGCGTGGCAGCGATGAGGGTGGTGCGGAACATGGCGTTTTCTCCGGAAGTTTGTGAACGATGGGAGAAAGTTTATTTGCGCGATTCGATCCAATAAACCCGATAATTCGCGCATATTTATTTCACCAATCGAACAAATAAGCAGTTATGGACCGCCTGACCGCCATGCGCGTGTTTGCCGAAGTGGCGACCAGCGGCAGCTTCAGCGCCACCGCCGACAAGCTCGATATGTCGCGCGCCATGGTGACGCGCTATGTGGCCGAGATGGAGCAGTGGCTGCAGGCCCGCCTGCTGCAGCGCACCACCCGCAGCGTGACGCTGACCGACGCGGGCGAGCTGGCCCTGCGCCGCTGCCAGCAGATGCTGGCACTGACCACAGACCTGGAGGAAGAAACCGCCACCACCGCCGAAGGCGAGCTGCGCGGCCAATTGCGGCTGACGTGCAGCGTGTCGTTTGCCTATGCCCAGCTGGGCGCGGCGATTGCGGACTTTCTGGCCCGGCACCCACTGCTCAAGATTGACCTCGATGCCAGCGAAGGCTCGCTGAACCTAGTGGAGCGGCGCATTGACCTGGCCATCCGCATCAGCGCCGAGCCCGACCCGATGCTGATTGGCCGCCCGCTGGCGCAGTGCACGTCGGCCCTGGTGGCCTCGCCCGTCTATCTGGCAGCCCACGGCACACCGCAGCAGCCCGCCGACCTGCCCCACCACCGCTGCCTGAGCTATGCCAACTTTGGCAAAAGCGTGTGGCAGCTTGCGCGGGGCGATGTGGTAGAGCGCGTTGGCGTGACCAGCCCCTTCAGCGCCAACGAGGCCACCACGCTGATGCGCGCCGCGCTGGCGGGCGGCGGCATTGCGCTGCAGCCCACCTACCTCGTCAACCCGTACCTGCGCAGTGGCGAGTTGCAGGCGGTGCTGCCGGAATGGACGGTGCCGGAGATGACGATCTATGCGCTGTACCCCTCGCGCAGGCACTTGTCGCCCGCCGTGCGGGCGCTGCTGGACTTTTTAGTGCAGCGATTTGAAGGGGCGCCGTGGTAGCGCCTGCCCGCCTGCCACGGCCCGTATTGCTACGCTATTGATAGCTGCCTGCGCTCATCCAATAAGCGCTGCAGGCAGTGTTTACCTAAAACCTGCCAGAGATTCTTACTCCGCCTCCATTGCGGCGGCCTTGATCACCTTGCCCCACTTCAGGGTTTCGGCGGTCTGGAACTGGCCAGGTCGGCGGAGGTGGTGGTCCAGGCCTCGGAGCCCGACATGTCAAGAACGCCTTGGCCGTGGCGCTCTTGTGCCGGCGCTCACGCTGTCTCACTTGCAGCAGCCGGGGGTGATCACGCGCCCGCTGCAGTGGCCAGAGCTGACGCGGCAGATTTACCTGGTGCGGCGGCGGGACCAGAGTCTGTCGGCTGTGGGCCCCGTCGCTGTGGGTGGTGGCGCGGCGGCCTGGGCCAGGTTGAATGGCACACCCGTCTCATTGCTACAAAATTAATAGCTTGCCGCGCTTTGCTTACGAGCGCTGTATGGCATTTTGATGCGAGACCCTCATCAGCACCAGGCTGGGCCCGCCCCGGCCCAGCAGCCCCAAGGGCCCGACGGGCGGGTAAATCCGCGAGAATCTCGGCCCTCAGCATTCTTCTGCCCCAGGCTCCCATGACCGACGCAACCTCTGCCCCCGCCCTGCCCGACCACCTCTCGTCCGACCCGCGCAGCCCGCACCACAACGCCGCCGTGTTCGAGCACGACATTGGCATTCGTTTCAATGGCAAAGAGCGTTTTGATGTGCGGGAATATTGCATCAGCGAAGGCTGGGTCAAAGTGCCTTCGGGCAAGACCGTGGACCGCAAGGGCCAGCCTGTGATGATCAAGCTCAAGGGCACCGTGGAAGCGTTTTACCGCTGAGCCACGCTGGCACTGCAAAGCTGCTGCCTGCATGGCCCACGCCACCGAGTCGCCTGTCGAGCCTGCAGTGCCTGTTGAGCTCGTTGCGGCCCCTGCGCGCTGGGTCATCCATTGCGACGGCAGTGCCATTCCCAACCCCGGCCGCATGGGGTTGGGCGCCACGCTGGTGGCCCCTGACGGGCAGCAGCACAGCCTGTCACGCACCAGCAGCCTGGTGGGCTGCAACAACGAAGCCGAACTGCGTGCACTGATTGCGGCGCTGGAACAGGCCCATGCGTTGGGCGCACGGTCCCTTTCCGTGTTCAGCGACAGCACCATCCTCGTCGAACACCTGCGGCCAGCGCGGCCCGGGCGGCTTGCGCCTGCGCCCATTGCCCGGTTGCAAGACGTGTTTGGCACCGCGCGTGCCTGGCTGGCACGCTTTGACGACGTGCAGCTGCAGTGGATTGCGCGCCACCGCAACTGCGCTGCCGACACGTTGGCCCGCGCCGCATTGGGCGCGCCTGCGAAGGTGTCCATCCACCCTGGCAGCAAAAAGAAAAAACGCTGAGCGGGTCGGCCCGGGGTGTGGGCAGGTTCAGCAGAAGGCCTGCGCTCCCCGGCTCCTGATGCGGGCGCATCGGTGGGGCTGTGGCGCGACAACTCACGCCCTCTGAGACGAACGGAGGTCGCTGAAACGTAATCCAAGCGTCACTTTATTTACATTCAGAAAACAATCTTCGTGCATACTTTTGACGCCTGCCTCCCGCCACCAAGGTGAGGCCCACACGCCAGGGTTGGCCCGGGCGTCATCCATTCATGAAGAGAGAACTACATGCGACGTGAAGCACGTTTTTGGGCGCTTTTGTCTGGCGCCACCTTGTTGCTTGGCAACGCTGCGGCCCAAACCCCTGCAGGGGCTGCCCAGGCGCGCGCTGCAGCGGCCAGCCCCGCAGCCCAGTTTGCCAACAGCCCCCGCGAAAAGCTGGTGGTGGCCATGCCCAAAACCTACGCCAAGGCCGAAACCATGCTGCTGTGGGGCGATTACTTCAACCACTTGGCACGCTGCGGCAACCTGGACCTGCAAAACCAGCATGGCGAGTCGCTGGAGCGCAGCTCCAACATCGATCTGATGGGCGAGAAGGAGCTCATCGAGGGCATCGTCTCGGGCAAGGTGCAGCTGGCTCAGGTCAACCCCGGGCTGGTGCCACAGCTGGTGGCGGCGGGCCAGCCTACGCCCTTCGCCGTGCCCGGCAACAAGGCGTCCGGCAAACGCAACTCGTACCACCTGATCCTGATTGCGCGGGTGGACAGCCCGTTTAAGGAACCCAAGGACCTGGTGGGCAAGAAGATTGCGCATTCCACACCTACCTCCAACTCGGGCAACCTGGCGCCACGCGCTCTCTTCCCGGCCATTGGCCTGGTGCCGGACAAGAACTACGAAGTGGTGTTCTCGAACGGGCATGAGCGGTCGGTCACGGGCGTGATGCACGGCTTTTACCCCGCAGCGGCGGTGGCCAGCGACCTGTACCAGCGCATGGTGCTCAAGGGCGATGTGAAGGGCTCGAGCATTCGCACGCTGTGGGAAAGCCCATCGTTCATGACCGAAACCTGGACGCTGGGCAAAGCGGCGTCGCCCGAGGTGCAAAACCGGGTGCAGAAGTGCTCGTACAGCTACAGCTTCTCACCCAAGCTGAAGCAGCTGCTGCCGGGCAACGACACGATGCTGCCCATCAACTTCGAGCGCGACTTCGCAACCGTGATGGAGGTCTACAAGAAGACCCAAGCGGCGCAGGCTGCCGCCAAGTAAGCGCGTCTGCCTCTGGGCGCGCCAAGCGGCACCCGGCGCCGCTAATCGGTGCGGGGCCGCGCGCCTCCTGCGCTATGCGGGGCGTTGAGCGCCCTGGGCCACGCAAAGGTTCAGGGTGGCAAAGGGCATGTGGTGCATCAGTTCGCGCAGCACCAACAGGGCCGCGGCAAAGCTGGCACGTTCTGGCAGACCCTCGACGGCTGCAGGGCGCCCTTCGGCCACGTACGCGAGCCGCTGAAACAAGCGCTCCACCGCATCGAGCGTGAGCACAGTGTGGGCACCGCCGGGCACGCCCGCGAGTTCGGCGAGTTCAATCAGTGCTGCATCCACACTCCACCACGCCAGCGGGCCCGATCCGGCAGCGGCCAACGGCTGGAACTGCCGATGCGCAAGGTACACCTCGTCCTCCACCTGGGCAATGGCGGCCTCCATTTCCAAAGGCGTGGGCACATCGCACTTGAAAAACGCCTGTGCCGTAAGAGCCGTACCCACAGGCAGCCATACCGTGTGTGCAAAAGCCTCCCCCGGTGCATGGCACAGCTGCAAGCGCGTGCCGTGCGCGCCCAGGTGCAGCAACACACAAGGCCAAGTCAGCACTGGGGCGCATTGCATGTCTGCAAGTGCCTGGGCGCCTTCAAACAGAGCAGGCACCGGGGTGCCAACGCCATGGGGCGGCACGGACAACGTAGGCAAAGTGGGCGATGTGGAGATCTTGGAGGAAGGTGACATGGCTGTGCGCCTTGGGTGTGCAAGGGCCACAACGGCTGGCCTAGGCCCCCCGGGTGCCGCCACCCGCGAGTCGCTGGTGCATCTCCACGGTCAGCGCTTCAATGCGCTCCGTCAGCTCTTTGGTCATCGCGGTCAGTCGCGTGTTCTGCTCCAGTAGCTCCAGCATCTGCACGGCATGCTGCGCCGCAATCAACTGGCGCTGTTCGTTGGCCACGGCCAGGGCCTCGCGGTGCTGGGCGTCGGCCTCGGCGTGCATCTTGTCGCGCGCGGCCTGCCGCGTCTGGGCCAGCAGGATCAAGGGCGCCGCATAAGCTGCCTGCAGGCTGAACGCCAGGTTCAGCAGGATGAAGGGATAGGCATCAAAGTGCACCCAGCCCATGGCGTTCACGCCGATCCAGGTAGCCACCACCACTGTCTGCGCGCCCAAAAACAGCGGGGTGCCAAAAAAACGCGCAAACGCTTCGGCCCGCAGGGCAAACCGGTCGGCACCAAAGGCCGGGGCCATGTGGGCATGGTCCGAGTGGTAGCGGCGGTGCCGCGCTCCGGCGGCCTCAATGGCGGCCTGCCCACCGGGATGGGAGCCGGGTGTTTGCCCTGGATTTTTGATGGCGCTGGAATGGTCCATGTTTCACCTTTCGCAATGTAGGGAAGTGCCCGAGCGCGCCGCCGGTGGCGCGCTCGGGCAGGCAGCAGGCATGCCTCAAGGCTTGGGCGCGTGGTCCAGGTCGGGCTTGCGCCAGGGATCGACGTGCGTCATGAGGTTGAGCACCCGGTGGCGTTGCATCACGCGCTGGCGTGCCAGCACCGCAATGTCGTGCCCGGCCTCGACGGTGATGCGCGCGTCCACTTCCAGGTGGGCATCCACCACGATCATGTCGCCCATCTTGCGGGTGCGCACATCGTGCACGCCTGCCACGCCAGGCGTGTCCAGCAGGGTCTGGCGAATGGCATGCACCTCCTGCTCGTCCACGGCACGGTCCATCAGGTCGTGCATGGCGTCCCATCCAAACTCCCACCCCATCTTGCCCACCATGAAGCCCACGATGAGCGCGGCAATGGGGTCCAGAATGGGATAGCCCGCAAGGTTGCCTGCGATGCCTACCCCCACCACCAGCGACGACGCGGCGTCAGAACGCGCATGCCAGGCATTGGCCACCAGCATGCTGGACTTGACCCGCTTGGCCACCGCCAGCATGTAGCGAAACAGGAGTTCCTTGCCCAGCAGCGCAGCGCCAGCCACCCACAGCGCCACGGCATGGACCTGGGGCACGGATTCGGGGTTCTCGAGCTTGACCACCGCCGACCACACCATGCCCACACCCACGGCCAGCAACAGCAGACCCAGCACGAGGGAAGCCGCTGTCTCAAAACGTTGGTGCCCATAGGGATGGTCTTCGTCCGCGTCCTTTTGGGAATGGTGGTTGGCAAACAGCACTACAAAGTCGGCCACCAGGTCCGACAGCGAATGGATACCGTCGGCGATCAGCCCCTGTGACTTGGACAACACCCCCACCGCTATCTGCACGGTACTCAGGACCAGGTTGACAACCACACTCACCCATGTGCTGCGTGATGCGGCCGCCGCTCGCTCCTGCGGCGTGTGCTGGGTGTCTTCGCTGTCGTCCAGTTCGTTCAAATTCATAAATAGCACCAGTGCAAGGGGACTGCAGAAGGCCGGCCTGGCCTTGCAAGCCGGAGGGCCGGCGCAGGGCCTGGGCCGGTTGCCCCTGCGCCGCTCAGGCAAGCACCTGGGGGCTGGGCTCTGCACAGGTGCCAAGGCTACACGTCCTGGCTTAAAACAGTATTGCGCCACGTGGGGTTTGGCGCACGGGCCCGCCCTCTTCAGGCCGCGCTGGCAAAAAGCGAAGCCACTGGCGTGCGTTGCAGACCCCCTGCCCAACCCGCGCTGCAGATGGCCCATCGACGCGCCTTGCGCGGTCAGACAGCACGTGCTGAGGCTAAGCAGGCACGACGGCAGCAGCCACCAGCTTTTGGGTATAGGGATGGCGTGGCCGATCCAGCACTGCATCCACCGACCCGGATTCGACGATGACGCCATCCTTCATGACGACCACGTCATGCGCCATCGCCCGGATCACCTCCACATCGTGCGTGATGAGCAGGTAGCTCAGGCCTTTCTCGCGCTGCAGCCGCTGCAGCAAGGCAAGCACCTGTTGCTGGATGGTTACGTCCAGGGCGCTCGTCGGCTCATCAAGCACCAGCACCTGCGGGCGCACGATGAGCGCGCGGGCCACGGCCAGGCGCTGGCGCTGGCCTCCTGAAAATTCGTGCGGGTAGCGGGCCAGCAGACCGGGGAACTGCGCATCGGTCAGGCCCACTTCGGCCAGGGCAGCCTCCACCCGGCTGCGGCGCTCGGTCAAATCAATGCCAGGCTCGTGCACCAGCAGCCCCTCGCCCACGATTTCTTCCACCGTCAGGCGGGGCGAGAGCGACGAGAACGGGTCTTGGAACACCACCTGAACCCGCTTGCGCAACGCTTGGTTGATGGGCGTATTGCGGGTGGCCGGCTGCTGCCAGGCCTGGCCGTTGACCTGCAATTCGCCCTGCGAGGGCAACAGCCCCAAAATGGCCTGCGCCAGGGTGGACTTGCCCGAGCCCGACTCGCCCACCACACCGAGCGTTTGCCCGGGCAACAGTTGCAAATCAGCCCCCTGCACGGCCACGAACTCGCCCTTCTTGAACCAGCCACGCACGCCCGGCAGCGGCGTAGGGTAGGTCACGCGCAACTGGCCCGCCTGCACCACGGGCTGCGTGCCGGCCGGCGGGGCAGCCTCCAGCACATCGCGCCGCGGCTGGCTGGCAATCAGGCGCCGCGTGTAGGCGTGCTGCGGATTGGCAAACACTTCGGCGACGGCCCCTTGCTCCACCAGCACGCCCTGCTCCATCACGGCCACGCGGTCGGCAAAGCGGCGCACCAGGTTCAGATCATGGGTGATGAGCAGCACGGCCATGCCGGTCTGGCGCTGCAGGTCTGAAAGCAAGTCCAAAACTTGCCCGCGCAGCGTCACATCCAGCGCCGTGGTGGGCTCGTCGGCCAGCAGCAGCTTGGGTTGGCTGGCCAGCGCCATGGCAATCATGGCGCGCTGACGCTGCCCCCCCGAGAGTTGGTGCGGGAAGCTGTTGGCGCGCCTGGCAGGTTCCGGGATGCCTGTTTTTGCTAGCAATTCAATAGCTGCCTGCGCACATTCTGCGCCCGTCAAGCCCTTTTTGAGCATCAAAATCTCGGCAATCTGCTGGCCGATGGTCATGAGGGGGTTGAGGGCAGTCATGGGCTCCTGAAAGACCATGGCAATGTCGCCTCCGCGCACACCGCGCATCTCACGCTCAGACAACTGAAGCAAATCGCGCCCCGCGAACAGGGCCTGCCCATCCACCGCCGCGTCGCCCGCCAGGCGCAGCAGGCTCAAAGCGGTAATGGTTTTGCCAGAACCCGATTCGCCCACGAGCGCGAGCTTTTCGCCCGGGGCGAGTGCGAGACTGACGCCCCGAACCACGGCCTTGTCGCCAAAGCGGACCTGCAGGCCGCTGACCTGCAATAAGGGAGTCTTGCTGTGCTGCGGCATCACTTGTCGGCCTTTCGAGGATCCAGCGCATCACGCAGTGCGTCGCCCATGAAGGTCAGCAGCAGCAAGGTGCCCACCAGCACTGCAAAGGTGGACAACGAAATCCACCACGCATCAATGCTGTTCTTGCCCTGGCTCAGCAGCTCGCCAAGGCTGGGGGTGCCCGGCGGCACGCCCAGACCCAGAAAATCAAGGGAAGTGAGCGCGAGGATGGCCGCGCTCATGCGAAATGGGAGGAAGGTCACCACGGGCGTCAGGCTGTTGGGCAGGATGTGGCGCCAGATGATCTGCCAGTTGCCCACGCCCAACGCACGGGCGGCTTTGACGTAGTCGAGCTGGCGGTTGCGCAAAAACTCGGCACGCACATAGTCCGACAGGCCCATCCAGCCAAACAGGCTCAGCAAGATGAGGAGCAGCGCGATGCTGGGCGCAAACACCGCGCTGAAGATGATGAGCAAATACAGCTCGGGCATGGAGCCCCAGATTTCAATGAAGCGCTGAAAGGCCAGGTCTGTCTTGCCCCCGAAAAAGCCCTGTATGGCCCCGGTGACCACGCCCAGCAGCACACCGGTGGCCGTGAGCGCCAGCCCGAACAGCACGCTGACCCGAAAACCGTAGAGCAATTGCGCCAGCAGGTCCCGCCCCCGGTCATCGGTGCCCAGCCAGTTGTCGGCCGTGGGGGCCGATGGGTTGGGCGACTTGGCGAAGTAGTTGAGCGTGTTGGGCCCGTAGCGGTTGATGGTGTACAGCGCCCAGTTGTCGCCGGCGCTCAGGCGTTGCTGGATGAAAGGGTCCAGGTAGTCGGCGGTCGTGTCAAAGTCGCCGCCAAAGGTTTTTTCGGAATAGTCCCGCAGCATGGGGAAATACGTTTGCCCTTCGTAGCGCACGATGAGGGGCTTGTCGTTGCTGACCAGCTCTGCACACAGGCTGACCAGCACCAGCGCGCAAAACAGCCACAGGCTCCAGTACCCCTGCCGGTTGCGCTTGAAACGCAGCCAGGCGCGGCGGGAGGGCGACAGGGACACGGGCACAGAAGATGGGGCAGCAGATGGCTTCATCGGGAGTACGCGTGGCATCAATCAAACTTCACGCGGGGGTCCACCCACACGTAGCACAGGTCGCTCACCAGCTTGGTGACCAACCCGATCAGCGTAAAGAGGTACAGCGTGCCCAGCACCACGGGGTAGTCGCGGCGGATCACGCTCTCGTAACTGAGCAGGCCCAGGCCGTCGAGCGAGTACAGCGTCTCGATCAGCAGCGAGCCGGTGAAGAACGCGCCGATGAATGCCGCCGGAAACCCCGTGATGATGGGGATGAGCGCATTGCGGAACACATGCTTCCACAGCACCTGCCGGTCGCTCAGCCCCTTGGCGCGGGCGGTGAGCACGTATTGCTTGCGAATCTCTTCCAAAAACGCGTTCTTGGTGAGCATGGTGGTCACGGCGAAGCTGCCCAGCACCATCGAGGTGACCGGCAGCGCAATGTGCCAGAGGTAGTCGGTCACTTTGCTCCACGGCGACAGCTCGGCCCAGTTCGCCGAGGTGAGCCCCCGCAGCGGGAACCACTGCAGCTGCCCGCCAAACACCACCAACAGGGCAACCCCGAGCACGAAACCCGGGATGGCATAGCCCACCAGCACCAGCAGCGTGGTGACCAGATCAAACCGCGAGCCTGCCCGCACGGCCTTGGCCACGCCCAGCGGCACAGCCACCAAATAGCTGATGAAGAAGGTCCACAGCCCCAGGGTGATGGACACGGGAAGCTTCTCTTTCACCAGCTGCCACACATCCTTGTTTTGAAAAAAACTGCGGCCCAGATCGAACCGCGCGAACTGGCCCAGCATTTGAAAGAAGCGCTCGTGCGCGGGTTTGTCAAAGCCGTACAGGGCCTTGATCTGCTCCAGCCGCTTTGGGTCCACGCCTTGCGCGCCGCGGTAGCTCATACCGCCGCCCTCGGCACCGCCGCCGCCCGCAGCGCCCGCCTTGGCCTCGGCCATGTACTGCTCCACCGGGCCGCCAGGAACAAACTGCACCACCACAAAGGTGAGCAGCAGCACGCCCAGCAGGGTGGGGAACATCAACAAGAAACGTTTGAGGATGTAGGCAAGCATGGGCTGAGGAGTGGAATGCCAGGGGCAAAGGAGCAACGGGCTGCGGCCTCAGTTCTTGCCGGCCGGCTTGTCGGGTGCTGTCTGTGCAGGGTTGCGGGCCCACCAAGTGTCGATCGCCCAGCCCTCGCCGCTGGCGTAGGGCGGCATGCTGTCGGGCCGCGCCAGCCGCCAGGCGTTGAAGGCCATCCGGTGGGTGCCGGCCGTCCATTGCGGGATGAGGTAGTGGCTGTGCGCAATGATGCGCTCCAGCGCGTGGCAGGCGGGAAGCAACTGGGCCTCGGTCTTGGCGGATGTCATGGCCTGGACCATGGCATCCACCGCAGGGTTCTTCACGCCGGGGAAGTTGCCCGAGTCTTCCATGTCGGCCGCCGCGCTGCCAAACATGTCGGCAAATTCCTGGCCGGGGTTGTTGGTGCCCTGGTAGGCCATCGAGGTGATGTCAAAGTCAAACTTCTGCAGGCGCTGCTGGTACAGCGCAAAGTCCACCGAACGGAATCGCAGTGTGATGCCCAGCTTTTCCAGCGCGCGCATCCAGGGCGTGACCGTGCGCACACCGCTTTCGTTGCTGTCCACATATTCCAGCACCATGGCTTCGCCCTTGGCGTTGCGCAGCGCCCCGTCGCGCACCTCCCAGCCCGCCTCCTTGAGCAGGGCCTGCGCGCGCCGCAGGTTGGCGCGCAGGGACGAGTCTGCGTCGGTGCGAGGCGGTACCGTCATGGGGCCGAAGGCGGCTGGCGGTATGTGCTTGCGCCAGGGCTCCATCAACGCCAGCTCGGCGTCTGAGGGGGTGCCACGGGTCTCGCAGGCGGTGTTGCCAAAAAGTCCATTGACGCGCTGGTAGGCCCCGTAGAACAGCTGGCGGTTCATCCATTCGTAGTCCATCGCCAGGCCCAGCGCCTCACGCACCCGCACGTCCTGCAAAAACGGACGCCGGGTGTTGAGCACATAGCTCTGAAAGCCCGCAGGCAGCTTGTGCTTGAACTCGCCCTTGACCAATTCGCCGGTGTCGAACTTCTTGCCGTTCACCCGGCGGGCCCAGTCGCCCGCGCTGAAAAACCGCATCAGGTCGAACTCGCCGGCCTTCAGGGCCTCCAGCCGCGCTGTGCTGTCTTTGTAGATCTTGACCAGAATGCGGTCGAAGTTGGCCGTGCCTTTGCGCACGTTCAGGTCCCGCGCCCAATACTGCGGGTCGCGCACGTAGGTGATGTCTTTGCCGAACTGCACCGGGCCGATCTTGTACGGGCCGCTGCCGATGGGGATGTCCGTGACCACTTGGTCAAAAGGCTTGGCCTTGCCGTTTTCTACCCCCCAGTCGCGGCTGAATACCGGCAGGGCGCCCACGGTCAGGGGCAACTCGCGGTTGGGCAGCTTGAAGCGGTAGCGCACCGTTCGGTCGTCGATCACGTCCACCCCGGCCACATCGGCCAGCAGCGTTTTGTACGCGGGCGATGTGAACGGGCCCATCAGGGTGTCAAAGCTGTGCTTGACGTCGTGCGCCAGGACCGGCTTGCCATGGTGAAAACGCGCTTCGGGCCGAAGGCGGAAGGTGGCCGAAAGGCCGTCTTTGGCCACTTCCACATCCTGCGCCAGCAGGCCATAGCCGGTGGCGGTTTCGTCCTGCGCACCCACCAGCAGCGCGTCGAACATCAACGACGAGAGGTAGGCCGGCGCATTGCCTTTGATGGTGAAGGGGTTGTACTTGTCGAACGTGGAAACGCGCAGGTTGCTCACCAGACGCAGCTCGCCACCCTTGGGGGCGCCGGGGTTCACGTACGCGAAGTGGTCAAAACCCGCGGGGTACTTGGGCTCGCCCCAAAGGGCATAAGCGTGCGCCGCCCAGGCGGGGGCCGCGCATCCCATCAGCAAAAAAGTAAGCCAAAACCGCATGCGACAATTCTGCACTACGTTCATCGGCCGCCGCAGCGGGTAGCGCACATCCCCATGTGCCGCGCCTGCGGGGCCCATCCCCATTCCACAAGGAGAACAACCATGGGTTTTCTGACCGGCAAGAAATTGCTCATCACCGGCGTGCTGTCCAACCGCTCCATTGCCTACGGCATTGCCAAGGCCTGCCACGACCAAGGCGCGGAGTTGGCCTTCAGCTACGTGGGTGAGCGTTTCAAGGACCGCATCACCGACTTTGCCGCCGAGTTCAACTCCAAGCTGGTGTTTGACTGCGACGTGGCCAGCGATGAGCAGATTGCCCGCATGTTTGCCGACCTGAGCCAGGTGTGGCCCCAATTCGACGGCTTTGTGCACAGCATTGGCTTTGCCCCTCGCGAAGCCATTGCTGGCAACTTCCTGGACGGCCTCTCGCGCGAGAACTTCCGCATTGCGCATGACATCAGCGCCTACAGCTTCCCTGCCATGGCCAAGGCGGCGCTGCCTTACCTGAACGACAAGTCGTCGCTGCTGACCCTGTCGTACCTGGGCGCGTTGCGTTCCATCCCCAACTACAACACCATGGGGCTGGCCAAGGCCAGCCTGGAAGCCAGCGTGCGCTACCTGGCAGAAGCCGTGGGCCGCACCGAAGATGGCCGCAGCATCCGCGCCAACGGCATCAGCGCGGGCCCCATCAAGACCCTGGCCGCCAGCGGCATCAAGGACTTTGGCAAGCTGCTGTCCCGCGTGGCCGACGCCTCGCCCCTGCGCCGCAACGTGACCATTGAAGACGTGGGCAACGTGGCGGCCTTCCTGCTGTCGGACCTGGCCAGCGGCATGACAGCTGAAATCACCTACGTGGACGGCGGCTTCAGCCAGACCGCAGGCCTGAGCGCAGACCAGGTCTAAAACCCTGCAGGGCTAAGAAGGCTCCATATCAAATTGGCTGCTAGCGCTTATTTCAAAAGCACTAGCAGCTATTTTTTTGATAGCAAAGCACTTCCACAATGCACCGCAGACGCTGCCTGACCTGGCTGGGCCTGGCGCCCCTGAGCCCTCTCACCCCCCTGTTCCCGCTGGCTACCCCTGCGGCTTGGGCAGCCGATGCACCCGCCCTGCTGCTGGCCAACGTGTACCGCCCCGGCATGCCGCTTGCCGACTACTGGGTGAGCGAGAAATACGACGGCGTGCGTGGCTACTGGGACGGCCACACGCTGCGCACGCGCGGCGGCGAAACGGTGGCAGCGCCCGACTGGTTCACTGCGCAGTGGCCGTCCACGCCCATGGATGGGGAGCTGTGGGCTGGTCGCGGCCGCTTCTCCCACGCCCAGTCCACCACACGGCAGCAGCGCCCCGATGAC
Source organism: Acidovorax delafieldii (assembly GCA_002377855.1). Taxonomy (GTDB): domain Bacteria; phylum Pseudomonadota; class Gammaproteobacteria; order Burkholderiales; family Burkholderiaceae_C; genus Acidovorax; species Acidovorax delafieldii_A. The sequence continues at coordinate 5,433 of DFQQ01000002.1, read as the reverse complement.
GCCGCCTGGCGGCAGATGCGGTTCATGGTGTTCGATTTGCCGCAACACGGCGGCACGTTCGATGAAAGGCTGGCCGCGCTCTCGGCGATGGTCGCGGGCATCGGCCAGCCTTGGGTGCAAGCCGTGCCGCAAAAGCGGGTGGCTACCGACGCAGCGCTGCAGGCACTCTTGCACCGCACGGTGCGGGCAGGCGGAGAAGGCCTGATGCTGCACCGGGGCGCATCGCTGTACCGATCCGGCCGCAGCGACGACCTCATCAAGCTCAAGACCCACGACGACACAGAAGCCCGGGTGGTGGCGCACCTGCCCGGCAAGGGCAAGCACGAAGGCCGCATGGGTGCACTGCTGGTAGAGATGCCGTCGGGCCAACGCTTCCGTCTGGGCGCGGGCTTCAGCGATGCGGATCGGGACCACCCGCCCTCCGTGGGCAGCTGGGTGACCTACCGCTTTCGCGGCACGCATGACGGCGGCTTGCCACGCTTTGCCAGCTTTGTGCGCGTGCGCGAGGACATGCCCGCACGCTGATGCTTGAGCGGGCAGCGGTGGCAAGCAGATAGCTATCAATATGATAGCTGCTTGCGCTTGCTGGTTAAGCGCTGGAAGCCATATTCATTAAAACCCACTGTCACTGACCGTGACTGCCCCTCGGTCAGACCAAGCCCAGTGGCGTCCGCGCAACGCTCGCTGGAAAGCAGAACCTGGACCGCTGAGTGGCTAGCGGTTGGCCCGCCCAAGGCAGCGCCCCATGGCGCCTGCCTCGTTGGCACCGATCAGACGTTGCGGCCGTAGGGCCCGTCGTCGCCGACCTGCACCAGGTTCTCGGCCGTGGCCAGCGGCTTGGGATTGCGCGGCGCCTTGCCATCGGCCACGCAGTCGGCGTAGTAGCGCACCTGCCCGTTCTCATCCTCCACTTCCACCAGTCCGTGGATGTCGGTTTCGAAGCCAGGACACAGCTTGGCAAACTCGCGCGCGAACTTGAGGTAGTCCACGATCTTCTTGTTGAAGACTTCGCCGGGGATCAAGAGCGGAATGCCCGGTGGGTACGGCGTGACCAGGCCCACGGTGATGCGGCCTTCGAGCTGGTCGATCTCCACGCGCTCGGTCTGGCGGTGCGCGATGTGCGCATAGGCGTCCGACGGCTTCATGGCGGGCGTGAGGTCCGACAGGTACATCTCGGTGGTCAGGCGCGCGATGTCGTACTTGGCGTACATCTCGTGCACGTGCTGGCACAGGTCTTTGAGGCCCATGCGCTCGTAGCGCTTGTGCTGCTGGCAGAACTCGGGAAGGATGCGCCACATCGGCTGGTTCTTCTCGTAGTCGTCCTTGAACTGTTGCAGCGCCGTCAGCAGCGTGTTCCATCGGCCCTTGGTGATGCCGATGGTGAACATGATGAAGAAGCTGTACAGGCCCGTCTTCTCCACCACCACGCCGTGCTCGGCCAGGTACTTGGTCACGATGGACGCAGGAATGCCGGTCTTGTCAAACTTGCCATCCAGGTTGAGCCCCGGCGTGACGATGGTGGACTTGATCGGGTCCAGCATGTTGAAGCCGTCGGCCAGCTGGCCAAAGCCGTGCCACTTGCTGCCATTCTTCTTGCCCTTGCCATCGCTGCGGATGATCCAATCCTCCGCCCGGCCCAGGCCTTCGTCCACGAGCTTTTCAGGGCCCCAGACCTTGAACCACCAGTCGTTCTTGCCAAAGTCCTCTTCCACCTGGCGCATGGCGCGGCGGAAGTCCAGCGCTTCGAGCAGGCTTTCTTCCACCAGCGCAGTACCGCCGGGTGGCTCCATCATCGCGGCAGCCACGTCGCAGCTGGCGATGATGCTGTATTGGGGGCTGGTGCTGGTGTGCATCAGATAGGCCTCGTTGAAGAGGTGCCTGTCCAGCTTGGTGGTCTGCGAATCCTGCACCAACACATGCGATGCCTGGCTGATACCGGCCAGCAGCTTGTGGATGGACTGCGTAGCGTACGTCACCGAATACTTGGGGCGCGCGCGCTTCTTGCCCATAGCGTGGTAGCTGCCGTAGAACGGGTGGAAAGCGGCGTGCGGCAGCCAGGCCTCATCAAAGTGCAGGTTGTCCACGTAGCCATCGAGCATGCCCTTGATGGTCTCGGTGTTGTAGAGCACGCCGTCGTAGGTGCTTTGCGTGAGCGTGAGCACGCGAGGCTTCACCTTTTTCGCATCCACACCCTTGAGCAGCGGGTTGGCCTTGATCTTGGCCTGGATGGCGGCTGGCTCAAACTCGCTCTGCGGAATGGGCCCGATGATGCCAAAGTGGTTGCGCGTGGGCTTCATGAATACGGGGATGGCCCCGGTCATGATGATGCTGTGCAGGATGGACTTGTGGCAGTTGCGGTCCACCACGACTACGTCGCCTGGCGCCACGGTGTGGTGCCACACCATCTTGTTCGATGTGGACGTGCCGTTGGTGACAAAGAAGCAGTGGTCGGCATTGAAGATGCGTGCAGCATTGCGCTCGCTCTCGCCAATCGCACCGTTGTGGTCCAGCAGCTGGCCCAGCTCTTCCACCGCATTGCACACATCGGCGCGCAGCATGTTCTCGCCGTAGAACTGGTGGTACATCTGGCCCACGGGGCTCTTCAAGAAGGCCACGCCACCCGAATGGCCGGGGCAGTGCCAGCTGTACGAGCCGTCTTCGGCGTAGTCCAGCAGCGCCTTGAAGAATGGAGGTTGCACGCTTTCGAGGTAACTCTTGGCCTCGCGGATGATGTGACGCGCCACGAATTCGGGGGTGTCCTCGAACATGTGGATAAAGCCGTGCAGCTCGCGCAGGATGTCGTTGGGCAGGTGGCGGCTGGTCTTGGTCTCGCCGTGCACGTAAATCGGCACTTCGGTGTTCTTGCGGCGCACTTCACCAATGAAATTGCGCAGGCTCAGCACGATGGGGTCGAGCTCATCGCCACCCGTGAACTCTTCGTCATCAATGGACAAAATGAACGCACTGGCACGGCTTTGCTGCTGCGCAAACTGCGACAGGTCGCCATAACTGGTCACGCCCACCACCTCAAAGCCCTCAGCCTCGATGGCCTGCGCGAGCGCGCGGATGCCGAGACCCGAAGTGTTCTCGGAACGATAGTCCTCATCGATGATGATGATGGGAAAGCGAAACTTCATGCGCAGCCTCCGTGAAACCGTGCCCTGCCCGGCCAAAAAACAAAATAGGCGCGAAGTGTACGGAATAACCGCGTCCTGCCTTTGAAGCGCAAACCTTTTGACCCAGAATGTGGTGCACTAAACACATCACGCTGGCATCAGCGCTAGGAGGCTCCATGGAGGAATCCACCATCTGGTGGTTATTGGCAGGGGGGCTGGTGGTGGCAGAGCTGCTCACCGGCACCTTTTACCTGCTCATGCTGGCCATTGGCCTGGGTGCTGCGGCCATCGCGGCGCATTTGGGCGCATCGCCCACGTGGCAGATCCTGACTGCGGCCCTGGTGGGCGGTGGCTCGGTGATCGGCTGGCATGCCTTGCGGCGCAGGCGCCCCGGCGACCCGTCGGCGCGGGCTGACCGCAGCGTGAACCTGGACGTGGGCGAAACCATCATGATCGACAGCTGGAATGCCGATGGCACCAGCTCGGTCAAGTACCGCGGTGCCAACTGGGTGGCCATTCACCGCCCCGGCGTGCAACCTTCCACTGGCCTGCACCGCGTTGCCGAACTGGTGGGCAACCGGCTGCTGGTGGACCCCCTTTAGTCACACTGTCTCTTCACAACCAAAGGCGCCTCATGGAAATTGCCATCGTCATCCTGATCATCGCGGTGATCTTCATTGCCCGGTCCGTCAAGGTCGTACCCCAACAAAATGCCTGGGTGAAGGAACGCCTGGGCAAATACGCTGGAACCCTCACCCCAGGTCTCAACTTTCTGGTCCCATTTGTGGATCGCGTGGCCTATAAACACAGTCTCAAGGAGATCCCGCTGGATGTGCCCAGCCAGGTCTGCATCACCCGCGACAACACGCAACTGCAGGTAGACGGCATCCTGTACTTTCAGGTCACGGATCCCATGCGCGCCAGCTATGGCTCCAGCAACTACATCATGGCGGTGACCCAACTGGCGCAGACTTCGCTGCGCTCGGTCATCGGCAAGTTGGAACTGGACAAGACCTTTGAAGAGCGCGACATCATCAACGCCCAGGTAGTGCAGGCGATTGACGAAGCGGCCCTCAACTGGGGTGTCAAAGTGCTGCGCTACGAAATCAAGGACCTCACACCGCCCAAAGAGATTCTGCACGCCATGCAGCAGCAGATTACCGCCGAGCGCGAGAAACGCGCATTGATCGCCGCATCCGAAGGGCGCCGCCAAGAGCAAATCAACATCGCCACGGGCGAGCGCGAGGCGTTCATCGCTCGATCGGAAGGCGAGAAACAGGCCGTGATCAACAAGGCGCAGGGCGAAGCGGAGTCCATCAAAGCCGTTGCAGAAGCCACGGCCCAGGCCATTGAACGCGTGGCCACAGCCATCCGCCAGCCGGGTGGGGAACAAGCTGTGCAGCTCAAAGTGGCAGAAAAAGCCGTGGACGCGTACAGCCAGGTGGCATCAGACGCGACCACCACGCTCATCGTGCCCAGCAACATGACCGAGGTGTCGGCCCTGATCGGCTCGGCAATGAAAATGGTGCAGACCACGCAGCGCAATCCTTGAACGCTTTGTCTCACCCAAACAAAATCCCCGCACTGCGCCGTGAGCCGCAAAACCAATGTTATAGTAGCGGGCTTCGGAGAGGTGGATGAGCGGTTTAAGTCGCACGCCTGGAAAGCGTGTGTGGGCTAATCCCCACCGCGGGTTCGAATCCCGCCCTCTCCGCCATTGATGCAAGCCCAAGTGGTACCTACCACTTGGGCTTTTTGCATTGGAGGACGCTATCGCGCCGTGCAGCCCACACGGCTCCTGGCCCTTCGTTCAGGCCGCACATAGCCTGCGTCGTCAGCCTGCAGGTTCTCCGCTGGCACTCCTCGCCTTCCCATAGCTCGCTCTCCATTCTCAGCGTCACCACCCCTGCATGTATTGGCCGGGCCGCGCCAGCCCTGCCTTAAAATGCTTGGTTCACCTTCCTGTCTGTTGAGGCGGCCATTGCGGTCGCTTCCTGCACCACATACCACCCATGAGCACGCCCCAACCACAACCCGGCCTCGAAAGCCTGTCCAAGTCGTTTGAACCTGCTGCACTGGAAGCCCACTGGGGGCCGGAATGGGAAAAGCGGGGGTATGGCACTGCCGGACATCGGGGCACTGGCGCGCCGCAGGCGGGCGAGCCCGCGTTCTCCATCCAGCTGCCGCCGCCCAACGTGACGGGCACGCTGCACATGGGCCATGCGTTCAACCAGACGATCATGGACAGCCTCACCCGCTACCACCGCATGCGCGGCTTCAACACGGTGTGGGTGCCGGGCACCGACCACGCGGGCAT
>DFQQ01000035.1:117454-169000 GCA_002377855.1 Acidovorax delafieldii | reverse complement strand
AGCATGTTGTTGCAGATCTTGGCCGTTTGGCCTGCGCCTACGCTGCCTGCGTGGAAGATGTTGGCGCCCATTTTTTCGAGCACGGGGCGGGCGCGTTCCAGGTCGGCGGCGTCGCCGCCCACCATGAAGGTGAGGGTGCCTGCAATGGCGCCGCCGGTGCCGCCCGACACGGGCGCGTCGATAAAGGCCACGCCCTTGGCTTGGGCGGCCTCGGCCACTTTACGGGAGGTGGCGGCTGCGATGGTGGAGCAGTCAATGACCAGCGTGCCGGCGGGCAACTGGGCCAGCAGGTCGCCCGCGCCTAAGAACAAGCCTTCCACATGCTGGCTGGCGGGCAGCATGCTGATGATGACTTCGGCCCCCTGCACGGCGGCCTTGGCGTCGGCGGCGATGGGCACGCCGTCTGCGGCCAGCTTGTCGCGGGCGGGTTGGGACAGGTCAAACGCCCGTACCTCGTGGCCTGCCTTGTGCAGGTTGTGTGCCATGGGGCCGCCCATGTTGCCCAGGCCGATGAATGCGATTTTCATGGTGTGTGTCTCCTTGGTGTGGTTGTGGTGGTGAAGCGAGTTGGTATGAAATTGATAGCTGCCTGCGCTTATGTATCAAGCGCTGGAGGGCAAAAAGGCCTGATTAGTGACCTACCTCAGACGCTTTTCCTTCCCCACCCGTTCGGGCTGAGCCTGTCGAAGCCTTGCACGCACGCGACAAGCCCTGGCTTCGACGGGCTCAGCCCGAACGGATGGAGTGGTATCTGAGACAGGCAAAAAGGCTTGAATGGCGGCGAGCGGAAGATAGACCGTTGGGCTTGAGGCTGCACTAAGGCTGTTGGCAAAAACGTGCCCTGGCTTCGACGGGCTCAGCCCGAACGGTGCGGTGTGGTTCATGCGTGGTGGCTCCACGGGGTGCTGTGCCGGTTCGCCCCCGTTCGCCCTGAGCTTGTCGAAGGGCTTGCCAGCTTTGTGCCCTGGCTTCGACAGGCTCAGCCCGAACGGGTGGGGGCTCATCTGGGGCATTTCGTTGGTCAAGGGCATGGTGGGGCGTACCGGTGAGGCGGCTGTGAGCCATCAGGTCAGTCGTCGGCTTCGAAGATGCTGTGCTTCTTCTGGGCGGCTTTGGCGGTGCTGGTGGCTGGGCGCTTGGTGGCAGCGGGTAGTTTGGGCGCTGCTGCGGCAGCACCGGGTGCCTTGGCCTTGCGCGGCGATGCCTTGGCTTGCGGGTTGTAGGCCAGGGCTTCGTCCAGCCAAAAGTGCCACTGCGCCCGGGTGGCGTAGCCGTTGGGCTCCACCCAAAAGTAGCCTTGCATGCCCCCGCCGGGCGAGAGTTCGCGGGTGTTCTGCATCTCTTGAAACTCGCCATGCCTGTCGGCCGGCAGGCGCACCAGCAGCTCCTCGCCCTTCACGCCCATGCACAGCTTGCCGTCCACAAAGAAGCAGTAGCAGCCAAACATGGTGCGCTCGTCTACATCGCTGCGCTGCGCCAGGGCCGTGCGCAGGGCGTCGATGAGGTGCAGGGTCTCGTCGCTGAGGGGGCGGGCGGGCATGGCTACACGCGCTCCATGGCTTGGTGGGGTGGCGGTGGCAGTTGGATGCGAATGTGGTCGCCCTCTGCCACGGTGCCGCCCGTCAGCACGACAGACATCACGCCTGTTTTGCGAAGCACTCGGCCCATGTCGTCACGCCCCAGCATGGCGGCCAGCAGACCGCGTTGGTGCGATTCGATCTGGCTGCAGGGGTTGCGCAGGCCGGTCAGCTGCAGCAGTGGGCCTTGCTCAAACTGCAGCTGGGTACCCACCGGCAGCGAGATCAGTTCGCGCCAGTCCAGGCCGTCAGCCGTGGCCAGCGTGATGTTCTCGCCCAGCTCGCCCGGCGCTATCTCAAAGTCCAGGTCTTGCAGATGGGCGAAAAGCGATTCGGAAATCAGGTGCACCTGCCGAAGGTTGGGCTGGCTTGCATCCACCCGCACGCGCGAGCGGTGCCGCACGGTGCGCCCCCAGTGCGCGTCGCCCACCACGCCCATGCCCGCCTGCAGCTCGATGGATGCAACGCGCTGCTTGGAAAAGCGGTGCTCTGCATCGCGGTGCACGGCGGCAACGGTGGTCGTTAAAAGCGGGTGGTTCATACCAAATAGTGCTCTGGCGCTTATTCAGTTTGCGCAGGAAGCTATCAAAATAGGAGTAATTTGGTGGATCAGCGAATCACCTCTGTCGCATCCCCCTCCAGCATGCGCCGCGCAATGATGACGCGCATGATTTCGTTGGTGCCTTCCAGAATCTGGTGCACGCGGGCGTCGCGCAGCAGGCGCTCTAGCGGGTATTCGCGGATGTAGCCGTAGCCGCCGTGCAGTTGCAGAGCCTCGTTCACCACGGTAAAGCCTGCATCCGTGGCAAAGCGCTTGGCCATGGCGCAGTAGGTGGATGCGTCGCGGGCGCCCGCGTCGAGCTTGGCTGCAGCCAGGCGCACCATCTGGCGGGCGGCGACCAGCTCGGTCGCCATGTCGGCCAGCTTGAACTGCAGGGCCTGAAAGCTGGCAATGGGCTTGCCAAACTGCTTGCGGTCTTGCATGTACTGCTGGGCGGCGTTGAGAGCGCCCTGCGCTGCGCCCACCGAGCAGGTGGCGATATTGATGCGCCCGCCGTCCAGCCCCTTCATGGCGATCTTGAATCCTTCGCCTTCTTGCCCCAGCAGGTGGTTGGCGGGGATGCGCACGTTGTCAAAGCTGATGGTGCGGGTGGGCTGGCTGTTCCAGCCCATCTTGTGTTCTTTTTTGCCGTAGGTGATGCCGGGCGTGTCGGCGGGCACGGCAAAGGCGCTGATGCCGCTGGCGCCGGATGCTGCATCCCCGGTGCGCGCCATCAGCACCAGCACATCGGTCGCGCCTGCGCCGCTGATGAAGGCCTTGCTGCCGTTGATGATGTATTCGTGCCCGACCAGCTCGGCCCGGGTTTTGAGCGATGCGGCGTCAGAGCCCGCGCCGGGCTCGGTCAGGCAATAGCTGGCGAGCTTTTGCCCGGTGGTCAGCAGCGGGCCCCAGTGATCGCGCACCGCGGGTGTGGCCCAGGTGCCCAGCATCCAGGTGGCCATGTTGTGGATGGTGATGAAGGCGGTGGTGCTGGGGTCGATGGCGGCCATTTCTTCGAACACCAGCGTGGCGTCCAGCCGGGGCACGGCGAGGCCGCCAGCGGCTTCGGGCGCATACAGGCCGCAAAAGCCCAGCTCGCCCGCCTTGGCAATGGCTTCTTTGGGGAAGATGGCCTCGGCGTCCCACTCGGCAGCGTGCGGGGCCAGTTCGGCCAGGGCAAAGTCGCGGGCGGTTTGGGCAAAGGCGCGTTGTTCTTCGGTCAGCTCAAAGTCCATGGCGTTGTCTCTTGTTTTGTGGTGTGGCGCTGGGGGCGGATTCGGTCTGTGCAAGCGCTGTGCGAGGCTTCGACAGGCTCAGCCTGAACGGGTGCAGGAGAACGCGTGGTTTGATCAGTCCACCCCGTTCGCCCTGAGCTTGTCGAAGGGCTTGCCAGCCTTGCGCCCTGGCTTCGATAGGCTCAGCCCGAACGGTGTGGGGTGGTGCTTGGCAAGTCATCACGGCTTGGCCGGGCTGTCGTTGCTCAGCCAGCGCATCAGGCCTTTGCGCCGCTCTTGCGTCTTGCGTGTCATGCACTGGTGGTACAGGCGCGGGCCTTCGGGCTGGGTTTCGGTGGCTTGCGTTTCGCGTTTGCATTGCGCCGTGCGCTCGCGCACCCAGGCGGAGTGTTCCTGCCGCAGTTGCGGGCGTTCGTGGGCCGACAGGGCGCGCATCACGTCTTCGTACAGGATCTGGAGGGTGGTGTCTGCCGCTTGAAAGTCTTGCACCGCGCAGGCATTGACCTCGGCCACGGTGCCCGTGGGTTTGCAGGCGGCACCGGCTTGCGCATGGGCGCTGGGGCTGGTCAGCAGGGCTGCACTGAGCAGCAGGGCATTGGCAGGCCAGGGGGCCGCTTTGATCCATGGATGTTTGCATTGCATGGTCTGGTTTTAACACTGCCAACGCATGGTGTTGAGGGCTTTCGGCATGCCCAGACAGAACGGCGAGTGAACCCCTCGCGCTATCCCCCCACCGTTCGGGCTGAGCCTGTCGAAGCCTTGCGCGGCGCTTCGACAGGCTCAGCGTGAACGGGTAGGGGAGCATGGGCCGGGATGGTGCGCAGGGCTTCGACAAGCTCAGCCCGAACGGGTGTAGGGGTGCGGCGCTCTCGTCAGCACCTCAGCACCTCACTTCAAACTGATCGTGGTGTTCACCCCCTGGCTCACGGTGCTGTCGTCAAACCAGCGCGCTGTCACGGTCTTGGTCTGGGTGTAGAACATCACCACCTGCTTGCCATAGGGGCCCAGGTCGCCCAGCTTGGAAGCGCGCGAGCCGGTGAACGAGAAGATGGGCACGGGCACCGGGATTGGCACGTTGATGCCGACCTGGCCCACGTCGATCTCTTCCTGGAATTTGCGGGCCGCAGCGCCGCTTTGCGTGAAGATGGCGGTGCCGTTGCCGTTGGGGTTGGCGTTGATGAACTCGATGGCATCGTCCAGCGTGTCGGCTGCGGCCAGGCACAGCACGGGGCCAAAGATTTCCTGGTCGTAGATGGACATGCCGGGCTTCACGCCGCTGAAGATGGTGGGGCCCACAAAGTTGCCCTTTTCGTAGCCGGGCACGCTGGGGTTGCGGCCGTCCAGCTCCAGCGTGGCGCCGTCGGCAATGCCGCGCTCGATCAGGCCCACCACGCGGTCGCGGGCAGCGCAGGAGATGACGGGGCCCACGTCGGTGCCCTTTTCAGTGCCACCACTTACCTTGAGGGTCTTGGCCTTGTCCACCAGCTCAGGAATCCACTTTTGCGATTCACCCACCAGAATGACGACCGACAGCGCCATGCAGCGCTGGCCTGCGGCGCCAAAGGCCGCACCGGCCAGGGCGTTCAGGGTCTGTTCCTTGTTGGCATCGGGCACCACGATGGCGTGGTTCTTGGCGCCCATCATGCACTGCACGCGCTTGCCGTTGAGGCTGGCGCGGTTGTAGACATGGGTGCCCACCTTGGTGGAGCCGACGAAGCTGATGGCCTTGATATCGGGGTGGTCGCAAATGGCGTTCACGGCGTCTTCACCGCCGTGCACCACGTTCAGCACACCGGGCGGAATGCCGGCTTCCAGCGCCAGCTCGCACAGGCGCATGGTCACCATCGGGTCTTGCTCACTAGGCTTGAGCACAAAGGTGTTGCCCGTGGCAATGGCCATCGGGAACATCCACAGCGGGATCATGGCCGGGAAGTTGAAGGGGGTGATGCCCGCGCACACGCCCAGCGGCTGCATCACGGTGTAGGTGTCCACGCCATTGGCGACGTTGTTGGCGAGCTCGCCCAGTTGCAGGTTGCCGATGCCGGCAGCGTGCTCCACCACTTCCAGGCCGCGGAAGACGTCGCCTTCGGCATCCGGCAGGGTCTTGCCTTGCTCGGCCGTCAGCAGCGCGGCCAGCTCGCCCATGTTTTCGCGGATGAGTTGCTGCAGCTTCAAAAAGATGCGGGCGCGGGTGCCGATGGGCGTCTTCTTCCAGGTCTTGAAAGCCTCTTTGCCTGAGGCCACGGCGGCGTTGATTTCTTCAGGCGTGGCAAACGGTACGCGGGCCAGCACCTCTTGCGTGGCGGGGTTGACCACGTTGCGCCACTGCGTGGTCTTGGATTCAACAAACTGGCCGCCAATGAGCAGCTTGACGGTGGGGGCCAGTACGGCGGTGGAAGTGGGGGCGTTCATGTTGTCTCCTCAAAGGGTTGTCTCGGACCTGGGGTGTTAAGCAACACCGACTGCCGCATCGTAGGCGTGCAAAAATAGAATGACAATATGAATTTGTGCACTTTTGATCTGCATAAATGCACATTTCTGCTGCTTGAATGAGGCCGGACCATGGATTGGGACAACCTTCGTTATTTTTTGGAACTGGCCCGCGCGGGAACCCTGGCCGGGGCGGCCCGCCGTCTGGCTGTGGAGCACACCACCGTGTCGCGCCGCATTCAGGCGCTGGAAAAGCAGATGGGCGCGGCCCTGTTTGCCCGTGAGGCCGGTGGCCACCGGCTGACCGAAGCGGGGCGCCAGCTGTTGCCCGTGGTGGAGACCATGGAGTCTGCCGTGCTGGGCGCTGAGCGAGCTGCGCCCGCATCGCACGAAGGGCCTTCGGGCCTGGTGCGGGTGGGGGCCACCGAGGGCTTTGGCACGCTGATCCTCGCGCCCCACCTGGCGCACCTCACGCGCAAGCATCCGCATCTCTCCATCGACCTGCTGGCGTTGCCGCGCATGCTGCACCTGTCGCGGCGCGAGGCCGATATCGTGATATCGCTGGAGCGGCCCACCCGCGGCTCGGTCATCGTGAGCCGGCTTTCGGACTACACCCTGCATCTGTACGGGCAGCGCGAATACCTGGCACGCAGACCGCTGGTGGCTGCGCGCGAAGACCTGCGCCACCATGCGTTTGTCAGCTATGTGGATGACTTGCTGTTCACCAAGGAACTGCAGTTTCTGGATGCCTTGCACCAGCCCGAGCGCTTTGCGTTTCGCAGCACCAGCATCACGGCGCAGTACGAGGCCGTTCGCGCGGGCGCGGGGCTAGCGGTGCTGCCCGCGTTTCTGGCCGATCGGGATCCGGTGCTCGCGCGTGTGCTGCCGCAGGAGGCGCGATTCACCCGCACGTTCTGGATGAGCATGCCGTCCGAGGCCAAGCACCTGGCCCGTATGCAGGTGACGTGGGCGTTTTTGCGTGAAACGGTGGCGGCGCAGCAGGATTTGCTGCAGCCCCAAGCGGCGCGCTGACCTGGCGCGAGGGGCCTCGCCTGCGGGGGTACCGAGACCGCTAGGCAGCCTGCACTCGTACCTGGTATCAGTCCATTGCGGCACGGGGCAGAGGGAGGATCACCCAGAAGCAGCTGCCCTTGCCGAGCTCGCTTTGCACCCCCAGGCTTCCGCCCATGCCCTCGACCATCCGCTTGCACAGCGCAAGGCCCAGCCCCGCACCTTCGAATGGCCGGGTGGCCGAGCCGTCCACCTGCTCAAAAAGGGTAAACAGGCGGGGTTGGTCTTCGGCGGCGATGCCGATGCCTTGGTCAATCACCCGCAATGTCCATGTCGTGGCGTCGGCTGCACCGCCTTGCGTGCCCAGTTCGACGCGGATAGCGCCTGCATGGCTGAACTTCACCGCGTTGTCCAGCAGATTCACCAGCACCTGCTGGATGCGGTCGGCGTCGCCCAAATGGCGCTCCCTTGGCAGGGCTGCCGTGGTCACGAGTTCGAGGGCCAGGCCCTTGTCCGCAGCCTTGGGAGCCAGCAGACTCACCGAGGAGGCCACCACATCGCGCATGGAAAATGGCACGGACCTGAAGGGGACCTGCCGTGCTTCCAGCGCAGCCAAGTCGATGAGATCGTTCAACATCACCATGAGGTTGCGTGCCGCGCTCTGGGCGTTTTCCAGCATGGGTCGCACGCGAGCTTCGGTGGTGCGTGACAGCGCCAATTCCGTCATGCCCATGATCAGCGTCATGGGGGTGCGCAGTTCGTGCCCAATATTGGCCAGAAAGATCGTTTTGGTTCGCAGCGCGGCCTCGGCCGCTTCTTTGGCGATGGAGAGCGCGGCGGTGCGTTCCTGCACCCGTGCTTCCAGCAGTTGGCGCTCTTCCATCAAGATGCGCTCCAGGCGCAAACGCTCGGTCACGTCGCGGCCGATGCTGTGGTAACCGGCCCGCCTGCCCTGGGCGTCAAAGAACGCCCGGCCCGACATTTCAAACCAGCGCACCTCGCCGTTCTTGCATTGGAGTGGAAGGGTGAGCAGCCGGTCGCCGCTGCGAATGGCCTCGTCCAGCCGCTGGGCTCCGTCGGCCCCCAGCGCGCTGTAGATGGGCTGTCCAATGATTTCATGCGCTGGCACACCTCGCAGTCTCTCATCAGCGGGGCTCACGTAGGCCACCGTCATGTCGGGGTTGAGCCGCCAGATCACTTCTTCGGCGCCGTCTGTCAGCAGCCGGTACTGCTGCTCGCGCTGCGAGAGGTGCTGGTACAGGCGCTGCGCGTGCGAAACAAAGATGTAAAAACACATGCTGCTGAGCGAAATAGCCAGCGTGAAGACGATGAGCGCATGGCGTGTATATCCCGCGGCTTGGCTGCTGTTGGTGCCCAGCACCACCGCCAGACAGACCAGCGTGTACGCCAGCCCCGCGCGCTTGCCCAGCAGGATATAGGTGGAGCCCACGCCGATGGGGAACCACAAGGCACGCAGTTCATTGGCTTGCGATTGCAAAAGCGCATAGGAAAACAGGACCAGAACGCCTACGGACATGGTTCCCGCTACCGCCACGTAGTACTGCGGGGCGGCACGTACCACCGTACACAAAGCGAGCATGAACAAAATGCCGGAGATGAGCACTTCGCTCCAGTAGCGCGGCGGCGCGATCACCCCAGACCAGCCCAGCAGCAGCAACACCACACCAAAGCCGACGCTTGCCAGCAGGATCCCATTGAGCAGCCGTATCTGGAACGAGCGCATGCTGATCGGGCGGGGCAGTGAGAAAGGCATGGCGGTTGCCGAAGCGTGGGGGTGGATTCTGTATTCTATATTTTTATCAGGTTATATTTCAAATAAATCAAATTTGCACTATTTCTGAGTCAGTACGGGACGAAAGGGAAGTGAGAAATTTGCAGGAGACGCAAAAAAGGCCCGCTAAGGGCCTTTCTTTGGGGGTGCGCGCGTGTCTTACACGCCCGTGCCGCGTAGGGTGGTCATATCCTGCCCATCAACAGCAGAACGATCAGAATGAGTACCACCAAACCAATCCCGCCGCTGGGTCCGTACCCCCAAGAACGGCTGTGTCCCCAGGTGGGCAGGGCTCCGATCAGGATCAGGATCAGAACGATCAAGAGAATCAGCGAAAGGGACATGGCACTTCCTCGTTGTGTTGTGGTGAGTGCATTGTTGGGTCAAGACGTTGCGGACCTTGCAGGCCGCCGGCCTGCCTGCGGGTCAGGGTTTTCCGACACGCGCGTGGGGGTCTGGTCCACGGAGGCAGGTGGTGCACCAAGAGAAATTCAGCGCGGCGTGCCAGGACCGCGGCCCTGCCATGGTCAGGGGGCTACCATGAAGAGCGACGGAGCAGCAATGCGGCGAGCCGGGCCGGGGCCGCGTGCCAGTGCCAGAAAGGGTCTCACGATGGAGCGCACGATCAATGGCCTTGAGCGTGGCCCCCCACGAACTGGCCAATGGCCGAGCGGTGGTGGCGCGCTACAAGTCTGCTTTCTGCCCTGTGGGAACACAGGGTAGCAGTGACGGAGGCGGCCACGCGGTACAGACGACGTGGCCTTGGGGGCCGCATGTGGATCGCGCGCAGCATCTGCGCAATTTTTGCATTCAAGGGAGATGTCACATGGGTTTATTCGATGCCGTGATGGGCAATGCGTCCAAGATCGATGCGGTGCAGATTCAGCAGGAATTTGCCAAGGTGCTCGCGCCCGGCGAAGTGGTGGAGCACGCTTACCAGCTCATCCGCGACTATTTTGTGTTCACCAACAAGCGGCTGGTGTTGGTTGACAAACAGGGTCTCACGGGCAGCAAGGTGGAGTACCACTCGCTGCCGTACAGGAGCATCACCCACTTCAGCATTGAAACCGGTGGCACGCTGGACCTGGACGCAGAGTTGAAGATCTGGATATCTGGCAGCGCCACACCGTTTCAGAAGCAGTTCAACAAAAGACTCAGCATTTACGAAGTGCAATCTGTGCTGGCCAGCTATGTACTGAAATAGGGCCAAAAGTGCTGCGTTATGGGCAGATTGCCGCCCAGCCGCCTGGGTACCCTTGTGGCATCGGGCGAAGCTGCGGCCTTGGGCGAAGCAAGGTGCTGGCGTTTCGCCCCCTACAGGAGCGCAGCGCGATGTCACCCCTCATTTCTGGCCTGGCCTCGGTGGCCTCTCTCATCTTCAACGCGTCAGGTGGCTCGGGCAAGGCGCCTGTCGCCGTTCGCCGGCCTTCAGACACTGAAGCAGGGCCTGCATCGGTGGTGCAGCTGAGTCCGCAGGCGCAGGCCCTGGCCGGGGTGGCTGGGCGGGCGGCGTCGCACGGTGCGCCCGCCATATCCAGTGCCACTTCGGGAATGACCACCACATCTGCCAAGGGCGGCTCTGTTTCCACAGAAGATTTTCAGGCGCTGCTGAGCCAGTTTGGCGCGACGGACGCGCAAAAAGACCAGCTGAGCGCCGGGTTGGACACCGACAAGGACGGCGCCATCTCACGCGGTGAATTTCTACGGGGGCTAGCAGACACCCAGGGGGGCAAATCTACAAGCATCGTTTCGCAGGCCGTGCTGCAGGTGATGGATGGGGCCGGCCAACGCGACGGTACGGTGACCCCGAAAGAGTTTGCCGCACTGACCACGGCATTTGCTGCACTGGAAAAAAGCGGGATCAAGACCGCTTAGGGCCCTGATGTCACGGCCCGTGAGCGCTGCACGCTGGGGATCTCCATGCCAGGGCGCCTCGCTCAGGCGATGTCGCTGCGGCCTCTTGGGCGCTATCGCGGCCACATAGGGGAGTGCCTTTACCGGTTGGGCTGGGGCACCGCTGCGTAGTTCATCGCAATCGCTTGCATCACGGCGCCAATGAGGGCGCCATCTCCTGCGTTTTGTGGAAGAACGCTTTGGACAATCTGTTTGGCGTATTCCAGCTGTTCCTTGGCGAGAGCGGCGGCCATGGCATTGCCTCGCTTTTCACTGGGCGACGCATCGCGAATCACTAAGCTCATCTGAGGGTTCCTTGGAAGGTGAAGTCCCCGAGTATGGGGGCTGAGCCGTTGAAGGTGATTGCAGGGCTGCAGGGGGCGGCTGCCGGCGCACCTGCGGGCTCCCGCACCCAACCGGGTTGTCTGATCCGCAATGGATGCCCTTGCAAAGCCCAGGTGCTTTGGGCTTTGCGCCGGGCCCATGCATCAGTGGGCGCCGGCCGCGTCCGCGCCGCCGCCGCTGGCATGCGCGGGCCGCTTGGTCAGCCAGATCAGGCCAATCAGCAGCAGAAACAGACCGGCAGAGCCGAGGAAGATGTCATCGGCAGCGCGCGTGAAGGCCTGCTGATCGATGAGCCGGTTGATCTGCGCCAGGGCCTGCATCTGCGTGAGGCCCGACGCCACCAGCCCGTCCAGCGTCTGCGCGAAAACCCCTTGCCCCTGCACCAAGCCTTCGGTCAGGTGCGCGTGGTGCATGGCGGCGCGGCTCTCCCACAGCGTAGTGGCAATCGACGTGCCCATGGCCCCGGCGGTGATGCGCACAAAGTTAGACAACCCTGCCGCTGCCGGAATGCGCTCGGGCGCAATGCCTGCCAGCGTCAGCGTGGTGAGCGGAATGAAGAAGAACGCCATGGCCGCACCCTGCAGCAGTGTCGGGATCAGGATGTGGATGAAGTCCGTCTGCACGGTGAACTGCGAGCGCATCCACAGCACGGTGCTGAACACGACGAATGCCCCCGTGGCCATGCGGCGCGGGTCCCACTGGCCCACCTTCCTGCCCACCAGCGGCGTGAGCAAGATGGCGAACACACCCACCGGCGCCAGTGCCATGCCGGCCGACGTGGCGGTGTAGCCCATCCACTGCTGCAGCCACAGCGGCAGCAGCACGACGTTGCCGAAGAACAGCGCGTAGGCCACCGACAGCGCCAGCGCGCCACAGGTGAAGTTGCGGCCCTTGAACAGCTTGAGGTCCACCACCGGGTGCTTCTCGGTTAGCTCCCACACCAGGAAGACGGCAAATGCGACGACCGCAATCACGGCCATGGCGATGATCTCGCCCGAGGCGAACCAGTCCAGCTCCTTGCCTTTGTCGAGCATGAGCTGCAGCGCGCCCACCCACAGCACCAGCAGGGACAGGCCCACCGTGTCGATGGGCAGCTTGCGAATGGGTGTCTCTCGCTTGCGGTAGATGCCCCAGGTAAGCGCCCCTGCCAGCAGGCCCACCGGCACATTGATGTAGAAGATCCACGGCCAGGAAATGTTGTCGGTGATCCAGCCGCCCAGCAGTGGCCCCACCACGGGCGCCACCAGCGTGGTCACACCCCACAACGCCAGAGCGGTGCCCGCCAGCGCGCGTGGGTAGCTGGCCAGCAGCAGGGTTTGGCTCAGCGGGATCATCGGCCCGGCGACCAGGCCCTGCAGCACGCGAAAGAGCACCAGCATCTCCAGCGACGAGGCAAAGCCGCACAGCCAGGACGTGAGCACGAACAGCAGCACGCTCATGGTGAACAGCCGCACCGCGCCAAAACGCTGCGTGAGCCAGCCCGTGAGCGGCACCGAGATGGCATTGGCCACGCCAAAGCTGGTGATGACCCAGGTGCCCTGGCCCGGGCTCACGCCCAGGTCGCCGGCAATGGCGGGAATGGAGACGTTGGCAATGGACGAATCCAGCACGTTCATGAACGTGGCCAGCGACAGCGACAGGGTGCCCAGCAGCAGCGCAGTGCCCTGCAAAGGAGGATAGCCCGCAGGAGGCCCCGGTGGAGCCGGCGCAGGGGAGGGCTGCGCGCCCGCAGGCGCTGCAGTGGTAGAGGCAGGGCCCGGCGTTGCAGGCGCTTGGCCTGCTGTGGGGTTGGCAGCACTCATGGGGCGCCCCGTTTACTGCACCACGGGCGCGAGTACGGCAGCAGGCACAGGCGCCGACGCGTGTTTCTGGCCCTGGGGAGCAGAAGCCTGGTTCACTGCCTTGTGCCCGCTGGGTGCAGCGGCAGCCACAGGTTTGCGCCCCAGGTTGGCAGCAATGATGTGCGCCACCTCTTCGTCAGCGGCCTTGAATTGTTGGTCAAACACCGCCGTGGCGGCCACGGGGGTGGCGCGCGGCGTGTCGGCCAGGGCCTTGCCGCTCTGGTCGGCCGTATCCACCTTCACCTCCATCGACAAGCCCACGCGCAGGGGATGCTCGGCCACCTCCTTCGCATCCAGCGCAATGCGCACCGGCACCCGCTGCACCACCTTGATCCAGTTGCCCGTGGCGTTTTGCGCGGGCAGCAGGGCAAACGCAGCGCCAGTGCCTGCGCCCAGGCCCGTGACTGTGCCGTGGTAGACCACTTTGGTGCCGTACACATCGGCTTCCAGCTCGGCGCTCTGGCCGATGCGCAAGGCCTTGAGCTGGCTTTCCTTGAAATTGGCGTCCACCCACAGGTCATGCAGGGGCACCAGGGTCATCAGGGGTGCGCCGGCCTGAACGCGCTGCCCCACTTGCACGCCGCGCTTGGCCACGTGCCCATCCAGCGGGGCCAGCAACTGCGCGCGCTGTACGGCCAAATACGCCTCGCGCACACGCGCTGCGGCGCGCTGCACGTTAGGGTGCTGCTCCACCGATGTGCCTTCCGTCTGGGTCTGGCTGGCGGCCAGTTGCTCTTGTGCAGCCACCACGGCAGCCTGGGCGGCGGCCACGGTGCTCTTGGCCGCTGCCAACTGCGCGTTGGCGTGCTGAAACTCTTCCTTGCCGACTGCGCCGCTGGCCATGAGGGGCGCACGCCGCGCCACGTCGTCCTGCATGCGGGCAGCGTCGGCCTGGGCACGGGCCAGGTCTGCGCTGCGCAGACTCACCTGCGCCTTCAGCGTGGAGTTGTTGGCGTACAGCGTGCGCACTTCGCGCACCGTCTGGGCAAGTTGCGCTTCGGCTTGCTCCAGCGCCACGCGGGCGTCGGCGGGGTCCAGCTTGACCAGCAGCTGGCCGGCCTTGACGTAGTCGGTATCGTCCGCACCAATCGACACCACCGTGCCGCCCACCTGCGGTGTGATCTGAACCACGTTGCCTGCCACGTAGGCGTTGTCCGTGCTCTCGACGTGGCGCCCGTTGGCCCAGTGCCAGCCACCCCAGCCCAAGCCTGCCAATGCGACGGCAGCAGCAATCAGCGTGAGGCCTCGTCGGCGGGCCGTGTTGGTTTCATTGCGGGTGAGGGGTTCGCTCATGGCAGTGATCTTTCAGGAATGGGTTGTTGTGTGTTGTTGTGCGCTGTGCTGGTTCGCGGCGAACGCGACGGTTCAGCGTGCAATGGCGGTCTGGAGCACCGCGGTGTCGTCGCTCCAGCCGCCGCCCAGGGCCTTCATCAGCACCAGGCGCGTGTCGAGCTGTCGGGCGCGCAAATCCACGGCCAGGCGGCGTTGGGCCAGCACCTGGCTCTCGGTGCTCAGCACCACCAGGTAGCTGCCCAGTCCGGCGCGGTAGCGCTCCTGGGCGAACTGGTAGGCTTTTTCAGCGCTGGCCACGGCCTCGTCCTGCAAGGCCTGCTGGCGGCTCAGTGACTGGATGGACGCCAGGGCGTCGCCCGCTTCTTTCACCGCGTCGAGAACTGCACCGTTGTACTGCGCAATCGCGGCGTCCAGTTCTGCTTGGCGGCCGCTCAGTTGGGCGCGCAGGCGGCCACCGTCAAAGATGGGCAGTCGCAGTGCGGGCGTCACACCCATCTGGCGCGAGCTGCCGTTGAGCAGCTTGTCCAGCCCCAGCGCGTTCAGCCCAATGAAGGCGCCGATGTTGATGTTGGGATAGAACTCGCTGCGGGCACTGTTGACGCCCTGGGTGGCTGCCTCCACGCGCCAGCGCGCGGCCACCACGTCGGGACGGCGGCCCAGCAGGTCGGCGCCCAGCATGTCCGTAACGGCCAGGGGGTCGAGTGCGGCCAGCCGGGGGGCCACAGAGGGCAGGGCGTTGGGCGCCTGGCCTGTCAGCACGGCCAACTGGCGGCGTCCCAGCGTGATCTGTTCCTCCAGCGCCTCGATTTGCGTGCGGGCGTCGGGCACGGCACCTTGGGCCTGGGTCAGTTCGACCTGGCTGTCCAGGCCGGCGGCCGTGCGCTGTTGGGTCAGGCGGCGTTGTTCTTCGCGCTGGGCCAGTGCACGCTCGGCCACGTCGCGTTGCGCGACCAGGCGGGCCAGCGCCACATAGCTGCGCCCCACCTGGGCGGCTAGGGCATTGGCTGCGGCGGCCGCGTCTGCTTGCGCAGCGCGGGCCTGGCCCAGCGCCGCCTGCAACTCGGCCGCGTGCTGACCGAAAAAGTCGGGAGACCATGACAGGCTGGCCTGCACCGTGCCGCTGTTATAGGTGTTGCCCGCCACGGGCGCTGGCACCAGGCCATTGGCGGTATAGCGCTGCCGTGTCGCGTCCACGCCCAGCGTTGCCTGTGGGCCGTTGGCGGCCTCGCGCACCTGGCTCAGCGCCACGGCCTGCTCCAGCCTGGCGCGGCTCACGGCCAAGCTGGGGTTGCCGCTCAGCGCGGTGTCAATCAGGCTGTCGAGTTGCTCATCGCCCAATGCCTTCCACCACTGTGATCGCGCCACCGTTTCAGTGGCGGCGGCGCCCAGGCCCACACTGGCCGGCGTGGCCTGCGCCAGTGGCGTGTGCGCTGGGCCGGGGCTGGCACAGCCGACGAGCAGCAACGCAGCCGCCAAAGCCGCGGACGACACAGCCAGGTGGGCCGCTTCGGCCAAGCGGGTGGTGGGCTGCGGTGGGCCATCGAAAGCACAGAGGCGGGCGGCTTGCAGCGGATTCACGGAATGCACGCTGGGGCGGGGGCTGGTGGCGTGTGTGGCGTTGATGCGGTTCTGGGCGGGCGGGTTCACAAAAATCTCCTGGGTCGGGGCCATGGCGGTGGGCTGTGTTCAGTCCGCGGGGTTTTCGATGGGAGCGGACTTTTGCCGCAGGGCTTCCCCATTGGCCAGCATGCGGCGCAGCATGCTCAGCAGCAACTGCCACTCTTCGTGGCTGAAATCGCTCAGGTGGCCGTTGAGCACATCCGCCAGCACGGGCGGGACCAATGCGGCGATGCGTTGGCCTTCGGGCGTGAGATGGAGTTGCACCACGCGCCGGTCCACCGTAGAGCGCTCGCGCACCACCAAGCCCTTGGCTTCCATTCGGTCCAGCGCCCGGGTCATGGAAGCCGGGTCGGTTTCCAGGTCGCGCGCCAGGCTGGCCACCGTGGCCTGCTCGCGCAGGGCCAGTTTGAACAGGGGCAGCCATTGCGCGTAAGTCAGGTCGTGTGACGCCAGTTGGGCGTCCGCCTGGGTGCGGATCGACGACATGACCTTGCGCATCAGATAGCCCACGCTGTTTTCGGGGTTCAACTGGTGTGCGTCGTAGATCTTTTCTGTGCTGTAGAAGCCCTTGAGGGAAGGAAATTCGGCCTGAGGAGTCATGCAGGCGAATTTAATTGACTAGACAATGATTGTCTTCGCAAGGAGTTTAACTTGACTACAGAAAAGGGTTTTGTGCAGGGCAGACGGAGCTTGGAAGAAGCCGGTCCCTGGGGTGACTGTGGGCGTGGAGGAAGGTGAATCCATCCTCACTGTCAATTGTTTTGCTATTAAAATAATAGCTGCTTGCGCTTTAATGGCGGGCGCAGCATCCCAAAACGACTCGCACTATTGAGCCGGTGGTCATCCATGAAGGCTGGGTCCCCTTGGCATGGGTGCCAAGCGTGGGCGAGAGACCGAACGCAGTTGCAGCGGCCGCAAGGCGCGCTGCTGTCGAGAGAAAAAGGGGGCTCGTCCATCGCCCCGGGTAGCGCCAGCGTGACGCTGGCGAGCGGCTTTACTCGTCGGTGCCAGGGTGCGT
The DNA here is from genome assembly GCA_002377855.1 of Acidovorax delafieldii. Classification (GTDB taxonomy): domain Bacteria; phylum Pseudomonadota; class Gammaproteobacteria; order Burkholderiales; family Burkholderiaceae_C; genus Acidovorax; species Acidovorax delafieldii_A. The sequence goes on along the minus strand of DFQQ01000035.1, from coordinate 152,404 downwards.
TACGGCAGCCAGCGTGTGGGTGGGGTGCTGGCCAGTCAACAACAAAAACATCGCGAAGACGGGCCCTTGCATGGTGCGGTCATCGGATTCGCTCTCCAGCGCCTGCCATGTACGAGATTGCAGGCCACCACGGCTCCCCTGCTGCACCGGGTAGCCCATCAGTTCGGCCGCCTGCACCTGGCTCAAGCCGGCCGCTACCCGAGCGGCCTTGAGTTCATGGGCTGTGGGGGAGGGCATGGGCAAGCTGGGGTGGCGGTGGGATGTCATGCGGCCAAGTCAGGTTTCTGAAGTCTGGGGGGGGCCTGGCCAGCAGGGGCCAGGCGTGCGCTCCATTGTGATCGAACCCGCAACCAGTTCGCAGCCGCTTTGGCGGCTTTGCACCGCCGCGCTTTCAGCCTCAGTCGAGCTTGATCTTGGCCGCAGAGACGACGCTGGCCCAGCGTGCGCGCTCCTTGGCGAAAAACTGGTCTTGCTCTGCGGGCGTCATGGTGACCACTTCAGCGCCCTGGCCGGCCAGGCGCGAGCGGATTTCCGGTGCACGGATGGCGGTGATGAGCGCCTTGTTCAACTTCTGCACGACCGCTTCCGGGGTGCCGCGCGGCACCAGCACGCCTTGCCAAGTGCCCGATTCGTACCCTGGCACGCCTTGCTCGGCAATGGTGGGCACGTCGCCGATCAGTGGCATGCGGGTGGCCTTGGAAACACCCAGCACCTTGAGCTTGCCGTTTTGTACCTGGGGCAGGGTGGCCAGCATGCCATTCATCAGGATCTGCGTCTGGCCGGCCACCGTGTCCTGGATGGCGGTCACGCCGCCTTTGTAGGGGATGTACTGCCAGCGGGCGCCGCTCGCACGCTCCAGCGCCACGCCCGCCAGGTGCGGGGCGCTGCCTGTCGCCGTCACGGCAAAGTTCACGTCATTCTTCTTGGAATACGCGACCAGTTCCTTGAGGTTGTTCGCCGGGACCGAAGGGTGGACCACCAGCAGGTGGGGCGAGTAGGCCAGCATGGTCACGCCGCGCAGATCCTTGGAGGGGTCGAACGAGAGCTTGGTGTAAACCGATGGGCTGATGGCCAGCGCGCCCACATCGCACAGCAGCATGGTGTAGCCATCTGGCTCGGCTTTGGCCACCAGGTCGGCGCCCAGGTTGCCGTTGGCCCCAGCCTTGTTCTCCACGATCACGCTCTGTTTCAGTGCTTCGGAGAGCACCTGGCTGATTGAGCGCGCAATGATGTCCGAACTGCCGCCAGGTGGGTAGGGCACGATGATGCGCAGCGTCTTCGTGGGCCACTCGGCGGCGTTTTGAGCGAATGCGCTGGCCGTGGCCAGCAGGGCAAAGCCGGCCACAACGGCGGTGCGACGGATCATGGACATGGACTGTCTCCAAAGTGTGAATGTTGTTGGTCATCGTACAACCTGATTGGACTCCATACAAGAGATGGCAAACCTCGGGGCGGAATGCTGTCGAGCTCTTGTCCCCTGTGAAATCACAGAGTTTCCGTCTAACGAGTAGCCGCTTGGCTAGGGAAAGTCCTTAAACGAAATAGCAACAAGCGGGTGGCTACGAAGATTGTTTAAGCGTTGTGGCTTCAGCACTTTTGTTCTTGTTGTATGACAACGCATGACATGGCTTCGTTCAAATTCATTCATTAGCTATCGCGGGCAGTTTGGCAGCACCGCTGTCTACTCGAGGGTGGCCGATACGCCGCAGGCCGCTCGGGTGCGGGCCTTAGGGGGGCTGCCTGGGAATGCGCATTGGCACGTTCCGTGTGCCGATGCCGCTGACACAACACGTTGCCCTTCCTGTGGCAGAGTAAAGCCCCGCCCCCCGCTGATGCACGGCCAAGCCCTTGCGTTTTCTCTCTTCGTTTTCATGTCCATGCCGCAAAGCCCTCCGTCTGCACCCGCTTTCGCTACCACCACCGCCTGGGAAGTGTTCTGGGTCTTTTTGCGCTTGGGGCTCACGTCTTTTGGCGGGCCAGTGGCACATCTTGGCTACTTTCGCGATGAGTTCGTGGTGCGGCGGCGCTGGCTGACCGAACGCAGCTACGCTGATCTGGTGGCGCTGTGCCAGTTCTTGCCGGGCCCGGCCAGCAGCCAGGTAGGCATGGCGCTGGGGTTGATGCGAGGCCGTTGGGCGGGGGCTCTGGCCGCATGGATGGGGTTCACACTGCCGTCTGCCCTGGTGCTGGCTCTGCTGGGGTTGGGGTTTTCTTCAGGTGGCGCGGCTTTGCCTGCGGGGCTGGTGCAGGGCCTCAAGGTGGTGGCTGTGGCCGTGGTGGCGCAGGCCGTGTGGGGAATGGCGCGCACCCTGTGTGCCAGCGCAGGGCGCGCTGCACTGATGTTGGGCGCTTGCGCAGTCACCCTGGCTCAACCGGGCGTGGTGGGGCAAATGGGAGTGATGGTGGGCGCTGGTCTTTTGGGATGGTGGGCCTGGGGGCGCACAGCTGCCACGGCGGGCGCAGCGCCGCAACATCCCACGAGTGATGGAATGCCCGATGCCTGGTCTCTGCCCCATTCGCGCCGCGGAGGGTTCGCATTTTTGGCTGCGTTTGCCGCATTGTTGGTGGTGCTGCCATGGGCTGCCGCGATAGGGCAGCAGGCACCCGGCGGTGCTTCCGCATGGGGGGTGGTCGATGCGTTTTATCGGGCGGGTGCACTCGTCTTTGGCGGCGGGCACGTCGTGCTGCCACTGCTGCAGTCGGCCGTGGTGCCGCCGGGCTGGGTATCGCCAGACGCTTTTTTGGCGGGCTACGGCGCGGCACAGGCGGTGCCGGGCCCGCTGTTCACCTTTGCTGCATTTTTGGGGGGCGCCATGGCCGCCGGCTGGGCGGGGGCTGGATTTGCGGTGCTAGGCATTTTGGCCATTTTTCTTCCTGCCTTTTTGCTGGTGGCCGGGGCCTTGCCCTGGTGGGCCGCACTGCGCCAGCGGGCCTGGGCGCGGGGCATGTTGGCTGGGGTGAACGCGGCCGTGGTGGGCCTGCTGCTGGCGGCGCTCTATCAGCCGGTTGCGACCAGTGCCCTGCACAGCGTGGCCGACGGGGTGATGGTGCTGGTGGCGTTGGCTGCGCTGCTGTGGTGGCGTGTGCCGCCATGGGCGGTGGTGCTGGTCACCGCACTGGCCGGATGGGCGCTGCATGCTGGCGGTTGACGGCGCTTGCAGTACACATGAATAAGAGTAAAAATGGGCTTTAGGCCTCGTGCGTAAAGCGCTGTACGCTATCAAAATGGTAGTATGCTGGCGCTGGTTTCTGTGTTCTTTCCCTTCCTTGGTTGCGTGCTGTCTTGAACTCTCCCGTCATTGCCTCGCTGGCTCCTGTCGTGCTTTTTATTGCCATCGGCTTTGCTGCCGGGCGCCAGGGGTGGATACGCGGCAGTGCGGTCAAAGACCTCTCCAACCTCGTTTTCATGGTGCTGTCACCCGCATTGCTGTTTCGCACCATGAGCACCGTGCATATCGAGGATCTGAACTTCGGGCCGGTTGCCATCTATTTCGCGGCTTTTATCGTGCTGTACTGCGCCACGCTGGCGTGGCAGGGATTCAACCGGCTGGGCGCCGCGCGGGCGCTGGCCAACACGTTCAGCAACACCCTGATGATTGGCGTGCCCCTGGTGGGGCTGGTATTTGGCGAAGCCGGGCTGGTGACGCTGTTCACGCTGATCTCGGTGCATTCGCTCATCCTGCTCACTGCGGCCACCGTGGTGTTCGAACTGGCTGCCGCCCGCGAGCACGCTGGCCAGTCCAGTGCGGCGCAGCCGCCCATGTGGCGCACGGTGCTGGGTGCTGTGCGCAACGGCATATTGCACCCCGTTCCCTTGCCCATCATTGCGGGTCTGCTGTTCGCACAAACAGGCTGGGCACTGCCTGCGGTGGTGGACAAACCCTTGCAACTGCTGGGCCAGGCCTTGGGACCACTGGCGCTGCTGCTGGTGGGTGTCACGCTGGTGTTCACGCGTGTGGGGCATCACGCCAAGGCGGCCCTGCGCATCGCCTTGGCCAAGTGCGTGGTGCACCCGCTGCTGCTCGCCGCCATGGGCTGGGCCCTGGGGCTTTCGGGCCTGCCGCTGGCCGTGATGATCGTCGCGGCATCGCTGCCGGTCGGGGCCAACGTGTTCTTGTTCGCGCAGCGCTACGAGGTGGCGCAGGATGAGGTCACGGCCAGCGTGGCTGTGTCCACCATGCTGGCGTTGTTGACGATGCCGGTGGTGATTTTGTTGACCACGCGGTATGTGGTGTGAGGGGGCTGGTGCTGGGTGCCGGTGTGGATTGGGGCTGTGCGAATGGAGCGTCCGCTGTGAGCAAGGTCGTATAGCCGCTTAGGGCCCGTTGCTGACTGTAGCTACTAAAGGTTGGGCGACTGCTTTGCGGCAATCTTCATAATTGCAGCTCGGAAGCGTGAGCCCGCTGTGGGGCCAAAAGCAGACTCCTGTTGCACTCCGCGAACTCGTGCTCTAAATGCATGAGTGAAGTGCATCAAGCCTAATTGCTGCAACTCAGAACGCCAGCGATAGTTACGGCTTACGCGCCCGCCCGGGCGTGGACTTCATCCGCCCACGGCAGGAATTCATCATGTACGCGGGCGTTGCCCTTTCCGTCACCGCCACGAGTCTTTTCGCTGGCCTGTACTACTACGCGACGCTCCTTCATCCTTTGAGCGGTGAAGAAATCTTCGGACTGAGGATGCTGCTGACATTGCCCTTTGTGACGCTGTTCATGGCACTCACCAAGGAATGGCCCCGGGTGGTGGAAATCTCTCAGCGTGTTCGGGCCAGGCCCACACTTGTCCTTCCGCTGGTGTGCAGCAGTGCCTTGCTCGGCTCCCAGCAGTGGCTGTTCATGTGGGCACCGCTGAACGGCAGTGCGCTTCAGGTGTCATTGGGCTACTTCCTGCTCCCGCTCTCAATGCTGGTGGTCGGCCGAGTGCTGTATCGGGAGAAACTCTCGATGCTTCAGAAGGCCGCGGCCATCAGCGCCGCGGCCGGTGTGGTCCACGCGGTCGTCCAGGCTGGCGGATTCTCCTGGGAGGCGATGCTGGTGTGTCTTGGGTTCCCTGCGTATTTCGTGTTGAGAAAGTCGCTGGCCACAGACCATCTGGGCGGACTGTGGTTCGACATGCTGCTCACCTTGCCGGTGGCTGCCTGGTTCGTTTTCAGGCAGCCCGCGACAGTAGACAGCTTCAGCAGTCGGACTGCGCTTTATCCGTTGGTCGTCATGCTGGCTGTTATCAGCGCTGTTGCCTTCATGTGCTACATCGTGGCGAGCCGGCGCCTGTCATTGAGTCTCTTTGGGCTGCTGGGGTATGTGGAGCCGGTCTTGATGGTGGCGGTCGCGCTGCTCATCGGAGAACACATCGGGGCAGATGAATGGTGGACCTACCTTCCCATCTGGGGTGCCGTAGTGCTGCTCATTGCTGACGGGGTTCAGCACCTTCGCGCGGCAAAGCAAGCGTAATCGTTAGTCCGAGCACAATGGAGGGATTGGGCGCCCCGCCCCTCCCATAGCCGTCCACCTCAATCTCTTCATGGACCTGCTCGATAGCCAGCACGCGGACGAACTAGGCACGCTTTTGGCGCTTGCTGAGAATGGGTCATTTGCGGCCGCAGGACGAGCACAGAGCAGGCACCCCTCCGTGCTCTCCAAGCGGCTGAGTGCCTTGGAGCAACGGCTTGGTGTTCGGTTGGTCGAGCGAACCACTCGCCAGTTGCATCTCACCGATGAGGGCGCGAAGCTGGTGGACAAGGTACGCCAGGCCACCAGTTTGCTGGCGGACGCCCAGAAGGAAGCATCAGAGGGCGCAGCTCAAGTCCGTGGTCGACTGCGGCTGTCGTTGCCCGCAGCCATGGGCCGGCTGCGGCTCAGTGCCATGGTTGCCGAATTCTCCGTGGCGTACCCGGACGTGCTGCTCGATGTGGAGTACGCCGACCGCATGGTAGACCTCGTGGGGGAGCGGTTCGACGCCGCCATCCGTATTGGAGAACTCTCCGATAGCCGCCTGGTTGCCACACAGCTGTGCACGTATCACCGCATCCTGGGTGCTGCGCCGTCATACCTGGAACGCTGTGGCGTGCCACGCAAACCCCAAGACCTGACCGACCACAACTGCCTGGGCTACACAGGCCTGGCGTCGTATCCCGAGTGGAAGCTGATGCAAACGGCAGGCCGGCGGCAAGACAAGCCAGAGCCTTCCCGTGTGACGGTCAAGGGCACGATGCTCAGCAATGACAACGAGGCTCTGTTGACTGCCGCCACCATGGGCGTGGGTATCGTGGCCGGTGGCGACTGGTTCCTTGGACCTCACATTGCATCAGGAGCACTGGGTACGGGTGCTCCCGCGCTGGCAGTTGGGTTCGGCGGGAGGTATCTATTTCTTGAGACCGTCTGCGCAGTTCAGTACCGCCGCCATGACGGCCTTTCGGCAATGGGTTGTGTCTCGGTTCAGCAGCCGAGCCGTGCCAGATTCGACCAGCATAGCGAGGGTGTGAGAGGCTGCTTTCGGGCGCACAGCCGTCGCCCGCGTCGCTCCACCACCGTTGAAATAGACGTCAGAGCAGACGCTCGACTGATTAGGGCAAACGGCAGCTCCTGGCCGCCTTCAGCCGTTAGCGGTCCCGGCTGAGCCCACCCCCAGCAATTGATGCAGATGCTTACTGCTCGTCGTGTACTGCAGCGCCACAGGTTTGCCGCTCAGGGCTTCGGCTGCGGCAAAGGCGGCCAGGGTGGCTTCGTGAAAGCCGCAGAGGATCAGCTTGCGCTTGCCGGGGTAGGTGTTGATGTCGCCCACTGCGTAGATGCCGGGCACGCTGGTGGCAAAGGTAGCGGTGTCCACCACCAGTTGCTTGCGCTCCATCGCCAGGCCCCAGTCGGCAACGGGGCCCAGGCGGGGTGATACCCCAAGTGCGACCACCAGCACATCCAGCGGCAGCGCCACCGTGATGTCTTCCGGGGTGGTGATGTGCAGCGCGGCCAGCCGCTCGCTGGCGCAGTCCATGCCGGTGGGTTGGCCCACGACCACTTGGATGCGGCCGGCGTCGCGCAAGGCCTGCAACTGGGCCAGCGCTTCGGGCGTGGCGTTGAATACGTCGCGCCGGTACAGCAGCGTCACGCTGGTGGCTTGGCCTGCAGTGGCGGCTTGCACCGCGCAGGCCACCGCAGCATCGTCGCCCCCGTGCACCACCAGCCGCTGACCTTGCAGCGATGCAGCTGCGGGAAGGCGCTGGTAGTGCAGCTGTGTCCCTGCAAACCGGTCGATGCCTTCCAGCTTGAGGGCCTTGGGAACGAACGCGCCCACGCCCGCAGCGATGAACACGGCGCGGGCACTCAAGGTAGTGCCCTGGGCGGTGGAGACATGGAAGTGCCCGGTTTCTGCTTGTAGTTGCAGCGATGCCACCTGCGTGTTCAGGTGCCACTGGGGATTGAAGGGGGCTATTTGCTGCTGCAGCAAGGCAGCCAGTTCGCGCCCGGTGCACACGGGCACGCCAGGAATGTCGTAGATGGGTTTGTCGCCATACAGCTCCACGCACTGGCCGCCCGCGTAGGGCAGCGCGTCAATGATGTGGGCGGACAGACCTTGCAGGCCCAGCTGAAACACCTGGAACAGGCCCACCGGGCCTGCACCGATGACGACGGCATCGGTTTCTTGAATCATTGGCGGGACAGACGATGCTGGGGCCCGCTGGGGGATGGCGCTGCCGAGTCATGCCGCTGCGCCATTGCCATGCTCTGGCAACGGGCGGTGCAGCGGCGGGCAGCGCCAGCAGGCATTACTTGACCAGGTCAGCGATCTTGCCGGGCTTGCCGTTCCACTCGTCGGCGTCGGGCAGGGCAGGCTTGCGTTTGGTGATGCTCTTCCAGCCGTCGGCAAAGGCCAGGTCGGCGTTGATCTTGATGAAGGCGATTTGGTCTGCTGGCAGATCTTCTTCGGCAAAGATGGCGTTGGCAGGGCACTCGGGAATGCACACGGCGCAGTCGATGCACTCATCGGGGTCGATGACGAGCATGTTCGGGCCTTCGCGGAAGCAGTCCACGGGGCACACGTCCACACAATCGGTGTACTTGCACTTGATGCAGTTTTCGGAGACGACGTGGGTCATGGCAGGAATCGTGTGGGGTCGGTCGGTGAAAACCCGCAATTTTAAGGCCTTCACCAAGCGGGTTGCGAGGGCCCCTGAGCCCGCAAGGGAGACTCAGGGCATTTTTTGTTGCGCTGGGTCAGTTCACCAGCACCGCGCCAGCTGTCTTGTGGCTGGCCGTGTCCACCAGGATCAGCGAACCCAGCACGCGGGCCTGAGTGAAGGGGGCGGCGGGAATGGCCTCCTGCAGCACAAGCTGGACATGCCCAATGGCGTTGGGGTCGAGCTGCGTGGCGGCTTCTTCGGCCAGGGTGTTGATGTTGAGCTTGTGCACCACGGCCTTGACCTTGGCCTTGACCCACCGGTGACCATGCAGCGCCCAGTACACACGGCCCGCCACGAGTGGCTCGTCGTCCATCCAGGCGATGGTGGTGCGCAGTTCGCGGCTGGCAGGCCAGGCCGGGGTAGCGGCAGGGGTGTCGCCAAAGTCGTCGTCGGCTGGTGCTGCGGCAGTAGCCGTGGGCGCTGCCAGAATCCAGTCGCCGCGCGACACGTCCACTTCGCGGTCGAGGATGATGCCGGCGCTGGTGCCTGCCGGCACGTCCTTGGGGCGGCGGGCGTGGTCCAGCACCTGGGCCACGGTGGCGAGCTGGCCGCTGGGGAAGATCTGCACCGCCGTGCCGGGCGCGAAGCTGCCCGCGGCTACGCGGCCCCAAAACACGCGGCGGCCCTGGGATGTGTCCGACGACGACGAGAACTTTTCGACCCACTGCACCGGGAAGGCCGGTGCCAGCGCCGTGTCCGCGGGCGTGTTGGGCAACTCTTCCAGCACCTGCAGCAGCGTGGGACCGGTGTAGCCGCACCAACCTGCATGGGCATCGACCACGTTCCAGCCCTTGAGCGCGGAGACGGGCACGGTGGCGCGCACGGTGATTCCTGCCGCCTGCGCGAAGGACTGCAGCGCGCCCTGGATGTGCTTCCAGGCCAGCGCAGGGTCTTCCACCGCGTCGAGCTTGTTCACGGCAAACACCAGCGAATGCACGCGCAGCAGGTGCACCAGCAAGCTGTGGCGGCGGGTCTGCGGCAGCAGGGCCAGGCTGGGGTTCTTCCAGTCGAGCTTAGTGGCATCGACCAGCACCACGGCGGCGTCGGCGCTGGATGCGGCCGTCACCATGTTGCGCGTGTACTGCTCGTGGCCGGGCGCGTCGCCGATGATGAACTTTCGCTCTTCGGTGGCGAAGTAGCGGTACGCCACGTCGATGGTGATGCCTTGTTCGCGCTCGGCGGAGAGGCCGTCGGTCAGCAAAGCCAAGTCGGTTTCGCCCTGGCGCTGCACGCCGGCCAGGTGGTCCTGCAGCACGGCCTTGCTGTCCACCAGCAGGCGGCCGATCAGCGTGCTCTTGCCGTCATCCACGCTGCCGCAGGTGATGAACTTGAGGGCAGAGATATGGTCATTTTGGGCTCTAGCGCTTGCTGGTTGAGCGCTGGCAGCTATCGAATTGGTAGTGGTCATCAGAAATACCCGTCCTTCTTGCGCTTCTCCATCGAAGCATCCGATGTCTTGTCGTCCATGCGCGTCGCGCCGCGCTCGCTCACGTCGGCGGCCAGGGTCTCGATGACGATCTCGGCCGGGGTGGCCGCCGTGCTTTCCACCGGCGCGGTGCAGGTGATGTCGCCCACGGTGCGAAAGCGCACGTCGCGCGTTTCCACCACGTCGCCTTCGCGCGGCGGGGTCAGTTCGGTCACCGGCATCAGCAGGCCCTTCTTGTCCACGACTTGGCGCTTGTGCGTGTAGTAGATGCTGGGCAGGCCGATCTGCTCGCGGTCGATGTACTGCCACACATCCAGCTCGGTCCAGTTGCTGATGGGGAACACGCGGAAGTGCTCACCGGGCTGCAGGCGGGTGTTGAACAGCGTCCACAGCTCGGGGCGCTGGGCCTTGGGCTGCCATTGGCCGAAGCTGTCGCGGTGGCTGAAGATGCGTTCCTTGGCGCGGGCCTTTTCCTCGTCACGGCGGGCGCCGCCGATCAGCGCGTCAAAGCGGAATTCTTCAATCGCTTCGAGCAGCGTGACCGACTGGTGCACGTTGCGGCTCTCGCCCGGGTGGGCCAGGCGCACGGTGCCGCGCGCCATGGAATCCTCGACGCTGCGCACGATCAGCTCGGCGCCCAGTTCCTTGGCGCGGAAGTCGCGGAAGTCCGTCACTTCGGGGAAGTTGTGGCCTGTATCGATCATCAAGAGCGGGTAGGGAATGCGGCCCGCGCCAAATGCTTTTTCGGCGCACTTGAGCATGACCAGCGAATCCTTGCCGCCAGAGAACAGCAGGGCGGGGCGCTCGAAGGCGGCGGCGACTTCGCGCAGGATGAAGATGGTTTCTTCTTCCAGGGCGTCGAGGTGCGAGTTGTTGAGGTGGTAGCTCATATTGTTGGTTTTCTCAAGCAGCGCTGAGTCGGTGCGGGCGTTCATGGGGGTGTCCGGGTTCAGTGGGCCAGATGCAATCCGCATTCGCGGTTGTCTTCGCCCTTGGTCGGGTCCACGTAGTCAAAGTTGTTGGGCAGGCCGTGCTTCACGCAGTATTCGTGCAGGTCTTTGGACGACCAGTGCAGCAGCGGCGCCACCTTGATCAAACCGTCGGGGTTGATGCTCACCGGGTCCATCTGCGCGCGCACGGCGGTGTCAGTGGCACGCAGGGCGGTGAACCAGACCTGGGGCGCGGTCTCGCGCAGGGCGCGGGCAAAGGGCTCGAGCTTCACTTCCTCGGTGAAGGCGACATGGCGCGGATCGTCCAGCGCGGGCGTGGGGCCTTCCACGGCTTCGCGGTGGGCGCGCGAGCGGCGCGGCAGGTAGATCTGCAGATTCAGGCCCAGCAGCTTCGTCACCTCGTCGGCAAAGCGATAGGTGGCTTCGGTGTTGTAGCCGTTGTCCATCCAAACCACGGGCACATCGCGCTGCACCGAGGCCACCATGTGCAGGATCACCGCTTCGAACGGGCGAAAGTTGGTAGTGACGATAGAGGGCTGGCCCAGGCCCAGGGCCCATTCGACCAGGGCGGGGGCGTTGCGGCCCAGGTCGGCGTTGATGCGGGCGAGGTCGGTTGCGTTCATGGCGTGGGGGTCTCTGGCGTTCATCAGGCGGCCTCGCGGAAGTGGGGCAGCGGGTGTGTCACGTCGCCTTGGTAGAAAGCGTGGAAGCGGTCGAACTGGCGCTGGGCGTCAGCCATGTCCAGGCCTTCGCGCAGCACGGCCACGTCAAAGCCGCAGCGGGCCATCTGCACCAGCTGGTCGATCAGCACGTCACCGGTGGCGCGCAACTCGCCCGCAAACTTCAGGCGGCCGCGCAGCAGGCGGGCCTGGCTGAAGGCCCGGCCGTCGGTGAACTTGGGGAACTGCAGATCGATGCGATCCACGCCCGAGAGGTCCAGCTCAAATGGGTTGGCGTCGTTTGGCAATTCAATGACTTTCAGGCCTGCAGGGCTTGGCTGGTACTCGTGAGCAGCTATTATTTTCATAGTGATAAACCCTCAGGCGGTTTCGGTTTCAGCGGGGCGGCGGGCTGCGTTGGCGGCGGCTTTGAAGGGCTCCAGGCCCACGCGGCGCACGGTGTCGATGAAGTGTTCGTAGCGCGGGCCTTGTGCGTCGTCGGCCAGCGGCTGGCGCTCGGTGCGGTAGGTGTTCAGCAGGGCTTCGATCACGCCTGGCACTTCCGAAGCGCTGAACGAGGGGCCGATGATCTTGCCCGGCGTGGCGGGGCCCGAGAGGTTGGAGCCGTCGGCCCCGCCCAGGGTGATCTGGTACCACTCCTTGCCGTCCTTGTCGACGCCCAGAATGCCGATGTGGCCGCTGTGGTGGTGGCCGCAGCTGTTGATGCAGCCGCTGATGTGCAGGTCGATCTCGCCCAGGTCCCACAACTCGTCCAGGTCCTGGTAGCGCTCGGTGATGGCTTCGGCAATAGGCAGGCTGCGGGCGTTGGCCAGCGAGCAGAAATCGCCGCCGGGGCAGGCGATCATGTCGGTCAGCAGGCCGATGTTCGGCTTGGCCAGGCCCAGCGCCTTGGCGGCCTGGTACAGGGCGGGGAGCTGGTCGCGGCGCACCCAGGGCAGCAGCAGGTTCTGTTCGTGCGTCACGCGGGCTTCGCCGCCCGAGAAGCGGTCGGCCAGCTCGGCGGCGGCTTCCATCTGCTCGGCCGTGGCGTCGCCGGGCGCATAGCCCAGGCGCTTGAACGACAGCATCACGGCGCGCAGTTGCGGGTGGCGGTGCGGCAGCACGTTGCTGGTGAGCCAGCGGCCGAAGTCGCGGTCTTCGCTCGCGGCGGTGCGCAGCAGCTCCAGCGTTTCGGTTTCGGCGTTGGCGGGCGAGAGGTCGAGGTCGGGCTCGCGGAAGTTCGCGGCCACGCGGTCGTATTCGGCCTGGGTGATGGTGTGCGGGCCACCTTCGTCCTCGACGATCTGGCGGAATTCTTCATTCACCTGGTCGATGTAGGCCTGGCCTTCGGCCTTCACCAGGATCTTGATGCGCGCCTTCCAGCTGTTGTCGCGGCGGCCGTAGCGGTTGTAGACGCGGATCACGGCCTCCAGGTAGTTCATGAGCTGGTTCCACGGCAGGAACTCGCGCAGCACCGGGCTGATGGTGGGGGTGCGGCCCATACCGCCGCCCACGCGCACCTTGAAGCCCAGCTCATCCGCGTCGTTCTTCACCAGCTGCAGACCCACGTCGTACCAGCCTAAAGCGGCGCGGTCTTCGCGCGCACCGTTGATCGAGATCTTGAACTTGCGGGGCAGGAACGAGAACTCGGGGTGCAGCGTGCTCCACTGGCGCAAGATTTCGCAGAAAGGGCGCGGGTCGGCAATCTCGTCGGCGGCGATGCCGGCGAGCGCGTCGCTGTTGATGTTGCGGATGCAGTTGCCGCTGGTCTGGATGCCGTGCAGCTGCACGGTGGCCAGCAGGTCCATCACGTCAGCGGCCTTGGACAGTGGAATCCAGTTGTATTGCACGTTGGTGCGCGTGGTGAAGTGGCCATAGCCGTACTTCAGCTTGGTGCCGATGCGGCGACCGTCTGCCAGCGGAATGGCGCCCAGTTTTTCTTGCGTGGCCTGGGCCTCGGCCAGCAGGGCGGGCTCGGGCTGGTCGTATTCGCGGGCCACACGGGCCAGCACGCGCAACTGGGTGCTGGAGAGCTCGCCATACGGCACGGCCACGCGCAGCATGGGCGCGTAGCGCTGCACGTACCAGCCGTTTTGCAGGCGCAGCGGGCGAAAGTGCTCTTCGGTCAGCTTGCCGGCCTGCCAGCGTTCGAGCTGGTCGCGGAACTGCTCGGCGCGCAGGCGAATGAATTGGCGGTCAAAGTCGGTGTATTGGTACATCGTGAAGCACTCAGATCAGAATCAGTTTGAAGCCCGCCCAGGCGAGCAACAGAGAAAGGGCAGAGCGGATAAGGCGCTCAGGGGTGCGGGTGACCAAGCGCGAGCCCAGCCAGATGCCGGGCAGCGATCCAGCCAGCAATTGTGCAAGCAAAGGCCAGTCCACCGAGCCGAGCGAGGCATGGCCCAGGCCCGCCACCAGGGTCAAAGGAACGGCATAGGCAATGTCGGCGCCAATGATGCGCGGCAGCGGCAGCAGGGGGTAGACCAGCAGCAGCACGGTGACGCCGATGGCGCCTGCGCCCACCGATGTGAACGTGACCAGCGTACCGATCACCGCGCCCAGCAGCACGGGCAGGCTCCAGTGGCGCGGGCGGGTGGCATCACCAGTGTGGGCCTTGCGCGCGGCGTTTTGGGCAGCCTGGTGCTGGGCAGAGAAAACAATGGCCTTGTAGAGCGTGGCGGCGGCCGTGAGCAGCAGGGCAAAACCCAGCGTGGTGGTCATGATGCGCTGCGCGGTGGCGCTGGCCGGGCCCAGGGTGTGCAGGGCCCACAGCGCCAGCAGGGCGGCGGGAATGCTGCCCGCGCACAGTTGGCCCACGACCTTCCAGGGCACTAGGCGCTGGCGGGCCAGGCTGACGGTGCCGCCCATCTTGGTGAAGGCGGCAAACAGCAAATCCGTGCCCACGGCCATGTGGGGCTTGATGCCGAAAAAGAAGATGAGGATGGGCGTCATCAGCGAGCCACCGCCCACGCCAGTGAGTCCGACGATTAGACCCACCGCGAAACCCGCAAAGACAAACGCCAATTCATGCATGGCGGCGAATGTAGAGGGGCTTCTTATGGAAGCAAACTATTGTTTTGTGCTTCTAATATGCAAATATAGATATAAAGAAGTGTTGTAACGCGCGCCGGGCTGGTGGTCAATCAGCTTTCCGGCGGCTCGCATGGCGGTCTTGCGGACGTTTTCACATGCGCTCACTGGCCAGCGCACGGGCCAGCTTGGCGTCCAGCGGCAGGGGTTCGCCGTTCAGGCGGGCGGCCAGCAATTCGCCACACAGCAAGGCCAGGGTCAGCCCCCGCGCACCCATGGCCGTGCACACCCACAGGCCGGGCAGCGTGGCAGCATCCACCGGCCCCACGATAGGCAGGCGGTCGGGCGCGGTACAGCGCACGGCGGCCCAGTGTTCAACCGGGGCGGCTGCGCCAGCGGCCAGCTCGCCAGCCGCCAGCCGGGCCTCGAAACGCGGCGCCAGGGCGCGTGCGGCCGTCGGCATCAGGGTTTGCAGCTTGTTCCATTGCCCCTGGTGGGCGGCGAGTTGCTCTGGTGCGCTGGCGGGCAGCTCGGTCACATTGCGCTCGAATGTCGAGCCCATGATCCAGGCGCGCTCGGTGGCCTGCTCCGCCGGGTTGTCAGTCTGCCCCACGCCAAACGACGGCACCACGTTGCCATGCCCATTGGCTGGGAAGGGCGCGGGTGGCGGCAGGTCCGCGGCATAGCGGCCCCAGGACACTTGCCCGCGCACGGGCTGCAGGGGCCAGCGCTCGGTCAGCAGGGTGGGGCTGCCCGCACCTGCGGCAATCACCACCACCGGGGCCTGGGCCAGCACCTGGCCTTGCGCATCCAGTGCCTGCCATTCTGTGGGGGCGGCGGCATCGGTTCCCGGCATGGGGCGCAGGCTTGCCACGGCGCATTGGCCACGCCAGGTCACGCCAGGTTCACGCAGCAGGGCCCGCACCAACTGGGGCGGGCGGATCCAGCCCGCCCGGGTGTGCCAGCAGGCCACTGCGTCCGGCGGCAGGCCCGCTTGTTCACGGGTTGATTCGGGGGCGGGAATGGTCCAGTCGGAGCCTGGCCCTTCGTGCCAGTCGGCGGGCAAGCCGGGGGTGTCGTCGGTGCGGTGTTCCAGCACGCCGGTGGGGCCCCAGTCTTGCCCTTCCTGCAGGCGCTGGCTGGCTTGCTGCAAGGTGGTGCGCACGCCGCTGCGCGATAGGCGCGAGAGCACGGCATCGTCGGGCGACACATGGGGCGCAAACACACCCGCTGGCAGGCCCGATGCGCCCGCAGCGGGTTCATTAGCCTGGTCTAGCACCTGCACCTGCCAGCCCCGGCGGGCCAGGCTGGCGGCTGCCGCAGCCCCGGCCAGCCCGCCACCAATCACCATGCAGTGCTTATGCTGCGCGCTGGTTGGGGTGGCGGCATCGGGCAGCGTGGCCGTGCGGGCGCGAGGTTCCCAGTGGGGGTTGTAGGTGGCGTGCAGGTTGTCGCGTTTGGGGGGCACGCCGGGCACGCGCTGCACTTCAAAGCCGCACTCGGCCAGCGCATCGCGCACGGCGCGGGCAATGGTCCAGGTGGCCAGTTGCGTGCCACGGCGGCAGCAGCGCGCCACGGCTTTGAGGGTGTGGGCGCTCCAGATGTCGGGGTTGACGGAGGGGCTGAAGCCGTCGAGGTACACCGAGTCGGCGGTGGGCGCCTGCTGGCGCAGCATTTCTTGCGCGTCGCCCACGTACAGGGTGAGCAGCACGCGGCTGTCTTCAAACGCCAGGCGGTGCACGCCGGGCAGCAGGCCCCACCATTGGGCGTGCAGTTGCTCGGCCAGGGGCTCCAGTTCGGGGTGGGCGCTGGTGGCGCGCAGCAGGTCGGCAGCGCTCACGGGCCAGGCTTCGGTGGAGATGAAGTGCAGCAGGCGCGGGCGCTGCGGGTCGGCGCGCCATGCAGCCCAGGTGACGAGAAAGTTCAGCCCAAAGCCAAAGCCCGTTTCCAGCACCCGCCACTGGGGCTGGTCAGCCCAGGCCGCAGGCAGGCCGCAGCCTTGCAGAAACACGCGGCGGGCCTGGTCCAGCCCCCCGTTTTCGCTGTGGTAGCGGTCGCCAAAGCGGGGGCTGTAGGGGGTGCCGTCGGGCAGCCAGTCGATGGGCTCGGACATGGGGTATGCAAGTGCTGAACACCGGGCCCGTGCAAGCCTTGCGCGCGGCCCAGAAAAAAAAGGGCGCCACAAGGGCGCCGTGCTGGGTTTGGTTTGTACCCGAAGCGGGATCTGCCGCTATTGCGTTAGATCACTCACTGGCTGGGCGGGACGTAGCCCGCCGCGGCGTCTGCGCCGCCGCCGAAAAAGTGGTTTTGGCGAAACTGTTTTTGCAGCGCTGCACTTCGCTTCGCTTCGTTATGCGCTGGGCGGGACATAGCCCGCCGCAGCGTCTGCGCCGCCGCCGAAAAAGTGGTTTTGGCGAAACCATTTCTTGCAGCGCTGTACTTCGCTTTGCTGCGTTACGCGCTGGGCGGGACGTAGCCCGCCGCGGCGTCTGCGCCGCCGCCAAAGAAATGGTTTTCCATCTGCCGGGCCAAGTATTGGCGGGCGCGGGCGTCGGCCAGGTTCAGGCGGTTTTCATTGACCAGCATGGTCTGGTGCTTGAGCCAGTCGGCCCAGGCTTGCTTGCTGACGCTTTCCCAGATGCGCTTGCCCAGCTCGCCAGGGTAGGGCGGAAAGTCCAGGCCTTCTGCCTCTTGGCCGAGTTTGATGCATTGGACGGTGCGTGCCATGGTGTTTCCTTCTCGTGATGGGGTGGGTGCGAAGGCTGCGCGGGCCAGTCTTCAGATGTTTTGGGTATTAAGAACTGAAATCTTATTGGTTCCAGTTTTTAAGAGGGCCTTCCAGAATGCGTTTCATCGGTGTTTTGCACCGCCCACATTCAAAAACGAGGACCCCCATGAGCTTTCGCCGCGACTTTATCAAGTTTCCATTGGCCGCAACCTTTGCAGGCGCTTTGGCGTTGACCGCACTGCCGTCGTTTGCACAGTCTGTGACGCTGCTCAACGTCTCGTACGACCCCACCCGCGAGCTGTACGTGGAGTTCAACCAGGCGTTTGCCAAGCACTGGAAGGCCAAGACCGGCCAGGATGTGACCATCAAGCAAAGCCACGGCGGCTCGGGCAAGCAGGCGCGCTCCATCATCGACGGGCTGGAAGCCGACGTGGCCACTCTGGCCCTGGCGGGTGACACCGATGCCCTGCATGCCAATGGCGGCTGGATTCCGAAAGACTGGCAAAAGCGCCTGCCGCACAACAGCTCGCCCTACACCTCGACCATCGTGCTCGTGGTGCGCCAGGGCAACCCCAAGGGCATCAAGGACTGGGACGACCTGGTGCGCGCCGATGTGAAGGTGATCACGCCCAACCCCAAGACCTCCGGCGGCGCGCGCTGGAACTACCTGGCCGCCTGGGAATTTGCCAAGCGCAAGTACGGCGGTCCAAACCGTGATGAAAGCAAGGCCAAGGACTTCGTGGCCAAGCTGTATGGCAACGTGCCCGTGCTGGACACCGGCGCGCGCGGCTCCACCATCACCTTTGCGCAGCGCAACCAGGGCGATGTGCTGATCGCCTGGGAGAACGAGGCCTACCTGCTCGAAAAAGAGTTCGGCGCCAAGTTCGATGTAATTGCCCCGTCGATCTCCATCCTGGCCGAGCCCGCCGTCTCGGTGGTGGACAAGAACGTGGACAAGAAGGGCACCCGCACGGTGGCGGAGGCGTACCTGCAGTACCTCTACACCGAAGAAGGCCAGGACATTGCAGGCAAGCACTTCTACCGTCCGGCCGTGTCTGACAAAGCCAAGGCCAAGTACGCCAAGCAGTTCCCCAAGCTGAACCTGTTCACCATCAATGATGCGTTCGGTGGCTGGGACAAGGCGGCCAAGGACCACTTTGCAGACAACGCGAGCTTTGACCAGATCTACACCAAGAAGTAAACCGGCAGGCCCGCCCCCCATCCCTTCAAACGCCTGGGCACCGCCCAGGCCCTAAGAACCCGCCCAACCCGGTGGGCAGGGCGGAGCCTTGTCTTTTGAATAAAAAAATGCCTCTGGCGCTTGCAGAACAAGCGCAAGTAGCTATCAAAATAATAGTGAAGGAACGCCATGTCCGCCTTGTTGATTGCCAGCAGCCCCTCTGAGCGCTCCCGCTCTGCCGCCTTGCTCGATGCCGTATCGCAGCGCCTGCATGCCCGTGGCGCGCTGGTGGACCGCATCCATATCCGCGACCTATCGCCCCAGGCCCTTCTGCTGGCCGACTTTGGCCACCCCACCGTGGTGGCCGCCACCGATCAGGTGGCCAAGGCCCGCGTGCTGGTGGTGGCCACCCCGGTCTACAAGGCAGCCTACAGCGGCGTGCTCAAGGTGTTTCTGGACCTGCTGCCGCAAACGGCGCTGAAGGGAAAAACCGTGCTGCCCCTGGCCACGGGCGGCAGTCCGCACCACATGCTGGCGCTGGATTACGCGCTGCGGCCCGTGCTGCAGTCGCTGGGCGCCAAGCACATCCTGCCCGGCATTTACGCCACCGACTCGCAGGTCACCCTCTCGCCCGAGGGCAGCTATGACGTGCACAGCGATGTGGCCGTGCGGCTGGACGACGCCGTCAATCTGATCATCACCGAGACCCTGCGGCCCACGCCGCCCGTGGCCGGGTGCTTCGAGCCCGTGGCCTTCTCGCAGGTGCGATGTAGCGTGTAGCGCGCCTCCGGGCCTGCAGCACCCGCCGCAGGCCCCCCCAAGCCCCATCCATTTTTTGAACCCTTCAGAGATGCCATTTTTGCAGGGCAGGGCGCAGCTTTGCCCGGCCGCCCCAAGGCACTGCAACCCTTTTACCGAGAACATCGCATGACACACCGTTTTTCCCCATCCCGCCGCCAGGTCCTTACCGCTGGCATCGCATCGGGCTTGCTCGCCACCGGCCTGGCCGCCCCCGCATGGGCCCAGTCCAGCGCGGGCGCTGTGCTGCGGGTAGGCCACCAAAAAGGCTGGCTCTCCATCATCAAAGCCCGTGGCACGCTGGAAAAGCGCCTGGCCCCGCTGGGCGTGAAAGTGACCTGGACCGAATTCAACGCCGGCCCGGTGCAGCTCGAAGCGCTCAACGTTGGTTCCATCGACTTTGGTGATGTGGGCGAAGCCCCGCCCATCTTTGCCCAGGCCGCCGGTGCGCCGCTGGTGTACGCCGGTGCCACTGTGCCACGCCCCGCGCTGGAGGCCGTGATCGTGCCCAGCGGCTCCGCCATCCGCAGCGTGGCGGACTTGAAGGGCAAACGCGTGGCCTACAACAAGGGCTCCAACGTGCATTACTTCCTGGTCAAGCTGCTGGATAAGCACGGCCTGAAGTACGCCGATGTGCAGTCCGTCTTCCTCGCCCCGGCCGACGCGCGCGCCGCGTTTGAAAAGGGCGCGGTCGATGCCTGGATCATCTGGGACCCCTTCCTCGCCTCGGCCCAGAAAACGCTGGGCGCGCGCATCCTGGCCGACGCCACGGGTGTGGTCAACAACCGGGCGTACTACTTCAGCTCGCGCGACTTTGCCAGCCGCCACCCCGAAGTGCTGCGCATTGCCGTGGAAGAGATCAACGCCATCGACCGCTGGGCAGCAAAGAACAAAGATGCCGCGGCCACTGAGCTGTCGGCCGTACTGGGGCTCGATACCGCCATCACTCGCCTGTACTTGGACCGCGCCCAGTTCGGCACCGCGCCCGTCACCCGCGAGATCCTGGCCGAGCAGCAGGCGATTGCCGATGCGTTCTTCGACCTGAAGCTCATCCCCAAAAAGCTCAACCTGCTGCACGCCGCGCCCGTGGGGCTGTAAGGCCTGGGCTGCGCACACCCCGAAGGAGTTCCCATGAACCGCATCACCTTGAGTCCCCAGCGCCGCCGCGCGCTGCAACTGCTGGGCGTCACTGCCTTCCACTGGGCCCTGGCCAGCCGCTACGCCCACGCACAAAGTTCCACAGTGCATTCCCCTACCGTGCCAGGCCCCGAGCAACTGCGCATTGGCTACCAGAAGTCTGCCGTCAACCTCGTCATCCTCAAGCAGCAGGGCGTGCTGGAAAAGCGCTTTCCCGGCACGCGGGTGAGCTGGCTGGAGTTTCCGGCCGGGCCGCAACTGCTCGAAGCACTGTCGGTGGGCAGCCTGGAATTCGGCCTGACCGGCGATTCGCCCCCCGTGTTCGCCCAGGCCGCTGGCAAAGACCTGCTTTACGTGGGCGCCGAGCCGCCCAAGCCCGACAGCTCCGCGCTGCTGGTGCTCAAGGACTCGCCCCTGCGCACCCTGGCCGACCTGAAAGGCCGCCGTATTGCCGTGCAAAAGGGCAGCAGCGCGCACTACCTGCTGGTCAAGGCGGTAGAGCGGGCGGGGTTGCAGTGGGCCGACATCCAGCCCGTGTACCTGGCCCCGGCCGATGCCCGCGCCGCGTTCGAGCGCAAGAGCGTGGACGCCTGGGCGATCTGGGATCCGTTCTACGCCGCCACCGAACTTGCCATCCAGCCCCGCGTGCTGGCCACGGGGCGTGACCTGGCCAGCAGCAACAACTCGTTCTACCTGGCCGCCCGCCCGTTTGTGCAGGCCCACCCGCAGGTGCTGCGCGTGCTGTTTGACGAACTCAGCCGTGCCGACCGCCTGGCGCAAGAGGCGCGCAAAGACGCCATCAAGCTCATTGCCGATTTCAGCGGGCTGGACGCGGGCGTGGTGAGCCTGTTCATCCAGCGCCGCCCCTCATCGCCTGTGGACGTGCTCGGCCCCACCACCGTGGCTGACCAGCAGCGTGTGGCCGATGCGTTTTTCAAGCTCGGACTCATCCCCAAACCCGTGAACGTGGCCGACATCGTGTGGCGGCCTGCTGCACCGGCGCGGACTTGAGATGCATTGGATAGGGCATCGATCCCCCTGAACCGTTCACGCTGAGCCTGTCCAAGCGCTGCGCACGGCTTCGACAGGCTCAGCCCGAACGGTCGGAGCGCGTTCAAAACACGGCAATCCATCAAAGAAGTACCACGGCCCATTCACTCACCTTTTGAGGCAATCACCCATGAAAATTTTCTGGTTCATCCCCACCCACGGCGACAGCCGTTACCTTGGCACCGCCAAAGGCGCCCGCCAGCTCAACCACGACTACCTCAAGCAGGTGGCCGTGGCTGCAGACAGCCTGGGCTATGAGGGCGTGCTCATCCCCACCGGCCGCTCGTGCGAAGACCCGTGGGTGGTGGCGGCCAGCCTGCTGCCCGTCACGCGCAACCTCAAGTTTCTGGTGGCCGTGCGCCCCGGTCTGCACCAGCCCGCGCTGGCCGCGCGCATGGCGGCCACGTTTGATCGCCTCTCGGGCGGGCGGCTGCTCATCAACCTGGTGACGGGCGGCGACCAGGCCGAGCTGGAGGGCGATGGCGTGTTCCTCGACCACGCCACGCGCTACGAACAGTCGGCCGAGTTCATTCGCATCTGGCGCGAGATCCTCACGCGCAGCCACCAGGGCGAAAGCCTGGACTTTGAAGGCAAGCACCTGGCCGTGAAGTGCGCCAAGCTGCTCTTCCCGCCCGTGCAGCAGCCGCACCCGCCGGTGTACTTTGGCGGCTCATCCCCCGCCGCGCACGACCTCGCGGCCGAGCAGGTCGAGACGTATCTGACCTGGGGCGAACCCCCGGCCGAGGTGGCCAAGAAAGTGGCCGATGTGCGTACCCGCGCCGCCAAGCACGGCCGCACCGTGAAGTTCGGCATCCGCCTGCACGTCATCGTGCGTGAGACGGACGAGCAGGCCTGGGCCGCCGCCGAAGAGCTCATCAGCCACGTCAGCGACGACACCGTGGTGCGCGCCCAGGCCGTCTTCGCGCGCATGGATTCCGAGGGCCAGCGCCGCATGGCCGCCTTGCATGCAGGGGGTGCCAAACGCAGCCGCAAAGACCTGGAAATCAGCCCCAACCTGTGGGCGGGTGTGGGCCTGGTGCGCGGCGGCGCGGGCACGGCCCTGGTGGGTGACCCGCAAACGGTGGCAGCACGCATTGAGGAATACGCGGCGCTGGGGCTGGACACGTTTGTGCTCTCGGGCTACCCGCACCTGGACGAGGCCTACCGCTTTGCCGAGCTGGTCTTCCCGCTGCTGCCCCTGCCGCTGCGCCAGCAGCTTTCCAGTGGTAACCCCTTGTTTGGTAACCCGCTGGGGCCGTTTGGTGAAACCGTGGCCAATGACTTTGTGCCGCGCGCATCGCAAAGCTGACCTCATCAAAACAGGACGCAACGCATGACACACACCGCCAAAGAACCGCCCGTGGCCTCCCTGGCCGATGCCGTGGACCTGCCCCTCAAAGCGCCCGTGCTGCCCGCCGCCGTGCTGCGCTTTGCCCGGCAACTCGCGCAGCGCCTGCTGCCCTGGGCCGTGCCCGTGGGCCTGATTGCGCTGTGGCAGGTGGCCTCGTCGCAAGGCTGGCTGTCTACCCGCGTGCTGCCCGCGCCGCTCGATGTGATCAAGGCCGCCTGGGCCCTGGCCGCCTCGGGCGAGCTGTGGACGCATGTGCGCGTCAGCGCTGGCCGGGCCTTGACCGGGCTGGCCATTGGCGGCGGCCTGGGGCTGCTGCTGGGCCTGCTCACCGGCTCGGTGCGGCTGCTGGAAACCCTGCTGGATTCCACCATCCAGATGGTGCGCAACATTCCCGCGCTGGCGCTGATTCCGCTGGTCATCCTGTGGTTTGGCATTGACGAGTCGGCCAAGCTGTTCCTCATCAGCGTGTCGGTGTTCTTCCCCATCTACCTCAACACCTTCCACGGCATCCGCAATGTGGACCCAGGCTTGATCGAGATGGGCCGCACCTATGGCCTGAGCCGCTGGCAGCTGTACCGGCAAATCATCCTGCCCGGGGCGCTGTCCAGCATCTTGGTAGGGCTGCGGTTTTCGCTGGGGCTGATGTGGGTGATCCTGATCGTGGCCGAAACCATCTCGGCGCAGGCCGGTATTGGCTACCTCACGATGAATGCGCGGGAGTTTCTGCAGACCGACATCGTGCTCGTGGGCATCCTGCTTTATGCCTTGCTGGGCAAGCTGGCTGACGTATTTGCCAAAGGCTTGGAGCGGTACTGGCTGCGCTGGCATCCCGGCTATCAGGCCTGATGCTCCAAAGCTCACATTTTTATAGCTGCTAGCGCTTGTCAGATAAGCGCAGGAGGCCATTTTGACTAATCATTCATCTTCACAACCCCAAGGCGTGCGCCTGGAAGTGCGTGGCGTGGACAAGCGCTACGGCGCGCGCAGCGTGCTCCACAAGGCCGACCTGGTCATCGAGCCGGGCGAATTCGTCGCCATCGTGGGCCGCAGCGGCTGCGGCAAGAGCACGCTGCTGCGCCTGGTGGCGGGGCTGGAATCGGTCTCTGGCGGCACCATCCGCATCGACGGCGACAGCGTGAGCGGCCTGAGCGACAGCACCCGCATCATGTTCCAGGACTCGCGCCTGCTGCCCTGGAAGCGCGTGGCCGACAACGTGGCCCTGGGCCTGCCACCTGCGCAGCGCGGCGCAGCCGCCGATGTGCTGGCCCGTGTGGGCCTGGGCGACCGGCTGCACGAATGGCCCGCGCGCCTGTCCGGCGGCCAGCGCCAGCGCGTGGCCCTGGCCCGCGCCCTGGTGCACAACCCGCGCCTGCTGCTGCTCGACGAACCCCTGGGCGCGCTCGATGCGCTCACCCGCATCGAAATGCACCGCCTGATTGAAGGCCTGTGGCGCAGCACCGGCTTCACGGCGCTGCTCGTCACCCACGACGTGCAAGAAGCCGTGGCCCTGGCCGACCGCGTGGTGCTGATCGAAGACGGCCAGATTGCGCTGGACCAGCGCATCGACCTGCCACGGCCCCGATCCCACGGCGACGCTGCCTTTGCAGCGCTGGAAAAACGCATCCTCGACCGCGTGCTGCAAAAGCCCGACGGAGAATCTTCCAACGAAGCGCTCTGGCCCGGTGTTCCCGCGCACGGCCTGCGCTGGGCGGTGTGAGGTGTCCACGTACAACCCATACCCGTTCGGGCTGAGCTTGTTGAAGCCAGGGCGCGCTTTGGTGACCGCCCTTCGACAGGCTCAGGGCGAACGGTGGAGCAGGCGCCGCCAACTCTGAACCACCCACCCCATTGTTTTCGGTCACTTTTTTCAACGGACTTTTCAAGGAGAAAACCATGTCCATCCAAGCCATCAACGTACGCAACCAGTTCAAGGGCAAAGTGCGCGAAATCATTCGCGGCGATGTCGTCTCGGAAGTCGATGTCGAAACGCCCTGGGGCGTGGTCACCTCCGTCATCACCACCCGCTCGGTGGACGACCTGGGCTTGGTCGTCGGCTCTGATGTGGTGGCGCTGGTCAAGTCCACCGAGGTGTCCATCGCCAAGTTGTGATTTTTCACAGCCTTGAATGGAAAACAGCCCTGGCACTTTTCCATCAAGCGCGGGCTGCTATAAAAAAAAGGAGTATTGCAGCTGCAGTGTGGCGCCAAAGGACGGGGCTGCGGCAGGCCATGCGCCGCTACACCAGCCTGGGGCGTGGCATGGTTTCCAGGAGTGACAAGAGGTAATCCGCAGGGGCTTTTTTCTTCCAGTCTGGTCACACGGCCCTTCAGGGGCTAACCTGAAGGGCCACCTTGGCTTGCAGCAGCGCAAAAAGGTCTGCCCGACTGCGCTGCGCCAGGATTGCCCATGAACGACCTTGCTTCGCTCCCCAGTTCCTCGCTTGTCCTCATCGATGCCTGCGCACAGGCATCGCTTGCGTTGCTGCAGAGCAACCTCACGCCCCACGGCATTCTGGCGGCCAGCCGCACCAAAGAGGCCGTGGCCCGGCGCTACACCCGCATCTTTGGGCGCGACGCCGCCATTTGCGTGATGGCCATGTGCGGCAGCGGCGTGCCCGCGTTGGAAGAGGGCGCTGTGGCCAGCCTGGATGCCCTGGCGGCCCAGCAGGCGCGCAACGGGCAAATCCCCAAATACGTCGATCCTGAAGGCAAAGACGCCGACTTCTGGTACCTGGGCTGCATCGACGCCACCTTGTGGTGGCTGATTGCCGTGGACCATGTGCGCCAGCACGGCAGCGTGGGGGCCAGCCACTGGGCCGAGCCCGTGCAGCGCGCGCTGCAGTGGCTGCTGGCACAGGAGCACCAGCACTTTCGCCTGCTGCAGCAAAACGAGGCCAGTGATTGGGCCGACATCATGCCCCGCTCCGGTTACGTGCTCTACACCAACGCCTTGTGGTTTGACGTGAAACGCCGCTTTGCGCTGAGCCACGCTGACGAGACGCACCACCATTTCAATCACCTGTTCAACCCCTTTCAGCGCGACCTGCACGAATACCACCGCGCGCGCCTGCTGCAGCACTACGCCCGGCGCGGCCGCAGTGACCTGCAGCTGTACCTGAGCTTTGTGAACCTGGGTTTTGTGGGGGACGAAGGCGACGTGCTGGGCAACCTGCTGGCCATCCAGTGCGGGCTGGCCGACGAGGGCATGGCCCATGGCATTGCCAACGCCATCCTCGCATCCCGCGCCAGTGATCCCTATCCGCTGCGCGTGGTGCTGCGCCCCCTGTCGGCGGACCACGACCTGTGGCGCACCTACATGGGCCGGCATCGGCAAAATCTGGTGCACCAGTACCACAACGGGGGCATATGGCCCTTTGTGGGCGGCTTTTGGGTAATGGCCCTGGCCAGGCTGGGCCTGCGCAACGAAGGCTGGGCCGAACTGGCCAAGCTGGCGACCACCAACGCGCAGGATGACTGGCGCTTTACCGAGTGGTTTCACGGCGGCACCTTGGCCCCCATGGGCATGGCTGGCCAAAGCTGGAACGCCGCCACCTTCTTGCTGGCGCAGCGCGCGCTGCAAGGGCAGGGCTCGGCCTGGTAGCGCGGGCGTTTCAACACCGCCGCCGCGCACTTCGCCCGGCCAGAGTGGCGCTTGCTACTTGGCAACCACAGGCACGCAGCCTCCAAAACCCTGGGGCCCGGGTGCTGAAATCTCGGCCAGGGTCAGTTCGTCCATGCGGTCGTTCTGGCCGGGTATCTTGGTCAGCCGTTGCCCGTTTTGCCAGCGCCACTGCTGGCCGTCAAAGCTGTAAACGAACGTGTGGGTGCGGTTGGATAGCAGATGCGCCGGCGTGAGGGTGGTGGCCTTGGCCTCAGCCTGGGTAGCGGCGGCGGCCCGCGCCTCGTTGTCCTTGATGACGATCTTGCCCACAAAAGGGGTCACCGCCGACTCGGTGGGGTTCACCTCGGACTGCACCTGGGCCGGGCTATAGCCCGTCTTGGTCCAGGCGCCAGTGGCCGAGTTGCTGGCGTTGCCCGCACCCGTGGGGCCAACGTGCGCCGTGCGGGCTGCCACAAACTGCGTGCAAGCCGCCACGATGGTGGCAAAGTTCTCAGTGGCTTTCTGCGTAGCCTCTGCCGGCTGTTGGGGGCCCGACTGCCTGTTGCACGCGGCCAGCGCAGCACACGCAGACACCACGCACAGTGCGGTGCGCAGTGGTGGCGCGGCCATGCGGGCGGGGCCGCTGGGTTGGGGGCCCATCATGGGGCCAGCCGCTCGCGCAGCCAGTTGCTGCCGTCCAGCCGGTAGCGCAGGCGGTCGTGCAGGCGGCTTTTGCGGCCTTGCCAAAATTCCCACTGATCGGGCTTCAAGCGGTAGCCGCCCCAGTGCGGCGGGCGTGGGGGTTTGAGCATGAACTGCGCCCCGTACTTGGCCGCGTTGGCCACCAACACGCCACGCCCCGCAATCACCTGGCTTTGCGGGCTGGCCCAGGCGCCAATGCGCGAATCAAGCGGCCGGCTGTGAAAGTACTCGTCGCTTTCTTCGTCGCTCACCTTTTCCACCACGCCCTCCATGCGCACTACGCGCTCCAACTCCACCCAGTGGAACTGGATGGCGGCGTAGGGGTTGCCCGCCAGCTGGCGGCCTTTGCGGCTGTCGTAGTTGGTAAACCAGACAATGCCGCGCTCGTCGTAGCCCTTGATGAGCACGATGCGTGTGCTGGGGCGCAGGTCGCTGCCCACTGTGGCCAGCGTCATGGCATTGGGCTCGGGCACTTGGGCGTTGATGGCTTCGTTGAGCCACTGGTCGAACTGCTGCAGGGGGACTGCGTGCGAGGCGTCTTCGTTCAGTTCGGCGCGCTCGTAACTCTTGCGAAGGTCTGCGATGGATGTGGTCATGCCGCCATTGTGCAATGCATGCGCCTGCGCAGGGTGCTGGAGCAAAGAGCGAAGGGCTGAGAGAGGGCCAGGGACAAGGAACTGCTACTTCGTAATCTTGACTACCTGCAGAAAAACGCCGGTTGAGATGCAATCCCGCCACTGTTTTGCCCCCAAACCGCACGGCTGTGCGCTGGCCTCCACTGGAGAACCTCACGATGCCCGGCCTGCACATCGACGGCAAGGACACTGCCGTCAACTCCGAATGGGTGAAGCGCTCCACTTACATCTTGGCACCATTAATTTTATCTGCCAAGGCTCATTATTTAATCCGCTAGCGCAAACGCGATAGTATTTACGACATGCCATCGTACCGGTGGCTCCAAATGCCATGCTTACTACTCCGCCTGCGGTCGGGAAGTACTAGTTCAACATGATCATGCGGTAAATCAATTTCCACAAATTCGATTCCTCACGCGGGATCAGAGCGCCTTGAAAGTAAAACTGCGATGAGACGTCGTTTTGTCACTACTTTTTTCATTCTTTTACCCTTCGCTCTCCCCGCATTTGGAGTGTCCATAAAAAAACCCGATATCAAAGTCAATCCGCATCCGAAGATGCGCTATGAAATCACCTTGTCCATTGAGGGCGCCCCAGGGCCATTTGACTCCGTGGACGGATTCACGGGTTATGAAGTGACGAACGGTGCTTGCGTACCGCTCACCCCTTTCAGTGGTGCGACGTTGACTCCTAGAGAGAATGTACCGGTGTCCTTGCGCAGACTGAGCGACACGTCATACAAGGGCGACATCTATGTTGACCTGTTGACGGACGAGGACTACTTCGGTCAGGGCCTTTGCCGCTGGTCCATGCGTTTCGTTAACTTCGGTTTGCGAGTTGGAAACCTGGTTTTCGCTCACTCCATCTCCCTGGATGAAGTGCTGGCTGGCAAGTCAGTTGCCCGATATTTCAATAATATTTCTTTTGCCAGCGAGCACGCCAAGGCACCAAAAAGCGACCGTCCGCGTGTCAGCAGCGGCAACGCAACCCGGGCCGAATTCAAGGATCCGGCGAACACCTTCTCTATATCGCTCTCTGCCAAGGAGAATTTCCAATGACCATCAAGTCGACGGATTACGCGCTGCTGGCACAGGATTCGTACAAGCCATGTACACCCCTCTTGAGCACAGCGCCACGGGCTATCTCTAGGAGATGAACAAGGCTGCGCAGTTGCAGGATGCATTGCCACATCAAATCCAGCATCCACAGCAGCAGCCGAACATTTTGGTCTGAGGCGCGGCCTTGCGTTGATGGCGCCATCGTCCACCAACAAATCATGGCGACGCGGGATCTCTGCATCGTCTTGGCCTGCCGCTTAGGACGACTCGGGTGAAGCTGTTGGTGCGCCTGAGCAAATACTTTGCAACCCTTTGGCCTATCCAGGTCGGTATCAAATGAAAACAGCAACCAAAATTTTTATTCTCAGTTTCGCCCTATTTGTGCATGGCTCTGGCGCACTGGCGTATGAAAGCACCGCTCAGGTCATCAAGCGTCAGGCGCCCCCAGGCATTGGCAATGCGTTCTATGGATGCGTTGAGAAAGCGGAATCAGACGACATTGCTCTCGCTGCTTGTCAATCTGCGGAGAAGAAACGACAAGACGCGCGATTGAACGCTGCTTATAAATCACTGCTCAGTAAGCACCATGGCACGGCCAAGGACAGTCTGATCCGCGCCGAGCGCGCTTGGCTCGATTTCCACAACACCAGTAAAACCTTTGAGTCATCACTCTATGGCAGCGAAGCGGTGAGTGGTTTTCAAGTCATGCAAAAAGAAATTTTTCGTCTCTGCGAGCGCGCTAATGTTTTGGAAGAATATTTGTTGATCTCAAAAGATCAGTAGCCGCAATTTTGGTATTGAATGGAGCAGATTATGTATGGTCAATATAGTGGAAGGTCAACCGTCCACTTACTCAGGCGCATGCTCCAGATACCATCAGGCCATATCAACTCGAATGAGTTCAGGCGTTAAGTCTATTTGTATTTTAAGCGCGCTACTTTGGTTTTCGTGCCTGAGCTTGGGGGCACATGCCTAAGGAAACTGCCCACAGGGCTATTACCCCATTGGCGGGGGCGCGACAGCCGGATGTGCTCCTATTCCCGGTAGGGGTGGGGCAGCCGTTATGCTGTTTTCAGATTGCGAAGTTTATTTTGACTGCCAAGGCCCGTTGTGCGCAGCCGCCAATGGTGGGTATTACTAGTAGCTGGGAGGCACTTAATCTTTGAGGCTCACCCCCAGAATTTCCAGCTTTTTCGCAAACGAGTCCCTGCGTTTTGCTGCCTTTGTCGCTGTTTCGGTGGCGGCTTGTATGGCCTTGGGGCCTTTATTGGCAGCCGCTTTGATCAACCCAAACTTGTGGGCGGCATCTGCCTCGGCCCGCTTGAATGTGGCAATCAGTTCAGCATGTGCAATGGGTGGATTCACGGTGGCTTCCCTATCAATCAGCGTCGTGATTCTTAAATTTGGACGTTGGTGCGAAGCAAGGCGGTTCTCAATTCGCGAGTCGCCGGTTTGGCAATATCCACTTTTTGCACCGCCAGATCGAACGAAGAGCCGGGCTTGATGCTGGTGGGCAGTATCTTTTTGGCGGGCAGCTTGGCAGGGTAGGTGCCTTTGCCCGGACACATGCGAACGGAAAACCCGAATTCGTCGAGCAGGCCTTTCGCATACAGCTCCGCCAATTGGTGAAACGATACGAAGGTGGAGCGTTTCACGTCTTTGAGTCCGGGCTGGCTCACGTCGCGAACGAGTTCGAATTTGCCCAGCGAGTCGCGCTGTGTATCGGTAAAAGGATGCAGCAAGAAAGTCTGACGAACGCCATCCTTTTTGGACACCAAAGTGTGCTCGACGGCTATATCGGGTAACAGCATATTTTTTTATCTCCGCGAGTTGCAGTTTGCACGGCGGCATCAGTCGGCGTACCGCCCAAAGTCGCAGATTTTGTTTTCAAACCCCGTCACCGAGGTCCGCGATGCGGGCAAAAATCACCCGAAGGGCGAGGACTGTAACTGAAGGGCAGCCAATGGGCGATTCGCGTTGTACGGCAACCCGACCGTTTAGGGTTGAATACTGCTGGGCAATCGAACCCGAGCAAAAGCCCGAATGCTGCCTGAAAGCCGCGCGAAGTCTTCCTTAGCACTGTAAGCCAGTGGGGCTGGCCTACAGCTTCAAGGAACCCCTGCTGATGGTGGTCGCGCTGCTGCTGGCAAATCACTCGATGGCGAAGTTCCAGGAAGACAACGGCGACGACGATGACCCCAAGATCGGCTTTCTTACCAAATAACCGTTTCTGAAATTGTGATTTTTAAATGCTTGCAGCCTATAATGGTTGAAAGTCTTTATTCATTTTTGGGCAAAACATGGCAGTAAGCGAAAAACAGAAAGACTACGAAGAAACCCTCTGGCGCACGAGCGTGGCGATCAAGCGGGAGCTGGAGCCTGGTGCGCGCCAGGTTGTTGACCTGTGCGGCGCAAAAAACTTCTCGACCATGATCAGCGTGATGGCCAAGTACCCAGAGAAGGTGGGTGCCGCCCTGGCGCCAATCTTCGCAGAGGCTCGGGCCGCCGAGGAAGCACTCAACCCCAAGAAGGTTGCCCAGGCGCGCGTGAAGGCGCTCAATACACTAGTCAAAGAAACAGGCGCAACACCAGAGCAGATCAAGGAGGCTCTTGAGAAGCTGCGCGCACAGAAGCAGGGGATGAATTGATGGCGACTTCCTTTCCGCTAGAAGACCCTAGCGGCTGGCTGCGACGGTGCTGTGTAAGGAGGTGCCGCTGGAGGTGAACCTTCCCGCAAGGATGCGCAATGAGCGCGGGGTCATCCTGAATGCAGTTGCCCGGGTGGACGATACGCGCCACCGATGCATCAGCGGCAGGTTGCCCTACGACTCGATCGAGGACTTTGAGAACCTGTTGCATGCGGTGAACTTCCGCAGGGACTGGAAGAAGCCGCACTACGCCTACTCGGAGCAAATCGCACAGTTCGCACTAACGTGGAACCTTTCCCTGCACCGCGAGTTCATGGACTACCTTGTTCGCGCAGTAGGTGTGAGGCACGTTGAAAAGCACATGGGTGAGCTGGTGCATACGCTTCGCATGGTGGGGTTCATGCATAAATCCCGCGAGAGGAATGCAGCTGAGGCAGTGGCGATGAAAGACGGCACCTTTGACGCAATGCTCGGCATTGAAGTGGTATCTCAGCTGCTGGGTAGGGAATCAAGGCGTGAGCGAGAGCGGCGGGAGGCCGAAGAAAAGGCGACAGCGGAGCAGATGCGCGAACTGGAAGAGCTGGCGCGCCAGGAGGTAGAACTCCAGATGAACCCCTTGCTCAATTCGTGGTGACCGAAGTCCGACGAATTTACTATCAAAAACATAGCTAGAAAGACAGAAAATGCCTACGGCGCGCGAGAATTTGTATACCACCACGTTTGCAGTACGCAAGGAGCTCAAGGACTCGCTTCGTGAAGGCTTGGAGAAGGTTGGCCTGGACTCTTACGGGGAACTGATGACCATGCTTGCAGAGCACGGCGATGAAGTCGCCCAGGCACTGCGCCCGATAGCCGAAAAATTCAAGGAACAAACCGAGCTGGGACGCAGGGCGAAGGCGCGCGGCAAAGGCAAGGTGCAAATTGCCGAAAAAACGATCGGTGACGCCACCCCCGAAGAGCTGGAGCAGATCAAAGCGCTGCTCGGGTCACGCTCTCAGGTTCAATAGCGCTCAGGGCACAGCCGTGCGGGGCGCGCAGCGCCCCAAGCGGGCTGCCGCGGGCGGTTGGGGTCATTCTGACTTGCCTCGCAACCCAGCATCCCCTCATCTATTCCATGCATCTGCCCCCACCCACCGTCCTTATCCTCGCCTCTGGCCGTGGCGAGCGTTTTAAAGCGTCGGGCGGCAGCGTTCACAAATTGCAGGCCTTGCTGGCGGGCAAGCCCGTGTTGCAACACACGCTGGATGCCGTGCGCGCCAGTGGATTGCCTTGGCATGTGGAAGATGTGGGGCACCCTGGCATGGGCGATTCGATTGCGGCTGCGGTGCGTCACACAGTGAGCGCTGCGGGCTGGCTGGTGTTGCCGGGCGATTTGCCGCTGGTGCAGCCCGCCACGTTGCAGGCCATGGCGCAGGTGCTGCTGGAAGAGCAGGCCGTGGTGGCGTGGCCGGAGTTGGCGGGCGAGCGGGGGCACCCGGTGGCGTTTGGGCGGGATTGCCTGCCTGACTTGTTGGCCCTGCAAGGCGAAAAGGGCGCTGCGCCGGTGGTGCGCAAGTGGGCGGAGCAGGGGCGGGGGCTGGCGGTGCCGGTGCAGGACGAAGGCGTGGCGACGGACATTGACACCGTGGATGCGCTGGCGCGGGCCGAGGCGCTTTGGCACCAGCGCCAGACTGGGGGGTGATCAACCCCTAGCCCCGTGGCAGGCACTGTGGCCACCAAGGTTCGGGCCCCATGAAAAAAGCCGCTGTGGTTGCAGCGGCTTTTTGCTTGGCAGGGCAGCAGCGCGGCGCAAAAGCCGTTGCCATGCACGGGGTGCGCCGGGTTTATTTGGCAGTAATCACCGCGCAGGCCAGGCGGGGCCCGGCGTTGCCGGTGGGTTGGGTGGCGTAGTCGTCGGGGTCGCGGTGCACGATGAGGCCCTTGCCCACGATGTCGTTGGCGGTGCTGCCCACGCGAATGCTGCGCGATTCAAAGTTGAAGCTGACCGTGCCGTTGGCGTCGGCCTTCAGGCTGGGCAGGTCGCCGGTGTGGTGTTCGCCCTTGCCGTGGTGGCCGTGGGGTTTGCCGCCGGGGTTGAAGTGGCCGCCAGCGCTCATGCCGTCGCCGCTGCTGCAGTCGCCTTTTTCATGGATGTGAAAGCCATGCTCAGCACCGGGCTTGAGGCCGCTGATGGTGCCCGACACCTTCACCACGTCACCGATTTGCGCAAACTGCACGGTGCCTGCGGTGGTGTTGCCCCGGGTGGGCTGCAACTGCGCAGTGGCCGTGTGGTTGGAGGTGTAGCTGGCGCAGCCTGCCAGCGCAGCCACGGCGGTTGATGCCAAGACAAAGCGAAGATTCATCACATGCTCCTTGAATGAAGGGAAGGGCGGGCAGCCGCTGGCGCTGTGAAAAGCGCAGGGCAGTCGGGTGGCCATGGTACGCAATGCCTGCGGGGCGGCGCACCAGGATGAGGCCAAAGACGCAGGCAAGAGGTGTGGAAATGTTTCAAACACTGTATAAAAATACAGTTAACATGTGCCCCATGTCGCACCTTTGATTCACCACCCAACGAGCCGCCCCATCATGTCTGCCTTGTCTTTTGCGCCCCTACGCGATGCGCCAGCCAAAGGCCCTGTGCATTTGCAGGGGGTGTGGCTGGGCCACCAGTTGTGCGATGCCCATGCCTCGGCCCCCACCCAGCCCACAGGGCATGGTGCGCTGGATGCGCAGTTGCCCGGTGGTGGCTGGCCCATTGGGGCGCTGACCGAGGTGCTGCAGCCCAACCCCAGCCGCCATGCCTGGCAACTGCTGCAGCCCGCACTGGCGCAGGCCACGGCAGCCCGTCAAGGGGCCGTGGTGTTGGTGGCCCCACCGTTCGAGCCCTTTGCCCCCGCCTTGCAGGCCGCTGGGCTGCCGCCGGCGCGCTTGTGCAAGGTGAAGCCTGGGGCCGCAGCCACCGGCAAAGCCGCCACCGCCGCGTTGTGGGCGGCCGAGCAGGCGCTGCGCTGCCGCGATGTGCTGGCCGTGGTGGCCTGGCTGCCCCAGGCGCTGCCCGAGCAACTGCGCCGCCTGCACCTGGCAGCCGCGCAAATGGGGCAGCTGCTGTGGGTGTTTCGCCCGGCCGGGGTGCGCCAGCAGGCATCGCCCGCGCCGCTGCGCCTGTGGGTGCAAGAAGACGTGACCCAGCCCCTGGCCATGCAGGTGCAGGTGCTCAAGCGCAAGGGGCCGCCGCTGGCGCAGTCTTTGGTGCTGCCTGCGGGATCGGCCCGGCTGGCGCAGGTGCTGGCAGCAGGGGTTCTGCGCAGCCAGCAGCGGCGGGGGCAGCGGGCTGTGTTGCCTGTGGTGCCATCGCCCTTGCCTGTTTCTGCGCCTGCTGTGTTGCCCGCCTTTGCGCTGGCCACTGCTTTGGGGTTGCCAGGGCCTGGCAACCCAGGCGCAGGGCAGGGTGGGTGGCAAGAGCCCGCCCGTGGGTGGAAGGGGGTGGCGTATGCACTGGATCGCCTGGCCGTGCCCGCAACCCGTTGACCCCTGTCCGCCCGGCGTCCACACCCCAGGGGTGACCGGTGCTGGGCACAGCGTGCCGGGGCACGAGCTGCCGGGCGTGGCGCACAGCGCCATCGGTGCCGCGCCAGCATGGCAAGCGGTGCAAGGCGCTGAGGCGTGGTGGGCACTGCGCTTTACCCCCAGGGTGGTGCGGGTGGATGAAGCGCTGTTGCTGGAGGTGTCCACCACCGAGCGGCTGTGGGGTGGCCGGGCCGCGCTGCTGGCGCAGTTGCAAGCCAGTGCACCTACATCGGCATCAGAACCTGCACTAGAACTGGCATCTGCATCTGCATCTGCATC
>DFQQ01000035.1:0-117370 GCA_002377855.1 Acidovorax delafieldii | reverse complement strand
TCTGCATCTGCATCTGCATCTGCGGCCAAGCCTGCGCCTGGTGCCTCGCTTGCCGCACCCAGCCAGCGCGGTACGCTGCATGTGCCCTCCCTACCGGCACAAACCCAGGCCCCGGCACAAACATCTTCACAGACATCCGCGCCGCCCTTGCCCTTTTCCCAGGGCGCCACTTCGTTCCAGGCCCTGGCACTGCTGCGGCTGCAGCAGGCGGGGCAGCGCCCACCCCGGCGCGTGCCGCACGACTTGCCTCTGCACACCCTGACGGCGCTGCGCCCCCATGTGGCCAGCCTGGCGCGCATGGGCTGCAACACCTGGGGCCAACTGCGCGCCTTGCCGCGCGATGGGGTGGCGCGGCGGCTGGGGGCGCCTGCCTTGCACGCGCTGGACTGCGCCTTTGGCGATGCCCCCCACACGCACACCTGGCTAGAACTGCCCGAAACATTTGCCCTGGCGGCCGAGCTGCCCGCGCTGGCCACCTCAGCCGATGCGCTGCTGTGGTCGGCCCACGCCTTGCTGCAAGCCCTGCAGGCCTGGCTGCAGGCGCGCCAGCAGGGCGTGTTGGCGCTGGAGCTGGCCTGGCACCACGACCTGCGCAAGGTCGATGGCAAGCCTGTGCCCCCCTGGCAGGCGCTGCCCGTGCGCACCGCCCAGCCCACGCAGGCCCTGGCCCACCTGCGCCGCCTGCTGGCCGAGCACTTGGCCCGCACGCCGCTGGCCGCGCCCGTTAACCAGATTGCCCTGCGCGCCCTGCAAACCGTGCCCATGCCCCAGGCCAGCGCCAGCCTGCTGCCCCCAGCCGGCGTGGTGGGCCGCAGCGCCCAAGACGATGCCCGCAGCGAAAGCTGGCACCAGTTGGTAGAGCGCCTGTCGGCCCGCCTGGGGCCCGAGCAGGTGCAAGGCGTGGCCCTGGTGGCAGACCACCGGCCTGAACGCATGCAGCACTGGCAGCCCGCCAGCCATGCGCTGCAAGCGGGTGGGGCAGGCTCTGCCAAGGCGCCGCCCCCCCATGCCTTGCCCGACGCCAGCCTGTGGCCCACCTGGCTGCTGCGCCCGCCGCAACGCCTGTCAGTGCAGGGCAGCCGCCCTTGCTACCAGGGGCCATTGCGCCTGCTGGCGGGCCCCCACCGGCTGGAGGCCGCGTGGTGGGAAGCGGCCGACACCCACGAATCGCCCCGCGAATCGCCACCCAATGCCTGCGATGCCGAACCCGCCCCCGGCCTGGTGGTGCGCGACTACTTTGTGGCCCACAACGAGCGCGCCGGGCATGTGTGGGTGTTTCGTGAGCGGACTCCATCAGCCCCAACCAGCACCGAAGGCGGCCCACCCACCCGGCAGCACCGCTGGTTTTTGCACGGCATTTATGGCTGAACGCTCCGCCCCCACCCGCCCGGTCGCGCTGGCGCTGCCCGACTATGCCGAGCTGCACTGCGTCTCCAACTTCAGCTTCCAGCGTGGTGCATCGCACCTGCACGAGCTGGTAGAGCGCGCCTCTGCCCTGGGCTACCGCGCATTGGCGCTGACGGATGAGTGCTCGGTGGCTGGCGTGGTGCGCGCCCATGTGCGGGCCAAGGCGCTGGGGCTGCACCTCATCGTAGGCAGCGAGTTTGCGTACCCCGGTTTTCGGCTGGTGGCGCTGGCGCGCAATGCGCAGGGCTGGGGCAACCTGTGCCAGTTCATCACCACCGCGCGGCGCAGCGCGGCCAAGGGGCATTACCAGATGGGGCCCCTGAGCGATGTGCGCCAGCTGCAAGGCTGTGAACTGCTGCTGGTGCCTGATCGCACCGTAGAAAATGCTACTGATTTTGTAGCTGTTGGCGCTTTATTGGAAAGCGCTAGAGCCGAATTTGGCTTGAAGTTCTGGCTGGTGGCTGAGCTGCTGCTAGAGCCCGATGACGACCTGTGGCTGGCCACCTTGCAGCAGGCGGGCGCCGCCGCCGGGGTGCCGCTGGTGGCCGCAGGCGATGTGCACATGCACGTGCGCTCGCGCAAGCCGCTGCAGGACGTGATCACCGCGGTGCGCCTGGGCCGCCCCGTGGCGCAATGCGGTTTTGCGCTGCAGCCGCATGCCGAGCGACATCTACGCCATCGCGTGCGGCTGGCGGGCATTTACCCGCCTGAGCTGCTGCAGGCTACGGTGCAGATTGCGCAGCGCTGCACCTTCAGCCTGGACGAAATCAAATACCAATACCCGCAAGAAACCGTGCCCCCCGGCATGACGCCCGCCCAGGGCCTGGCCTGGCTCACCTACGAAGGCGCGGCCAGCCGCTACCCGCAGGGCGTGCCTGATGGGGTGCAAGCCCAGCTGCAGCGCGAGCTGGCGCTGATTGCCGACTGCCAGTACGAGATGTACTTCCTGACGGTGCACGACATCGTGCGCTATGCGCGCAGCGTGGGTATCTTGTGCCAGGGGCGCGGCTCGGCGGCCAACTCGGCGGTGTGCTTTTGCCTGGGAATTACCGAAGTGGACCCGACCCGCTCGAATTTGCTGTTCGAGCGCTTCATCAGCAAGGAACGCAAGGAGCCGCCCGACATTGATGTGGACTTTGAGCACGACCGGCGCGAAGAGGTCATTCAGTACATCTACAGCAAATACGGGCGCGACCGCGCCGCCATTGCCGCCGTGGTCACCACCTACCGCACCCGCAGCGTGCTGCGCGACGTGGGCAAGGCCCTGGGCGTGCACCCGGCGGTGGTCGATGCCTTTGCCAAAGAGCACCACTGGTTTGACGAAGACCTGGCCAGCCACAAGCTGCAGGCCCTGGCTGAATCATTGGGCCAGAGCCTGGGGGCGCACACCGCCCGCCTGTGGCTGGAGTTGTCGGCTGAGCTGCGCGGCTTTCCGCGCCACCTGAGCCAGCATGTGGGCGGTTTTGTGCTCACGCAGGGGCCGCTGTCGCGGCTGGTGCCGATTGAAAACGCGGCCATGGCAGACCGCTCCATCATCCAGTGGGACAAGGACGACCTGGACGAAATGGGCCTGATGAAGGTGGACGTGCTGGCGCTGGGCATGCTCAGCGCACTGCGCCGCTGCCTGGATTTGCGCGCCGCGCTGCGCGGTGAGCGCTGGCGGCTGGCCGACATCCCCGCCGAAGACCCGCACACCTACGACATGATTTGCGCCGCCGACACCGTGGGCGTGTTCCAGATCGAAAGCCGCGCCCAGATGAGCATGCTGCCGCGCCTGCAGCCGCGTGTTTTTTACGACCTGGTGGTGGAAGTGGCCATCGTGCGGCCCGGCCCCATCCAGGGCGGCATGGTGCACCCGTATTTGCAGGCGCGCGAGCGGCGCAGGCGAGGCGAGGCGCTGGTGCTGGAAAAGCCCGAGCTGGAAAAGGCGCTCAAGCGCACGCTGGGCGTGCCGATTTTTCAGGAACAGGTGATGCAGATCGCCATGATTGCGGCCAAATTTTCAGCCGCCGAGGCCGATGCCCTGCGCCGGTCCATGGCCGCCTGGAAGCGAACGGGCGGCGTGCACAAGTTCGAAAAGCGCCTGATCGACGGCATGGTGGCCAACGGCTACGCGCTGCCCTTTGCCCAGGCCATCTTTGCGCAGATGCTGGGCTTTGGCGAATACGGCTTTCCAGAAAGCCATGCCTACAGCTTTGCGCTGCTGGCCTACAGCAGCAGCTGGCTCAAGTGCCACGAACCAGCGTGCTTTTTGGCCGCGCTGCTCAACTCTTTGCCCATGGGGTTTTATGGCCCGTCGCAACTGGTGCAAGACGCCCGCCGCCACGGCGTGCGCGTGCTGCCGATTGATGTGAACCACAGCGACTGGGATTGCACGCTGGAAGGTGCGCCGCAGCGGTTACAGCCCCTCCGGCCCATCCCCGGCGTACGCCCCGCCGCCTTGCCCCAGCCAGCGGTGCGCCTGGGGCTGCGGCTGGTCAGCGGGCTGCATACCGATGCAGCGCAGCGCCTGCTGCAAGCCCGCGCACAGGCGCCGCAGTGCCGATTTGCCAGCACCGAAGACCTGGCCCTGCGCGCCGGGCTGGATCGGCACGACCTGCAGGCCTTGGCCGCTGCCGATGCGCTGGCAGCCTTGTCGGGCCACCGCCGCCAGCAAATGTGGGACGCCGCGGCCCAGCACCGCGCCCCTGCGCTGCTGCGCCACGCCCCGGTCAACGAAGCGCCGCTGGAGCTGCCCCAGGCGCCCGAGGGCGAAGAAATCGTCTTCGACTATGCCGCCACGGGCCTGACCCTGCGCCGCCACCCGCTGGCCCTGCTGCGCCCGCGCCTGGCGCACTGGCGGCTGCTCACGGCCCTGCAGTTGCAAAGCGTGCCCCATGGCCGCAGCGTGCGCGCCTGCGGCATCGTCACCGTGCGCCAGCGGCCGGGCACCGCCAAAGGCACCATGTTTGTCACGCTGGAGGATGAAACCGGCCCGGTCAACGTCATCGTCTGGCCGGGTTTGATTGAGCAGTGGCGCGATGCGCTGCTCAAGTCACAACTGCTGGCCGTGCAGGGGCTGTGGCAGTGCGCCACCGTGCCGGTGCCGCCATCGGCCGGGGGGCAGGGCGCAGCGCCTGGGGTGCCCGCCGTGCGCCACCTGGTCGCCCAGCGCTTCAAAGACCTGACCCCGCTGCTGGGCCGCCTGGGCGGGGCGCTGCACGGCAGCCGGGATTTTCATTAAGCAACCCGGCAGGCGCCGCCTCAATCATCCCGCTTGGGTGCCAGTGCCAGCAACCGCGCAAGCGCCCGGTCATGGATGCCCATCTTCACCAAGCCCTCGTGCGTGGCCCTGGCGTAGTCGTGCGTGGTGCCGTAGCGCCCCCGGGCCTGGGCAAAGATGCGGGTGTATTCCGGGTCTGGCAGCACGCCGGTGTGGTTGGGGCTTTTGCGCGACAGGGTGAACGCCAGCGCCTTCACTGTGCCGTGCGGCGTCTGGCAGGGCAGCCAGCGCGGGTCGTACACGGCGTTGACCATCTCGCGGTCCCACAGCGGGGGCATCACATCCAGCACCCGGTGCCGTTCGATGCGAAACACCATGCCCCGGCAGCTGCCCCCGGTCAGCAGCGCAAACACCAGGCCGGGGCATTCGGGCGTGCCCCGGTTCACGCGGCTCCACATCTTCAGCGCCCGGTGCCAGCCGTGCACCTTGGCGGGGCGCTGCTCGGCGTAGTCAAAGTCGGGCCGCCAGATGAGCGAGCCGTAGCCAAACAGCCAGAGGTCTTGGTGAGGGTTCCACTGCGCCAGCGTCTGGGCCAGCATGGCAGCGGGGTCGCGGGGCTGGGGTGTGAGGGTGGGCAGGGGTGTCATGCCGTGGGGTGGCGGTGTCTGGTCTGAACAGAGGGGCTGAGATGAATGCCGAGCCGCAATTATTGGTGCCCCCGAGGGGATTTGCTGGCCGGGGCGGTGAAACCTCGGGCAGCCGTGGCCTATCGCAGGCTGGGTAATCGCTCTTGTTTTGATAGCTGCTAGCGCTTATCTATCAAGCGCCAGAGGCGAATTTGACTAAATATTGGCTGCCAGCATGCTGCGTCGCAGCATCGAACGGGCCGGGCGTGGTGGCGGGTGCCACGCTCAGGGGCAGGCGGCCCCTTGGGGCGCGGTATCATCCGGGCCTGCCCAGGTCGCCTGCAGCTTCCTGGGCGATTTGCGTTGTTGTTCGCAGTTGTCCTTGCTCCACGCTCCCTCCGCCTGACCCGTGCGTCTTACCTCCATCAAGCTCTCCGGCTTCAAGTCGTTCGCTGAACCCACCAATTTCATGCTGCCTGGGCAACTGGTCGGCGTGGTGGGGCCGAATGGCTGCGGCAAATCCAACATCATGGATGCGGTGCGCTGGGTGCTGGGCGAGAGCAAGGCCAGCGAGCTGCGCGGCGAGAGCATGCAGGACGTGATCTTCAGCGGCACCACCACGCGCAAGCAGGCCAGCCGCGCCAGCGTGGAGCTGGTGTTTGACAACTCCGACCACCGCGCCGGCGGCCAGTGGGGTCAATACGGCGAGGTGGCCGTGCGCCGCGTGCTCACACGCGACGGCACCAGCAGCTACTTTTTGAACAACCAGCCCGTGCGCCGCCGCGACGTGCAGGACGTGTTTCTGGGCACCGGCCTGGGGCCCCGCGCCTACGCCATCATCGGGCAGGGCACCATCAGCCGCATCATCGAAAGCCGCCCCGAAGAGCTGCGCCTGTTCCTCGAAGAAGCCGCGGGCGTTTCCAAATACAAGGAGCGCCGCCGCGAGACGGAAAACCGCCTGGCCGACACGCGCGAAAACCTCACGCGGGTGGAAGACATCCTGCGCGAGCTGAACGCCAACCTCGAAAAGCT
Source organism: Acidovorax delafieldii (assembly GCA_002377855.1). Classification (GTDB taxonomy): domain Bacteria; phylum Pseudomonadota; class Gammaproteobacteria; order Burkholderiales; family Burkholderiaceae_C; genus Acidovorax; species Acidovorax delafieldii_A. The sequence goes on along the minus strand of DFQQ01000035.1, from coordinate 111,103 downwards.
GGAAAAGCAGGCCGAGGTGGCCGCCAAGTACAACGCGCTGAACGCCGACGCCACCCTCAAGCAGCACCAGCTGTGGTTCTTGAAGCGCTCTGATGCCGAGGCCGAGCAGACCAAGGTGCGCCTGGAAGGTCTGCAGGCCGTGAACGACCTCGAATCGCGCATGGCCGACCTGCGCGCTGTGGAGTCTGACCTCGAAACCATCCGCCAGGCGCACTACGCGGCGGGCGACCAGGTCAACCAGGCCCAGGGCAAGCTGTACGAGGCCACGGCCGAGGTAGGGCGGCTGGAGGCTGAAATCCGCTACGTGGTGGAAGGCCGCGTGCGCGTGGAGCAGCGCCTGTCTACCCTGGCCGAGCAGATCGCCCAGTGGCAGGCCCGCAAGGAAGAGGCCGACATCGAGCTGGAAAACCTGGCCGGTGCCGGCGTGGACGCCGAAGAACGTGCCGAACTGCTGGCCGCCCAGCTGGAAGAGCAGGCCATGCAACTGCCCGATCTGGAAGAAGCTCTGCGGCAGGCCCAGACCCGCGCCAGCGAGCAGCGCGCCAGCGTGGTGCAGGTGCAGCAGCAAATTGGCGTGCTGGCTGCAGAGCAGCGCAGCATTGACGAGCAAAGCCGCCAGCTCGACACCCGTTACGAGCGCCTGCGCACTGACCGCAATGCCCTGGCCGCGCCAGACGAAGCCCGCCTGAACAACCTGCGCAGCCAGCTCGAAGCCGCGCAGGAACTTGCCGAAACCACCGAAGCCCGCCTGGCCGAGCTGCAAGAAAGCGTGCCCCAGCTGGACGACGACCGCCGTGCCCGCCAGCAGGACGTGAACACCGAAAGCGCCCGCCAGACCGACCTGTCGGCCCGCATGGAAGCCCTGAAGGCGCTGCAGGAAAAGGTCAAGACCGATGGCAAGCTGCGTCCCTGGCTGGCCAAGCACGGCCTGGATGGCATGCAGGGCCTGTGGAGCCGCATCCACATCGAACCCGGCTGGGAAAACGCCCTGGAAGCCGCGCTGCGCGAACGCCTGGGCGCGCTCGAAGTAGGGCGCCTGGACATGGTGCGCGGCTTTCTCGGCTCGAACGAAAACGACGCGCCCCCGGCCCGTCTGGCCTTCTACAGCGCCCCCGCCGACGGGGTGCCCGAGCCCACGGGCGCGCACACGCGGCTGGCAGACCTGCTGCGCATCCACGACGCCAGCCTGCGTGCCGTGCTGACCGACTGGTTGCAAGGCTGCAGCATTGCCCAGACGCTGGACGAGGCCCTGAACCGCCGCGCCAGCCTGCAGCCCGGCGAAGTGATCTATGTGCCCACGGGCCATGCCGTCAGCAGCCACAGCGTGAGCTTTTACGCGCAAGACTCCGAACAATCGGGCCTGCTGGCACGCGCCCAAGAAATTGAGCACCTGGAAAAAGAACTGCGCGCCCAGGCGCTGATTGCCGACGAATCGCGTACCGCGCTGGTCCGCGCCGAAGCGGCCTATGCCGATGCCTCGCAACGCCTGGTGGCCGCCCGCCGCGAAGCCACCGAGGCCCAGAGCCGCGCCCACGAGCTGCAGGTGGAAACCTTGCGCCTGACCCAGTTGGCCGAGCAGACCCGTGCGCGCAGCGAGCAGATTGACGCCGACCTGGGCGAGGTCGAGGCCCAACTGGCCGACCTGCAAGAACGCCGCGTGGCCGCCGAGGCCCGCTTTGAAGAGCTGGACATGCAGCTGGCCGACAGCCAGGAGCGCGAAGCCCAGCTGGGCGACCGCGTGATCGAGACCGAGCGCAAGCTCAACGCCTGCCGCGAACAGCAGCGCATGCTGGAGCGCCAGGTGCAGGAAGCCACCTTCTCGCAGCGCAGCTTGGACGCCCGCCGCGCCGAGCTGAACCGGTCTATTGAAACCGCCACCCAGCAGGCCACGGCCCTCACCGACGAGCAGCAGCGCGCCCGCGACGAGCTGGCCCGTCTCTCAGACGCTGCCGCCCAAGGCGGCCTGCAGCAGGCGCTGGACTTGAAGATGGAGCGCGAAAAAGCCCTGTCGGCCCAGCGCAGCGAATACGACGACCTGACGGCCAAGCTGCGCGGCAGCGACGAGCGCCGCATGCAACTGGAGCGCGCGCTGGACCCTTTGCGCCAGCGCATCACCGAATTCCAGCTCAAGGAACAGGCCGCGCGCCTGGGCCTGGAGCAATACACCACGCTGCTGACCGACGCCCAGGCCGACCTGGAGGCCGTGGAAAAATCCATTGCCGACGGCAACGTGCGCGTGCAGGGCCTGCAGGGCGAAATCGACCGCCTGCACCGCGAAATTGCCGCGCTGGGTGCCGTCAACCTGGCCGCGCTCGATGAACTGAACCTGGCGCGCGAACGCAAGGTGTTCCTGGATGCGCAAACCGCCGACCTGACCGAGGCCATGAACACGCTGGAAGACGCGATCCGCAAGATCGACGGCGAAACGCGCCAGCTGCTGTCGGGCACGTTCGAAACGGTGAACGGGCACTTTGGCCGCATGTTCCCCGAGCTGTTCGGGGGCGGGCAGGCCAAGCTCATCATCACCGGTGATGAAATTCTGGATTCTGGTGTGCAGGTGATGGCGCAGCCGCCCGGCAAGAAGAACCAGACCATTCACCTGCTCTCGGGTGGCGAGAAGGCACTCACGGCGATTGCGCTGGTGTTTGCGATCTTCCAGCTCAACCCCGCGCCGTTTTGCCTGCTGGACGAGGTGGACGCGCCGCTGGACGACGCCAACACCGAACGCTATGCCAAGCTGGTGGCCAGCATGAGCAAGGAAACCCAGTTCCTGTTCATCAGCCACAACAAGATCGCCATGGAAATGGCCGAGCAACTCATCGGCGTGACCATGCAGGAACAAGGTGTGTCGCGCATCGTGGCGGTGGACATGGAGTCCGCCCTGTCCATGGCCGACGCTTGATTTGCCGATGACTTACGCAAAACCAGGGCCCAGGCAAGCAGCTCGTCCCCAAGCCAAGACGGCTGTCACATTCTGATTTGCGCAAGTCTTATTGAACTGACCCCCCATGAACTCATCCCTGTTACTGAGTCTGGCAATCACCGGCGGGCTGGTGCTGGCGGCCATCGTGGCCTACAACGCCTGGACCCTGCACCGCAACGCACCCAAAAAGGCCTTGCCGCCCGACCCGGACCACCCGGCCCCCACCGCTGGCGATTCTCTCCTCGAGCCCGCCCTGCGCCAAGAGCCTTCGCTCGATGCCGACCTGGGCCCGAGCGATGCTGCCAGCTATGCAGGCCTGGACCAGGGGGCGGAACCGCACGAACACACTGTGGATGCGGGCGAAGCCCTGCGCATGCCCGTTCCCATGTCCAGCCTGGAACGCCGCCCCGGGCTGGACCCGCTGATCGATGTGATTGCATCGCTGCAGCCCGAAAACCTCGTCTCTGGCGATGCCGCGCTGGCCGCCTTGCCCCCTACGCGTCGTGCAGGCAGCAAGCCCTTCGCCATTGAAGGCCTCAACGATGCCACCCAGCAGTGGGAGACCCCCGCGCCCGGCCAGCGCTACCGCAGCTTCCAGGCGGGGGTGCAACTGGCCAACCGCATGGGCGCGCTCAACGAAATCGAGTTCTCTGAGTTTGTGATGAAGGCGCAGGGCTTTGCCGACGCCATCAACGCTGCCCCCGATTTCCCCGACATGCTGCAGGAAGTGGCCCGCGCCCGTGAGCTGGACCAGTTCGCCAGCGACCATGACGCGCAGCTCATGTTCATGCTGCGCGCGCGCCAAGCCGCCTGGAGCCCTGGCTACCTGCTGCAAAACGCGGCCCGCGCGGGCTTTGTGGTGGGCGCCATGCCCGGGCGCCTGGTCTTGCCCGCCAGCGCGCCCGGTATGCCGCCCGTGCTCACCCTGGGCTACGACACCCAGGCCGCCCTGGCCGACGATCCAGACCAATCCGCCATCCGCGATATCAGCCTGAGCTTGGACGTCGCCCAAGTGCACCGCTCCGAGCAGCCCTTTGCCCGCCTGCGCGAAGTGGGCGCCGCCCTGGCAGAAGCCATGGACGGCGTCCTGTGCGACCAAAACGGCCAGCCCCTGCCCGCGATGGCCATGGACCCGATTGCCGCCGACCTGGAGTTGCTGTACGACCAACTCGACGCGCGAGATCTGTCGGCGGGCTCGGTGCTGGCGCGGCGACTGTTCAGCTAGAGCACGCGTGCATCCCCCTGTGTCGCCTCGCTCCTTCACCCACTCTCTTGCCACGCTGTGCGACGCGGGAGGAGGGACGTCCCCCGCGCACGCAGGAGACGCAACACAGCGATTGGGCGGCCCTTGGGCGGTGATCGCCGGACTCGGCCATGCCCGTTGCATGCATCGCGCGCAGCGCCAAGAGCCATGAAAACCGAGATGAACGAAAACGCCGACCTTTTTTCGGCTGCAGCGCAGACCAGTCAAGCGCAAGCTGCTATCAAAACAAAAGCATTGCGCGAGCAGTTGCACCGCTGGGCGCACGAGTATTACGTGCAGGATGCGCCTTCGGTGCCGGATGCCGAATACGACCGCGTGTTCCGCGAGTTGCAGGCGCTGGAGGCGGAGCATCCCGACCTCATCACCCCCGATTCGCCCACGCAGCGCGTGATTGGCGCGGTGATGGAGGGGCTGGCCTCGGTGCGCCATGTGGTGCCCATGCTCAGCATCCACACGGAAACCGACACCGAAGCCACCGGCGCCCAGGCGTTTGACACACGGGTGCGGCGCGAGCTGGGGCTGAGCGATGCCGACCCTGCCATTGAATACGTGGCCGAGCCCAAGTTTGACGGCTTGGCCATGAGCCTGCGCTACGAGCGTGGCCGCCTGGTGCAGGCCGCCACGCGCGGCGATGGCGAGGTGGGCGAGGACGTGACGCACAACATCCGCACCATCCGCCAGATTCCGCTGACCTTGCCTGCGGGCGTGCCCCCGGTGCTGGAAGTGCGTGGCGAGGTCTACATGCGCCGCGCTGACTTTGATGCGCTGAACGAGCGCCAGCGCGAGCAGGGCGGCAAGACTTTTGTGAACCCGCGCAATGCTGCGGCAGGGGCCGTGCGCCAGCTGGATTCGAACATCACCGCCCAGCGCCCGCTGAGCTTTTTTGCCTATGGCCTGGGCGCCATCACGCCGCCCACCGAGGGGGGGCCGGCCTTTCGCACGCATTACGACATGCTGCAGACGCTCAAGTCTTGGGGTTTTCCGGTCGCAGCCCAGGTGCAGATTGCGCGAGGCGCTACGGAATTGGTAGCGTTTCACCAGCAGGTAGGCGCCAGCCGCGATGCGCTGCCGTACGACATCGACGGCGTGGTCTACAAGGTCAACTCGCTGCAGTTGCAGCGCGACCTGGGCTTCAAGACCCGCGAGCCGCGCTGGGCCGTGGCGCACAAGTATCCCGCGCAGGAGATGGCGACCAAGGTCGAGGGCATCGACATCCAGGTGGGCCGCACGGGCAAGCTCACGCCCGTGGCGCGGCTGGCGCCCGTGTTTGTGGGCGGCGTCACGGTGACGAATGCCACGCTGCACAACCTGTTTGAGATCCGCAAAAAAGGCGTGCGCGTGGGCGACCAGGTGATCGTGCGGCGCGCAGGCGACGTGATTCCCGAGGTGGTGGGTGTGATGCCGGGCCAGCGCCCCCGCTATGTGCCCAACTTCCGCATGCCCCGCCAGTGCCCCATCTGCGGCAGCGATGTGGTGCGCGAAAAAGCCGAGGCCAACCACCGCTGCACGGGCGGCCTGTTCTGCGCGGCGCAGCGCAAGGAAGCCATCCTGCACTTTGCCGCCCGCCGCGCCATGGACATCGAGGGCCTGGGCGACAAGCTGGTGGACCAGTTGGTGGATGCCAACGTGATCCGCACGCTGCCCGACCTGTACCGCCTGGGCCTGAGTGCCCTGGTGGTGCTCGAGCGCATGGCCGACCGGTCGGCCCTGAACCTGCTGGCCGCGCTGGAAAAGTCCAAACAAACCACGCTGCCGCGCTTTTTGTTTGCGCTGGGCATCCGGCATGTAGGCGAGTCCACCGCCAAAGACCTGGCCAAGCACTTTGGCACGTTGGATGCGCTCATGGGTGTGGACGCCGAATCCGCTGCCACCGAAGAGCAACTGTTGCAGGTGCCCGACGTGGGGCCCATCGTGGCGCGCAGCGTGCACACGTTCTTCCAGCAGCCCCACAACCGCGAGGTGGTGGAGCAACTGCGTGCCTGCGGCGTGACCTGGCCCGAGGGCGCACCCACCGAACGCGCACCCCAGGTGCTGGCGGGCAAGACGATCGTGCTGACCGGCACCTTGCCCACGCTCAGCCGCGACGCGGCCAAAGACATGCTGGAAGCCGCTGGCGCCAAGGTGTCGGGCTCGGTCAGCAAAAAGACCAGCTACGTGGTGGCCGGTGAAGAGGCGGGCAGCAAGCTGGCCAAGGCCGAGGAACTGGGCGTACCCGTGCTGGACGAGGCGGGCATGCTGGCGCTGCTGGCCGGCGAGGGCGGTGCAGCTTGACAGGGCGCGGCATGCTTTCATCGCTTCATTCGGCGCTGTTGGGCGTGGGGCGCTGGATGGGGCTGGCGCTGCCGTTGCTGCGCGGCTGGGCTGCATGGGCCGCAGCCCGCACCACGCGCCGCACCTGGCTGTGGGCCTTGGTGGCAGCACCCGCCGCGCTGGTGCTCTACACCCTGCTGCTCATCCCGTTCACCCCGTCGATTGCCGACATCACCAAGGCCAAGACCGAGCGGCCCGCGCAGCTGCTGTCGGTGGACGGTAAGGTGCTGGCCGAGTACCGCTGGGCCAACCGCGAATGGGTGGCCCTGAACCGTATCTCGCCCTATGTGGTCAATGCTCTCATTGCCACCGAGGACCACCGCTTTTACGAGCACTCGGGCATGGATTTCCGACGCACTGCGTCGTCGGTGGTGCATACCTTGCGGGGCGATCCGCAGGGCGGCTCCACCATCACGCAGCAGCTGGCGCGCAACCTCTTCCCTGAAGAAATCGGCCGCTCGCGCACCATCACCCGCAAGGTCAAGGAAGCCATCACCGCCTTCAAAATCGAGTGGACCTACTCCAAGGATGAGATCCTAGAGACCTACCTCAACACCGTGCCGTTCCTGTACAACGCCTACGGTATCGAGATGGCCGCGCGCACGTATTTCGACAAGTCTGCCGACAAGCTCAACCTGCTGGAAAGCGCCACGCTGATCGGCATGCTCAAGGGCACGGCCTACTACAACCCCGTGACGCAGCCCGAGCGATCACAGGCGCGGCGCAACATCGTGCTGGCACAAATGGTCAAGCGCGGCAAGCTGGAGGAGTCCAAGCTGGCGGCCCTGCAAAAGCGCGCGCTGCGCATTGACTTTGAACGCCAGACCGAAGCCATGGGTCTGGCCCCGCACTTCGCGCAGCAGTTGCGCAAGCAGCTCATTGCCTGGGCCGATGCCAATGGCTACAGCCTGCATGCCGATGGCCTCATCGTGCGCACCACCATCGACTCGCGCCTGCAGACCATGGCCAACCAGGCCGTGGCGCGCCAAGGCCGCCAGCTGCAAGGCATTGCCGACAACGCCTGGTCAGCCCGCAATGGCTGGAACCCCAAGAGCGAACTGGTGCACGCGCTAGTGCGCGAAAGCGCGCCCTACCGTGAGGCCATTGACAAAGGCGAGCCCGCCGACGAGACCCTCAAGGCACTGCTGGCAGACACCGCCTTCATGCAGAAGCTGCGCGCAGAAAAAACCCGCGTGCAGGCCGGCTTCATGGCCATGGACCCGGTCACCGGCCATGTGCTGGCCTGGGTGGGCAGCCGCGACTTTGCCGCCGACCCGTTCGACCACGTGCAGGCCGCCCGCCGCCAGCCTGGCTCCACCTTCAAGCCGTTTGTATACGGTGCGGCTTTCATGCAAGGCGCGCTTCCCAGCGATGAACTGATGGACGAGGCGGTAGAGATACCGCTGGGCGGCAACCAGGTATGGCGCCCGACCGACGGCGGCGCACCCAGCAACGCCCCCATGACGCTGGCGGACGGCCTGGCTTTTTCCAAGAACACCATCACCGCCCAGGTCATGTACAAGGTGGGCCCCCAGCGCGTGGCCGAGCTGGCCCGCGCCATGGGTGTGCGAGAGAGCAAGCTGGAAGAGGTGCCATCCCTCGCCCTGGGCACCAGCCCGGTCTCCTTGCGCGAAATGGTCACCGCCTACAGCACCATTGCCAATGCGGGCCGGTACATCGAGCCCATCCTCATCACCAGCATTGAAGACCGCCACGGCAAGGTGCTGCAAACCTTTGCCCCGCCCGCGCCCGAGCAGGCCATGCCGCTGCAGGCCGCGCAAACCCTGCGCAACGCCATGCGCGGCACCATTGACCGGGGCACGGGCGCAGCCCTGCGCAGCCGCTACGGCCTGCGCGCTGACCTGGCGGGCAAAACCGGCACCACGCAAGACAACACCGACGGCTGGTTTATCGCGCTGCACCCCCGCGTGGTGGCCGGGGCATGGGCGGGATTCAACGACGGGCGCATCACCCTGCGCAGTGACTACTGGGGCCAGGGCGCCCACAGCGCGCTGCCCATGGTGGGCGAATTTCTTCAGCAGGCCTTTCGCACCAACACCCTGGACGGCCGCGATCGCTTTATCGACGAAGAAGCCCCGAGCGTGCTGGGCGACGCCATGAACGGCGTGCGCGGCTGGGTGCGCGATCTGTTTGGGCGAGACGTACCGCCGCCACCTGAAGTGGGAGTGGACCCGGCTCCGCAGCCAGTGCCACCGGGCTCGCTGCCGCCGGTGATCCGCGACGCGGACCCACCGCCGCCCGGCGCCCAAGGGGGGCAGGGCGGGGCGGTGTTCGGGGGCAGCCCTGTTCCGCTGACGCCCTCGGAAGCCGCGGCAACTCCGGTGCCGGGCGTGGTGGTGCCATCGCTGACCGACAGACCAGCGCGGGATGGGGATCAGTGAACGGCTGACTTACTGTGCCCGCACAGGGCAGAGCGGGGGGGGCGGCCCTGAGGGATGTGCACGTGGCCGCCATGGGCGGCGAGCCATCGCAGTGCCTGGCCAGTGTTATTTCTTCCGCGGCTTGGCCTTGGAGCGCCTGGCGGGCGCGGGGTCTGAAAAAACTCCGAAGCCGCTGTCTGGCTGGCGCCTTCCCAGCACAGGTATCCCAAAGATCGATACCACAAGCCCGCAAGCGGCTACGGCTGTACAGCAAAACCCCATCAGCAGTGCGGCGATAGAGTCGCCCGCAAGCATGCGCAGGCCTGCCCCACCCAGCACCCCGGAGCCTACGAACACTGCCAGCCGAAAAAAGGTCTTTGCTGACATGGAGCCTCAGCTGCACGTCACTCGATGTCGACGCAGTGCAGCCCGAATGCCCCGGCCTTGCGGTCGGCAAAGTAGGCCTGCAGGGTTTCCTTGACGGTGCGGAAGGCGATCTCGTCCCAGGGCACTTCGTCTTCGGTGAACAGGCGCGCTTCAATGGTTTCGAAGCCGGGATTGAACTCCTCGCTGAGCAGGCTGGCGAGGTAGAAGAAATGCACTTGTCCCACACGGGGCACGTTCAGCACGCTGAACAGCGGACCCATCTGGATTTGCGCCCCGGCCTCTTCATCGGTTTCGCGGGCTGCGCCCTGCGAGGTGGTCTCGTCCAGCTCCATGAAACCTGCGGGCAGCGTCCACTTGCCCCAGCGCGGCTCAATATTGCGCTTGCACAGCAGCACACGGCCGTCGGGCGTGCTGGGCACCGTGCCCACCACGTTCAGCGGGTTTTCGTAATGCACTGTGTGGCAGGCAGGGCAGACAGCGCGCAGCTTGGTATCGCCATCGTCAGGCAAGCGGTACACCACGGCGTTGCCGCAGTTGCGGCAGTGTTGGATGGGGCTGCGGTAGGTCATGCAGAAATTTGAATCAAATCAGCTTGCAGCGCTTGATATAAAAGCGCCATAAGCTATCAAAATTGTAGTGAAAGAGCCGGCTTGCTCGCGGCGCGCGGCGCGTGACCCGGTGTGGGTGCACGGCGAGCCAAGCCCGCGCGGGGCATTAGACCAGTTTGAGGCGAATGCTGCCCAGCCCGTCCACGCCGCCCTCCAGTACATCCCCTGTCACCACAGCGCCCACGCCTTCTGGCGTGCCGGTGTAGATCAGGTCGCCGGGCTGCAGCTCCCACGCTGCAGAAAGATGTTCGATGGTTTCGGCGATGTTCCAGATCAGCTGGGCAACACTGCTGCGCTGGCGATCCACGCCATTGACCTGCAGCCAGATGCCTGCTTTGGCCACATCGCCCGCCAGGGCAGCCGGGGTGATGGGCCCGATGGGCGCGCTCGCATCAAAGCCCTTGCCAATGCACCAGGGCCGGCCTTGCTTTTTCATGTCGTTTTGCAGGTCGCGGCGTGTCATGTCCAGGCCCACGGCATAGCCATAGATATGCGAGAGCGCTTCGGCAGCTGCAATGTTCTTGCCGCCCTTGCCGATGGCCACCACCAGTTCAATTTCGTGGTGCAGGTTGGCTGTGAGGGGCGGGTAGGGCAGCGCCGTGGTAGTGCCTGGGGCCGCTACCACGATGGCATCTGCGGGTTTCATGAAGAAGAAAGGCGGCTCGCGGCCGGTGAACCCCATTTCCTTGGCATGTTCTTCGTAGTTGCGGCCCACGCAGTAGATGCGGTGCACCGGAAATTGCGCACCGGTGCCTACCACCGGAACGCTGGTGGCGGGCGCAGGTTGAAACACGTAGCTCATGTCTGCCTTTCGTTGTATGTCTGTCATCAGGTTACTGGGCCGGCGGGGGCGACGGTGGCTGACCCCGGCGCACATGAGCGCAGTGTGCCATGGGCCAGGGCCCGTTGCAGGGGGGCGCTACACTCGCGCGCATGCCCAAGAGCTTCGATTTACACACCGCGCCAGGCCATCTGGTCAGGCGGGCGCACCAGCGGTCGGTGGCGCTTTTCATGGAAGAAGCCGCTGACTTTGACGTGACCCCCGTGCAGTTCGCCATCTTGCATGCGCTGCTGGAACAGCCGGGCGAAGACCAGGTGACGCTCGCTGCCCGCGTGGCATTTGATGCTGCCACGTCAGGCTCGGTCATTGGGCGCCTGGAAGCCCGGGGGTGGGTGCGGCGCGAGCCCGACACCCAGGATCGTCGCCGCAAGCTGCTATGGATTACCCCCGAAGGCGAGGCCGCGGTGCTGCGCATGCGCCCCGCTGCCCAGCGTGTACAAGAGCGCCTGGTGGCGCCGCTGACCCCGCAGGAGCAAGATCAACTCAACACCTTGCTGACCAAGCTGGTGTTCAGCAACGCAGCCGGGGTTGTCGGGCGTTGAGGCGGGTGGCGGAGCCGTCGGGCCAGCGCACTGCGCTCCCATACTTCTTGGCCGTTGCTGCATCAGTGCACCACGGACCCTGATTTCTCAGCAGGGGAATGTCCTTCTTCGATTGGCGTTTGAATATGAAGCTCTACAACTACTTTCGCTCCTCGGCATCGTTTCGCGTGCGCATTGCACTGCAGATCAAGGGCTTGCCCTACGAATACCTGCCTGTGCATCTGCTGCGGGGCGAGCACCGAGACCCTGCTTACGCCAGCCAGGTGGGCGACGCACTGGTGCCTGCGCTGGTCACCGACGAGGGTGCGGTTTTGCCGCAATCCATGGCCATCATGGAATACCTGGAAGAGTTGCACCCCACCCCGGCGCTGCTGCCCGCTGCGCCCCTGGCGCGTGCGCGCGTGCGTGCTCTGTCGCAAATGGTGGCTTGTGAGATCCATCCGCTGAACAATCCACGCGTACTCAAATACCTCACCGCAACCCTGCACGCCGACGAAGACGCAAAGAACGCCTGGTACCACCACTGGGTGCGCCAGGGCCTGGAGGCCTTTGAGCGCCAACTGGACCTGTTGTCTGCCGAGCGGCAAGCGCCAGGCCAGGCGCGCTCGCTTTACTGCTGGGGTGACACCCCCACGCTGGCTGACTGCTGCCTCGTGCCGCAAATCTTCAATGCCAAGCGCTTTGGGGTGAATTTGGAAGGGTTGCCGCTCACCATGGCGGTTTTTGATGCCTGCATGGCGCTGCCAGCGTTTGCGCAAGCGCAGCCATCGGCTTGCCCGGACAGCGCCCCGTGAAGGGTCTGTTGAGCGCCGGCCCCCTCGGTGCCCCACCTGGCTGGCAGCCGCCTGCCGATTGGTTGGCACCCGACTGGCCGGCTCCGCCCGGTGTGCATGCCCTTTGCACAACGCGCACAGGTGGCGTGAGCCAGGGGCCCTATGGCAGCATGAACCTGGGAACGCATGTGGGTGACGAGCCGCAAGCCGTGCACACGAACCGCGCTCGCTTGCAGGCGGCACTGGCCCAGCGCACGCCCGCTGCGCGCCCCGTCTTTCTGAGCCAAGTGCATGGCGCTGCCGTGGCGGCGCTGACAGCATCCACACCCGACAACACCGAGGCCGATGCATGCGTCGCCTCGGATGCCGGCGTGGCGTGCACCATCATGGTGGCCGATTGCCTTCCGGTGCTGCTGGTCCACGCCAGCGGCTCTGCGGTGGGTGCCGCCCATGCGGGCTGGCGCGGGTTGGCCGGCACCGGCGGCGTGGGGGTGCTGGAATCCGCCGTCCATGCCCTTCATGCACTTGTTGAAAGAAATCAGGGCCTGGCCCCCGCCCACCAAGCGCCAACAGCTATCGAAAATGTAGCTATCGGTGTTTCGAACACCCAGCGCGAGCTCACAGACACCATGGCATGGCTGGGCCCCTGTATCGGTCCCCAGGCTTTTGAGGTGGGCCCTGATGTGCGCGATGCGTTCTGCGCGGGGGGCGCGCAATACGGCAGTTGCTTCGTTGCTTCGCCACGGCAGCAGGGCAAATGGCTGGCCGATCTGGCGGGCCTTGCCCGGCTGCGCCTGCAAGCCATGGGGGTGACGCGCATCTACGGCAACGACAGCGGCGCAGCCTGGTGCACGGTCACCCAATCAGCCCGGTTCTTTTCGCACCGACGCGATACGACCGTCTTGGGAGCCAGCGGCCGGTTGGCCGCCTGTATCTGGCGCGGCTGAATCCGTCGATGGGCCAGCAGGTCCTGGTGCGTCGCCTGCAGCGGTGGCCCGTCGGCGCGCTTGTTCTTCGTCGTAAGCGGCCTGCTCGGCAATTTCGCGCGCCTTGATCGCCCGCTTGCGCGCAGGCGTGCTGAGGATGTAGCCCACGATGCCCATGGGCAACAAGCCATACAGCACGAATGTCATGGCGGCGCCCAGCAAGGTGCCCGTGGGGCTGGTGGCCTCGGCCACCGCCATCATCAGGGTGACGTATAGCCACGCAATAAGCACAAGGTACATTGGATTTAAGTGAGTGAAACGATCAATGCGTGGTTGCCACGCCCCATGCTGTGGGCAACAATGACCCGGAGCGGCTGGAAAACCGCAAAGCCTGCCCGACGGACCAAACTTTGAGGAACGCAGCATGAATTCTGAAGCACTCTGGGCCCAAAGTGCCCAGCAATTCCAACAGATATTTGGCGATAGTTGGGCCAAGGCTCTGCAGTCATTCCAACATCTGGACTTGGGCGGAATACCTGGCAAGGCCGCGCCTGTGCAGTTGTCGCCCGCCAAGCTGCAGGCGCTGCAAGAGCAGTACCTCAAAGACGCGCAAGCCCTGTGGGCGCAAAGCCTGCAGGGTTCACCTGAAGTGAAAGACCGCCGCTTCAGCGGAGAGGGATGGGCTGCCAACCCCGTGGCCGCCTTTTCAGCGGCCGCCTACCTGCTCAATGCCCGTACCCTGATGGGCCTGGCCGATGCGGTGGAGGGGGACGAGAAAACCCGTGCGCGCATCCGCTTTGGCGTGGAGCAGTGGATGGCCGCCATGGCCCCCAGCAACTTCCTGGCCTTCAACGCCGAAGCACAGAAAAAAGCCATCGAGACCAAGGGCGAGAGCATTGCCAAGGGCATGCAAAACCTGCTGCACGACATCCGCCAGGGCCATGTGTCGATGACTGACGAGAGGCTTTTCGAAGTGGGGCGCAACGTGGCCACCACCGAGGGGGCGGTTGTGTTCGAGAACGAACTGTTCCAGCTGCTTGAATACAAGCCCCTCACGGCCAAGGTGTATGAGCGCCCCTTCTTGCTGGTGCCGCCCTGCATCAACAAGTACTACATCCTGGATTTGCAGCCCGACAACTCCCTCATCCGCTACGCGGTGGAGCAAGGTCACCGTACGTTTGTGGTGAGCTGGCGCAATCCCCATGAAGAGCTGGCTTCCAAAACCTGGGACGACTATGTCGAGGATGGGGCCATGGCGGCCATTGACGTGGTGCAGAGCATCACGGGGGCGGCGCAAATCAACGCGCTGGGTTTTTGCGTGGGGGGCACCATCCTGAGCAACGCCCTGGCCGTGATGGCGGCGCGCGGGCAAGAACCGGTGGCCAGCGCTACCTTCCTCACCACGCTCATTGACTTTGCCGACACCGGCATTCTGGACGTGTTCATCGACGAGGCGTTTGTGCAGTTCCGCGAACTGCAAATGGGCAAGGGCGGTCTGATGAAGGGGCAGGACCTGGCCTCGACCTTCAGCTTTTTGCGGCCCAATGACCTGGTCTGGAACTATGTGGTGGGCAATTACCTCAAGGGCGAAACGCCGCCGCCGTTCGACTTGCTGTACTGGAATAGCGACAGCACCAACCTGCCCGGACCGTTCTACGCCTGGTATCTGCGCAATTTCTACCTCGAAAACAATCTGGTGCAGCCCGGCAAGCTCACCGTGTGCGGCGAAAAGATGGATCTCGGGCTGCTCCAATTGCCTGTGTACATCTATGGCTCTCGCGAAGACCACATCGTGCCCATCAACGCTGCCTACGCATCCACCCAGGTGTTGCCAGGCCAAAAGCGCTTCGTGATGGGTGCGTCTGGCCATATCGCCGGGGTCATCAACCCACCTGCCAAGAACAAGCGCAGCCACTGGATTCGCGCGGACGGCAAGTTGCCAGCCACGCTGGAGCAATGGCTTGAAGGTGCCACGGAGCATCCCGGCAGCTGGTGGACCGACTGGGCAAGCTGGCTGAAGGCCCATGCTGGCAAACAGGTTGCAGCTCCCAAGACCTATGGCAGGGGCACCAAATTCAAGGCCATGGAGCCAGCGCCTGGCAGCTACGTTATGCAAAAGTCCTGACTTGCAGGGCTGCGAGAATATTCAAATCGGCCATTCACGGCGCATTGTGTTGCGCCGCCGCGCACAAGCAATTCACACTGAAAGGACTTTCATGGAAGACATCGTTATCGTTTCGGCCGCCCGCACTGCGGTTGGCAAGTTTGGCGGTTCTCTGGCCAAAACCCCTGCTTCCGAACTGGGCGCAGTGGTGATCCGTGAAGCCATCGCACGCGCGGGTTTGGCCTCCGACCAGATCGGTGAAGTCATCATGGGCCAGGTGCTTGCCGCTGGCGTGGGTCAAAACCCTGCCCGCCAGGCCATGATGAAGGCCGGCGTTGCCCAGGAAACTCCTGCGTTGACCATCAATGCCGTGTGCGGCTCCGGCCTCAAGGCCGTGATGCTTGCTGCCCAGGCCATCGCCTGGGGCGACAGCGACATCGTGGTCGCTGGTGGTCAGGAAAACATGAGCCTCTCGCCCCACGTGCTCAATGGCTCGCGCGATGGCCAGCGCATGGGCGACTGGAAGATGGTGGACACCATGATCGTGGACGGCCTGTGGGACGTCTACAACCAGTACCACATGGGCATCACCGCCGAAAACGTGGCCAAGCAATACGGCATCACCCGCGACATGCAGGACGCCCTGGCCTTGGCCAGCCAGCAAAAAGCAGCAGCGGCGCAAGACGCAGGAAAATTCGCCGACGAAATCGTGGGCGTGAGCTTGGCGCAGAAGAAGGGTGACCCCATCCTGTTCAACGCAGACGAATTCATCAACCGCAAGTCCAACGCCGACGCCTTGGCCGGCTTGCGCCCAGCCTTCGACAAGGCGGGCAGCGTGACGGCCGGCAATGCCTCAGGCATCAACGACGGCGCTGCCGCCGTTGTGGTCATGAGCGCCAAGAAGGCTGCAGCCCTGGGTCTCAAGCCCCTGGCGCGCATCGCCGCTTTCGGCACCAGCGGCCTGGACCCTGCCACCATGGGCATGGGGCCGGTGCCCGCGTCGCGCAAGGCATTGCAGCGTGCAGGCTGGAACGCCGCCGACGTGGATCTGTTCGAGCTGAACGAAGCCTTTGCAGCACAGGCGTGCGCCGTCAACAAGGAACTCTCGATCGACCCCGCCAAGGTCAACGTGAACGGCGGTGCGATTGCCATCGGCCACCCCATTGGCGCTTCTGGCTGCCGTATTTTGGTAACTTTGCTGCATGAGATGCAGCGGCGCGACGCCAAAAAGGGCCTGGCTGCGCTGTGCATCGGCGGAGGCATGGGTGTGTCGCTTGCGTTGGAGCGCTAAGCGGCTTTGCAGGCGCACCCCCTCATTCAAGGCCGCGCATTGCGCGGCCTTTTTTTGTGTCCGTTGCACCCGTGCGACGACTCGGCCGTATGGTTACTTTTTTTCCAAAAGACCGCACGTTCCAGTGTTTACCTGCACAGTCGCCTCATAAATCTTCGGTAGAGTGGTGCGAGGCAGATCACTAACGCAAGGAGAAATCGCATGAGCCAAAAAGTAGCGTATGTAACCGGTGGCATGGGCGGAATTGGTACCGCCATCTGCCAGCGTTTGCACAAGGACGGCTTCAAGGTCATTGCTGGCTGTGGCCCCACACGCGACCACGGGAAATGGCTGGCTGAGCAAAAGGCACTGGGCTTTTCGTTCTACGCGTCCGTCGGCAATGTCGGTGACTGGGACTCCACCGTCGAAGCGTTTTCCAAGTCCAAGGCAGAGCACGGCACCATTGATGTGCTGGTCAACAATGCCGGAATCACCCGCGACCGCATGTTCCTCAAAATGTCGCGCGAAGACTGGGATGCAGTCATTGAAACCAACCTCAACAGCATGTTCAACGTGACTAAGCAGGTCGTTGCCGACATGGTGGAAAAGGGCTGGGGTCGAATCATCAACATCAGCAGCGTGAACGGCGAAAAAGGTCAGGCGGGCCAGACCAATTACTCGGCAGCCAAGGCCGGCATGCACGGTTTTTCAATGGCGCTGGCGCAGGAACTGGCGACCAAGGGAGTGACGGTCAACACCGTGAGCCCCGGCTACATCGGCACGGACATGGTGAAGGCGATTCGCCCTGACGTATTGGAGAAAATCGTGGCGACTGTCCCAGTCAAACGGCTGGGTGAGCCCAGCGAAATCGCATCCATCATTGCGTGGCTGGCGTCGGAAGAGGGGGGGTACGCCACAGGCGCCGACTTCTCTGTGAACGGCGGCTTGCACATGGGTTAATGAAGAGACTTTGAAAGGCTGGGGTGGCTTGCAAGGGAGCTGGAGCTTCTTTGGCCCCGCAGCTCTTTCTTCTAGTGTGCAGCGAGCGATCAAACTGACAGTCAGTCAAACCTTCAACTGTCCACCTGCTCAAAAAAAGCACCCATGAAAAAACCCCGCAGAGCGGGGTTTTTTCATGGGTGCCTTGTCCGGCACTATGTTCAGTGCATCTGTTTCACAGGGCTGCAGGTGCGCGCTTGCGGTCGCGTTCATCGTCAGGCCAAGCGGACAGGATTGCGGTGGTATTCATGCTGGAAAAGCTCCTTAGATGAACCTTCAACGCGATGGAGGGGCTATCGGTTGACAGGGGTGGACCTAGAAGTAGCCTGCGCCGGTAGGCCATAAAAAAACCCCGCACAGCGGGGTTTTTAAAAAGACTGCGAGAAACGCTGCCCGCTTTGCATATGTGGCCTCATTCGCAGGCCGGCGCGCGCTTGCGGTCGCGTTCGTCATCGGGCCAAGCACTCAAGATTGCGGTGGTATTCATACGAGAAAAACTCCTGATATGGACCTACAACGCGCGCTGTGGGCCTTCGGTTGACAAGCAAGCCACGAGCATCACAGCGATCTCCCTCTCATAAAAAACCCCGCGGGTGCGGGGTGACAGGTGTTAGACCATGGCGGAGCACCTAAGCGGCGCCGCGAAACAGCTCAGCAATGGGCCGGTGCGCGCTTACGGTCGCGTTCGTCGTCAGGCCAAGCGGTCAAGATTGCGGTGGTGTTCATGCTCGAAAACTCCTGTGATAGTCCAACAACGCACCACGATTTCAGTTGGTTGACACGCAGACTGAAAAAAATGCAAGTGCCTATCGAGCGAGGAGTTCATCAAAAATGATAGCGTGCTGCGCTTTATCCACGAGGCTCAGCACCGAAATCGGTCCTTATTTAATCACACGCTGTTTCATTTTAGGCAGGGCTCGCTGCACCCATTTCCTCCAGGGCCGCGGAAATTTCCAACCACCGCTCTTCTAGCGCCTGGGTTTCGTCGCCACCTTGCTTGAGCCTTTTACCGCACTCTGCGATCTCAGCGGGAGGCAGGGCCTGGGTCAAACGGATCTCCAGGTCGGCCCGCTCAGCAGCAAGGGCAGCCAGGCGCTTGTCGATCTGCTCCAGTTCTTTTTTCAGTGGGCGTGCTTTGTCTGCCAACTGCTGGCGGGCCTGTGCATCCAGCCGGCGTTGTTCTTTGCCGTCGCGCGCGGCTGGTGCTGCGGGGGGCGTTTGCATTGCCGGAGGGGAGACTGTCTCCGCGGCCTTCTCCTGTACGGGCGCTGGGGCTGATGGTGTGTCGGCTCCGGAGGAGCGTGCTGCCACCTCGTCCAGGCGGGCTTGCTCGCGCAGGCGCTTGGACTCTTCCAGCAGGTAACGCTGGTAGTCGTCCAGATCGCCGTCGAACGGGCCCACAACGCCACGGCCCACCATCCAGAAGTCTTCACAGACCGAGCGCAGCAACGATCGATCGTGGCTGACCAGCATAACGGTGCCGTCGAAGTCGTTGAGCGCCATGGCCAGCGCTTCGCGGGTGGCCAAGTCCAGGTGGTTGGTGGGCTCGTCCAGCAGCAGGAGGTTGGGACGCTGCCAGACAATCATTGCCAGCACCAGACGGGCTTTTTCGCCCCCACTCATGGTGCCCACGGCCTGCTTGACCATGTCGCCAGTGAAGTTGAACGTTCCCAGGTAGCTGCGCAGGTCCTGTTCGCGGCTCGGCTGCTTGGCGTCGGCCCCCAGTTCTTTCGCTAGGCGGATCATGTGCTCCAGCGGGTTTTCACTGGGGCGCAGCACGTCGAGTTCTTGTTGGGCAAAGTAGCCAATGTTCAGACCTTTGCCCTCGGTCACGCTGCCGCCCAGGGGTTTCATGGTGCGGGCGATGGTCTTGACCAGGGTGGACTTGCCCTGGCCGTTGGCACCGAGAATACCGATGCGCTGACCAGCCAGCACCGAGCGGTTGACGCCCGCGAGGATCGTGGTGGGCACGCCTTCTTCGTCCACATAGCCGAACGACGCATCGCTGATCGCGAGCATCGGGTTGGGCAGGTTGGCGGGCTCCTTGAACTCGAACGTAAAGTCAGCTTCGGCAAGCACCGGTCCGATTTTCTCCATGCGTTCGAGCTGCTTGACGCGGCTTTGCGCCTGCTTGGCCTTGCTGGCCTTGGCCTTGAAGCGGTCGATGAACTTCTGCAGATGGGCCATCTTCTCTTGCTGCTTGGCAAAGCTGGCCTGTTGCAGTTCCAACTGCTGGGCGCGCAGTTCTTCGAACTTGCTGTAATTGCCGCCATAGCGGTTCAATTCGCCCTGCTGGATTTGCAGGGTGACGTTGGTAATGGCGTCCAAAAACTCGCGGTCATGGCTGATCACAATCATGGTGCCTGCATAGCGCTTGAGCCAGGCTTCCAGCCAAACCAGCGCATCCAGGTCCAAGTGGTTGGTGGGCTCGTCCAGCAGCAGCAGATCGCTGGGGCACATCAGTGCACGGGCCAGTTGCAGGCGCATGCGCCAGCCGCCCGAGAAGCTGTTGACGGGCTGGTCCAATTCGCTGACGCGAAAACCCAGGCCCAGAATCAACGCCTGCGCACGGGCGACTGCATCGTGGGCTCCTGCATCATGCAGGTCCGAGTAGGCATGGGCGATGGCCATGCCGTCGTCGCTTGCCTCTGCAGCCACCAGCTGTTGCTGTACTTCGGCAAGGCGGGTATCGCCCTCCAGCACAAACTCCGTAGCGGACTGGGTAGTCTCGGGCATGTTCTGCGCCACTTCGGCCATGCGCCAGCTACTGGGGATGTGGAAATCTCCACCGTCTTCATGGAGCTTGCCGCTGAGCAAGGCAAACAGGCTGGACTTGCCTGCACCATTGCGGCCTACAAGGCCAACGCTTTCGCCAGGGTTGATGGTGGCGGAAACGCTGTCGAGCACGACTTTGGCGCCGCGCCGCAAGGTAACGTTTTTGAGGGTGATCATTCCGGAATTCAGAAAAAAGCGCACCCGCGCAGGGCGGGTGGCGGTAAGAAGCTGGAGCTAAAAGCTGCCATCCACGGGCAGCCCATGCAAACAGGGGTCAGCCCGTACCCCTCTATTGTGCCGTGAGCCGGGATTGGGCGGCCAAAGCCTGCCGAGTCACTAGCAAAACCTGGTCTTCACCCGCACTGGTGTGCAGCCAGAACACCGGCAACGTGGGAAACGCAGCTTCAAAGAACTCGCGTTCGTTGCCAATCTCTAGAACCAACACGGCGTGCTCTGTCATGCGCGAGGGCAGGTCTTGGAGCAATTGGCGTATGAAGTCCATGCCATCGGCGCCGCCCGCCAGCGCCAGTTCAGGCTCTGCCCGGTACTCGGCTGGCAGGCTCGACATGCTTTGGGCATTGACGTAAGGGGGGTTGCACAAGATCAGATCCCATGGGCCCGGCAGGGCGGCCATGCCGTCGGACAACTGCAGCGTGATGCGTTGCGCGAGGTCGTGCTTGTCCACGTTGATGCGGGCTACGGCCAGCGCATCGGGCGAGATGTCGGCGCCGGTCACCTCAATCTCTGGGTACACCATGGCCGCCAGCACGGCGAGGCTGCCGTTGCCGGTGCACAGGTCCAGCACGCGCTGCGTATGCTCACCCAAAAAGTCGTCGATACCGCCATCGACCAGCAACTCTGCAATGAAGCTGCGCGGCACGATGGCGCGTTCGTCCACATAGAAGGGCACGCCCTGCAGCCATGCCTCTTGCGTAAGGTAGGCCGCTGGCTTGCGCGTCTGGACGCGCTGCTCCACCAAAGCGGCAACCGCGGCCCGGTCTTCGGCAGAGAGGGGTCGCTGGGCCAGCGGGTCTGTCGGGCTGGAAAGATCAGTGTCTAGCGGCAAGCCAAGGCGCCAGAGCACCAGCCAGGCCGCCTCGTCCTGGGCATTGGTGGTGCCATGCCCAAAAGCCACTCCTGCCGTCTCCAGCTGCTGGGCTACTTGCGCCACCAGATTTCCCAGCGCAGTGGACGGAGCGTCAGCGTGACTCATGCTGCCACCGCCGCGCGTTCCTGGGCTTGCAGCCGCAAATTTTCGAGCGTTCGGCGATAGATGTTCTTGAGCGGCTCAATGTCGGCAACGACCACGTGCTCATCGATCTTGTGGATGGTGGCATTGGGCGGGCCCAACTCCAGGACCTGCGGGCAGATCGAGGCAATGAACCGCCCGTCGCTTGTGCCCCCTGTGGTCGAGAGCTCGGTGGTCAGCCCCGTTTCACCCAAAATTGCTTGCTGTACAGCCTCCACCAGTTCACCGGGGGTGGTGAGGAAGGGTTGGCCGCCCAGCGTCCAGCGCAGGTCGTATTCCAGTCGATGGCGGTCGAGCGCCGCATGCACGCGCTGCTGCAGGCCTTCTGCCGTGGATTCAGTGGAAAAACGGAAGTTGAAGTCCACTACCACGTCGCCTGGAATGATGTTGGTGGCGCCTGTGCCACCGTGGATATTGCTGACTTGCCAACTGGTAGGAGGAAAGAAGGCGTTGCCCTTGTCCCATTCCGTTGCCGCCAGCTCGGCCAGCGCGGGCATGGCTTGATGGATGGGGTTGCGCGCCAGCTGGGGGTACGCGATGTGGCCCTGGATGCCGCGCACGGTGAGCCTGCCGCTGAGGGTGCCCCTGCGGCCGTTCTTGATCATGTCCCCGGTGCGCTCAACCGAAGTGGGCTCGCCCACGATGCAATAGTCCAGCGGCTCGCCCCGTGCCTTGAGCTGTTCAACCACGATCTTCGTGCCGTCTACCGAGGGGCCCTCCTCGTCACTGGTCAGCAAGAATGCGATATGAAGGGGTGCATCTGGGAACGAGGTCAGGAATTCCTCCACCGCAACCACAAAAGCCGCGATCGATGTCTTCATGTCGCTGGCGCCACGACCATAGAGCTTGCCATCCTTGTGCGTGGGGGTGAACGGGTCGCTGCTCCACTGCGCCAGAGGGCCCGTGGGAACCACGTCCGTATGACCGGCAAACACTATGGTTTTGATAGCTGCTTGCGCTTTTCCTGATTGCGTTGCAGCCCTTTTTGCCCACAAATTGCTCACCCGAAAATCGGTGGGGCCACTGTCCAGCCGTTCGCAGACAAATCCCAGAGGCTGGAGGCGCTGGGCCAGCAGTTCAAGACACCCGGCGTCCAGCGGGGTGATGGAAGGAAGGGCGATCAACTGTTCGGCAAGGTGCAGGGTGCGGGTCATTGGCAATCCCAAGGTTTCGGTAGCGGAGCGCTTGACTGGGCTTAGCCGCCTTTGACGTCCAGCACGATCTCGGTGAACGAGGGCTGGTCATCCGGGGTATCTCGGGCTTCCTTTTGCGCCTTCGCAGCGTTGGCAGCCAAGGCAAAGTCGTTTTGCAGGCGCCACATCAAGTTGGTGGGCGAGTCGGCGTACGCCATGCCTTCCTTGCGGTCGATCTTCTTTTCCATGATCAGGTGGGCCAGTGCTTCTTCAAAGGTCTGTGAGCCCTCGGCCATGGACTTTTCCATGGCCTCCTTGACGCCGGAGAAGTCTCCCTTTTCCACCAGATCGGAAACCAGCTTGGTGTTGAGCATCACCTCCACGGCGGGAACGCGGCCCCCATCGGTGGTGCGCACCAGGCGTTGCGAAATGATGGCTTTGAGCGAGGACGCCAAGTCGCCCAGCATGGTCGGGCGCACTTCCACAGGGTAGAAGCTCAGGATGCGGTTGAGCGCCTGATAGCTGTTGTTGCCGTGCAAGGTGGCCAGGCACAGGTGGCCCGACTGCGCATAGGCGATGGCCGAGGACATGGTTTCGCGATCACGGATTTCGCCGATCAGAATCACGTCGGGGGCCTGGCGCAGCGCATTCTTGAGCGCCGTTTGCAGCGATTGGGTATCGCTGCCGATCTCGCGCTGGTTCACGATCGACTTCTTGTTGCGGAACTGGTATTCCACCGGGTCTTCAATCGTGAGAATGTGCCCCGACATGGCGGCGTTGCGGGTGTCGATCATGGACGCCAGCGTTGTGCTTTTGCCTGAGCCGGTCGCGCCCACCACCAGGATGAGTCCCCGTTTCTCAAGAATCAAGTCCGTCAGGATGGGGGGGAGGTTCAGCGATTCAAAGTCGGGCACTTGCTGGGAAATGAAACGAATCACGACGGCATAACTGCCGCGCTGGCGCATGGCACTGATACGGAAGCGACCCACCCCTGACAAGGGCACACCCATGTTCAGCTCGCCCGTTTCCTCCAGCTCTTCAATGCGTTCGGCTGGCACGATCTCGGACAGCAGGTTGCGCGGCGCGTCAGGCGGAAGGATCTGGTTGTTGATCGGAATGCACTCACCGTTGATCTTGATCAGTGCCGGGGCGTTGGCAGACAGGTAAACGTCCGACGCTTTTTTTTCGCTCATCAGGCGAAGAATCCGCTCCATCGTGCTCATGGTGTTCCCTCTCTTTTTCGTTCTGCCAACAGGCTTCGACCGCCTCAGTGGATAAAGGGCTGATGGGCACGCCCACCAGCTTGTGCTCCTGCAGTATCAGTCGCGCAGCAGGTCGTTGATGCTGGTTTTGGAGCGTGTTTGCGCGTCCACTTGCTTGACGATGATGGCGGCGTACATGCTGTAGGGCGCGCCGTTGGCGGCCGTTTTGGGCAGGTTGCCGCTGACCACCACCGAGCCTGCGGGCACGCGGCCGTAGCTGATTTCACCGGTGGCACGGTTGAAGAT
The DNA here is from genome assembly GCA_002377855.1 of Acidovorax delafieldii. GTDB lineage: Bacteria > Pseudomonadota > Gammaproteobacteria > Burkholderiales > Burkholderiaceae_C > Acidovorax > Acidovorax delafieldii_A. The sequence continues at coordinate 87,110 of DFQQ01000035.1, read as the reverse complement.
GGGGGTGCTCTGGCCCAGGTAAACGCCCATTCCCAGCACTGAGTTCTCTTCCACTACCACGCCTTCAACCACTTCAGAGCGCGCGCCGATGAAGCAGTTGTCTTCAATGATGGTAGGGCCCGCCTGCAGGGGTTCCAGCACACCGCCAATGCCCACGCCTCCCGACAGGTGCACGCCTGCGCCGATCTGTGCGCAGGAGCCCACGGTGGCCCACGTGTCCACCATGGTGCCTTCGCCCACATACGCGCCGATGTTGACGTACGAAGGCATCAAGATGGCGCCCTTGGCGATATAGCTGCCGCGGCGCGCTACAGCAGGCGGCACCACGCGCACGCCGGTGGCTTTGAGTTCGTCGGCGCTCAGGTGAGCAAACTTTGTCTGCACCTTGTCGTAGAAGCTGAGGTCGCCAGACTGGATCACTTCGTTGTCCTTGAGGCGGAACGACAGCAGCACCGCTTTCTTGATCCACTGGTGCACGGTCCACTGGCCCACTGCCTCACGGGTTGCCACGCGCAAGCTGCCATTGTTCAGCTCGGCAATCACCTGATCCACGGCATCGACCACTTCCTTGGGGGCGGAGGCCGGGGACAGGTTGGCACGGTTGTCCCATGCGGTTTCAATGGTGGTTTGCAGTTGTTGGCTCATGTTGTTCAAGCAGTACGGGATTGGATGAATTGGACGATGCGCAGTGCGGCTTCCACGCATTCTTCAGTGTCGGCCACCAGGGCCATGCGCACGCGCTGGGCGCCAGGGTTGCTGCCCTGGGCGTCGCGGGCAAGGTAGCTGCCTGGCAGCACGGTGACATTGTATTGAGCCAAAAGGGCCTTCGCGAACTCGGTGTCGGTCATGCCTAGCGCCTCAGGCACCTTGGCCCAGAGGTAAAAACCAGCGTCGGGCAGGGCAACATCCATCACGCCGGCCAGCAAGGGTGTGACCTGCGCGAACTTTTTGCGGTACAGCGCACGGTTTTGAACCACATGCTCCTCATCAGCCCAGGCGGCAATGCTGGCCTCTTGCACGATGGGGCTCATGGCGCTGCCGTGGTATGTGCGATAAAGCAAAAAGCTCTTGATCAGCGCCGCGTCGCCCGCCACAAAGCCGCTTCGCAACCCAGGCACGTTGCTGCGTTTGGACAGGCTGGTGAAAGAGATGAGGTTCTTGAAGTCGTTGCGGCCCAGTTTTTTTGCCGCCTCAAGACCGCCCAGAGGTGGCTCATCGCGGAAGTAAATTTCGCTGTAGCACTCGTCGGATGCGATGACGAAGCCGTAGCGGTCACTCAAAGCGAAGAGCTTGTGCCATTCGTTCAATGGCATCACGGCTCCGGTGGGGTTGCCGGGCGAGCACACGAAAATCATCTGCGTGCGTTTCCAGACCTCTTGCGGCACGCTGTCCCAGTCCACCGCAAAGTTGCGTGCAGGGTCGCTGGGCGCGTAATAAGGCTGGGCCCCAGCGAGCAGTGCTGCGCCTTCATAAATTTGATAGAACGGATTGGGGCAGACCACGACGGGCTCTGGTTGCGCGGCGTCCACAACTGTTTGCGCAAAAGCAAACAGCGCCTCCCTTGAGCCGTTGATGGGAAGCACCTGCGTGGCCGGGTTCAGATCGAGCTGGTAGCGGCGCGCAATCCAGTCAGTGAAGGCCGTTCGCAGCCGAATGTCCCCGGCGGTAGCAGGGTAGCTCGCCAAACCCTGCAGGTTGTTGCAAAGTGTATCCTTGATGAACTGAGGCGTGGGGTGGCGAGGCTCGCCCATGCCAAGGCTGATCGCTGAGTGGCTTGCTGGCGGTGCCACGTCGGCGAACAACTGCTTCAGGCGCTCAAAAGGGTAGGGCTGCAGGAGGGAGAGCAGGGAATTCATGGGGTTGCATTATGGTGGATGCCTGCACTACCTTCGTTCACTGCCTGACCTGCTCGTGAGCGGTCCCGCCTTGGTGGTTACCCGGTGTGTCAGCCTGTCGTCAACGCAACGTAAGAGCGGCCTCCTAGCATGGCCCAGACATAAATAGAAACAGGAGACATGAGACATGGTGGCGTTTTCTCCTTTGCGGCCGGGTGTGTGGTTGATGCGGCGCCTGAGGTTGCCCGCCAAACTTGGCTGGTGCGCGCTTCAATCGGTGCTGGTTGCGGGGCTGGCCCTGGCGGCCGCGCCGTGGTGGCTGACGGCTTTTGCCTTCGTGCTGATGTTGTATGCACAGGTCGTGCTTTGGTGGAGTCTTTCGCAGGACATGGCCGCTGTGACCAGTTCCATGCGCAAAACAACCCAAGGTGACCTGACGGTGCATGCCAGTTTGCCAGGGCACGACGAGATGGCCGACATGGCCCGCTCGCTGGACCAGATGGTCTACAAGTTGTCAGCGATGGTGGCGGACATTCGCAGCAACGCCGCCCTGGTGGCCCACGCAGGGCAAAGTCTGGCCCACGGCAACAGGGCACTGGCGGACCGTACCGAGCAGCAGGCGGCCAACCTGGAAGAAACGGCGGCCAGCGTCGAGCAGCTGTCGTCCACCGTGCAAAACAATGCGCACACTGCCTTGAGCGCCGATCACAAAGCTGCACAGGTCCGGCAAGCGGCAGACAGCGGCGCGCAAGCCATGGGGCGCGCAGTGCAATCGGTCGAGGCCATCCAGCAGGGCGCGCGCCGCATGAGCGAAATCATCGGTGTGATCGATGGCATTGCTTTTCAGACCAACATCCTCGCCCTGAACGCAGCGGTGGAGGCTGCGCGGGCGGGCGAGCAAGGCAGAGGGTTTGCGGTGGTGGCCTCGGAGGTGCGCATGCTTGCGCAGCGATCCAGCGAAGCGGCCCGCGAAATCCGCGACCTGATCCAGACATCGGTCGGGCAGGTGGAGTCGAGCGCGAGCCTGATTCGATCCGCCGGCGAGGGCATTTCGACCATGGCAGGCGGAATCCACAGCGTGGCTGCCAGCATGAGTGAAATCGCCAACTCCAGCAATGAACAGAGCACCGGGCTGAAGGAAATCAGCGGCGCAGTGCAGCAGCTGGACCAGATCACCCAGGACAACGCCCAGATGGTCGGCCTGGCAGTGCAGCAGGCCGAAGCGTTGGAACAGCGTGCCAGCACATTGAACCGTGCGGTGGCAGCATTTCGTTTGCAGCAAGGCACCGCAGAAGAGGCGGTTGGCTTGGTGCGCAAGGCGGTCGAGCTCCATCGATCGAGCCCCCGCGAACAATTTTTGAGCCGCATCACCGACAAGTCGGGTGGCTTCCACGACCGGGACATGTACGTATTTGTGCTCGACGAAACCGGCCGATACCTGGCTTTCGGTGGCAACTCTGCCAAGGTCGGTACCCGGGTGCAGGACATTCCCGGCATTGCCGGAGACCAGCTGGTCCGCGATATCGTGGCGCAGGCCCAGCAAGGCCCTGGCTGGGTCGAATACGACATCACCAATCCGGCCACTGGCTCAGTGCAGACCAAAATGTCGTTTGTGAGCCAGGTAGACCAGTGGTTTGTGGGCTGCGGTGTCTACAAGACACTTGCCGCCCGATAGGGCCGCTGAAGTTGACTTCAGGACCGGGGACCAAAGTCTCCGGGGCCGGGACTGCTCCTGCAGTCCAGTCCCATCCTGGCAATTCCCTTGGCCCCGCGCATGCGTGGGCCGTGCTATCAGTCGGCGCCGTGCGCGCGCAGCTGTCGCGCGCGCTCCATGGCCGCGGCAATCGCTGCCCGCCTCACAGCGGCAGGCTCGGTATCTGGCGCGGCTGCAGGGGGTGCCTCTTCGGCGTCGGCGGCAACCTGGGCTGGGGAGGCGGGGGAAGCTGCCTCTGCTGTGTCGTCGCGTACAGCCTGCGCCAGACGCAGCTTGTGCGCTGCGTAGCGCTCTCGTGCCTCGTCAGCTTGCGGGATACTCCACGCGGCCCAGCCCGTTCGCGTGCCGGTGGCGTTCTCCAACTGGATGCAGTCCACCGGACACACGGGCACGCACAACTCGCAGCCTGTGCAGTACGGCTCCATCACGGTGTGCATGAACTTGTTCGCGCCCACGATCGCGTCCGTGGGGCACGCCTTGATGCACAAGGTGCAGCCAATGCACCAGTCTTCGTCGATGAATGCCACGCTGCGCGGCGATTCGGCGCCATGTTCAGGGCTCAAAGCCACCAGCGGCAAGCCGGTGAGGGCCGCCAACCGCGCGACCCCTTCTGCACCGCCAGGAGGGCACTGGTTGATGCCCGCCTCACCAGCAGCCACAGCGCGCGCATATGTCGCGCAGTCCGGGTAGCCACAACGGGTGCACTGGGTTTGCGGCAGCACTTCATCAATCCTGCGCGCCAGTTCGCTGAAGGGCTCGTCCAAGCCAACGCCTGCCACTGCAGGCCTGGTACGGCTGCTCAAGCCTTGCGCGCCGAGGGCCGGCGCGAGCGCGATGTGGGAGCGGCTGAGACGGTAGCCGCGGCCACAGCACTGGTATCGGCCGGAACGGCAGCCACTGCGCCCCCTCTGGCAGGTTCGGCGGGAGAAGCGCTCGGCTGGTGTTCCAAAATGAAGGCTTTGACCTGTGGGTACACCAGTTCGCGCCAGCGGCGCCCACTGAAGATGCCGTAGTGACCGGCGCCCTTGGCTTCCAGATGATGCTGCTCTTTGCGCACAATGCCTGTGCACAAATCGTGGGCCGCCTCGGTCTGGCCCGACCCTGAGATGTCGTCCAGCTCGCCTTCTACCGTGAACAGAGCCGTGGCGGTGATGTCTTGAGGGCGCACGCGTTCGAGCTTCCCGTCCGGAGAGCGCACATCCCAGGTGCCGTGCACCAGCTTGTACTCCTGAAACACCGTTTTGATGGTTTCCAGGTAATAGTCCGCGTCCATGTCGAGTACCGCGTTGTACTCGTCATAGAACTTGCGATGGGCTTCAGCGCTGGCGTCGTCCCCCTTGATCAGATTTTTGAAATAGTCGTAATGACTGGTCGCGTGGCGGTCAGGGTTCATGGCCACAAAGCCGGTGTGCTGCAGGAAGCCAGGGTAGACCCGGCGCCCGGCGCCCGGGAAATTGTCCGGCACGCGGTAGATCACATTGTTTTCAAACCACTCGAAGCTCCGGTTCATCGCCAGATTGTTCACCGAAGTGGGCGACTTGCGCGCGTCGATGGGGCCGCCCATCATGGTCATGGTCAGCGGCGTGGTTTCACCCCGGCTGGCCATCAGCGACACGGCGGCCAGCACCGGAACGGTGGGCTGGCACACGCTGATGACATGGCAGTTGCCATACACACCCTGCAGGTAGCGAATGAACTCCTGCACGTAGTTGATGTAGTCATCGAGGTGAAACTCACCTTCGGAAAGCGGCACAAGGCGCGCGTTTTTCCAATCAGTGATGTAGACCTTGTGGTCCTTGAGCATGGTGCGCACGGTGTCACGCAGCAGCGTGGCGTAGTGCCCCGACAAGGGCGCCACGATCAGCACCACAGGTTGCCCCTTGATCTTCGTCAGCGTGGCCGGGTCGTCGGAAAAACGCTTGAATCGACGAAGCTCGCAAAAAGGCTTGTCCAGTTCAACGCGTTCGTGGATGGCAACGCCCACGCCATCCACGTCAACGCTCGGGATATCGAAGGTAGGCTTTTCGTAATCCTTGCCCAAACGGTAAAGCAGGTCGTACCCGGCCGACATGCGCTGCGCCATGGGTACCTGATTGAACGGCGACAGCGGGTTGCTGAACAGTTTTGATGCTGCTTGTGCAAAGTCAGCAAAGGGCTCCATCAAAGAGCGCTGGGTTTCGTAGATCTGGTAGAGCATGGGGCGAAACTCCGTTATGTTGCAGTGCAATATAGCAGCACTCGGTAACAAAGGAATGGAGTGAAACCACCAATCGTTAGTCGCGCTTGTGACAGTTTTGGGTAGCCAGTGGAAAGCGCCCGGACCTCGATTTTGGCGGCGTTCGAGCCAGGTTGCTATCAAAAATGAAGCGATGTGCGCTTTATTTATACGCGCTAGAGGCAGTTTTTAGCGTAAACACGCTCACCGGCGTCGTGCCGATGCCAACACCCATGCGCGGCAGTCGTCACAATCCTGGGCATTGCCCCGGGCCAATGACCACTGGTGGCTGGGGCACGCGCCTCGCGTCAGCCCTGGTTTTCCTGAAGCCAGTTTTCGAAGGCCTGTCGGGCGACGTTGCGCAGGGCGGGGCGGAACGACGTCTTGTCGCTGAGGTACAGGCAGTGCCGCATCACCGTGAAGGGGTTGAACGACCCCTCGGGGTTCTGCTCCTCGAAATGCTGCTTGTACTTTTTCACTGTGCTGATCGTGTGGCGCAGCAGTTCATTGAACTGGGCACGCGACATGCCAGGCTGCCACAAGTGGATGTCCGCCACAAAGCTGTCCACCTTGGAAGGCTCGAATTCAAAGTCCTTGAAGAAATGGTGCGCAATCTTGAGGAACGTGAAAGCATTGAGCTCACTGCCCAATGCAGAGTTCTTTGGCGCGAGGGGGGCATCGGGGCGCTCTTCAGCCACCGGCTGTGCGGTTTCGTCAGGCGCGCGCAGCAATTCGGCCGCCGTGGCATCGCGTATTTGCAAAAACTCGCGGTCAGCAAGTTCGAACAAGGCAGACAGCACGTTGATGCGGCGCTTGAGCTGTCCGGGAATCGACTTCTTGTATTTGATCTTGTGGTCCAGAACACTCCAGGAGTCCTGGATGATGGTGCGGATCTGCAGCTCAAAGGGCCACTGGGCATCAATGGCGCGCTCAGGCTTTGCGCCCTGCACTGCGTTCCAGCGCAAATCGAGGTGCAGCCCTTTGTAGCCAAATTCAGCCTCGGTCGACTCCACCGCCGCCACCTTGTCGGTCACCTCGATCACGTCGAACTGGGACTGCACGAGCTGCGCCACTTTCTCGATCTCGTCTTCGTAAAGGCACACCACCCGGGCGCCAATCAAGTCCGTGATCCAGTGCTGGATTTCGTAGGGCGTATTGCGCTCTTCCAGTGCATCGCGGTACTTGCGGCGGAACTTGCGGATGCACTCTTCCACGTCCTTGACGCGGCCTTCCACCTTGGATATCTCCAGTCCTGGCGTGGCCGCAACGATATCCCGGACGGTGCCGACCACGCAGGCGCACGCGGCCTGCAGCTGCGGCAGGTGTGCGGCATAAAAATTGCGAAACTGCGACTCTTCTAATTCCAGATCAATCTGCGACATGGAGGACTCGTTGTGCGTCAAGTGGGTGTGAATAGTGGCATGCACCGTTCAAGAGGCCATTCTCTACCAGCTGGCGGGTGCAAAGGCGCTGACGCGGTGTTGCGAACGCGCGGCATGCTGGCTGCACTTTGTTAAAAATTATTTCTTAACCCAGCTCAGGGGTCGATAATGCCCCCGATCGGGTGGTCGCCACCCGCCCTGTGTCAGCCGGTGGCGGGCACGGCCCTTCAAGCATGCCCCCAGCTCCCGACGTTTCTCCCGTTCAGCCAGTGCCGCCCCCCTTGTTTCAGCGCCGCTGGGGCTGGCTGCTTGCTCCTGTGCTCTCGCTGGTCATGCTCAGCCTGACGTTCGCGCACTGGCGAAGCGAGGAGCGCGCGAGCCGGGAGCGACGTGAAGTCAACCTGCGCGTTGCGGTGGATCGCATTGGATACAACCTGGCCGACCGCATGGCGTCCTATGAATTGGTGCTGCGCGGCTTGCGGGGCTACTTTGAGGGGTCAGAACGCATCGACCGCGAAGAGTTTCAAACCTATGTCAGCTCTTTAGAGTTACAGCAGACGCGCCCTGGTCTGAAAGGCATTTCTCTCATCCTGAAGCTGTCATCGGCGACGCTGCCGGCGCACATTCTGGACATGCGCCAACGCGGTTTTGCAAATTACAACGTTCGGCCGCCGGGTCAGCGGTCCTCTTATGCTGCGGTGACGCATATCGAACCCATGGACGCTGACAACCAGCGTGCGGTGGGCTTGGACGCATATGCGGTGCCCGCAGCGCGAGAGGCGCTCGACCGGGCCGCAGATACCGGCGTGCTGGCCATTTCGGGCGTGCTCGCCCTGGCGCAAGACGCTTCGGCTGCGCCCCGAGGGCTGGTGATGTACCTGCCTATCTATGCCAACGGAGCAGCGCTGGACACTGCACAGCACCGCCGCGACGCTTTGCGTGGCTGGGTTGCTGCCCCATTTCATCTTTCCGACGTGATCGCCGGGCTCGCGCGCGAGTTTGATTCGGAGATCGCGCTGGATGTGATCGACAGTGACGCCCCCGAGGGCCTGCAGCACCTGTACACCGACGCGCGCGCGCACCAGGGCGCTGCACAGCGGCAGCTGTACCGGCAGATGCAGTTTGGCGGCCGCAGCTGGACACTGCGCATGAGCCCGCTGCCGGCCTTCGAGGACCGCTACGAGTACGAAACGCACCACATCTCTGCGCTGTTCGGCGCCCTGCTCAGCATCGTGTTGGGTTGGTTCGCATGGTTGCTGGCCACGGGGCGCACTCGGGCTGAAGCATTGGCCTACACCATGACCGCGGAACTGCGGGGCGCCCGCGATGAGCTGGCGGGCACGCTCAACGCCATCCCGGATCTGCTGATGGAAATTGACCAGAACGGACGCATCGTGCACTGCCGCAGTGGGCACCTTGCGGCGCTGGCGGAGCCTGTGCGCGGCTTTGTGGGCCAGCGGCTGGAGGACATCGTTCAGCCAGATGCCGCCGCTGGCTGCCGTGCGGCCCTGCAGGCAGCCGGTGTCACGGGGTATTCTGCTGGCCACCAGTTTCGGCTGGACCTGCAAGGGCAGCCGCACTGGTTTGAGCTGTCCATTGCCAGAAAACCCAGCCCCAACGCGCGCAGCCACAGTTTCATTGCACTGTCGCGTGACATCACCGAGCGCAAGCACGCGGAAGCGCGTTCGCACCACCTGGCTTACTTCGACGCCCTCACGCAGCTCCCCAACCGCCGCATGCTGCTGGACCGGGCCGAGCAGGCTGTGGCAGCGGCCCGCAAGTCAGGGCAGATCGGAGCCATGCTGTTCGTGGATCTGGACAACTTCAAGCAGATCAACGACGCACGGGGGCACGCGGTGGGCGATGCTTTGCTCAAGCAAGTGGCCCAGCGCCTGGCGAGCATGCTGCGCCCTGGCGACACGGTGGCGCGGCTTGGCGGTGACGAGTTCGTGATGCTCATTGGCCAGTTGGGCGCGGACATGGACAGCGCCGGGCGCGCCGCACTGCTGGTCGCCGAAGCCGCCCGCGCTGCCCTGGAGGTGCCCTACAACATCCAGACGCACCTCTACAGCAGCACCAGCAGCATCGGCATTACTTTGTTTCCCAAGCAACTCGAAGGCGCTGAAGACCTGTTGCGCGAAGCGGACACGGCGATGTACCGCGCCAAGGACACCGGACGCAACCGCATCCGTTTTTACGAGGCGGCCATGCAGGCGGATGTGCAAGAGCGCCTGGCGCTGGAGCAGGACCTGAAGAAGGCGAGCGCTGAAGGACAGTTGGCCGTGTTCGTGCAGTCGCAGGTCAATGCACGGGGCCAAGTGGTGGGCGGCGAATTGCTCATGCGCTGGAACCATCCTGAGCGCGGCAATGTGCCCCCCAGCCGCTTCATACCTGTGGCCGAAGCGTCGGGGCTCATCCTGCGCATGGGCGACTGGATGATCGGCCAAGCCTGCGAAGCACTGGCCCTGCTGCAGGCGCAGGGCTTGGCCTACACCGTTTCGGTGAACGTGAGCGAACGCCAGTTCCGCCAAGAGGACTTTGTCGACCGCATCCGCAACGTGCTGGCCGCCACCGGCGCCAAGGCCGAGTTGTTGATTCTGGAAGTCACGGAAAGTCTGCTCATCGAAAATCTGGATGACACCATTGCCCGCATGACGGAATTGGTGCACCTGGGTGTGCGCTTCTCCATTGATGACTTCGGCACCGGGTACTCCAGCCTGGCGTATCTGAAGCGGCTGCCGCTGTATGAGCTGAAGATTGACAAGAGCTTTGTGCAGGACACCCCTGACGACCCCAACGACACGGCGATCGTTCAGTCGATTCTGGCCGTGGCAAGCCATCTCAAGTTACGTGTGGTGGCAGAGGGTGTGGAGACGCAAGCGCAGGCCGACTTCCTCATCCAAAGCCACTGCGAGTGCCTGCAGGGGTATTTGTTCGGACGCCCCCAGCCGTTGGCAGCCTGGCTGTCCGGGCAGCGCCCTGGCGCAATCGGGCACTGGTTCGAAGCGGGCCAACGCGAGGGGGCACCTGGCCACTCCAGCGACTGATAACTCGGCGGTTGGCCAAGCGCTGGCTTTGTGGGGCCAAGGCAGGCTTGGGGTGGCGGGGCGTCAGTGCTCCTGGTGGTTTGCCAATGAATCCGCCACGGCTTGCTGCGCCAGTGTGAACACCTCGCGCGCAGGCCGGTCCTTGAGCACATGGTTGCTCCACACCTGCCGCCAGATGCGCGCGCCAGGAAGACTGTGTCGCAGGCCCAGCATGTGCCGTGCGATGTGCGCCCAGGGGGTGCCGTATTGGGCAGCCTCGCGCTCCATGTATTCGACCATGGCCAGCTCGACTTCTTCCCGGGTCAGAGGGCAGGGCGCGCCGCCGTAATACAGCTCATCCCACCGTGCCAGCCACCAGGGGTTGTGGTACGCCTCACGGCCCACCATCACGCCGTCCAGGTGGGCCAGTTGGCCCTGCACGGCTTCGTCGCTGTTCAGCCCGCCATTGATGGCGAAGGTGAATTGGGGAAATTCCGCCTTCAACTGGCGCACGACCTCGTAGCGCAAGGGAGGAATATCACGGTTCTCTTTCGGGCTCAGGCCCTGCAGCCAGGCATTGCGTGCGTGCACGATGAACACGCTGCACCCTGCTGCGGCAACGGTGCCTACGAAGTCGCGCACGAACCCGTAGCTCTCGTCCTTATCGATACCAATGCGGTGCTTCACCGTGACGGGAACATCCACCACGTCTTTCATCGCCTTGACGCAATCGGCAACCAGTTGCGGCGCCTTCATCAGGCTGGCGCCAAATGCACCGCGCTGCACGCGGTCGCTAGGGCAGCCGCAGTTGAGGTTGATCTCGTCATAGCCCCACTGCGCACCCAGTCGCGCGGCCTGGGCCAAATTGGCGGGTTCGCTCCCCCCCAACTGCAAAGCCACGGGATGTTCCTCGGCGTTAAACCGCAGATGGCGTTCCGTGCCCCCGTGAATGATCGCCCCTGCGTTCACCATTTCGGTGTACAGCAGGGTGTTCTGGGTCAGCAGGCGATGAAAGTAGCGGCAGTGGCGGTCTGTCCAGTCCATCATCGGGGCGACCGACATGCGCCAGGGGCTTGGTTTGGGGTCCACAAATAGTCAGGCAGAGCAGATGAACGAGCGGCGAGCGAGCGATTGGCCTGCTCCTCGGAGGGCACGCATTATCCCACCCCACCGGCTGATGACGACTCAGAAACAACCGCAACGTTTGGGCGCAGCAGCAAATGCAACCTTAGAAACTGGATTTGATAGCAGAAGTTCAATTTTGCTGATTTGCCCGGTGCACCCCGTATTTTTGGCAAAATGTAGCAAAACGTTTCACTTCTTGCTTCACCGCCTTTTCCAGGCGCTTTCCCCTCTCTCCATGCACCGCACCATTTTTGACACTCCGGTGGTCAATACGTTTTTGCGCGCTTTTTCGCGCTTGACCCTCCGTCTGACCGGGTGGAAGGTGGAGGGCTGCCTTCCCTCTGCGGCCGCCAAAAGTGTCCTGATCGCTGCGCCCCATACCAGCAACTGGGACCTGCCCTACACCCTGATGTTGGCCTTCTCGCTGCGCCTGCGTGTGTACTGGATGGGCAAACACAGCTTGTTCAAGGGGCCCTTCGGCCCGGTGATGCGCTGGTTGGGAGGCATTCCAGTGAACCGTGAGCAGTCGAACAATCTGGTCGCGTCTTCGGCCGACGCAATGCGCCGCGCGCCAGGGCCCATGCAGTTGATCGTCCCGCCCGAAGGCACGCGCGGCAAGACAAGGCGCTGGAAAACGGGTTTCTATTTCATAGCCCAGCAGGCAGGCGTGCCGATCGTTCTGGCTTTTGTGGACTATGGCCGCAAGGTGGGCGGGCTCGGGCCTGTGTTCGAGCCCACCGGTGACGTCGAGTTGGACATGGCCGCCATCAAGGCCTTTTACGCACCTATTCAAGGCAAAAATCCCGCGCAGTTCGAGGCCTGAGCCAAGGCTGCCGTGCGCACCTCAAGGCTGATTGGCCCCCGGCGCCCTAGGATAAAGCGCGACCAGCTATCATTTTAGGAGCGACTGGTCGCGGCAGTCTAGCCGCCGACGCTGCGCCGGTCGATCTTGCGGCTCAAGACGATGCTGGTCTGGGTCTGGTGCACACCTTCGAGCTGCCCCACCTGATCAAGCAAGCGGTCTAGCTGCTCGTGGCTGGTACAGCGCAAGAACACCAGGTAGTCGAAGGGGCCGCTGACGGCCGACACCTCTTCCACCTCGGGCATGGCGCCCAGCGCACGCAGCACGGCGGGCGCTGCCTTGGGCATGACGCTGATGCTGCACCACGCACGCACGGTGCCGGCGTCAAGCCTGGCCCCCAGCCGCACGCCGTAGCCCGCCACCGCACCTGAGCGCTCAAGCCGGGCAATGCGCGCGACCACCGTGGTGCGTGCCAGACCCAGCTTGCGCGCAAGCTGGGCAGTGCCCTCGCGGGCGTTGGTTTGGAGCAGGCTGAGCAGTTGGCGGTCCGTTTCGTCCAGTGACAGGTCCATGCGATACACCCCAATTTGACGGTATGTCGGAGATTTTCATCGATGTGACGGATGCAATGAAAGTTTTCGACGGATTGCTCACTACACATTGACAGCTGCCTTGCCTACGATGGGTGCACTATCCGCACATTCAGCAAGGAGCCTCCAATGACCACCGCGCACACCACCGACAGATCCGCCGAACTCGCTGTCACCGTTCTTGGCGCCGGCCACATCGGCTTTGCCATCGCCCTGTTGCTGAAGCAGGCCGGGGGATACCGCCTCACGGTGGCTGACCGTGACCCGATGCGCCTGGCAGAGGTATCGGCCCTTGGCGTGCATACACAGCTCATTTCTGACGAGCCAAGTCTGCAAGCGGCAGTGGCAGGCCGATACGCTGTTCTCAATGCCTTGCCCTACCACCGCGCAGTGGCCGTGGCCACGCTTTGTGTGCAGGAGGGCGTTCATTACTTTGACCTGACCGAAGACGTACAAAGCACGCACGCCATCCGCCGCCTTGCGCTGCAGGGCAGGGCGGGCGAGGCTGCCCAGAGCGTGTTGATGCCGCAATGCGGCCTGGCGCCCGGGTTCATCGGGATCGTGGGGCAAGACCTGGCTGGACGATTTGACGCGCTGCACACGCTGCGCATGCGGGTGGGGGCGCTGCCGCGCTACCCCCAGGGTGCCCTGCGCTACAACCTGACCTGGAGCACGGAAGGACTCATCAACGAATACTGCAACCCCTGCGAAGCCATTGTGGATGGTGTGCGGACCACGGTGCCGGCGCTGGAGGGGCTGGAAACCTTTGCGCTCGACGGGGTGGAGTACGAGGCTTTCAATACTTCTGGCGGGCTGGGAACGCTCACCGAAACCCTTGCGGGCAAAGCACGACAGGTGGACTACCAGTCCATCCGTTACCCCGGCCACTGTGCCATTTTGAAACTACTGCTCAATGATCTGCGCTTGCGAGATCGGCGCGACCTGCTCAAGGAGCTCATGGAGACAGCCATCCCCACGACCGACCAGGACGTGATCGTGGTGTTTGCCACTGCTTCGGGGCTGCGCGGTGGCCGACTCGTGCAGCACTCCTATTCAGCCCGCATTGTGGGGAGGCGATTGGCCGGGTACACGCTCAGCGCCATTCAGCTGACCACTGCGGCGGGCATTTGCACCGCTCTGGACCTGGTGGCCCAGGGCCGGTTGAGCGGGCAGGGATTTGTGGGGCAGGAATCCGTGCCTCTTCAGGATTTCCTGTACAACCGGTTCGGAGCCGCCTACCTGGGTGAAAGTGTGGAGGCCGCGTAACGATTGAGCTGAGGGCTTCGGCGGCCGTGCCCTCAAACCAGTGGCGGCCGCCGCGCCCTGTCACCGCCCCGCAGGCTTTTGGTACATGTCTTCGATGGCCTGTGCAAAGTGCCCCATGAGGTTCAACCGCTTGAGTTTGAGCGTGGGCGTCATGAAGGTGTTTTCAATCGTCCAGGGAGCGAGCGTCAGATGCACGGCACGGGGTACGGCGTATCGGGGAAAACTGGTCGTGCTTCTTTCAATGCGGGCCAGCACTGCACGGTGCACAGCGGGGTGGTTCAGGCTGGCCGCTTCTTGCGGATTCAAGCCAAGATCGGCCGCCAGGCGCAGCCACTCCTGATGGTGGAGCACCGCCACGCAAGCGATGAACGGGCGGTTTTCGCCCACCACAAAGGCTTGTTCCACCAAGGGGTCCGCCAGCATCGCCAGTTCCAGATCCCCTGGCGGGACCTTCTCGCCGGTAGAGGTAACGATGATTTCCTTGATGCGACCCTTGATGTAGATGCGGCCGTTGACGATCTCAGCCTGGTCGCCAGTGCCCAGCCAGCCGTCATTGCTCAGGATTTTTGCGGTGTCTTCGGGGCGTTTCCAGTAGCCTTTCATGACGAGATCTCCGCTCACCTGCAGCTCGCGGTTGTCCCCGATGCGCACCTGTACCCCGGGCAGGGGCTTGCCCACGGAGCTGGGGTCGTTGTCGCCCAGCGAATTCACCGATACCACGGGCGAGGTCTCGGTCATTCCGTAGCCCTGGACGAGTGGCAGGCCCAGGCCCAGAAAACACTTCGCAATGGTGGGCGACAGCGGGGCGCCGCCACTCACAGCCACGCGTACGCGGCCGCCAAACTGTGACAGCAGCGGTTTGGCCACCAAGCCCTGCAGCAGCGGCCAAGGCAGAGACGCCATCCATCCACCAGCCTTGGCTTCCTGGGGTGCGGGCAACCCCTGGGCGGCACAAAAACGCGCCCACCCTTTGCTTTGCGCAGCTTCGTACAGCCGCATCTTCCAGGGCGATGCCGCGAGCTTTTCCAGCAGCTTGCCGTGGATACGCTCGTAAATGCGCGGCACCGACACCAGCACCGTAGGGCGCACCGTTTTCAGATCTTCCGCCAGCAGCGGCACGGAGCGTGCATACACCACGCAGCTGCCCGCGGCCATCGGAAGGTAGTAGCCGCCCGTGCGCTCGAAGGTGTGCGACAGCGGTAAAAAAGACAAAAAGATGTCCTGCGTCGTGGGTGCGATTCGCTCGAGTACGGCTTTCACATCACTCACGACGTTGCGGTGGGTCAGCATCACCCCCTTGGGTTTGCCCGTCGTGCCTGATGTATAGACGATGGCGGCCAAGTCATCGGCACCGGGTGATGGGGGCGGCAGTGCGGGCGCCTGTGTGGCGCCTTCGAGCCATTGCGCCAGCGAGCCCACCAGGGGAGCGCCGTCGTCTTCGAAGGCCGGGGCGGTTTCGTCCTCATCAGTAAACACCACTGCGCGCAGGGCAGGGAATCCGGCACCGGCTGCCTGGATACCCTCCCACTGTGCGCGCTGGCCCACGATCAGCATGGACGCTTCGCAGTCGGACAGGATGTACGCGATGCTGCCGGGGTTATCGATGGCGTGCAAAGGCACTGGCACGCAACCTGCAGCCAATGTGGCCTGGTCTGCGCACATGGCGTGCAGGCCATTGGGCAGCAGGATGGCGATGCGTGCGCCGGCCGGCAACTGTAAGGCGAGGAGCGCACGGGTCCACCGGTCCACGCGCTGCGCCGTCTGCGACCAGCTAACGCTTTCCCAGGTTTGTGTGGCGGGATCGAAGGCGCGGTACGCCTCTGCGTGCGGCGTGAGGGCCGAGCGGTAAGCCAGAAGCTGCACGAGCGTTTGCACGCTGGAGATATCAGAAATAGGTGCGGTCATGGAGTGGTGCAGTCAGCAGTCAGGGGTAAACCCGGGCTGCGCAAGGGCGCTGCATGATACCCAGGGACTGGCGTCCGAAACGTTCTGCAATGACTGCGTTGGTCAGGAATGGGGGCAACTGGCACCCGGGCGGCTTCATCTTTCGTGCGCAGCGCCGTGCGGCTGCGGTGGTCCTCAGGTGGCTGCCTGCAGCCCCTGCGCAAAATGTGCCTGCATGGCCTTGCGGGTGCGCTTGGGATCCCGGGCCTGCATGGCCGCCATGATGGCCCGGTGCTCATTGAGCGAATCAGCGATCCGCCCTTCCTTGAACAGCGAGTTGTGGCGATTGAGCTTCATGACCTTGCGCAGGTCGGCCACCATCTGGCTGCGCCAGCGGTTGTCGGCCAGCTCCAGCAGCAGCATATGAAAGCACTCGTTGACGGCGAAGAACTTTTCGCGGTCGGCCACTGCGGCTTCCAGCTCGGCATGCAGGTCCTGCAGGGTTTTGAGCTGGGCATCGGTGGCACGTTCGGCCACCACGCCTGCGGCATCGCTCTCCAGCAGGCTGAGCAGGTGGTACACGTCACGCAGGTCTTTTTCGCTCATCTCCGTCACATAGGCGCCGCGTCGCACCTTCATCGTGACCAGGCCCTCGGCCGCAAGCACCTTCAAAGCCTCGCGCAGCGGGGTGCGGCTGATGCCGAATTCTTCGGCAATCTTGAGCTCGTCGATCCAACTGCCAGGCTCCAGCTCGCGGCGGAAGATGCGCTGGCGCAATTGCTCGGCCACTTCTTCATACAGCGCGCGGGGTGTGAGGGTGAGGGCAGACATGGAGCGGATTGTAAGCTGGGTGGAATATTTTGAATCAATAATTATGAATGATGTAAACTCGCCGCCACAACGGCACCCCATTTCGACCTGACCTTCGTGCTATTTCGCCGCCCGCTGGAAGGGCGGTGACGGTACGAAGATCAAAGCGCAAGACGCAACCCAAAGCCCTTCGGAGAAGCCTTCGCCATGAGTGACACCCCCGCCAACAACGCCCCCGAGTTCGCTGCTTCTTCGCTGCAAGCCTGGGCCAAGGCTGCTGCCAAGTCCGCCCCTGGCGGCGACGTGAACGCGCTGAACTGGCTCACGCCCGATGGCATCACCGTCAAGCCGCTTTACACCGCCGAAGACACGGCCAGCCTGCCGTATGCCAACACGCTGCCGGGTTTTGAGCCCTACCTGCGCGGCCCGCAGGCCACCATGTATGCAGTGCGGCCCTGGACGATTCGCCAGTACGCAGGCTTTTCGACAGCAGAAGAATCCAACGCCTTCTACCGCAAGGCGCTGGCCGCAGGTGGGCAGGGCGTGAGCGTGGCGTTTGACCTGGCCACCCACCGGGGTTATGACAGCGACCACCCCCGTGTGACGGGCGACGTGGGCAAGGCGGGCGTGGCGATCGATTCGGTCGAGGACATGAAGATCCTGTTCGACCAGATCCCGCTGGACAAGGTCAGCGTGTCGATGACCATGAACGGCGCCGTGCTGCCCGTGCTGGCGGGCTACGTGGTGGCGGCAGAAGAGCAAGGCGTGAGCCAGGATAAGCTCAGCGGAACCATTCAGAACGACATTCTGAAAGAGTTCATGGTGCGCAACACCTACATCTACCCGCCCAAGCCGTCGATGAAGATCATTGGCGACATCATCGAGTACACGGCCAAGAACATGCCGAAGTTCAACTCGATCTCGATCAGCGGCTACCACATGCAGGAAGCCGGGGCCAACCAGGCGCTGGAACTGGCCTTCACCCTGGCCGACGGCAAGGAATACGTGAAGACCGCCATCGCCAAGGGCATGGACGTGGACGAGTTCGCCGGGCGCCTCTCGTTCTTCTGGGCCATCGGCATGAACTTCTACCTCGAAGTCGCCAAGATGCGCGCCGCGCGCCTGCTGTGGTGCCGCATCATGAAGGCCACGGGGGCCAAGAACCCCAAGAGCCTCATGCTGCGCACGCACTGCCAGACCAGCGGCTGGAGCCTCACCGAGCAAGACCCCTACAACAACGTGGTGCGCACCACCATCGAGGCCATGGCGGCCGTGTTTGGCGGAACGCAGAGTCTGCACACCAACAGCTTTGACGAAGCCATTGCGCTGCCCACCGAGTTCAGCGCCCGCATTGCGCGCAACACGCAGCTCATCATCCAGGAAGAAACCCACATCACCAACGTGATCGACCCCTGGGCCGGCAGCTACATGATGGAGAAGCTGACCCAGGACATGGCCGACGCGGCCTGGAAGATCATCGAAGAGGTCGAGGCCATGGGTGGCATGACCCAGGCCGTGGACAGCGGCTGGGCCAAGCTCAAGATCGAAGCCGCCGCCGCCGAAAAGCAGGCGCGCATCGACAGCGGCAAGGACGTGATCGTAGGCGTGAACAAATACAAGCTGGCCAAAGAAGACCCGGTCGATATCCTGCAGATCGACAACGTGAAGGTGCGCGAAGGGCAGATTGAGCGCCTGGCAAAAATCAGGGCTACCCGCGATGCAGGCAAGGTGCAGCAAGCGCTGGATGCTCTCACTTCTGCAGCAGAAAGCGGCGAAGGCAACCTGCTGGAGCTGTCCATCAACGCCGTGCGCCTGCGCGCCACCGTGGGCGAAGTGTCGGACGCGCTCGAAAAGGTGTTTGGGCGCCACCGCGCCGATACGCAAAAGGTGACCGGTGTGTACGCAGCCGCTTATGACTCGGCCGAAGGCTGGGACAAACTCAAGACCGAAATCAACGAATTTGCCGAAGAACAGGGCCGCCGCCCCCGCGTGATGATCGCCAAGTTGGGCCAGGACGGCCACGACCGGGGTGCTAAGGTGGTAGCCACCGCGTTTGCCGACTTAGGGTTTGACGTGGACATGGGCCCGCTGTTCCAGACCCCCGAGGAGTGCGCGCGCCAGGCCATCGAGAACGACGTGCACGCGGTGGGCGTGAGCACGCTGGCCGCAGGCCACAAAACGCTGGTGCCCGCCATCATCCAGTCGCTCAAGGACCAGGGTGCGGACGACATCATCGTGTTTGTGGGTGGGGTGATTCCGGCGCAGGACTATGAGCACCTGTACGAAGCAGGTGTGAAGGGCATCTACGGACCCGGCACGCCGATTCCGGCCAGTGCGAAGGATGTGCTGGAGCAGATTCGCAAGGCC
Organism: Acidovorax delafieldii; assembly: GCA_002377855.1. GTDB lineage: Bacteria > Pseudomonadota > Gammaproteobacteria > Burkholderiales > Burkholderiaceae_C > Acidovorax > Acidovorax delafieldii_A. The sequence goes on along the minus strand of DFQQ01000035.1, from coordinate 68,094 downwards.
TTCGTAGCATGAGTGAGGTATCGCCCACGCGCTTAGTGGGGTGCCGTTTGGAGATGTTGCATTGAACACCCCTGCATTCACTTTGCATCCCGTGGTCGAGGCTGACTTCGAGCCCATGCTGGTGTTGCGAACGGCTGCCATGCGTGAAAGCCTGGAGCGAGTGGGGCGGTACACCCCAGAGCGCTCTCGCGAACGACTGCGCGCAGCTTTCGTGCCCGAACACATGCAACATTTGCAGGCACCTGACGGACGTCGCATGGGATTTGTCACTGTGCGCCCTGAGGGCGAGCGCGCTTTGCGACTGCAGCACCTGTATTTGCACCCTGACTGGCAGTGCGCTGGTGTAGGCGCTGCAGTGCTGTCCCAAGTGCAGGACAGGGCTCGCCGTGAAGACAGGGTGCTGCGCGTGACTGCGCTGCAGCGCAGTGACGCCAACCGCTTCTACCAGCGCCACGGTTTCGTGAAGATGGGCGAGGAAGGTGTAGATGTGCACTACGAGTGGCGGTCTCAGGAGAGTGCCGAATGACCGCGTCCCCGACCACGCTTGCGCGGCAGCCCTCGGTCAGCGGCTTGCTGGACGGTATCGCCGGTGACGCTGGTGTCGTGCAGCGCCGCGCCATGTCCAAGGCCATCACGCTGCTCGAATCCACCCGCACTGACCACCGCGCGCAGGCGGACGAGCTGCTCACCGCGCTGCTGCCTCACACTGGCAACGCTTTCCGCCTCGGCATCAGCGGTGTTCCCGGCGTGGGCAAGTCCACCTTTATCGAAGCCCTGGGCCTGTACCTGATCGGCCAGGGCCACCGCGTGGCCGTGCTCACCATCGACCCGTCCAGCACCGTCTCGGGTGGTTCCATCCTGGGCGACAAGACGCGCATGGAACACCTGTCGGTGCATGAAAAGGCCTACATCCGCCCCAGCCCGTCGAGCGGCACCCTGGGCGGAGTTGCAGAGAAGACCCGTGAGGCCATGCTGGTCTGTGAGGCGGCGGGTTACGACGTGGTCATCGTCGAGACCGTGGGCGTGGGCCAGAGCGAGATTGCAGTGGCAGGAATGACGGACATGTTCGTGCTGATGCAGCTGCCCAACGCGGGCGACGACCTGCAGGCCATCAAGAAGGGCGTGATGGAGATTGCCGACCTCGTGGTCATCAACAAGGCCGACATCGACAAGAACGCTGCCACGCGGGCCGAGGCGCAGATCACGTCGAGCCTGCGCTTGCTCAGCCAGCACGGCAACCCCGAGAACGCCCACCACGACGAAACGCTGTGGCACCCGAAGGTGGTGCAGATCAGCGCGCTGCTGGGGCAGGGCGTGGACAGCTTCTGGGCCGCCGTCACGCAGTTCCGCCAACTGCAAACCGCCAATGGCCGCATCGGCACCCGGCGTGAAAAGCAGGCGCTGGCCTGGATGTGGGATCGCATCGACGCGGGCCTCAAGCTCGCGTTTCGCCAGCACCCCCAGGTGTGCGAGCTGCTGCCGCAAATGCAGGCCGACGTGGCCGCAGGGCGCATCGCCGCATCCACTGCAGCCCGAAATCTGCTCCTGGCGCAATCTGGACAAGCGCCGGCAGCTATCAAATAAATAGTAAACAACAAACCGATTCACCAAAGGACGACCATGCAAGACATCCTGGAGCAACTGGAGAAAAAGCGTGCGCAGGCACGCCTGGGCGGCGGGCAAAAGCGCATTGACGCGCAGCACGCCAAGGGCAAGCTCACGGCGCGCGAACGCATCGAACTGCTGCTGGACGACGGCACGTTTGAAGAATGGGACATGTTCGTCGAGCACCGCTGCACCGACTTTGGCATGGAGGACAACAAGATCCCCGGTGACGGCGTGGTGACGGGCTACGGCATGATCAACGGCCGCCTGGTGTTTGTGTTCAGCCAGGACTTCACCGTGTTCGGCGGGGCCTTGTCTGAGACCCATGCTGAGAAGATCTGCAAGGTGATGGACCAGGCCATGAAAGTCGGTGCTCCCGTCATTGGCCTCAACGACTCCGGCGGCGCGCGCATCCAGGAAGGCGTGGCCTCGCTGGGCGGCTATGCCGACGTGTTCCAGAAGAACGTGCTCGCCAGCGGCGTGATTCCGCAGATCAGCATGATCATGGGCCCCAGCGCCGGTGGCGCCGTGTACTCGCCCGCCATGACGGACTTCATCTTCATGGTCAAGGACTCGAGCTACATGTTCGTGACCGGGCCCGAGGTGGTGAAGACCGTGACCCACGAAGAAGTCACGGCCGAAGAACTGGGCGGCGCCGTGACCCACACCACCAAGAGCGGTGTGGCCGACATGGCATTCGAGAACGACGTGGAGGCGCTGATGATGCTGCGCCGCCTGTACAACTACCTGCCGCTCAACAACCGCGAAAAGGCTCCTGTTCGCAAGAGCAACGACCCGGCCGACCGCATGGACTTGAGTCTGGACACGCTGGTGCCCGACAACCCGAACAAGCCGTACGACATGAAGGAGCTGATCGTCAAGACGGTGGACGACGGCGACTTCTTCGAACTGCAACCCGAATACGCCAGGAACATCCTCATTGGTTTTGCCCGCATGGAAGGTCAGACCGTGGGCATCGTGGCCAACCAGCCGCTGGTGCTGGCAGGCTGCCTGGATATCAAGTCCAGCATCAAGGCCGCGCGCTTTGTGCGCTTTTGCGATGCGTTCAACATCCCCGTGGTCACGTTTGTGGACGTGCCCGGCTTCATGCCCGGCACCAGCCAGGAATACGGCGGCATCATCAAACACGGCGCCAAGCTGCTGTACGCGTACGCCGAGTGCACCGTGCCCAAGATCACCGTCATCACCCGCAAGGCCTACGGCGGCGCGTACGACGTGATGAGCAGCAAGCACCTTCGCGGCGACGTGAACCTGGCCTGGCCCAACGCCGAAATCGCGGTGATGGGCGCCAAGGGCGCGGTGGAAATCATCTTCCGCGAAGACAAGAACGACCCCGTGAAGCTGGCCGCGCGTGAGGCGGAATACAAGGAACGCTTTGCCAACCCGTTTGTGGCCGGTGCACGCGGCTTTATCGACGATGTGATCCTGCCGCATGAGACGCGCAAGCGCATCTGCCGGTCGCTGGTGATGTTGCGCGACAAGAAGCTGGAGAACCCCTGGCGCAAGCACGGGAACATTCCGCTTTGAGTGGCAGGTAGTTTCGCGATGACAGACGCCCGAGCATTCTTCACGTCGAAGGTTGACGCATGGCTTATTGCTATCGGTCCCTTCGGTGGCATTGCGGCAGCGGCCGTTGCGTTACCACTGGCCTTTCAGTCACGCGCAACGCTTGATTTGACTGTTCTGGCTGCGGTGGTTGCGTTAACCATGATTCTGCCGGCGTGGCTTTTGTTGGACACCAACTACACGCTGACGGTGGATGAACTGCTGATACGCAGCGGCCCATTTCGCTGGCGTATTGCGCTGAGTGAGGTGCGAGAAGTATTCCCAACTCGTAGCTGGCTTTCATCGCCTGCACTCTCCCTCGACCGCCTTCATATCGGGTACGGCGCGGGCCGCAGCATTCTCGTATCGCCGCGCGAGAAGCAGCGGTTTATCGACAGCCTGCGCCAGCGCTGCCCCACTGTTTTGGTTACTGGTCTTTGACTTCCTTGTAAAGGAACCTCTCATGTTTACAAAAATCCTGATCGCCAACCGTGGCGAAATCGCCTGCCGAGTGATTGCAACGGCCAAGAAAATGGGCATCGCCACCGTCGCCGTCTACTCCGACGCCGACAAGGAAGCCCGGCACGTCAAGCTGGCCGACGAGGCCGTCAACATCGGCCCTCCACCCAGCCGCGAAAGCTATCTGCAAGCCGAGAAAATCATTGCCGCCTGTAAGCAGACCGGCGCGCAGGCCGTGCACCCCGGCTATGGCTTCCTCAGCGAAAACGAAGCCTTCGCTAAGCGCTGCGAAGACGAGGGCATTGCCTTCATCGGCCCCAAGGCGCATTCGATTGCGGCCATGGGCGACAAGATCGCGTCCAAGAAGCTGGCCAACGAGGCCAAGGTCAACACCATTCCGGGCTACAACGACGCGATCAGCGGCCCCGAGCAGGCCGTGGAGATCGCCAAGGGCATTGGCTACCCCGTGATGATCAAGGCCAGCGCGGGCGGCGGCGGCAAGGGCCTGCGCGTGGCATTCAACGACAAGGAAGCGTTTGAAGGCTTTGCCAGTTGCCAGAACGAGGCCCGCAACAGCTTTGGCGACGACCGCATCTTCATCGAGAAGTTTGTGCAGGAGCCGCGCCACATCGAGATCCAGGTGCTGGGCGACAGCCACGGAAACGTGATCTACCTGAACGAGCGCGAGTGCTCCATCCAGCGCCGCCACCAGAAGGTGATCGAAGAGGCACCGTCGCCCTTCATCAGCGACGCCACGCGCAAGGCCATGGGCGAGCAAGCGGTGCAACTGGCCAAGGCCGTGAAGTACCAGTCAGCAGGCACGGTGGAGTTCGTGGTCGGCAAGGACCAGGACTTCTACTTCCTGGAGATGAACACCCGCCTGCAGGTGGAGCACCCGGTGACGGAATGCATCACTGGCCTGGACCTGGTGGAGCTGATGATCCGCGTGGCGGCCGGCGAAAAGTTGCCCCTCACGCAAGCCGATGTGAAGCGCGACGGCTGGGCCATCGAGTGCCGTATCAACGCCGAAGACCCGTTCCGCAACTTTCTGCCATCGACTGGCCGCCTCGTGCGCTTTCAGCCACCGGAAGAGAGCATGTTCCAGTCCGATACGACCAAAAAATTGGGCGTGCGGGTGGACACCGGCGTGTACGAGGGCGGCGAGATCCCGATGTTCTACGACTCGATGATCGCCAAGCTCATCGTGCACGGCACGGACCGCAACGATGCGATTGCCAAGATGCGCGCGGCGCTCAACGGCTTTGTGATTCGCGGCATCAGCAGCAACATCCCGTTCCAGGCCGCGCTGCTGGCGCACACCAAGTTTGTGACCGGCGACTTCAACACCGGCTTCATTGCCGAGAACTACGGCAAGGGCTTTCACGCCGAAGATGTGCCGCACAGCGACCCGCTGTTCTTGGTGGCGCTGGCCGCCTTCATGCACCGCCGCTACCGAGCGCGCGCCTCGGGGATCAGCGGCCAGCTGGCGGGTCACGAGGTGAAGGTGGGCGAGCAGTTTGTGGTGGTCACGCTGGGCGCCGAAGGGCAGAACCAGCACCACGAGGTGACGGTGTCCGACTTTGAGGACAAATCGGGCTCCAGCGCTGTACTGGTGGGCGGTACCAGCTATCAGATCAGTAGCAACGCCACACTGGGCCAAATCCGCGTGCAGGGTGCGTGCAATGGCCAGGGCTTTACCGCGCAGGTAGAGCGCGGCGTGGGCAAGAATCCGCTGGCGCTGCGCATTGCGCACAACGGTACGCAGATCGACGCACTGGTGCTGTCGCCCCTGGGCGCGCGGCTGCACAAGCTGATGCCGTTCAAGGCACCGCCGGACCTGTCCAAGTTTCTGCTCTCGCCCATGCCCGGCCTGCTGGTCGATGTGGCGGTGCAGCCTGGCCAGAAGGTGCAGGCAGGCGAAAAGCTCGCTGTCATTGAAGCCATGAAGATGGAGAACATCCTCTTTGCCGCGCAGGACGGTGTGGTCGGCAAGATCACCGCAGGCAAGGGCGACTCGCTGGCAGTGGATCAGATCATTCTGGAATTCCAGTGACCTTGCGCCCCCGCGCATCGGAAGGGGGCCTTGCGCCCCTTTTTTTGGCCATTTTGGCCCCCAGCGCTTGTTGATAAAGCGCCGGAAGCTATCAATTGAGGAGCATTGCATGACCCAGCAGCAGCGACCTTTCAAGGTCCTAGGCATTCAGCAGGTCGCCATCGGCGGCACCGACAAGCAGCGCATGAAGACCCTTTGGGTGGACATGCTGGGGCTCGAACAGACTGGCACCTTCCAGAGCGAACGCGAGAACGTGGACGAAGACATCCTGGCCATGGGCAAGGGCGCGTTCAAGGTCGAGGTCGACATCATGCAGCCGCTCGATATCGACAAGAAACCCGCCGTGCACACCACGCCGCTCAACCACATCGGCCTGTGGATTGACGACCTGCCCAAGGCCGTGGAGTGGCTGACTGCGAAGGGCGTGCGCTTTGCACCCGGCGGCATTCGCAAGGGCGCGGCGGGGTATGACATCACCTTCCTGCACCCTAAGAGCAACGACGAGTTTCCGATTGCGGGGGAGGGCGTGCTGATCGAATTGGTGCAGGCGCCCGCAGACGTGGTTGCGGCGCTGGGCTGAGAACGGAACCCCGGCATGGCTGCGATGGCCCCTGACGAACTCGAACGCTACCTGCACCAGCACATTCCCTTGTCGGGGGCCATGGCCGTGGAGGTTGTGTCCGCAGACCCCGACGGCGTGCTTTTGCGCGCGCCGCTGGCCCCCAACATCAACCACCGGGAAACGGTGTTTGGCGGCAGCGCGTCCGCGCTGTCCATCCTTGCCGCGTGGTGCCTGCTGCACCAGCGGCTGCGGGCCGAGGGGCTGGACAGCCGCTTGGTGATCCAGCGCAACTCCATGGAATACGAACAGCCCATCGCCGGGGCGTTCCAGGCGCGGTCGGCCTTGCGGGAGCCGCAGCAGTGGCCCCGATTCACCCAGATGCTTGCTCGCAAAGGCAGGGCACGCATAGCCGTCGAGTCGGTGCTGATGGACGACGACGGCAAGCCTGCGGGACGGCTTGTGGGCGAATTCGTGGCGCTGGGCGCAGGGCAATAGGCCTGAAACCAGTCCATCCGCATCTCTTGTGCGTCTAACTCCAGCGCCAACGCCCAGCATTTGGCGTGAGTTGGCCGCGCTAGCGAGCCGTTTGCCCGCAGATGCGGCGACCGTAGAAACGCCCTGGTCAACATCCCAGCAACGTCGCGCTTCATGCGCGCATCGTCGGTCAATTCTCGTGCACGTTTGGAGCAGATATTGACGGTAATCGATTGGCAGTTTTTGTGACGTAGAGACGCGCACAAGTGCTCTTTTGTCACGCAGAATCCGCGAATTCGCCACCGCCGGCCATTTTTGCCACGGCGCAATCTGTTACCTGGAAAGCCTGGGCATTGCGCGTGACGGAGTTGCCAAAGAAAGGACCCTATGGAAACCATTGCCATCCCTTCCGCTGCCCAGCCCGTGCAATTGCACCGCCGCCCACCGACACCTGTGGTGCAGGGCCCCTGGACGGTGGACGCCATCGAGGCGCTGCTCGACAAGCCGTTGATGGACTTGATCTTCGAGGCGCAAACCGTGCACCGCCAGCACTGGCCCGCTGGCGACATCGAACTGGCCACGCTGCTGTCCGTCAAGACCGGAGGCTGCCCTGAGAACTGCGGCTATTGCCCTCAGGCGGCCGAGTTCGACACCGGCGTGAAGGCCGACAAGTTGATGGAAGTTGATGAGGTGGTGCGCGCCGCGCAGGCCGCCAAGGACGCAGGCGCCACCCGATTTTGCATGGGCGCTGCGTGGCGCGCCCCCAAGGACCGCGACATTGAAAAGGTCAGCGCCTTGATCGGCGCCGTGAAGGGCCTGGGCCTGCAAACCTGCGCCACGCTGGGCATGCTCGAATCGCACCAGGCACAGGCCCTGAAGGACGCGGGCCTGGACTACTACAACCACAACCTGGACACCGCCCCCGAGTACTACACCGACGTGGTCAGCACCCGCCAATACCAGGACCGGCTGGACACGCTGCAGCATGTGCGCGCCGCTGGTATCAGCGTGTGCTGCGGCGGCATCGTGGGCATGGGCGAGGCGCCGGTGCACCGCGCGGGCCTGATTGCGCAGCTGGCCAACCTGCAGCCGTACCCGGAGTCGGTGCCCATCAATAGCCTGGTGCGCGTGCCCGGCACGCCGCTCGCCGACAGCGACCCGATCGATCCGTTTGACTTCGTGCGCGTGATTGCCGTGGCCCGCATCACCATGCCCAAGGCGCGGGTGCGCTTGTCGGCTGGGCGCCAGCAGATGGGCGACGCGGTGCAGGCGCTGTGCTTCATGGCCGGTGCCAACTCGATTTTTTATGGTGACAAGCTGCTGGTGACGGGCAATCCTGACGTCGAAGCCGACGTGCAGCTGCTGGCCAAGCTGGGGCTGAACGGACATACCACTCGCGCTGCGGACGAAGCGCAGAGCGCGTCTGGCGGCGGCGGATGCTGCTGACGTTTGGTTCTCAGGCCCGGCGCCTGGAGTGATCGGCTGGTGAGAAACGCGATGCAGGGGTGCCCCTGCGCTGCGCTATCAGCGTGCGCGTGCGCTTTGACACAGCGCGTTCAACGCAACCGTTCACGGGCAGCCGGTAGTGCATGGCCCTGATGACAGCCCCGCTGGCACTGTGGAGCTGGCTGGCGGTGTTCATTGCGTCGTCTCAGCGCCGCCGGAGGCCAGGGTTGCCGAGTCCACCACGATGTTTTCCGCCGGCAAGTCGGCGGCCATGCGCTCCATTTCAAAGTGCAAGGCATGTTCGCTGTCGGCAAAGCGCAGGGCGATGCGCCTAAAGTCTTCAGCCAGGCTCATGAAGGCGTCGACCATGTCCGGGTCAAAGTGGCTGCCCCGGCCGTCCTGGATGATCTTCACGGCCCGTTCGTGGGTGTAGGCTGGCTTGTACACGCGTGCGGAAATGAGAGCGTCGTACACATCGGCCACGGCCATCAGGCGGGCGGACAGCGGGATGGTGTTGCCCACCAGCCCCTGCGGATAGCCGGAGCCGTCCCACTTCTCCTGGTGGCTGTAGGTGATCTCCTTGGCGTAGCGGAAAAACGGGTTGTTCTGCGTGGTTTCGCGCTCGGCTGCCAAAATGGCCTCCAGGCCCAGGGTGGTGTGGGTTTTCATGACCTCGAACTCTTCGGGCGTGAGCGGGCCGGGCTTGAGCAGGATACGGTCTGGAATGCCGACCTTGCCGATGTCGTGCAAGGGCGCTGACTTGAAGATCATCTCAATGGCCGCATCGCTCAGTTCTTCCTGAAACCGAGGGTGATGTTGCAGCTTGCGTGCCAGCGCCTGCACATAGTGCTGGGTGCGGCGGATGTGGTTGCCCGTTTCGTTGTCGCGCGTTTCAGCCAGGGACGCCATCGCACGAACGGTCACGTCCTGCAGCTCGGCCACCTCCTGGGTGCGGCGGGCCACTTCCTGCTCGAGGTAGTGGTTTTGGTGGGCGAGCAAATCGCGTGCGCGCTTGAGTTGCAGGTGGTTGCGCACCCGCGCCAGCGTGATGGCGGGATTGATGGGCTTGGTGATGTAGTCCACCGCGCCCAGCTCCAGCCCCGTGGTCTCGTCCTCGGACGCACTCATGGCGGTAAGGAAGATGACTGGAATGTCTTCGGTTTCGGGATTGAACTGCAGCCGCCGCAGCACTTCATAGCCATCCATGCCCGGCATCATGATGTCCAGCAGGATCAGATCGGGCTTGCTTTCACCCGCCACGATCTGCAGCGCGCGCTCGCCGCTGGGCGCCAGCTTGACCTTGTAGTCACTGCGCAGCAGCCCACTCATCAACGAGAGATTGTCGGGCGTGTCGTCGACCACCAGCACGGTGCATTTGCCTCTCAACTCCAGCGGGTTTGTCATGGCGTTGTCCTCCTTGGTTTTGTGATGCCGCTTCCAGATTCATGCACGCTGCGGGTGGGCTGTGCGCAACGCCGCCAGGGCGTCGACCAGCAGGTAGTTGTCCAGCGCCCGCTCCATGTCTGCGTACACGGGGCCCAGCACCGCGCGCAAGGTGGGGGCGGATTCCTTGAACAACTCGATGGCGTCTGAATCGTCGTCGGCGAGCAGGGAGGCAAGCCGATCCAGCAAAGGCTGCGCTGCGGTGACATCCGATGCGGGCCCTGGAGCCACTGCGGGCGGCATGGGCTCGTCTATGGGCAGCGCAGCAGCGACCGCTGCCACCAGTGAACTGCAGGCAGCGTCTGTTGCCGCTAGCAGGGCTTCCACGTCCAGGGGTGGCCTGCGTTGGTCAATGGCCTGTTCTGCGGTCTGCGCCAGTTCGGCCAGGTGCGTGGCGCCGATGGTGCCAGCAGTGCCCTTGAGGGTGTGCATCGCGCGCTGGGCCGCCTGCGCCTGCCCGGCAGCGAGGTGGTGGCGGGTCTCGGCCACGGCGCCGGCTTGGCCCGCCACAAACTTGCGCAACAGGCTTTCGTAGGCACTGCGCTTGTGAAGGACACGCCGCAGGCCGGCAGCCGCGTCCAGGCCATCAATGTGGTGCAACGGGTCTTCACCGGGCGCCTCGCCGTTTGCCGGGTTTGCTGTGTTCTCTGTGTTCTCTGTACTGGAAGAGGCCGGCACCAAAGCCGGCGCGGCCGCCGGGGCTGATGGCGCGGCACTGGGCAGCCCGCCGGCAGCTGGCTGGCGCGGGGCAATCCAGCGCAGCAGCGTGGCAAACAGTTCTTCAGGGTCGATCGGCTTGGCAATGTGGTCGTTCATGCCTGCTTGCAGGCAACGCTCCCGGTCGACGGCCATGGCATTGGCGGTCATGGCCAGCACTGGCAGATGCGCCCACGCCGGATCTTCCCGCAGCTGGCGGGTGGCGGTCAGGCCGTCCATCACCGGCATCTGCATGTCCATCAGCACCGCGTCGTAGGGGGCGCGCCTCAGCATGTCCAGGGCCACTTGGCCGTTGGGTGCAACGTCCACCACGAGGCCCGCGTCCGTTAAAAGGTCCGCTCCCACCTGCTGGTTGAGGTCGTTGTCGTCCACCAGCAGGACGCGGGCACCGGCGATGGCATGCAGGACTGCGTTGGCTGGCCGCAGTGCAGCGGGGTGCCTCTCAGGCGCGCGCACGCCGTACAGCGCCTGCATCGCTGCGTCGAGCAAGTGCGAGGGGCTGACGGGTTTGGACAGCATCAGGCAGATGTCGCTGCGCTGCAGTTCCTGGCGCACCTCCTCGCGACCGTGCGACGTCACAATCACCGGTGCGGGCGGCTGGGGCAGGCGGGCGAGGCGGCTGTACGTTTCGAACCCGTCCAGGCCCGGCATTTTCCAGTCCAGAAAAGCGATTTCAAAAGGTGCGCCAGCCGCGGCCGCACTGGTGGCCAGCGCGATGCCCTCTGTTCCGCTGCGTGCGGTGGTCACGGCAAAGCTCAGTCGGCCGAGCAGCACCGAGAGGATGTGGCGCGCCTGGTCGCTGTCGTCCACCACCAACACCCGGCGCCCCCTCAAGTCAGGGGACGGCTGCAGAGCCCGCTGGCGTGGCTTGCCCAACCCCAGCCGCGCAGTGAACCAGAAGGTGCTGCCCTGCCCAGGCGCGCTGACCACGCCCACTTCGCCGCCCATCAGCTGCGCCAGACTTTTGGAAATGGCCAGGCCCAGGCCGGTGCCGCCGTACTTGCGGGTGGTGGAAGAGTCGGCCTGCTCAAACGAGCGAAAAAGGCGGGCCTGCTGCTCCTGGGTGAGCCCGATGCCGGTGTCCTGCACCTCAAAGCGCAGCAGGAGGGCATCGCCGTCGCGCATGTCCTGGCGCACGCGCACCACTATTTCCCCCTGTTCAGTGAACTTGACGGCGTTGTTGGCGTAGTTCACCAGAATCTGGCCCAGGCGCAGCGGATCGCCGCGCAGGTCGTCGGGCAGGTCGGGGTCTACGTCAAACATCAGCTCCAGCCCCTTGGCGGCGCACCTGTCGCTGATCAGGTTGGCCACGTTGTCCAGCACGCCGCGCAGGTCGAAGTCGAGTACCTCAACGTCCAGCTTCCCAGCTTCGATCTTGCTGAAGTCCAGGATGTCGTTGATCAAGCCCAGCAGGTGCTGGCCCGAGCGTTGGATCTTTTGCACATAGTCGCGCTGGCGTGGCGTGAGGTCCGTGCCCAGCACCAGGTGGCTCATGCCGATCACGGCATTCATGGGCGTGCGGATTTCGTGGCTCATGTTGGCCAGAAAATCCGATTTCATCTGCGAGGCGTCTTCTGCCTTGCTGCGGGCAATGAGCAGCTCTTCCTCGTGCTCCCTCAGGGCCTCGTTGGCCTGTTGCAGTTCGGTGGTGCGTTGGGCTACACGGGCCTCCAGCGCTTCTTCATTGCGTTTGAGTGCCTGTACCAGTTCGGCCTGGGCCTGCAGGGCCTGGGATTTGGCGCGTTCGCGCGCTACAAATTGGCGCGCCATGGCATAGGCGAGCAAAAAGGTCAGCAGGGCCTGAAAGCTGGTGAGCCCGGTCGACATCAACGTCTGGTTGCGCACTTCCTCGTTGCGCTGGTCGCCCAGCATGGCCGACAAGCGCGATGCGTGCATGGCCAGGTCCTGCACGGTTTCGCGCAACTCGGCCAACCGCGTTCGCAGAAGCTGCATGTTGGCCTGACTGGATGCCGCATCCACGCTCTGGCCAAAGTACTCGTCGCCCGCAGCCACGAACTGCTGCAAAGCCTGCAGCGCTTGGCCGTACACAGGCTCATGCTGCATCAAAATGCGTGCGCTGCCGCTTTCAAGGGCGCTGAAACGGCTCAGAAAAAGGTCGTAGCGCAGCACCACTGCGTCCAGCGTCGTGCTCTGCGGCGCCATCACAAACTGGTGCAGCGCGTGGTCCAGCCGCTCGTACTCCACATTGAGCTGCAAGAACGACCACAGCGCATTCACATCGCCGCGCCGCATCACGGCCTCGACGCTGCGGTACTGCTGGTATTGCAACGCGGCAATGGCCACGTAGGCCAGCACCAGGAACGCAATGATCAGCTTGAGAAAGTGCTTGCTGCGCAGCATGCCAGGGCGCTTTGGGTTAGCGAAGACGCAGCACGTTGAGTTGCCAGGCCGCGCGGTTGTAGTACAGCTCCGTGCGCAGTTCGGTTTTGGTGTCAAACGGGTAGACGATGAACAAGGGCCCCTTTTCGCGCACAGGCATGGGCCGGTTGTTCATGAGACGCGCCACGATCACGTCATGGCGGTACACGTCGTCCAGGGGAATCTCGGTTTTGTAGTCATTCAGCGCCACTGCAGTGATGGTGCCGCCCTGGCCACCCGCCGCCGCTATCACATCGCGCAGCAGCGGGCCGGTGAAGGTGACGGCCTGCGGGTACCACGGGGTGCGCGTGGTGAAGGTGCGCTGGGGAAGCCTCTCGAGCATCTGCATGTCGAACTGGGCCTTGGCGCCCTGGTTGGTGTGCGTGATGCGTCCCTCTACGGTCAGCACCACAGGGCCAGTGGGCCGGTCTAGCGCGAAGGCCGAGCCATAGGAGCCGCCATAAAAGAGCAGGGCGCCCGGCACAATGCGCAGCACTTGGCGGCGCATCGCACCGCGATAACAGCGGTCAACCATATTTCCCCCTGTGCGGTAGCTCTGCGGCCATTGATCAGGAAGGCCCGGCATGAATCGCGGCGCGTTGTGCGGCTCGGCGCTCACCTGGGCCGGCGGCAGCCCGCAGTGGCCATGGCTACCGACGCGCCTTGTGCCTGGCATAGCGCTGCGGACCGGTCATCTGCAGTGCTGCTCGATTCATGCAGGGCTGCCTTGGCCCCGCCGTGTCATTGGCGTTGTGTAAGTTATATCAGCCAATTGTTAACTGGGGAAACGAAATTTGCGGGCACGGGGCGTGCCGCAGTCACGTCACAGAAGAGGAAAGGGAGGTGGAGTGCCCCAATGCACCAGATGAGGGTGCTTAATTGCTATAACAATAATAGCTGGTGACGCTTTTGCAGAAAGCGCCAGAGTCATTTTTGGCATCAAGGATTGGCTACTTGGTTATCCCATGCCTTCAGGGCTTCGGCGGCATACATGAGGGCCGGGCCCCCGCCCATGTAGACGCACACGCTCAACATCTCTTCAATTTCTGCGCGCGTTGCGTTGAGCTTGTGCAACGCCTTGATGTGAAAGCCGATGCACCCCGAGCAGCGCTGGGTTATGCCGATGGCCAGCGCAATCAGTTCCTTGTGCTTGGTGCTCAGCGCTCCTTCTGCCATGGAGGCCTGGGCCAATTGCGAAAAGCCGCGCATGGCGTCAGGCTGCGCCTTGCGAAAAGTGGACAAGCTCTCGTTGATGCCTTGCATCAGGCTTGCGTGGTCGAACGTACTCATGGGGTTCCTCAGGGTTTGTGGATTACCGGCGTACCGGCCGTTGGCAGCCCCCGACGGGGCAGGCAAGTGCAGACGACGGTCGGCGCCGTGCCAATAGGAAGGTCACAGGAGGAACGGCGACGCTCTGGCGCAGATAGGGCGCAGATAGCGCGCAGATAGCGCGCAGACCCGCCGCCGCTTCGGGTTTACAGGGCGGTTATCGCTTGAGCGGGCAAGTGTTGATTCCCAGCAGCGTGTAGGCAGGGCAAAAGCGAAACAGCCCGGTAGCCAGCGGCACCACGCCCAGCCAGCCCCACCATCCCACTACCCCCGTTGCAGCCAGTGCGATGAGCACCAGCCCGGCCACGACGCGCAGCACGCGGTCCACGGTTCCGACGTTGAATTTCATGGTCTCTTCCTTCAGGTTGTGGCGCCTCCCGATGAGGCGCCTTGGTACAAATGACAGAGCCGCACAAGGCGCGTTGCCCGCGCGGCTCGGTGCTTCATTCAAATGACGGCTGCTGCGGCAGTGCCATGGGCTTGCCAGCAGCTGCCCATGCCTCGAATCCACCGGCAATCGACTGCACGTTGAGGTAACCCATGTCCTGCAGGGCGCATGCCGCAAGGGCCGCCCGCCCACTCGTCTTGCAATACAGCACCACCTTCAGGTCGCGCGCCGCCAGCGCCGGGGTGCTGCTGAGCTTGAACTCCAGCACGCCGCGCGAAATGTGCATTGCACCCGGCAGGTGGCCTGCCTGGTACTCGTCGGCCTCTCCTACGTCGATCACTGCATCAGCGTGCCGAATGGCTTGCTCGGCCACATCAGGCGAGATCTCCTGCACGCGGAGCTTGGCGGCTTGAACCAGGTCGTGGGCTGTTTTCATGGGTTTTCTTTGGATAGAAGGTGGTGGCGGGCGGCACTTGCGTTGAGCCGGCATGGGGCTGCCGTGCTGCCGGCCTACAGTGTGTTGAGCGGGATCTTCAGGTAGGCAGTGCCGTTGGCCTCTGCGGGGGGCAGGGCCCCAGCGCGGATGTTGACCTGCACGGACGGAAGGATCAGTACGGGCATCTCCAGCGTTGCGTCGCGGCGTGTACGCAGCGCCACGAACTCCTCCTGCGTCACGCCATCGTGCACATGGATGTTGTGTGCCCGCTGGTCTGCCACGGTGCTTTGCCAAGCGGGTGCCCGGCCGTCAGGCGGGTAGTCGTGGCACATGAACAGGCGTGTGTGCGCCGGCAGGTCCAGCAACTTGTGCACTGACTGGTACAGCGCTTGCGCACTGCCACCCGGAAAGTCGCACCGCGCCGTACCCACGTCGGGCATGAAAAGGGTGTCGCCCACAAACACGGCGTCGCCCACCTGATAGGCCATGCATGCGGGAGTGTGGCCCGGCACGGCCAAGGCTTGCGCGCTGAGGCTTCCTATCGCAAACACTTCGGCGTTGCCGAACAAGCGGTCGAACTGGCTACCGTCAGGGCGGAATTCGGGCTCGAGATGAAAAATTCCCTTGAACACTTCCTGCACCTGGGTGATGCCCGCGCCAATGGCAATCTTTCCACCCACTTTGCTGCGCACGTAATGTGCTGCCGAGAGGTGGTCGGCATGTGCATGGGTCTCCAGAATCCATTGCACGGTGAGCCGCTTCTGGGCCGCAAAGGCAAGCAATTCGTCGGCAGAGCGGGCGCTGGTACGGCCGGCCTTGGGGTCATAGTTCAGCACCGAGTCCACCACCGCGCAGTGACCGCCTTCATGGTCATAAACCACATAACTCACGGTCCCGGTTGCCTCGTCAAAGAAAGCCTGAATCTGCGCAGCCATGCGATCCTCCTTAATTAATCTGTGGATAGTATGTTGACAGATATATTGTTTGTCAATAGACTATCGTCAACGAAATTGAAGTGGAGATAATGCACATGGACGTTGATAACCGTTCCGATGCGATGGATCTGGAGGCACTGCGCCGCTCTGCTGACGCAGCCTGCCGGCTCATGAAGGTGCTCTCCAATCCCGATCGCCTGCTGCTGCTATGCCAGTTGACCGAAGGCGAGAAGCGGGTAGGGGAGCTGGAGGAGTTGGTCGGCATTGGGCAGCCCACGCTTTCCCAGCAATTGGGTGTGTTGCGTGAGGAGGGACTGGTCAACACGCGCCGCGAGGGCAAGAACATCTATTACCAGATCGCTAGCCCCCAGGCGTTGGCGGTGATGGGGGTGCTGTTTGAGCAGTTCTGCAGTCCAGAAAGCGCGCGCGATACCGCTGAGGAGACGCAAGCATGACCATTTACTGGAGCCATTTCACCCCGTGGACGTCATTGGCGGGTGGCCTGATGCTGGGGGTGGCCGCAGCCGCGTTCATCTTGCTGCATGGGCGCATTCTGGGCATCAGCGGCATTGTCGGCGGGCTGCTGCGCCCCCGGCGCAGCGACATCGCGTGGCGGTTGACTTTTGTGTTGGGTATGTTGGCAGCGCCGCTCGTCTATGGCATGTTGGCAGGCCCCGTGCAGATGCGGGTGGATGCCGGCTGGGGTGTCGTTGTGATTGCAGGGCTGCTGGTGGGCGCTGGTACGCGCTACGGATCGGGCTGCACAAGCGGCCATGGGGTGTGCGGACTGGCACGCCTTTCGCCCCGGTCGTTGGTTGCCACGCTGGCGTTCATGGGTGCAGGTTTTGCCACCGTCTACTTGGCGCGCCATGCGCTGGGCTGATCAATCGGGATTGTTAGGGCTGGGAGCACTGCAATGAGACACCGCATTTCCGAATTTCTAATAGGTCTGCTGTTCGGCCTGGGGCTGATGATTTCGGGCATGACCGACCCAGGCAAAGTGCTGGGCTTTCTCGACTTGGCTGGCCTGTGGGACCCCTCGCTCGCTTTCGTCATGGGTGGAGCAGTTGCCGTGGGGGTGTTCGGCTTTGCATTTGCGCGCAAGCTCACCCAGAGTTTCTTGGGCGACGCGATGCACATGCCTTCAGCTCGGCACATTGACCGGCGCTTGGTAATAGGCAGCTCCATGTTCGGTATAGGCTGGGGTTTGGCGGGTTTTTGCCCTGGGCCGGCACTGGTGTCTGCGGCAGCGGGGCACCCCAAGGCGTTGGGGTTTGTCGCCGCCATGCTGGTCGGCATGTGGTTGTTTGAGATGCTGGAGCGAGTGGCCCGCAGTCGGAGGGCGTAAGCTGCTCTGTAAAGGGAGGGCGGCCTGGGCTTAGCGGCTAAGCGCAGACTTTTGCGGCGCAACGTTTGGGGTATGCGGCGGCAATTAAGCCACGAGTTGCGCAGTTTTACTTATCGGTGACATCCAGCAAAGAGGCGGCGGGGTTCATGCTCGAGGCCCTGAAATACCCCAGCACACTCGCCACACTGCGATGGCCCGTCATGGCCATGGTGTCGGCCAAGGGGACGTTTTGGACAGCTGCTTCCGTGACAAATCCAGAGCGCAGTGAATGCGCCGAGAACACATCCGGCAAGCCTGCAGCGTGCGCGCGCTGACGAACAATGTCGCGCACCGACGCCGCAGACAAGGCTGGGCCGAGTTGCCCCCCTTTCCTGACTTGGCGAAAGATCGGCCCGTCCTGAATGCGCGACGCCGCCAACCACGCCTGTAGCGCCTCACTCGCCAAGCCCTCGATGGGTTTGTAGTTTTCTGGGCGATCCGCGGCGGCTTGGTTGGTTTTGGAATGGGTGAGGGCGTAGGTATATGAAGAGCCCCCCGTTTTACGCAAATGCCGCATATCCGCTGCCGCCACTTCAGACCTGCGGCGGCCGCCAGTGGCCCATGCAAACAGCAGCAGTGCGCGGTCACGCAACCCTTTGAGGCTGTGGTCACAGGTTTGAAGCATGGCCAGCAGCGGCGCCTTGGTCAGTGCATCTTTCTTTCGGGCCACGTCTCCCCGCTTGCCGTAGGCCCTGCGTGTTTTTGACAGCAGTTCCCGGACCTTGGGATCCTGACACGGGTTCTCCAAGCCGCGCAGTTGGTGCGCTTTGGAAAGTACAGCCAAACGGTGGACCAGCGTACTGAGCGCCATCGGGCCTGCTTTTCCCTTGAAACCGCCTGCAACCAAGGCCTCGTCCACATGGGGCGGGAGTTCGTGCGCCAGCCCTGCGGGCGTTGTTCGCTGAGCGTGGTCCACCACGAACTGCAGAACGGCGCCCGGCGCCAGGGGCAGTGCAATGGGGCGTTCGTAGCGCAAGCTGAACCACGCAGCCCAATACCGCAGCGCCGAGCGATAGCTGGCGAGCGTGTTGGCAGATTCCCCCTCCCGCAGAAGTTCGTTGACTGCCTGCGCGCCCGGCTCAGACAGCAGGTGGGGATCGAGGATGGATTTGCCTTGAAGTACCGGGGTAATCACAAGACGGCGCCCTTTAAAATATTAAAATATACATAAAACATATGATGTATTACAATAACCGTCGTGTAGCCTTCGATAACACTCACTTATCGCTGGTAATTCTAATGGTGGAGCCAAGTCATGCAGTTCAACAGTGCAAGGGTCGCGCGCGGCGTTCAGTTGGAAGAAGTTTGGGCGTCTGCCGACGCTGTACTGGCTCAGGGGGAGCGTCCAACGATTGAGCGTGTGCGCCAGCACTTGGGAAGGGGGTCGCCCAACACCGTGGCCCCCATGCTGGACGCTTGGTACGCTTCTCTGGCGAAACGACTGACGCCCAGCAGTGGCCCAGCCGAAGAAACGCAGGCCGAAGGGTCACAATCGTTGCCGCCGCCTGTGTTGCGCGCCGCCAAGGCGCTTTGGGGCCGGGCCTTGCAGCAAGCCCATGACGAGGCTGCTGAACGCATCGCCGTTGAGCAAAGCCAGCTGCACGAGCAAAGTCAGGCGCTGGAGCTGGAGAAACACGCTCTTGCTCAAGAAAAGCAACGCTTGCTAGACCGATCGGACGCCTTGAATGCAGCCTTGCATGCGAAAGACCAGCGGATTGCAGACTTGTTGCGACAGCTGGCCGATGCGCAGCAACTCGCGGGGGTTGCCCATGCCGAGTCAGACCACTGGCGAACAAAGCACGCGCACCTGGAAACTACTCTGGCGGCTGAGCACCAGCGCGTCTTATCCACGGAAGAAGAGCACCGAAGGGAACGCGGGCGACTGGAGCAGCGTGCCGTCGCGCAGGAGCACCGCTTGCTGGAAGAAGTGGACCGTGTCCGCCAGGAAACCAAACGGTTGCGTCAGCAGTACGACGATGCCACTGTCAAAGCCACCAAGGCGCTGGAAGCAGAGCTAACCCGGGCCAACCTGCTAGAGGTCCAATTGGGTAGCGCACAGGCTGAGAATGCTGGATTGGCGCGTGAACTGACGGTCGCACGGCAGGATTTGCAAAGTACTCGTGAGCACCTCGCTGCTCTCAGCGTGCAGGCAACGCAGATGCTGAAAGAAGCACGAACGCGCCTGCCGCGCGATCGAAAGCCAGGAACGACGATCAAGGCGGCACGCCGATCTACACGGAAACTCTGACGTGCAGCTCTTTTGCAGCCGTCGCTGTTCAAGCTCAGGCAAGGACTCAGAGGAGTCTTTGCCCCAGGGTCTAGCTACAGGTTAAACGGCGCGTGTAAATTCTCCTCATGTTATTTAACATAATATACATCGTATCTAGTCGTGCGCGTTTTATCGAAAAGAGCTAAATCAGCGTCATCAACGAGGCGGATTTCCGCGTCGCGCTGGGTCGAGTACAAAGTGGCCTTGCATTCGCCGCTACCATCGCCGCATGAATCTCTCGACCACGCCATTGTCCTCATCTTCTGTTCGCTTCGGACTTCAAGGCCGTGTTTGCATCGTCACCGGGGGCGCGCAAGGCATCGGTGAAGCTTGTGTTCGCCGCTTTGCCGCCGAGGGCGCGCACACGGTGGTGGCTGATGTGGACGATGCGCGCGGTCAAGCGCTGGCGAATGAGCTGGGCGCCCTGTATGTGCGCTGTGATGTGGGCGACAAAGCCCAGGTGGAGGGGCTGGTAGCCCTGGCCTTGGCCGCACATGGTCGCATTGATGTGCTGGTGAACAACGCCGGCATTTTCCGCGCCGCCGATTTTCTGGAGGTGAGCGAAGATGATTTTGATGCGGTATTGCGCGTCAACCTGAAGGGCTCGTTCCTGGTAGGACAAGCGGTGGCACGCAGCATGGCGGCCTCCGGCGGCGGCTCCATCGTGAACATGAGCTCAGTCAACGGGGTTCTCACCATTCCCAATATTGCAAGCTACAACGTCAGCAAGGGCGGCGTGAACCAACTCACCCGCGTGATGGCCTTGGCGTTGGCCGACAAAAATATCCGCGTGAACGCAGTGGCCCCCGGCACCATTGCAACCGAACTGGCCGCCAAGGCCGTGCTGACCAGTGTTGAGGCCCAGCGCAAAATCATGAGCCGCACACCCATGAAACGGCTGGGCCAGCCTTCTGAAGTGGCCGACGTGGTGGCTTGGCTGGCCAGCGACGCCGCCAGTTATGTCACAGGTGAAATCGTGACCGTGGACGGCGGGCGGATGACACTGAACTACACGGTGCCCGTCTGACTTTGCCTGGGCAGTGACTGGGCAATTATTGCTATTTAATTAATAGCTGCTTGCGCTTTATTGACGGGCGCCAGAGGCGTTTTTAGGCATTATTCGCTGTCGACATATGCCGCAGCAGCGCAGACGTGCTGCGCGGCCACCCTACCCGGCCAAACCACGCCCCGCCTGCAATTGCCCAGGCATTGACTGCCCCGTACAGCACCAATGCCGCTGCCTGCGCCGCAAAAAGGGCAGTCAGTCCGCCACTGCAGCGCAAGGCCAACCATCCCCCTGCGATGGCAAACGCAAGGCGCACCAAGTTGCCCACCACCGGCCACCCCAGGCGCCCTGCTCCCTGGGATGCGAAGTAGAGCACAAGGCCCAGCCCGAAGAATCCATACACGGGGCCTACTGTCCTCAGGTACGTTGCGCCCGCCTCGTGCATGTTGGGGTCGCTATTGAACAGTGAAAGCCAGACACCGGGATAGGCAGCGGCCCACAGGCCAATCGCCTCGGCCATGACGAATGCCATGGCAGCGCCAATCCACGTGGCGCGCAAAGCCCGCTCGCGTTGGCCCGCGCCAATGCAGGTGCCGACCATCGCGACCAAAGGCGCGCCTAGCCCGAAGACCAGCGGCACCAGCAGGTATTCCAGCCGCGAAGCGGTGCCGTAACCGGCGATGGCTGCGGTGCCAAAGCTCCCCACCAGGGCGGTGGTGATGCCAATGGCAAGATTGGTGGCAAGCGTGGACACGCTGCCCACGAGCCCGACCCGCAATATGTCCTTGAAGAGCGCCCAGCGAAAGCGAACATGCCTGATCGCGGGTCGCAGCACACTGCGGGGCGACCACAGGTACGTCGCGAGCACCATGCTTCCGATCAGGTAGTACGCCATCAGTGCCATGGCGCCGCCGGCAATGCCCAGGCCCGGCACTGGTCCCCAGCCAAAGATGAGCAGCGGCGATAACGGCACCAGCACCACGGCCCCCAACACTGTCACATAAGCAGGCACCGCCATGTTGCCAGTGCCCCGAATGACGGCTGAGAGTGTGTTGAACACCCATACCAGCAGCGAACCTGCGAACACCCAGTTGGAATAGACCAGTGCCGCTTCCAGCGCTGCACCTGTTCCGCCCATGCGCGCGTACAACCAGCGCCCTCCTCCCACTATGGCCAACGTGAACACCACCGAGAACACTGCGGCAATGGCCAGCGCATGCAGCACCAGCGCGTCGGCATCTTCTCGTCGCCGCGCGCCCAGCGCCCGCGCAATGGCCGAAGCAATGCCACCGCCCATGGCCCCCGCAGACGTCATCTGCATGAGCATGACCACTGGAAAGACCAGCGCCATGCCCGCCAACGCGTCAGTGCCCAGCTTGCCCACAAAGTAGGTCTCGATGAGACCGACACCGGCCTGCGCCAGCATCACCAGCACATTCGGGGCAGCGAGCCGCAGCAGCGTGGGCGCAATGGGCGCCTCCAGCAGCATGCGGGTGCGCGGGTTCAGCGCACTGGTCGTCATGGGGCAGCGTCCTTTGCCTGATGGGCTGGCCGACGTGGCACGACGATACGCACGGTGGCAGTTTGAACCACTTCGCCGTGCTGGTTGCGAGTTTCGCTTTGCACGGTCACCATGCCTCGGTCGGGCTTGGACCTGGAGGGAGAAATCTCTATCACCTCGCTCACGACATGCAACACATCGGTGGGGCGGGTGGGCCGAGGCCAGTTGAGTTCGCAACCTGCACCGATGATTCTGCCCGCAACGGGCAACCCGGTGCTGACCTGCAACCGCATGGTGATGGCAGCGGTATGCCAGCCGCTTGCGGCCAACCCGCCGAACAGCGTGTCGCGGGCTGCAGCGTCATCCAGGTGAAATGGTTGCGGGTCGAACTGTGCGGCAAAGGCCATGATCTGCCCCTCGTCCATAGCGTGTTCTTCGCTTTTGAACCGGTCCCCCACTGCCCGATCATCCAGATACATGGGCTGGACGCCCGCCGAAGTGCCGTAAGAAGCCGTGACATTGCCTTGCATGGGCGCGCCTTTCGTGGTGGAGGGTTTTTGTGCGGTGGACGTGCGGGCTACCGGTGCGCTGCTTGGCCCACCCGGCGTCACTCGCCTGCATCTGGGCCGATGTCAGGCAGTGCCTCCAGCAAGGCGAGGGAGTCGTCCACCAGCGCGTGAAGCGCCATCACCCGCTGCGTACCCAGCATGTCGTTGAGTGCCAGTTGGGCCGCTTTCCAGTGGCGCTGGGCCTCCGTGCGTTTGTCGCGCCCTGCATCGGTGATATGCACCAGCCGGCTGCGTGCATCGGTGCCGGCAGCCAAGGTGACCCAGCCTGCATCAAGCAAAGGGCGCAGATTGCGCGTGAGTGTTGAGGCGTCCATCTTCATGGCCGCGGCCAGGTCGCCGGGGCGAACAGGGCCCAGCTTGAGCACATGCGATAGCAACGAGTATTGCGTCGTCTTGAGTCCGCACTTCGCCATTTCAGCGTCGTAATGGTGGGCCACGCGCCGCATCAGCTGGCGCAGCTTGAAGTTGGTGCACCCCCGAGGCCCCGCGGACGTGGAAGCCAACTCTGCGAGGGGCGTGGAAGACGGGATCGAGTTCATGCAATTCATTGTAGCTACAATAATTGCATATGCAACATATCTACCCTGACTTCGTCGAAAGGACGTCCATGACCGCGCACAACCAAATCGAACAGTGGCTCGCTCAAGAGCGCGACATCTTGGTCAAGCTGGATGCGGGGCCTGGGCCGGGCGTGGCTGGGCGCGAACAGATCGCGCATCTCACTGGTCTGGAACAGATGCAGGCGATGTTGCGGGGTGAGCTGCCGTACGCCGCCATCGCCAAAACGCTCGACTTCGTGATTGTCGAGGTGGGTCACGGCACCGCAGTCTTCCAAGGAACGCCCCGTGCAGAGCATCTCAACCCCATGGGTACGGTACATGGCGGCTGGTTTGCCACGCTGCTTGATTCGGCCCTGGGCTGCGCGATACACACCCGCATGGAACCCGGACGTGGCTACACCACGGCTGAGCTGGGCATCAACCTGGTCAAGGCCATCACTCCTAAAGTGCCACGTGTGCGCGCCGAAGGGAGGGTCATCCACTGCGGGCGCCAACTGGCGACGGCTGAGGCGCGCCTGCTCGGGCCGGACGGCACGCTGTACGCCCACGCCACCACCACCTGCTTGGTTTTTGACTTGCCGGCACAATCGAAGGGATGAAATTCCTTCACACGATGCTGCGCGTTGGCAATCTTCAACGCTCGATTGACTTCTACACGCAGGTGCTGGGCATGCAACTGCTGCGCCAGTCTGAAAATCCCGAATACAAGTACTCGCTGGCCTTTCTGGGCTTTGAAGGCGGCAACCCCGGTCAAGCAGAAATTGAGTTGACGTACAACTGGGGCGTTGAAAGCTACGACCACGGCAACGCCTACGGCCACATCGCCCTGGGCGTTCCCGATGCGTACGCCGCCTGCGAAAAGATCAAGGCTGCTGGGGGCAACGTGACGCGCGAGGCGGGCCCGGTCAAAGGCGGCGCGACCGTGATTGCTTTCGTGACAGACCCGGACGGCTACAAAATTGAACTGATCCAGCGCGCTGAGGGCGCAGCGGGCGCGGGGTTGCGCTAAAAAAGGGCGCCCTCACGCGGCACCCGGTTTGCTCTTCTTTTTATAGCATCTGGCGCTTTATCCAAAAGCGCTAGGGACCCTCTGCACGAATCGAGCGGCAAGCGTGCACTGCGGATCGGGATGGCGCTGCAATGCGCAAAACGCAGCAATAGCCGTGGCTATTGCGAGTATTTGCAACGCCGCAGACCGCCCGATTGCGCAGATGCACACGGTGCGGCGATTCGTGCAGAGGGTCGCTAGATGCCATTTTTAGCTTCATCTCGCTGGTTGGCGGTCGGCATTTCGCCTCACTTCACCAGGCCCAGGATTTCCTTGAAGTCGGGATGCTCGCAGGTGCGAAGCCACTCGAATGCCACCATTTCAGTGGTGACCAGTTCAGCACCGGCACCCGCCAGTCGGTCAAAGGCGGCGTCGCGATTGCGTTCGGTTCGTGAGCCGCAGGCGTCGGTCACCACCCACACCTCAAACTCGTCTTCCATCAGGTCCAGCGCCGTTTGCAACAGGCAAACGTGGGCCTCGCAACCCGCAATCACAATGGTGCCGCGCTCTGGCGCTTGCTGTGCAGGCTTTTGCAGGTGCTTTGGCAGACTTCGGGCGTTGCCACCTTGCTGCGGCTTGGCGGGGGGGCGCAGCCATTCGCCCAGCCCCTCTTCTGCTGCGCTGAAGTGCATTTTGGCCAGCGTGCGCGCACACAGCGAGCGCAATTGCGCATCGTTGGCGCCCAGCCGCGAGGGGTTCTGCTCAGTGCCCCACACCGGCACGCCCAGTGTGTGCGCCACCCGGGCCAGCAGGCGCGCGTTGGCCAGCACCGCCTGGCCTTCGTGGATGGCAGGCATCAAACGTTCTTGGTAGTCCACCAGCACAAGTTGGGATTCTTCGGCGTCGAGCAGCATGGGGGTATCGCCCTGTTGGCGTGATTGCTAAAAATGGGGATTGTCGCAGCACACACAGGAGCCTGGTGCCGGCGTGCAGTTGCCAATAAGGCGCTTTTCCGATGTCTTCAGATGGGCACGCGGCTAGAAGCAGGGTCACCAGGAGCCGGCGTCAAAATTGGAAATGCAAAAAAATGTCACCCATGCGACATTGTCCTACAGGGGAACGGCCTGACATAAGTCATGTAACTCATTTTGAACAAAGCGTTTTTGCCGTTCAGCGTGGTACCCTTCGCCCCCATGTCCAAATGGCTTTGCTCACTACTCATCGTTTTTGCAACGGCAGCCCACTCCGCTCCCGTCGACGCAAACTCCGACGAAATCGACAGATTGCTGGCAGACAAGGGTTTCTTCACCCAGCTGGAGCATGTACGCCACAGCGTGGCAGACAAGGCACACACAGTGGCCGATCGTGCCTCTGATTTGGTGGTCAACGCCATGGGGTTCCTCGGGGTGCCCTACAAACGCGGCGGAAGCAGTGCAGAAACCGGGTTTGATTGCAGCGGCTTCGTTCGCGCCATGTACCAGCAAACCGTCGGGCTGATCCTTCCACGCCGGGCGGACCAGCAGGCTGCTTCCACCGAAGTCATCGACAAGAAGGAACTGCAGCCGGGTGATCTGGTGTTCTTCAATACCATGCGCCGCACGTTCAGCCATGTCGGCATTTATGTGGGCGACGGCAAATTCATTCACTCTCCTCGCAGTGGCTCCGAAGTACGCGTTGAAGACATGCGCCAGAGCTACTGGCAACGCCGCTTTGATGGTGCCCGCCGGGTTACTTCCAGTGCAGGCGCCAAAGTCGCCGCCATGGACGAAGGCAAGTAAGCCGGTCCGGACCTGCTCTACGCTGCCGCGCGCCTTCAGCGCTTAGGCTCTATATCGGTCACTGTGGAGCGAATCGGACCGCCAGTCACGTTCAGTGGCCGTGCTTGCGGGTTGTTCAGCAGTTCTTTTGCTGCAGCCATGTCTTCTTTGTAACGGGCCTGCGCCTCTGCATTGCAGGAGACCCGTTCTGATCGGCCTGTGGCCTTGCAGGCCTCCAGATTGATCTTCAGACCGCCCCCGGCTTCTCGAATGGCGGTGTTGTAGCGTTGGCGAGGCGTCGAGTCTTCCTGGGCACCGCGGGCCAGCGATGCTTCTTCACCGGCCGATACAGCGGGCGCGGCATACGTTGCCATCCCAACCCACAGAGCGATCACCGGCAAGCCGCGAACGATCGGGTATTTTTCAAAACTTGTCATGGGCTCTCTTCGCAAAGCGTTGAAAACTGTTGCTGGGTAAACGGGGGCACATCCGCTACCGCCTAGGGGGACCAGCACTCAATGGCGCGGATGATGGCCCGGAATGCTGCTCGCCCTTGCAAGTCGGCGCCAACACTGTCTGCCGGATGGGACCTACGGCGGGCGATTGAGCCGCACCACACGGGTCCGTACCCGCATCCGCAGGCCTGCGGTAGTGCTGGCAACCGCCCTGTAAGGTCACACCGTCATTTTCGGGGAAGGAAGTGCTGCAGGCTACACGGCACAATCAGCGTCCATGTCCGCGCCCAATCATCTGCCCGCCCAAGCCAGTGCGTTGCCATTTGAGCGGGCGGCCTTGGTCCAGGCTTGGGCCCGCGCATTGCGCAGTCGCGCTAGCGCCGCACACTTGCAGGCCCTGGCCCCCCTGACCGATGCGGAAGCCGCGCAGGTGATGGGGCTGCTGCAAGGCACCGGCACACCGGCGGCACCCCCGCGGGAGGGATCGGAACCTGCAGACACTTCTTGCGTGGACGCCGCTGCCACACCAAGCCAATTCCGCCCCCGTATCACCCTCATGACCCTGGGCCGGGGCGAGGGCCTGCTGGGCCTGCAACCGCAGGGCAAGCTGGGCCCGCGAGGCGACAGCGTGACCCTGGTGCAGATTGACTGGACCTACCGCACCGATGGCGGCGCGACTTGGCAAACGCCTGCGCCCACTTCCGTCCTCAACGCCCGCCCCTCACCGGTGCAAGACCTGTTTGACACTGGCGGCCCCGTGGTGCGCATGCAGCGCAACCTGGCCGCGGAGGCCGACGCCATGGACCGCGTGTGGGACCTGGGCCTGATCCCCGTGGACGCGAACAAGCTGCAATGGCGCCACCGCGCCGCTGCCGCCGCGCTGGGCCCCGTGTGGACGCTGCCGCAAGAGGCGCACTTTGGCGACTTCTGGGCCGAGCAGATTCCCCGGCTGCGCGCCGAAGGCTGGAGCGTGGTGGCACGCCCCGGTTTTGCCCACGAAAGCGTGCCCGTGCAACGCTGGAAGCTCATCATCGCCCCCGACACTGGCGAGGTGCTGGGCAAGGAAGTGGACGGCCCGCTGGGTGAGCGTCAACGCCCGGTGCAAAAGCTGCAGTTGCCCGAGCGCGAAGGCGCCTGGCTGCTGAGCCTGGGCATCGAGATTGACGGCGAAACGCTGGACCTGGCCCCCATGCTGGCCGACCTGCTGCGCCGCGACGTGCGCTGGCTCAACGCGCAGCTGATGGCGGCCATCGACGACATCGCGGTGATTTCGCTGCGCGCGCCGGGCGGCAAACGCATTGATGCGCCGGCCGGGCCGCTCAAGGCCATCGTCGGCGCGATGGTGGACCTGCTGACCGACCCGACCCGCAACCAGCGCAAGGACGGCGACCCGCTGCACCTGGGCGCGTGGGAGGCCCGCCGCATCGAAGCCCTGCGTGCAGGGCTGGTGCAGGCACACCGCGTGGGCACCGTCAATGGCTGGAACAACGACTGGCAGCTGCAAGGCGATGCCGGTCTAAACCAGCTGGCTCAGCGCCTGCGCCGTATCGGCACGCCACAGCCCGTGGAAGCACCACAGGGCCTGCAGGTGCAGCTGCGGCCCTACCAACTCGAAGGCCTGGCCTGGCTGCAATACCTGCGCGAGCAGGGCCTGGGCGGCATCCTGGCCGACGACATGGGCCTGGGCAAAACCGCGCAGGCGTTGGCTCATGTGCTGGCTGAAAAAGAGGCCGGGCGCCTGACCCGCCCTGCCCTGGTCGTGCTGCCCACCTCGCTGCTCTTCAACTGGCAGGCCGAGGCCGCCCGCATGGCACCCAGTCTGCGTGTACTGGCGCTGCACGGTGCGAGCCGTGGCCAGCGCTTCCAGCAGGTGGCCAACCACGACCTGGTGCTGACGACCTACCCGCTGCTGTGGCGCGATGTGGATGCACTGGCCGCGCAGCCCTTTCACCTGCTGATCCTGGACGAAGCGCAGATGGTGAAGAACGCCGGCAGCCGCAGCGCCCGCGCCCTGCGCAAGCTGCAGGCCCCGCACCTGCTGTGCCTGACGGGCACACCGCTGGAGAACCACCTGGGCGAGCTGTGGGCACAGTTTGACTTCCTGATGCCCGGCTTTCTGGGCGATGTGCGCAGCTTCAACACCCGCTGGCGCAAGGCCATCGAGGAGAACGGCGAAACGCTGCGCGCCCAGCTGCTGGCCCAGCGCGTGCGCCCCTTCATCCTGCGCCGCCGCAAGCAGGACGTGGTGACAGAACTGCCTCCGCGCACGGAGGTCATCCAGCGCGTGCAGCTGCAAGGCAAACAGCGCGAGCTGTACGAAGCCGTTCGCACCACGGCCGACAAGCAAGTGCGCCGCGCCCTGGAGCGCCAGAGCTTCGAGGGCGCGCAGATCACCATCCTGGATGCGCTGCTCAAGCTGCGTCAGGTCTGCTGCGACCCACGCTTGGTAAAAGGCACCACGAAAACCGCCCACACGATGGAACGCGCCAAGCTCGAATTGCTGGCCGACATGCTGCCCGCCCTGGTCGATGAAGGCCGCCGTGTGCTGGTGTTCTCGCAGTTCACCGAGATGCTGGGCTTGGCGGCCGAGCTGCTCGACACGCTGGCGCTGCCCTACCTCACCCTCAACGGCCAGACGCCGCCCCGCCAGCGCGGCGCAGTGGTCAAAAGCTTTCAAGCGCAGGACGAGACCAGCGCCCCCATCCTGCTGGCCAGCCTCAAGGCAGGTGGCCTGGGCCTGAACCTCACCGCTGCCGACACCGTGATCCACCTCGACCCCTGGTGGAACCCTGCCGTGGAAGAGCAGGCCACCGCCCGCGCCCACCGCATCGGGCAAGATCAGCCCGTGTTTGTCTACAAGCTGGTGGTCGAAGGCAGCATCGAAGAACGCATGCTGGAGCTGCAGGCCCGCAAGGCCGCGCTAGCCCAAGGCGTGCTGGGCCACGACGCCGAGGGCACTGTCAAATTCAGCGAGGCCGACCTGTACGCGCTGCTGGCGCCTTTGACTGAACCGGCCAACAACCCGCTGGGCATTCCAGATGCGGATGTGCGGCGGTGGGGCGGTACGGGCCAGCGGCGGCCCCGTCCGCTGCAGCCTGCGGGAGATTAGGCTTTTCGGGCCATAACCCCCGTACAACAAGCGCATGCAGCTATCAATAAGAGAGCGAACATCGGGGGGTGCGAAGGTAACCCTACTGCGGCGATGGAGGGGCCCAGTCAGTACCATGTGCGCCTGCACAGTTTTGGTGCGTCTTCGCCCTTCGTCAGCTTCCCTGCCCCCGTCTCAAGTGCCCAAAAGAATAAGCGCCTGGTTCCACACCAGGGTGTTGAGCAATACCCTTTCCCTTTCGAGCAGTGAGCGGTGGAAGGCCAGTCTGGGTGCCTTGCTGTGCCTGGCCACCTGCGGCTTGCTGCTGCGCAGCCTTCCCCTGGATGCGCACTGGCTGCTAGCGCCCGTGGGGGCCAGCGTGGTCATTTTGTTTGTGCAGTTCCACAGCCCGCTGGCGCAACCCTGGCCGCTGCTGGGCAGCTACCTGATCGCCACCGTGGCGGGGCTGGCGTGCTCGCACTGGGTGACGCAACCCGCATTGGCGGCGGCGCTGGCGGTAGCGCTTTCCATCTGGCTGATGGCCTGGCTCAACTGCGTGCACCCGCCAGGGGGTGCGCTGGCCTTGCTCCTGGTGCTCAACGGGCCTTACCCGCCTTCAGAAATGGTGGCGGTGAGCGAGCTTATTGCGATCAATGCGGGCGCACTATTGCTCGTGGCGTTGCTCATCAACCGCGTGCTGCTGCGCCGGCGCTACCCGCACAGCAGCACGCCCCCCGGGCCCGGCCACCGTACCGAAGACCGCCGCCCCATCGAGCGCATGGGGCTGACCCACACCGACCTGGAAAGCGCCGTGAAGGCGCTCAATACCTTCGTGGACGTGCAGGAAGACGAGTTGGTCGAGATCTACAACCTGGCGGTGGACCATGCCTTTGGGCGCCACGTGGCGCTGAACTGCGCCGACATCATGTCGCGCGACGTGATCACCACCCACTTTGACACGGAACTGGCCCAGGCCTGGAAGCTGCTGCGCAAGCACAAGATCAAGTCCCTGCCCGTGGTGGACCGGTTTGACCGGCTGATTGGCATCGTCACGCTGGCCGATTTTTTGCGCCAGATCGACAACCAGGCCACACCCAAGGACCTGGCCACGATGGTGCAGGTGCTGCTCAGGCGCACCCCTGGGCCGTCCGCAGAAAAGCCCGAAGTCGTGGGCCAGATCATGAGCCCGGAGGTGTTCACGGCGACGCCGCAGACGCCGTTGTCCGAGCTGATCCGCCAGATTTCGGACCGCGCACTGCCCCACGTGCCCATCATTGATGAGCGGCGCAAGGTGGTGGGCATGGTGACGCAGTCCGACCTGCTGGTGGCGCTGTACAAAAGCCTCGCGCTGGGGCAGGCCAGCCACGCGGCGGCTAAGCCCTGACTGCGTACTGAGCCCAGAAGCCGCTGCCGTTCAGGGCGGTTGAGGGCGGTTGAGGGCCTAGAGCATCTCCGCCGAACCGCTCTGGTACTCAAGCCGCCCGTGCGGGCAGGCCGGTCGCAGCTGCCAGCAACTGCAGCATTTCGTTGGCAACGGCCTCGCCACGCAGGCTGTCAACGACAGTGATGGACTTGCCGCTTTTCAGCTGCACACGAATCCGCAACCACACCGTGTGTCGCGCGCCTGTCTGGGTGGTGTAGCTTTGCACCAATTGCAGCCCCTGCAGATCGCTGCGGGGCGCCTGGTGCCAGGCGAACATGCAGCCCAGCAGCCGGTGTTCGGCGCGCAGCCCTTGGGGGCTGAACTGCACTTTCAGGCTATTGCCCAGCGCAAAAAATGCCCACGCGGCAAAGCCACCCCCGACGCCGCCAAATACCAGCGGGAAGATCAGCGGGGCGCCCATGCGGCCTGCCAGCACGCCAAAGCCTCCAAAGGCCAGACCAAACAGCAACCACGCCAAGTCTTTTCGCCAAGCACGGCCATAGGGCAGATAGAGGTCTATCCCGCCCGGCGTGTGCTGCCATTGCGCCACGTGGGCAAGCTGGGCCCTGCGCGCCTGCAGGGCCGCCGGATGCTGGGCTGCGTCCACCGCCAGTTGTTCCGATCTCTCGGCCGTGGCGAACATGGGGACATCAAAGTGGCGCTCGAACACCAGCGGTGGGTCGCTTCGGCTTTCCAGGCTCAGTCGCCAGCTGTGGTGGTCGCCCTTCATGGGCTCGGACTCTGGCAGGCCGCTGGGTACATCCAGTCGTAAGCTCACCCGGATCCCGCTGCCCTGCGGTTGCACCTGGGCCATGCCCTCGGTTTGCCACAGTACGTTTTCACTAGCCTCGGTATCGTTGGCCGTGGTGCGGCGGGTGCTGTGGTGCAGGCAAGCCAGCGTGGCAGTGAACGCCAGCCCTGGGCGATAGGGAACAGGCAGCGCGGTGGTGGCGCCAAAGTGCCCGCCGATACTGCCGGGAAAAGGGTCGAGTTGCAGCGCCACATCGCCAAAGCGGCGGGCATCACGGGTAGCGCGCAGGGCGGCGATCATCAAACCTGCCGCTATCAGCAGCATGATTCCGATGATTCCAGCCACCAGCGTTTCGCCTCGGTCGAGTGCGCGCGGAATCTGCGCATACGCCAGTGCAGCGGCCAACAGGCTCCACGCCACGGCGAAACCCCACAGGATGATCACCTCCCAACGTTTGTGCGAACGGATGCGGTTGTCGCTCCATTCCTTGCGCACCAGCCAGGGTTGGGCGCCGTCGCGCTGGCTCTCGGGCCTCATCGGATGCGCTCGTAGGTGGCTTTGGAAGGCGTATCGCCCTGGGCAAGATACGGGTCTGGGTCGAGCACCAGGGTTCTGCCCTGCTGATCTAATCGATAGGCGCTTCCCGCATCTTTGCGAGGGCTGTTGGACAGGTAGACGCGCCCGTGCTCAGCGCGCCAAGTGCCGCGCACCAGTGCCTCGCGCAGGGCCTTGCCCAAGAAGGCCTCGTTCACCTCCTGAGGAGTGCCGGTTCGGCCCAGGTCCAGGTTGACGAGCTGCCCATCGGCCTGAAGCACCAGCACTGTCCCCGCAAGAAAACGCGGTGGAGCCGCGTCGTTCACGGTTTTGAGTTGCCACCGCCCCACCAGTGACGCCCGTGCTGGGGCAACGGCTTGCGAGGCGGACGGCACGGCCTGAGAAGGCGGCATGGCGGCGTGGGTCGTTGGCGCGGTCTGTGCCGCTTGTGCCGCTTGTGCCGCAGCAAAACACCAGCACACGGCAGTGCCGCGAAGGAACATGGCTGTGAATGAGCCAGCGCGCCCTACAGATGCGTGTCCCGCAGATGCAGATGAATACATGCCCCGTCCCCCCTCATTTATGCTGTAAAGCCCAATACAGCCTGGAGCAGCCGCTGGGCCGCTCACGCTGGCGTGTTTTTTGTTTGAAATCCAGTCTAACGCCCGCCACAGATTTGAAGCCACATTGGCATATGGCGCATGTGGAATCAGCGCCACATGCTATGAAAACTGAAGCAAACTCTTTCCGCTGATCAGACACCTCACCCATATGCCTCTTGCGACCCACAACCCGCCGGCCCGCCACTGGCTCATGAAATCCGAGCCCGATGAGTGCTCTATCGAGGACGCCCTGGCGGCCCCTGGTGCCACCGTGCCGTGGACGGGTGTGCGCAACTACCAAGCGCGCAACTTCATGCGCGATGGCATGCAGGTGGGGGACGGCGTGTTGTTCTACCACTCCAGTTGCCCCGAGCCCGGCATTGCGGGCATTGCCCGGGTAGCCAGTGGCACCCGTGTCGATCCAACGCAGTTCGATCCGGCATCGCCCTATTTCGACCCGAAATCTCCCGCCGACAACCCGCGCTGGCTATTGCTGGACGTGCAGGCCCTGCGCAAGACTCGCCTGATCAGCCTGGCGGAGTTGCGCGGGATCCCGGCCTTGGCCGGCATGCGCGTGCTGCAAAAAGGCAGTCGCCTGTCCATCACACCGGTGGAGCATGACGAGTGGGCAGAAATCACCGAGCGGCTGGCGCGTCAGTTGGATGGGCCTGGGGGCCCATCAGGCGGTGACGTCGGGATCTTTTGCGAGGGCAACTCGGGCATGGCATACACCAGCACCTTCAGCGCCCTGCCCTCGTCCACATCGGCAAAAACGGCGGGGTTGGCTACCCGTTGCACAAACTTCAGCTCAGGCGCCAACTCCTGCATCTGGCTGTGCAAAAAATCCACCCCCAGTTCGGGCGCATTCAGGCACAGCAGCGCGTGGCCGCCGGGCGCGAGCAAGTCGGGCAGGCGGCGCATGAGGCGGGCGTAGTCTTTGGTGGCGACGAAGCTGCCCTTTTGGTAGCTGGGCGGGTCCACGATGACGAGGCCATACGGCCCGCTGCGGGTGATCTTGCCCCAGCTGCTGAAGATGTCGTGCGCCAAGAAGCTGGCGCCGGCGGTAATGCCGTTGAGCTGGTGGTTTTGCTGGCCGATGGCCATGGCGCCATGGCTCATGTCCACATTGACCACCTGCTTGGCCCCCCCTTGCAGGGCCACCACCGAGAACGCGCAGGTGTAGGCAAACAGGTTGAGCACCTTCAGGCCATAGCGATCATGTCTTCGGGCTTCTGCATGGTTGCGTACCCAGCGGCGGCCTTCGGCCATGTCGAGAAACAGGCCATGGTTCTGTCCGCGCAGCACGTGGGCCTTGAAGCGCGCGCCTTGCTCGGTCACGGTGTGGGGGTCGGGCACCTCGCCCTGCATCAACCGGGTTTCTGTGCGTCCCTGTGTGCGCAGGGCTTCGTTGCGGCACTGAAATACCCAGTTCAGCGGCTGCCCTGGGGCTAGCACGGCCCAGCGCTCTGCCAACGCCGCGCCGATGGTCGTCAGCTGGGCATCGGTGTCGTCACCTGCGGGCAGAAAGCTGGTCAGCACGAACACGGGCGGGTACGCATCCAAAGTCCATTGCTCGCAGCCGGGGTAACGCCCCCCGCGGCCGTGAAAGACGCGCTGCGCATCGGTAGGCAGAGGCATGGAGGCGATGGCGCTGAGCAGGGCGTGCATAAAGGCAATGGTGGGATGTGAGCGGACGGTGCATGAAGGCCGTGGCGCGATGTGTTGCAACTGACGGCTGAGACCTGCAGCGCGACTTGCTGGAATGGCGGCTGGCTTGGCAAGGTAGGTACCGCGCGTTGCCCTTGGCCTTGGCCTTGCGGCAGCGCGCGGGCCGGGGCCGGCAATTTTGCCAGCGAATGGGGGCCGTTCTCGTCATAAATCGGCTTGAGCGCAATACAAGCGTGCGGTACTAGCTATGAATTTTGAAGCGCCGACGTTGCCCCCTGCAGAGAATATTCCCTTGGGTCCCCTCCCCGGGTCACAGGCACTGGTCGCGGTGGTAGTGCTGAATGGGTTTGCCCATCGCCTGGCATTGGGATTCAATTTTTGGCAAAAATCCCGTGAAGCGCTTATCTAGCGAGCGCTGATAGCTATCAAAGTAGTAGCATTTTTGAAGGCTTCAGCGCTGCAGGAGTTTGCGGCGTTCCAGCCACACCTTGCGCACGAACGGGTCGGCCACGGTGTAGATGCCGTGGCCTGGGCGTGCAATCAGGTTGGCGCTGATCATCTTCTCGGCCAGCTTTTGCACCTGCGATGTAGGCACCCTGCCCCCCGTGCGGGCGGCATAGCTGGCCACGGCCTCCTCGCCAAACAAACCCGACACGCCCGTTTCGCTGCCTTGTGCGATGAAGTCGAACACGGCTTGACCCAGTTCTCCAAATTCTTCGATGGCGCGCAGTTCCACATCCGCCGCGGCCGAAGCCAGGGTGGCACAGATGATGGGAAACGCCTGGTCGGCCGGGGCCTGTGCGCTTTGCAGTTGCACCAGGGCCTTGAGCATTTCCTCAGGTCGGTGCCCCAGCGACTGAAAGCCCGCCCAGGCGACGTCCGTGCTGGGTAGCACTACATTTGGAGCGCTGGCGATGCGTTCGAGCTGCCACTGCACAAAGTCCTGCCCCAAAGGCTCGTATGCCGTGGTCAGCGCTCCGGTGAAGGGCTGCGAGTGGCGGGTGGCCATGTCGGTGATGAGCGACTTGTGCGAACCCGTACCCAAAAACAGAAAGTACCCTGGCGTGCCGGGCTTGGCGTTGACCGCATCGCGCGCAGCCTTGAGGGCGTGCAGCAGGCTGGTGCCGTCCTCGGTGCCCAACGCCTGCTGGACTTCATCCACGATGAGCACCACATCCACCCGGGCCTTCGCCACCAGTTCAGAAAACGCCTGCGCCAGCGTGGCGCCGCCGGGGGAGCCCAGGTGCTCGATCTGAAAACCCAGGGTCAGCCCCACCGCGCCCAGGTTCAGCCCCTTGAAGCGCTGCAGCAAGCCTGAGCCCGGCGTTTGCAACTGCTGCAACACGGCGCGCACGGCGTCCAGCACCAGGGTCGCGGGGCTTTTGCTGCGGTCTGCCCACAAGTCCACGTAGACTACCAGAGCGCCTTTGGCTTCGAGCGCGGGTACCAGATCCTGCCGCAAGAAGGTGGTCTTGCCCACGCGGCGTATGCCCGACAGCAGGACGCCCGAGCGCACGTTCATGTGCAGAGGCGACGGCTGCAGCAACTGCTGCGCCATCTGTTCGGCATAGGCAGTGCGGTGAAAGACGTCTGTGGCCATCGTTTACCTTGCGTTATCTGGTGAGGCTAATTATCTTTATTGGATAAATAAAGGTAAAGGGCTTTGCGCCGTGGCGTCAATCGCGTTCTGGTGGTGCGGAGCACTCGCATGCCTCACCCGTAAAAAAGCCCGCGCAAGGCGGGCTGGCTGCCGGGGCGCAGGCGTCAAACGCAGGGCACGGGCGTGCCGGAGTTGACGCACAGTGCCATGTTCAGTGCCTTGACTGCGGTTTTGTAATCCTCGCGTTCGATCACGAACTGCATGTTCACCTGCCGCAAGGTCTGTGACACGCAGTTCACGTTGACGTGCGCATCCGCCAGCGCCTGGGCCGCCTTTGCCAGCACGCCCGGAATGCCGATGTTGGAACCGATGGTGCACACAATGGCGCTGGGCTTGATCGTCACCACCTGATAGGCCTCCTGCAGCTCTTGCACCAGCGACTGGGTGACCTGACTGTCCCACACCAGGTGGGCAATGGAGTTGGCGTTCGTCGCCTTCAGGATGTAGCTCACGTTGTGCCGGCAAAACACGTTCATCAAGCCTGCATCGAAGCCCACGGTGCCCACCATGCTGGGGTCGTGGATTTCGATCAGCGTGACCTTGTCGGTGCCGGTCACGATCTCCACCCGGGCGCGCTCGCCCACGAAGTCCTTGGTGATCAGCGTGCCGGGGTGATCGGGCTCAAACGTGTTCTTCAGTCGGATGGGGATGCCTGCGAGTTCCATGGGCTTGGCGGCCTTGGGGTGGATGGCTTCCATGCCCACGTCGGCCAGCTGGTCGGCCACGTCGTAGTTGGTGGCGCCCACCACGATGGCGTTTTCCAGGCCGACGAGGTTGGGGTCGGCAGACGAAAGGTGGAACTCCTTGTGAATCACGGCCTCGGCGGGGCGCACTTCCACGGCAATTTTGCTGAACGTGACCTCGGAGT
Source organism: Acidovorax delafieldii (assembly GCA_002377855.1). Lineage (GTDB taxonomy): Bacteria > Pseudomonadota > Gammaproteobacteria > Burkholderiales > Burkholderiaceae_C > Acidovorax > Acidovorax delafieldii_A. The sequence goes on along the minus strand of DFQQ01000035.1, from coordinate 31,216 downwards.
AACCGCGGTCAAACTCGCGCATGATGCCTTCAGTGCCCTTGGTGTAGCCGGTGGCCACCACCACCTTGTCGCTCAGGTCGAGGCCCTTGAAGCTATGCGCAATGCGCTCGTCAATCGTCCAGGCTTCGTTGTCGTCAAAGCCAGCCAGGTCCATCAGGATGGCGTTGACGCCGTTGGCCTTGAGGATTTCAACCGAGTTGAACGCGCTGTGCGATTCGCCAATGGAGGCCAGCACTTCGCGCGCGGCCAAGAGCACATCCTTGCGACTCAGGTAGCCACTGGCCAGCACATGCTGCATGGCGCCCAGGTACTCACGCGCCTGTCCGATGCGCTGATCGATGAAGGCATCGGCCACATCCAGTGGCAGCCCCAGGTCGGCATAACCGGCGTTGAGCTTCTTCAGGCTGGCCGCCAGGCTCGTCAAGGCATCTTGGTAACCCTTGCCTTCGGCAAACAGGGCGTAGATGCCGCGCTCGCCCGTCTTCTTGTGTTCCAGCAGCTGGTTCGTCACGCCAGAGTACGCAGACACCACATAAATCCGGCCGTAGATGCGCGCGGGGTTGTGCAGCATGATGTGGCGCAGCACATCGCCAAAGGCGGTCATGGAAGTGCCGCCGATCTTCTCGACAGAGATCTTGGAGTTTTGAACTTCTTGCATGGACAGGCTCAGGGGAGCGAAAAAGATGGAAAGCCAGACGGATGTTCTGCCCCATGGCGCAGCGGCAGCAAACCAGGTATTTTCCACCACTTTTCGCCAGGATCGCTCTGACACGACATCAATGGATACCAGCGAACGCCGTCGTGTGGGCCGCGTAGTGCCCTCGCAGGCTGCCACGCACGCGCTGCACTGTCACAGGCGACTGGAGGCGGCCCCGTGGACAAAGGTCTGGGCCACGGATTGTGGAAATGAACCACGCCCCCGCGCTGCCGTCAGTGATCTGAACGGGATAGAGAAAGGTAAATGCCGGGCAAGAAAAAAGCCGCGCGGTTTGTACCGAGCGGCTTTCTCATGGGCTCCTGCAGCATCCGCGGTGCGGCTTCAAGCCTTTGGCGGCTGGGGTGTTGCCGAGGTGGCGGGCTGCGCCTCTTGCGCATCCAGGCCCCACTGGTCCCAATCATCGCCAAACAGCTCCGCCGGGTGCTGGGTGCGGTCGGAGCCATTGCCGCATCGCATGTCCTTGGCCGGGCAGTAGAGGTCGCAACCCCAACACACCCGCTCGGGGTGGGCGGGGGCCTTGGGGAACTTCTTGACTGCCATGGCGCTTCTCCAGACTGTGTTGCCGGGCTCCTGCCGCTGACGCCGCTATTTGCGTTGCGGCGGCACATCCGTGCAGCTGCCGTGCGCAATCTCCGCCGCCATGCCGATGCTCTCGCCCAGCGTGGGATGCGGATGGATCGTCTTGCCGATGTCCACCGCGTCTGCGCCCATCTCGATCGCCAGCGCAATCTCGCCGATCATGTCGCCGGCGTGTGTGCCCACGATGCCGCCACCCAGGATCTTGCCGTGGCCATGGGCTTCGGGCGAGTCGTCGAACAGCAGTTTGGTCACGCCTTCGTCGCGGCCATTGGCAATGGCGCGGCCCGAGGCCGTCCAGGGGAACAGGCCCTTCTTGACCTTGATGCCTTGGGCCTTGGCCTGGTCTTCGGTGAGGCCCACCCACGCCACTTCGGGGTCGGTGTAGGCCACGGATGGGATCACGCGGGCGTTGAAGGCGGCGGCTGCCAGTTCCTTGTTGCCTTGCAGCTCTCCAGCGATGACTTCTGCCGCCACATGCGCCTCATGCACCGCCTTGTGCGCCAGCATGGGCTGGCCCACAATGTCGCCGATGGCGAAGATGTGCGGCACGTTGGTGCGCATCTGGATATCAACGTTGATGAAGCCACGGTCCGTGACGGCTACGCCGGCCTTTTCGGCGGCGATCTTCTTGCCGTTGGGCGTGCGGCCCACGGCCTGCAGCACCAGGTCGTACACCTGCGGCTCGGGGGCGGTGCCGCCCTCTTCCGCTGGCGCAAACGTGACTTTGATGCCTTCGGGCGTGGCTTCGGCGCCGACGGTTTTCGTCTTCAACATGATGTTGTCGAAGCGCTTGGCGTTCATCTTCTGCCAGATCTTGACGAGGTCGCGATCAGCGCCCTGCATCAGGCCGTCCATCATCTCGACCACATCCAGGCGCGCGCCCAGCGTGCTGTACACGGTGCCCATTTCCAGGCCAATGATGCCGCCGCCCAGGATCAGCATGCGCTTCGGAACACCCTTGAGCGCCAGGGCGCCGGTCGAATCGACCACGCGCGGATCGTTGGGCATGAAGGGCAGGCGCACGGCCTGGCTGCCAGCGGCGATGATGGCGCGCTTGAAGGCGATGACCTTTTTGCTGCCCGTCTTTTCCTGGCCAGTGCCGGTGGTTTCTTCCACCTCCAGGTGGTTGGCACCGACGAACGCACCGTAGCCGCGCACGGTGGTCACCTTGCGCATCTTGGCCATGGCGGCCAGGCCGCCGGTGAGCTTGCCGATGACTTTTTCCTTGTGGCCGCGCAGCTTGTCGATGTTCAGCACCGGGTCGCCAAAGTCCACGCCCAGGTCGGCCATGTGGCTGACTTCGTCCATGACGGCTGCCACGTGCAGCAGCGCCTTGGACGGGATGCAGCCCACGTTCAAGCACACGCCGCCCAGGGTGGCGTAGCGCTCGACGATAACGACCTTGAGTCCCAGGTCGGCCGCGCGAAAGGCAGCGCTGTAGCCGCCCGGCCCGCCGCCGAGCACGAGCACGTCGCAGTCCAGGTCGGCCGTTCCGCCGAAGCTGGATGCTTCTATTTTAGGAGCTGCTGGCGCTTGTGCAGCGGGCGCTGGAGCCTGTTTTGGCTCAGAAACAGCCGGAGCCGCCGCAGCGGGCGCGGGCGCGGCGGGCGCGGAGGCCACAGCGGCTGCGCCCTGCACTTCCAGCGTCAGCACCACAGCGCCTTCGGCGATCTTGTCGCCCAGCTTCACTTTCAGCTCCTTGACCACACCAGCGTGGCTGGAGGGTATCTCCATGGAGGCCTTGTCGGACTCCACGGTGATGAGGCTCTGCTCGGCCTTGATGGTGTCGCCGGGTTGGACCAGCACTTCGATGATGGCCACTTCGGCGAAGTCGCCGATGTCGGGCACCTTGATGTCGATGATTGCCATGGGTGTGCCCTCGTCGTTACATCACGATGCGGCGGAAGTCCGCCAGCAGCGAGGCAAAGTACACGTTGAAGCGTGCAGCAGAAGCACCGTCGATCACGCGGTGGTCCCAGCTCAGGCTCAGCGGCAGCATGAGGCGTGGGGCGAACTGCTTGCCGTCCCACTTGGGCTCCAGGCTGCTCTTGCACACGCCCATGATGGCGACTTCAGGGGCGTTGATGATGGGCGTGAAATAACGCCCGCCAATGCCGCCCAGCGAGCTGATGGAGAAGCAGCCGCCGGTCATGTCGGCCGGGCCCAGCTTGCCGTCGCGCGCCTTCTTGGCCAGGTCGCCCATCTCTTGCGAAATTTGCACGATGCCCTTCTTGTCGGCATCGCGGATGACGGGCACGACGAGGCCGTTGGGCGTGTCGGCCGCAAAACCGATGTGGAAGTAGTTCTTCATCACCAGCTGATCGCCGTCGAGCGAGCTGTTGAACTCGGGGAACTTCTTGAGCGCGGCCACGGCGGCCTTGATCATGAAGGCGAGCATGGTGACCTTGACGCCACTCTTCTCGTTCTCCTTGTTGAACTGCACGCGGAAGGCTTCGAGGTCGGTGATGTCCGCGTCGTCGTGGTTGGTGACGTGCGGGATGACGACCCAGTTGCGGTGCAGGTTGGCGCCGCTGATCTTCTTGATGCGCGAGAGGTCCTTGCGCTCCACGGGGCCGAACTTGGTGAAGTCGACCTTGGGCCAGGGCAGCAGGTCGAGACCCACGCCGGAGCCGCCCGAGGCAGCCGCGGCCGGAGCCTTGGCGGCGATGGCGCGGGTTTGTGTGGCGCCGCTCATCACCTGTTTGGTGAATGCCTGGATGTCGTCCTGCGTAATGCGGCCCTTGGGGCCGGAGCCCTTGACTTCATCGAGCGGCACGCCCAGTTCGCGGGCGAACTTGCGCACCGACGGGCTGGCGTGGGGCAGGCCCAGGGTGGCAGCGCCGGGCGCGTGTTGAGGCGCTGCTACGGGTGCTGGTGCGGCCGGCGCGCCGCCATCGGCCAGGGGCTTGGCCTCTTCCACCGGCAGGTGGCGCGGCGTGGGGGTGTCGGGCTCGGACTGCGCGGCAGGCATGTCGAGCGTGGGCGTGCCGGGTGGGATGGGCGCGGTGCTGGCAGGCGCAGTGCCTTCCATGATGGCAACCAGGTCACCGATGTTGACGGTGTCGCCGATCTTGACCTTGAGCTCCTTGAGCACGCCTTGTGCGGGCGATGGGATCTCCATGGATGCCTTGTCGGACTCCACCGTGAACAGGGATTGCTCCAGCGCAATGGTGTCGCCCGGCTTGACCAGCAACTCAATCACGGCCACGTCCTTGAAGTCGCCAATGTCGGGCACGCGCACTTCAACCACACCAGCGGTTGCCGGCGCAGCGGCCTGGGAAGGCGCAGGCGGTGCTGCGGGCACGGGTGCAGGCGCTTCTGTTTTGATAGCTGCTGGCGCTTGCCCAGCCTGGGCTACGGGCGCTTTTGCGTCAGAAATTTCGGCACCTGCAGCTTCGACGACCGCAATCACCGAGCCTTGCTTGACCTTGTCGCCCAGCGCAACCTTGAGTTCCTTGACCACACCTGCGTGGCTCGATGGGATCTCCATCGACGCCTTGTCGGATTCCACGGTGATCAGCGATTGCTCGGCCTTCACGGTGTCGCCCACCTTGACGAGCAGCTCGATCACGCCAACTTCGTCGAAATCCCCGATGTCCGGGACTTGGATGTCTATCAATGGCATTGTTGTCTCCGGTTGCGCTTATGCGTACAGCGGGTTGATCTTGTCGGCGTTGATGCCGTACTTGGCAATGGCTTCAGCCACCTTGGACACGTGCACCACGCCGTCGTCGGCCAGCGCCTTCAGGGCTGCGACCACGATGTAGTGGCGGTTCACCTCGAAGTGCTCGCGCAGCTTGCTACGGAAGTCGCTGCGGCCAAAGCCGTCGGTGCCGAGCACGCGGTACGTGCGGCCCTTGGGAACGAAGGGGCGGATCTGCTCGGCATAAGCCTTCATGTAGTCGGTAGACGCCACCACGGGGCCGCTGCGGCTGCCCAGTTGGCGGGTGACAAAAGGCACGCGCGGGGTTTCCAGCGGGTGCAGCAGGTTCCAGCGGTCGGCGTCCTGGCCCTCGCGGGTGAGTTCGTTGAAGCTTGGGCAGCTCCACACGTCGGCCTGCACGCCCCAGTCGGCGGCCAGCAGGGTCTGGGCTTCCAGCGACTCGCGCAGTATGGTGCCCGAGCCCAGCAACTGCACGCGCTTGTCGCCGTCGGCGCCGGGCTTGCACAGGTACATGCCCTTGATGATCTGCTCTTCGGTGCCCGCCGTCAGGCCCGGCATGGCGTAGTTTTCATTCAGCAGCGTCAGGTAGTAGAAGACGTTTTCCTGGCGCTCGACCATGCGCTTCAAGCCATGGTGCATGATCACCGCGACTTCGTGGGCGAAAGTAGGGTCGTAGCTCACGCAGTTGGGGATGGTGTTGGCCAGGATGTGGCTGTGGCCGTCTTCGTGCTGCAAGCCTTCGCCATTGAGCGTCGTGCGGCCCGAGGTGCCGCCCAGTAGGAAGCCGCGCGCCTGCATGTCACCCGCTGCCCAGGCCAGGTCGCCAATGCGCTGGAAGCCGAACATCGAGTAGTACACGTAGAACGGGATCATGATCCGGTTGTTCGTGCTGTAGCTGGTGGCCGCTGCAATCCAGCTGGCCATGCCGCCGGCCTCGTTGATGCCCTCTTGCAGGATCTGGCCGGCCTTGTCTTCCTTGTAGTACATCACCTGGTCGCGGTCGACCGGGGTGTACAGCTGGCCCTTGGGGTTGTAGATGCCGATCTGGCGGAACAGGCCTTCCATGCCGAAGGTGCGGGCCTCGTCCACCAGGATGGGCACCACACGCGGGCCCAGGGCCTGGTCGCGCAGCAGCTGCGTGAGAAAGCGCACGTAGGCCTGGGTGGTGCTGATCTCGCGGCCTTCGGCGGTGGGCTCCAGCACCGCCTTGAAGGTGTCGAGCGAAGGCACGGTGAAGTGCTCTTCGGCCTTGGGACGACGCTGGGGCAGGTAGCCACCCAGGGCCTTGCGGCGCTCGTGCAGGTAGCGCATTTCGGGCGTGTCGTCGGCCGGCTTGTAGTACGGGATGTCGGCCAGCTGGCTGTCCGGGATCGGGATGGCAAAGCGGTCGCGGATGTACTTGATGTCTTCGTCCGACAGCTTCTTGGTCTGGTGCACGGTGTTCTTGCCTTCACCGGCCTTGCCCATGCCGTAACCCTTCACGGTCTTGATCAACAGCACCGTGGGCTGGTTCTTGTGCGCATTGGCGGCGTGGAAGGCTGCATACACCTTGGCGGGCTCATGGCCGCCGCGGCGCAGTTCAAACACTTCTTCGTCGGTCATGTGCTCGACGAGCTTGAGCGTCTCAGGGTACTTGCCGAAGAAGTTCTTGCGGACAAACGCGCCGTCGTTGGCCTTCATGGCCTGGTAGTCGCCGTCCAGCGTTTCCATCATCAACTGCTTGAGCTTGCCGGTCTTGTCGCGGGCCAGCAAGGCGTCCCAGCCATTGCCCCACAGCAGCTTGATGACGTTCCAGCCTGCACCGCGGAACTCGCCTTCGAGCTCCTGCACGATCTTGCCGTTGCCGCGCACCGGGCCGTCCAGGCGTTGCAGGTTGCAGTTGATGACGAACACCAGGTTGTCGAGGTTTTCACGCGCGGCCAAACCGATGGCGCCCAGCGATTCGGGTTCGTCCATCTCGCCGTCGCCACAGAACACCCAGACCTTGCGGTTTTCGGTGTTGGCGATGCCGCGGGCGTGCAGGTACTTGAGGAAGCGGGCCTGGTAGATGGCCATCAATGGGCCCAAGCCCATCGACACGGTGGGAAACTGCCAAAACTCGGGCATCAGCTTGGGATGCGGGTAGCTGGAGAGGCCCTTGCCGTCCACTTCCTGGCGGAAGCTGTCGAGCTGCTCTTCGGTCAGGCGGCCTTCCAGGTATGCGCGGGCGTAGATGCCAGGCGCGCTGTGGCCCTGGATGTACAGCAGGTCGCCGCCGTGGTCTTCGCTGGCCGCGTGCCAGAAGTGGTTGAAGCCGGCACCAAACATGCTGGCCACCGACGCGAAGGAGCCAATGTGGCCGCCCAGGTCGCCGCCGTCAGCCGGATTCAGGCGGTTGGCGCGCACCACCATGGCCATGGCGTTCCAGCGCATGTAGGCGCGCAGGCGCTTTTCAATCGCGATGTTGCCGGGGCAATGGGCTTCTTTGTCGGGCTCGATGGTGTTCACATAGCCGGTGTTGGCAGAGAACGGCATGTCAATGCTGCTCTGGCGGGCGTGTTCGAGCAGTTGTTCGAGCAGGGAGTGGGCACGCTCAGCGCCCTCTTTTTCAATGACGGCGGACAGGGCATCCATCCATTCGCGGGTTTCCTGCTGGTCTGCGTCGGTGCCGATACCGAGGCCGGCCTTTGGGTCGGGCTGAGCTGACATGCTTTGTCTCCTGTGAAGTGCAGCGGGCAAAAATCGCGCGTAGTTTCGCACATTTCGCCCGCATTTCAAATTGTGCTTTTACATTCCATATTAAGAAAAATTGCTGCAATCGCACATAATTTCAGCAGCTGAAAAAGGGCCGTGCGTCCCCTACACTTCACCAATGGAAACACCGAGCCCTGAGACCACGCCAGTAGCCGCGCCATCGGCCATCGCCGCGCCGGCGCGCTGGTGGCGCAAGTGGTGGCGCAGCCTTTCGCCCACGCGCCAGGACCGTTTTGCGGCTTTGGCACCGTTGGCTGCGGTGATGATGTTCCTTGCAGCTATCGTTGCCGCTTTCTGGTATTTGCGCGCGGAAGAGGCCGAACGTGAACAAGAAGCCCTTCGGCGGGATGTGGAATACGCCCAGCAAAGGGTACGCCTGCGCCTGCTTGAACGGCAAGAGCAATTGATGCGGATTGCGCGCGATCTCTCCAATCAAGAGCTGGAACGCGCCGAATTTGTGAACCGGGCCGAAGCGCTCATCAGCCAATATCCTGAACTCCAGGCCATTACCTGGATTGACGAGCGGCGAAAGATCCGGGCGAGCCATGCAGCGCCCACACTTTCAAGCCTGCAGTTGCGGGTGGCGGGCGAAATGCTCAAGCCCGGCGACACCGCAGACACCTACGGCTTGGCCCGCGACCTGCAGCAGCCGGTTTACGCACAACCGGCCGCCGCCAAGGGAGAGGCCTCGCCCTTGTTGCAACTGCAGGTGCCTTTGAACAACCAGGGCAAGTTCGCTGGCGTGGTGCTGGGCGAGTATTCGATCGACAGCCTGCTGCGCTATGGCACCCCTACCGAGGTGTTGGCGCGCTACGCCGTGACCTTGATGGACGGGCGCAACCAGGTGCTGGCTGGGACCCCCCTGCCCCCGCGCAACCCTGCGACGCAGCTGTTGCCCTGGGCGCCAAAGGCCAACGAATACGAAGTGCCGGTGTCCCCTGTGGGCAATGGGTTGGTGCTGCGGGCACAGGCTTATCGCACGTCTTTGGGCGTGGTAGGCAGCGGTTTGTTTTGGTTGGTGGGCACCTTGAGCGCCATGACGGCATGGATGTTGATTGCCACATGGCGCCACACCCGCAGGCGCCTGCAGGCCCAGCAAGCGCTGGTGGCCGAAACCAATTTCCGCCGTGCCATGGAGAACTCCATCCTGACCGGCATGCGAGCATTGGACATGGAAGGCCGCATCACGTATGTGAACGCGGCCTTGTGTCAGATGACCGGCTGGAGCGAGGCCGAACTGGTGGGGCTGATGCCCCCGTACCCCTACTGGCCCAAGGAAGACCACGAATCGCTGCATGCAAAACTGCGAGACGAGCTCAGCGGTCGCAGCGTCAGTGGTGGGTTCCAAGTGCGCGTGCAACGCAAGAACGGAAGCCTGTTTGACGCACGCCTGTACGTCTCTCCATTGATTGACGCGCACGGACAACAAACCGGCTGGATGACGTCGATGACGGACATTACGGAGCCCAACCGCGTGCGCCAGCAACTGACCGCTGCGCACGAGCGTTTCACCATCGTTCTGGAATCTCTGGACGCGTCGGTGTCCGTGGCTCCGCTGGGTAGCGAGGAACTGCTCTTTGCGAACAAGTTGTACCGGCAGTGGTTTGGTTCACAGACGGCGGGGCACCTGCAGCTGGTTGCCCAAGCAGGCGTGTTGCCCGTGGCCGGCAACAGCACGAGCGGCGTGGATGATGAGGACGGGCTCATGGGACTGCCTACCGACCCACTGACCAGCGCGCGCTCAGAAAACGCCGAGATCTACCTGCCCGACCTGGGCAAATGGCTGGAAGTGCGTTCACGTTACCTGAACTGGGTGGATGGCCGCTTGGCTCAAATGGTGATCGCCACCGACATCACCCCCCGACGCCTTGCCGAGGAGCAGGCCCATCGGCAGGCCGAGCGCGCCCAATCGGTCAGCCGGCTGATCACCATGGGCGAGATGGCGTCGAGCGTGGCGCATGAGCTGAACCAACCGCTCACGGCCATCAACAACTACTGCTCGGGCATGGTTTCGCGCATCCAGAGCGGGCAAATCACCGAAGAGGCGTTGTTGTCGGCTCTGCAAAAGACCGCTCACCAAGCGCAGCGCGCCGGGCAGATCATTCAGCGCATCCGCGCCTTTGTGAAAAAGAGCGAGCCCAACCGCACCCTGGCCGATGTGCACCACATGGTGTCTGAAGCGGTGGAGCTGGCAGACATTGAACTGCGCCGGCACAACGTGCGGCTCACGCACTACATTGCCGCCCGCCTGCCGCCCGTGATGGCCGACACCATTCTCATTGAGCAGGTACTGGTCAACCTCATGAAGAACGGGGCAGAGTCCATACAGCACGCCCAGCGCCCCGCGTCGGGGCGCAGTGTCGAGCTGCGCGTGGTGCCCAAACAGCTCGATGAAGGCGAAGTGGTGGAATTCTCGGTCCAAGACACCGGTAAAGGCCTTGCCCCGGAAGTGCTGGAGCGGCTTTTCGAAGCGTTCTTTTCGACCAAGCAGGAAGGGATGGGCATGGGCCTCAATCTGTGCCGCAGCATCGTCGAGTCCCACCAGGGCAGGATGCAGGCACAGAACATCTACAATGGATCGGAAGTCATTGGCTGCCGGTTCTCCTTCTGGCTGCCGCTGGCAAAGCCTGCCGATGACACTACAAACTCTGTAGCAAACGAACAAACTCCGAGGACAATTGCATGAGCTTGATTCCGAAAAAAGGCACTGTCTACGTCGTAGACGATGACGAAGCCGTCCGCGACTCTTTGCAATGGCTGCTGGAAGGCAAGGACTACCGGGTGCGCTGCTTTGATTCGGCTGAAACCTTCCTGTCGCGCTACGACCCGCGCGAAGTGGCTTGCTTGATTGTCGACATCCGCATGGGCGGCATGACGGGGCTGGAACTGCAAGACCGACTGATCGAGCGCAAATCGCCGCTGCCCATCGTGTTCATCACCGGCCACGGCGACGTACCCATGGCCGTGAACACCATGAAAAAGGGTGCGCTTGACTTCATCCAAAAGCCTTTTGACGAGGAAGAACTGCTGGGCTTGGTGGAACGCATGCTGGACCATGCACGCGAGGCGTTCGCGGGCTTCCAGCAAGCTGCAAGCCGCGACGCCCTGCTCTCCAAGCTCACCAGCCGCGAAGCGCAAGTTCTCGAGCGTATCGTTGCGGGCCGCCTGAACAAGCAGATCGCTGACGATTTGGGCATCAGCATCAAGACGGTGGAAGCGCACCGCGCCAACATCATGGAAAAGCTCAACGCCAACACCGTGGCCGACCTGCTCAAGATCGCCTTGGGCCAGAACGCGCCCAAGGCTTGATACTCACTATTTGATAGCTGATTGCGCTTGCCACATAAGCGCTAGAGGCCAATTTGACCTGTATTTGAAATGACAGCCCAACTCATTGACGGCAACGCCCTCTCCCACCAACTTCGCGCCGACGTGGCGCAACGCGCCGCTGCCCTCACCTCGCGCGGCCATCAGCCCGGCCTGGCGGTGATCCTGGTGGGCGAAGACCCGGCCTCTGCCGTCTATGTGCGCAACAAGGTCAAGGCCTGCGAGGACTGCGGTGTGCGCTCGGTCTTTGAAAAGTACGACGCTGACCTGACGGAGGCTGCGCTGCTTAAGCGCATTGCCGCCCTCAATGCCGACCCCGCAGTGCATGGCATTCTGGTGCAGATGCCTTTGCCCAAACACATCGACCCCAACAAGGTGATCGAGGCCATCGCCACCACCAAGGACGTAGACGGGTATTCCGTATTGTCTGCCGGCGAGTTGATGGCGGGCCTGGAAGGATTTCGGCCCTGCACGCCCTACGGCAGCATGAAGCTCATCGAATCCACCGGCCAGCCAATCAAGGGCAAGCACGCCGTGGTCATCGGGCGCAGCAATACGGTTGGCAAACCCATGGCCCTGCTGCTGCTGCAAGCCAACGCCACCGTCACCGTCACCCACAGCGGCACGCCCGACCTGGGCTACCACACGCGCCAGGCTGACATCGTGGTGGCCGCCGTGGGCCGCGCCAACACGCTGACGGCCGACATGATCAAACCCGGCGCCATCGTCATCGACGTGGGCATCAACCGCAAGGCGGACGGCAAGCTGTGCGGAGACGTCGACTTTGAAGGTGTGAAGGAAGTGGCCGGCTGGATCACCCCAGTTCCTGGCGGTGTAGGCCCCATGACCATTACCATGCTGCTGGTCAACACCCTCGAAGCTGCCGAACGTACGGCTGGCAGCTGACCAATGGGGGCGGCACTGGCCAACGCATCCACGTTGAATGCCCGACGCGGACCGCCCGTCGGGCGGCTCGTCCTCAACCTTGAACCTCTGCCGCCCGGCGCCATCTGACTTCGCATGAGCAACCCCCTTCTCGACTTCTCCGCCCTTCCCGCGTTTGACCGCATACAGCCTGCTGACGTCGGCCCCGCCGTGGATGCGCTGCTTGAAAAAGCCAACGCAGCGCTTGAAACCGTGACCGCCCCTGACTTTCCAGCAGACTGGAACGCCATTGCGAAGGTTCTGGACGTGGCCACCGAGCAACTGGGCATTGCCTGGGGGGCGGTGAGCCACCTCAACAGCGTGGCAGACACCCCCGAACTGCGCGCTGCCTACAACGCAGCCCTGCCGCAGGTGACCGAGTTCTGGACGCGCCTGGGTGCGGATGAGCGCCTGTACGCCAAGTACAAGGCCATCGATTCCGCGACCCTCAACGCCGAGCAACAGCGCGCCCACCACAATGCCATCCGCAACTTTGTACTGAGCGGGGCCGAATTGACCGGCGAGGCCAAGGAGCGTTTTGCAAAGATTCAGGAGCGCCAGGCCGAGCTGAGCCAGAAGTTCAGCGAAAACGCCCTGGATGCCACTGATGCATTTGCCTACTACGCCTCCGAAGAAGAGTTGGAAGGCGTGCCAGGCGACGTGCAGCAAGCCGCATTGGCGGCCGCCAAGGCTGAGGGCAAGGACGGCTACAAGCTCACGCTGAAGATGCCGTGCTACTTGCCGGTGATGCAGTTCGCCCGGCGTGCCGATCTGCGTGAAAAGCTGTACCGCGCCTACGTCACCCGCGCCTCTGACCAGGCCGAGGGCGATGCCCGGAAATTCGACAACACCGCTCTGATCAACGAAATACTCGCGCTGCGCAAGGAAGAAGCGCAACTGCTGGGGTACGCCAATTTTGGCGAAGTCTCCGTGGTGCCGAAAATGGCGCAGTCTCCCTCTGAGGTCATCCACTTCTTGCGTGACCTGGCCCGGCGGGCCCGTCCCTACGCTGAAAAAGACATGGCCGACCTGCGTGATTTTGCCCGCGCAGAGCTGGGCCTTGCAGCGCCTGAAGCCTGGGACTGGCCCTACATCGCGGAAAAGCTCAAGGAGGCGCGCTACGCCTTCAGCGAGCAAGAGGTCAAGCAGTACTTTACGGCTCCCAAAGCGCTGGCCGGTCTGTTCAAGATCATTGAAACCCTGTTTGAAGTGAGCATCCGCCGTGACAACGCTCCGGTGTGGAATCCATCGGTCGAGTTCTATCGCATTGAGCGCAACGGGGAGTTGGTGGGGCAGTTTTATCTGGACCAGCCCGCGCGCACTGGCAAACGTGGTGGGGCCTGGATGGACGACGTGCGCACCCGCTGGCTTCGCCCGGACACGGGCAAGCTGCAAACCCCGGTAGCCCATCTGGTGTGCAATTTCGCCGACGGCGTGGACGGTAAGCCCGCGCTGCTCACGCACGACGATGTCATCACCTTGTTCCACGAATTTGGCCACGGCCTCCACCACATGCTCACGCAAGTCAATGAGCGTGACGTGTCCGGCATTGGCGGCGTGGAGTGGGATGCCGTCGAGCTGCCCAGCCAGTTCATGGAAAACTTCTGTTGGGAGTGGGATGTGCTCAAGCACATGACAGCCCATGTGGAGACCGGCGAGTCGTTGCCGCGCGCGTTGTTTGACAAGATGATCGCCGCCAAGAACTTCCAGGCGGGTATGCAGACGCTGCGCCAAATCGAGTTCGCCCTGTTCGACATGCTGCTGCATACAGAACACGACCCGGCTGATGATGTGATGCCCTTGCTGAGCGATGTGCGCAGCGAAGTGGCTGTGTTGCAGCCGCCAGCATTCAGCCGCACCGCGCACACCTTCAGCCATATTTTTGCGGGCGGCTACGCGGCCGGGTACTACAGCTACAAGTGGGCAGAGGTCTTGAGCGCTGATGCCTATGCGGCCTTTGAAGAAACCATGGGCGCCGACGGTCAGCCCAGCATCGAAACGGGGCGCCGGTATCGCAAGGCGATTCTGGAGGCCGGCGGCAGCCGCCCAGCCATGGAGTCGTTCAAAGAGTTCCGCGGCCGGGAGCCACAGCTGGACGCCCTGCTGCGCCACCAGGGGATGGCCCAGTAAGCCCCCCAGATGCCCTTTTTGAGGAGAAACCACATGCTGCCCAAAGTCCTGTCTCTGTCGCTGATGCTCGCGTTGCTGCCGCTGGGCGCCCATGCGCAAACCGTATACCGCATCGTGGGCCCTGACGGCAAAGTGACGTTCTCCGACCGCGCCCCCGATACGGCAGCCAAGGCGGCGCAAACGACGGCGGGCACGGCTGGCAGTTCATCTCCTGCGGGTGCGGGCCTTCCCTTTGAGCTGGGCAAGGTGGCGGCCCGTTTTCCGGTAACCCTGTACACCGGCCAGAACTGTGCGCCCTGCGACACGGCTCGGCGCATGCTGGAAGCCAGAGGAGTGCCTTTCACTGAACGCACGATCAACACGTCTGAAGACCTGCAGGCTCTTGTGAAGCTAGGCAGCGATTCAAGCTTGCCTTTTGCCACCATTGGGGGACAGCAGCTTTCGGGCTTTGCGGATTCCGAATGGAACTCCTACCTGGATGCGGCGGGCTACCCGAAGACCTCCCAGTTGCCTGGCAATTACCGCCGTCCTGCAGCGGCTCCGCTGACACAGCCCAAGCCTGTGCCGGCGACTGCGGATACCGCGCCTGCGTCAACAGAGACTGTGCGCCGACTCGCCCGCCCACCAGTGGCCGCCCCCGATACGAATGCACCCAATCCCAACAACCCGGCGGGAATCAAGTTCTGACCGCTGTCATGGGTAAAAACAAAAAGGGGTGCCTTTGGGCATCCTTTTTTTTATAGCCACAGGGCCCCGCTTGTCAATAGTTCAAGGTTTTCACCCCTTGTGCCGTGCCCAGCAAGCAAACAGCAGCTTTTTGGTGCGCGAACACACCCACGGTCACCACCCCTGGCCATTGGTTGACCTGCGATTCGAAGTCCAACGGATGTTGGATGGAAAGACCGGTGACATCCAGGATGTGCTGGCCGTTGTCGGTCACCAGAGGCTTGCCGTCTTTGAGGCGCAACGTTGCCACCCCGCCCATCGCCTTGAAACGGCGGGCGACGTGCTGTGTTGCCATCGGGATGACTTCCACGGGCAACGGGAACCTACCCAGCACCTCCACGCGCTTGGACTCATCTGCAATGCAGACAAACCGCTGCGCCAGTGCGGCGACGATTTTTTCGCGGGTGAGCGCAGCACCGCCACCCTTGACCATGTTGCCGCTTCCGTCAATCTCATCTGCTCCGTCGATGTACACCGACAGCGACTCCACCTCATTGGCATCGAACACAGTGATTCCCAAAGCCTGCAGACGCTCGGTACTGGCCACGGAGCTGGAAACAGCCCCCTTGATGGTCGACTTGATGCTGGCCAAGGCGTCAATGAACTTGTTGACAGTGGAGCCGGTACCCACGCCCACAATGTCGCCAGGCACCACATATTGCAGAGCGGCTTGGCCCACCAGGGTCTTGAGTTCGTCTTGGGTGAATGTAGAAGGTGTCGTCATGGGGGAAAATCGAAGGTAATTCTTCAATTATCGTTCCATGTCCCTCATCCCTTATTCCCTCACCCGTTCCTTTCTGTTTGGCATGGACCCCGAGGCCGCGCACGACTTGACCATGGATATGCTGGCCAAGGGGCAGAGAACTCCATTGCAATGGGCTTGGTGCCAGTCGCGCGTAGAGGACCCCGTGGAATTGGCCGGCCTGCGCTTTCCCAATCGGGTAGGCATGGCTGCGGGGCTGGATAAAAACGCCCGCTGCATCGATGCCCTGGGCGCCATGGGGTTCGGTTTCGTAGAGGTCGGTACCGTCACGCCCAAGGCGCAACCTGGCAACCCCAAGCCGCGCATGTTCAGGCTGCCGCAAGCCCACGCCCTGATCAATCGGCTGGGTTTCAATAACGAAGGTCTGGACGCCTTCGTACGCAATGTGCAGCTCGCGCAATTCCGCAAGCAACACCGGGCAACGCCCATGCTGTTGGGCTTGAACATCGGCAAGAACGCTACAACGCCCATTGAGAACGCAACCAGTGACTATCTCACTTGCTTGGACGGCGTCTACCCGCATGCAGACTACGTCACGGTGAACATCAGTTCACCCAACACACAGAACCTGCGTGCGCTGCAGAGCGATGAGGCACTCGACTCCTTGCTCGGAGCCATTGCACATCGGCGCGAATGGCTTGCAAACCAAGATATGCCGCATGCGGGCGCGACCACACGCACCAAGCGTCGGGTTCCTATTTTTGTGAAAATTGCTCCCGACCTGGATGAAGTTCAAGTGGGAGTGATCGCCGCAACCTTGAAGCGCCACGGAATGGACGGAGTGATTGCCACCAACACCACAATTGCCCGCGACGCGGTTCAGGGCATGGCCCATGCCGGCGAGACTGGGGGACTGAGTGGCGCACCAGTACTGGAGGCCAGCAACCGCGTGATTCGCCAGCTCAGATCGGCCCTGGGCAAGGAGTTTCCAATCATCGGCGTGGGCGGAGTCATGAGTGCCCAAGACGCGGTTAGCAAAATTGAAGCAGGGGCGGATGTGGTGCAAATCTACACGGGCCTGATCTATGAAGGCCCTGCCCTAGTGGCCCAGGCCGCTAAAGCAATCAAAGCGGCAAAATTTGCTCGCTGAAGTAAAGCGCCCTGCGCGTTTACTTGCCCGCCCGTACATTGCGCATCGCTGAAGGCGCTTTTCAGCCGCTCTGAAAGGCGTCAGCGACGCAGCCGCATGATCCAAGGCAAAGCCACCGTTGCCCACCGCAGCAGGCGGCTTGGCCCAAGAGCCATGGCGGCGCCAGCAAGCGCGACCACGGCGGCCGGATGCTGTTTAGCAAAGGCGGCTGCGCGCAGCACGATGGAGTCTTCGTCTCCACCGGTAGAGCGCGCGCCTGGGTTTGCGTTTTCGGCTTGCAAAAAGGCTACCCGGCGCGCACGCACACGTTCCCTCTGCGCGGCAATTCTGGACAGGATCTGTTGCTGCGCTGGTGTGGGATGCACGTTTGGTGCGGGGAGCGGAGTCGTTTGATACTGTTCGCTCATAAGCGCTCCTTGATGTCTCGCCAGTCCTGCCCCAGCTCACGCCGGGTCAAGGGAAATCCGTCACCCGCCTTCTGCACGCTGCGCACTAAAGCAAACACAGCCAAAATCCAGCCAGCCAACCATACGCCAGCCACCAGCCAACCGGTCACGCTGCGGTAGGGAGTGTCCCAAAACTGGACCAGCACTGCCATGGACACCATCATCATGCTCACGACCGTCAAGCCAGCGACCGCCATGGCGAGCACCACAATGCGCCTGAGATAGCGCTTCTGGTCGTGCCACTCCAGCTTCGCCAGAGCCATGCGGTCTTCCGCAGCAATGGCGCCTTCGATAGCCGCCACGCGCCATCGGGCAAAAAAGGTATCCAGCCCTAACAATGCCAGCCAGTTCATGAGCTACCGTGCCGTAGATGAATGCCCATGCACACCGCTTCAGCGGCGGGCCAGCAAAAACCCAACCAAGGCGCCAACGGCCAACGCTGCGCCAGCAACACGCCATGGTTCATCGTGGGCATAACGATCTGCCGCTACCGCAGCGTCCTTTGCTTGCCGTGCAGCATCGTGGGCGGCCCGAACGGCCGACTCGCGGGCAGAATGAATGCCGTCATCCAGGCGTTGACGCAACATCTTGATTTCTGGCACCAAATCCAGATCCTTGCTGGCCAGAAGACCGCGCAGGTCCGAAACCAGCTTCTCCAGTTCGCCTTGTGTCGTGGAGTTTTCAGAAGTGTTCATGGTGTTTCCTTTTCAAAAACAAGTTGCAATCAAACCAACCGGCAAGCGGAGTCAGTCATCGGGATGATGCACAGATGACTCGCCCATCAATGCCCCTTCCGCATTTGAAACCGTATCGTTGGATTCATCTTAGCGCCCACGCAACTGGCAAGCATGTAGGACACCGTCGCGTAGGGTTACAAACTTTTCTTGCTGTCCTGTTAAGCGGGCGCACTGACCAAATCGGCGACGTGGTCCGCTATCGCAAGCGCACTGGTAAGGCCCGGAGATTCGATGCCAAAGAGGTTGACCAAACCAGGAATTCCGTGAACTCGCGGCCCCTGGATACAGAAGTCCGCTGCAGGTTGATTTGGGCCGTGGATTTTGGGACGGATTCCTGCGTAGCCCGGAATGAGCGCCCCGTCTGGCAGACCTGGCCAGTATTTGCGTACCTCGGCATAAAAAGCGTCTCCTCGCCGTGGGTCAACCACCAAATCGTCTGCGTTGTCGACCCACTGCACGTCGGGGCCAAACTTGGCTTGCCCGCCCATGTCCAGCGTCAGGTGAACTCCGAGGCCCGCAGCCTCAGGCACGGGGTAGATGAGGTGGCTGATCGGTGCTTTTCCCGCCAGCGTGAAATAGTTGCCTTTTGCGAAACGCGGCTGAGGGACATGGTGTGCATCGAGGCCCGCAAATCTGTGTGCAAGCTGCGGCGCTGCCAACCCAGCGGCATTGACCAACAGGCGGGTTCTGAGTTGCGTACCGTCCACCGCTACCAAATCAATAGCATCTTGCGCAATATTGGCAAGCGCAACAGGCGAATTCAATGCCACCAACCCGCCCGCGTTCTCCAAATCGCCCTGCAGCGCAAGCATCAGCCCATGGCTGTCGATGATGCCCGTACTGGGAGACAACAAGGCCGCTACACACTCCAGTGCAGGTTCCATGGCCTGGGCTTCGGTACGGTCTAGCCATCGCAGGTCCGTGACGCCATTGTGGTGGGCCCGTTCATAGATGCCCTCCAACCCAGCACGCTGCTCGGGCGCCGTGGCTACCAACAATTTGCCGCACTGCTGATGCGCAACTCCTTGCTCTCTTGCGTAAGCGTAGAGTTGATTGCGGCCCGCGACGCACAAGCGGGCCTTGAGCGACCCTGTGGGATAGTAAAGCCCGGCGTGAATCACCTCGCTGTTACGTGAACTGGTGCCTGTGCCAATGGCATCGGCGGCCTCCAGCACCATCACCTCGCGTCCCTCCAAAGCCAGCTTTCGCGCAACCGCCAGCCCCACCACTCCAGCACCCACCACCACGCATTCGACTTGATCCATTTTTCCTAGCCTCTTTTGAATCCGACAGCCCACTACTGCTGAACAGCTTTAGCCCTCAAAGCCGCGGATGACCTGCAAGGCGTTCGCCCCCAGCTCAGCTGCGGCGTACCCGCCCTCCAGAATCAGGGCGGTACGCAACTTCAATGCCGCCAAGCGGCGCCCCAGCCTGAAAAAGTCCGCTGTGGTCAATGCGAATTGCGATATGGGGTCGCCTGCGAAGGTGTCCAGACCCAGCGATACCACCAAGGCATCGGGGGCGTACTGAGTGATGCGGGAACAGGCGGTATCGAGGGCTTCGAACCATTTTTCTACCGCCGACCCTGCTGGCAGTGGCAGGTTCAGGTTGAAGCCAAAGCCGTCGCCCTCGCCTTGCTCTTCTGCGTGGCCCAGGAAAAAAGGGTATTCGGTCAGCGGGTCGCCATGAATGCTGACGAACAACACGTCGGAGCGTCCATAGAAAATGCTCTGGGTGCCATTTCCATGGTGATAGTCCACATCAAGCACCGCCACGCGGTTGGCACCGTGGTCCAGCAGCGCCTGGGCCGCGACTGCGGCGTTGTTCAAGAAGCAATACCCGCCCATGAAATCGGGACCGGCGTGGTGACCGGGCGGTCTGGTGCAGCAGAAGGCGGCCGGTGCACCCTTTGCAATGCGCATCGCGGCGCTGGCGGCTGCGTCTGCGCCCGCCTTGGCGGCATCCCAAGTTCCCTCTGCCAAAGGCGTGCCGTTGTCCATCGAGTACAGCCCCAGCTTGGCAATGAAATTGGCTGGCTCCACATCACTGCGCAGAGTCCGCACGGGCCAGACTGACGGGAACGGTTGCGCGTGGGCATTGGCAGGGTCGAGCGCGACCCACTGTTCCCATGCGGTCTTCAGAAAACGGAGGTATCGCTGATCGTGCACTTTGGCCAAGAGGGCGGCAGAGTCTGCATCGGGCTTGAGCAGCGTGTAGCCACCTTGCGCAAGTGCCTGCTCCACATAGCCCGCCCTGAGCGGCTTTTCAAAGCAATCGACGCGATTGCCTCGAAAAAACTCGTGCCGTGGGGCGTGAAGATGATGAAGAGGATTGTGAAAGCAGATCATGTAGTGGTCGATCCGAAGGGCTTCGTACTGAGCCGCGCGATACGGCCGCGTCACGCGTGAAGGTGAATGCACTGAAAGGCGCCCGCTTTTGAGGCAACTGGCGCTTTTCCCAACGCATCATTGTGCCCGCTCGCTCAACCACTACAACATGCGAGAGCTGCATATGAAGACGCAAAGAAAAAGCGCCTTGCATTGCTGCAAGGCGCTTCAAATTTGGTGGGTGATACATGGATCGAACATGTGACCCCTGCCGTGTGAAGGCAGTGCTCTACCGCTGAGCTAATCACCCATCGCGACACCCCAAGATTTGGACGTCGCATTAATCAGAACAGCAAATGGTGGGTGATACATGGATCGAACATGTGACCCCTGCCGTGTGAAGGCAGTGCTCTACCGCTGAGCTAATCACCCCTTTGCGTCAAGCCTTAGATTATGGCACAAATTAAACGGTCTCCTCTAATTTCCGCCAAATTGTTTTGCCACCGCTGGCCTTGTCGATCTGTGCCATGACGTCTTCGTGGGCTGACAATTCCTGATCATTGGCAGTGATGACCTGGAGGGCAAAGCGACTCAAGTCGACTGGCGCAAGAACTACCCCATCTGCGCTTTCTTGCGCGTCGTCCACCATCAAAAGCGCATCTTGGCCGCGGGTCAGGTTGATGTAGACGTCGGCAAGCAGTTCAGCATCCAGCAACGCACCGTGTAGCGTTCGCCCAGAATTGTCCACGCCCAGGCGGTCGCACAGCGCATCCAGCGAATTGCGTTTGCCCGGGTACATTTCCTTGGCCATTGCCAAGGTGTCCGTGACGCTGGCTACGTAGGTGCTGAAGGGCGCGCGCCCTGTCAGCTCCAGTTCCTTGTTCAGGAATCCCACGTCAAATGCCGCGTTGTGAATGATGATCTCAGCGCCCTGGAGGTACTCCAGAATTTGCGGCGCCATGTCGGAAAACTTGGGCTTGTCTTTCAGGAATTCATTGCTGATGCCGTGAACCTTGAGCGCATCTTCATGGCTGTCCCGCCCCGGGTTGAAGTACATGTGCAGGTTGTTGCCCGTGAGCTTTCGGTTGAGCAACTCCACGCATCCCAGCTCGATGATCCGGTCGCCCCCTTCTGCAGAGAGACCGGTGGTTTCTGTGTCCAGGACGATCTGACGGGACATCAGTGGTTTTCCTTGGCGTGGTTGATCGTGTACTTGGGGATTTCGATGACGACGTCTTTTTGCGCGAGGATGGCTTGGCACGACAGGCGCGACTGCGGCTCCAGCCCCCATGCGCGGTCCAGCAAGTCTTCCTCTTCCTCTTCTGCATCGTTCAGCGAAGCCATCCCTTCACGCACGATCACATGGCAGGTGGTGCAAGCGCAGCTCATGTCACACGCGTGCTCAATATTGATGTGATTGTCTAGCAGCGCTTCGCAAATCGATGTGCCGGCGGGCGCGCTGATTTCGGTACCTGCCGGGCAGTACTCTGGATGGGGAAGAATTTTGATGACGGGCATGGCGTCTTGCTCTGGAACTTGGGATTAGAAGGACTGGACATTCTTGCCGGCCAATGCCTGCTGAATACCACGGTTCATGCGCTGTGCTGCAAAGGCCTCTGTGCCTTTGGCCAAGGCTTCGGTGGCCGCCTCAATCACAGCTGCATCATCTGCATCACGCTGGTCACGCAACGCCTGCATCAACGCATCGACGCTGCTGCGCTCTTGCGCCGTGAGCAGGTCGCCATCGGCATCGAGGGCGCTCTCGGTGGCCAGCAACATGCGGTCAGCGTCCACCCTGGCCTCTACCACGGCGCGGGCACGCATGTCTTGCGCTGCGGTAGCAAAACCGTCTTGCAGCATGCGCGCAACTTGCTCGTCCGACA
This sequence comes from Acidovorax delafieldii, assembly GCA_002377855.1. Lineage (GTDB taxonomy): Bacteria > Pseudomonadota > Gammaproteobacteria > Burkholderiales > Burkholderiaceae_C > Acidovorax > Acidovorax delafieldii_A. The sequence goes on along the minus strand of DFQQ01000035.1, from coordinate 9,169 downwards.
GCCCATACGATGGCTTGACATCGATGCGCGCTTCCACGCCACTGCCCTGCTCTTTTGCGCTGACAGACAGCAGTCCATCGGCATCTACCGTAAACGTAACCCGGATGCGGGCGGCGCCCGCAGCCATGGGCGGAATGCCACGCAGCTCAAAGCGCGCCAGACTGCGGCAGTCCTGCACCAAATCGCGCTCGCCTTGCACCACATGAATTGCGAGCGCGGTTTGCCCGTCTTTGTAAGTGGTGAAGTCTTGCGCCTTGGCTGTCGGGATAGTCTCGTTACGGGCCACGATGCGCTCCACCAGGCCCCCCATGGTTTCGATGCCTAGCGACAACGGGATCACGTCCAGCAAAAGCAAATCGCCAGTGGTGTTGTTGCCAGCGAGCTGATTGGCCTGGATGGCTGCGCCCAGCGCCACCACTTCGTCGGGGTTAAGGTTGGTGAGCGGCTCACGGCCAAAAAACTCGGCCACAGCGCGCTGCACCTGGGGCATGCGGGTAGAGCCGCCCACCATCACCACGCCCTGCACTTCTTGGCGGTCGAGCTGGGCGTCGCGAAGCGCTCTGCGCACCGCAGCCATGGAACGGGCAGTAAGGGCCGAGGTTGCTGCCTCGAAATCCGCTCTTGTAACGTCAAAGTGCACGTTACCGCCCGCCAGATCAGCGCTGAATGCTACGCTTTCTGTAGCGGTTAATGATTCCTTGCACGCGCGCGCAGCGATGCGGATCGCAGCTTTGTCAGCGGGTGTCTGCACGGCACATCCGGTTTGGGCCATGACCCATTCAGCCAGCGCGGCATCGTAGTCATCTCCTCCCAAGGCGGAATCGCCACCGGTCGCAATGACTTCAAAAACACCTTGCGTGAGGCGCAGGACGGAAATGTCGAAGGTGCCGCCGCCCAGGTCATACACCGCATAGATCCCCTCGCTGGCATTGTCCAGCCCATAAGCAATGGCGGCGGCCGTAGGCTCGTTGATGAGGCGCAGCAAATGGATGCCCGCCAGTTTTGCCGCGTCTTTCGTCGCTTGCCGCTGGGCATCGTCGAAGTACGCCGGGACTGTTATTACGGCCCCATACAGATCATCATTGAACGTATCTTCCGCGCGGTAGCGCAGCGTGGCCAATATCTCGGCGCTCACCTCCACTGGCGTCTTCACGCCGTCTGCAGTGGCGATGCTCACCATGCCACCTTCTGGTGGCTGCACAAACTCGTAGGGAAGTTGCCCGGCCTGGGCCACGTCCTGCAAGCTTCTGCCCATGAAGCGCTTGACCGACGCAATGGTGTTGCGGGCATCGGTAGCCTGCGAGGCCACGGCTTGATAGCCGATGTGACGCCCGCCCTGCCCCAAATAGCGCACCACTGACGGCAACAACACGCGTCCCTGGTCGTCGGGCAGGCATTCGGCAACCCCGTTGCGAACGGCTGCGACGAGGGAATGGGTCGTGCCAAGGTCAATGCCCACCGCAATGCGACGCTGGTGGGGATCAGGGGACTGTCCGGGCTCGGAAATCTGCAGAAGCGCCATGGAATTCTTGTGTTCGACGTGAAGAAACCCGGCGCAGTGCCGAGGTTCAGAAAGATGACAGGCGCTATTGTCCCAGTTGCTCGCGGCGGCGCTCGATATCGTCCGCAAATCGCGCAATGAACATGAGGGCTCTCACTTGCTGAGCCGCTGCAGCGTAGTCTCCTTGCTGGTCTATCAGCGCTGCGCACTGGGCCCAGCCGGCCTTGCGGGCCTGCATGACTTCGTCGTCCAGCGCTTCTACTGCGGCGAAGTCACGCGCATCTTCAAGGGCCTCGCGCCACTCCATTTGCTGCATCAGGAACGCGGCCGGCATGGCCGTATTGTCGTGGGCCTGGATAGGCGCACCGTGGAGTTCACAGAGATAGGCGGCACGGCGCAATGGGTCTTTGAGCCGCTGGTATGCCTCGTTGACGCGCACAGACCATTGCATCGCCACCCGTTGGGCTGCAGGACCCTGCGCAGCGAACTTGTCTGGATGCACTTCTTTTTGCAATTCCTTCCAACGGGCGTCCAAGGCAGCGCGGTCCTGCGCAAAGCCTGCAGGCACACCGAAGAGTTCAAAATCATTGGATTGCAGGTTCATGCCGTTTGCTTTTCAAGAGATCGGATTTGCTCAATAAAAAACCGCCAGCACAAAACGCGATGGCGGTTTCACAGGCAATGCCCTTCAACGGAAGGCAATAGCGCTCAGACGCGGAAGCTCTCCCCGCAACCGCAGCGATCCCGCTCATTGGGGTTGTTGAACTTGAAGCCCTCATTGAGGCCCTCACGCACAAAATCCAGCTCGGTGCCGTCAATGTACGCAAGGCTCTTGGGGTCAATCAGAACCTTGACGCCGTGGTTTTCAAAAATCACGTCTTCAGGCTCTGTCTCGTCCACGTATTCGAGCTTGTAAGCCAAGCCCGAGCAGCCCGTGGTCTTGACGCCCAAGCGCACACCAACGCCCTTGCCGCGCCGAGCAAGGTATCTGCTGACGTGACGCGCAGCAGCTTCTGTGAGAGTGATGGCCATCGCTTCAGGCAACAGTGCTGACGTGCTTGGCTTTGTAGTCGTTCACTGCCGCCTTGATGGCATCCTCTGCCAAGATGGAGCAATGAATCTTGACTGGAGGCAGTGCCAGTTCTTCAGCGATGACGCTGTTCTTGAGGGCAGCAGCTTCGTCCAGCGTCTTGCCCTTGACCCATTCGGTCACGAGAGACGAAGAAGCGATGGCCGAGCCGCAACCATAGGTTTTGAAACGGGCATCTTCGATCACACCTGTTTGTGGGTTGACCTTGATTTGCAGTTTCATCACGTCGCCGCAGGCAGGTGCACCCACCATGCCGGTACCTACTGATTCATCACCCTTGTCGAAAGATCCCACGTTGCGGGGGTTTTCGTAATGGTCAACCACTTTTTCAGAATAAGCCATGGCAAGTCCTTTGGTCGTTTAGGTTGGGGCGCTCAGTGCGCAGCCCACTGGATGGTGCTGAGGTCCACTCCGTCTTTGAACATTTCCCACAAGGGGCTGAGTTCACGCAGACGCGCTACGTTTTCACGGATGGTGGAGATCGCGTAATCGATTTCTTCCTCGGTCGTGAAACGGCCGATGGTCATGCGCAGGCTGCTGTGAGCCAGTTCGTCACTGCGGCCCAAGGCCCGCAGCACATAGCTGGGCTCCAGGCTGGCAGAAGTACAGGCCGAGCCTGACGAAACCGCCAGCCCCTTGATACCCATGATCAGCGACTCGCCTTCAACGAAGTTGAAGCTCATGTTCAGGTTCTGCGGCACGCGGCGCTCCATGCTGCCGTTAATGAACACCTGCTCAATGTCCTTGAGACCGTCCAGCAAGCGCTGCTGCAATGCGCGTGCCTTGGCATTGCCTTCAACCATTTCTTCCTTGGCAATGCGAAACGCTTCGCCCATGCCCACGATCTGGTGGGTGGGCAACGTGCCGGACCGCATGCCGCGCTCATGGCCGCCGCCGTGCATTTGCGCCTCAAGCCGCACCCGTGGCTTGCGCCGCACGTACAGGGCGCCCACGCCTTTGGGGCCATAGGTTTTGTGCGCAGTCATGCTCATCAGATCGACCGGCAATGTGCTCATGTCGATTTCGACACGGCCTGTGGCCTGGGCTGCATCCACGTGCAACAGGATGCCCTTTTCGCGGCACAGTGCGCCGATGGCAGGGATATCCTGGATGACACCGATTTCGTTGTTCACGAACAGAATGCTGATGAGGATCGTGTCTGGGCGAATGGCGGCCTTCAGGGCATCCATGTTGACCAGACCATCTTCCTGCACGTCCAGGTACGTCACCTCAAAGCCCTGACGCTCCAACTCTCGCATCGTGTCGAGCACTGCCTTGTGCTCTGTCTTGAGCGTGATCAGATGTTTGCCCTTGCCTTTATAGAACTGGGCAGCCCCCTTCAGGGCCAGGTTGATGGACTCCGTGGCTCCGCTGGTCCATACGATTTCGCGAGGGTCCGCTCCAATCAGGTCGGCGACCTGCGCGCGTGCTTTTTCCACGGCCTCTTCCGCTTCCCAGCCCCAGGCGTGGCTGCGGGATGCTGGGTTGCCGAAATGCTCGCGCAACCAGGGAATCATCGCGTCCACCACGCGTGGGTCCACGGGAGTGGTGGCGCCGTAGTCGAGATAAATGGGGAAGTGTGGGGTCATGTTGATGGCTGGCTCAGTTGCGTTTCTGGCTGGCAGCAAAAAACGGTTGCTAATAAACAGTTAAACGTACAGCGCTGTGCCGGCCTTTCAGGCCAGGCTCTGCGCACCACGGTCAGGATTTGGCGAATACGTTGCCCAGCGCGAAGACCGAATTCGGGGCATTGACGCGAATGGGTTTGACCACGGGTGTGGTGGAAATAGCGCGGCGAACCGCAGGCTTGTCTTCGATCTGCACACCCTTGGCAAGCTGTTCGTCCACGAGTTTTTGCAACGTGACCGAATCAAGAAACTCGACCATGCGCTGGTTCAGTGACGCCCACAGCTCGTGCGTCATGCAACGCCCCGCTTCGCCCAGGCAATTTTCCTTGCCGCCGCACTGCGTCGCGTCAATGGGTTCATCCACAGACACGATGATGTCGGCTACGGTGATCTCGCCGGCCTTGCGGGCCAAGGTATAGCCGCCACCGGGGCCCCGCGTGGATTCCACCAGTTCATGGCGGCGCAATTTGCCGAACAGTTGTTCGAGATAAGACAGCGAAATCTGCTGACGCTGGCTAATGGCTGCCAGCGTGACGGGACCGTTGTTCTGGCGCAGTGCCAAATCGATCATGGCAGTGACCGCAAACCGGCCTTTGGTGGTGAGACGCATGGAAAGCTCCTTGTGCTGAGGCTCGTTCGTTAAAGAAACTGCCTGCGCTGGCGAATGGTCAGCACGGGCACCGTCTCCGCCCCTTACTCCGCTCAGCCTTGCCTGCCACGGAGCCCTTCATCGTTGGGCTTTGTTGTTGACTATTTTGTAAGAGTATACCACAAATCCCTATCGAATTTGTCAAGTTAAAAAACCAGCGAGTCACATTTCTCCCTGGTGCGTATTGATCTCGACAACAATCTTCAGAACGCGACAGAGTCTCCGCCTGGGGCGCCGAATGCACGGTCTTTTAGCTTGGTCAGTTGATCTCGCATACGGGCCGCTTGCTCGAACTCCAGGTTGCGGGCGTGTTCCAGCATGAGCTTTTCCAAACGCTTGATTTCGCGCGAAATGTCTTTTTCCGACATCTCTTCCACTTGGGCGCGCTGCATGGCTTCCTGTTCGAGGCGCTCGGCATCCTTGCCCGCTTTTTCACTGTAGACCCCGTCAATCAGGTCTCGTACCCGCTTGACAATGCTGCGCGGCGTGATGCCGTGAGCCTCGTTGTGGGCAATCTGCTTGATGCGCCGACGCTCCGTTTCTCCCATCGCTTTTTTCATCGAATCGGTGATGCGATCGGCATACAAGATGGCACGCCCGTTGAGGTTGCGTGCGGCGCGCCCAATGGTCTGGATCAGGCTGCGCTCGGCGCGCAAAAAGCCTTCCTTGTCGGCATCCAGAATGGCGACAAGCGACACCTCGGGAATATCCAACCCCTCACGCAGCAGATTGATGCCCACCAGCACATCAAAAGCCCCCAGGCGCAGGTCGCGGATGATTTCGACACGCTCCACCGTGTCCACATCGCTGTGCAGGTAGCGCACCTTCACGCCGTTGTCGGTCAGGTAGTCGGTGAGCTGCTCTGCCATGCGCTTGGTGAGGGTAGTGATCAGCACGCGCTCATGCTTTTCCACGCGGATACGGATCTCCTGGAGCACATCGTCCACCTGGTGGGTGGCGGGGCGCACTTCTACCATCGGATCGACCAGCCCCGTGGGGCGTACCACTTGGTCCACGATCTGACCAGAGTGGGTTCTTTCGTATTCGGCCGGGGTCGCGGTAACGAAGATCGCCTGCCGCATGCGCTGCTCAAATTCCTCAAACTTGAGTGGGCGGTTGTCCATCGCCGAAGGCAGGCGAAAGCCATATTCCACCAGCGTGGTCTTGCGCGCCCGGTCGCCGTTATACATGGCGGAAAGCTGCCCGATCATCTGGTGGCTTTCGTCCAGAAACATGATCGAGTCCTTGGGCATGTAGTCCGTCAGCGTGCTGGGAGGGTCGCCCGGCGCGGCGCCCGACAGGTGGCGCGTGTAGTTTTCAATGCCCTTGCAATGCCCCACTTCGCTGAGCATTTCCAGGTCAAACCGGGTGCGCTGTTCCAGCCGCTGGGCCTCCACCAGCTTGCCGTCCGCCACCAGTTGCTGCAGGCGCTCGGCCAGCTCCAGCTTGATGGTCTCGACTGCCGTCAGAACCTTGTCACGCGGCGTGACGTAGTGGCTGCTGGGGTAGACGGTAAAGCGCGGAATTTTCTGTTTGACGCGTCCTGTGAGGGGGTCAAACAGCTGCAGGCTCTCAATTTCATCGTCAAACAGCTCAATGCGGATGGCGAGTTCCGAGTGTTCGGCAGGAAAGACGTCAATCGTGTCGCCGCGCACCCGGAATTTGCCGCGCGAGAAATCCGCTTCATTGCGCTGGTACTGCATGCGGATGAGCTGCGCGATCACGTCGCGCTGGCCCAGCTTGTCGCCCACGCGCAGCGTCATCACCATACGGTGGTAGCTTTCGGGCTCGCCAATGCCGTAAATGGCGGATACCGTGGCCACAATCACCACGTCGCGCCGCTCCATCAAGCTCTTGGTGCACGACAGCCGCATCTGCTCAATGTGCTCATTGATGGCGCTGTCCTTCTCGATGAACAGGTCGCGTTGCGGCACATAAGCTTCTGGCTGGTAATAGTCGTAATAGCTGACGAAATACTCCACAGCGTTCTTGGGGAAGAACTCGCGAAACTCGCTGTACAGCTGCGCGGCCAGCGTCTTGTTGGGGGCAAACACGATGGCGGGCCGCCCCATGCGCGCGATCACGTTCGCCATGGTGAACGTCTTGCCCGAGCCGGTGACGCCCAGCAGCGTCTGGAACGCTTCACCGTCGCGCAGTCCTTCCACCAGCTTCTCAATGGCCTCGGGCTGGTCGCCCGCCGGGGGGTAGGGCTGGAACAGTTCAAAAGGCGAATCAGGAAAGCGAACGAACTCGCCCTCTGGCGCGGGCGGTAGGGTTTCAGTCAGTTCCAGCATGGGTGTGGTCAACGTTGGAGGTGGGCGGGCCGTTAAAATCGGCGGAACCTGGCACAGTACACCACGCCTGGATTCTTCGCTACTGACAACCTTTCAAGGATCTTCATGTCTCTGTTCACCGCCGTCGAAATGGCCCCCCGCGACCCCATCCTGGGTCTGAACGAACAATTCAACGCCGACACCAACCCCAACAAGGTCAACCTGGGCGTGGGCGTGTATTTCGACGACAACGGCAAGCTGCCCCTGCTGCAGTGTGTGCAGGCCGCTGAAAAGACCATGATGGAAAAGCCCACCGCTCGTGGCTACCTGCCGATCGACGGCATCGCAGCCTACGACGCAGCCGTGAAGGGCCTGGTGTTTGGTGCAGAGTCTGAGGTGGTCAAGAGCGGCCGCGTGGCCACGGTGCAAGCCATCGGCGGCACCGGCGGCCTGAAGATCGGTGCCGACTTCTTGAAGAAGATCAGCCCCAACGCCACCGTGCTGATCTCCGACCCCAGCTGGGAAAACCACCGCGCGCTGTTCACCAACGCCGGTTTCACCGTCGACACGTACCCCTACTTTGACCAGAGCGCCAATGGCGGCCTGGGCGGCATCAACTTTGACGGCATGCTGGCCAAGCTCAAGGCTGCCGCTGCCGGCACCATCGTGCTGCTGCACGCCTGCTGCCACAACCCCACCGGCTACGACATCACCCCCGATCAGTGGGACCAGGTGATTGCCGTGGTGAAGGAACGCAACCTCACCGCCTTCCTGGACATGGCCTACCAAGGCTTTGGCTACGGCATTGCTGAGGACGGCGCCGTGATCGCCAAGTTCGTGGCCGCCGGCCTGAACATCTTCGTGTCCACCAGCTTCTCCAAGAGCTTCAGCCTGTACGGCGAGCGCGTGGGCGCCCTGAGCGTGGTCGGCAGCAGCAAGGAAGAAACTGACCGCGTGCTGAGCCAACTCAAGATCGCTATCCGCACCAACTACTCCAACCCACCCACCCACGGCGGTGCCATCGTGGCTGCCGTGCTGGGCAACCCTGAGCTGCGCGCCCTGTGGGAAAAGGAACTGGGCGAAATGCGCGTGCGCATCAAGGCCATGCGCCAGAAGCTGGTCGACGGCCTGAAGGCCGCTGGCGTGACCAAGGACATGTCGTTCATCACCACGCAGATCGGCATGTTCAGCTACTCGGGCCTTTCCAAGGACCAGATGGTGCGCCTGCGCAGCGAGTTCGGGGTGTACGGCACGGACACCGGCCGCATGTGTGTGGCTGCGCTGAACAGCAAGAACATCGACTACGTCTGCCAGGCCATTGCAAAGGTCATCTGAGCACGATGAGAAAGCGGCGCTCTCGCGCCGCTTTGTGACCGAAGCGCTCCAGAACCCGCACAACGCGGCCCTTCTGGAGCGTTTGCCGTTTCTGGGCCTGCCGGATGCGTGGCTGGTGGCAGGTTGCCTGTTTCAGACGGTGTGGAATCTGCATTCAGGGCTCGCACCCACGCTGAACATCAAGGACTACGACATCTTCTATTTCGACGCATCCGACCTTTCCGAAGATGCGGAACAGGTTGTTCAGGCGCGCGTCACCGCACTCTTCAGCGACCTCCCCATCACCGTGGAAGCCAAGAACCAGGCCCGCGTGCACCTTTGGTACGAGCGCTGGTTTGGCTACCCGTACGAGGCCCTGCAGTCAGCACGCAACGGAATTGAGCGGTTTCTGGTGCCCTGCACCTGCGTCGGGCTGCAGCCTCCGGTCGACCGCGGCAGTCTGCCCCTGCTGTACGCACCCTACGGGCTGGAAGAGTTGTACGGCGGACTGCTGCGGCCGAATCCGGCGTGTCCGCATTTGCCGCTGTTCCAAGCCAAGGCGGCGAGCTACCGTGAACGCTGGCCGTGGCTGACGATCAAGGCGCTCAGCCCGTGCAAGGGCTGAACTGGCGCCGCCGCAGCTGCGCGGGTTCCGCGCTGTACTTTCGGATTTGGATTTTTGGTATTTTTTCCTGATTAGCTACTTACCTCAGA
>DFQQ01000006.1 GCA_002377855.1 Acidovorax delafieldii | reverse complement strand
TCGGCCTGGGCAACATGGGCGGCCCCATGGCACACAACCTGCACAAGGCAGGCCACGAGGTACGGGCGTTTGACCTGTCCCAACCCGCCCGCGACAAGCTGGCCGCAGACGGCGTGCCCATCGCCGCCGACGCCAAGGCCGCCGTGCAGGGGGCCGAAGTCATCATCAGCATGCTGCCCGCCAGCCAGCATGTGGAAGGCTTGTTCTTAGGCGCGGGCGACCTGCTGGCCCAGTTGCCCGCCGGCACGCTGGTCATTGACTGCTCCACCATCGCAGCCGCCACCTCCCGTAAAGTGGCCGAGGCCGCCCAAGCCAAGGGCGTGGCCTTTATCGACGCGCCCGTGTCGGGCGGCACCGGCGGCGCCATTGCAGGCACCCTCACCTTCATGGTGGGCGGCGACGCCGCCGACCTGGAACGCGCCCGCCCCGTGCTCGAAAAAATGGGCGCCAACATCTTCCACGCAGGCAGCGTAGGCGCAGGCCAAACGGCCAAGATCTGCAACAACATGCTTCTGGGCATCTTGATGGCAGGCACCAGCGAAGCCATCGCCCTGGGCGTAGCCAACGGCCTGGACCCCAAGGTGCTGAGCGAAATCATGCGCCGCAGCTCGGGCGGCAACTGGGCGCTGGAGAAGTACAACCCCTTCCCCGGCGTGATGGAAACGGCGCCCGCCAGCAAGGGTTACGCGGGCGGCTTTGGTACGGACCTGATGCTCAAGGACCTGGGCCTGGCGCAGGAGAACGCGATGGCGGTGAAGGCTGCCACGCCGCTGGGTGGGATGGCGCGCAATCTGTATGCGGCGCACAGCCTGGCGGGGCATGGGGGGCTGGATTTTTCCAGCATTATTAAGATGGTGCAAAAGGGGTAATCGCTCTTCGGTCATAGAAAAACGCCAGCGTTTGCTGGCGTGTTTTCTTGGGCGGACTGGAGTGAAAAACTCCCTAGAATTCGCTGAGTTTCACTTCCGATCGCGATTCAGTTCCAGAATGCTAGCGTTGCAACGCCAACGTAACCGGCGCCCGAAGCCCGAAGGGCTGCAGGGCACCAACAGCTGGGCACAGGATGCGGAAGGCATGCCCAGCTGCTGGCGTCCGAGTTCAACCGTTTGTTAGGCTGGTGGCTGATGCGGAGGCGGTTGAAGTGTGTCAACTGCCGCGCCTAGAACGTAGGGCTATTGCCTTCTTGGCTATATCCAGAAGTTTTGCTCCATCACTTCCTTGAATTGGTGCAATGTTCACGAGCATGTACAAGATGTTTGCTCCGACAAGTACAAAGACCGCGCTATTGATGGCATGGTGTGAAGACGTTCCGTAAAATTGCAAGAAGCCTAAGGTAAGCCCAAGAACAAGAAGTTGGGCAATTAAGCCGCCCGCAGCGAAAATAGCAACATGCGATAAGCGGTTTGAAACTTCGGCTACGCAGCAACCGCCGTAGCCGGACAAAACAATTGCATGTACCCGCATGGAGCAAATCTTCGCTGCGCAAGCGTGCCCAAGTTCGTGTAGAACCACCAAGCCTATTAGGCTGATCAACGCCACCAGATAGTTTGCAACCGGACTACCGGCTGCATGTTTCGCAGGCAGATAGGCAATAGCAGCACCCAGGAATGGCAGCGACCAGTTGACGTAGATCTCGACGCCACGTACTTCGAATCGTAGGCTTGGGCCTGGTGGATAAAGTTGTTTCATGTCAGCCTAACGTTGGAGTTCAGCCGCGCCGCAGGCGTCGGCTGGAACGACTTGTTATGCCTTTGTGGCATTGAGCTTTCCACTAGCGAACTCACATAGAGATAAGACCGGGAAGCCATTAACTCTTGTTCTATGGAAGGGCTGGTTACCTCCGAGAAAGCCAGCAACAGCTGGATAAGTTACGCCGAGCCTTTCGAGTATTTCTTTGCTTTTTTGATTCGCAGCCAACATTGCAGCCCAAATGTGTTTTGCTGCACTAGGCCAGTTCAAATTAACAGGAGTGCATAGCGCCCCATCTAGTTGAACGAAGGCTAGCTCTTCTTTTAAAGAATACTGGCCTCCTTGGAACTCAAATTCAAAAATAAGTCGCTCATTTCCAGATTCAATGTGCCGCCAGCAGATATAAAGCCCTCTAAGCTGGCAATCATCAATAAATAGCCCGTCAGGGCCAGTAAATGCATCAATTATTGGCTTAATACAGTTATCTATATCTGACTTCGCATCGGTTTCAAATCTTTGTTTAGCGGGAAGCAACCATGTTACGTTGAGAATTATTTCTCCTGTAAGTAAATACTGTAATTTTGAAAACTGCTCTTTGATTGATTTTATATATTCATCACGAACAGATTTTTTCGACTGTACTGAAGCTGGTGAGCCTTGCACAATAAATTCAGCCTTACCGAAAGGTGAGGGAGCTTCTCCTCTGTTTGCACGTTCTAATTCTTCTAACAATTCATCGCTCATTTAGGGTTCTTTTGAGATGGCATAACGTGATGTATCCCGCAAAACATTGCGAAATAAACTGGACCGTGCGGGATATTCTGGACATCGATTCCTCTTGGATGTGGCTCCTGGCCTATGTTTACAGCCATACAGCTATTCAAAAAATCCAGGTATAAATTTCCGTCAAACCCGGCAGCTTTAACCGTGCAAACTATAGCTCGCGAAAGTGCGTAACCGGCGCATCGGCACTTCCTCGCGCCACCACCCGCACTTGAGTATGATTCGCATCCCCTCATGCTGCGCCGCACCATCCCCGCCCTGCCTTTCCACATCGCGCTCCTGCTCGTGGCGTTGTTCAACGCGCTGGCGGGCGCACCCTTGCATGAGGCACGGCACATTCAGGAGTTGGTTGGCAGTAGTGCCACAGCCCCGGCAACCGCAGGCAATGCGGATGCATTGGCAGCCAGTTCCACAGCCAGCGATGATCACAACGAAGAGCCACACACCACCTGCGCCTGGTGCCTGACCCACGCGCTGGAGGCGGGGCTGGCGCATGCACCGGCGCGCCAGCCGCAGTTCGCCGCAGAACCCAGCGCCATCGCGCCGCAAGGCGCAGCCCCCTTCACGGCCCAGCAAGTGCGCTGGCCGTTTGCAGCCCGCGATCCCCCGCCAGCCCAGCGGGCCTGACACACGTCAGGCCCCAGCCAGCCTGCGCTCTTCAGCGCCCCCCTTGGTTTTCAGCCTTGTACTCACCCCGCCGGGGTGGGTGCGAGCACGCGGCCCTGTGCGCCTGCCACTGCCCAGGCGGGTGTGGGCCGCGTTGCTCCTGGCTTTTGCATTCACCGCTTTTGGACTGGTTTGCCATGCGTTCTTCCTCTGCTTCTGTTTCTTCTTCACGCCCTGCGCCCCTGCCGCGCCCCACCTTGACGGCCCTGGCGGCGGCGGCCTTGCTGGCATCCCTCCACCCCGCCTGGGCCGCAGACGGCGATGGGGTCACCCCGCCCACCCTGTCTGCTGTGGACGTGGTGGGCCGCAGTGCCTCGGGCACCTACTACGCCGACGAGGCCGAGGGCGCCAAGACCAGCCTGCCGCTGCGCGAGCTGCCGCAGTCGGTGCGGGTGATGTCGCGCCAAACGCTGGACGACCTGGGCGCCACGCGGCTGGATGATGTGCTGGACTATGTGGGCGGTGTCTCGCGCCAGAACAACTTTGGCGGGCTGTGGGACAACATCGCCATCCGGGGCCTGCCGGGCAACGAGAACACGGGCATGGCGACGCTGCTTAACGGGTTTTCGTCCAACCGGGGCTTCAATGCGCCACGCGACCTGGCGGGGGTGGAGCGGGTGGAGTTCCTCAAGGGCCCGGCCGCCGCGCTGTATGGCAGCAGCGAGCCCGGCGGCACGCTCAACATCGTGAGCAAGAAGCCGCTGTGGAAGGCCGCGCATTCGGTGGAGGCCTACGCGGGCAGCTACGGCCTGGGCCGTGCGGCGCTGGACACCACCGGCCCCATCAACGACCGGCTGGCCTACCGCCTGAATGTGGCGGTGGAAGACAAGGGCAGCTTTCGCGACCATGTGCGCGCGCAGCGGCAGGTGGTGGCCCCGGCCTTCACCTGGAAGCTCTCGCCCGACACGGTGCTGGAGTACACGGCCGAATTTCTGCGCCACGCCACGCCGCTGGACCGGGGCGTGGTGGCGGTCAACAACCGCCTGGGCGCGGTGCCTGCCAGCCGCTTTTTGGGCGAGCCCGCCGATGGCGATGTGACAGTGACCAACCAGACGCACCAGCTGGTGCTGTCGCACGAGTGGAACCCCGACTGGCGCAGCCGTGTGGGGCTGTCGTACCGCGAGACGGGGATGGAAGGCTTTGCAACCGAAGCCACCGCGCTGCAGGCCAATGGCCGCACGCTGACGCGCCAGCGGCGGTATCGCGACTTCCAGTCGGACGATGTGGCCGTGCAGGCCGAGCTGCAGGGCAACCTGCGCACGGGTGGGCTGGAGCATGAGTTGCTGATGGGGGTGGAGAGCTACCGCTTCAGCATGGATTCAGTCATGTTGCGGGTGAACCCCAGTGCTGCCGCGCCGTACGCCATCGACATCTTCAACCCTGTGTACGGCCAGGCGCAGCCCACGCCGGGGCGCAACACCGACACGCTGGAGAAGCAGCGCAACACCGCGCTGTATGTGCAAGACACCCTGAAGCTGGGCGAGCAGTGGCGCGTGATGGCCGGGCTGCGGGCCGACAACTACGAGCAAAGCCTGCTCAATCGCATCAACAACCGCACCACAGACCAAAGCCCCAACGCCGTGTCGCCCCGTTTAGGAGTGAGCTGGCTGCCCAGCGTGGGGTGGACGGTGTATGCCAACGCGGGCAAGTCCTTCCGCCCCAATACGGGCAGCGACGTGGCAGGCAATGCCTTCACCCCCGAAAAAGCCCGCGCCTTTGAGCTGGGCGTCAAGTGGGAAAGCGCCGACCAGCGCCTGGGCGCGACGGCTGCGCTGTTTGACATTACCAAGCGCAATGTGCTGACCAGCGACCCACTGAACTCGGGCTTTTCGGCCGCCGCAGGCGAGGTGCGCAGCCGGGGCCTGGAGCTAGACCTGGCGGGCCGCCTGAGCACCCACTGGCGCGTTAACGCCAGCCTGGTGTTCAACGACGTGGAGGTGAGCCGTGACAACACGCTGGAGGTGGGCGGTAGGCTGCTGAACGTGCCCAAGGTCAACGGCAGCGTGCTGGCCGTGTATGAGAACGCACTGTCCAACGGCCAGCGTTATGGCGTAGGCGGCGGCGTAACCCACATGGGCAAGCGCCTGGGCCAGGCCCGCACACAGGCCGAGGCCAATGCAGGCACCGCCGCGTTCGATCTGCCCAGCTACACCACGGCCAAGCTGCTGGCCTACTGGCGGCTGAGCCCGACCCTCAACCTGACACTGGACGTGGACAACCTGTTTGACAAGGTGCACTACACCAGCTCGTACAGCCGCGTGTGGGTGACGCCGGGGGCGCTGCGCACCGTCACGGTGGGGCTGCAGGCCAAGTTCTGACGACAGGCGCTGGTTCTGAAACACGGCACCCCCACCATGCCCGCCCGTTCTCACCCACCCGTTCGCGCTGAGCCCGTCGAAGCCGGGGCGCTGCCTTTGCACACCTTTCGACAAGCTCAGGGCGAGCGGGTGGTGGTGGCGTGGGTCACACACAGCCATGCGCCACCTCCCACCGTTCGGGCTGAGCCTGTCGAAGCGAGGGCGCCAGGCGTGCAGGCCCTTCGACAGGCTCAGGGCGAACGGGTACGGGGTGCGCAGGCCACGCCAAACCGTGTCCACCCTCCCACCGTTCGGGCTGAGCCTGTCGAAGCGAGGGCGCCAGGCGTGCAGGCCCTTCGACAAGCTCAGGGCGAACGGGTACGGGGTGCGCAGACCACACCAAACCGTGTCCACCCTCCCACCGTTCGGGCTGAGCTTGTCGAAGCCAGGGCACTGGCTGTGCAGGCCCTTCGACAAGCTCAGGGCGAACGGGCGGGGAGGTACGCAAGCCATGCCAGCAAGCCTTAGCGCACTGCTCAACACCCCTCCAACACAACACAGGAGATTTATTTGAAACACGGCTTCAAGCCCGCCCCCCCGCCGCAGGGCTGCACACGCCGCGCTGCGCTGCAAACCGCTGCGGCGTCCATGGCTGCAGGCGCGGCCCCTTGGGCGCAGGCGCAGGGCATTGCCCCGCCGCCGGCCACGCTGCAAATCGTGGGCCCGTGGGAATTCACCAGCCTATCGCCCGCCAGCAGCGGCTACATGCTGCTGAACCTGCAGGTGTGCGAAACCCTGCTGGGCGCCAGCGACAACGGCCCCCCACAGCCCGCGCTGGCCGAGCGCTGGCAGGTGTCTGCCGATGGGCTCGTCTGGCAGTTCACGCTGCGGCCCAGTGCGCGCTTTCACAACGGCAACCGGGTCACCGCGCAGGCCGTGGTGCAAAGCCTGCAGCGCGCCCAAAAGGCGCCCGCCTTGCTCAGCAACGCCCCCATCACCGCTATCACCGCCGAGGGGGATGGCGCACTGCGCATTCGCCTGGCCCGCCCGCACAACGCCCTGGCCGCCCAACTGGCGCACTACAGCACGCTGGTGCTGGCGCCCGAAAGCTATGGCGCAGACGGCAAGGTGCAGCGCATCATTGGCAGCGGCCCCTACCGCATCGCCACGCTGGTGCCGCCCCAGCAGGTGGAGACCGAGGCGTTTGACGACTATGACCGCCCCGCATCCACACCCGCCCCGGCGATACGCAGCGTGGCCTACCTGGCCGCTGGCCGCGCCGAAACGCGGGCGCTGATGGTGGAAGGCGGCCAGGCCCACCTGGCCTATGGGCTGGACCCGGCCAGCCTGCGGCGGCTCAAGCGCCATGCCAAGGTGGGCATTTCGTCGGTCACGCTGCCGCGCACCGTCATCGTCAAGCTCAATGCCACGCTGCCCGGCCTGCAAGACGTGCGGGTGCGCCAGGCGCTGAGCCTGAGCATTGACCGCGCAGGCATTGCGCACGCGCTGATGGGCGACGAAGCCCTGGCCGCCACGCAGCTGCTGCCCCCCACCCTGGCCGACTGGCACAACCCCGCCCTGCCCCCGCTGCGCCACGACCCCGAAGCCGCCCAGCGCCTGCTGCGCGAAGCGGGCTGGCAGCGCCACAGCGACGGCCTGCGCGGGCCGGATGGGCAGCCGCTGACCCTGGCAATACGCACGTTTTTAGACCGGCCCGAGCTGCCCCTGGTGGCCACGGCCCTGCAGGAGCAGTGGCGCTTGGCGGGCATTGCCGTGAGGGTGCAGATCGGCAACTCGGGCGACATCCCCATGGGCCACCGTGACGGCACGCTGCAGCTGGCCCTGGCCGCACGCAACTACACCAACGTGCCCGACCCGGCAGGCACGCTGGCAGGTGACTTTTCTGCCAAGGGCGGCGACTGGGGTGCCATGGGCTGGCACAGCGACGCCGTGGTGCAGGCCCTGGCCGAGCTGATGCGCAGCGCGCCCGACACCCGCCGCGCGCAGGCGCTGCGCGCCACCGTCACGCAGGTGCTACAGGGCGAGCTGCCCGTCATCCCGATCGCCTGGTACCGCCAACACGTGGCCGTGAACCGCCGTCTGCAAGGCGTGGCGCTGGACCCGCTGGAGCGCAGCTACCGACTCACCGACATGCACTGGAGCAACAAAGCATGAACCTTTCCCTTCGCAACCCCTGGCTGCACATGCTGGGGCGGCGCGGCCTGCAAGTGGTGGCGCTGGCGCTCATCATCGGCACGCTGTGCTTTTTCATGGTGCGCGCACTGCCGGGCGACCTGGCCATGCGCGTGGCCGCCAGCCGCTATGGGCTGGACTTGGTCAGCGGCGCGGCGGCCGACGCCGTGCGCGCCGAGCTGGGCCTGAACCAGAGCGCCCTGCAAGGCCTGCTGGGCTGGTGGCGCGACATGGCCACGCTGAACCTGGGCCAGTCGCTCATCACCCAGCGGCCTGTGTGGGTAGAAGTGGCCCACCACCTGGGCGCCACGCTGCGCCTGTCTGCCGCCGCGCTGGCGGTGGCCCTGGCCGTGGGGGTGCCACTGGGCCTGTGGGCAGGCCTGCGCCCTGGTAGCTGGGCAGACCGCGCCAGCTGGGCGCTGGCCGTGGTGCTGCGTGGCACGCCGCCGTTTTTGCTGTCGGTGCTGCTGATGCTGCTGGTGGCGGTGCACTGGGGCTTTTTGCCCGTGGCGGGCGACGACGACAGCGCCAGCCTGGTGCTGCCCGCGCTGGCGCTGGGCCTGGGCCTAGGGGCTGGGTTGGCCCGCGTCACGCGCAGTGCGATGCAAGAGGTCGCCCAGTCGCCCGCGTTTGAATTTGCGCGCACCAAGGGGCTGACCGATATGCAAGCCATGCTGCGCCACGGCCTGCGCGCCGCCGCCGTGCCCGTGGTGGCCTACCTGGGCGTGCAAACGCTGTTTTTGGTGGAAGGTGCGCTGGTGGTGGAGACGCTGTTTGCCTGGCCCGGCATTGGCCATGCGCTGGTGCACGCCATCTTTGGACGGGATATTCCGGTGGTGCAAGGCACGGCACTGGCCATGGCGCTGATGTTTGTGCTGTTCAACCTGCTGCTGGATGCAGCCTGCGTGGCGCTGGACCCACGCCAGCAAAGAAAGGTGGCCGCATGAGCGCGCAAGAGATGGCTTTGACACCCCCGACCCCGACGACGAACCCCACCTCAACGCCCGGCGCAGCGCAGGCACCCATGCCGTATCTGGCGCTGTCTGCCACCCGCTCGTCGTGGCAGCAACGCACGGGGCTGGTGCTGATGGGCCTGCTGGCCCTGTGGGCGCTGCTGGGCCCCTGGCTGGTGGATGCCAGCCCCATTGAGCAGAACCTGCGCAACCAGTTGGCCCACCCCGGCGGGGAGCACTGGTTGGGCACGGACGTGCTGGGCCGATCGTGGCTGGCGCGGCTGGCGCATGCCACGCAGTTATCCCTGGGCATGGCAGTGCTGGCGGCGCTGAGTGCGGCGGTGCCCGGCACCCTGCTGGGCGTGCTGGCGGCGTGGCGCGGCGGGCGGGTGGAGCGCACGCTGGTCATGCTGGCCGATGCGGTGCTGGCCATACCCGGCCTGCTGCTGGTGCTGCTGATTGCGGCGCTGGCCCCCGGCCAGTTGTGGGCGCTGTATGTGGGCATGGCCACTGCCATGTGGGTGGAGTACTTTCGCGTGTGCCGAGCCATGGCGCGGCCCGTGCTGGTGGGCGATGCGGTGCAGGCATCGCGCCTGCTGGGCTTTGGCCGCGCCTATGTGCTGCGCCGCCACCTGCTGCCCGCGCTGGCCCCCACGCTGGGCACGCTGCTTGCCTTTACCACCGCGCAAGCGGTGCTGGCGCTGGCCGCGCTGGGCTTTGTGGGCGTGGGCGCGCAGGCCCCCACCGCCGAGCTGGGCCTGATGATTACCGAGACCATGCCTTATTACGAAGAAGCCCCCTGGCTGATTGCCGCCCCCACCGCCGTGCTGCTGTGGCTGGTGGCCGCCATGATGCTCATCCAACCCGAGCGGGAGGCCGCATGATCCACGCAAACCCTTCAACCACCGCTTCGACCACGGCCCTGCTGGCGGTGGACGACCTGGCCATCCATGTGGGTGGGCGCGCCCTGCTGCAAGGCATCTCCTTCAGGCTGCATGCGGGCGAGGCGCTGAGCCTGGTGGGCGAAAGCGGCGCGGGCAAGTCGCTGCTGGCCCAGGCCATCATGGGCAACCTGCCGCCTGCGCTGCGGGCATCGGGTGCCATCACCATCGACGGCATCACCACCCGCGCTGAAGACGCCGCCAGCCGCCGCGCCCTGTGGGGCCGCAAGCTGGCCCTGCTGCCGCAGGAGCCCACCGTGGCGCTGAACCCGCTGCAGCGCGTGGCCCCGCAACTGGCCGAGGTCTACACCCTGCTGCACGGCCAGCCCCAGGGCGAGGCCGCAGCCCGCGCGCAGCAAGAGCTGGCCCGTGCCGGGCTGGGCCAGGCCACGGCGCGCTACCCGTGGCAACTGTCAGGCGGTATGGCACAGCGGGCGGTGGCTGCCATAACCCTGGCAGGCGGCGCACCAGTGCTGATGGTGGACGAGCCCACCAAGGGCCTGGACAACCACTGGCGCGACCGCACGGTAGAGGTATTCCGCAGCGTGCTGCAGGCGGGCGGCTGCGTGCTGACCATCACGCACGACATGGCCGTGGCGCAGGCGCTGGGCGGCCAGGTCATCGTGCTGCGGCATGGGCAGGCGGTGGAGCAAGGGGCCATTGGCAAGGTGGCAGGGCAGCCCCAGCACCCCTTCACCCGCCAGCTCATGGATGCCGACCCGGCCCGCTGGTCGCCCTTTGCGGCCTCGCAGGCGGGCGAACCCGTGGTGGAGGCGCGGGGTATTTCCAAAACCTACGGCGCGCAGCAGCTGTTTGCGCCCATGGACTTGCAAATCCGCAGTGGCGAGCGCGTGGCCGTGCAGGGCCCCAGCGGCACCGGCAAGAGCACGCTGGGCAATGTGCTGCTGGGCCTGCTGCCGCCCGACGCGGGCAGCGTGGCGCGCAGCCGGGGCCTGGGGCCCCATGCATTCCAAAAGCTGTACCAAGACCCCGTGGGCTCGTTTGCCCCGCACATCAGCCTGGCCCAGTCGCTGCGCGATGCCGCCCGGCTGCACCGCTGCGACTGGAAGGCCGTGCAGCGCCGGCTGGAGCAGCTGCGCGTGCCCGAAAGTTTGCTGGAGCGCAAGCCCGAGCAAGTGTCGGGCGGCGAGCTGCAGCGCATTGCCCTGGCCCGCGTGTTGGTGGCGCGGCCTGCGCTGCTGTTTGCCGATGAACCCACGTCGCGCCTGGACCCGATCACGCAGCAAGAGGCCATCCAGATTTTGCTGAACGCCACGCAGGAGACGGGGGCCGCACTGATGCTGGTCACCCATGACGAGCACTTGGCTGCTGCGGTGGCGACGCGGCGGATTGGGCTGAAAGCGGGGGCAATGGCTGACCGCTGATTGCTATCAATAAAATAGCTGCTTGCGCTTATCCATCAAGCGCTAGAGGGCAAAAAACATCTGATTACCGAGATGATGCCGCCCTCCGCCCGTTCGGGCTGAGCCTGTCGAAGCCAGGGCTTGCCGCGTGCGTGCAAGGCTTCGACAAGCTCAGCCCGAACGGGTGGGGGATGATCAGTTGGAGGCAGGTTGCTCATCAGGCTCAAACAACAAAAGCCTCCTACAGTCATCGATTGCAGGAGGCTTTTTGCTGTGGCGCCTGCTTTGCAGGTGGCTGACTCAGCCCGAGCCAGCCCGCATTCCAATCACATCTGGTCGATCATCACCTGCCCAAAGCCCGAGCAGCTCACCTGCGTGGCCCCGTCCATCAGGCGGGCAAAGTCGTAGGTCACCTTCTTGCTGGCAATGGCTTTTTCCAGCGACTTCAGGATGAGGTCGGCGGCTTCCTTCCAGCCCATGTGGCGCAGCATCATCTCGGCCGACAAAATCTCGGAGCCGGGGTTCACATAGTCCTTGCCTGCGTACTTGGGTGCGGTGCCATGGGTGGCTTCAAAGCAGGCCACCGAGTCGGACATGTTGGCGCCCGGCGCAATGCCGATGCCGCCCACTTGCGCGGCCAGCGCATCAGAGATGTAGTCGCCGTTGAGGTTGAGCGTGGCTACCACCGAGTACTCGGCGGGGCGCAGCAAGATCTGCTGCAAAAACGCGTCAGCAATGCTGTCCTTGATGGTGATTTCTTTGCCCGTGTTGGGGTTGGCAAACTTGCACCATGGGCCGCCGTCGATCAGCTCGGCACCAAACTCCTTCTGCGCCAGGGCATAAGCCCAATCGCGGAAGCTGCCTTCGGTGTACTTCATGATGTTGCCCTTGTGCACGATGGTCACGTTGGGCTTGTTGTGGTCGATGGCGTACTGAATGGCCTTGCGCACCAGGCGCTCCGTGCCTTCGCGCGAGACGGGCTTGATGCCGATGCCCGAGGTGTTGGGAAAACGGATCTTGGTGGCGCCCAGCTCGTTCTGCAAAAACGCGATGAGCTTCTTGGCTTTGTCGGATTCGGCCGGAAACTCAATGCCTGCGTAGATGTCTTCCGAGTTCTCGCGGAAGATGACCATGTTGGTCTTTTCAGGCTCTTTCAGGGGCGACGGCACGCCCTTGAAGTACTGCACGGGGCGCAGGCACACGTACAAATCCAGCTCCTGGCGCAGGGCCACGTTCAGCGAGCGGATGCCGCCGCCCACGGGCGTGGTGAGCGGGCCCTTGATGGACACCACATAGTCGCGCACGGCCTGCAGGGTTTCGTCGGGCAGCCACACGTCGGGGCCATAGATGCGGGTGGCCTTCTCGCCCGCAAACACTTCCATCCACTGGATCTTGCGCTGGCCGCCGTAGGTCTTGGCCACCGCCGCATCCACCACCTTGATCATCACCGGGGTGATGTCCCGGCCCACGCCGTCGCCTTCAATGAAAGGAATGATGGGCTGGTCGGGCACGTTCAGCGACATGTCGGCGTTCACGGTGATCTTCTGCCCCTGGGCAGGAACGTGGATGTGCTGGAAGGTGGTCATGCAGGAGGGTCTCCGGATGGGTGGCTGAAAGCAGCTTCAGCAAATAGTTGAGCGGGCACCGCCTGAGCGGCGAATTTTTTCATTTTAGGCCCGTTCCCCGCTCCCTCTCGCGTGGAACCACCGGCGGCTGGCATGCATCAAAATCTCGCATCAAACCGCCGCGCCACAGCTCCGACTTCGATCATCCAACTTCGATCAAAATGTCCGCGCAGCACGCTGCGGGCGTGCACCCTTCTCTGTATGCCGCAGCGCTATCACAGCCCCTGAAAGAAAGCACTTTTGACCCCATGCCGAGCCTTTCGCTTCACCCCACCCGGCTGCTGAATGCAGCCCTGATCGCGCTGGCAAGCGCCACCGCCGCCGCCCCCGCCGCCGCCCAAAACCAGCCCCAGATGAACCTGCAACGCGTGGAAATCACGGCGGGCATGCACCGCATTGACGCTCAGGTGGCTGCATCGCCCCAAGAGCGGCAAACCGGCCTGATGCACCGCAAGGAGATGCCCGCGCACGAGGGCATGCTGTTTGTGTTTGAACAACCGGCCACGCAGTGCTTTTGGATGAAAAACACGCTGCTGCCACTGACGGCAGCGTTTGTGGCCGACGATGGCACCATTGTGAACTTGGCCGACATGAAGCCGCAGACGGAAGACTCGCACTGCTCGACCAAGCCCGTGCGCTATGTGTTGGAGATGAACCAGGGCTGGTTTGCGCAAAAAGGCATCAAGCCCGGCAGCAAACTGGTGAGCGCGGCCGTCTTCCAGGCCAAGAAATAAGCAGGCAACAAAGCCTGCGCCCATAAAAAAAACGGCCTCGCGGCCGTTTTTTTGATGCTGAGCAGAAATCAAGCGAAGTTGGCTTCGGCAAACTTCCAGTTGACCAGCTTGTCGAGGAACGTCTCGACAAACTTGGGACGCATGTTGCGGTAGTCGATGTAGTAGGCGTGTTCCCACACGTCCACCGTGAGCAGGGCCTTGTCAGCGGTGGTCAAGGGCGTGCCAGCGGCGCCGGTGTTGACAATGTCCACGCTGCCGTCGGCCTTCTTCACCAGCCATGTCCAGCCGGAGCCGAAGTTGCCCACGGCGCTCTTGACGAAGGCTTCCTTGAACGCGGCGTAGGAGCCGAACTTGGCGTTGATGGCATCAGCCAGCGCGCCGGTAGGCTCGCCGCCACCGCTCGGCGCCATGCAGTTCCAGAAGAAGGTGTGGTTCCAGATCTGGGCTGCGTTGTTGTAGATGCCGCCGGAGGACTTCTTGATGATCTCTTCCAGGGTCATCGATTCAAATTCGGTGCCCTTTTGCAGGTTGTTCAGGTTCACCACATACGCGTTGTGGTGCTTGCCATGGTGGAATTCCAGCGTTTCCTGGCTGTAGTGAGGGGCCAGTGCGTCGATGGCGTAGGGAAGCGGGGGAAGGGTATGTTCCATGTGGTGATTCCTCGTGGTTTGCAATGCTGGAAGAGCGGCAGCCTCTGGCTGGCAGTTGCTGCCGCGCTGGCGCGCAGTTTGACGCGACTTGGCATTGTAGAAAGATCAATAGCCTTGTGCACAGAAGTGGCGATGCGCTGTCATCCGCTTGTCGTCAACGCAAATGCCGCCTGCGCACCAGCCCGGTTTCAGCCGGTACAGGCTGCGCTCACAGCAACCGGGGCTCGTCCACGATGACGTCGATCACGCCATCTGCCAAGGTCGCACGCAACGCATCCCCGGGGTGGGCCTGGCGGACACCGGTCACCGTGTGGCCGTCGCTGTCGGTCAGCAGAGCGTAGCCCCGCTGCAGCACCAAGTGCGGATTCAGCAGTTCCAGCCGCAGGCGCGCGCGCTCCAGCCGGTCAGCATGCTG
The DNA here is from genome assembly GCA_002377855.1 of Acidovorax delafieldii. Classification (GTDB taxonomy): domain Bacteria; phylum Pseudomonadota; class Gammaproteobacteria; order Burkholderiales; family Burkholderiaceae_C; genus Acidovorax; species Acidovorax delafieldii_A. Next base: position 91,084 of record DFQQ01000006.1, on the reverse strand, counting down.
GGCAATGTGGCCTGCGATCTTTTGAGAGAAATCGGCCTCTAACGCCCTATTTTTCAGCGCAAGCCGCTCCAATTTCAATAGCATTCCATGCCGCAATTGCTGGGCACAGCGTGCCAGCCGCAACTGCTCGCGCGACGCCAGTCCCGAGGGGCGGCCCAGCCGTTGAGCAGCTTGGTCCAGGCGCTGGTGGCGCAGGTCGACTTGCCGCTGAACAGCGCTCTCCAGCCGGTCGGCCAGCAGGTCGAGCGCGCCCAGCCACACCTCACGCGGCTGGGCCACCAGTTCTGCGGCGGCAGTGGGGGTGGGCGCGCGCAAATCGGCGCAGAAGTCGGCGATGGTGAAATCCGTCTCGTGCCCCACCCCGCTGACGAGCGGGACCGGGCTTTGCACGATGGTGCGCGCCAATTGCTCGTCGTTGAACGCCCACAGGTCCTCCATCGACCCACCTCCGCGCACCAGAAGGATCACGTCCAGGTGCACCGGGGTGATGTCGTTGGCAGCGTTGGCGGCGCCCCTCTCGTCCGCCCATGCATACATCTGGCGCAACGCGGCCACCATCGCCTGCGGGGCCGCCGCGCCTTGCACCTGTGCCGGAATAAACACCACCGGAATGTGCGGCACCCGGCGCCGCAGCGCAGTGACCACGTCGTGCAAAGCGGCCGCCCCTGGCGACGTGACCAGACCAATGCCGCGGGGCTGCAGCGGCAGGGGGCGCTTGCGGCGCGCATCAAACAGGCCTTCGGCCTCCAGCCGGGCTTTCAAGCGCAGGAATTGCTCAAACAAAGCGCCCTGCCCCGCGCGCTGCATGCTCTCCACAATGAACTGCAGGTCGCCCCGCGCTTCATACACCCCGAGGCGCCCGCGCACCTCCACCAATTCCCCGTCTCTTGGCGAAAAGTCAAGCAGCCCCCCTGCGCGGCGGAACATGGCGCAGCGCAACTGGCCGTTGGCGTCCTTGATCGAGAAGTAGCAATGCCCGCTGGACGCGCGTGAGAAGCCCGTTATCTCGCCGCGCACCGCGACGGGGTTGAACCGCGCCTCCAGCGCATCAGCAATGGCGCGGCATAGAGCGCCAACTTCCCAGACGCGCGGCGCAGATACTGAGGGCTGGAAGTCAGACATGGATAAACAGGCGCGTTTGCGAGGCTGGCCGAGCCCCAGTACTCCACAGGCCCGGCCATGCGGCGCTGCAGCATGGGAAGCCACAGAACGCCTCGCTCAAATGACGAATGCACGTACAAGTCATTGATTTATAAAGATTTTTTGCTGTTCAATTTTTCAGCAATCTGTTGCAAGCACGATCTGGCGCGGGCTGGAATGGGATACCCACCCGCTTACCCACAAAGTTATCCACAGATTTTGTGAGCGAGTGGCTGGGCCCAGGCGTCTCAGTTTCTCGTAACGGTTTGTGACTCAAAAGCGCCGAGCGGCTGGGCCATAATTGCCGGCTGACTACATCTGAGCGGAGAGAGAATTGCTGTCCATCATACAAGCCGCAGGCTGGCCGATATGGCCCCTCATTGCCTGCTCTGTTCTGGCGCTGGCCCTGATTTGCGAGCGCTTCATTTCTCTGAAGACAGCGCGTGTCGCCCCTCCCAAGCTGCTGGACGAGGCCATCACGGTATCGTCGCGCAGCGTTCCCACGCCAGATGTTGTGAACCAGCTGGCCCAAAGCTCTGCATTGGGCGAGGTGCTCGCCTCGGGGCTGCGCGCACTCAACAACAACCCCCAATGCAGCGAAGCGGACCTGCGCGCCACCATGGAAGGCAGCGGCCGCGCGGTGGCGCACCGGCTGGAAAAGTACCTGAGCGCGCTGGGCACCATCGCCTCGGCGGCACCCTTGCTGGGCCTGCTGGGCACGGTCATCGGCATGATCGAGATTTTCGGCTCGCAGTCCGGCGGCGGCGGTGCCATGGGTGGCGGCAACCCCGCCCAACTGGCGCACGGTATATCGATTGCGCTGTACAACACCGCGTTCGGCCTGATCGTGGCCATACCGGCGCTGATCTTCTGGCGCTACTTCCGTGGACGCGTGGACGCCTACCTGCTGACCATGGAACTGGCCTCTGAGCAGTTTGTGCGCCACATCCTGCGCCACCGCAAATAAGCGGCCCCGCGTATGCCCATGAACTTCCGCCCCCGAGCGAAGGATGAGCCGGAGATCAACCTGATTCCGTTCATCGACGTGCTGTTGGTAATCCTCATCTTCCTGATGCTGACCACCACCTACAGCAAGTTCACCGAACTGCAACTCACCCTGCCGGTGGCCGATGCCGAGCAGCAGCGCGACCATCCCAAGGAAGTCATCGTTGCGGTGGCTGCAGACGGCCGCTATTCCGTGAACAAGAGCGGCGTGGAAGGCAAGAGTGTTGACGCCGTGGCTCTGGCCTTGCGCAGCGCTGCCAGCGCAGGCAAGGACAGCGTGGTCATCATCAGTGCAGACGCCACCGCACCCCACCAGTCCGTGGTCACCGTGATGGAAGCAGCAAGGCGCGTTGGGCTGACGCAGATCACTTTCGCGACCCAATCCACCACCGGCGCTGGCGCACGCGCGAGCAGCCGCTGAGCGGCATGGCGGCGCCTCCACCGTTGCCCCCCACGCAGGCTGCGCAGCCCAAGGGTCCGCCCCTGCTGACGAAGGAAACCGGCCGCAAGCCCAATGGCTGGCCTGCCCTGTGGCTCCGCCGCAATCTGCGCAGTTGGGCGCTGTGGCCCCTGTCGCAGTTGTACCGTGCGCTCATCGCTGTGCGCACAGCGCTGTACCGAGCGGGGCTCTTGCGCGTGGAACACGCAGGTCGGCCCGTCATCGTCGTGGGCAATGTCGTGGCTGGTGGCTCCGGCAAAACCCCCGTGGTGATGGCGCTGGTGGAATACCTGAAAAATCAGGGCCTGCAACCGGGCGTGGTGTCCCGGGGTTATGGGCGCACCACCACAGACTGCAGGCCAGTGCTCGCACAATCCTCGGCCTGCGAAGTGGGCGACGAACCGCTCTTGATTGCCAAGCAATGCCAAGTCCCGGTGTACGTTGCCAGCCAACGCGCTGCGGCAGCACGCAGCCTTGTGGCGCAGCACCCCGCCGTCAACGTACTGGTGTGTGATGATGGTCTGCAGCACTTGGCGCTGGCCCGCGATATCGAAATTTGCGTCTTCAACCCGCATGGAATCGGCAACGGTTTCTTGCTGCCCGCAGGCCCGCTGCGTGAGCCGTGGCCCCGGCCCGTGGACTGGGTTCTCTACGCCGAGGAGGCTCCGCCGCCTCTTTTTGCTGATGCTGATCGCCCCGCGCCCCCCGCTTTTGCCGTGCATCGCCGCCTTGCCAGCTACGCCGTGGGTGCTGATGGCAGGCGCACCCCCTTGAGCGCATTGCGCGGGCAGCCGCTGCACGCCGTGGCGGCCATCAGCCAACCCGGCCTTTTTTTCGACATGCTGGAGTCTGCCGGCCTCACGATCTCAGCCCGCGAAGCACTCCCTGATCACTATGATTTTGATAGCTGGCGGCGCTTTCCTGGCAAAGGCCATCTCCTGATTTGCACCGAAAAAGACGCGGTGAAACTGTGGCAGAGCCATCCCGATGCCCTTGCCGTGCCGCTCCAGCTGACATTGGACGCACGCTTCCTCCAAGGCCTCAAGGAGCGCCTGCTGGGCCTTCCTTCGCCGCTATCATCGACTTTGCCAGTTGCGCGATGAGCGCTTTGCTCCCCCTCTAACTCCTGATTCCCCGCCATGGACCCCAAACTTCTTGAACTGTTGGTATGCCCCGTCACCAAAGGCACGTTGACGTACGACAAGGAGCGCCAGGAGCTGGTCTCTCGCAGTGCGCGCTTGGCCTACCCCGTACGCGACGGTATCCCGGTGCTGCTCGAAAACGAAGCACGTACGTTGACTGACGAGGAACTGGAGGCATGACCCAGGAAGCTCTGCCTGCACCCGGCGACGCCTCAGCATTCACGGTGCTGATACCAGCGCGACTGGCTTCCACGCGCCTGCCCAACAAGCCCCTGGCAGACATAGCCGGCTTGCCCATGGTGGTGCGCGTAGCCCGACGTGCGCAGCAAAGCAAGGCGCAGCGGGTGGTGGTGGCAGCGGATGACGCACTCATTGTGCAAGCCTGCCTGCAGCACGGCGTGCAAGTCGTGCTGACAGATAAGAACCACGCCAGCGGCAGCGACCGCCTGGCCCAGGCCTGTACTCATCTGGGCCTGCAAGGGGACGACATCGTGGTCAACGTGCAAGGCGACGAGCCCTTGATGGACCCTGCGCTGATCGACCAGGTAGCGGCGCTGTTGCCCGCGCACCCCGACGCCAGCATGGGCACGGCGGCCCACCCCATTGCGTCGCAGGCCGACTACCTGAACCCCAACGTGGTCAAGGTGGTGCTGGACGCGCGCAACATGGCGCACTACTTCAGCCGTGCGCCCATCCCCTGGTCCAGAGACCAATCCACCAAAGCCTGGTGGGAAGCGCAGACCGCTTCGCTGTCGGGGTCGGAAGGAGGGCGTGCATCGGCGCCCTTCTCTCCGCTGCGCCACGTCGGCATCTACAGCTACCGGGCCGGTTTCCTGACGCAATTTCCGCATCTTTCACCAGCTCCCACAGAGGCTATCGAGGCGCTTGAACAGTTGAGGGCCTTGTGGCACGGGCATCGCATCGCGGTCCATATCGCCCAAGCAGCCCCTGGCCCTGGCGTGGACACGCCCGAAGACTTGAACAAAGTGCGCGCGATTCTGGCCTCGTCGGGCACGCCCCACTGATCGTTTTTGCACAGCGGCAGCGGTTGTGGCGCGTAAGCCAGAGCCAAGCTGTCACATGCTATCCTTGCCCGCAACGAGAGCACTGCATCCCGGACGTCTAGCCACGCCCCCGCCAGCAGTGCCACACGATTTCTAACCTTGAGGACCTCCATGAGACTGATTCTGCTGGGCGCGCCGGGCGCCGGAAAGGGCACGCAAGCCACCTTCATCTGCCAGAAGTACGGCATCCCGCAAATCTCCACCGGCGATATGCTCCGCGCCGCAGTCAAGGCTGGTACTCCTCTGGGCCTGCAAGCAGATGCCGTGATGAAGGCCGGCGCCTTGGTCAGCGATGAATTGATCATCAATCTGGTCAAAGAGCGCATTGCCCAGCCCGACTGCGCGAGCGGATTCCTCTTCGATGGTTTCCCGCGCACTATCCCACAAGCCGATGCCATGAAGGCCGCGGGCGTCAAGCTCGATTACGTGCTTGAAATTGATGTGCCTTTTGAAGCCATCATCGAGCGCATGAGCGGTCGCCGCTCTCACCCCGCCAGCGGCCGCACCTACCATGTCAAGTTCAACCCGCCCAAGGTGGCAGGCAAGGACGATGTCACGGGCGAAGACTTGATCCAGCGCGAAGACGACAAGGAAGAGACTGTCAAGAAGCGGCTGCAGGTCTACAGCGACCAGACCCGTCCATTGGTCGATTACTACAGCAACTGGGCAAAACTTGAACCTGCACAAGCGCCAAAGTACCGTGCCATCAGCGGAACGGGCAGCGTCGAAGAAATCACCACCCGTGCATTGGAAGCGCTGAGCAAATAAGCAAAGTGATCCATCCGGCGAGCGGTTGCCCGTCAGGATGGAATCAAACAAGCCCCCTTCAGGTGTCGAGCCTCAGGGGGCTTTTTGTTTGCTGGCTTGGCCGCGCCACCTCTTAGCAAACGGATATTTCAGCTGGGCACCATCGCACCCCGCTCCGCGCAAACTGCATCTCGTGCCTGCCGGAGCGCAGCGCTTGAAGTCCTGCGCGCCTCAAGCCAGCCCCCTCAACACTCGAGCACACTGCCTCCACACCCTGGTCGCGCCATGAGACCGCTGTACAGAATCTTCAGCTTGCAGTTGCCACCCGCTCGGCGAGCAGCTCGAGCATCAAGGTCACCCGCGCCTTGATGGGAGAGAGACCGGCGTAACTCGGGAAGTCCCCTGTGTCGCCCACCAAGGTGTGCCCTTGGCCGCAACGGGTTGCCTTCACCACACGCACATGCTGCTTCATTGCTTGGAGCAAAGCCTGCTGCTGAGCGCAATGCACGGTGCCGTTTCCCATAGCCGCCACCACGATTCCGTTTACACCGGCTTCGACGAGTGCTTGAACCGCGCGGCCACTGACTCCCGCTGCGCTAAGGACCACTTCGACCCACGGCCAGTGCTCGGCCGGCGGCAAAACCTCCAGCACAGTCGAATGGGCCGGGCGCAACTGCAACTGCGGGCGGCGCGCCCAGCGCACCTGACCCTCTTCTACCCATCCGCAAGGGCCGACCTCGCCAGAGCTGAACGCATCGACCCGATAAGGGTGCGCTTTCTGGATCCACTGGGCTTCATGAATGACGCCCGCAGCAACCGCCAGTACCCCCGTCGAATCCCCATGCGCAGCAGTCGCAATGGCATCCAGCAAGTTCTGAGGTCCATCGGCTGCCACAGCGGTGGCAGGACGCATGGCACTGGTCAGGACCACTGGCTTGAGCGGATTTAGCACAGATTGCAGAAACCATGCGGTTTCCTCTAGCGTATCCGTACCATGGGTGACCACAACCCCCCGCACATCGAGATCTGCCAACACATCGCGGCAGCGCCAAGCCAAGGCACGCCAAACATCAAAGCCCATGTCCTTGCTGTCGATCTGCGCAATTTGTTCAGCAACCAAGTCGTAGCCGTTCAGTGCCATCGCAAGGCCTGGCACGCCACCCAGCAAATCCGCCACGCTCACTTCGCCCGCTTTGTAGCCCACGTTATCGTTCGCTGAACCAGCCCTCCCGGCGATGGTGCCGCCCGTACCTAACACGACGATTTTTTGCGTTCTCACTTGCGCACTCCAGGAAACTGGTCAAAAATACAGGTACTGGATTAAAAACCAGTAATCACCAACCAAGCCTGCCAGCAGCACATACCGCCATGCTCGACAACCCCAAACTCACAGCCCGGCAACAGCAGATTCTGGACCTGATCCAGAACGCCATCGCGCGCACGGGGGCGCCCCCCACCCGGGCAGAGATCGCCACAGAACTGGGCTTCAAATCAGCCAATGCGGCAGAAGAGCACTTGCAGGCACTGGCACGCAAGGGTGTTATCGAGCTGGTCAGTGGTACCTCAAGGGGTATTCGTTTGCGCAACGATACCGTGAGGGCCATCAACGCAGCCAGGGGGCAGCACTTTGCCAGTCCTCTGCAACAAGCAGCCCAGCTGTTTTTGCCTCTGATCGGACGGGTGGCCGCAGGCTCGCCCATTCTCGCCCAGGAACACGTGGACCAGACATATTGCGTGGAAAACAGCCTGTTTCAACACAAGCCCGACTACCTGCTCAAGGTCCGCGGCATGTCCATGCGTGACGCCGGCATCATGGACGGCGACCTGCTCGCGGTGCAAGCCACCAAAGAGGCTCGCAATGGTCAGATCGTAGTGGCCAGGCTGGGTGATGAGGTCACTGTGAAACGGCTCAAGCGCACAGCCAAGGGGGTTGAATTGCTCCCCGAGAATCCCGACTACCCCGTTATCACGGTTCAGCCCGGTGAAGTGTTTGAAATTGAAGGGCTCGCGGTGGGCCTCATACGAAACACCATGCTGATGTAGCTGGCGAGCACGGGTCTCAGGTGGCGGGCGTTTGGCACAGCAAATTTGCTTGTGCCAGCCCTGAGGCAAGTCGTTTTTATTGAATCCTGCCTATGTCCATCCACCGATCTTCGGAGAATTCACATGGGAATTGGAACCGTCACCCTATCGTGCATCAGTTGGCCCCTGCAGGCTTTGTCCCGATGGCTGGGGCCATGCAATCAACCCCACCAGCGAACTCGCGTTTATTGCTTGGTCAGCAATAAAAGCAACCCGCGCATCAACTCATTTGACGCGGCAGTGAGCACGCATTTCCTGGTCAGCGCAACACACTCCTCTAATGCAGCGTCGCCACAAATCAGTGCGCTCCACCTCCCCAGGCGCAAGGTGCGCTGCCTGCCCCCTCCGGCTGCTCAGCAGCTTCTCAAAGGCGAAACCGGCGATCTCTTTGCAGGGCCCCTTGCATCCCCAGCTCCAGGAGGCCAGTTTGCGACGAGCAGGCCGCTGAGGGTTGTCCGTTCTCATGGTAGAGGCGGCTCCTCCGGTAAATTGGTAATTTCTGGGCGGATGGTCGATGTCTGCGCGGAGCTGGACCGACTTGCGGCAAAGGAAGCTGCAGGCGCGGTGGCCTACAGATAGAGGACGAGGGCCCTCCTCCCCCTGGGGTTCACACGCTTGTACGGATGAGTTTTTTCATAAATCCTTCCCTAGAACTATCTGCACGATTCACCGCGCCGTATGCATCTGCGCAATCGGGCGGTCTGGGGCGTTGCAAATACTCGTAATAGCCACGGCTATTGCTGCGTTTTGCGCCTTGCAGCCCATCCCGATCCGCAGTGCACACGTGCCGCTCAATTCGTGCAGAGGGTCCCTAGAGGAGCCGTAGGCATCCGTCTGCAAAGAGACAACATCGCGTTGCATTTGGCTGCGATCTGGGTCCACCCGGCAGCCAATGCGCTGTCTCAACAAGGCACAATACTGGGATGAACATTGTCATCCTCGACGATTACCAAGACGCGGTACGCAAGCTGCATTGCGCTTCTCGGCTCGACGCCTACACCGCCAAGGTCTACACAAATACAGTCAAGGGCCTGGGACAGCTTTCCGTGCGTTTGAAGGACGCAGACATCATCGTGCTGGTTCGGGAGCGAACCCATATCACTCGCCAGTTGGTCGAGAAGCTTCCGCGTCTGAAATTGATTGCCCAAACTGGCAAGGTAGGAAGCCACGTGGACGTTGCAGCATGCACCGAGCGGGGGATCGCCGTGGCGGAAGGGGTAGGCTCCCCTGTTGCGCCTGCCGAACTCACCTGGGCCTTGGTCATGGCCGCGAGCCGCCGCCTCCCTCAGTACATCGCCAATCTCAAGCACGGGGCTTGGCAGCAATCGGGTCTCAAGAACGCATCCATGCCGCCCAATTTTGGGCTCGGCAACGTTCTGCGGGGCAAGACGCTGGGCATTTGGGGCTACGGCCGCATCGGCCAGCTAGTCGCCGGATACGGACGTGCTTTCGGGATGAACGTGCGGATCTGGGGCCGTGAAGCGTCTCGGGCAAAGGCACTCACAGACGGGTACCAAGCAGCCAGCACACGTGAGGAGTTTTTTGCGCAGTGCGACGTTATTTCGCTCCACCTGCGTTTGAATGACGAAACTCGCTACATCGTGTCGTTAGAAGACCTTTCCTGCATGAAGCCGACGTCGCTGCTGGTGAACACCTCGCGCGCCGAACTCATTGAGCCCGATGTGCTGATCGCTGCGCTCAATCGCGGGCGGCCTGGCATGGCTGCTGTGGATGTGTTTGAAAGCGAACCCATCTTGCAGGGGCACGCCCTGTTGCGCCTAGAGAACTGCATCTGCACCCCCCACATCGGGTATGTGGAGCAGGACAGCTACGAGCTGTACTTTGGTGCGGCCTTTGACAATGTCGTTAATTTCATCAAAGGCACCCCTACCAACATCGTGAACCCAGGCGCATTGCAAGTGCGCCGCTAGGCAGTTCATACGCTCCAGGGAGTAGTCTCTGCGCGAATCACCGCGCCGTGTGCATTGCGGTCTCGGGCGGTCTGCGGCGTTGCAAATACTCGCAATAGCTACGGCTATTGCTGCGTTTTGCGCCTTGCAGTCCATCCCGACCCGCAGTGCACACTTACCGCTCGATTTGTGCAGAGGGTCCCTAGGCGAACCCCAATGGAGACCGCACGGCGTCGGATACCATGGTGGCACCGCGCCTGCTCTGTTCCACGCACTCGGACCAACGACATGCTGACCTTCACCTACTACGCGCTGATGCTCCTGGTCGGCTACTTCTGGTACCGGCACGGGCAAAAACTGCTTAACCAAGGCCCGCGCGACGAAAACGATGAGTTCACCAAACCACCGGTCGGGCCCATCGGATTCCTGGTCGTGACCGGTTTGGCGTGCTATCTCTTGTATGAAGCGCTGCGCGCCGTGGTGCTGCTTGAGATCCCTTGCGTGGGCAAGGGCTGCAAAGGGCAGATCTACAGCGTGGCGGAGCATTCGGGCCAATACTGGGCCAATCTGTTTTTCGTGGTGTGGATGGTGCTTGGCCTGGGCTATGCGATGTGCGTGACGATCAGGATCTGGACACGGGACTGAGGCGCACCGGACGCTGCGCGCGGACCACCCTCGCCGGGAGGGTGCCCTGCCCGCCTGCGCAGTGCTAAAGACAGCGCTGGACTGCACAGGACGCCCGCAGCTGGCTTGCCGTCCCGATGCGACGGGCACGCGCCAAAAACTCGGAAAGCGACGTGACGACCGCTGGCAGCGTCAAGCAAAAAGACCTCAGCGGTGGGCGGTCACATTAAGAAAGGCCGCAGAGGCACCGACCTTCTACGGCCTCAAGCGCTCGCCATTCGCCTCACCTCACCTCACCTCACCTCACCTCACCTCACCTCACCTCACCTCACCTCGCATCGCATCCCGTTGCGTTGCGTTGCGTTGCGTTGCGTTGCGTTGCATCCTCAGCTTTGAATCTGCGCCCACAGCTTGTCCAGCCGCTTTACGCTCACCGGCTGCGGCGTGCGCAGCTCTTGCGCGAAGAAGCTCACGCGCAGCTCCTCCAGCAGCCAGCGCAGCTCCTGCATGCGCGCATCCACCGCGCCCTTGCGCTCGGCCACCAAGCGCCAGAAGCGTTGCTCTTGCGGACGCAGCTCCGCCAGCTTGGCGGCGTCGCGGGCGGGGTCGGCGCGGACCTTGTCCAGCCGCAGGGTGATGGCCTTGAGGTAGCGGGCGTAATGGGCCAGCTGGGGCCAAGGCGCGGCGGCGATGAAGTTCTTGGGCACCAGGCGTTGCAGTTGCTGCAGTGCGTCCGCTGTGGCGTCAGGCGCGTTCTTGGTGTCCTTGACCTTGCGGGCGGCTGCCGCGTATTCAGTGAGGATGGTCGCAGCCAGGCGCGCCACTTCATTGGCGATCAGCGTGAGGCGGCCCCGGCCCTCGTCCACGCGGCGCTTGAACGCGAATTCGTCGGTGGGCAGCGGGTCGAGCAAGAAGGCGCGGTCCAGCGCCACGTCGATGATCTGGGCGCGCAGCTCTTCCTGCGTGCCCAGCGGCATATAGGCCACGGCCATCTTCTGCAGGTCGGGGATGTTCTTTTCCAGGTACTTGAGCGCGTCCTTGATCTGCAGCGCAAACAGGCGGCGCAGACCGGCGCGGTGCTTGGCGGCGGCCACCTCGGGTTCGTCGAAGACCTCGATGGTCACGGCGTCGCCGCCGTCGATGAGGGCGGGGAATCCGATCAGCGTCTGGCCGGCCTTCTTGATCTCCATGAGCTCGGGCAGCTCGCCAAATGTCCACGCCGTGTAGCGCTGGCCGGCGGGCGCAGAGGGCGTGGCGGCCACCGGTTTCACCGCGGGAGCTGCACCTTTTGCTCCTGTTTTAATAGCTGCTTGCGCTTTACCATCAAGCGCTGGAGGCACTTTTGACTCATTTTCTCCATTCTCAGCGCCCGCGCCAGCAAGCTTGAGCCCCGCGAGCGCCTGGAACGCGCCCCGTGCCTTGGCGCCCCACTCGGCCTTCAGCGCGCCCAGGTTGCGGCCGTGGCCGAGCTGGCGGCCATGTTCATCGACCACGCGGAAGTTCATGAACAGGTGCGGGCTGAGCATGTCGAGCTTGAAGTCGGCGCGCTTCACATCCAGCGAGGTTTCGTCGCGCACCTGCTTGAGCAGCACGTCCGTCAGGCTGCCCGTGCCAAAACGCTCGGGCGAGCCCAGCAGTGCCGCCAGGCGTGTAGCCGATTCGGGCAGCGGCACAAAGCGGCTGCGCGGGCGCTGGGGCAGGCTTTTGAGCAGTGCCTGAATCTTGTCCTTGAGCATGCCGGGCACCAGCCATTCGCAGCGCTCGTCGCTCACCTGGTTCAACACAAAGAGCGGAATCGTCACAGTGATGCCGTCGCGCGCATCGCCCGGTTCGTGCAGGTAAGTGGCGGCGCAGTCCACGCCGCCCAGCCGCACCGTGCGCGGAAAAGCGTTGGTGGTGATGCCTGCGGCCTCGTGGCGCATCAGCTCTTCGCGGGTGAGCTTGAGCAGGTCGGGCTGCTTCTTCGATTCCTCGCGATACCAAGCCTCAAACGTGTGGCCGCTGCATACCTCGGGCGGCAGCTGCTGGTCGTAGAAGGCGTAGATGAGTTCGTCGTCCACCAGCACGTCCTGGCGGCGCGACTTGTGCTCCAGTTCCTCAACCTTGGCGATCAGCTTCTGGTTGGCGGCGAGGAACGGCAGCTTTGTCTCCCAGTTACCGCCCACCAAGCCTTCGCGGATGAAAATCTCGCGCGCGGCGTGCGGGTCGACCTTGCCGAAGTTGATGCGGCGGTTGTTGTAAACCACGATGCCGTACAGCGTGGCGCGCTCCAGCGCCACGACCTCGGCCGACTTCTTTTCCCAATGCGGGTCGAGCAACTGCTTCTTCAGCAGGTGCCCGCCGATCTGCTCCAGCCATTGCGGCTCGATGGCGGCAATGCCGCGGCCAAACAGGCGCGTGGTCTCGACCAGCTCGGCCGCGATGATCCAGCGGCCGGGCTTCTTGTTCAGGTGTGCGCCGGGGTGCTTGTAGAACTTGATCCCGCGCGCGCCCAGGTACCAGTCTTCTTCGTCGCTCTTGGCGCCCACGTTGCCCAGCAGCCCGGCCAGCATGGACAGGTGCAATTGCTCGTAGCTGGCAGGCTGGGTGTTGATGGGCCACTTGTGCTCGGTCACCACCGTCAGCAGTTGCGTGTGGATGTCGCGCCACTCGCGCAGCCGGCGGATGCTGATGAAGTTTTGGCGCAGCAGCTGCTCGTACTGGCGGTTGCTGAGCTTGTGCGTGGCGGCGGGCACCGCTGGGGTGGCCGCGGAGGCGGTAGGCTCTGTTGGCGTACTGCGTCCGCTGCTGCGCTGCGCCACCGGCAGGTAGGCCTGCGACGGCGCCTTCTGCGCGGCCATGGCCTTCTGGGCACGGGCCGACGGCAGGCTGGGCGCCCCGCCCCGCGCCTCGTTGATCCATTTCCACAGCTTCAGGTACCCGCTGAACTCGCTCTTGTCGTCGTCGAACTTGGCGTGCGCCTGGTCGGCCTGCTGCTGCGCTTCCATGGGGCGGTCGCGCACGTCCTGCACGCTCAGCGCACTGGCGATGATGAGCACTTCGTCCAGCGCCTTGCGGTCACGCGCCTCAATGATCATGCGGCCCACGCGCGGGTCCAGCGGCAGGCGCGAGAGCTCCACCCCCATGGGGGTGAGCTCGTTGGCATCGTCAACTGCGCCTAGCTCGGACAGCAGCTGATAGCCGTCGGCAATCGCGCGGCCCGAGGGCGCCTCGATGAACGGGAACTGCGCCACATCGCCCAGGTGCAGCGACTTCATGCGCAGGATCACGCCCGCGAGCGATGACCGCAGAATTTCGGGGTCGGTAAAACGCGGGCGGCTGTTGAAGTCGGCCTCGTCATACAGGCGGATGCTGATGCCGTTGGCCACTCGGCCGCAGCGTCCGGAGCGCTGGTTGGCAGCGGCCTGGCTGATCGGCTCGACCAGGAGCTGCTCCACCTTGCTACGGAAAGAATAGCGCTTTACGCGCGCCGTGCCAGCGTCAATCACATACCGGATGCCCGGCACCGTGAGCGAGGTTTCGGCTACGTTGGTGGCCAGCACGATGCGCCGGCCCGTGTGGCCGTCGAAGATGCGGTCCTGCTCGGCCTGCGACAGGCGCGCAAACAGCGGCAATACCTCGGCATTACGCATCACGGGCTGGTGCGACAGGTGCTTGCGCAGGTGGTCGGCCGCTTCGCGGATCTCGCGCTCGCCGGGCAGAAAGACGAGGATGTCGCCGGCGGCGTTGCCCTGCCACAGCTCGTCCACGCCGTCGGCGATGGCCTCGTTCAGGCCGTAGTCGCGCGTCTCTTCAAACGGGCGGTAGCGCTGCTCGACCGGGAAGGTGCGGCCCGAGACATAAATGATGGGCGCAGGGCCCTTAGCCGATTCGAAGTGCTTGGCAAACCGGTCCGCATCAATGGTGGCCGACGTGACGATGACCTTGAGGTCGGGCCGGCGCGGCAGGATCTGGCGGATGTAGCCCAGCAGGAAGTCGATGTTGAGGCTGCGCTCATGCGCCTCGTCAATGATGATGGTGTCGTAGTTCTTGAGCAGCGGGTCGGTCTGCGTCTCGGCCAGCAAGATACCGTCGGTCATCAGCTTGACCGACGCATCGCGCGAGAGGCGGTCCTGGAACCGCACCTTGAAGCCCACCACATCACCCAGCGGCGTGTTCAGCTCTTCGGCAATGCGCTTGGCCACGCTGCTGGCGGCAATACGGCGCGGCTGGGTGTGGCCGATGAGCTGGCCCTTTTGCCCGGGCTTGGCATTGCACTTGCCCCGGCCCAAGGCCAGCGCGATCTTGGGCAGCTGCGTGGTCTTGCCTGAGCCTGTTTCGCCGCACACGATCACCACTTGGTGCTTGCTGATGGCCGCCATGATCTCGTCGCGCTTGCCGGATACGGGCAGCGACTCTGGGAACTCGATGCGCAGCGGCGCGGCAGGGGTCACCGCTGGCTGTGAAGGGCTGCTGGAAGGCTTGGACGAACGCTGGTCGGAAGAAGACATAGCCCTGCATTATCGGCAGCCACGCCCGACCATTCCAGCAATCACAACCCGTCGGACGTTGGTTGAATAGTTTCCTTACGGCCGCGCATGGGCCGCCTGGGGACCCTCTGCACGAATTGAGCGGCACGTGTGCACTGGGGATCGGGATGGACTGCAAGGCGCAAAGCGCAGCAATAGCCGTGGCTATTGCGAGTATTTGCAACGCCGCAGACCGCCCGAGACCGCAATGGACGCGGCGCGGTGATTCGTGCAGAGGGTCCGTAGGCAGAGTCGCTGAGGGCGGCGTGACCACCCGTCACCTGCCGCCTGCAGCAAATCGGTAGCGGCATGGCGAGAGGCCACGCGGCCCCATCAGCTGGGCGCGGTGATCAGGGCATCACGTTGCATTCGCGGCGCAGCAACGCCAGCGCGTCATGCAACTGGTAATCCATGTCGCTGCTCAACGTTCGCGAGGCTTCCTGGACGAATCCAGTCCACAGCGCGATGTAGTCCTGCTGGTAGGCGCCGGGGGCATGGGACCGGATGAACTCTTCCGCCAAGTCCGGCTGCAACCCGTGTTTACGGATCTTGCGCACCAAACTGGCGGCGGTTTTTTCGGTCAGCAGGGTCTTTTTCGGCGCCCCCGCGGCCAGACACAGAAACAGCGTCAGCAGCGAATGCTCGTCCTCGTTGCCCTGCGTGGTTCTCGTCCACAGCTTGCTGGCGAGCAGTGGCGGCTCGGCGCCCTCTTCCAATGCGTCCAGACTGCGGTGGTAGCTGTCCACCTCGGCCAAAGGGTCGTCCAGCAGAAAGTACCGCGCCCGGAAGGCGCCCGTGGGCCGCAGGAGGGTGCGCAGCGGCACGGCCGAATCCAGTAATTTCGGGAAATCGGCAAGCACAGCCTCGAACTGCCCCTCTACCACCGCGCGCATGTCGGCAGGCAGCCCTGCTGGCAGGCGCAGCTGAGGTGAGCGAAGCTGCTTTTTTTTGCGCAGCGCGGTGACCAGCCTCTCGAACGCCACTGTGTGCGGCCATTCCCCTTGGTCCATCGCCCTTGGGGCCAGCGCCTGCACCAAGAGCCCCGTGCGGATCACGGCTTCTGCATCCGCACCCGCTGCTTCCAGCTCATCAGTGTCAAGATCGTATTGCTCCGCGAACCACTGCGCTGCGGCGATGGCCTGCGCAATCTCGCTGCGCCGAGCAAATTCGGCCCGGTACTCCGCATGGCTGCGCAGCGACCACACCGCCAGCAGCGAGGTCTGCGCATCGTCATAGCCCGCCATGCCGAAATTGCTGCTCTCGGGCATGGCAATCAAGCGCTTGAGCATGTCGGATCCGCCCTTTGAGCGCGACAGCAAAGAGTGGTCGCGCAGCGACAACGCCGCCTTGCCCAGATCTCCGCCGGTGGTTTCCAACAGGTACAGACTGATCAGATTGACCATGCGGTCCCGCGCCTTTTCCAGTTCAGGCCTCAGGAATTCGCTTCCAAAGTAGCGCGCAATCTGCACGATGCCTTTGGGACCGTCGGCGTTGATCGCGGCGAGACGCTGCACATCAATGATTCCGTGCTGCACCCCATGGGCCAGGACCTTGTCGAAAAACGGGCGTGCGTCGTGCAGCTGGATTGCATGGTCCATCGGCATGGCGCTGGTTTCGGTAGTCTCGGACATTTCTGGATGAGCACGCCGACTCAAATGGCCGACTCTTCGTCCGACACCCGGGCTGCAGGCGTGGCCTTGCCGCGGTCTGTCTCGCTGGTTTCAAATTTGCCATCATCTTCCTCTGTGGCCTCGTCAGCGTCGTCCAGCCCCAGATCAAATGCGCGGGCCTTGGCGCGCAAGACGAGCAAGGTTTCAATGAACAAATCACGGCATTCGTAGCGCAGGAGCCAGGCCATCTGCATCCAGTCGCGATCGGCCACCTCATCCAAATCAACACGGGGTTGCACGTAGCCCGAGGCCAAGAGCTCATCGTCGCTGAGCGTGAGCCCGTAGTCTTCGGTCGCGTCAAAAGTGCCGGTTCGGGCAAACGCCTCAATACGGCTCCACTTTTCTGCAAAGTAATTGGCAAGAGCTTCAGCCCCGCCTTCCAGATCACCAATTGCGTTCAAAAACTCTACGGGATCGGCATCGTCACGAAACACCACGGCATTGACCATACTGCGCAGGTGTGTGTGGGTGAGGTCCTTGTACTGCTTTTCAAGCACCATGGCCCGCGCAAACTGTTCAGGGGTCACCAGCATGTTGACCACGGAAGCCTTGGAGTCGTCGTATTCGCGCATGACGGCCAAAATATCCTTAGGCTCCAGCTGATCGAGCACCACCATCAGTGCGTTGTCGCCCTCCGCGTCGGCCAGTTCAGCCAGCGCAGACTCCGCGCCGACGATATCGCCCGCCGCGATGAGGCTGGTGGTTTTGGTGATGAGAGCCAAGTGATTGGACATAGATATCTGTGCGTCTGCTGTTGGTCTTTGAATCAGTCTTTGCGCTCAAAGCCCACGTCGGCCAGCCAGTTGGCACTGGCTTCCTCGCGGCTGCGGCTGTTGTGTGGGTCCACGGCATCGTCTGCGCTCAGTGCATCGTAGCCGTCATCGTGCTCAAGGCTTTCCGCATCGTCCTCTTCGCCAGACGCGTCTGCCTCGTCCCCGTCTTGTGCTCCTGAGAAGCGGGCCTGCTGCAGGTATTCCAGCGCTGCGGCCATCACCATGAACCGGTCGCCCCCGGGCTCAGCGAGCACAGTCTTGGCCAAAGCTTCGGCCCAGGGCTCAAGGGTCACAGAACTGCACAGGCTTTCCCACGTCGGCAAGTGGTCTCCTCCGGCCGCAACCACCTGCTCGAGTGTGGCGGAACGAGCAAACCGGAACCCCTGGTGGAACACGACCGCCACCATCTCTGGGGCCAGCTCCATCATCTTCACCAGGAACCCGATCTCCGAGCGCTTTTGGGCAAGCCGCTTGCGCAGCACGTCCTTGCCTTCGGAATCCTGGGTCAGGTCGTCAATCTCTGCTTGATAAGCCGAGCGCAGGTCATGGAAAAAAGGAGAAGTTTTCACGAGACAAGAATGTTGTGGGTGTAGGTCTGCCAGATTTCACGGGCTGTCTGTAGCGGGTCGTCCAGCAAGTTACGTCGGCGGTTGTCGTCGTACGCTTGGCGAGCAGCGTCATCCGAAAGCACCTCGTACGCTTTTTGTACCGCCGCAAAGCGCTGCGCTGCATCTGCGGCATGGTTGCGGTCGGGGTGGTAGAACGAAGCTTTTTGCCGAAAAGCTTTTTTGATGTCGGCCAGCGAAGCATTGGCCGCCAGCCCCAAGGCAGAGTAGTGATCGGTCATGGTTTCGTCGGAGTAATTGGCCAAACTGCGCTGCCGAAGGCCTTCCTTGGCCCATCAGTTGCATAACGGGGCAGCGCACCCTGCGCGCAAATTCGGGGCAGCGACCCGAAACACAGAAGAGCAGGTACTCAGACGAGCTCGCTCCATGCGTGGGTCACACAGCTCAGGCCGCCAAGCTCACAAACACGTTTTGCACATCGTCATTGGCATCGATGGCGGCGAGAAAACTTTCAACCTCTTCCAGCTGTTCGGTAGTGAGGTTGGCAGGATTCACCGGGTTCTTGGGCTTGTAGCCCAGCTTGGCGGAAAGAACCGTGAACCCTTGGGCCGGCAGAGCGCGGCTGACCAGATCGAGGTCCGTCGGGTCGGTCCAGAACGTGGTGGTGCCCTCTTCGTCCCCCGCTTCGAAGTCCTGCGCTCCGGCCTCAATGGCCGCCAGTTCTGGATCCGCGTCGGGTTTGGCCGGTTCCGCTTCAATCATGCCCACATGGTTGAAGTCCCATGCCACCGATCCCGACGTGCCGAGCTGCCCCTTTCGGAACAACACGCGCATTTCAGGCGCTGTACGGTTCACGTTGTCGGTCAGGCACTCGACCATTACAGCGACTTGGTGAGGGGCAAATCCTTCGTAAATCACCCGCTCGTAACTCACCGCGTCAGCGCCGGTGCCCGAACCTTTTTTAATGGCGCGCTCAAGTGTGTCCTTGGGCATCGAAGCTTTGCGAGCCTGCTCCACCACCAGGCGCAGCCGCGAGTTGCTGGCAGGGTCCGCCCCGCCACGCGCAGCCACCGTGATTTCCTTGACCAGCTTGCCAAACAATTTGCCCTTGGCGTCGGCCACAAGTGCCTTGCCCTTTGCTTTCCACTGCGCGCCCATAGTGCTTCTCTTTCTTGCTGTTGCGGCGCACACATGCGCCACTCTTGATCGGTGATGGGATCTCTGTTTCCGACGTCCGATGGGGCATCAATCTCAGAATCCTCTATTTTCTTTCATTTGGGGGGCCGCTCTGTTGTGTGCGATGGTGAAGAGCAGAGACGCCGCATATTCGTCAACACATTGCAAAGTACAGAAACGGCGGAGCCCATGCTGCGGCGCCAAAGCCACACTTTCAACGATGCAACCACCGATGATGCTGAACGCCTGCTGAAGGGGCCGTGTCGCGATTGCAAAGCGCCGGGACTTCACGCAACATCACGGCGCCAATTTCGGCAAACAGGAGCCATCACAACATGAAAAAAATCCTCGTTCTCGCGTTCGCACTGGCTGTGTCGCCAGCCATCATGGCCAAGGGGCTCAACCACAGCACAAAGGCACAAACTGCACAGAAGAGTTCACAGGCAAAACCCCATCACACAACCACCCGCAGCAAGGCCAAGCCCGTCAACCATCAGCGCACAGCCAAACTTCATACCAACAGAACCGGCACCAGAAACAAGAGCAAGGCGTAAGAACAACGGGGCAAGCACAAGGCCCGCAGGCACCGCGGGCCCTTGCCGAGCTTCCATGCCCGCAGAAAAAACAAAACCCGCTACTTTTTCAAATAGCGGGTTCTTGGCAAAGCCAAATAGGGGTGGTAGGACGTACAAGATTCGAACTTGTGACCAACGGATTAAAAGTCCGCTGCTCTACCAACTGAGCTAACGTCCCAACCTGTCTTTTGCATTTCTGCAAAGACTCAAATTATAGATCGAAATTTACGAACCAGAAGAAGTTTGCGCAATTTTGTCGAGCACCCAGCCCGCAGCGCATTGGCCAAAGGTGGCCGTAACCGACACCACCGATCCATAGCCATGGCAGTTGAGTGATCCATCGCCACCACTTTGGATCGCGCAAGAGGCATCGGGCGGCGCAACGGCTTCCCGGCTGAACACGCAAGAAACACCTATTTTTTTTCCGTCACGCGCAGCGTGGTGGTGCTTCCTGAGTCGGTAGCGGAGCTGCGCAAGCAGTGGGTCGTGGGTGGTCGCTGCCAGATCGTCAATATCCACCTTGTGAGCATGTCGCTTTCCACCTGCAGCGCCCACTGAAATCAACAAACGCTTTTCGGCCAGGGCCCAAGCTGCTATGGCCGTCTTGGCCCGCACTTGGTCACAGGCGTCAATCACCGCATCCACCGCACTTTCACCCAGCAGACCGGGCCAATTTTCTGGCTGCACGAAGTCTTCGATGCAATTGACGATGCACCCCGGATTGATCTGCTCTATGCGGTCACGCATCGCCAACACTTTGGCTTGGCCCACCGTACTGGCTACCGCATGGATCTGGCGATTGATGTTGGATTCGGCCACATGGTCCAAATCAATCAGTGTGAGTTGGCCCACTCCGCTGCGGGCCAAGGCTTCCACCGCCCATGAGCCTACACCGCCAATACCGACCACAACCACGTGGGCACTGCGCACCCGCATTGCCCCTTGGACACCGTATAGACGCTCCAGGCCAGCGAACCGTCGCTGAGTCACATCATCAATGATTGGCGCAGGAACAGAAGCGCCGCCCGAAGCGAGCAAAGGAGTTGAGATCACTTCAGGCGGGAAAGTCGTTCTTTGGCTGCCTGTGCCGCCTCAGACTGAGGATAGACCCGCACCAAATCCTCCAGCGTCTTGCGCGCCGCACGGTTGTCTTTGAGTTCGAGTTGGCAGTTTGCGATCGACAGCGCTGCTTCCGGCGCACGTGCATGCATGGGAGCATCCGACAGCAATTGCTTGAAATTGCCAATGGCCTCTTTGTAGTCTCGCTGTGCATATTGGGCGTTACCCAACCAAAAACGGGCCGAAGGTCCATAACCGCTGCGCGGATACTGGCGCACGAAGGACGCGAAAGATACGCTGGCGTCAGCGAACTTTCCGGCGCGGAACACCGCCAGAGCTGCTTCGAAGTCACGTTTCTCAGCAGGGTCCGCCTGGAACTCCTGTCCGTCGAGCGTCACTTTCAGAGGCTCAAACTTGCTCAACCGTTCGTCAACGCCCTGGGCAATATCCTTTTGACGGCGCTGCAAATCTGCCACGTCCCTCACCAACTGCTCATTCTGGCCGCGCAGCTTGGCTTGTTCGGTACGCAAGATTTCGATCTGATTTTGCAGATCAAGCAACGTGCGACGCAGTTGCTCGCTGTCCTGCCGCTGATCGTCGGCCGCTCGCTGCTGGCTCGCCTGCATCGAATCCACGCGCTGCCGCAACTCGAGAATAGCCCGGCGCGCTTCGTCATCTTCGAAGATGGCAGCGCTGCTGGTGGTAGCAAAAAGCCCCGCCAGCACGACGGTCAGCAGGGACTTAACGGGTGCTGCGATGAGACTGGAACGCATCAGCGATACGACAGTTCAGCGCGGCGATTCTTTGCATGCACCTCTTCGGTGCCGCCCTGGGCTGCAGGCTTTTCCTTGCCAAAACTCACGGCCTCCACTTGCGCGTCCGACACGCCCAGCAGAGCCAACGCGCGGCGAACGGCTTCAGCGCGCTTTTGACCCAGGGCCAAGTTGTACTCACGACCACCGCGTTCGTCGGTGTGTCCTTCCACCATCAACTTGCGGTTGCCGCCAGTCTTGATGAAACGGGCATGGGCTTCGATCAGGGATTGGAATTCGGGCTTGATGACGTAGCTGTCATAGTCGAAATACACCACACGGCTCACGCCCACAGGGCCGGCAGCATCACGCGCTGACTGACCCAGATCGACGCCTGCCACGCCACTCTGGCTGGTGTTGCCCGAGTTGGCGCCATTGCCGGTAGTAGAGGAAGAGCCAGTTTTGTCCTCCACAGGAACGTCGTCCAGTTTGACCCCTGAACTGCAGCCAGCGGCCATCAGGGCGACCAGCGAAAGAGCGAGAGTTGCGTGTTTGATCATCCAAAAATCTCCAAAAATTACAGATTGCTAATAAAACTCAAAAGTTCATTGTTTTTGAAACGAGCCCCAGTCGGGCTCGCGGATGTCCCCGGCCTGTCCTGCCAAGCGTGCCTTGATTTTCCCATCCAGCGTGGTTGTCATCAGCGCCTCACGGCCTTGCTGCTGGGTTGCATACACCAGCAGGCGACTGTTGGGTGCAAAGCTTGGATTCTCATCCGCGTTGGTGTCGGTGATGGCGTTGGCTGTGCCCGAGGCGAGGTCCATCACATGCAGTTTGAAGGCCCCGCCCACGCGAGAGATATATGCAAGCCACTTGCCATCAGGGCTGATAGACGGCGATATGTTGTAGCTGCCGGAAAACGTCACGCGTTCCGCGTTGCCACCACTGGTGGACACGCGGTAAATCTGTGGAGCACCTCCCCGGTCGCTCACAAAGTAGATGCTACGGCCGTCGCTGGAGAACACAGGCTCCGTGTCAATGCCCGAGCTTTGCATGAGGCGGCGGGGTTCGCCGCCGTTGGCGTCGATCGTGTAAAGCTGGGAGCCGCCATCGCGGCTGAGCGTGACCGCCAGGGTGCGCCCGTCTGGAGCCCATGCGGGCGCGCTGTTGGATCCGCGGAAGTTTGCAATCAGCCTGCGGCGGCCCGTGGCGACGTCGTGGACATACACCACGGGCTTGCGCGATTCGAACGACACATAAGCGATCTGCCCCCCACTGGGCGACCAGGCCGGAGAAATGATCGGCTCGGGGCTGGACAGCGCCGACTGTGCGTTTTCACCGTCCGCGTCTGCCACCCAGAGGCTATAGCGCGAACCGGTCTTGGTGACATAGGTGATGCGTGTGGAAAACACGCCGCGCTCGCCAGTGAGTTTTTCGTAGATGAAATCTGCAATGCGGTGAGCCACCAGGCGCAGGTCACCTTGGGTCACGACAAAGCTCTGCCCCCCCAGGTCTTGGCCACGCACCACATCCCAAAGCCTGAAGCGCACGTCGTACCGACCGTCGGCCATGCGCGTGACGCTGCCGGTGGCCAGAGAATCGGCGCTTTTTTGGCGCCACATGGCGACGTCGGGGCGCGATGACTCATCCAGTGAAACGCCTGAAGCATCCACCGGGCGAAATTGCCCGCTGCGCTCCAAGTCAGCTTGAACGATCGAGGCGATTTTCTGAGGAGATTGCGCATCGCCACGAAACGGGGCGATGGCGATGGGCAACTGCGTCAGGCCCACTCCGGTCACCTCTACACGGAATTGCGCCAGAGCCGGCATGGCTGATGTGGCAGCCAGAGCAGCCAGCACGTGACGGCGAGGGGTGTGCGGCGTTGCCGCAGAGAGAGTTTGGTGTGAATGTTGTTCGATGGTCATTGGCGTCCAGAAGTAGCCGAACTATCGCCGCGTGGCGGAAGACAGCCTTCAATGTTACACACTGGACAGCGCCCCCTGTGACAAACTGTGCAGCACCCCTGATGAGCGCGGGCATTTTTTGCCCGGCTGGTTCATTCGCATTGGGCTTGAGCGCCTCCACATTGCAAAGCAAGACGAGCGCCCGACCTCGCGTAGTCCGTTTTCGCACATTCGCTGCACCAGCAGTGCCGCACACGCCAGCCGCGCGCTCGGCTGAGCAGCCGGGACGAGGCTGGGCCGGCGCCCGGCTGCGCTGCATGCAAACGTAGAATCCGCACCACATGCAAGCAAATGAATCCCGGGGCGCACAGCCCTCAGCCCCGCCCCTTCCCTTGATGACCAGACTGGCCCGACTGGCCGTGTACTTCGGGCACCAGCGTCTGGCATGGGGCCTGGCCATTGCCGCCACGCTGGTGGGCGCAGTGACGGAACCCATGATCCCGGCACTTTTGCAACCGTTGCTGGACAAGGGTTTCACGCAGGGCACCCTGCAGTTATGGACCGTTCCTCTGGCCATCATGGGCGTGTTCCTTGTGCGGGGTCTTGCGCAGTTTGTGGGGCAGTATGCACTGGCCAAAATTGCCAATGAAGGCATGCTGCTGCTGCGAAAGGCGTTGTTTGACCGGGTGCTGGCGGCAGAGATGGGATTGTTTGGACGCCAGTCGGCCAGCGCACTGTCGAACACAGTGGTCTATGAGGTGCAGAACGGATCCAACCTGCTGGTGCAGGCGCTGCTGGGCCTTTCAAGAGACGGTTTTACGCTGCTGGCCCTGCTGGGGTATCTGCTGTACCTGAATTGGCAGCTGACGCTGATTGTGGCGGTGGTGGTGCCCGGCGTGGCGTGGATCATGAAGACGCTGTCACGCCGCCTGTACCACCTCACCAAGGTCAGCCAGCAGGCCACCGATGAGCTTGCCTACGTGGTCGAGGAGAACGTGCTCGCCCACCGCATGGTGCGCCTGCACGGCGCCCAACAAGGCCAGGCAAGCCGGTTTGGCGCGCTGAGCCAGAGCCTGCGCCGCCTGGCAATCAAATCCACCATTGCGTCTGCAGCCATGACCCCGCTGACGCAGCTGCTGGCGGCCGCAGCGCTTTCGGTGGTGATCTGCATTGCGTTGTGGCAAAGCCGTGGTGTGGTGGATTCGAAGGACGTCACGGTGGGCGGTTTTGTCTCCTTCATCACAGCCATGCTGATGCTGATTGCACCCATCCGCAGGCTGGCCGACGTGGCCAACCCGATCACACGAGGGGTGGCGGCGCTCGAGCGCGGTCTGTCGTTGCTGGGCGACACAGGCGCAGAAACACAAGGGTCCTACAGCACGGATAGGGTGCAGGGCGAGATCGTGCTGAGCCAGGTGAGCGTTTCTTTCGCCGCCGACCATGCCCCGGCGCTCGACAACATCAGCCTGCGGGTTGCGCCGGGCGAGGTGGTCGCCTTGGTGGGGCCGTCGGGCGCTGGCAAGACCACTTTGGTCAACCTTTTGCCGCGCTTCATCAACAACAGTCGGGGCAGCATCACGCTCGACGGGCAAGAATTGGGCTCGTGGAACCTGGCCTCGCTGCGCAGTCAGTTTGCAATGGTGAGCCAGGACGTGGTGATGTTCAACGACACCATCGCGGCCAACGTGGCGCTGGGCAGTGCCATGGACGAACGTCGGGTGCACGAATGCTTGGCTGCCGCCAATTTGGCCGATCACATTGCTGCGCTACCTCAAGGCATCCACACAGTGGCAGGCCACAACGCAGCGCAACTGTCAGGAGGGCAGCGACAACGATTGGCCATCGCGCGTGCGCTGTACAAGAATGCGCCCATCCTGATACTCGATGAGGCCACTTCGGCGCTGGACACCGAATCAGAACGTTTGGTCCAAGACGCATTGCAGCGCCTGATGCAAGGACGGACCACATTGGTGATTGCGCATCGGCTGTCGACGATTGAGCATGCCGACCGGGTGGTGGTGATGGAACGTGGCACCATTGTTGAGCAAGGCACGCACGCGCAACTCATCGCATCCGGCGGCCTGTATGCCCGCCTGCAAAACCGCACTGGTACGCCTGTCGCCCTGTGAGCATTGACAGCAGCCAGCCGCGCAGCCATCGCGGCCAGGGTGGCGATGCCAGATTCTGTCTATGTCAACCTGAGAGGATGCTTCTCGAGCCCGGGATTACCACGACCCCGCATTGGGTTGGCGCTTGCGGATGGCTGCCGCCAATTGAGCCGCCACTTCACTGCGGCTCACCCGCTGCGCAAAATTCACGGCCGTCAGACCCAGTCGGTTCTTGAGGGTAGGATCGGCGCCCTCGTCGAGCAGGAACTTCACGATATCTGCGGATCCATACTGCGAAGCCATCATCAACGGGGTGGTCCCGTTGGGTGACGCAGCATCGATATAGGCGTGGTTTTCCAACAGCAACGCGGCCACGCGAAGATGCTGATCGGTGCCGCCAGAAGCCGCGTAGTGCAAAGGCGTCCAGCCGGTCTTGTTGACGCCGGCCTCGCGCGCGATCAGTTTCTGGACGGCGTCCACGTTGCCTTTGATGGCGGCCATCATCAGAGGGCTTTCGTCCTGGGCATTGCGCGCCTCTACCTGCGTCTGGCGCGATGCCAGCAATGCGTCAAAGGCCTTGCCGGATTCTTGTTGCAATGCAATGACCAAGCCTACCTGCCCCTTGGCATCGCGGGTGTTTGGATCAAAGCCCCGTCGCAACAAAGCCGTGATGGTGTCTGGATCGTCCCGCAAAATAGCGGTGAAAAAGTCTTCATACGAGCCAGCGAGGGCCAGCGTAGACGCTGCTGATGCCCCGGCCACAAGCACCAATGCACGCCGCTTGATCATGCAACCACCTCTTTGAACAGGGTTTCGAAATTGCGGCTGGTGACCTCCGCCACGTCCTGCACCGATACCCCTTTCGACGCAGCAACCTGCTGTGCCACGTAAGGCACATACGAAGGGTTGTTGGTTTTGCCTCGATACGGCACTGGAGCGAGATAGGGGCTGTCGGTCTCAATGAGGATCCGATCCAATGGAGCAAACGCCACCACGTCGCGCAGGTCCTGGGCATTCTTGAAGGTGATGATTCCAGAGAACGACAAGTAGTACCCCAAGTCCAGTGCAGCGCGGGCCACTTGCATGGATTCGGTAAAACAGTGGAACACCCCGCCTGCCCTGTTGGCGGCCCCATCCTCGCCTTCTTCACGCAAGATGGCCAAAGTGTCATCCGACGCGCTGCGGGTGTGAATGATCAAAGGTTTGCCGCACGCGCGTGCGGCATGGATATGGGTACGAAACCGATTGCGCTGCCATTCCAGGTCGGCAATGCTGCGCCCCCCCTTGCGATCTTCCATGCCGTAGTAGTCGAGGCCCGTTTCGCCGATGGCCACGACACGCGGCAAGGCGGCTTTTTCCAGCAGGTCCTCAACGGTGGGTTCTTGCACGCCTTCGTTGTCGGGGTGCACCCCCACGGTGCTCCAGAAATTGTCGTAGCTCAACGCCAGCGCGTGCACGTCCCCAAACTCTTCCATGGTCGTGCATATGCACAGCGCCCGCTCAACGCGCGCTTCGGCCATCGCCTGACGAATGGCTGGCATCTGGGTGACAAGCTCAGGAAACGAGAGGTGGCAGTGCGAATCGGTAAACATGCGGCATCAAAATAAAAAAGCCGACCAGCCAGCGCGGGTCGGCACAGGGCGCGGCGGCGCCATCAGATGGTCTGGGTAGGACGCTCGGAGCCCAGTGCAGTTCCCAGGATTTCTTCGATCTTGAGCTTGAGCAGGCGAGATTTGTCGTCCTTCGGGAATTGGATACCAACGCCCTGCGTCCGGTTCCCGGCGGCGCGCGCAGGCGTGACCCAGGCCACGCGCCCCGCCACGGGGTAGCGTTGCGTATCGTCGGGCAGTGTGAGCAGTACGTACACGTCATCCCCCAGCTTGTAGTCGCGCTGGGTCGGCACAAAAATCCCACCTTCCACAAAGAACGGGATATACGCAGCATACAAAGCGCCCTTTTCCTTGATGGCCAGCTGCATGACGCTGGGACGGGGGGCGGTGGACGGAGTGCTCATGGTGACGAATGCGTTGATTGCCTGGAGTGTAGGGTGTTTCGCGCCTGGGCGACAAGCGCCTCCAGCATGAGCCCGGCATTGAAAGGATGGTCTGCGGTGCGCGCCTCCTTGGCCAGAGATTTGGACCAGCGCGTGAGCGAAGCCAGTGGCGGCGGCTTGGGCAAATCCGCTGCGGCAAAGTAACGCGGTGCAGCCCCCACCGCCAGGGCCAGCAGGTCGTGGCAGAGCTTTTGCAAAGCATCAATGGCCTGGGGCGGCGTCCAATCGCCCAGTGCAGTAACGTCGCCGCGTGCCATAGCCTGCGGCAATGATGCCCAGGCTTGGGGACTGCGCCCCGAACGCGCTACCGCCAGCGCGTCACCGGGCCGACCGCCGGCAGCGCGCAAGAAAGCCGTGGCAGCGTCCGCACCAATGCCCTGCGATTGCAGCCACTGCAGCATCTCGCCCTGCGCGGGCCACACCATGGTGTGGCCGAGGCAACGACTGCGAATCGTGGGCAGCAACTGGTGCGCTGCCTCGCTGGCCAACACAAAGCGTACATCGCCCGGCGGCTCTTCCAGAGTTTTGAGCAAGGCATTGGCCGTGACGTGGTTCATTTGCTCGGCGGGGTACACCAGCACCGCCTTGCCGCGTCCCCGCGCAGATGTGCGCTGCGAGAACTCCACCGCATCACGCATGGCCTCCACGCGGATTTCACGGCTGGGTTTGCGTTTTTTATCGTCAATGTCAGCCTGGGCCTTTTCCGACAGAGGCCAGCCCAACTCCATCATCTGGACCTCCGGCATGAGAACGCAGACATCGGCATGGGTGCGTACATCGATGGCGTGGCAGCTCGCGCAGTGACCGCATGCGCCTTGCGGGGTGGGCGCGTCGCACATCCAGGCACGCACCAGTTCCATGGCCAGGGCGTATTGGCCCAAGCCAGAGGGGCCCTGCAGCAGCCACGCATGACCGCGCTGCGACAGCAAGGTGGAGCGCTGCGCCGCTATCCAGGGCGCAAGTGCCAATACTTCAGAGGTAGGCGAACCACTCACGAGACGACTCCCGGCGTGGGCACCATGACTGAAAGCCAACCCTTGCGGACAAAAACGCTGGTGAGTTGTTGCCACACGCGATGACGGTCTTGGGCGGCGTCGAGGCGGGCGAATCGCTGTGGAGCCGCCGCCGCACGGTCGGCGTAGCCCTGCGCAACACGCCGGAAGAACTCAACCGGCTGGGCTTCGAACCGGTCGGGTACGCGCGCTCCGGCCAGCCGCTGGGCAGCCACTTCCGGGGGCAGGTCAAACCACACCGTCAAGTCCGGTTCGCGCATCAAATCCGGTTCTGGCGCAACCCCTGTCTGCGCCATGCGCTCCAAAATTGATAGCAATCCCAAATCAAAGCCCCGCCCTGCCCCCTGGTACGCAAACGTGGCGTCGGTGAAACGGTCGCACAGCACCACATCGCCACGCGCCAGTGCGGGTTCAATGACCTGGCACAGATGATCGCGCCGGGCAGCAAAGATCAAAAGCGCCTCGGTCAACGCGTCCATCGGGGCGTTCAAGACCAGTTCGCGCAGCTTCTCGGCCAACGGCGTGCCGCCGGGCTCGCGACTCAGCGTAACGCTGCGCCCCTGTGAGCGAAAGGCCTGCGCCAGGCCTTCAATGTGCGACGACTTGCCCGCACCATCAATGCCTTCGAACGAGATGAATAAGCCAGAACGTGACATGAAACCCTTCAATGGTGAAGCCGCGCCCCCGCGCAACTGGGGCCTGCCGAGCGAGCGCCGCGTCGCCGCGCACGGGTGACTTACTGGGATTGCCCCCGCTGGTAGCGATTCACGGCGCGGTTGTGCTCTTCCAGGCTGGGACTGAAATGGCTGGATCCATCGCCCTTGGCAACAAAGTACAACGCCCGTGTGGAGGCGGGTTGCACAGCCGCCAGCAAAGCCGCCTTGCCCGGCATGGCAATGGGTGTCGGGGGCAGGCCCGGGCGGGTGTAGGTGTTCCAGGGCGTGTCTGCCTGCAGGTCGCGGCGGCGCAGGTTGCCATCAAATTTGTCGCCCAGCCCGTAGATTACGGTGGGATCGGTCTGCAGCAGCATTCCGGCCCGCAAGCGATTGGCGAACACGCCCGCAATCTGCGTCCGGTCGCTGGCCCGGCCGGTTTCCTTCTCAACGATGCTGGCCAAAATCAAAGCCTCGTCGGGGGACTTGAGTGGCACATCCGGCGAGCGCAAAGCCCATGCGGCTTCCAGCCTGCGGTCCATGGCGTGCAAGGCACGGCGCAACAGCGCCAAGTCGCTGGAGCCCTTGGCGTAGGAGTAGGTGTCTGGAAAGAAACGGCCTTCCGGGTGCACGCCAGGGCGACCCAGTTGTTCCATGATTTGCTCAGCACTGAGCTGGGCGGTGTCCTGCTTGATCTGCTCTTCCTTGGCCAGCGCCTGGCGTATTTGGCGGAAGGTCCAGCCTTCCACCACCGTCAGCGTGCGAAGAGCCTCCTCTCCACGCACCAGCATGCGCAGCAAGCTGCGCGGAGTGGTGCCGACGGGGATTTCATAGTTGCCGGCCTTGATCTGCCGATCTTGCCCTGACAACCTGAACCAGGCGTACAGCAATTGCGCGTTGGTCTGGGCTCCCGCTGTGACCACGTCGCGGGCCACGCCACGCGGGGTGGTTCCCGGCTCGATCGCCAGCTCCAGCGGCTGCGCGCCAGTGACCAGGGGTTCGTGCAACCACCATGCGGCAGCGGCGCCGCAGGCGATCAAGAGAACAAAAACCCATGCCAGTAAACGTCGCACAACCCTGCTGCCTGTGTGAAAAGGAGGGGGCATCATAATTCAGCCATGACGCAGCTTCTGAACGGTATTGCCCCCCTGTCCCACCTCGGCGTGATTCGCGTGCAAGGCGAAGACGCCGCGAAATTCCTCCACGGCCAGTTGACGCAGGACTTTGCGCTGCTGGACATGCAGCACGCCCGGCTGGCAGCGTTTCTCTCTGCCAAAGGGCGCATGCAGGCGAGCTTCATCGGCTTCAAGCGCAGCGCCACCGAGGTGCTGCTGGTGTGCAGCCAGGACTTGCTGACCCCCACACTCAAGCGCCTGTCCATGTTCGTTCTGCGCGCCAAGGCCAAGCTCAGCGATGCCACCGCAGACTTTGCACTGTACGGCGTGGCTGGAGACGCTCTTAAATCAATAGCTGGTGGCGCTTATGAGCCGTGGGCCAAAGCCGATTTTGACCAGGCAACCCTGGTGCATTTGTACCCGGCTGCGGGCCAACCGCGCGCTCTGTGGGTGGCTCCTCAGGGCAACCCAGCGCCCCAAGGCCCCGCACTGGACGCATCCCTTTGGCTTTGGAGCGAGGTGCAAAGCGCCGTGCCGACCTTGACAGCCCCGTTGAGCGAGGCGTTCGTGCCGCAAATGCTCAACTATGAATCCGTGGGAGGTGTGAATTTCAAAAAGGGCTGTTACCCCGGCCAGGAAGTGGTGGCACGCAGCCAGTTCCGCGGCACGCTCAAGCGTCGCACCTATATCGCCCATGCGAGCAGCGGTTTTACGGTAGGCAGCGAGGTATTCACGCAAGACGATCTCGAGCAGCCGTGCGGCACCGTGGTGCAGGTAGCCCCCTCGCCCCACGGCGGTGTCGATGCGCTGGTCTCCTTGCAGATTGCAGCCACCGAGCACCCGCTGCAGGTGGGCGCAACCGGTGGCGTTGCCTTGCAATTGCAGACTCTTCCCTATCCATTGCTCGAAGACATCTGAGCCACCCGACCGAAGCGGAGCCCAGCGCGATACCCCGTGCGAACGCTTCGCAAACGGCGCGAGGCAGGGCCGCCGGCACTGCAGCGAAATTCAGAGCTCGAGATTCAAAGGTCTTTCGCCATCAACAAGTGGGGCAGCCCGGCTTCCTCGTAGGGCATGCCAACGGCAGCGAAGCCAGAGCGTTCGTAAAAACCTTGTGCACTGCACTGCGCGTGCAGCTGCACCTGCTTGTCGCCCCTTGCGCGGGCGGCATCGACAAGGGCATTAAGCAGAACGCGACCCCATCGCGCGCCGCGCACCGAGCGATCCACGGCCATGCGGCCGATGCGACCTACCCCTGGCGCCTGTTGCAACAGACGTCCCGTGGCCACGGGCTGCCCCAGGCGGTTGTAGAGCACAGCGTGGCGTGCACTGGCATCGAGCGCGTCGGCTTCCACATCGGCAGGTATGCCTTGTTCACGCACGAACACGGCCGTGCGCAGGCGCGCGGCGTCACGCCCAAGCGTGTTCCAGTCGCCGGTGCGCACCTCGACCATTTCGGCGCCCGCCTCGAAACCGTCGAGCATTGCCCGCAGCGCAGCCGGAACGGGGGTGGACGTCTGTGTGGCAGGGTCGGCAAAAACATAGACCAGCTCTGCACTCACCAGCAGCCGGTCACCGCAGAAAATGGCGGCTTCAAACAAGCTGGATGAATTGCCAATGCGGGCGCAGCGCAGGCCCACGTCCAAGGTGTCGTCAAGGCGCGCAGACGCGTGGTATTCCAGCGTGGCCTTTTTCACATACATCTCGCCGCCCAGCGTCTTCATGCTGGCCTCATAGGGCAGCGCCAGTGCGCGCCAATAGTCCGACATGGCGGTGTCGATGTACATCAGGTAGTGGGCGTTGAACACGATCTTTTGCATGTCCACTTCCGCCCAGCGTACGCGCAGGCGGTGCATGCAACGAAAGTTCTGGCGCAGCATTCGGTGATCACTCCATTCCAAAGGCCTGCCGCAGCGCGCGGGCCGCGTCGGCGTGGGCCTTCAGTGCCTCTGGCACGGCACGGCCCATCTTGATGAATTCGTGTGTGACGCCACGGTAGATCTCCAGGTCCACCATCACGCCACTGGCACGCAGCTTGTCGGCGTACTCCACGCCCTCATCCACCAGCGGGTCGCACTCTGCCAAACCGATCCATGCGCAGGCCACGCCCTCCACATCAGGAGCATGCAGCGGCGCGAAGCGCCAGTCCTCGCGCTCAGCCCGGCTGTGCACATAGTGCCCAAAGAACCAGCTGATGGCGGGCTCCTCCAGCACCAACCCGCGGGAGAAGGTGGCGTGGGACGGTGTGTCCTGGTGCGCGGCGCAGCCTGGGTAGAAGAGCAACTGCAAGGCCAGCGGCAATCCCGCATCGCGCGCCAAGATGGCGTTGACCGCAGCCAGGGTGCCCCCGGCGCTGTCGCCCCCCACCGCCAGCCGTGCCGGGTCTGCGCCCAGCGTGGCGGCATGCTGAGCCAGCCAGACCAGCGCATCCCAGGCGTCGTTGCACGCAGTGGGAAACCGGTGCTCGGGCGCCAGGCGGTATTCCAGCGACACGACCATGGCGCCCGACAGCCGCGCCAGTTCACGGCAAAGCACATCGTGCGTCGCGATGCTGCCAATGGTGAAGCCACCGCCGTGTGTGTACAGGAGCAACGGCAGCGCAGCGCCCCCCGCTGCGACAGGTGCATACAGCCGCGCTGGCATGCGGTAACCGTCCCGCGCCGGTATGTAGAAGTCTTCCACCCGGGGCAGCGCCGCCTTGGCCACTTCCAGCACGCCCGCGCCAGCTTCGTAAGCCTTGCGCGCCTCTTCGGGCGTGCGCGTGTGCAAAGGTGCATGGCCAGCGCGCGCCATGCCCTGCAGCACGCCGCGCATCTGCGGCGTCAGGCGGGTGTGGTGGATGTGCAGATCAGTCAAAACGCAGGGCTCCGCGGGTTCACAGCCAACAAGGCAGATTTATTTGAAGGTGACACGCACTGGCGCTGCGCCCGGCAGGCCATCAAACGTAGCGGTCACAGACAGCCCAGGCCTGGGCGGCAAAAGTGGCGAAAAGGAGCCCAGGCTGATCAGATCGCCCGGCTGCATTGCAAGCCCTTCTTTTGACAGGGCTTGCGCCAGCCACACCACGGCGTTGAGCGGGTGCTCCAAGATGTCGCTGCCTTTGCCGCCCCCCAGGCGCGTGCCCGTTGCGTCGGTCAGGCTGACCTGCATGTCCGCCAGCGCCTGCAAGAAGGCATACCGCTCCGCCCGGTAGGCCGGGACAGCCAGGGGTGCACCCGCCACGCCCAGCCGGGCGCCCACGTTGATGGCGCTGACGCCAGCACCGTTGAGCTTGGGGGGCGCCTGCACCAGCAAGTCGGGCAGTTCAATGAACGGGATAATCTGATCAATGGACTCCAGCACCTGCATGGGCGTTCTCGCCATGTTGATGTCGGCGCTCTTCACACGCACCAGCATGTCCGCTTCAAACAAAGGGCGCGCGCCGAAAGCAGCTTCCACTGCGGCGCCGTTGGCCAGCACCATGCCCTCGTACAACTTGCCCCACACGGGCTTGTCGGTGTTAAAGCGCTTTTGCACGGCTGGATTCGTCAGCCCCGCCTTGTAGCCAACCACCTTGCCCAGGCGCTGCGCCAACAGACTGTTGACCTTGCCCCGGGTGCAGGCGCCGTCCGCATCTGACAGGCCCTCGATGTCGGCCGCTGGCTTTTTGGCCACATAGCTGGCCACCAGATCGGACACCTGGGCATCGGTGAGGCACTGGGCGCTGGCGTTTGTCGCGCAGGTGACGGCGGCCAGCATGGCCATCAGGGTTTGCTTCGTAGGCATGTGTGTCTCCTCCTTATAAAGTGGGCCATTGCGGGCTGGCGGCTATCGTAATCGCTGGCGTTCATCTCCACATCCAACCCACACCATGGCATTCATCAACTACGTGACCCAGATCCAGTTCGAGTTTGGCGCAGTGCAGCTGCTGCGCCAGGAGTGCGAGCGGGTGGGCATCACCCGCCCACTGATCGTGACCGACCCCGGCGTGAAAGCCGCCGGGGTTTTGCAAAAGGCGCGGGACGCCCTGCCTGGCCTGCCTGTGGCCGTCTTCGACCAAACGCCGGCCAACCCCACTGAAGCGGCCATACGCGCGGCGGTAGAGGTGTACAAGGCCCACGCCTGCGACGGTCTGGTCGCGGTGGGTGGCGGTTCGGCCATCGATTGCGCCAAGGGCATTGCGATCGCGGCCACGCACGAAGGCCCCCTCACCCACTACGCCACCATTGAGGGCGGCTCCCCCCGCATCAGCGAGCGCACTGCGCCGGTCATTGCCGTGCCCACCACCAGCGGCACCGGCAGCGAAGTGGCGCGCGGCGCCATCATCATTGTGAACGACCACCGCAAACTGGGCTTTCACTCGTGGAACCTGGTGCCCAAGGCCGCCATTTGCGACCCCGAACTCACGCTGGGTCTGCCCCCCATGCTGACGGCCGCCACCGGCATGGACGCCATCGCGCACTGCATGGAAACGTTCATGTCTGCCGCCTTCAACCCGCCCGCCGACGGCATTGCGCTGGACGGCCTGGAACGCGGCTGGGCGTCTATCGAGAAAGCCACCCGTGACGGCAGTGACCGCGAAGCCCGCCTGAACATGATGAGCGCCAGCATGCAAGGAGCCATGGCTTTCCAGAAGGGGCTGGGTGCAGTGCATTCGCTCAGCCACAGCCTGGGGGGCGTCAACCCGCGCCTGCACCATGGCACGCTCAATGCCATGTTCTTGCCTGCGGTGGTCCGCTTCAATGCACACGCCGAGTCCGTTCAGAAGGAGCGGCGACTGGAACGCATGGCCCACGCCATGGGCCTGGCCAGCGCTGGCGATATCCCCGAAGCCATCCGCGACATGAATGCCCGCCTTGGCCTGCCTACAGGCTTGGCAGCCATGGGCGTGAAGCCCGATCTGTTCGATGACGTGATCAAGGGAGCCATGGCCGACCACTGCCACAAGACCAACCCCCGCGTTGCCACGCCAGAGCAATACCGCGACGTGCTGCAACAGAGCCTGTGAAGGCGCCGCGCGGCCGTAGGGCGGAGTTGCCCCCCGCCGGCCTGGCAGGAGATCGCTTTTGCGCCCGCGTTTACACTCAGCCGCTGCCCAGCGCACCTCGTTGGGGCCCTGCCAGAAAGGTCGCGGACTGAAGGCCCGGGCCCTGCCAAGGCGCACGGGGTCCGATGAATGCTCGCAAGAACTCCATGCACCCTCAAGAAATGCCCAAGTCCCGATGGCAGGCGCGCACAGTGTTTGTGCGGGTTTTCGCGCCGTTCGTCTTGGTCATCGTGGCGGTCAGTCTGGTCCGCTACCACTACATGCTGGAATCTTCGACGGCAGCGGCCAGCCAGCGCGCGCGGACTGAAACGGCTCGCATAGGCCACGTCTTGCTGGCGGCGCTTCACCAGCTGCCGCCCGATGATCCGGAGCAAGCCCGGCGTGTTTTGCAAGACAGCACGGTGTACTTTGCTCCGTTGCTCCAGATAGCGCAGTGGCAAGCGCAAGGCCAAGTGCAGGTCGAGGCCGTCCAGCCGCCCAGCGCTCCCGAAGCCCCGGACTGGTTCGTCAAACGGGTGGGCATCGAGAGCCCCACCCTGGAGCTGTCCGAGCAACTGGACGATGGCAGCATGGGCTCGCTCAAGCTTGGGTTGCAAAGCAGCGTTTTCATAGACCAGGTTTGGTCGGACCTGCAGGTCCAATCGCGCATCTCAGCGTTCAGTATCCTGTTTGTGCTGGTACTGCTGGCGTGGCTCGCGCGCGATCAGGTCCGCACCATGCAGCGGGTTTCGCATGCGCACAGGCAAATACAGCGGGGCAACCTCGCAGCACGCATGGGCGGCACGGGCAGCCCATCGGAGCGGGCGATGTCCGAGAGCTTCAACGCCATGGCGGCCCAATTGCACGAGCGCGTGCGCGCGCTGGAGGCAACCCAGCAGCAACAGGCAGCCCAGATCGCGTTTGCCAGACAACTGGTCCTGGCGGCGTCGGTGCCCGTCTCGGTGCGCCTGAGCGACGGGGTGTGCCTGGACGTGCAGGAGGAATGGCTAAGGCTCTTTGGTCACCCCTTGCCCGCAGCTCAAGCATCTGCGCCCCAAGCCGTGCCTGGCCTTGCGTTGCCACCGGCCCTGCCCGCGCAGCCGGCAGACGCTCTGGCAGACTCCGGAGTGATTGCCGGGACCATCGGCACCCTTGTCACGGCCAGTGACCGCCACCGCACGTTGCAGGCACTCCATCAAGCCCAGCAGGCCAGCATGGCGCCCCCAGCCGTGCCCGGGGGGGACGGGATCATCACCACGGACCTGCAGGGCACGATCGAAACCATCAACGAAGCCGCGCAGTTCTTGACGGGGTACAAAACCCACCAGGCCATGGGCCGGCCGCTTGAAGAAGTGTTCAGGCTGGCCGACTCCCTGCACCAGGCACCCGATGCAGAGCCAGCGGCCGGATCGCAAACAACAATACCAGCGCACCCCATCCTCATCCATCGCTCGGGCGAGCGCTATGCCATCGAGTACACCGCCTCTGCCATCCGAAAAAGCAATGGCGTTGCAGTGGGCTGCGTGCTGGTGTTCCACGATGTATCGGAGAGCCGGCACTTCCGCCACCAGATCTCGTGGCAAGCGCACCACGATGCGCTTACCGGGCTGCACAACCGCGCAGCATTGGCCGAAAGCATGACCCACGCCGTTTTCATGGCCCAGCAGCAGCACACGCTGCTCGCTGTCTGCATGATCGACCTGGACCGTTTTCAACGCTTCAACCAAGAGCACGGCAGCACCAAGGGTGACCGTGCCCTGCGCGAAGTGGCCCTGCGCCTGCGGGCCTTTGCCGGCCCGCACGACGCTGTGGCGCGCATGGCAGGGGATGAGTTCGTGCTGCTGCTGGGCAACCAGCCCGATCTGCCCGCAGTGCAGGAACACGCGGCCCGGCTGCTGGCGCAGTTGTGCCAGCCCTACGCCATGGATGAAGAGCAGCTGCACATTACCGCCAGCATGGGCGTGGTGGTGTACCCGCTGGCAGACGGCAGCCCTACCACGCTGCTGCGGCGTGCCGACCAAGCCATGTGCCAAGCCAAACAGGCAGGCCGGCAGCAATTGCGGTTTTTTGATCCGCAGACCGACGCCATGGTGCAGACCCCGCATTCCCAGCAAACCCGCGTGGCCCAGGCTCTGCGCACGGGCGAGATGCGCCTGCATTACCAGCCCCAGGTGCGCCCAACCACCGGCGAAATCGTGGCCGTGGAAGCCCTGCTGCGTTGGCAGCACCCCGAGCATGGCCTGCAGGGGCCCGAGTATGTGCTGCCCCTCATCGAAGACGCCGACCTGGTGGCGGAACTGGGCGAATGGGTGCTCAAGGAAGCGCTCGCCCAGATGCAGCAGTGGCACGTCCAAGGCCTGGACTGGACCGTGGGCATCAACATCGCTACCGCCCACCTGCATCGCAGCAACTTTGCGGCACGGCTCAAAGACCTTCTGGGGCTGTTCGCCCCTCTGCCAGCACAGCTGCTGCAGTTGGAGATACAGGAAAGCGCAGGAGCGCATGAGCCCCCGCAGTTGCAGGCCTTGATGCACCAGTGCCACCAGGAACTGGGTGTGCGCTGGGCGCTGGACGACTTTGGCGTGGGCAAGGCCACGCTCGCCTGGGTGGCGCAACTGCCAGTGGATACGCTGAAGATCGACCAGTCGATCGTCAAGGCCGTTTTGCACAGTGCGGAGGACGCCACCGTCGTCACCACCATGGTTGCCATGGCGCAGGCGCTCGAATGCACGCTGGTTGCCGAAGGTGCCGAATCCGCAGAGCACGCCCTCAAACTGCGCGAGCTCGGTTGCCACGTGCTGCAGGGTTACGCCATTGCTCACCCGATGCCAGGCAACGAAGTGGCCGACTGGGCCCGCAGCTACCAGCGCAGTGTGGCCACTGCATCAGCGCTGCACTGAACGGCGGCAAACGCTAGCTTCGGGGGGTTAACGGCCCCGATCACACATCGCCCTGCCACAACCTACAGGCGCTGAATTAAGCCGATGTCCGGCCGCAGCAACCACTCGGCCAGCTCGTCGGCCAGCTGCTGGGCCGCCCCTGTGGCTGCCAGCCAGGCCTGGGTACGGGCGGCGGTGTCCTGCCCGTAGTGCGTGAAATCCTGGCGATCGGGCAGCTTGGCGTTGGGCAATGTCTGGACCCATTGCGGATCGGGCGAGAGCACCACCATGGTGTCCAATGCTGCGGTGGACTTGTGGCGCCAGCGCAGGGTCTTGTCCAGCCAGCCGGGAACGACCTGGTGCTGAAAATGTGGATACAGCACCAAACCAGCCCCCTTGTCGCCCAAGGCCTGCGACGCTGGGCGTTGAGCAACATTTTGGCCGCTAGCG
Source organism: Acidovorax delafieldii (assembly GCA_002377855.1). Taxonomy (GTDB): domain Bacteria; phylum Pseudomonadota; class Gammaproteobacteria; order Burkholderiales; family Burkholderiaceae_C; genus Acidovorax; species Acidovorax delafieldii_A. The sequence goes on along the minus strand of DFQQ01000006.1, from coordinate 52,672 downwards.
CTTGATAACAAAGCGCTGGCAGCTATATTTTCAATAGCATTTTGACTATGGTTATAGGCCAGGTGCATGTGGTAATCGGTCAGCCCTCCATCCCAGTACGCCCCTGGCGGCGCGCCTGCAATATGGTGTACTGCCTGCAGCACGAACGGAATGGAGCAACTGGCCTGCAGGGCATCCATGAAGTTGGCCGGCGTGAGCCGCACCTGCCGGGTGCGGTAATCGTGCGTGCCAAAAGGCAACGGAGCACCACTGGGCCTGCCTTCCAGCGGAGAGGAAAACACCACCCGCTCCAGCCAGGCCCCAAGGGCCTTGCGGTGCACCGCGTTGCTCATGAAAGCGCCCAGGTACCCCAGGGGCGTGGCCACCGAATGCTCGCGCCCCAGCACATGCCGGCCTCGCGCAGCAATCACATGCAGACGGTAACGGGGATGCTCAAGCACCTCGTCCACACGCCCGGCATAAAAGGTTTGCAGGTTCTGGCTGAAACGCTCACTGACGTGGGCTGCGGGCGGGCGCTTCTTGCCGGGCGGCACATCGTAGTGCTGGCGCACGTAAGCGTCCTCCAGTTGCTCAAGAGCCGCCACCGGGTCCTTGAGGCAGGCGGTGGCCATGCGCCAGGCTCCAATCGACGCCCCAACGAGATGCACGGGTTGCGTGGCTTGCGGCAGCCAGTCGCCAAACAGAAAACGGTCCAGCGGCCCCAGGATGAGCCCCTTGGGGCCGCCCGCTGCGGCGGGCACAACCCCCACATCCTGTGGCCGAAGGCCATGCTGGGTCATGTGTTGCAGGGCGACGGGCCCGGCGTGGATGCGCAGTGCTTTCATTGCACCGATTGTCGCAGCGCACAAACCCGAACGGTCTGCACGCCGGCAGCGCCTTTCAGACCAGGTAGTCCGCCGCTTCGGGCCGCACCGTCCAGTCAATCGGGTCTTGCTGCAGCACCATGTCGATGTCCAGGCCAAGCACGAGCCCGATCTCTCCAGGAAAGGAGACTGCCAGCTCGCGCTCAGAATACTGGGCCTCGCGGGCGCGCACGCGCCACGCTGCCAGGTGGATGACGCCAGCGAGTGGCTCGTACGCGGTGTTCTCGAAAGGCGCAGCCTGGTACTGCAGTGCGTCCACCACCACCTGGGGGAGCAGCCAGCGCTGGGCCAGCGCGGCAGACACATGGGTGTAGCTGAACCCCAAGATCCGTTGTTCGACCTTTCCGCGGCGCATGTCCAGGGGCGACACCAAGGTGTTGATGGACTGGGCTTTTTCAGGACTTGCCAGATGAATGACCAGCTCGCCAAGGCAGTGCAACAGTCCGGCGGTATACGCTGCCGTGGGGTGCTGAAACACCACGCCGGCCAGCGACCGTGCCAGTTTGGCGGTGTGCAGGCTGTAGCGCCAGAACTGCTGCAGATTGATGCCCGGCACCGAGCGGGCCGCCGTACCCAGCGTCGCGGTCGACACCAGCGTCCGCAGCACGCCACTGCCAAGCAAGGCCAACGCCTCAGAGATGCCCGCCACCTGCCGAGGCAATTGATGCGCTGGCGCATTGGCCAACTCCAGCAGCCGCGCAGCCAAGGCTGGGTCTGAGCCAAACAAGAGATTGAGCCTGCGCAAGTTGGGCTCAGGGTGCGCCAGCTCGTTCATCAGCAGCGCCACCGTGCGCGGAAGGCTCGGCAGCGCCACAGGTTGGCCTAGCAGTGCGGTGAGCTCCATGGAGTGGGGGCGCGGCGGTGAGAGTTGGGGCGATTATGGCCGTGCCATCCCGGCAGTGGTGGCCAAAACGCCCGCTGCGCCCTCAGCGCCCCTTGACCTGTTGCAATTTGGCAAAGGCCGACGCCATGGCCGACTGCTGCGAGGGCTCAGGGGCGCGGCGCTGTGGCTGTGCGTAACCGCGCCCTGCACCTTCAAAGCGATTGTCGCGCGGCGCACCACGGTCGCCGCCTTGGCGGGGCGGCGCGGCATCGAGCTTCATCGACAGGCCAATGCGCTTGCGCTCCACGTCCACCTCCATGACCTTGACCTTGACGATGTCGCCGGTCTTGACCACTTCACGCGCATCGTTCACGAACTTGTGGGCCAGCTGGCTCACATGCACCAGGCCGTCCTGGTGCACGCCCAGGTCGATGAAGGCGCCGAACTGTGCGACGTTGCTCACGGTGCCTTCCAGGATCATGCCTTCCTTGAGGTCCTTGATGTCTTCCACGCCGTCGTTGAAGCGCGCGACCTTGAAGTCGGGGCGCGGGTCGCGGCCGGGTTTTTCCAGCTCGGCCAGGATGTCCTTCACGGTGATCACGCCGAACTTCTTGTTGGCAAACAGCTCGGGCTTGAGGGTCTTGAGCATGTCGGCGCGGCCCATGATCTCGGCCACGGGCTTGCCCGTCTTCTCCATGATCTGCTCGACCACCGGGTAGGTCTCGGGGTGCACGCCGGTCATGTCCAGCGGGTTGTCACCCCCGCGAATGCGCAAGAAGCCTGCGCTCTGCTCAAACGTCTTGGCACCCAGGCCCGCCACATCCATCAGTTGCTTGCGGCTCTTGAACGCGCCATTGGCCTCGCGCCAGCGCACCACCGCCTTGGCCACGCTGCCCGACAGGCCCGACACGCGGGAGAGCAGCGGCACGCTGGCCGTGTTCAGGTCCACACCCACCGAGTTCACACAGTCCTCCACCACCGTGCCCAGCGTGCGCGCCAGCTCGCTCTGGTTGACGTCGTGCTGGTACTGACCCACGCCGATGCTCTTGGGGTCGATCTTCACCAGCTCGGCCAGTGGGTCCTGCAGGCGGCGCGCAATGGAGGCAGCGCCGCGCAGGCTCACGTCCACATCGGGCATTTCCTGCGAAGCGTATTCACTGGCGCTGTACACCGACGCGCCGGCCTCGCTCACCACCACCTTCTCGATGGTGCGTTCAGCCTTGGCAGCCATCTTGATGAGGTCGGCAGCAAGCTTGTCGGTCTCGCGGCTGGCCGTGCCGTTGCCGATCGCGATCAGGTTCACACCGTGCTTTTCGCACAGTTTAGCCAGCGTGAAGAGCGACCCGTCCCAGTCGCGCTTGGGCTCGTGCGGGTACACCGTGGCGGTATCCACCAGCTTGCCCGTGGCGTCCACCACCGCCACCTTCACGCCGGTGCGGATGCCAGGGTCCAGCCCCATCACCACGCGTGGGCCGGCCGGCGCGGCCAGCAGCAGATCGCGCAGGTTGTCGGCAAATACCTTGATCGCCACCTTTTCGGCGTCGTCGCGAAGGCGGGCGAACAGGTCGCGCTCTGTCGAGAGGCTGAGCTTGACGCGCCAGGTCCAGGCCACGCACTTGCGGATCAGGTCGTCGGCCTTGCGGCCCTGGTGGCTCCAGCCCAGGTGCAGGGCAATCTTGCCTTCGGCCAGGCTGGGCTTGCCGGGCTCCGGCTCCACAGGCAACACCAGCTTCGCTTCCAGAATTTCCAGGCCCCGGCCACGGAACACGGCCAGTGCGCGGTGCGATGGCACGCGACCAATGGGTTCGTCGTATTCGAAATAGTCGCGGAACTTGGAGACTTCAGGGTCGTTCTCGTTCTTGCCTTCGACCTTCTTGCTGCGCAGCAGGCCCTCGGCCCACAGCCACTCGCGCAGGCTCTGCACCAGGGCCGGGTCTTCGGCCCAGCGCTCGGAGAGGATGTCGCGCACGCCGTCGAGCACGGCCGGGACGGTAGAGAAATCTGCGCCCGGTTTGCCGTCGTCCAGCACTTCTGGTGGCTTGGTGAAGGCCGCAGCCTCGGCAGCAGGGTCGAGCGTGGGGTCGGCAAACAGCTTGTCGGCCAGCGGCTCGATGCCAAACTCGCGCGCAATCTGCCCCTTGGTGCGGCGCTTTTGCTTGAAGGGCAGGTAAATGTCTTCGAGTTCCTGCTTGGTCGGCGCGGCAGCAATCGCGGCGCGCAGCGCGTCGGTCAGCTTGCCTTGCTCGTCAATGGCCTTGAGCACGGCACCGCGGCGGTCATCCAGCTCACGCAGGTACGACAAGCGCGCTTCCAGTTCGCGCAACTGGATATCGTCCAGCCCGCCGGTCACTTCCTTGCGGTAGCGCGCGATGAAGGGCACCGTGGCCCCGCCATCAAGCAACTCGACGGCAGCCCGTACCTGCTGCTCCCCTACTTTGATTTCTGCGGCCAGTTGCCGAATGATCTGCTGCATGTGTGGGCAAACTCTCTGATACTCAAACAAACAAAACGCGAAGCGCGGGAGTTTGCCACAGGCCCGCAGCGGGCTAACATCCGACCCGACCCCGCCTGATTGACCGCTTTGCCATTGCAAGATGACCTGTTTGGCGCGCCTGCCCCGGCTGCGCCGCCCCCTACAAAGCCCGCCCCGCCTGCACCCGAAGCCGCCGCGCCGGCCCAGCGCAAGGGGTTGAAGGTGCGACCGGCTGAGCCCCATGCCGAGATGCTCGCGCTGGCACAGGCGCTGCCGCAGCAATTGCGGCTGGGCACGTCATCGTGGACGTACCCCGCCTGGAATGGGCTGGTGTGGGATGCGGTCTATGCCGAAGCCCAGCTGTCCAGGCAAGGCCTGGCAGCCTACGCAGCCCACCCACTCCTGCGCACCGTCAGCCTGGACCGCAACTTTTACCGCCCCCTGACCGTGAGCCAATACCTGCGCTACGCCGAGCAGGTGCCGGGCGACTTCCGCTTCGTCGTGAAAGCCCCCAATGTGGTCACAGACGCGCTGGTGCGCGCGGAAGACGGCAGGGGGCGCGAGCCCAACCCTGCGTTTCTGAACCCTGAACTGGCGCTGCGCGAATTTGTAGAGCCAGCGCTGGAAGGCCTGGGCGACAAGGTGGGTGCGCTCGTCTTCCAGATCAGCCCCTTGCCACTGGCGCTGCTGGACCGTATGCCATCGCTGTTGGGCCAGTTGCGTGCCATGCTGCTGGCCCTGCCCCGCTTAGCGCCGCGCGCCCCGGATGGGGTGATTGCCGTTGAGGTGCGCGACCCCGAGTGGTTGACCCCCGAATTCGCCAGCGTGCTGCGCGAAGCCGGCGCCACCTACTGCTTGGGCCTGCACCCCAAACTGCCGCCACTGGCGCAGCAATTGCCTGTGCTGCGCGCGCTGTGGCCTACACCGCTGGTGTGCCGCTGGAACATGCACGAACTGCACGGCCCCTATGGATACGAAGACGCGCAAAAGCGGTACGCACCTTACGAACGCCTGCATGACCCGGATCCCGCCACACTGCAAGCGCTCGCCAAGGTCATCGTTGGCATCACCGGCGCGGGGCACAACGCCTACATCACCGTGAGCAACCATGCAGAAGGATGCGCACCGCTGACAGTGCAGCGGCTGGCGCAGCAGGTATTGGCTGCGCAGCCACCCCAGCCCAGCCATGCGGGTCTCGCCCCACCCTCAGCCTCTGCCTGAAGAAAATTCAGCAGAACTGGGCCCCAGCGCTTTACCACAAAGCGCTAGCAGCTATTATTTATATAGCATTCCAACGACATACCAAGCGCATCAGCGCGGCAGCGTAGGCAGGTCTGGCGCCTCTTGCGGTTGTCCCAGCTTGAACTGCGCCACGGCTTCCACCATCTGCTGCGCCTGGGTGCGCAAGCTGCTCGCGGCCGCGGCCATTTCCTCCACCAGCGCGGCGTTTTGCTGCGTGGTCTGGTCCAGTTGCGTGACGGCTTCGCCCACCTGGCTGACGCCAGAAGTCTGCTCGCTGGTGGCGGCGCTGATCTCGGAGACGATGTCGGCCACGCGCTGAATGGCATTCACGACCTCACCCATGGTGCTGCCCGCCTTGTCGGCCAGCACCGAGCCCTCTTGCACCATGGCGCTGCTGGCGCCAATCAGCTCCTTGATCGTCTTGGCTTCGGCAGCGGTGCGCTGGGCCAGGTTACGCACTTCGCTTGCCACCACGGCAAAGCCCCGGCCCTGCTCACCAGCACGCGCGGCCTCTACTGCGGCGTTCAGCGCGAGGATGTTGGTCTGAAAGGCAATGCCATCGATCACGCCAATGATGTCGGCAATTTTCTGGCTGCTCCCATGGATGTTGTGCATGGTGCTGACCACCTGGGCCACCACTTGCCCGCCTTCTGCGGCCACCTGGCTCGCGCTGGCCGCCAAGCGGCTTGCCTGCGAGGCGTTGTCTGCGTTGTGGCGGATGGTGGAGCCCAGCTCCTCCATGCTGGCGGCAGTCTCCTCCAGCGAGCTGGCCTGGGTCTCTGTGCGTGCCGACAGATCGTGGTTGCCCTGCGCGATCTCAAAACTGGCAGAGGACACGCTGTCTGCGCTGCGGCGCACGGTACCCAGGCTCTGCACCAGGCGCTGACGAAACCCTTCCATGGCCCGCCCCAGCGCGCCGATTTCATCGTCGGAGCGGATGTCCACTGCCCGGGTGAGATCACCCTGCGACAGGTACCCCAGCGCTGCACTCAATTGCTGCACCGGCTGGCCCACCAAGCGCCGTGTGGCATAGACCAGCACCACGGTCAGGATGAGCAGCGCCGCGGCAACCCCTACCCAAAGCCACACCAGAACGGCCCGGGCATCCTCCATCATCTCGGACACGGGCGCTTCGGCGACGATGGCCCAGTTCCAGGGCTTGTAGCGCTCTACCGCCACAAAGTGCCGCTCGTTCTTGACCGCGGCCGGGCGAGGCGACCAAACCGCCTCGAAGTCGGTCGACTGTTCCTTTTGGGTCAACTGGGCAAGCCATGCCTTTCCGTCATCGGTCTTTTCATCCACGGCCGCCGCAGCATCGGGCAGGCCCGCCAGGCGCCCCCGCGCCGCCCCAGAGGATGTGTTCACGGCATAGATGGCGCCCGTCTCAAAGAGCTTCTGTCCGGCCATCATCTGGGTGAGCTTGCCCAGGATGGGACCAATGTCTGAGCCAATGAACAAAATGCCTATCGTCTGGTTGCCTTCCCGAATCGGTTCGTACACCGTCATGTATTCCTTGCCGAACAGATTGGCGCGGCCGATATAAGTCTTGCCCTCTTTCATCAACGGGTAGGCAGGGTGGTTGCGATCCAGGAGCGTCTTGTAGGCCCGCTCGCCGTCCTGCTTTTTGAGCGATGTGGTCACACGTATGAAGTCTTCTCCGGTGCGCGCAAAAATCGTAGCGATGGCGCCCGCGCTGTCTTTGGTGAATCGATCAACCACTTCGAAGTTGGCGTTGACAGGCGTGCCCTGAAAGTTGAGCACTGCTTCTTTCTTGCCATCGTCCGCAGGCTGCTCCTGCAGGGCAAAGTCCCCCGCAAAGCGCGACTTGAACAACACAAAATCGCGCTTGGCCTGGTCTTGTGCCGTTTCGTCAAAACTCTGAACCAGGGTGCGCACCTGCGCGGCGTTCTGCCGTGCTTCCTTGCGGGCCAAGTCACCAAAGTCTTGCCAAACCAGCATGCTGACCAAGAACATGGTGGTCAGCAGCACCAGCAACAGACTCGCCAATGCAGCGAGCGAAAGCTTGAAGGCAACAGAACGTCGTGCAGAAAATGACATAAAAATCTCCGATGATTTTCTTGCTTTTATCAAATTTATTATTTATTCGAAACAATTGCAAGAATTTGTTTCATGGTATGCGGTCCATGCGACTTTGATGGAAGTCATTTTTTGCAAAAGGATAATTTTCACAACGCTTGACTATTGGTGTTAACCCCATCATCCGCGGTAACTCCAGCGGTCTCGCGCGGGCACCAGCGAGGCGATCACCACCCCAGTCCACAACCCGCAGTGCTATCCTGCCGACCCGCTCGCGAGAGCCTTCCTCCACGCTTTCATCAGTGGGCGCCGTTTTGAGTCGACATCGCACCTTTCAAGCCCCCTTGCCCATGCGCGACGGCGTGAGCCCCAGCTGTGTGGTGCTGCCCGCCGCAGCGCAGGGCAGCGTTCTGGATGCCCTCGCCCAGCACTTGCCTGCAGTGAGCAAGGCTCAGTGGCGTGAACGCATGCAGGCCGGCGACGTGGTGGATGCACACGGTCAACCACTGACGCCCAGCCAAGCGGCTCAAGGCGGGGAGCGACTCTTTTACTATCGCCATCTCCGCGATGAGCCCGAATTGCCGTTTGCCCACCAAGTGCTCTACCAGGATAAGCATCTGCTGGTCGCAGACAAGCCCCACTTCATGCCTGTCACGCCGTCTGGGCGCTATGTGCAGCAGTCGCTGCTGGTGCGCCTGAAAAGACAGCTGGGTCTGCCGGAACTGTCGCCCTTGCACCGTATCGACCGGGACACTGCGGGCATCGTTCTTTTCTCGGTGCAGCAAGGCACGCGCGGGGCTTACCAGGCTCTATTCAGAGAGCGCAGCATGGCCAAGGAATACGAAGCCGTGGCTCCGTGGGGCAGCGGCCTGGTATTTCCACGGGAGCACCGCAGCAGAATGCAGGAGGCAACGCAGTTTTTTCGCATGGAAGAAGTGCCGGGGGAGCCCAACAGCCTGACCTTGATCGATGTGCTGGAGGTCGAGGGACCCTGGGCCCGGTATCGCCTGTCGCCCGTCAGCGGCAAACGCCACCAATTGCGCGTGCACATGGCCGCCCTGGGACTGCCATTGCGCCACGACCCGTTCTACCCAGAGGTCAACGACCCGCCCGAGGGGGACTATTCCCGGCCCCTGCAACTGCTCGCGCGGTCCCTGCGCTTCACGGATCCGCTGACACAACAGCAGCACTTCTTTGAAAGCCGGCTGCGTTTGCAGTGGCCGGTGCAAGGCTGCGCAGCCCCTGCTTCAGGCGCCGCCACGGGCGTCTAGCACGCCCCTACAATCGGCCTCGTTCGGGCTCGCTGAGCGCGCCTTGCCACGCCAGGGAACCGCTGCATTCGGCGTCGTGCCCTGCTCTGCACTGAATTGCTGCGAAACCACCCCATGCATCCACCCAACACCCCAGCCTTGCACAACGACGCGCTCGCTCCGGTTTCTTCCGAACGCCGGGTTTTCCAATGGCATGACCACGCTTCGCTTTGGTTCAGCCTGGGAGTGGGCCTGCTGGTGATGCAGGTCGGGGCCTACCTCATGCCCGCGCTCGGCACGCAGGAGGCTCTGATAGCGATCCTTGCAGGCTCCGTGATCGGGGCCGGGCTGCTCGGCTGGGTCGCCAAACTGGGCTGCGCCAGTGGGCTGGCCAGCGCCGGTTTGATGCACGCCGTGTATGGCCGGGTTTTTGCCAGCCTGCCCATCGTCCTGAACATTGTTCAACTGGTGGGCTGGGGCACCTTTGAGCTGGTGGTCATGCGCGATGCCACGGTGGCCATTGGCCAGCAGGCCATGGGGCTTGCGGGCATCCATTGGCCGGTGCTGGCCACGTTGCTGTGGGGCGGCGTGGTGATGGCGTTGATCAGTGGCTCCATGGTGCAACTGGTACGCAAGCTCATCGCCCGAGTGGCACTGCCGCTAGTGGTTCTGTCGCTGCTTTGGCTCAGCTGGCAATTCCTGTCGCTCGCGCAAGCCCAGGGCTTTGATGCGCTGTGGCGGCGCCAAGGCACTGGCGGCATGGGCGTGCTGCCGGCGTTGGACCTGGTCATTGCCATGCCCATCTCATGGCTGCCACTGGTAGCGGACTATGCGCGGCACGGCGCCAGCGCGGGCGCCGCGCAGCGAGGCACCTGGCTGGGATATGCCCTGGCCAACATGTGGTGCTACACGCTGGGGGTGCTGGTGGCTCTCACCTTGCCTTCCAAAGACCTCGTGCAGGCGCTCTTGCTGGCGCAAGGTGGATTGATCGCGCTTTCGCTGATCCTGATTGATGAGGTGGACAACGCGTATGGCGACGCGTACTCGGGCGCAGTGTCGTCACACAGCCTGGTGCCGCGCTGGAGCGTACGGGCGTGGGGTCTGGTGGTCGCGGGGCTTTGCACGGCGCTGGCACTCGTTTTGCCCATGCACAGCCTGGAACCGTTCCTGTTGCTGCTCAGCTCAGTTTTTGTGCCGCTGTTCGGCGTCATTCTGGGCCGCCTTGCCTTCGGCGCCGACACGGCCCGCTTGCTTGCCCAAGCGCGCAAGGCGCATGCCGCGCCGGTAGTCATCTGGCTTTTGGGCGTGGCGGTGTACCACTTGGCTCCCAAGGTGTTGCCCGGTGCGGGCTCAGCCCTACCCGCGCTGGCGTTCAGCTTTGCGCTGGCGCTGCTGACGCGTCCGCGCCAGCCATGAGATAGCTCCGCTGGGGCACCGGTGCGTATCCGTGGTTCAGCGGCCCATGGCCGTGGCCCGTGGTCACATCCGCCCCAGCAGCAATGGCCCCCAGGATGTACTGCCTGGCATGCTCCACCGCTTGGGGCAGCGCCCGCCCTAGCGCCAAGTGGGCCGCGATGGCGGACGACAAGGTGCATCCTGTGCCGTGCCCGTTGGACGTGGCAATGCGCTGTGATTGGAGTTTTTGCGCATTGAGGATGCCCCGCGCACACAACACATCCACCACCCAGTCCCCCGGCAGGTGGCCGCCTTTGAGCAGAACCGCGCGCGCACCCAAAGCCAGCAGTTCTTGCGCGGCAGGCTCCAGGGCCTCAACAGCCTGGAGGCTACGGCCCAGCAGCCAGCCGGCTTCGTCCAGGTTGGGGGTTACCACCTCCGCCAACGGGAACAGTTCCTGCACCAATACGCCCACTGTTTCCTGCGCGATAAGCCGGTCACCGCTCGTGGCCACCATGACCGGGTCCAACACCACATGAGGCATGTCGTAGGTTCGAATGGCATCGGCGACCACGCGCACGACCTCAGGGGAATGCAGCATTCCGATCTTCACGGCATCCACGCCAATGTCTTGCATCACCGCATCAATCTGGGCTTTGAGCATTTCAGGCGGTATCCCGTGGATACCTGTGACGCCGCAGGTGTTTTGGGCGGTGATGGCAGTGATGGCGGTCATACCGTAGCAACCCAGGGCGCTGAACGTCTTGAGATCGGCCTGGATGCCTGCGCCACCTCCGCTGTCAGAGCCTGCGATCGACAGCACGCGCGCGTAACGACGGCCTGCGCAGGGCCCTGAAGATGAGGAAGTCATGGCAAAAATTATGGCCTATGCGCCAGGTCAAGCCGCCATAAAAGAGGATGTGCTGTAATTGTTTTTTCCGGACGAAACAGGGGTGTCCTGCCGCCAACTGCGGTGTGTGACTGAGAAATACCCTGGGGCCCGCAGCCACGCTGCACAGCGCCCCGCTACCCGATCCAGGTCATGCTGGCGTGGGGAGTTTCCACCAACGGCGCTGCGCCCTCCGTTTTGTCCACTGTTGCTTTTCTACAGACGGACGCCAGACGGACCCTATGTCACTTCCACCTTCTTCCTTCGCAATTTTGGGCGCTGGCCTCATGGGCCGGCTGCTCGCTGTCGAACTGGCACGCCAGGGCCACCGGGTTGAGATTTACGACGCAGGCAGCCCCGAGGCGGAGCAGTCGGCAGCCACCGTGGCCGCTGCCATGCTGGCGCCTTTGGCCGAGTCTGCCATCACAGAGCCTGGCGTGGTGCGCATGGGCCACTACGCCTTGCCGCGTTGGCAACAGATCATTGGGGCCCTGCAAGAGCCCGTTTTCTTCCAACAGGCAGGCACCCTGATTGTTTGGCACCGTCAAGACGCTGCAGAGGCACAGCGCTTTACGCGCGTACTGGAAGCCAACCAACGGACCACCCCTGAATTGCCTGCCCTGCAAAAGCTGGACAGCACCGCTATGGCCCAGGCCGAGCCCACGCTGGCTGCGCGATTCAACCAAGGGTTGTATTTGCCTGGCGAGGGACAGCTGGACAACCGGCAACTGCTGGCTGCGCTGCTGGCAGAGATGACCCGACTGGGCGTGCACATGCACTGGAACACCCCCAGCGCGCCTGAAGCTTTTGCCCCGGGCACGCCAGGGCAGCCTGACTGGCTGCTCGACTGCCGAGGCCTGGGTGCACGGCAAGACTGGAAGACCTTGCGCGGCGTGCGCGGCGAAGTGGTGCGTCTGCACGCCCCCGACGTCACACTCCAGCGCCCCACCCGGTTGGTGCATCCGCGCTACCCTATCTATCTCGCACCCAAGCAAGACCATGTGTTTGTGATCGGTGCAACAGAGATCGAGTCAGATGATCTGTCGCCCGCCAGCGTACGCTCGACGCTGGAACTTCTCAGCGCCGCCTACGCCGTGCACCCTGGCTTTGCCGAGGCACGCATTCTGGAAATTCGCACCCAGTGCCGGCCGACCTTGCCCGACAACCTCCCCGCCATTCGCCAGCCACTGCCGCGGGTGCTGGAGGTCAACGGCATGTATCGGCACGGGTTCATGATTTCGCCGGCGATGCTGGACGTCACCATGGAGATTCTGAACACAGGACAATCGCAGCTTTCAAAACGTTTTGATCTGCGGCTTGAACTGCTGGGGCACCCCGCCCGTGCGGGTCAGGCAGCCAGCGCATTGGCATGAACATTTTCATCAACAACACCCCGCACGAGCTTCCCGAAGGCGCCACGGTGAACGACGCCGTCGCCGCGCTGGGCGCACGCCCGCCCTTCGCCGTGGCTGTCAACACCAGCTTTATGCCCAACACACGCTACGCCGCGTACATACTGCAGCCGGGCGACCGTGTGGAAATCATCTCTCCCGTGACGGGCGGCTGACGCCCCACCAAACCATGACCGCTCCTATCTCTCAAGACCCCCTGGTTCTCTACGGCCACACCTTCAGCAGCCGTTTGCTGCTGGGCACATCACGGTACCCATCGCCAGCCGTTCTGGAAGCAGCCGCTGTTCGGGCGCAGCCTGCCATGGTGACTGCATCGCTGCGCCGCCAGGGCAGCAACCCCGCAGAGAGCGGAGCCAGTTTCTGGGAACTGCTGCGCAAGCTCAACGTGCCGGTGTTGCCCAATACCGCAGGTTGCCACAGCGCCCAGGAAGCAATCACCACCGCTCAAATGGCGCGCGAGGTGTTCGGCACCCAATGGATCAAGCTCGAGTTGATTGGTGACGACTACACACTGCAGCCCGACACCCTCAATTTGGTCAGCACGGCTGAACACCTCATCAAGGAAGGTTTTCAGGTTTTGCCCTACTGCACTGAAGACCTGGTGCTGTGTCAACGTTTGGTCGATGTCGGCTGCCAAGCCGTCATGCCCTGGGCAGCACCCATTGGCACCGGCAGGGGCCCGGTGAACCCGTACGCTTTGCAGACATTGCGTGATCGGCTGAACGTGCCGCTCTTGGTAGACGCGGGCTTGGGCCTGCCTTCGCATGCGTGCCAGGTCATGGAATGGGGTTACGACGGCGTGTTGCTGAACACGGCGGTGGCATTGGCGCAAGACCCCGTAGCCATGGCGGGGGCGTTTGCCGATGCGGTTCAGGCAGGCCGTACGGCCTACAAGGCCGGCGCCATGAGCGCACAGGACTCTGCCCAGCCCAGCACCCCCGTGCTGGGAACCCCGTTCTGGCACCATGACAGTCATGCTTGATGTCCACACGGCCGCCATGGCCGAGTCCATTCAGAGCCTGCATGCCGCAACGTTCGCTGGCTTTGAGCCTTTGCAGGCGCCCCTGCCCGCGGGAAGCGACCCGGTCTATCTGGCCGCCCTGCAAGCGTGCAGCCAGCTTGGATTCATCGCTCACGACGCGGAGTGCCTGGCCCGCGCATGGCTTGCGCAATCTTTGCGCACTGGCCAGTTTGATGCAGCCCTGTGGCCTTGCGACCCGCGCGACTTCGGTCTGCAACGCGTGCCGCGTGCTCACACGTTCCCCGCGTGTCCCCAAGCATTGGGGCTGTACGCAGTGCTTCCCGATGCCGCCTGGGTGGGCCGCATGGCCCGCGCCGGCGTGCCCACCGTGCAACTGCGCTACAAATCTGAAGACCCGACGGCTATCGCGCAAGAGGTGCGCCAGGCAGTGGCAGCCGTCTCAGGCACAAACGCCCTCCTGTTCATCAACGACCATTGGCAAGAAGCCATTGCGGCTGGCGCCTACGGAGTACACCTGGGCCAGGAAGACCTGGACGCGCTGTCGCCGCAAAATCTGCAAACGCTGCGCAGTTCAAGATTGCGCCTGGGGGTAAGCACCCATGGCTATGCAGAAATGGTGCGCGCCGACGCCGTGGGCCCCAGCTATATCGCAATGGGCGCCGTATTCCCGACCACCCTGAAAAAGATGGCAACGGCTCCACAAGGGCTCGGACGCCTGCACGCATATGCCCGCCTCATGAAAGGCTATCCGCAAGTGGCTATCGGCGGCATCGGAGAGGAACAATTTGCGCCAGTATTGGCGACCGGGGTGGGATCCATCGCCGTGGTTCGGGCATTGGTGAACGCAGACCATCCGGAACAATCCGCAGCCATGCTGATGGCAGCAATGAACCCCTGAGAGAGGGCCGCTGTCAAACCAAAGCGGCTGCCAAGCAACGCCACACCCCATGCCGGCAAGCCGAGCCACCTCTGGAGCGCGCGCTCGGCTGCAAGGCTTACGGCTTTTTTTGTTCCGGCTTGCTGACTGGCTCCAACTCCAGGCTCAGCTCCATCAGGTCATTGGACGAGCCAAACCCGATGGGTTGGCCTGGGGGCGGCGGCGGCGTGACTGGCACCGGGGGCAAATCGCTGATCGTGATGGGTACAGGCTCTGACAAGTCGATATCCAGCGTAAACGGCGATTCCCGCGTGTATCCCTCTCCTTCACCCGACGCAGTTGCATGTGCCGTCGACGTGGTGGCCGCAATGTTCGCACCCGGCGCTAACTGCAATGACGCTTCGGAAGCCTGTACTTGCGCTGTTGCGGCTGGCGGCGCGGGAGGTTCAAACCCAAACTCCAGCGCAGCTGCCAGCGAGTCCAACGGAAAATCAGGGGAGATGTCGAGCTGCCCCAGCGAACTCAGGGCGTGGGCGGCCGCCGCTTCAAAAGACTGCGGCTGGGGCGTGGTGCGCTTGCGCGGCGGTGGAGCGCCACGGGCACTGGACGGCGTTGTCTGTGCGATTGCCAGCAACAGCAGCAAATCATCATAGGCCGCCAGATCAAACGGTGCCTTGCGCGCCTCGCCTGCCCGGTAGAACATGTGTTTTTCCAGCACATGCAGCACGTTGGGCGAACTCCACTCTGCCTCGATCTCCGACAGCGCATCCAGATACTGGTCCAGCGGCTTGCCCATGCGATCAAATGCGGAAAACTCGGGGACATGCGCGTTGAAGTGGCGCATGAACTGCTGCCGCAGGGCATTGAAGTCACCAGCCCGGCTCAGGGTGCGGTACAGCCGCAACAACTCAAGGTAGGCCACGGGCGATGTTTCTTCATGTTCTGCGATGTGTTGACGCAGCACATCCACAGCCTGGTCGTGCTCGCCTACCGACACAAAGAATTCAGCCTGCTGCTGAATGTCGAACAGCTCCTCGGGGTTGACGATATGGTGCAACGCGGGCTCTGCCTGCGCGGCCCGAGCGGCTGGGGGCTCAAAACCTGCCTCTTCCAGCGACACTTCCCTTGGCTCCAGCAAGATGTCCACCGCTGCCGCTGGTGGCGCGGGCACAGGCGCTGGCGGTTGCGCAGGCGCACGGTCGGCGATGGGCCGGCCCCACCGATCCGCAGGGGGCGCCGTCACCTGCTCCACTTGCTCCACCTGATCGACGTCCACCACGTCTTGTCCACTCGCCTTGCGGCTGCTCACCGCGACTGCTTCGCGCCACGAACGTGTTGTCTTCGTCACGGCACGATCCGTTCGACGCCACAACCATGCACACAATGCAAGGACCAGCACCAGTGCAGTTCCCAGCGCGTACACCAGCCATGAAGAAAGCCGTTGGTCTTGCAACTCCTGCACTTGGCGCTGCAGTTCAGCGGTCGCGGCCTGGTCACGGGTGGCACGCGTCCGCAACTGCGTCACCTCGGCTTGCAATTGGCGCTGTGCGGCCTGTTCCTGTGCCAAGGCTTGTGGGTCCAGGTTCAAAGTGCGCCACAGTGCAGCGGCCTCTTGTCTCTGGAGCGTGCTTTCGGGTGCGGGCGCCTGCAGCAACTCTGGCGTAGCCCGCAGGGTGAGCGGCAGCTCCAGCCAGGTATCCAGGGGCTCCATCACCAGTCGTGACCGGGAAGGCTCTTTGACTGCAGGCGAAACCGGGGCGCGCTTGGAAGGTGAGACTGTGGCGGCAGGACGCGGCTCCTTGCCGGCGGTCGGTGCTGCGGGGCGAAAAGGTGGACCGGATGCGGCGACCTGTTCTTTGGGCACTACCTGCTCTGCAGCCTGCGGCGAGCGCTCTACCGCTGCATTGTCTTGCTGAGCCAGGCCAGCCGCCCGCCCGCGGTTGATACCAGGGGCAACGGAGCCGATGCCCAGACCAGCGATGCTGCGCGGCGCGGCTCGAGGAGGATCGGCCAGGAAAGTGTAAGTGCGTGTGACTCTTCCGCTGCACCCTGCGGTCAACGTAACCTGGACGATGGGCTCATCTATTGCAGTGCTTGCCTGCACGCGCACGCCCGAACGTCCGCCAGTTTCAGGCAAGGGTGTGACAAACACCTTGGACTCGCTCAACTGCACGTCGCCCGACTTGACAGCAGCGGTAACGCAGGAGGTAGCTACGTCGGACCCAACGTCGGGCTGAACATCAAAGGTCAAATCCAGTGAATTACCCAGCACCACAGCGCCACGGCTCGCGCCCAGGGATAGCGCTGACGCACCGGCGGCAACCACCCAAAGACCGGCTCCAAAAATGCTGTTACGGATTTTCACAATAAATTTTGTTTTTGGTGCGGCCCATTCTTGCACATAAGTGCCAGCCTAGGGCCACAGCCATAATGGCGCTATGAAAATTCACTTTTCCACCATCGCCATTGTGGGTACCGGGGCCATGGGCCGAGGCATTGCGCAAATAGCTGCGCAGGCCGGAAGCCAGGTCTGGTTGCTGGATTCGCAGGCCGGCGCCGCTGACAAAGCCAAACAGGCGCTGCAAGACCAGTGGGCCAAGCTGGCCGCGAAGAACCGCATTACTGAAGAGCAGGCGCAAGCGTGGGGCCAGCAGTTGCAAATAGCCAACACCTTGGCCGACCTGGCGCGCTGCCAGCTGGTCATTGAGGCCGTGGTGGAGCGCCTGGAAGTCAAACAGGCCCTTTTTGCTGAACTCGAGCGCACACTGCCTGCGCAAGCCGTGTGGGCAACCAATACGTCGTCGCTTTCGGTGACCGCCATCGCTGCGGCGCTGAAGCAGCCACAGCGGCTGGCGGGCTTTCACTTCTTCAATCCGGTGCCGCTCATGAAAGTGGTGGAGGTCGTGGCCGGGCTGAAAACAGACCCTGCACTTTGCCAAGCGCTCACCGCCTACGCGCACGAGATGGGGCATACCCCGGTGCAGGCGCAAGACACGCCGGGCTTTATCGTGAACCACGCAGGCAGGGGCTTTGGTACGGAAGCCCTGCGCATCGTGAGCGAAGGCGTGACCGACTTTGCCACCGTTGACCGAATCCTGCGCGACCAAGTGGGCTTCAAGCTGGGCCCGTTTGAATTGATGGACCTGACGGCGCTGGATGTGTCGCACCCCGTCATGGAGTCCATCTACCACCAGTATTACGAAGAGCCGCGCTTTCGCCCCAGCGTCATCACCGCGCAGCGGCTGGCAGGCGGCGTGCTGGGCAAGAAGGTGGGTGAGGGCTTTTACAGTTACCACGAAGGTGTGGCCCAGGTGCCTGATGAGCCGCCCGTACCAGTGGTTGCCGACATACCGCCCGTGTGGGTTTCGCCCCGGGCGTCCCGGCGTGTGGAGCTGTACCAATTGCTCAAGGATTTGGGCGCCACCATCGAGACGGGCGCATCCCCTTCGGCCCAGGCCCTCACGCTGGTCGCCCCCTTGGGGTTTGACGTGACAACGGTAGCGGTCGTCGAACGGCTTGATCCGGCGCGCACCATAGGTATCGACATGCTGGTGGAGGAGGCAGCCACCAAACGCCGTGTGCTGGCTACCAACCCAGCCACCCGCGTGGATATGCGCGACGCAGCCCATGCTCTCTTTGCGCGCGATGGGAAGCCGGTGAGCGTGATCCGCGACAGCGGTGGTTTCGTCACGCAGCGCGTGGTAGCCACCATCGTCAATATCGCCAGCGATATCTGTCAACAGGGGATCTGCACGCCAAAGGATCTGGAAACGGCCGTGACCCTGGGCCTGGGCTACCCTCTGGGGCCCCTGGCCATGGGTGATCGCTGGGGCCCTACCAACATTTTGGAGGTGCTGTTCAACATGCAGACCGTGTACGGTGACACACGTTACCGCCCCAGCCCCTGGTTGCGCCGCCGCGGCGCCATCGGGTTGAGCCTCACCCACGTCGAAGAAAGCTGACCATGCCCGCCCAACTGCTGAGCACGACCGAAGGCCAGACGCTGATCCTGACGCTGAGCAACCCAGAGTTGCGCAACGCCATCGAGCCCGCGATGTACTCGGCTGGAATCGAAGCTCTGGACGTGGCCGAGCGAAGTCCCGACGTGCGCAGCGTGGTCATCACCGGCGCTGGTGGCACGTTCTGCTCAGGCGGCAATCTGCAACGCCTGCAGGCCAGCCGCCAGCAACCGCCTGAGGTTCAGGCGCAAAGCATTGACGGCCTGCACCAGTGGATCGAGACGATACGCACCTACCCCAAGCCCATCATTGCAGCGGTGGAGGGCGCCGCCGCAGGCGCGGGATTCTCGCTCGCCCTGGCATGCGACATGGTCGTGGCGGCACGCGACGCGGTGTTCCTGATGGCCTACAGCAACGTGGCTCTGTCGCCGGACGGAGGGGCCAGCTGGAGCCTTGCCCATGCCCTGCCCCGGCCCTTGGCCACCGAGCTGCTGATGTGCGGAGAGAAGGTGACCGCTGAACGCCTGCACTTGCTGGGCCTGGTAAACCGGCTGAGCAACCCCGGCGACGCCCTGGGCGCTGCGCTGCAGTTGGCAGAACGGCTGAACCAACGCGCGCCCAACGCCCTGGCCAGCATCAAGGAACTGCTCAGCGATGCCCCCCTTCACTCGCTGAGCCAACACCTCGACAGTGAACGCGACCATTTCATCAAGAATATTCGCCACGCCAATGCAGGTGAAGGCATCGCGGCTTTTCTGGAAAAACACACACCGCGCTACGAATAAGCCCATCCAGCCGCCGCCGGTCGACCCGCCCTGCAAGGCTGGCGCAGCTGCCCGTGCCCTGCGCCCTTCATGGCCCAGGGCATTTTTTTCGCCCGCGCGACACTTTCCCGCACGCCTGCGCCGCAGACACTCAGGTGACAACACTGTGCAAATGGCGGGGTCCCTCACGCGACAATGAAGCCGTTACCAGTCACCCAAAAGACAGACCATGGACGACCCGATTCTTACCATCGAAGAACGTGAAGCGATCAATTCCGGTCGCTGGTTCTCATCCCTTTCACCTTCACTGCGACACGACATCCTCCGATGTGCTTACGTCAAACGCTTCAAGGATGGCGGCCTCATAGCCGCCCGCGGCGACCCGCCCGAGGAGTGGATCGCGTGCGCGCGGGGCGCGGTGCGGGTGAGTTCGACGTCCATATCGGGCAAGCAGATCACGCTGACCTACGTGGAGCCAGGCATCTGGTTTGGCGACGTAGCGATTTTCGACGGCGACAGGCGCACGCACGATGCCTATGCCCACGGCGACACAACCATCCTGTGCGTTGCCAAGGCAGACTTCAAGAAGATTCTGGCCGCGCACACCGAGTTCTACGAAGCGATGTTGCGCCTGCACGCTCGCCGCATTCGCCAGCTTTACGGTTTGGTGGAAGACCTCAACACGCTGCCATTGCGGGCACGGCTGGCCAAGCAACTGGTGCACCTGGTGCGCAGTTACGGCATCCCAAGCCTGTCGGACGGCAGCGAGATGCGCATCGGCTTGCAGTTGGCACAAGAGGAACTGGCGCAGCTGCTGGGTGCCTCACGCCAGCGTGTGAACCAGGAACTCAAGGCGATGGAGCGCGAGGATGCCATTCGCATCGAACCCGGTGGGCTGGTGGTGCGCGATCGCGAAGCGCTGATGCGCATTGCGGAAGCCGACGCCTGATTTCCCCCGCTCGTGCCGCAGTCGACCAGCAGCCAACTGCGGCGCCACACACCCTGCGGACCGGGCAGCGCAGATGCGGCTTCGGTCGTTTTTCCGGCCAGATTCCACGTTCTGTTGCGCAGTGCATGCCGTGCGCTCAAGGGCGTGGCGCGTCCCCTGGCGCAGCCCACCCAACCTCTCGCCACCCGGCGGTCAATGCGGCAGCCCCTCCAGGCCTCCGTGCAAAACCCATTTTCCCCACATGAGCAACTTTGACCACTTCGTGGGCACACGACCTGTGTCCGACCAGCACGCTTTTGATATCGCCGCGCTCACCGATTGGTTGGGACGCCACATGCCGGGTTTTGCGGGGCCATTGACGGTAGAGATGTTCAAGGGTGGACAGTCCAACCCCACCTACAAGCTCATCACCCCCAGCGCAAGCTATGTGATGCGTGCAAAACCCGGCCCCGTGGCCAAGCTGCTGCCTTCAGCCCACGCCATCGAACGGGAGTTTGCCGTGATGAGCGGGCTGCAAGGCACCAATGTGCCCGTACCGCGAATGCATGTGCTGTGCGAAGACGAGTCAGTGATCGGCCGCGCTTTTTATGTGATGGAGTGCATGCACGGTCGCGTGCTGTGGGACCAGTCCCTGCCCGGCATGGCGCCTGCGCAGCGGACCGCCATCTACAACGAGATGAACCGCGTGATTGCCGCGCTGCACACCGTGAAGTTTGCCGACCGAGGCCTGGCCAACTATGGCAAGCCCGGCAATTACTTTGACCGGCAAATCGGCCGTTGGAGCAAACAGTACGTTGCCTCCATCACGCAGCCCATTGAAGAGATGGACCGGCTGATGGAATGGCTGCCCACCCACATGCCCGCCAGCGCGCGGGACGAAAGCCAGGTTTCGATCGTGCATGGCGACTTCCGGCTGGACAACCTCATGTTTCACCCCACCGAGCCCCGCGTGGTGGCGGTGCTGGACTGGGAACTGTCCACCCTGGGCCATCCGCTGGCCGACTTCAGCTACCACTGCATGAGCTGGCACATCCCGGCAGCGCTGGGGCGCGGCATTGCGGGGCAAGACCTGGCCGCCCTGGGCATTCCGGATGAAGACAGCTACATCCGCCGCTACTGCGAACGCACGGGCATCGCCACACCCGAATCACTGCGAGCCGACTGGAACTTCTACATGGCCTACAACATGTTTCGCATTGCGGCCATCTTGCAAGGCATTGCCAAGCGGGTCGAGGCGGGCACGGCATCGAGCGCCCAGGCCAAGGCATCGGGCGACACGGCCCGCCCCATGGCGCAGCTGGCCTGGTCATTCGCCCAGCGCGGCTGAACACGCCGCCACAGAACAACACCCACCGATTTTTCACGGAGAACCCCATGGACTTTGACTACTCCCCCAAGACCAAGGAACTGCAGTCCAAGCTGCTCCAGTTCATGGACGAGCACATCTACCCAGCCGAATCCGCCTACAAGGCCGAGTTGCTGGCCAACACGGCAGCAGGCAAACGCTGGTCGGCCCTGAACACGATCGAAAACCTCAAGCCCAAGGCCCAGGCCGCAGGCCTGTGGAACCTGTTTTTGCCGGTCGACAGCGCCGCCGCGTCAGGCTACGCAGGCGCGGGCCTCACCAACCAGGAATACGCCCCCTTGGCCGAAATCATGGGCCGTGTGCCATGGGCCAGCGAGGTGTTTAACTGCTCGGCGCCCGACACCGGCAACATGGAGACCATCGCCCGCTACGGCGACGAAGCCAACAAGGCACGCTGGCTCAAGCCCCTGCTCGAAGGCAAGATCCGCTCCGCCTTTGCCATGACCGAGCCCGACGTGGCGTCGAGCGACGCCACCAACATCGAAACCCGCATTGAGCGCGACGGCGATGAATACGTCATCAATGGCCGCAAATGGTGGATTTCTGGCGCAGCCGACCCACGCTGCGCCGTCTACATCACCATGGGCAAGAGCGACCCCGAAGCGCCCCGGCATTCGCAGCAGAGCATGGTGCTGGTGCCCGCGGACGCCCCCGGTATCAAGATCATCCGCCCGCTCAACGTCTTCGGCTACGACGACGCGCCCCATGGCCATGTGGAGATGACGTTTGAAAACGTGCGCGTGCCCGTCTCCAACATTTTGCTGGGTGAAGGGCGGGGCTTCGAAATCGCCCAAGGCCGCCTCGGCCCTGGGCGTATCCACCACTGCATGCGCCTCATTGGCCTGGCAGAACGGGCGCTTGAGCTGATGTGCAAGCGCGCCAGCAGCCGCGTGGCCTTTGGCAAGACGGTGGCCCAGCAAACGGTGACGCAAGAGCGCATTGCCGAAGCCCGCTGCAAGATCGACATGGCCCGACTGCTGACCCTGAAAGCCGCTTGGCTGATGGACGTGGCCGGCAACAAGGTCGCCAAGACCGAGATCGCGATGATCAAGGTGGTGGCGCCCAGCATGGCCTGCCAGGTCATCGACTGGGCCATGCAGGCGCATGGCGGCGGCGGCATGTGCGACGACTTCCCGCTCGCCTATGCCTATGCCGGCGCCCGCACCCTGCGCTTTGCCGACGGCCCCGATGAGGTGCACCGCAATGCCATTGCCAAGTGGGAACTGGGCAAGTACGGCAACTACGGCCGCGATGCGGGCGTGCCCATCACGCGTGGTGCCTGAACGATCGGCCCAGGCCGAGTCCGCATGCACGAGCCCATGGCCCCCAAGACCATGGGCTTTTTTGTGGCTGCATCGCCTGGCTGGCAGGGCAAAATCAGGGCCACCCCACCATTGCCCGTTCACGTGTCCCCTGACCACGACCCCGCCCGTGCACCTGCCCGCCCCGCCCTCACCCGGCGCCAATGGGGTCGCTGGGCCACTGGTGCGTTGGTTCTGACAGGAAGCAGCCCGCTTGCCTGGGGCGGCGCGCCCAGCTCCGCACGCGACGAAGAGTGGACAGCCTCGGCCACAGCACGGCAACTGCTGCGCTGGGTAGCTGCCAGTGCAGACAACCGAGGGATGCCTTTTGTGGTGATCGACAAGCCCGAAGCCTGCGCGCACGTGTTTTCAGGTCGCGGGCAATGGCTGGGCAGCGCACCCGTGCTGCTGGGCCTGGCAACGGGCGACCGCAGCGTGCCCGGCATTGGCCAGCGGCCCGTGGCGCAGGTGCGACCGCACGAGCGCACCACGCCTGCAGGCCGGTTCGTGACCGAGCCCGGCCAGAACCTGCAGGGCGAGGACATTGTGTGGATCGACTACGACGCAGCCGTGTCCTTGCACCGCGTGCGCAGCGCCACGGCCATAGAACGCCGGCTGCAGCGCCTGGCCAGCCCGCGCGTGCGCGAGCGGCGCATCAGCTATGGCTGCATCAATGCGCCCGATGTGTTTTACAGCCAGCACATCGCCCCCTACTTCGGGCAGGTGCCGGGCGTGGCCTACGTACTGCCCGATTCCGAGCCTTTTGCTACATTTTTTGAAGCTGCCCGCGCTTACTGAATAAGCGCGGGCAGGCTATTTGGCTTAGAACTGCCTCAGCACCTCATCAGAACGCCACCTTCACCCCCACGGTGATGTTGCGCCCCATCAGTGGCGCAGCAGACTTGATGAACGAAGTGTGGGCGTAGGCCAGGCGGTCCGTCAGGTTGGTGCCTTTGATGTACAGCTGCCAGGGTGAGCCATTGGCCAGCTTGCCGTTATAGGCTGCGCCCAGGTTCAGCATGCCGTAGCCAGGTGTGGTGGTTTCGAACGCAGTCACGCGGCTCTGGCGGGCCACATGCACCCATTCCACCTGGCCTTCCCATGCCGCCCAGTTCGCGTCCAGCCGCAAGCCGGCACGGGCGGCCGGGATGCGTGGCAGGTTGCCGCCGCCGTCGAGCTTGGCGCGCACCGTATCGCCAAACAGCGTGATGCCCAGGTTGCCCGTGAGGCGCTGGCGTACCTGGCCTTCAATGCCTGTGAAGGTGGCGTCGGCCTGGCTGTATTGCAGCAATTGCAATCCATCCACTTCGTCCAGGGTGCGGCCGTAGATGTAGTTGTTGATCTTGTTGTGGAAAACGCTGACCCCGAACGTGGTGTCGCCGCTGGTCTTCTTCAGGCTCACGTCGATGTTTTGGGATGTCTCCGAGCGCAGGTCGGCGTTGCCCCGCTCGTAGGTGCTGGTGGCCATGTGCAGGCCGCGGGCGTACAGCTCTTCAGCCGAAGGCGCGCGGCTGGCGCGGGTGAACGATGTGCCCACCTGGTAGCCGGGCATGAACCGCCACACAGCCCCCAGCGATGCAGAAGTGCCGTTGTGGCTGCGCTCGATGCCGCTCGTTTGCGCCTCGGCCGTCTGGCGGTCGTGGCGAAGCGCGCCTTCGAAGCGCCAGTCGCCCAGGCGGTATTCCTCCAGCAGGAACAGGCCCGCCTTGCGGGTGACAGTGGGCTGCACGTAAGCCTCTTCGCCTTCGGCGCTGAACTTGCGCTGCGAGGTCTGCAGGCCGATCAAGCCCCGGAACCCGGCGATAGGCTCGTGCTGCAGCTCAATTCGGGTGTCGTAGGCCTTGTTCTTGAAGGTGGTGCTGATGGCGCCGTCTTCCACCTCGTCGTGCACATAGTCGGTCACGCCGGCGCGCAAGCGCAGGGCCGAGAAGCCCGCGAACGGGTTGCGCAACTCGCCTCGCACATCCAGGCGTTCGCTGCGCAGATCGACCACGGGCACATCGCCATGCTCTTCGGCGCCATGGTCGTGTCCGTCTTCTTCCCCGGCGTGTGCGCCGCAGTGCAGATGGCTGCCGTGGGTGTGGCAGCCATCAAAGCTGTGGTTGTGGCCAGGCAGGCCGTACTTGGCCGCCTGGCGCGTGTAGGCGGCGCCCAGGTAACCCTGCTCGCCCACCCACGACAGTCCCACGCTGCCCGTGTCAGTTCGGTTGAAGCTGCCAGGCACCTTGCGGGTGGCCTCGCCTTCAGGGGTCCAGCCTTTGCCCACGCGGTAGTCACTGGCGTCGCGCGCCACACCCTCCGCATGCACAGCCAGGTTGCCTGCGCCGCCGGTCAGCGAGAACGCCCCTGCCCCTTCGCGAGCGCCCGTGTTGGCGCGCAGTTCGGCGCTGCCTTCATAGCCCTTTTGCGGAATCGCCGTAGGCACCTTGCCATCGAGCACGTTGACCACGCCGCCCACTGCGCCGTTGCCATACACCAGCGCCGAGGGGCCGCGCAGCACTTCGATCTGCGTAGCCAGCATGGGCTCTGAGACCACCGCATGGTCGGGGCTGATGGTGGAAGCGTCGTGCAGCTCGGCGCCGTCGCTCAGTACCCGCACGCGCGGGCCGTCCATACCGCGAATGATGGGGCGGCTGGCGCCAGCGCCAAAGTGGCTGCTGGTGATGCCGGGCTCACTGTTGAGCGTCTCACCCAGCGTGGCCTCGCGGCGGCGCACCAGTTCGTCACCTTCCAGCACTGCGGTGGGGGTGGTCATGTCGTTGGCGCCCAGCTGCAGGCCGCTGGCCGACACGGTGACGGAGGGCAGACTGGCCTCGGCACTACCAGGTGCTGCGGACTGGGCCTGGGCCAAGCCTGTGCCTGCCAGGGTCAGAACGGCAGCAGCCAAGGCCACGGGGCGCAGCGCCGGTCGTTGGGGGGCAAGTGTGGAGTGAATCATGACAAAAACCTTGGAAATCAGAAAAATCGGATGCGGCCACCCCCAACGCATGCAGCGCGCACGGGCGCACCGGAAGCAACGGGCACGGGCCAGCCTGTTCCGTGAGGGAGGAAGAACGAAAATACGCCGAAGTGCTTGTCAATAAAGCGCCATCAGCTATCAAAAAAGGAGCGATCGAGAAGAACCAGCCACGCAGGGTTCAGCATTGCGCGGGGAAGGTGGCAGGCAGGATCGAACGCAGCAGCTGCTGCCCTTGCCCAGATGGCCGAAAGGCCCTGGGGTCAGGCGCGACGACTGCGACGCTGCTCAAGCCCGCAGTGATGAAGGTGGTGCACGGGCCTGAAACAGGGCCCGGTGCAGCACGAACGCATGCTGCGTCCACTGCACCGGTGCACCATGGCTACGGTGGACGGCAGGCACACCCTGCGCGTGAGCGAGCAGCACATCGGCCAGGGCCAATTGGTCCAGCAGCAGGCAATCGGCGCCGCTGGCGTGGGTGGGCACCAGGGCCGACAAAGAGGTGGCCGCGCCTGGCGCTGCCAGCCCTTGCGGATTGGCGCGAGTGGCGTGAGAGGCTGGGTGCGCATCTGCGCCGCCTGCGCCCGCCCACCCCACCAGGGGCGCCAGGTAGGCCAGGTGGGCGCTCGAATGCAAAGCCTGGTGCACGCGGCCCAAGGCAGGCACCACCAGCAGGGCCAACATCAACCAGGCCAGCCAGGCCGCCTTCCATGCGCGCGCGCCGGTCCGCGTGCGCAGACGAGCGCGCGCGGATGGGGAAAGACGCGAAACAGGCTTAAGCATGGCGATACGTGGCGGCGCGCCTGGGTGGGGCGCTACGAAAGAATCCAGTCAACAAAAAGGAAAAATACGAGAAACAGGGGCTTGGCGTAAGCGAACCAGACTCGGGCCCCAGCCCGCTCACTTCACCGGCTCGGCATCGACCAAGCGGTAGAACAGTCCGTAGGGGTCATTGGGCAGGACATGGAATTTCCCCTCCACCACCACCGGCTCCAGCGAGTAGCGCACAGGCGTCTTGGCTTTGACTTCAACCATGCTCTCGGGGCCGCCTGGAATGCAGAACGAGCAGGTCAATGGCACCGAGGTGAGCAAGAAGTGCTTTTGCGTAGGCTTGGCATCCATAGGCACCATGAAGCCCTGGATGCGCTGCACTGTCTGGTGCATGGCCTGCTGCTGGGCATTGAAGACGGGCAGCACGGCGGTCTTGGTGGTGTTCTTCTTCAAATCACTCAGTACCGACCAGGGCACCACGTCGCTTCTGACAGGCAGCGGCGCAATCGGGCTGTTGGGGCTGTGGTACCCCGGCCCCGAACCCGTCGCCGCAGGCTGCTCATGGGTGCCCGGCGGCAAGGGCGACCCCAGCACTGGCGCACTGGCCACGCCCTGAGCGTGCGCGCCGCCTGGCAGTGCGGCCGCCCAGGCACCGGCAACCACCAAGCACCCCAGCGCAGCACAGCGCCAGGGCGCCGCCCGTCGGGCGGGAGTATCAAATGCGGCACTGGCGCGCGACAGGGGGCGTTGCATGGGCGGCTCTCTCATTTCAAACAGCACAAAAGCGATGGGGCGAAGGTGCCCCGCGCATCAATGCGCATGCTTCATGCCGCAGTATTTTCCAATGGCCAAGTTTTTGCAGGCCGCCTGCAGCTCTTTCATGCACACGGCTTCGCCTTTGCCGCCTTCCAGGCATTTGGCCGCTGCTTCGTGCGCTGCGGCCATGGCGCGGTGGCGCTCGATGTCTTCCTTGGTTTCCTTGTCAGAGTGGGTCTGGGCAAAAGCAGCCGCGCTGGCCAACAGCAAGGGAGCTACGCACAGGGCGGTCCAGAGTTTCTTCATGGCGATTCCTTTCAGGTGAGATCAACGAACAACAAACAACAAAAGCACACGGCAAATCAGGGCTGCACCAGCAAGTCGGCCACATCGGTGCGATAGGCCTGCATGGCCGGAAGCAAGGCCGCCAGCGCGGCCACCACCCCCGCCAGCAAAGGCACACCGGCCTCTTCCGGCAGCCACACCGCACCCGTCACCGGCAGCAGGCCTTGGGCCTGCAAGGCCCAGCCCAAAGCATGGGCCAGGCCATGGCCCAGCACCAGGCCCAGGGCGCAGGCCAGTGCGGCCAGCCACAGTGCCTCGCACAGCACCAGCCCGGCCACGCGGCCCGGGGGTGCGCCCAACATGCGCAGCATGGCCAAGTCAAAACGGCGCTCGCGCACGGCGTTCCACAGCGCAATGAACACGCTGAGCGCCGCCACGACCAGCAGCACGCCCCCAAAGGCGCGCAGCACATCCGCGCCCACGCCCAGCAGGCGCAGCAGGCGGGTTACCTCAATGGCCGGTGCGGCGGCCTGCATGGAGGTGTTGGTATTGATGGCGCGCGGCAGCGACACGGCGGCCAGCGGCGTGCGGTAGCGCACCAGGGCCACGGTGACTTCCCGCTCCTGCTTCAAGATTTCGAGGTCTTCTGGGTCGTCTGCCGTGGCGGTCTCGTGTACCAGCCACACGGATTCGGAGCCGGTGAGGATGAGCCGGTCAAGCACGCAGCTGCAAGGTGCCAGCACGCCGCTGACCCGGTAGGGGTGGTCGCCATGGGCGTGCCCACCCCCGCCCAGCCCGTGGCTGCCGATGAACGTGGCCCCTACCAGGGGCTTGCCGGCATGGTCTGGTTTGACGATGCCGCGCGCTGCGGTGGCACCCAGCACTGCGTCCATGGGTTGCTGCCACAGTGTGCCTTCGGCCAGGTTGGCGCGGTAGAGCGCCACGTAGTCGGGCGTGGTGCCCACGATGCGATAGCCCTGGTAGCTGTCACCCAGGCTCAGCGGCACCACCTGGGCCACCAAGGGGTTTCGCTGCAGCGCCTGCACTTCTTGCAGGGGAATGTTGCCCGTGGGCACGTCGATGTGGAACACGCCGGCAAGGATGAGCTGCAGCGGGCTGCCCTTGGCACCCACCACCAGGTCAATACCTTCAAGATCACGCTCGAAGGCCCGGTCGAGCTGGGTGGACACCAGCAGCACCAGCGTGATGGCTGCCAGCCCCAGGGTGAGCAGCAACAGGTTGAGTGCCGCCGCCAGGGGCCGCGACCACAGATAACGCCATGCCAACGCAGCTATTTTTGCTATATTTTTCATAGCTACTAGCGCTTACCTAACGGGCGCTTCGCGCCGATTTGATTCAAATCCTGTGCTCCTGGTGCCGTGGCGGGGTTTACATTCAAATCCAGCCGCTGCAAACGCGGCACAGCGGCCAGGACCTGCACCACGCGCTGGTCGTGGGTGGCAATCACCAGGCTGGCGCCGCAGGTGGCGGCGCTGGTTTGCAGCAGGGCCAGGGCATCGGCGGCCGCTTCATCGTCCAGGCTGGCGGTGGGCTCGTCGGCCAGCAGCAATTCGGGCTGCAGCAGCACGGCACGGGCCAGCGCCACGCGCTGCGCCTGCCCCCCCGAGAGCTGGTGCGGCTTGCGCCCTGCCAGTTCGGCCACGCCCACCTGGGCCAGGGCTTGGGCGATGGCGGCATCGTCGCGCGGGCGGCCCGCTGCAAAGTAGGCCAGGGCCAGGTTGTCGGCTACCGTGAGGGCGCTGCTCAAATGGAGCTTTTGCGGCAAAAAGCCGATGCTGCGCGCGCGCCATGCGTCCAGCTCGGCCCCGCGCTGCGTGCCCAGTTGAATGCCCGCCACGAACAGATCACCGCCCGCGGCCCCCCGCAGCCCGGCCACCAGCGCGAGCCAGGTGGATTTGCCCGTGCCGGACCTCCCCTGCAGCAGCAAAGTGCCACCCTGCGGCAGATCCACATCGGCAAACTGCAATTGCGGCCCCGCGCCATAGCGATAGGCCAAACCCCGGGTGCGGATCATGGGGCGGCTCCGGCCTTGGGGTGCGCGCAGCCGGCGCAGCGCCCGCGCACGGCAATATCTACCGCCAGCCCCTCGTGCCCAGCCGACGCGAGGGCCTGCAGTACCTCTTGCAAGGCAGACTGCATCGGCGCGGTGCCTTGCGACAAACGAAACTGCTGATGGCAGTCGTCACATTCAAAACGAGGGGCAGCGCCCTCTTCTCCTTGCGGTGCCAGTGCGTAGCGCATCACGCGGGCTGCATCCACCTGCTTGAGCAGCAAGCCTGCAGACGCAAAACGATCGAGCATGCGGTAGACCGTGACCCGGTTGACCGGGGCGCCCGCGGCCGCCATGGCAGCTTCCACCTCGGCCTCAGACAGCGCGACGTGGGGGCGCTCTCGGTAGAGCTGCTCCAGCGCCCGCGTGGCACGGGTGGCGCGCATACCGGATGGCAGGGTCCAGGCCTGCGGCTGAGCGGCTGGAGGTGCGGAGTGCTGTGGCATGGAGTGGCAGGGAGGTGTCAAAATGGCATTTAACGCAATTGGGTTGCATTATGCACACCATCGCCTTGGCAGCACGGCATGGCCTCTCCGCCTCTGCGCCTCTGGGCGTGGGCCCGATCAATCCGGGCCCCTTCTGGTGCAGTTTTGCGCCAGCGCAAAACCCTGCGCTCGCAAGCCGCGCGGGCGCGGGCAAGCTTGCCTATAGTGCAACGCTTTGATTTCCCGACCCCCCTGGACGTGGCGATGCTTTCTCAACTGAACCGAAGACACAGCCTGCGCTGGATGGCAGCGATGGGCGCATGGACCGCCTTGATGAGCGCCCGACCCGCCTCGGCTGCCACAGCCAACGCTCAGCCGTGGGCCGCCCAGCACATCGCCATGGCCTGGCGGCCCGGTGCGGCCCCTGCGGAGGACAACGACCCCACAGCTTTCCGCATTGGCGTACTCCAGCTTGACTGGGATGGGCAGCGCGCGGATTGGCGCCGCACCCACCAAGTGCCCAGCCGCCCGCACGGACTCACCCCCGATGGCGAAGGAGGCTTTTATGCAGTGGCAGCCCGGCCCGGCGACTGGCTGGTGCATGTGGCGGCGGACCCGTCCCGCCCGCTGCGCTGGCTCCGCCCCGGACGCGACGAAAGCTCGACCCGCACCCTCAATGGCCACCTGTTGCTCAGCAATGACAAGCGCTGGCTGTACAGCAGCGAAACGGCGCGCACCGGTGGCGCCGCATGGGTGGTGCAACGGGACGCGTCGACCCTTCGCGCCGAGAGCGCCTGGCGACTGCCCGGCGTCGATGCCCACCAGATGCTGTTTGACACCGACGACAAGCACATCCTGATTGCACTGGGAGGCGTGCCCCGTGACGAGCGCGGCCGCAAATTGCCCGGCAGGCCGATGGAGCCAGCGCTGCTGCGCCTGGACACGGCCACAGGCGCGATCACACGGCGCTGGGCGCTGGGCGACCCCCGCCTGAGCGTGCGCCACATGGCCTGGTCGGTGGACGCGGACCAACCCCTTCTCGGTATAGCACTGCAGGCCCAGCACGACGAACGCCACGAGCGCCGCAGCGCGCCACTGCTGGCCTTATGGAACGGGGAGACCCTCAGCATTGCGCCCTGCCCCACCCCGGATTACGAAGGTTATGCAGGCGATATCTGTGCAGGGCCGGGCGGAAGTTTCCTGCTCAGCGCCCAGCGCAGCGGCCGCGCACTGCTATGGCACCCCGATGCGCCCGACGAACTCACCACCCTGGGCGAGCTTCAGGAAGTGTGCGCACTGTCCAGCTGGCGCGAGGCCAGCGGAACCGGCCTTCTGATGGGCGCTGGTCGTGGCCTGGCCAGATGGCAGGCCAACCAAGCCCGCATGCTGCCCTGGCCTGAGGCGCTGGCCCCCGACAATCACTTCACGCTGCTTTGATCTTCGCGCCGCGCTGGCCGCGCGACCACCAGCGCGTGCGGTGCGGCGCAAGAACGGCGCCATCACGGGTATGGCTGGCCTCAGCCCTTCAGGTATCGCGCAAAAGTCTTGCGGAATTTTTCTACCTTGGGCCCCACCACGAAGGCGCAGTACCCTGCGTTGGGGTGGTTGGCAAAGTAATCCTGGTGGTAGGCCTCCGCTGTGCTGTAGTTGGCCAGCGGTGCCACTTCGGTAGTGATGGGTGCGCCAAATAATTTGTCTTGCGACATTTGCCGAATCATGTCGTTGGCAATCTCGCCATGCTCGGCTTTTTCGTAATAAATGCCACTGCGGTACTGCGTGCCCACATCGTTGCCCTGGCGGTTCAGGGTGGTGGGGTCATGGGTGTGGAAAAAGATTTCCAGGATTTCTTCCAGGCTGATCTCATCACTGTCGAAAGTCAGGCGCACCACCTCGGCGTGGCCGGTGTCACCCTGGCAGATCTGTTCGTAGCTGGGGTTGATGGTGTGTCCGTTGGTATAGCCGCTCTCCACATCGGTGACGCCGCGCACGCGGTCGAACACGGCTTCGGTGCACCAGAAGCAGCCGCCGCCCAAGGTGATGGTTTGCAAGTTCATGGGTGTCTTTTCCTTTGCGGGCCATTATTCCGCGCAGCCATAACCCTTGGAGCGTGTACGGCAGCCCAGCACCCCACGCGCTCGGCACGTCCGCGCCAGCGCGGCGCACATTGGGCGCATTGACTACACCCGGGCACGTTGCTACATTACTAACCAGTCAGTCAGTAAAAAATGCCACGCAACAGCCCCCACGATCTCCCCTCGACCGACGGCGCGCCCAAGCGCAGCCGGCGCAAGGAGGCGCGCCCCGGCGAACTGCTGGAGGCCGCGCTCGATCTGTTCGTGGAAAAAGGCTTTGCCGCAACGCGCGTGGACGAGGTGGCCGCCCGCGCCGGCGTGTCCAAGGGTACGCTGTTCTTGTACTTTCCGAGCAAGGAAGAGCTGTTCAAGGCTGTGGTGCGTGAAAACATTGCAGGACGATTTGCGGAATGGAACACCGAGCTGGAGGCTTTCGTAGGTACCACCAGCGAGGTACTGGTTTACTGCTACCAGGTGTGGTGGGAGCGCATTGGAGCCACCAAGGCTTCGGGCATCACCAAGCTCATGTTCAGTGAAGCGCAGAATTTCCCGGAGATCGCTCAGTTCTACCAGCAAGAAGTGATTCTTCCCGGACGTGCTCTCATCAGGCGCATATTGCAGCGTGGCATGGAGCGCGGCGAATTCCGGGCGATGGATCTGGACTACGGCACCTACATCGTCATGGCGCCGATGATGTTCCTCATGCTCTGGAACAACTCCATGGGGCCATGCTCCGTGCCCGACGAGAACTTCTCTGCCGAGCAATACATCCGCGCACAGATTGACAACATCCTGCATGGCCTGTGCGTGCGCTCCGCGCCAGGGTCATCCCCCACCTAGACAAAAACCCATGAAACGCTGGATCACATGGACGGCCGCTGGCCTGGTTGTTGTGCTGTTGGGCACGGGGGTGTGGCGGGCCATGGCGGCGCGGCAAGTGCAGCAAAAGGCGTTGGCGGAGGCAACCAGCGCGCGAGAACAGGCGCCCTTGCAACTCGCCGCAGGCGAACTGATCACGGTGCGAGAGCAACGCCTGGCGCTGGGGATTCCGGTGTCTGGCGCATTGCGGGCGGTGGACTTCGCCATGATCAAAGCGCGCGTGTCAGGTGAAGTGCAAGGTTTGACGCTTCGCGAAGGAGACACTGTGCGCGCCGGCCAAGTGGTGGCGCGCATCGATCCCACAGAATCACAAGCCCGGCTGCGCCAAGCCCAGCAACAGGCCGACGCCGCCAGGGCCCAGGTAGACATCAACCAGCGCCAGCTGGACAACAACCGGGCATTGGTGGACCAGGGTTTCATCTCTGCCACCGCGCTCGTCAACTCGCAGGCAAGCCTGCAGGCGGCCCAGTCCACCTACGAAGCGGCACGCGCTGCGGCCGATGTGGCCCGCAAGGCTCTGGACGACACTGTTCTGCGCAGCCCCATTTCGGGGCAGGTGGCGCAGCGCCTGGCACAACCGGGCGAGCGTGTGGGGGTGGACGGGCGTGTGCTGGAGGTGATCGACCCGAGCCGACTGGAATTGGAGGCCCTGCTGAGCCCCGCCGACTCCCTTACGGTGCGGGTCGGCCAGAAGGCACGGCTGCAACTGGAAGGGTCCAGCCAGGACGTGGCGGCGACGGTGGTTCGCATCAACCCCAGCGCACAGGGTGGTAGCCGCACAGTACCTGTTTACCTACGGGTAGATGCCGACAGCGCCGCGCCTTCGGACATATCCGCCCGGCCGACATTTGCGTTGCGCCAAGGTCTCTTCGTACAGGGCCTGCTGAGCACTGGCGATGCGCAGGTACTGGCCGTGGAACTGGACGCTGTGCGCACCGACAAGCCACGCCCCTACGTGCAGGCTGTCCAGAATGGTCGAATTGTGCATATGCCCGTCACGCTCGGCATGCGCGCCGTGGTGCAGGGCCAGTCGCTGGTCGCCATTGAAGGGGTGCCGGCCGGCACTGCGGTGATCACGGGGCGCCTTGGGCAACTGCGCGAAGGCATGGCTGTAGCGCAGGCGCGCGAACAGTCGGCTGCTCCAGTCGTGCCTGCATCCGCGGCACCGGCGGCATCGAACCCAGCGCGGTAAACCCGAGTCACCGGTCATGTGGTTCACCAAAGTCAGCCTGAAGAACCCTGTGTTTGCCACGATGGTGATGCTCGCCATCGTGGTGCTGGGCCTGTTTTCGTACCAGCGCCTCAAGGTCGATCAATTCCCCAATATCGATTTTCCGGTGGTGGTGGTCACGGTGGACTACCCCGGCGCTTCGCCTGAAATTGTAGAAAGCGAAGTCACCAAGAAGATCGAGGAAGGCGTCAATTCCATTGCTGGCATCAATGCCCTCACCTCCCGCAGCTACGAGGGCATGGCGGTGGTGATCATCGAATTCCAGCTGCACATCGATGGGCGCAAAGCCGCAGAGGACGTGCGGGAAAAGGTGGCCACCGTGCGGCCCAGCCTGCGCACGGAGGTGAAAGAGCCCCGCGTGCTGCGCTTTGACCCGGCCAGCCGGGCCGTGTGGTCGCTGGCTGTGCTGCCTGACGTCAAAACGGGTGCGAACGCCGCCACTGCTGCACCAACGGCGGTGGAACTCACGACCTGGGCCGAGCAAGTGCTGAAGAAGCGTCTTGAAAACGTACGCGGCGTGGGCGCGGTGAATCTGGTGGGGGCCACCCAGCGAGAAATCAACCTCTACCTGAACCCCCAGGCGCTCGAGACCTATGGAATCACCCCTGACCAGGTGGTGGCTGCGGTGCGCAACGAAAATCAGGATCTGCCCGTGGGTGCCATTCGCTCGCTCACACAGGACCGTGTGGTGCAGATTGACGCCCGCATGCAACGACCAGAGGACTTTGGCCGCATCATCGTGGCCCGCAAAGGGCCGCCAAGCGGTCAGGCCGGGCAAAGCGCGCCCATCAGGCTTGATCAGCTCGCCCGCGTTCAAGACGGAGCGCAGGAGGTGGAAAGCCTCGCCCTCTACAACGGCCAGCGCACCCTGCTGCTTTCGGTGCAAAAGGCACAGGGCGACAACACCATCGAAGTCGTGGATGGCCTCAACGCCGCAGTGCTGGACATCCGCAAGCTGCTGCCCCCGGGCGTGCGGCTGGAAGTGATCAGCGACAGCTCTCGCCCCATCCGCGTGGCGGTGGCGAACGTGCGCCAGACCCTGATTGAAGGCGCCGTGCTCACGGTGCTCATCGTCTTCCTGTTCCTGAACTCTTGGCGCTCCACGGTCATCACCGGGCTGACACTGCCGATTGCACTGATCGGCACCTTCCTGTTCATGAACATGTTCGGCTTCACCATCAACATGATCACGCTGATGGCTCTGAGCCTGTGCGTAGGCCTGTTGATCGACGATGCCATCGTCGTGCGCGAAAACATCGTGCGCCATGTGCAAATGGGCAAGGGCGCGTACACCGCCGCCATGGACGGCACGCAGGAGATTGGCTTGGCCGTGCTGGCCACCACGCTGGCGATCGTCGCGGTGTTCATGCCCATTGGTTTCATGGGCGGCATCATCGGCAAGTTCTTCCACGAGTTCGGTATCACCATCGTGGCGGCCGTGATGATCTCGATGTTCGTGAGCTTCACGCTCGATCCGATGCTCTCGAGCATCTGGCACGACCCGAGCATCCATGCGCATGGCCGTCGCGACCAGCCGGTGACGTTCTACGACAAGACCATCGGCCGCGTCACGGGCTGGTTTGACCGGGCCACCGATTCGCTGGCCGAGGGCTACCAGCACATACTGCGGTGGTCACTGGTACACAAGCTGGCCACCCTGTTCATTGCGCTGGGTATTTTTGTACTGAGCGTTTTCATGGTGCCCCTGCTGGGCACCGAATTCGTACCCAAGGCCGATTTTTCGGAGACTACCGTCAACTTCTACACACCCGTGGGCTCTTCGCTGGAAGCGACGGAGGCCAAAGCGCAGCAGGTCGAGGGCATCTTGCGCGAGTTGCCCGAGGTGCGTTATACGCTGGCCACACTCAACACCGGATCGGCGCAGGGAAAGATGTACGCCAGCATCTACGTGCGCCTGGTGGACCGCAAAGACCGCAGCCGCAGTGTCGACGAAATGTCCACCGTGCTGCGCGAGCGCCTGCAGCGCGTACCCGGCATCACCGTCACCCACGTAGGGCTGCTCGACCCGGTGGGCGGGCAAAAGCAAATCGAATTCTCGCTGCAAGGCCCCGACCTTCAGGAGCTGGAGAGACTGACGGTCGAGGTGAACGAGAAGATCCGCAGCATTCCTGGCCTTGTAGACCTGGACAGCAGCGCCAAACCCGACAAGCCCGTGATTGCACTGGAGATCCAGCGCGATGTGGCCTCGGACCTGGGGCTTTCGGTAGCGCAAATGGCTGCGTCGCTGCGCACCCTGGTGGCGGGCACCACGGTGGGCAATTGGCGCGCCCCGGACGACCAGACCTATGACGTCAACGTTCGCCTGGCGCCCGAATCCCGCACGGCACCGCAGGATCTGGAACGACTTCCTTTTGCGTTGACCGCCGCGGACGGCACCGCGCGGATCGTGCGGCTGAACCAAGTGGCCCGCGTGACCGAGTCGACCGGCGCGAACCAGATCAACCGGCGCGACCTGACCCGTGAGGTGGCTATCAATGCCAACGTGGCGCAACGCTCTGCCGGCGAGGTCTCGGCAGACATTCGCAAGGCGCTCGACAGCGTGGTGTTCCCCCCGGGCTACCGCTACCAGTTTGGTGGCTCCACCAAGAACATGGCCGAGTCGTTCGGCTATGCCATCTCGGCCCTGGTCATGGCCATCATCTTCATCTACATGATTCTGGCCAGCCAGTTCAAGAGCTTCTTGCAGCCGCTGGCGCTCATGACCTCCTTGCCGCTCACGCTCATCGGCGTGGTGCTGGCACTGCTCATGTTCCGCTCCACGCTGTCCATGTTCTCCATCATCGGCGTGGTCATGCTGATGGGCCTGGTCACCAAGAACGCCATCTTGCTGGTGGACTTCGCCATCCGCGCCCGCGAAGAGCACGTGAACGATCAAGGCCAGACCGTGCCAGGCCTGCCCCGTGCCGATGCGCTGCTGCTCGCCGCCCGCGTGCGGCTGCGTCCCATCCTGATGACCACGTTGGCCATGATTTTTGGCATGGTGCCTTTGGCGTTTGCTCTTTCCGAGGGGTCGGAGCAGCGTGCGCCCATGGGCCAGGCCGTGATTGGAGGAGTTATCACCTCTTCCCTGTTGACGCTGGTGGTCGTGCCCGTGGTGTATTGCTACATGGATGACCTGGCGCGCTGGGCACTTCGCAAGATGGGGCGCGGCGACACACCCCCCGGGCCATCTAAAATTGCGGGTTTGTCCTGACCCGCACTCCCACTGGAGACCTTCGATGAATTTGCCACTGAACACGTCCGCCAACATCTGCGATCCGATCGCCCAGGCCCGCTACAACATGATCGAGCAGCAGATCCGCCCCTGGAACGTGCTGGATGCCGATGTGCTGGACCTGCTGTCCGTCGTGCGCCGCGAGGACTTTGTGCCGGCGGCCTACCGCAACCTGGCATTTGCCGACATCGAAGTGCCCCTGCTGGGCGACGACGCGGAAGAGGCAGTGCGCCAGGGCCACAGCATGCTGCAGCCCCGCGTGGAAGCCCGCATCCTGCAAGATCTGCGCATCCAGCCCACTGACCGCGTGCTGGAGATCGGCGCAGGCTCTGGCTACATGGCTGCGTTGCTGGCCTACCGCGCAGAGCGCGTCGTATCGCTG
Organism: Acidovorax delafieldii; assembly: GCA_002377855.1. Lineage (GTDB taxonomy): Bacteria > Pseudomonadota > Gammaproteobacteria > Burkholderiales > Burkholderiaceae_C > Acidovorax > Acidovorax delafieldii_A. The sequence continues at coordinate 15,027 of DFQQ01000006.1, read as the reverse complement.
GAAATCAACCCTGCTCTGGCCCAAATGGCACGAGAAAACCTGCGCAATTTCGGCGTTCAGAATGCGGACGTGCGCCAAGGCGACGGCGCACGCGATGCCATCCCGGACGGTCCTTTCGATGTGATCGTTCTGAGCGGCTCCGTGGCGCAGGTTCCCCAGAACCTGCTGGCCTTGCTGCGTGATGGCGGCCGACTGGGCGCCATCGTGGGCGCAGACCCCGTCATGCGGTTCACCGTGACGCAACGCAAGGGCGATCGGTTTGAAACGGTTTCCCCCTGGGACACCACGGCCCCACGACTGGTGAACTTCCCGGAGCCTTCGAGCTTCTCCTTCTAACCCCTTTCGTCTTCGGAGACTGCATGATCACTCGCGTCCGCCCCGCCCAGCTCACGGCATGGTTTGCTGCCAACCCAGCCGGCACCCAGCCCCTGGTACTGGACGTGCGCGAGCCATGGGAACTGCAAACCGCCAGCGTTCGGGCCGATGGGTTTGAGTTGCGGGCGATCCCGATGGGAGAGATTCCTGCGCGCCTGAGCGAACTGCCCAAGGACCAGCCCATTGCCTGCCTGTGCCACCACGGCATGCGCAGCATGAACGTGGCGGCATTCCTGGAGCAGCACGGGTTTGAACTCCTGGCCAATATTTCAGGAGGCATCGATGCCTGGTCGCACGAGGTGGACCCGGCCGTGCCGCGCTACTGATCGTTTGGCCCCTGGGTTAGCAGTTTTCACCCCTTTTGTGCAGTCATTCTGAGGACCTTCATGACAGCTTTTCGGCCCATTCCCCTGACGCTGGCGCTTGGCGCCGCCTTGAGCGCCTTCCTGTGTGCCCCGGTGCGTGCACAGAGCCTGATGGAACTGGTGGAGTCCGCCCGCACCTTTGACACCACCTGGCAGTCCGCACAGGCACAACTCGAAGCTGCCGCCCGACGCGCCGATCAGGCGCGCGCCGGATTGCTTCCCAGCGCGGCGCTGAGTTCGGGCATCACGCGTGCGCAGACGGATGTGAGCCGTCCCGACATCGAACGCACCGCCAACACGCAGACGCTGGGGGTGAACGCGTCGCAGCCGCTGTACCGCCCAGCCAACCGCATTGCCCTGCAACAAGGCCAGCGCGGTGTGGATGTGGCACAGGCGCAACTGGACGCAGCCACCCAGGACCTTCTGGTGCGCGTGAGCCAAGCCTACTTTGACGTGCTGGCTGCGCAAGACACACTTACGTTTGTACAGGCCCAGAAAACTGCAGTCTCCGAACAATTGGCCTCTGCCAAGCGCAACTTCGAGGTGGGCACGTCCACGGTGACCGATTCACGCGAGGCGCAGGCCCGTTACGACTTGGTGATCGCGCAAGAGATTGCGGCCGAAAATGACCTGCGCGTGAAAAAGCTTGCGCTGGACCAATTGGTGGGAGTGACCAACGCGCAGCCGTTGCCGCTGGCCCAGCCCGTGCCATTGCCGCGTGTGGAACCCGGCAATGTGGACTATTGGGTAGACATGGCACGCACACAGCAGCCCGGCGTGCGGCAGGCGGCCATCGCGCTGGACATCGCCCGGCTCGAAACCCAAAAAGCCGAAACCGGCCACCGCCCCACCGTGGACCTTCAGGCCGGCTACAACATCACACGCAACCCCAACGGCACCATGACCGCCCCGGGTGTGAACAGCCGCACCAACGTGGCCAGCGTCGGCGTGGCCCTCAATTTGCCGCTGTTTGCCGGCTTCGCGGTGCAAAACCGCGTGAAGGAGACGCTGGCCCTGGAAACCAAAGCCGAAGCCGACCTCGAAACCGCGCGCCGCAATGTTGCCCAGGCTACGCGGTCTGCCTTCTTTGGCGTGCAGTCTGGACAGGGGCAGGTGCAGGCACTGGAAGCGGCCGAGGCGTCGAGCCAAAGCGCGCTGGACGCAAACAAGCTCGGCTACCAGGTGGGCGTGCGCATCAACATCGATGTGCTCAACGCCCAAAGCCAGCTCTACCAGACCAAGCGCGACTTGGCCCAGGCACGCTACAACGTGCTGCTGGGCACACTCAAGCTGCGCCAGGCGGCGGGCACTCTTGGCCTGGAAGACGTCGCACGCATAAACAGCCTGCTCAGTCCGGCACGACAGCCCTGAAGGGACACGCTGCGCCCCTGTGCGGGCGCAGCGGGGCAGCGGGAGCAACGCAGAGACCGCTGGACTGATAATCTCGGGTATTGCTCCACTGAGGCATCTGCGCACCGATGACGAAAAACCCGTTTTATCTGGTGTGCTACTACGGCCAGATCCCGGGTCACGCGGGGGGATCTACGGCCCTGAGCAGCCTGATCGAGTCTTCTCAGGAGTTCGCGCAAAGCCATCGCCTCACCGGCTTGCTGGCTGTGACCAATGGGTACTACCTGCATTTGGTGGAGGGTGAGCGGCAATCGGTGCAGGGCTTGGTGCACCACATCAACAGTTCCTGGGGCCACACGCCACCCACGGTGCTCCTCTCCCTGGCGGTCACCAGGCCACGCTACGCACAGTGGAGTGCCAACGTGGTCGAGCGCCCCGCCGCAGCGGCCGACATGGAGCAGCGCCTTGCGCACATGCGCAAATTCAGTGCACAGGACTCCATGGGCGCCATCCCCGATCTGTTCCGCTGCTTCCTCATGCCAAGCACGGCAACATCTGCCCCTGGCTTGCTGCCCCCCGCCCCGGCCCCACAGACGCGCGGCAAGGTCCGGCAGGTGGCAGTGTTCAGCAGCTCGCTGTTGTGGTTCAACCCCATCTTCAGCCAGGTGGCGACGCGCTTTCGCGGCTATCCGCAAACACTCAAGGCATCGAGCACCGGGCGCGATGCCGACACATTTCCAATCGACTATGTGGATGTGGTAGCCGGACCGCTGGGCCCGGTGCGCATGGTGGGCATCAGCCTGGACTTGCTGGGTTCGACCTTGTCCCACCCGTTGCTCAGCAAGGTGGAAATTGCGGTGTTCCTCACCCGCAACAACGCCACCGGCAAGGATGCGCTACTGGTGGAGCAAGCCTTGCAGCACCCCGCAGTGCTTCGGTCGGGGCCGCAAGTGCTGCTGGTGACTTCTGGGCGGGATCCGGATCTTTCGCGCCGCTTTTTCCAGCAGGCCGCCGCAGCGCAGCTTCCTACGACCGAACTGGTTGCCTCCGTGCTGTCCGGGGAACCCATCTGGGCCGCCATCGCGGCGATGCTGGACCGAATGCCAGAACCCCATGCACAGGGCGCGCCGCCGCCCAGCCACCTTTCGCCCGAACAACAAGGCACCAGCGGACCAACCTCTGGGCTGCAGCCCGCCACACCCCAGCCAGCCACTGAGGACCTTGCCACCGCCGAGAGCGCATCAGCGGTCGCCACATCGCCTGTGGATCTGATCGCACTGCAAAGGGCACTGGACGACGCCGTCGCCGCCTTGCCAGCCGGAGCATGGGGTGGCTGGCTGGATGTGGCCGAAGCCCAGTGGCTGTGCATGAACGGGGCCATCCCAGATGCCGCAGCGACCACGGCCGCCGCCGAGTCTGCGGCATGTGATGCGGCGCTGCTGCGACTGCACCGAGCAGCCACCCCCGACGCTGCAACGGAACCGGAAGAGTTGATCACCACCGGCAGTGGCCACTACCAGTTCACCATCACCCTGCCCCCCTGGCCACGGCTGGTGTTGTGGCTGTGGGCAGACCGAGAAAGCACCAACATGACCAAGGCGCGCCTTCTGCTGCGCATGGCTTTGCAACGAATGCAGGGCAAGGGGACGTGAATGGGACGCCCAGGGGGCCGAGTCGTCAGCCACTTGGGTGTCACGCACCGTTCCGTCGCCTCGTCGGCCACGCAGCCACGCGGCGCGGCGCGCGATCAGCCGTCCAGCACCGAAGGGGACACGCCCAGCAGATCAGCCACCTGTCGCGCAGTGGCCCCAGCAGCGCCGCGGTGGGCCTGTGCAAAGGCCATCGCGGCGGCCCGGGCTCCCTGCAGCTGCTGCGGCGCCTTCACCAGTGCCAGCGCCCGGTGGGCAGCAGCAGCCAAATCTGCAGTGCGCCACGCTGCACCGGCGTCGCACGCCAAGTCTGTGGCTTCTGCAAAGTTGAACGTATGGGGGCCCACCACCACCGGACAGCCGCAAGCCGCTGCCTCGATCAGGTTTTGACCGCCCAGCGGAGCAAAGCTGCCTCCCAGCAGTACCACGTCTGCCATGGCGTAGTAGGCGGCCATTTCACCCACTGTGTCGCCCAGCCATACATCGGCCGCGACGGGGGCGTCTCCCTGCCAAGTACTGCGCCGGGCCACGCTCAGCCCGGCGCCTTGCAGCAATTGCTCCACTTCGTCAAACCGGTGGGGGTGGCGGGGGACGATCAGCCACTGGACCTCGCCCCGTTCATCAGCAGCTATGTTTTTTGTAGCATATTGCGCTTTGCTGGATTGGGCGGCGGGACATTTTGATCTGAAAAAATCCAACCAAAGGGCTTCCTCGCCCTCACGGCTGCTGGCCAACATGATGACCGGGCGGCCTGCCAGCATGCGCCAGCGTCGGCCCATTTCCATCTGCGCGGCGTCGGGCACGACATCAAACTTCAAATTGCCAAACACCCCGCGCACAGGCGCGCCCAGGTCCTGCAGCCGCTGCGCATCCGCCTGCGACTGCGCCCACACCGCCGTGAGCCCACGGTAGGCCGGCCGCGCCAGGGGTGCCAATCGACGCGCTCCACGCCAGGATTTGTCATTCAAGCGCGCGTTGGCCAGCACCAGGGGCACGCCACGCCGCCGGCAAACCGCGATCAGGTTGGGCCAGACTTCTGTTTCCATCAACACGCCAATGGCCGGGCGAAACTGGCGCAGAAAGCGCGCCACCGCTGCGGGCGTATCCCAGGGCAGCCATACCTGCACATCGCCCGGCAGCAAGAGCTTCTCACCTTCTGCCCGACCCGTCGCCGTGCCATGGGTGAGCAAGAGTCGCATGCCGGGCAGCAGTTCACGCAACTCTCGCAGCAAGATGGCAGCCGCGCGGGTCTCGCCCAGAGAAACCGCGTGGATCCATACAAAACGGCCCAGCACATCCATGCTGCTGTACCCCACCAGGCTGTCCAGGGGCTGCGCGTAGCGACCAAAGCGCTCGGGCACCGCCACGGCGTAACCGGGCTCCACGCGGGCGCGGCGGCGCAACTTGCGGCGCAGCAAGGGTTGCGCCCCCCAGGTGACGACGCTGTACAGCGCTCGGGCCAGACTCATGGCGCGCACTCCGGTACCGGCAGCGCGGCCCCCGTCCACCCGTTGGCGCTGCGCTGAGCCACCACCAGCCAACCGCCGGGACCAGGCGCCGCGGTCACCAGTGCACTGCCGGGAGCCCAGACGGCGCTGCGCCCCGCGCTTTGGTAGCCCCCGGTGGGGGCGCCGTGATTGGCCATCAACACTGCCATGCCATGGTCTCTGGCATAGCCATGCAGCATGGCGGTGTCCGCCGCGTAGCCAGACTCTGACAGCAGCACGCTGCAGGCGTACAAGGCGGCGCCCGTTCGGCGCGTTGCCGTGGCGTGTTCCGGGTGGGTGATGTCGGCGCACACGGCCACGCCCACCGCTTCGCCAGCAAGATCAACCACGCACGAAGGTGCCGCGCCGGCTCTTGCATACAGCTGCTCACCTTCATGCAGGTGGTGCTTGCAGTAAACCGCCACCGCGCCGTCGGGGCGGATGGCCAGCGCACCAATCCCAGGGAGCGCATCCGACGACGCGGCGGTAGCGCCCTGCGCCGTATCTTCATGGGTCACGGCAGCGCCCACTACCAGCACCATGTGGTGCCGTGACGCCGCTTCCAGCAGGGGCGTCAAAAGGGGTGAATCTGGTGCCAGAGCGTGGCGTGCCAACAAAGGCAATTCGTACCCCAGCAGTGACAACTCCGGAAACACCAACAACTGCACGCCCGCCTGGGCTGCGGCCTCGATAAAACGCAGGTGCTGGCGCACATTGGCCGCAATGTCGCCGGGTAAGACGCAGGCCTGCGCGGCTGCCACCGTGAACGGGGTCTCTCCAAGATGAGGAATCATGGAGCGATTGTCGCGGATCACGCTAGCGCCGCAAGGCGCGCACGGCGCCTGGAAAGAATCAGTGGCTCGCCGAGCCCACCTGCGCGCCGGGTTTCACTTTTTCCAGCAGCGCCAGCATTGCCGCCTTGATGCGATCAAGCGCTTGCGGCGTGTGCCCTTCAAACCGCAGCACCAGCACCGGAGTCGTGTTGCTGGCTCGAATCAGGCCAAAGCCATCGGGCCAATCCACGCGCAGACCGTCAATGGTGTTGATCTGGGCTGGCGCAGTGAAAGCATTCGTCGCCAGAGCCTGCAACTGCGCAGTGAGGGCGTGAGGCTCGCCTTCGGCGCAGGCCACATTCAGCTCGGGCGTCGAATGGCTGGTGGGCAAGGCGTTGAGCACTGCGCTGGGGTCTTCGCTGCGGCTCAGGATTTCCAGCAGTCGGCAGCCGGCGTAAGTGCCGTCGTCAAACCCGAACCAGCGCTCCTTGAAGAAAATGTGCCCGCTCATCTCGCCACCCAATGGCGATTGGGTTTCTTTCATGCGCGCCTTGATGAGAGAGTGCCCGGTCTTGAACATCACGGGTACGCCACCCGCAGCGGCAATGGCGGGCGCAAGCCGCTGCGTGCATTTCACGTCGAACACGATTTCGCCACCGGGCACACGCGAGAGTACGTCTTGCGCAAACAGCATCATCTGGCGATCAGGAAAGATGTTGGTGCCGTCTTTCGTCACAATGCCGAGCCGGTCACCGTCCCCGTCAAATGCCAGGCCCAGTTCCGCGTCGCTGCTTTGCAAGGCGGTGATCAGGTCACGCAGGTTTTCGGGCTTGCTGGGGTCGGGATGGTGGTTGGGGAAGTTGCCATCCACCTCGGAGAACAGCTCAATCACTTCGCAGCCCAGGGCGCGGAAAATGTCGGGAGCCGAGGCCCCTGCGATCCCATTGCCGCAGTCCACCACCACCTTCAAGGGGCGCGCCAGCTTCACGTCCCCCACGATGCGCTCGCGGTAGGCGGGCAACACATCGGCCTGCCGCACTCTGCCGCCAGGCTGCAATTGCCAGCTTTCTTCTTCCATGGTGCAGCGCAGGGCCTGGATTTCTTCACCATAGATGGCGCGGCCCGCGAGCACCATCTTGAAACCGTTGTAGTCCTTGGGGTTGTGGCTGCCGGTGACCTGGATGCCGCTGGCGCACAGGGTATGGGCAGCAAAGTAAAGCATGGGCGTGGTCACCATCCCCACATCAATCACCTCCATGCCCGCTTCGACCAGCCCCTGGATGAGCGCAGTCGCCAGAACTGGCCCTGACAGGCGCCCGTCGCGCCCCACCGCCACCACCCGCTCGCCTTGCGCCCGGGCCGCCGTGCCAAACGCCCGCCCCAGCCCAAGGGCAACCGATTCGTTCAGGGTGGAGGGCACGATGCCGCGGATGTCATACGCTTTGAAAATGGCGGGCGTAGTTTGCACAAAAGGCCTTTCAAGAAAAATGTGCTGGAGGGCAAGGGCGAGGCCGGTTAGGCGCAGGCCAGGTTCGGGCGCCAAGCATGCCCGGCAAAAGACCGGCGGATTGTAGGTGGCAGACGCGAACCCTCGTCGCCCAACCGCCCCAACCGCCCCAGCTGCCACAGCGCAGGCGCCTGTGGCCTCCCCTTGCGCTGCGTTGCCGCCACAACGGCGCACCCCGCAGGCACATGTCCGAAAACGGCCAGTATTGCCTGGCCAGCGTCCTATGATGACCCCATGACCGCGCACCTTTCTTTGAGCACTTCCGCCGCCTTGCCCGCAGGGCTGGACGAAGGCCGCTACATGGCCCTGTGCGCGCGCGATGCCCGTTTTGACGGGCGTTTTTTCACCGGCGTGACATCTACCGGCATCTACTGCCGGCCCGTTTGTGCAGTGCGTACCCCCAAGCGCGAGAATTGCCGGTTTTTCGATTTGGCCGCCCAGGCAGAGAAAGCCGGCTTCAGGCCCTGCCTGCGGTGCAGGCCCGAGGTGTCGCCCGCAGCGCTGGTGTGGTCCACCCAGGACGCCAGCCACCTGTTGGTACACCACGCCCTACGTCTGCTGGATGCGCCCGATGCGTTGCAGGGCGCCATGCCCCTGGCCGAGCGGCTGGGTGTGAGCGACAGGCACCTGCGGCGACTGTTTGAAGCGCAGCTGGGCCTATCGCCCCTGCAATACCTGCAGACACGGAGGCTGCTGACCGCCAAGCAATTGCTCACCGACACGCCCCTGCCCATCACCCAGGTGGCGCTGGCCAGTGGCTTTGGCAGCGTGCGCCGCTTCAACGCCGCGTTTGCCCAGCACTACGGATTGAGTCCCACGGCCCTGCGGCGCAGCGGGCCCATCGCAGGCGAAGGCGCTACGGGAACGCTGCGCCTGGCCTACCGCCCACCACTGGATGCGCAGGCCCTGTTGGCGTTTTTTGCCAGACGGCAGTTTGTCGGCGTGGAATGGGCGCAGGCCGAGGCCCCCACTCCTTGCCTGCGCCGCACCGTGCGGCTATCCGCCAGCAACACGCCCCAGGCAGGCGGCAATGCAGGATTGGCGGGCCATCACGTCCTCACCGGCTGGGTACAGGCGCAGTTTGACTTGCCACGCCACCAGGTGCTTCTGCAGACAAGCGACAGCCTTCACCCGGTGCTGCCTGCCGTGATTCGGCGCGTGCGCGCATTGCTCGACCTGGACGCTGACCCGGACCCCATCAACGCGGCGCTGCACGCGGACTTTCCCCACGGCGACGGGCTCCGGGTGCCCGGAGCGTGGGACGGCCTAGAGCTGGCCGTGCGGGCCGTGCTGGGCCAGCAGATCACCGTGGCTGCGGCGCGCACGCTGGGCCAGCGGTTGGTGGAGCGCTTTGGCGAACCCATCGAGACGCCCTGGCCACAGCTGCAGAGGCTGTTCCCATCGGCCGCGGTGCTGGCGCGGGCGGAGGGCGACGCCTTGGGACAACTGGGCATCGTGCGACAACGGCAGGCAGCCATCGTCGCCTTGGCACGGGCGGTAGACGAAGGACGTCTGGTGTTGGACAGCAGCGCCGATGTGCATGCCACCACCCAAGCCTTGCGGGCCCTGCCGGGCATCGGCGACTGGACCGCGCAGTACATCGCCATGCGCGTACTGCGCTGGCCCGACGCATTCGTCGCTGGCGACGTCGCTCTGCACAAGGCCCTGGGTGTGCAGAACAGCAAGCAGCCTGCCAGAGCCGCCGCCGAAGCATCGCTGCGCTGGCAACCCTGGCGTAGCTATGCCGTCGTGCGCGCCTGGGCCAGCCTTGACGGACCAGTCCCGCCGTCTGCCGGCGTTCCAGCAGGCACACCAACGCTATTTAATCAATAGCATCTACCGCCCGCCTGTAGGGCGCTGGAAGCCATTTTTATAGAGATATCTTATGAAGCTCTCCCCTGATCTCCACCACACCCGCATCACCACAGCCCAGGGACCTGTCTGGCTGGCTGCCACGGCTGCCGGACTGGCGGGGCTGTGGTTTGAAGGGCAAAAGCACTTCCCGCTCCCCTTGGCCACCTTGGCGGCCACCACCGTGTCAGCCACACTGCCGGCCGAGGCTGCGGTAACCCAGGCTTCCCCGCATGCGGTGCTGCAACTCGCGGCAGCGCAGTTTCGTGAGTACCTATCAGGCCACCGCACCGTGTTCGACCTGCCGCTGGATCTGTCGGCGGGGACCACGTTTCAGCAAGCCGTGTGGCGCGCACTGCTCGACCTGCCGTGCGGACACACCACCACCTACGCAGCGCTGAGCTCGTCCATCGGGCGGCCCAAAGCCGTGCGCGCCGTGGCGGCAGCCATCGGGCGCAATCCGATCAGCGTGGTGGTGCCCTGCCACCGCGTGCTCGGCACCAACGGCAGTCTGACCGGCTATGCGGGCGGCCTGCCCCGCAAGGCAGCCTTGCTGGCGCTGGAACAAAGCCGCGTCTGAAGAGCGACGCAGCATGGGCGTGGCAACCCGCATCAGGCAAGCCACGACAATGCACCTTCGTGCAACGCCGGAAGCTGCCGCCCTGCCCGCCTGCGCTGACCGCCTTGGAATACCGCACCCCGCACAGAAAGTCCTAGTACGTGACTGCACCTTCTCAACAAGCGCCCATGTCCTCATGGCTGGGCGAATTCGTCTTTCTGGCCTCGCTGTGGGGCGCCTCTTTTCTCTTCATGCGCCTGGGCGCTGCGGAGTTCGGGCCCATTGTCACTGCAGGCTTGCGTGTGGCGCTGGCCACGGCCTTGCTGTGGCCCATCATGCTGCGCCAGGGGCAGTGGCCTGCTCTGCGCCGGCACTGGCGCCCCATCTTGCTGGCGGGGGTCGTCAACTCTGCCATTCCGTTTGCCCTGTTTGCCTGGGCTGTGATGCACATTGCCACCGGGCTCACGTCCATTTTGAATGCCACCGTGCCGTTGTTCGGAGCCCTGGTGGCCTGGCTGTGGTTGGGTGACCGCATCAACCGGCTGCGTTGGCTGGGGCTGGCGCTGGGTTTTCTCGGGGTGGCGCTGCTGGCGTGGCGCGCTCCAGCGGGCGTGGGGGTCAAGTCCGAACATGCCGGATGGGCGATCGCAGCCTGCCTTGCCGCTTCGTGCTGCTATGGCATTGCTGCAAGTTATGCGCGGCGCAGGCTCATGGGCGTTCCGCCCATCGCCACGGCCACCGGCAGCCAACTGGGCGCCACCCTGGCGCTGGCCTTGCCCACCGCATGGTTCTGGCCCGTCCAAACACCAGGGCTGCGTGCCTGGGCGGCCATCGTCGCCATCGCGGTGCTGTGCACCGCCCTGGCCTATATCCTGTACTTTCGGCTCATCGAGCGTGCGGGGCCCAGCCGCGCGCTCGCTGTCACGTTCATCACCCCGCTTTTTGCGGTGCTGTACGGCAGCCTCTTCTTAAACGAATCCGTCACCCTGCGGATGTTGGGCTGTGCCGTTGTCATCGTGAGCGGAACGCTCTTGTCAACCGGGCTTGTCACAAGGCTCTGGCCGCCTTCCAAACGGGTGGAGAGCGCCTAAACTCAGGGGATGCTGCTTACAAAGACAGCCCCCTCACCTGCTGGCTGCTTTGGTCATGGGCCACGCCCATGTGTGGGGAGTTTTTACCCCTCTTGGCTCTGCGTGCCGGCTTCATGATCGCTCTTTTGCTGCTGGCCGGTGGCCTGCTTGTCTTGGTTGTCGTCACGCTGGCCTGGTTGGAACCCGGCGAGGTTTTGCGTCCTTCGCGGCGCAGCCAAATGTTGGCCGGCGCGGTGGGTGGCGCGGTCTCGGCGCTTTTGCTGCTGGCCTTGCGCCCCGCAATGCAAGACCTGGGGGTGGTCGTGCACCCCACGGCGACGGCCTTTCTAGGGCTTTACTTCGGGCCGTTGGCAGCGCTGCTCTCGGCCGGCATCGCCCTGATTGCACAAGCCTTCATGCCTGACCCGCCTTGGCACGCGGTGATCAGCGTTCTGGCCGGGGCCTGCGCAGCGGGCGCGGCGGCGCGTTGGCATGCCCAACGTGGCCCCAATCCCGCGCGGCTGTGGATCAGCATGCTGGCGCTGGCGGCCTTGCTCCCCCCGGTGACCTATGCCTGTCTGGTGTTGAGTGGCCTGTCACCCGCTCCGTCCTCTGTACACGAAGCCCTGGGCGCGTTTCCATGGCACCACGGTGCCGGCATTCTGCTGCTGGGCACCGGGCGGCAATTGCTGGCTGGTCGTGCCCAGGCCGCGCAGGCTTTGCGCGCTGCGCACGAAACGCTGGCCCGGCGTGAAGAGCAGTTGCGCCTCGCCCTCGATTCACTCAACGGTGGGCGTTGGGAGTGGGATGTGCTGCACAAGCAGTTTCGCTGCGAAGGGCACTTCTACAGCGCCTTTGGCATTGAGGACACGAACGCGCCCGATGTGTGGGAGCGCTGGTATGCCCGGCGCCATCCCGCAGATGCAGAGCGCACGTCTGGCCATCTGGCACGCACGCGGGCCGGGCTGGAAGACGCTTACGAAGCGGAGTTCCGCGTCAAGAACAACGCAGGCCAGTGGCGCTGGATCATGTCCCGTGGCACCGTGGCCGAGCGCGACGCCCAAGGCCGCCCGGCACGCTTGGCAGGCATGGACGTGGACATCACGGCCCACCACGAAGTCGAAGACGCGTTGCGCGCCTCAGAGGCAAAGTCCAGCACCATCTACCTGACTCTGCCCGACCCCGCAGGCATCGCACGCATGAGCGACGGCCGCATGCTGGAGGCCAACCCCGCCTTTTGCGAACTGCTGGGCCTGCCGCGGGACCAGATACTGGGCCGTACGGCGCAAGAGCTGAACCTGTGGGCGCGCCCTGACGAACACACGCGGCTGCTCAATGCCGTGCTGCGCGACGGCCAGGCGCACCAGTTGCCCATGCTGGCCCGGCGCCACGACGGTGCCACGGTATCGGGGCGCATGTCCGCGCGGCCAGTGCAGGTGGACGGGCAGGACGGCTTTGTATTCGTGTTCCACGACATGACGGAAGCCGAGCGCACCAGCGAAGAGCTCAAGGCCCGCAACAGCCTGCTGCAGCAAGCAGGCCGCCTGGCGCGCCTGGGCGCCTGGGAGCATGACGTGGACAGAGGCCTGGTGCACTGGTCTGACATGTGCTTCGAAATCCATGGCCTGCCGCCAGGCAGTGCGCTGCCCACCAACTACATCGAGCAGTATGTGGCGCCCGAATACCAGGACGAACTGCGCCAGAAGTTCCGCGACAGCATCAGCAGCCAGCAGGAGTGGAGCATGGAGGTGGAGATCATCCGCGCCGACGGCCGCCGCCTGTGGATCCGCTCGCACGGCGGCCCGGTACTGGAGCATGGCCGTGTGGTGCTTGTGCGCGGAGTGATGCAGGACATCGACGAGGCCCGACGCGCGCGTTTGCGCCTGAGTCAGTCCGAAGCGCGCTTCTCTCGCATCTTCCAGCTCATGCCCTTTCCGATGGGGCTGAGCCGCTGCAGCGACGGGCAATACGTGGAAGTCAATCCGGCCTGGGAACAAATGCTGGGCATCTCCCGCAGCGAGGCCCTGGGACACACGTCCCTGGAGTTGGGTATTTTTGCGGCAGCCGACCGCGAAAACATGATTCGGGCCGCAGACCCGACCGGGCAGCTCAACGGCTACGAAGTCACCATCCGCCCGCGCAATGGCCCACCCCGCACCGGTCTGCAGTCCATGCGCATGACGGACTTCGACGGGGAGCCTTGCTGGATGTTCTCGGTGCAAGACATCACCGACCGCAAGCGCACCGAAGAAAAAATCCGCGAGCGCGAAGAACTGCTGTCGCTCACCATCTCAGCCGCCTCTCTGGGCTTGTGGGATTGGGACTTGCAGGCAGGCACCGTGACAGGCGACAGCCGCTGGCGCGCCCTGTTGGGCACCGGCGCCCCGTCCGCCAGCACCGAGCCCCTGGAATGGACGCGTACCGTCTCGGCAGAGGACGTGGACCGAATCACCGCCGAAATCACGCGCCACGCCCGCCACCATGCCACCCCCTTCGATGCCACCTGGAGGCTGGAGGGAACCGGCAGCGACAAGCCGTGCTGGGTGCGCAACCTGGGCAAGATCGTGAGCTTTGATGCCCGTGGCACGCCCATGCGCATGCTGGGCGTGGCCCTTGATGTGACACCGCAGCGCGAGCAGGAAGTACTGCTGCAAAAGCTGGCCCACTTTGATGCGTTGACAGGCCTGCCCAACCGCGTTCTGCTGGCGCGCAAACTGCAGGAGGCCATGGCCCGTGCGCGGCAGCAGGGATCGCTGCTGGGCGTGGCTTACCTGGACCTGGACGGATTCAAGCCGGTGAATGACCGCTTCGGCCACGGTGCGGGTGACCGCCTCCTTGTGGCGGTGGCGGGCCGTTTGTCGCGCGCCCTGCGCACGCAAGACTGCGTGGCGCGCCTGGGTGGCGATGAATTTGTGATTCTGCTGCCCGGACTGGACTCAGGCGCCGATTGCGAAACCCGATTGCACCGCGTGATGGACAGCGTGGCTGCGCCCTACCCCCTGGATTCCGAGCGGGTGGTGGTGACGGCCAGCATCGGATACACGCTCTTCCCCTCAGACGATGCCGATGCGGACACTTTGCTGCGCCACGCCGACCAAGCGATGTACGCGGCCAAACAGGCAGGGCGCAACCGGTTTCACCTGTTTGACGCTGTGCAAGACCGGGCCGTGCAGTTGCTGCGCGAGCAAGCCCAGCACCTGCGAAACGCGCTGGATGAGGCGCAGTTCACCCTGTATTTACAGCCCAAGGCAGACATGCGCACCGGCACCGTGGTGGGTGCCGAGGCCCTGGTGCGCTGGCTGCACCCCGAACGCGGCGTGCTGGCCCCCGGCGAATTCCTGCCGCTCATCGAGGGCACCGAACTGGAAATCGTTTTTGGCCAATGGGTGATTGAAGCGGCATTGCGCAAGCTTGAAAAACTGCAGGCGCTGGGCATTCCCATGCCCTTGAGCATCAATGTGGGGGCCCAGCAATTGCAGCAAGAGGGATTTGCCGACTGGCTCGCGCAGTGCTTGCAGCGCCATCCCGGGGTGCCCGGCCATTTGGTGGAAATCGAGATTACGGAAAGTGCGGCGCTGTACGACCTGCACGCCGTCACCGGCACACTGGAATCCTTGCGGGCGCTGGGCGTAAGTGTGTCGCTGGACGACTTTGGCACCGGCTACTCTTCGCTGACCTATCTGCGGCGCCTGCCGATGGACACTCTCAAGATCGACCAGAGCTTTGTGCACGGCATGATGAACGACCCGGGCGACCTGGCGATTGTGCAGGGCGTGATCGGCCTGGCGCGCTCGTTTGGCTACCGGGTCATCGCTGAAGGCGTGGAGACTATTGAGCAGGGCCAGATGTTGCTGCAGATGGGCTGCCCACAAGCCCAGGGTTACTGCATCGGCAAGCCCATGCCGCTGGAACAATTTGCCCAGTGGACGCGTACCTGGCAAGCCCCGCTCCAGTGGCACCGGCAGCGGCCGTTGTAAGGCGGCTCTCGGCCTGCCGCACTACATCCGGGCAGAAGAAATGCCTGATTAGCTACTTACCTCA
>DFQQ01000033.1 GCA_002377855.1 Acidovorax delafieldii | reverse complement strand
CCCACGTTGACGTGGGGCTTGGTACGCTCGAATTTTCCTTTTGCCATTTTTCCGACTCCGAAAAATATCTATCTCAAAACAAACAGGATCTCGGCGCAACCAGAACCGGACGCACCTTTGAATGGTGCCCATGGCGGGAATCGGACCCGCGACCTCTCCCTTACCAAGGGAGTGCTCTACCACTGAGCCACATGGGCAAATCTGATCATCGCAAGCAATGATGTCAGACATAAAACGACACAAACCAAAACTCAAGTGGAGCGGGAGACGGGAATCGAACCCGCGTCATTAGCTTGGAAGGCTAGGGTTCTACCATTGAACTACTCCCGCTCAAAGCCAACAGCTTTTTGCGAAACCCGCCAAATTGACAGGCCAACTTCACTTTCAAATTCTGGTGGAGGGGACTGGATTCGAACCAGTGTAGGCGTAAGCCAACAGATTTACAGTCTGCCCCCTTTAGCCACTCGGGCACCCCTCCGAAGAATTTCGAATTCTAGCACGACTTTGTCACACCCCAACAAAAAACTGATGGGAGCAAAAGATTTGGTGCGGCTGGCGGGGATCGAACCCACGACCCTTGGCTTCGGAGGCCAATACTCTATCCACTGAGCTACAGCCGCGCATCTTTGACGTGCAAGCCTGCGATTATTGCACGCCCGAACCGGGCCACCAAGCGATGGCTACCTATCGCACCACCGCCGACCACTTGAGACCCAAGCCCAACAAGAATGCATCGGTGGCGCTCCGGCCAACCTTCACCAAATCGAACTCTCCTTGGCAGAGTATCCAGTTCTGTATGAGGCCATCAAATAGTGCATGAAGGGCGACCGCCGCCTCATGCGGCGAAAGAGACATCTTCGCCCTATTACCTTCCGCCGCCAGAGCGAAGTCTGCCGCCAACTGCGCAGTGAAGGCGCCTGACGCCGCAATGTGACGATCACGAATCGCCGCCATTTCGTCTACATATTCCACCTTGAACATGGCGATCTCAAACACCTGCCGCGCTTGAGCATTGGACGCGACGGCATTGAGAACGAAAGCCATCACTGCGCGCAGCCGCCCTACAGGGTCGCCGTTTGCAAGACATGAAAACTGAGTACACCCCTCCTCCAGAGGGAGGGTGACACGATCCATCATGGCGTTGAACAAATCCACTTTGTCTTTGAAATGCCAATAAATCGCACCGCGTGTTGCCCCCGCAGCAGTCGCAATGTCACTCAACGAAGCGCGCGAGACGCCTTTTTCACGGAACACGCGCTCCGCAGCGTCGAGCAAGCCATTGCGCGTAGCCGCTGCATCTTCCTTTGTTCTGCGCACCATCTCGGCCATCCATTTCTTCAACCCCAACCCAGACACCAGCGGTTGTTCTTCAATTATACATTCACGATTGTATGTATAATCCCGCACCTTATCCGTCGGGCTTTCGCTCGGCTGCCATCTCGTGCAGTCATCTTGTTTCAGGCTACTGAAATGCTCGAACCCGTTTTCGCTCCAGCTTCAAAGGACATCCATGAAGAGCTTGCATGACGCGCCCTCCGCTATCCCTCGCCCCCTACGTTCGCAGCCGCAGCTTTGGGGGTGCTTGCTTGTCGTAGGGCTGATCACAGCAGGCTGCACCAAGGAGACACCTGCCACGGCAGGAGCTGCCGCCCAGAGACCCGCCGTTGAAGTCGGTACGGTCACGGCGACTCCGGGCGATGTGGGGTTGATCACCGAGCTTCCCGGGCGTGTGGAAGCGTCGCGCGTTGCGCAAGTGCGAGCACGCGCTGCCGGCATCTTGCAGCAACGGATGTTCAAAGAAGGCAGCGATGTGAAGGCAGGCCAGACTCTCTTTCGCATTGACGCGGGACCGTACGCTGCAGCCCTCGACAGCGCCAGGGCCAGCCAGGCCAAGGCGGAAGCCAATCTCGCCCAAACGCAAGCTCAGTTGGACCGCTATCGCCCATTGGTCGAGGCCAATGCCATCAGCAAGCAAGACTATGTAAACGCGGAGGCGGCGCTCAAACAGTCGCAAGCAGACGTGGCCTCTACCAAGGCGGCGGTGCGCACTGCGGGCATCAATTTGGGCTATGCCACGGTCACGGCCCCCATTTCAGGGCGGATCGGGCGCGCACTCGTGACCGAAGGCGCCTTGGTTGGGCAAGGGGAAGCCACCCCCTTGGCCGTGATCCAGCAAATAGATCCGGTGTATGTGAACTTCACCCAATCGGCGAATGAAATTCTGCAGTTGCGCAAGGCAATGGCCAGCGGACAGTACAAACGCGCTGATGGCAAGGATGCCGCCAGCGTGCGCTTGATTCTGAGCGATGGCAGCGAGTATGCGCACCCAGGAAAGCTGCTTTTCTCGGACTTGACCGTGGACGCCACCACAGGGCAGGTCACGCTGCGCGCAGAAGTCCCCAACCCGAAAGGAGAGTTGCTACCTGGCTTGTACTTGCGGGTACAACTGGAACAAGCCCAGGCCAGCAATGCCATCACGGTGCCGCAGCAGGCTGTCACCCGAACACAACAAGGCGATACAGTCAGTGTCGTGGCAGACGACGGTAAAGTCAGCCAGCGCACGGTCAAGATCAGCGCGGGCCAGAACAACCGATGGATCATCCGCGAAGGACTGCAGGCTGGCGAAAAAGTCATGGTGGATGGTTTCCAGAAACTCCAGATGCTCCCGCCTGGCACGCCAGTCAAAGCGGTGCCTTGGCAAGCCCCTGGTACGGCCGCGTCCGCACCTGTGCCTGCTGCGGATGCCTCCGCTGCTAAGCCCTAAGAGGCAAAAACATGGCCAAGTTTTTTATTGACCGCCCCATCTTCGCGTGGGTGATCGCTCTATTCATCATGGTGCTGGGGGGCGTTGCGATCACCCAGTTGCCTATCTCGCAATACCCGCCGGTCGCTCCGCCTTCCATCGTCATTAACGCGTCTTATCCGGGCGCATCTGCACAAACGCTGGAAGATAGCGTGCTGTCCGTGATTGAGCGTGAAATGAACGGCTCGCCCGGATTGATCTACATGGAGTCGGTGGCACAAGCCGACGGCTCTGGCAGCATCACATTGAGTTTCCAGCCCGGCACCAATGCCGAGCTGGCGCAGGTGGATGTCCAGAACCGCCTGTCGCGCGCGACCCCGCGATTGCCTTCCACAGTGACACAACAGGGCGTGCGGGTGGACAAATCGCGCTCCAATTTCTTGCTGTTCACCATGCTCTCGTCCAGCAACCCGCAAACGGACACGGTGGCACTGGGCGACTACGCTTCTCGCAACGTGGTGCCAGAACTGCAGCGGCTCAGCGGCATAGGCCAGGCGCAGCTTTTTGGTACCGAACGGGCCATGCGCATCTGGATCGACCCAGCGAAGATGGAGAGCTTCAACATCTCCAGCGCCGAAGTCACTGCCGCCATTCGTGCGCAGAACGCGCAGGTCGCCAGCGGCACCATTGGCGATTTGCCCAACCTCTCAGGCCAAGGCATTTCGGCCACCGTGGTGGTGACGGGGCAGTTGTCCACCGTCGAGCAGTTCTCCAACATCATCTTGCGCGCCAACGCCGACGGCTCCACCGTCCGCCTCAAAGATGTGGCCCGTGTTGAACTGGGCGGCCAAGCCTACGCCACCGCGGCCCGCCTCAACGGCAAGCCAGCGGTAGGCATCGGCGTGCAGCTGTCACCCAGCGGCAATGCGCTGGAAGCTGCCAAGGCGGTACGCGCCAAGATGGACGAGCTCTCCCGCTATTTCCCCGAGGGCATGAGCTGGAGCATTCCTTACGACAGTTCACGCTTCGTAGACATCTCGATCACGCAAGTCGCAAAGACACTGCTGGAAGCCGTTGCACTGGTGTTTTTGGTCATGTTCCTGTTCCTACAGAACTGGCGCTACACCGTTATTCCGACCATCGTGGTTCCGATTGCCTTGCTGGGCACCTTCGCGACCTTGCTGGCTCTGGGTTTCTCGATCAACGTACTGACCATGTTCGGCATGGTGCTGGTGATCGGCATCGTCGTGGATGACGCGATTGTGGTGGTGGAAAACGTCGAGCGCATCATGAGCGAAGAAGGGCTTTCTCCGCTGGAAGCCACTCGCAAAGCCATGCGACAGATTTCCGGCGCCATCATTGGCGTGACCGTGGTGCTGATCTCGGTGTTCGTTCCGCTCGCCTTCTTTGCGGGCTCCACCGGCAACATCTATCGACAATTCTCTGCCGTGATGGTGGCGTCCATCGGGTTCTCGGCGTTCATGGCACTGTCTCTCACGCCTGCGCTTTGCGCTACGCTGCTCAAGCCTGTGGAAGCGGGTCACCACCACGAAAAGCGCGGCTTTTTTGGATG
The DNA here is from genome assembly GCA_002377855.1 of Acidovorax delafieldii. Lineage (GTDB taxonomy): Bacteria > Pseudomonadota > Gammaproteobacteria > Burkholderiales > Burkholderiaceae_C > Acidovorax > Acidovorax delafieldii_A. Next base: position 31,342 of record DFQQ01000033.1, on the reverse strand, counting down.
GTTCAACCGCCGCTTTGCGATGGGGGCCAAACGCTACGAAGGCTGGGTGGCACGCATGCTCAAGCGCGCTGTGCGATACCTTGTGATCTACGCCGCCATCGTGGGCGCCGTGGCCGTCGTTTACATGCGCCTGCCAACGTCCTTCCTCCCTAGCGAGGACCAGGGCAACATCATCGTGAATGTGCAGCTGCCGCCTGGCGCCACACAGGAACGCACGCTGGCCGTGATGGAGCAGGTGGAAAACTTCATTCTCAAGCAGCCCGAAGTGCAGAGCATGGTGGGCGTGCTGGGCTTCAGCTTCTCCGGTCAGGGGCAGAACGCAGCGCTGGCTTTCGTCACGCTCAAGGACTGGAGCGAACGCCATGGTGCAGACCAATCAGCCCAGGCGGTGGCGGGGCGTGCATTTGGCGGCTTGTCGGGCATCCGCGATGCGTTCATCTTCCCGTTGAGCCCACCTCCCATCCCCGAACTGGGCAATGCCAGCGGGTTCACCTTCCGCTTGCAGGACCGCAGTGGCGCTGGGCACGAGGCACTCGTGAACGCGCGCAACCAGTTACTGGGCATGGCCTCTCAAAGCACGGTACTGACCCAGGTCCGTCCGGACGGCCTGGAGGATGCGCCACAGCTACAAATTGACATTGACCGCGACAAGGCAAATGCCTTGGGAGTCACCTTTGATGCAATCAACTCGACGCTGTCCACCGCGTTGGGGTCAAGCTACGTCAACGACTTTCCGAACCAAGGGCGGCTTCAGCGTGTGGTGGTGCAAGCGGACGCTCCCGCACGGATGCAGCCGGACGACCTGCTCAAACTCAACGCCAGCAACAGCCAAGGCAAGCCCGTGCCGTTGTCAGCCTTTGCTTCCACCAAGTGGGTCAAGGGTGCGCAACAAACAGTGCGCTACAACGGCTACCCTGCCATGCGCATTTCAGGCAGCCCCGCCCCGGGCTACAGCACTGGCGCCGCCATGGCAGAGATGGAAAAACTCGCAAGCCAACTGCCTGCCGGCTTTGGCTTTGAGTGGACCGGCCAGTCGCGCGAAGAAAAGTTGGCGGGCTCTCAATCGCTGATTCTCTATAGCTTCGCAATCTTGGCGGTATTCCTGTGCCTGGCGGCGCTGTACGAGAGCTGGTCCATTCCGCTGGCGGTGATCTTGGTCGTGCCGCTGGGCGTGCTGGGGGTACTGCTCGCGACCCTGATGCGCGGCTACGCCAATGACGTGTACTTCCAGGTGGGGCTGATCACCATCATTGGTCTGTCCGCCAAGAATGCGATCCTGATCATCGAGTTTGCAAAGGACCTTCAGGCGCAGGGCAAAGGGCTCATCGAGTCGGCGCTGGAGGCCGCACATTTGCGCTTCCGACCCATCATCATGACTTCCATGGCGTTTGGTCTGGGCGTGGTGCCTCTCGCAATTGCCAGCGGCGCAGGCTCGGCGAGCCAGCGCGCTATCGGTACCGGTGTGCTGGGCGGGATGATCACGGGCACGGTCCTGGCGGTGTTTTTTGTTCCGGTCTTTTTCGTCGTGGTGCGCAGCCTGTTCAAAGGCAGCGCACGCCAGCAGGAAATGAACCGCCGCCACGCGCAAGAAGCAGGAATCGGAAACCATGACTAAGAAACTTCTCCCTTTGGCTTTGGCAGCTGTAGCCATGCTGGCAGGCTGCTCGATGATTCCTGCCTACGAGCGGCCTGCCGCTCCCGTCCCTGCAAGTTTTCCGAACGCCACGCCGACGGCAGCGAACACACCACTGCCCCCCTGGCGCGCCTATTTTTCCGAGCCGCGCCTGCAGCAGCTCATTGAATTGGCGTTGAACAACAACCGAGATCTGCGCATTGCCATCCTCAACGTCGAGCAGGCCAGAGCACAGTTCCAGGTGCGCCGCGCTGCGCAATACCCGGCCGTGGGGCTGGCAGCCAACGCGTCGCGCGCGCCGGCGTCTGGCTCAGGAGACCTCACCAACAGCTTCAGCGTCGGTTTGGCCGTGACGGCCTGGGAGCTTGACTTCTTTGGAAGGGTTGCCAGCCTCAAGGAGCAGGCGCTGGCCCAGTACCTGGCTACAGAAGAAGGGCGCAATGCGGCCCAGGTGAGCCTGATCAGTTCGGTGGCCAATGGCTGGCTGAATTTGCTGGCTGACGAAGAGTTGCTCGAACTTTCTCGACGCACCTTGGCAACTCGGGAAGAATCGGTGCGCCTGACCCAGCTGCGTCTGGATTCGGGGGTTGCGTCCGAGCTGGACTATCGGCAAGCCGATTCCTTGGCCCAGGCCGCGCGCGCCACACTGGCCCAGCAACAACGGCAGCGGGCGCTGGATGAAAACGCCCTGGCTTTGCTGCTCGGTCAACCATTGCCCGATGACATCCGAGCGACCCTGGGCCGCAGTGACTTGAATGCGGCCCCATCCATGCAGACGGTGCCTGCTGGGTTGCCATCCGACTTGCTAACCCAACGCCCCGACATCCGCCAGGCGGAACAACAGCTGATTGCCGCGAACGCCAACATCGGTGCCGCTCGCGCCGCCTTTTTTCCGCGCATCTCACTGACCGCGCAGGCCGGCACTTCCAGCGGCGAGCTGTCGGGTCTGTTCAAAAACGGATCCTGGGGGTTTACTCTGGCGCCCTCCCTGCTGCTGCCGCTGTTTGATGCGGGCACCAACCAGGCCAATCTGGAGAGCGCGCAAGCGTCGAGGAGCGTGGCGGTTGCGCAATACGAGAAGGCCATCCAGACCGCCTTCCGCGAAGTTGCTGATGCGCTGGCCAGCCAAAGCTCACTCAGCGAGCAGTTGGCTGCCCAGCGAAAGCAAGCCGAAGCCGAATCGATCCGATTGAACCTCGCGGACCTGCGGTACAAGAACGGCGTGGCCAGCTACCTTGACCTGCTGGATGCTCAGCGGTCGCTGTTCAGCACGCAGCAGGGCGTGGTGCAAGTACGGCTCAGCCAGTTGCAAAACCAAGTGTCTCTGTTCAAAGCGCTGGGAGGCGGATGGACCGATGAGCCTGCGCGCACTGCTGCGCCATGATTGATACCGTCATCTTCGGCCCGCGCCGCGCCGAGTGTTCCTGGGCGGGCCAATAGATATAATTTAAGGTTGATTTCATCAAAGCCCCCGACACTCCAGAGGACGTCATGAGCGACAACCACCACGAAGAAGCGCATACAGGCCCGATCAAAACACCCAAGCAACTACTGATGGCGGGATTCCTGTCGTTCGTGGTGCCGATCTTTGCCATCATCGGCCTGGTGTTGTACGTCTCCTCCAGCAACAAGCCTGCGTCAGGCGCCGCCAACCCTGAAAAGGCCTTGGCAGAACGCATTCAAAAAGTGGGTATGGTGGAGGTGCGCGACGCGAATCGTCCGTTGCGCGGAGGCGAAGACGTCTACAAGGGCCAGTGCGCTGCCTGCCATGCCACAGGCGCTGCGGGCGCACCCAAGCTGGCGGACGCTGCCGCTTGGGCGCCTCGCATCAAGACGGGATTCGAAACGCTGGTGCAATCTGCCTTGAAGGGCAAGGGCGCCATGGCGCCACAGGGCGGAGGCGACTTCAATGACACCGAAATCGCACGGGCCGTGGCCTTCATGGCCAACGCGGCAGGGGCGAAGTTCGAGGAGCCTGCCGCACCTGGGGCAGCCCCAGCCGATGGAGCTTCTGCCGCCAAGTGACTTTCGGGCAAGTGCCCTGCAGTCCCTCAAAAAAGCCGGTGTGTTCACCGGCTTTTTGTTTTTGCGATTCAGGCGAAGGGTTGCGGCGGGAGGGCATGGCTGCCCTCACAGGCCAATTGCTCAAACCGCCCGGCGCTTCGCGGGGCTGCGCACAAACCCGTACGCCTGCGGTAAATCTGCTGACCTCACGTCGCGTGGTACCCATAAACCTTGCTCGACGGCTTCAACAGCGTGCACCATGTCCTGCGAATGCACCAGCCCCAGTCCGAGGGGCGAAGCCACGTAAAGTCGCCCTTCTTCGTCCAAGCAACACGCTTGCGCATCCAACGCTGTGCCGGTATGCGACTGCAAGCGATAGTCAGGAAGCACTCTCCACACCCAGGGCGCGCATTCCAGTTCTACATAGACCCTTTGCGGGCCGTTCTGGAAAAACCACTGCCCGTGCTCATCGCTTTCGTAGTTGCGACCGATGAAGTCGATCAGCTTTTCGTGCTGTAACCAAGAACCTCGGCTTTGCACAAAATCTCCGGCGGCCTGCACTGCGTCGTCGCGCATGAACCAACGACCACGGGCGTCCAAACCAAGCCATCCGTAGCAGTCGGGAACGTTCGGCCATTTGGCCAATGCTTGCTTGACGATGTCATCCATGGGTTGATTGTGCCTCTCGTTTTCACAGCTGTGCTGTCAGCCAATCACTGACAGCATCCGGCATGGCGCGCACATGCCCGGGCCAGCGGCCATGTGCAAAGCCGACATGGCCACCGTGCTGCGGCTGCCACAACGTCACGCATGGCCCCACTTCACTCGCTTTGGGAAGGCTGCGGCCCGGAACGAACGGGTCGTTGAGCGCATTCACCACCAGGGCGGGCACGCGAACTTGGGGCAACAGCGGCTGGGAAGACGCGCGCTGCCAATAATCTTCCGTGTTCCTAAAGCCGTGCAGCGGAGCAGTGAAGACATTGTCGAATGCATAGAGGTTTCGGGCCGCAAGGAGCGCATCCCTGTTGAACAACCCCGGATGCTGTTGCAGTTTCCGCAAGGCCTTGGGCACCATGGTGCGCAAAAACATGCGGGTATAGATCTGGCGATTGAAGCCCTTGCCTATCGCATGCCCCCCGGCCGCCAGGTCCAGAGGAGAGCAAACCGCAGCCACGGCGGCAACGCAGCGGGCGGCATCGGTGCCAACCTCTGCAGCCCATCGCAGCAACGCATTTCCGCCCAGCGACACGCCGACGGCCACCAGCGGCCCCCGATGCTGGGCATGCAGCCTGGCGAGGATCCAGGCAATTTCTTCGTGATCGCCTGAGTGGTAGGCCCGGGGCGCGCGGTTGAGCTCACCGCTACAGCCGCGAAAATGGGGCAGTGCGCACGCCCAGCCGCGGTCTCGGGCGACCTCGGCAAAGGCTTCGCAATAGTGGCTGCGCGACGATCCTTCCAGACCGTGAAAGACCACCAGCATGGGTACCGAGCCAGAACCGGCAGGCTGCTGACCATTCCAACCCGCCAGGAAATCGACATCAATGAAGTCCGCATCGGGAGTGGTCCACCGCTCACGCCGGTACACCGGCGCCAGACCGTGTGTGCGGCGAGAAAACAATGCAGGCCATATCGTCTGGAGCTGCCCGCCAGGCAGCCACCGAGGCGCTATATATTTCATAGCGCACTGCGCTTACTAAACGGGCGCCAGCGCCGCTTTTCATACAGAAACAGCCTCAACGCTTGCTCGCCACCCTGCTCAACCATATGGCTGCGCATCGCCGCCTCAATGCAGCACTTGCGAGACATCGGGGCTGGAGATGCCCTCCGGAGTTCCGCCTGCGCTGGCATGGTGCGCTACCAGGCGCCAGCCCTCCAGGGTGCGATGGTAAACATTGGTAGCGATCAGGAAAGCTGCGTGCAATCCGTCTGGCAGCATGATCTCCACACGCTCGGCAACGCTGTGCACGGCGCTCGAAACCGACTGCACCCGATGGACCTGCGAAATCGTGACGCGGATGCTGCCTTGCGAGAACATCCCCTCAAACGCCGCACGGATCGCGGCGGCGCCTGTCAGGCGCGAGCCGCCCGGATGCACGCACACAATCTCCTCATCCTCGGCCCAGCAAGACATCAACATGTCCACGTCGCCCTTTTGAAGGGCTTCGTAGAAGGTGGCTTCCGTTTCATCGGGTGAGCCACCCAGCGCAGAGGCGGGGAGTTTGGTGCGAGGCATAGGCGTTGTTACGGCGGCAAGCGAGGACAAGGACCACCATTGTGGCGGAGCCGCACGCCCAGTGCATGACTTGGCAAAATGCCGCAAATGAAGAGCGGTGTAGGTAGCGATCCACCAGCGCAAGCCACTTGCGAACGGCGAACGGCGAACGGCGAACGGCGAACGCAGGATGGCACGCCCAACAAGCTGTCCTAGGTCACAAACAGCCCAGCCCACGTCGCGAGGCATAAAAAAACCCGGCATCGCCGGGTTTCTGTTCAGTAAAAGCCGCGCAGTGCAGACTTACTTCTTCTGGCGGTATTTGCGCAGGGCAGCAATCTGAGCGGCCATCACAGCCAGTTCCGACTGGGCCTTGGCCAAGTCGATATCGCTCTTCGCGTTCTTGAGCGCTTCCTGAGCGGCTGCCTTGGCAGCGTTGGCCTTCTCGTCGTCCAGATCCTTGCCACGAATGGCGGTGTCGGACAAAACGGTGACGCAGTTGGGCTGCACTTCCAGAATGCCGCCAGCCACGAAGACAAACTCTTCGCCACCGTCTGCCGTTTCGATGCGCACCGAACCGGGCTTGATGCGGGTGATCAGCGGGGTGTGGCGGGGGTAAATGCCCAACTCGCCAGCTTCACCGGGCAACGCGACAAAACGCGCTTCGCCCGAGAAGATGGACTCTTCGGCGCTGACCACATCAACGTGGATAGTGTTCATCATTGCTCCTGGGAAAAGGTGGGTGCTTGACTGCTGAAGGCTGAACAACCGGGTGGTTCAGCCTGCTGGCAATCAGGCCACCTTCTTGGCCTTTTCGAAGGCTTCGTCGATGGTACCGACCATGTAGAACGCTTGTTCTGGCAGGTGATCGCATTCGCCGTTCACGATCATCTTGAAACCACGGATGGTTTCCGACAGTGGAACGTACTTGCCGGGCGAGCCCGTGAACACTTCGGCCACGTGGAAAGGCTGCGACAGGAAACGCTGGATCTTGCGCGCGCGGGCCACGGCCAGCTTGTCTTCAGGAGCCAGTTCGTCCATGCCCAGAATGGCGATGATGTCGCGCAGTTCCTTGTAGCGCTGCAGGGTACCCTGCACGGCGCGGGCCGTGGCGTAGTGGTCTTCGCCCACCACGTTCGGGTCCAACTGGCGGCTGGTGGAGTCCAGAGGATCCACGGCAGGGTAGATACCCAGCGAAGCGATGTCACGGGACAGCACCACGGTGGAGTCCAAGTGAGCGAACGTCGTGGCAGGCGATGGGTCGGTCAAGTCATCGGCTGGCACGTAAACGGCCTGGATGGAAGTGATCGAACCGACCTTGGTGGACGTAATACGCTCTTGCAGGCGGCCCATTTCTTCGGCCAGCGTAGGCTGGTAGCCCACGGCGGAAGGCATACGGCCCAGCAGAGCGGACACTTCAGTACCGGCCAGTGTGTAGCGATAGATGTTGTCCACAAAGAACAGCACGTCACGGCCTTCGTCACGGAAGGATTCCGCGATGGTCAGGCCGGTCAAAGCCACGCGCAGACGGTTGCCTGGAGGCTCGTTCATCTGGCCGTACACCATGGCAACCTTCGAGTCTTCGAGCTTCTCGAGGTTCACCACGCCCGAATCGGCCATTTCGTGATAGAAGTCGTTCCCTTCGCGGGTACGCTCGCCGACACCAGCGAACACCGACAGACCGCTGTGGGCCTTGGCGATGTTGTTGATGAGTTCCATCATGTTCACGGTCTTGCCCACGCCAGCGCCACCAAACAGACCCACCTTGCCGCCCTTGGCGAACGGGCACACCAAGTCGATCACCTTGATGCCGGTTTCCAGCAGCTCTTGCGATGGCGACAGTTCGTCATACGCAGGAGCCTTGCGGTGAATGGACGCCGTCAGGTCTTGGCTGACAGGGCCACGCTCGTCGATAGGAGCACCGAGCACGTCCATGATGCGGCCCAGCGTCGCCTTGCCCACGGGCACGGTGATGGAGTTGCCGGTGTTGGTCACCATGATGCCGCGACGAAGACCATCGGACGAGCCCAGCGCAATGGTACGCACCACGCCGTCGCCCAGCTGTTGCTGCACTTCCAGGGTCAGGGAAGAACCTTCGAGCTTCAGAGCATCGTAAATCTTGGGCATCTGGTCGCGTGGGAACTCAACGTCCACCACAGCGCCGATACATTGAACAATCTTGCCTTGCACTTGAGCCATTTTTCGCTCCAATAATGTTGTATGTCGAGCTGCTTACACAGCGGCGGCGCCTGCCACGATTTCCGAAAGTTCTTTCGTGATCGCTGCTTGACGCGTCTTGTTGTAGACCAGCTTCAACTCACCAATGACGCTGCCGGCGTTGTCTGTTGCGGCCTTCATGGCCACCATGCGCGCCGATTGCTCGGACGCCATGTTTTCTGCAACCGCCTGATAAATCAGCGACTCGACATAGCGCACCAGCAGCTCGTCGATCACGGTTTGTGCATCCGGCTCATAGATGTATTCCCAGCTATGTTCCGTCTTGTCAGCCTGCATCTGCTCGGACGACAGCGGAAGCAGTTGCTCCACCACCGATTCTTGCTTCATGGTGTTGATGAACTTGGTGTAGCTCAGGTACACCGCATTGATCTTGCCTTCTGCATACGCATCCAGCAGCACCTTCACAGGGCCAATCAGCTTGTCCAGATGGGGCGTATCGCCCAAACCCGTCACATGCGAAACCACCTTGGCACCCACCCGGTTGAGGAAACTGAAGCCCTTGTTGCCAATGGCCACGGTTTCCGCAGAGATGCCTGCGGCTTGCAGCTCACGCAGCTTGGTCGTCACCGACCGCAGCACGTTCGTGTTCATGCCGCCGCACAAACCCTTGTCCGTGGTCACGACGATGACGCCAGCGACCTTCGCATCGTTCACTTGCATGAACGGGTGCGTGTATTCAGGGTTGGCCTTGCCGAGGTTGGCTGCAATGTTGCGGATCTTTTCGCTGTAGGGACGAGCTGCACGCATCCGGTCCTGCGCCTTGCGCATTTTGGATGCGGCCACCATCTCCATGGCTTTGGTGATCTTCTTGGTGTTTTCCACCGATTTGATCTTGCCGCGTATTTCCTTGCCTGCTGCCATGATGGCTCCTCGTCCGGATTAAGCGAACGTCTTCTTGAACGCGGCGATGGCAGCGGTCAATTCGGCTTCAGCATCCTTGTCCATGGCCTTGGCCTGCTCCAACTTGGCCAGCAATGCGCCATGGCTGGTCTTCAGGAACTGGTGCAGACCGTGTTCGAAGCTCAAGACCTTCTTGACGTCGATATCGTCCATGAAGCCCTTGTTCACAGCAAACAGCGTGGCGCCCATCAAAGAGATGGACAGGGGGCTGTACTGTGCCTGCTTGAGCAGTTCGGTGACGCGGGCACCGCGGTCCAGCTGCTTGCGGGTGGCTTCGTCCAGGTCAGAAGCGAACTGCGCAAAAGCAGCCAGTTCACGGTACTGGGCCAGGTCGGTACGGATGCCGCCGGACAGGTTCTTCACCAGCTTGGTCTGGGCAGCACCACCCACGCGAGACACCGAGATACCGGCGTTGATGGCGGGGCGAATACCGGCGTTGAACAGGCTGGTTTCCAGGAAGATCTGACCGTCGGTGATCGAGATCACGTTGGTAGGCACGAAGGCGGATACGTCGCCAGCTTGCGTTTCGATGATAGGCAGAGCTGTCAACGAACCGGTCTTGCCCTTGACTTCACCCTTGGTGAAGGCTTCGACGTAGTCGGCGTTCACGCGGGCTGCACGCTCGAGCAGTCGGCTGTGGAGATAGAACACGTCGCCAGGGTAGGCTTCACGGCCTGGTGGGCGGCGCAGCAGCAGCGACACTTGGCGATACGCCACAGCTTGCTTGGACAGGTCGTCATACACGATCAGGGCGTCTTCGCCACGGTCGCGGAAGTATTCGCCCATCGTGCAGCCCGAGTAGGCCGACACGTACTGCATGGCAGCCGATTCGGAAGCCGATGCGGCCACCACAATCGTGTAATCCATCGCACCGGCTTGCTCCAGCGCGCGCACCACGTTCTTGATCGACGAAGCCTTCTGGCCGATCGCAACGTAGATACAGGTCACGCCCTGGCCCTTCTGGGCGATGATGGCATCGATGGCCACGGCCGTCTTGCCAGTCTGGCGGTCGCCAATGATCAGCTCGCGCTGGCCGCGGCCCACGGGCACCATCGAGTCGATGGACTTCAGGCCGGTCTGCAGAGGCTGGTCCACCGATTTACGGGCGATCACGCCCGGTGCGACCTTTTCAATCACGTCGGTGAGCTTGGCGTTGATAGGACCCTTGCCGTCGATGGGCTGGCCCAGTGCGTTCACCACGCGGCCGATCAGTTCGGGGCCGACGGGCACTTCCAGAATGCGGCCCGTGCACTTGACGGTGTCGCCTTCAGAGATGTGTTCGTACTCACCCAAGATCACAGCGCCAACGGAGTCGCGCTCAAGGTTCAGGGCCAGGCCGTAGGAAGCTTGACCGTCCTTGGTGGCGGGGAACTCCAGCATTTCGCCTTGCATCACGTCCGACAGGCCATGAACGCGCACGATACCGTCAGACACGGACACCACAGTGCCCTGGTTGCGGATATCGCTGCTGGCGGCCAGCCCTTCGATGCGGCTCTTGATGAGTTCAGAAATTTCTGCGGGATTGAGTTGCATGACTCTTTCCTTCTTTCTTTGGTTCGCTAAGACCTCGCTGCGCTTTACGCGACGAGGGCAGCTTTCATTTGTTCAAGACGGGCCTTGACCGAAGTGTCCAGCACTTCGTCACCCACCACTACGCGAATGCCACCGATCAAGGACTCGTCCAGCTGAACGGAGAGATTGAGCTTGCGGCCGAAGCGCTTTTCAAGCGCCCCGCCCACTTCGGCCAGCGCGGCATTGTCCAGAGGAAATGCGCTGTGCACTAAGGCATCCGAAGAGCCGCTACGGCGATTCACGAGGGCACGATACTGCACAGCCACTTCGCCCAGCGTATTGATACGCCCGTTGTCGATGATGGTGCGCAGGAAGTTTTTGGCCATGTCGGGCAGCGCAGAACGCGCGACACCCGTAAAAACGGCAAACACCTGGTCTGCCGTTACCTTGGGATTGTCCGCCAGCTGGCGAAGCTCGGGGGTGGCGGCAATCGCCGCCAGCTCATCGAGCCAGACAGTCGTGCTGTCCAGGTCGATGCCCGCGCTGGCAGTAGCGGCCTTGAACAAGGCCTCTGCGTAAGGGCGAGCAATGGTGGCGAGTTCAGCCATGTTGTCCCCTTACAGCTCGGTCTTCAGGCGGTTGAGCAAGTCTGCATGGACGCCAGCATTGACTTCCTTGCGGAGAATCTGCTCTGCACCCTTGACAGCCAACGCGGCCACCTGCTCGCGCAGGGCTTCACGTGCTCGCACCGTCTGTTGCTCAGCCTCAGCCTGGGCAGCAGCCACAATCTTGTTGGCTTCTTCCGTGGCACGGGCCTTGGCTTCTTCGATGATGGCTTGGGCACGACGGTCGGCGTCCGCAAGACGCGAGGCCGTCTCATTGCTGGCCTGCGCCAATTCCTTCTTCACCAGCTGGTCGGCAGCGGCGAGTTCGGTTTTGGCACGTTCAGCAGCAGAGAGGCCATCGGCGATTTTCTGGGCTCTTTCATCCAACGCCTTGGTGATGGGCGGCCACACGAATTTCATCGTGAACCACACCAGCACAAAAAAGACGATGATCTGAAAGAACAGGGTCGCGTTGATACTCACGGCAACACCTTTCTAAGAGATGGCGTTGACGGGAATTACTTTGGAACGCTGGCCAGGAACGTAGCGGCAAAGGGGTTTGCAAAAGCAAACAGCAGAGCGATAGCAACACCGATCAGGAACGCAGCGTCAATCAGACCGGCCAAGATGAACATCTTGGTTTGCAGTTCGTTGATCAGTTCAGGCTGACGGGCAGAGGATTCCAGGAACTTGCCACCCATCAGAGCGATACCGATCGAAGCGCCGATAGCGCCGAGGCTCACAATCAGACCGCAAGCCAGAGCGACGAAGCCGAGAATGTTTTCCATGATAACTCCTGAGTGAAAAAAGAAAGGTTAAAGAGAAAAAAGAACGGAAACGAAACAAAAGGGTCAGTGGGCCTCATGCGCCTGGCCGAGATAAATCAGCGCCAGCATCATGAAAATGAACGCCTGCAGGGTAATCACCAAAATGTGGAAGATTGCCCAGAGCGAACCCGCAATGACATGCCCCAGAGGGAGCAGCACACCAGGAAGCGACATTGCAGCAGCGCCACCCATCAGGGCGATCAGCAGGAACACCAACTCACCAGCGTACATGTTGCCGAACAACCGCATACCATGCGACACCGCCTTGGCTACGTATTCAATGATCTGCATGGTCACGTTGATGAGACCCAGGATCACGGCAAAAAGAGGGTTCTTGCTGGTACCGAACGGAGCGCTGACGAGCTCATGCCCCCAGCCGCCAGCACCCTTGATCTTGACGCTGTAGTACAGGCTAAGCAGCAAAATGGACACAGCCAGTCCGAGCGTGGTGGAAAGGTCCGCCGTGGGCACAGTGCGCAGATACGCGTGCGCTGGGTCGTGACCCATGGCGGCGTAGATCTTTGTCCAGATGGCTGGCAGCAGATCCACGGGCAGCATGTCCATGGCGTTGAGCATGAAGATCCACACAAACACCGTCAGTGCCATGGGCGCAATGAACTTGCGGCTGTTGGCATTTTTGATGTTGGCCTTGGCCTGGGTGTCGACCATTTCGACCAGGATTTCGATGGCAGCCTGGAACCGCCCAGGAACGCCAGCAGTGGCCTTGCGAGCGCCAAGCCAGAGAATGAACAACCCGAGGAAACCCACCACCAGACCCGTTACCAGCGAGTCAATGTTGACCACCGAAAAGTCAACGATGGCTTTTTGCGGAATATTCTGCAAATGCTGCAAATGGTGAACGATATATTCACTTGCGGTCGGGGCATGCGCTTCTGCGGCCATCGGACTACTCTTCTCTATATCAATCGGTTTTTCGAACACCGGGCCGCACCATCAGCGCCACCCAGTACGTTTTCATTGTGATCACCAGCCCAGCCACGAGGGCCAGCCAATTCAGGCCGGGCACCAACCGTGGCGCTGCAGCCAGCAGCGCAATCGTGAGCACAATCTTGGCAATCTCCCACCCAAAGAACCCCAGCATGGCAAGCCCTGGGCGGGGCGCCGACTTCTGACGCAAAACGCCATAAGCAAACAACGCCGCAGGAACCACCACCGACAAGGAACCATAGGCAGCCGACCAACCCGCGCGGACGTCTTGGGTCCACAGCCAGGCAATCAATGCCACCACCACCCCAACCAGCGACTGCCCCAGCACCACCTTCCATGGCGACACCGGCGGATTGCGACGCCGCCACTGCTCAGCCTCTTGGGCTGTCAGGGGCTTGAAGTCAGAATCTTCAGCCTCAGTTTCAGTCTCTGGCGCGATTGTTTTCATTGTTCAATGACTTCCGCGTTAAAGACCGCAACTTTCACAAAGCCTCTAATTATAAGTAAAAACCCGTTGGCACACGGAAAATTCCACATGGCGGGCACAAATGCGGTGCGCGCACCCGCCCCGTTGTGGTGATGGGCCAACGTGAGGAAGCACTCGACAGAGCCGAACCCAGCCCTGGGGGCGCTTGCTCTGCCGCACAATGCAAAGGTATTACTGGCGGCCCCGAGGCTCGCCCATCAAGCCTGGACAGCTACCAAAAACGAAGCACCACTGACCATGACATCTTCACCCCCCCAACCTGCCTCGGGCATTGATGCAGCTGGCACCGATCCACGCAAAGACTCGTTGATCGAATACCCCTGCTTGTTTCCGGTCAAGGTCATGGGAGCAAAGACGGACGAGTTCTTGCCCCAAATGATTGCACTGGCACTGCGCCATGATCCGTTTCTGGACGCGGCGACGATCGCGCAACGGGACAGCTCTGGCGGCAAGTACATCAGCCTGACCATCACGATCACGGCCACGAGCCGCGAGCAGCTGGACAATTTTTACCGCGCGCTCACTTCGCACCCCCTGGTGAAGTACGCGCTGTGACGCATGTCCATTGAACTGCGCATGCTGGGCCGCGTGGACTATGCCGCCACCGTGCAGTCCATGCAAGATTACACGGCGACGCGCACACCCGACAGTGCCGATTTGCTACTGATTTGTGAGCATGCCGCGCTTTATACACAAGGATTAGCCGGCAAAAGTGATCATATCCTGGACCCTGGGGATATTCCCGTGGTTGCGACCAACCGGGGGGGCCAGGTCACCTTCCACGGGCCGGGGCAGGTAGTGGCATACCCGCTCGTCGACCTGCAACGCGCGGGCTACTACGTCAAGGAATATGTCTACCGCGTGGAAGAAGCCGTGATCCGCACCCTGGACCATTTCGGGGTTACGGGTCACCGCGTGGCGGGCGCTCCGGGCATTTACGTGCGCCTTGAAGATCCGCGCAGCCACGCGCTGCTGGCCCAGCGCCCCCAAAAGCGCGAAGGCACGGCTGCACCGACACCGGACTTCGAAGGCCTGGGCAAGATCGCAGCCCTGGGCATCAAGGTCAGCCGCCACTGCACTTACCATGGCGTGGCGCTGAACGTAGACATGGACCTGGAGCCCTTTGGGCGCATCAACCCTTGCGGTTACGCAGGTTTGCAAACCGTGGACCTTTCTACAATCGGGGTCTCGACCACCTGGGAAGAAGCCGCGCAGGTGCTGGGCCAGCAGCTCAGCATGCGCTTGGCACCCTGATTTTCCCCACGCCGCCCCACACGCCATGAGCACTCCTGAAGTCGTCCGCGAAGCGCAATCCACCGAAGCCTACAACCCCCTGGCCAAACAGAAGGCTGCGGCCAAGCTGTCGCGCATTCCGATCAAGGTCGAGCAGGGCGAACTGCTCAAGAAGCCCGACTGGATCCGCGTGAAGGCGGGCAGCCCCACCACGCGCTTCTACGAGATCAAGGACATCCTGCGCGAGCACAAGCTGCACACGGTGTGCGAAGAAGCTTCGTGCCCCAACATTGGCGAGTGCTTCGGCAAGGGCACGGCCACGTTCATGATCATGGGCGACAAGTGCACCCGCCGCTGCCCCTTCTGCGACGTGGGCCACGGCCGCCCCGACCCGCTGGACAAGGACGAGCCGCTGAACCTGGCCAAGACCATTGCCGCGCTCAAGCTCAAGTACGTGGTGATCACCAGCGTGGACCGCGACGACCTGCGCGACGGCGGCTCGGGCCATTTTGTGGAGTGCATCCAGCGCATTCGCGAACTCTCGCCCAGCACACAGATCGAAATCCTCACGCCCGACTTCCGCGGCCGCGATGACCGTGCGCTGGAGATCCTCAAGGCTGCGCCGCCCGATGTGATGAACCACAACCTGGAGACCGCGCCGCGCCTGTACAAGGAAGCGCGCCCTGGCTCCGACTACCAGTTCAGCCTGAACCTGCTGAAAAAGTTCAAGGAACTGCACCCCAACGTACCCACCAAGAGCGGCATCATGGTGGGCCTGGGTGAGACAGACGAAGAGATTCTGCAGGTGATGCGCGACATGCGCGCACACAACATTGACATGCTGACCATCGGCCAGTATCTGGCCCCCAGCAACAGCCACCTGCCCGTGCGCCGCTACGTGCACCCCGACACCTTCAAGATGTTCGAGGAAGAGGCCTACAAGATGGGCTTCAGCCACGCCGCCGTGGGCGCCATGGTGCGCAGCAGTTACCACGCAGACCAGCAGGCCCACGCGGCGGGCGTTTAGTACCTGCCGTAACGCCATTGAGACCGGCCATGCCATCCGTTGCCGCTGATGCCCTTTCGCTGCGGCGCTATGGTCCATCGCCCGGCAGCCACAGCCACGACCACTTTCAGGTGCTTTTTGGGCTGGAAGGCACGCTGGAGCTGGAGATTGAAGGCCGTGGCCAACGCGTAGCGCTGGATGAGGGCTGCGTGATCGAGCCCGGGGCACGGCATGACTTTGAGGCCAACAGGGGCAGCCTGTGTCTGGTGCTGGACAGCACCGCACCGGGCTGGGGGCAGTGCCTGCAGCGCACCAGTGCGCTGCCCAGCACCGCGCGTCCCCTGGCGCGGTATCTTGCGAGCGCACTGTTGCAGGGGCGTCCCCTGGCGCAGGCCCACGGCCCCGCCCTGCTGCTGGAGGCTTGGCTTGCTGACACCGCAGAGCAACCGGGGTCTGCCGCCGCTATAGCCACCGGCCAGCCCACGCACTTGGCCGTATCGCGGCGGCGCCCCATCGACTGGCCGCAGCTGCAGCAGTGGGCTGCACGCGAATGGCACCGCGAACTCACCGTGGCCGATCTGGCTGCGCGCGTACACCTCAGCCCCAGCCAGTTCACCGCGCGTTGTCGCGACGAACTGGGCCTGGGCGCCATCGAATGGCTGCGCCACCAACGCCTGGCCCACGCCCGCCTGTTGCGGGCCTGCGGCATGGCAGTGGCTGCGGTGGCCCGTTCGACGGGTTATCGCTCTCCTTCGGCGCTGACGGCGGCATTGCGTCGGGCCGCGCAGGCCGGGCAAGGCACCCTGCCCCACCTGCCGGACTGAGCAAGGCAAGCCCGCAAGGTACGGCGTCGCCGCACGCCTCTGCCACGCGCCTGCATCGCCCCAGCCACCGCCCTAGTCGCTCGCCCTGCCATCGCCGCGCGACGATTCTCCGCTGCCGCCCGACGACGGGCTGGCCCGCACAGCGCATACAGTCAACCCATGTCTTCTCATCTGCAAGCCAACCTGTACGCCCTGGGCGCCATTGCCCTGTGGGCGTCCCTGGCATCGCTGGGCGTGTCGCTCACGCATGTTCCACCTTTTTTGCTCACCGGCGTCGCGCTCATCATTGGCAGCGTGCCCGCATGGCCTTTCGTGCTGCGCGATCCGTCGCAGTGGCGCATACCGGCCCGCACCTTGGCGCTGGGCATTTACGGTCTGTTCGCCTACCACTTCCTGTTGTTCATCGCGCTGCGGCATGCCCCGCCCGTAGAGGCCAACCTGGTCAACTACTTGTGGCCACTGTTCATCGTGGTGCTGGCGCCGGTGGTGCTGCCAGGCGTGGCGCTTCGCGTGCCGCATGTCATCGCGGCGGTGCTGGGCTTTGGCGGCGCGGCGATTGCCATCGCTGGCGGCCGAGAGCTCAGCGGCACGCTGGCCTGGGGCTACGTGCCCGCAGCAGCGGCAGCTTTCATCTGGGCCACCTATTCGCTGCTGACGAAGCGGGTCGCGGCCTTCCCCACCACTGCGATTGGCCTGTTCGGGCTGGTGTCGGGGGCGCTGTCACTGCTGTGCCATGCGCTGCTGGAGCCGAGCGTGACGCTACAGGTGCGAGACTGGGGTCTGCTGGCAGTGTTGGGACTTGGCCCGCTGGGCGGCGCTTTTTTTCTGTGGGACAAGGCCCTCAAGCTCGGTGATGCGCGGCACATCGGCATCCTGAGCTACATCACGCCGTTGGCTTCCACCGCGTTGCTCATCGTGGTCAGTGGACGCAGCTTCAGCTGGAGCATTGGCCTCGCCACGGCCATGATCATCAGTGCCGCCATCATCGGCATGCGTGCGCGGTAATATACCGACAATCAAGATCAAAAAGGCCTTTAGCGCTTATCGGTAAAGCGCAAGCAGCTATACAAACCATAGCAAATTGCGTGTGCCAGTGCACGCACTACCAGCGGTCACCCGGGAGACACTTCCCCTTGCAGCACCTGCTGCGCCCAGGGGGTGAGCTTGCGCGTGTCGGCGCGCAACACTTCCTGCTTCACGGCCAGGATCTGCGCGGGGTGCATGGAAAAGCTGCGCAGGCCCAAGCCCAGCAGCAGGCGCGTCATGGTGACGTCACCCGCGGTTTCGCCGCACACCGACACCACTTTGCCCTGCGCGTGCCCTTCGGCAATCACGCCCGCCACCAGCTGCAGCACGGCGGGGTGCAGGGGGTCGTACAAGTGGGCCACGGCTTCGTCGGCACGGTCGATGGCCAGCGTGTACTGGATCAGGTCGTTGGTACCGATGGACAGGAAGTCGAAGTACTTGAAGAAAGTGCGCACCATCAGCGCAGCTGCCGGGATTTCAATCATCGCACCCAGCTGGACATTGCCGTACGCCACACCGCGCGCGTCCAGCTCGGCGCGTGCCAGCTCCACCTGCGCCAGGGTCTGGGTGATTTCCGAGACATGGGCCAGCATGGGAAACAGCAGCTTGACCTTGCCATGCGCCGCTGCGCGCAGCACGGCACGCAGCTGTGTGCGGAACATGGCGGGGTCGGCCAAGCTCCAGCGGATGGCGCGCAGGCCCAGCGCGGGGTTGAGGTAGTTGTCCTTGTGGCCCTTGTCCAGCGGCTTGTCGGCGCCCACGTCAATGGTGCGGATGGTGACGGGCAGGCCTTGCATGCCCTCCAGCGCCTGCCGGTAGGCCAGGTATTGCTCTTCCTCACCCGGAAGCCTTCCAGTTTTGCCCATGAACAGGAACTCGCTGCGGAACAGCCCCACGCCCACGGCCCCGGCCAGCACGGCGGCGGGGGCGTCATCGGGCTGCTCGATGTTGGCCAGCAGTTCGATCTTCTGGCCGTCAATGGTGACGGCGGGCGTGTGGCGCAAGCGGGCCAGGCGTTCGCGCTCCAGCTCGCCCTGGCGCTGGCGAAAACCATATTCGGCCAGGATGATGGGCGAAGGGTCCACGATCATCACGCCCGCATCGCCATCGATGATGACCCAGTCGTCCTGGCGCACCAACTGGCTGGCATTGCGCGCCCCCACCACGGCGGGGATGTCCATGCTGCGCGCCACAATGGCCGTGTGCGATGTCTTGCCGCCCACATCCGTCACAAAGCCGGCAAACACGCTTTGCTTGAACTGCAACATGTCGGCCGGAGAAAGGTCATGCGCCACCAGCACCAGGGGGACGTCCACGGTGTCGTCCAGCAGCAGGTCCTGCTGCGTCTTGCGCCGCTGGCTGACGGGCGGCGCTACGGGGCTGGCCACGCCCTTCATGTAGCGCAGGATGCGCTCGACCACCTGCTCCAGGTCGGCCTTGCGTTCGCGCAGGTACTCGTCCTCCATCTCGTCAAACTGGCGAGCAATCACTTCCAGCTGGGTGGTCAGCGCCCACTCGGCGTTGTACATGCGCTCGGTGATCCAGTGTTTGACGCCGCCCGTAAGGGCCTCGTCCTGCAGCAGCATCAGGTGAACGTCCAGCAGCGCGCCCAACTCGTGCGGGGCATCGGCCGGCATGTCGGCCTGCAGGCGCTGCAGTTCATCCGCCACGGCGTTGCGCCCCTGGCGCACACGCTCAATTTCAGCGGTGACCTGATCGGGCCGGATGAAGTAATGCGCCACGTCCATGCGGCTGGACGCCACCAGCACGGCGCGGCCAATGGCAATGCCCCGCGCGACGGCCAGGCCATGGACGGAAAAGGTCATTCAGCAGTCTCCTGGATGGGCAGCCGCCTTGCGGTGCGAAGACGCTGGCCCATGCATGTTGCAGTCAGTCAAAAAGATGGACGCACGCCTCTGGCAGGGTGCAGGCCACAAAAGGCGACCAAGCATGCACGCCCATTGGCAGCGCAGCCCCGGGTGCGCAGGGGCATTTGCCGCGTGGACAGTTGCGTGGCAGCACACCGGGCCTTTCGTTCATTCACCCTCGCCAAACTTGTCAGCAATCAGCGCCAGCAGCGCGTCCATGGCTTCCTGTTCACGCTCGCCGTTGGTTTCCAGCTCCACCTCGGAGCCCATGCCGGCCGCCAACATCATCACGCCCATGATGCTCTTGGCATTGATGCGGCGGTCGCCCCGGGTCATGAACACGTCACAGGGAAAACTGCCCGCCAGCTTGGTGAGCTTGGCGGAGGCGCGGGCATGCAGGCCCAGCTTATTGCTGATGGTCGTACGGGTCTTGATCATGGATATTGCGTCGGGACTGGTTTTGCGGTGCCGCAATGGCCACCTGCATCACCCCTTGGGTGCCCCCCACCACAGCGCGGGAGACGACGGAATCGAGAGGTTCGGCACGGTAGCTGACGGCACGCAGCAGCATGGGAAGGTTGACCCCCGTGACGAGCCGGGAGCGCACGCCGTCCACCAGGCGCTGGGCGACGTTGCACGGCGTGGCGCCGAACACATCGGTCAGCACCAGGGTTGAATCGGTCGGCATGCCGGCAAGCAGAATGCGCGCCTGCGCCAGTGTCTCCTCGGGCGGCTCATGGGGCGGCACATCCAGTGCAGTGACGGCGCCACCGCAATCGGCAAACACATGCAGCGCGCATTCGCGCAGTGCGTGGGCCAACGGGGCGTGGGCAATGATGAGGATGCTGGTGCTCATGGGTGGGCGGTGTGCTGTGCATTATGGCGCCGCGGCTGCAGCACAAACCACCCGTATGCGGCCGCGTTGCAAGCCAGGTACAACGCCATGGCCCCCTGAAACGAAGCCGCGGGAGCCCATCCCAACGCTGCCAGTGCATCCACCAGCAGGCCAATGCACCACTGGACCACAAACACACCCACAAAAATGACTAGGTTGAACGCCGACAGCGCCCGCCCCGCCAGGTCGGGGGGAAAAGCCAGCGCCACGGCGGGCTGCGACAACGAAACGAAGCTGCTGCACACGCAAAACAGAGCCAGTGCCGCCGCGCCCGCGTGCGGCCCTGCCACCACCGTGCCCAGCAGCGCAAGCAGACTCAGCGGCAGGCCCCAGAGCATGAGCCGATTGGCGTCCCAGCCCCGGCGCAGCAACCAGGGCCCGCACATGCCCCAGAGCCAGAAGGTGCACAGCATGGATACATTGATCCAGAACAGGCCCGTAGCGGCCTGCAATGCCGAGTAGCCTGCCACACTCTGCATCCACGGCCCCGCCCACAGGGTCTGCACCGCGACCATGCCGCCGTATACAAAAAACGCCAGCGGCGCAACGCGCTGGAAGTAAGCGTTGCGCCACACCACCGCGTAACCCTCGCTCTGCGAAGGCGGCAGAACTGAGGGCAGCGGTCCTGTCGCTGCGCTTTGCGGTGGGGATAGCCCGCTGCGCCACGGGGGAACCTGGAGCGCAACCACCGCCATGGCCAGCGCGATCAGGCAAGCCAGGGCCCAGAACAACGGACGCCAACCCATCACGGGCAGAGCCCATTGCACAGGCAAGGTGGACGCAACCATGCCCAGCGATCCCGTCATCAGCATCCAGGAATTGGCGCGCATCTGCGCCGTCGCATTCAGCCAGCGCCGATAGCCCGTCAGAGGTGCCATGAGGCAGGCGCTGACACCGGCGCCGCACAGCACGCGCCCGGCCAGCAATCCAGTGAACCCGCCGGCCTGTGAAAACACCAGGCAACCCAGCACCGCCACCCCCAGAAATCCCAGTGAGACCTTGCGCGGGCCATGGCGGTCCAGCCACTTGCCCAGTGGCAACTGCGTCGCGGCAAACCCCAAAAAGTAGCCGCCCGCCAGCAGACCCAGATCGCGCGCCTGCAAGGCGAACTCCTGAACCAATGTGGGCGCCAACGTGGCAGTGACCGCCCGCACCAATGCCGACAAAAAATACGCGAACGCAAAAGTCAGGAACACCACGATGGCGGTGCGCGGGGGCAGCAGCGCTTCATCGGGGCTGGTGGCAGCGCCCATTGAGGTCGCCCGAACTGCAGGGCTGTTCACTGCAACTCCAGGCCCGCAAAAAATGAATCAGCCACGGCAGGCCGTGGTTTGTCAGAAAACATGACCGCGTGGTAGACCCGTACCTCATTGCCCAGCGCGCGGGCAAACCACACAGCGTGCGCGGTCACGGCCGAGCCATCTGGCCGCCGCCCCGGCACCGTGGCGCGCACGGATTGCGGCAGCGCCAGGGCGCCCGCAGGCACAAAGGACACTGTACCTGGCGTAGTGTTTGAGGCATTGCCGGCAGACGCAGGCTGCTGTGCCGGGCTGGCGCTGGCAGGCGGAGGCAGAACGCCAATGCGCGCCAGGGTGGCAGCACGCCAGTGGTCGAGCGCCACCCCGGCTCGCGATGGGTCGGCCAGACTGGCGTACGACACGGCAAACGTCGCGCCGTCGGCGTCACAACCCATCAAAGCAAGCGCCAGCGGGGCACCGGCAAGCTCCACGGTGCGCACGGCGTTTTCAGGCTTGCAGGGCAGCATGACCTGCAGGGCGGCCTCGGGCACCGCAACGCTGCGCCAGTTCAGGGCCGGGCTGCAGGCTGCGAACGCCAAGGTCAGCGCCAGGACAGCGCCCGTCAGCGCGATACGAGGTGTTTTCATGCGCCCATTATCGGCAGGGACATCGACGCCACGCCCCACGCTGCGGCTGAACTTTTCGCTTGACGCCCGAGTCCACCAGCATGGTGAGGTACTTGGCAGGCTTGTCCTGGCTCAAGGCCCGCGGACTCTGCCAGTAGCCCGCGCAGGGAATCAGAGACAATGGACGGCGCTGAAGGGGGCGGATCCCGGCCCAGCGCCAGGCGCAATGCAGTGGCACCGCTTTCGGCAACTGCGAACACGAGGACATCATGGGTATCAAGCATTGGTTGGCAGGTTTGGCCGTTGTGGCGTTTGCGGGGGCCGGGGCGTATGTGTATCTCGACACCGGCCGCGCTACCGCACCGCAGAGCACCTTCGTGCTGCTCGATGGCTCGCGCCAATCCACGGCGGATCTGCGGGGCAAAGTCACCTTGGTGAACTTCTGGGCTACCAGCTGCACGACTTGCGTGGCAGAAATGCCGGAAATCATCGACACCCACAAGAAGTACAACAGCCGAGGGTTTGACACCCTGGCTGTGGCCATGAGCTACGACCCGCCCAGTTACGTGGTCAACTTTGCACAAACGCGTAAGCTGCCGTTCAAGGTGGCGATAGACAACACGGGCGCCGTTGCCAAAGCCTGGGGCGACGTGCGGCTCACGCCCACCACCTACATCGTCAACAAACGGGGCGAAATCGTGAAGACCTATGTAGGCGCCCCCAATTTC
Organism: Acidovorax delafieldii; assembly: GCA_002377855.1. Taxonomy (GTDB): domain Bacteria; phylum Pseudomonadota; class Gammaproteobacteria; order Burkholderiales; family Burkholderiaceae_C; genus Acidovorax; species Acidovorax delafieldii_A. The sequence continues at coordinate 8,532 of DFQQ01000033.1, read as the reverse complement.
CCGGAGCTGCACCAGCTCATTGAGAAGCTGCTGGCAGAAACCTGATCCACGGCAACACCCCCCCAAATTCAAAAGGCCGATTTCGCATGAAATCGGCCTTTTGCGCTGATGGAGCAAGCGCCACCAGCTATCAATTTTGAAAAACTGCACGCACTGCCGAGATGCCAGACCAGATGCTTCGTGAGGGTTAGGGTACCGCTGGCATCGGGAGCTTCTCCTGCCGCGACATTTCGCAAGAGAATGCCGTGCAGTGCAGTACCGTGACGACACGGCTGCCCGTAAAAACCCGGTGTCTACCGAAGCCTGACTTTCTCCAGCGGCAATACCGAACGGTACCCCCCCTCGGCAGCCACCTTATTTGGCGCGGAAGTTGTCGTGGCAGGCCTTGCAGGAGCTGGCGGCTGAGCCAAAAGCAGACTTGAGGTTGTCGAGGTTGCCGGTTTTGGCTGCAGCAGCGAGCTTGGTGGCTTCGGCTTGCAGTTTGTCGGAGTGTTCTTTGTACTTGGCCTGCTCGGACCAGATGGCAGGCAACGCCTTGGTCGTGGCGCCCTTGTCAGTGCCCGGGCCAAAGGCTTCCCACGGGAGCTTGGACATCACGGCCACGATGTCGGCGCTTTCCTGCGCAGCCTTGGCGTCAAAAGGCGCTTTGCCGTTGACCATGGCACCAATGCGGCCAAAGTGCTGGCCCATCACAAAAAACGCGCTTTGGCGGTACTTGATGGCGTCTTCGGACTTGGCAAACTGGGCAGATGCGGGGGCCGACAACGCAACAGCGGCAGCGGCAAAAATGAACGCGGCAAGTTTCTTCATGGAGGACTTCCTTTTGTAATGGGTGGGCAGTCACGACGAGCCCGTGCGCAGTATGCCCTGAGACCCGCTTTTTTGCCGGAAGCGCCGCTGGCTGCGCGACTGCAGCCCAACCTTAGGACCACTGTGGCGCCCTGAGCCTGACGCACAATGGCGGCTGCACGCACCGCTCACGGAGTCTTCATGCCGCACCATACCGTCCGCATCTGGGATCTGCCTACTCGCCTGTTCCACTGGCTGCTGGCCGGCAGTATCGTGGCGCTGGTGGTAACGGCCAAGGTCGGGGGCAATGCGATGGTCTGGCATTTCCGCCTGGGCTATATCGTGCTGGCCCTGGTGCTTTTCCGACTGACTTGGGGGCTGGTCGGCGGGCGCTGGTCACGCTTCGCTTCATTCGTCCCGTCGCCGAGCCGCTTGGTGGGCTATTTGCGCGGGCGCGCGCAGCCGCAAGACAAGGCTGGGCACAACCCCCTGGGCGCGCTGTCGGTGATCGCCCTTTTGGCCGTCACGGCAGCCCAGGTGGGCAGCGGCCTTTTCGCCGACGACGAGATTGCGTTTGCCGGCCCTCTCACGCGATTCGTCTCGGGGGAGGTGGTATCGCAGTTCACTACTTATCACAAGCAGGTGGGTCAATACGCGGTGCTCGGCCTGGTGGCACTGCACCTGCTGGCCATTGCGTTCTATGCGGTGGTGCGCAAAGAGCGCATCGTAGGGCCCATGGTCGTTGGCGACAAAGACCTGCAAACGCCCGTGCAACCCAGTCGCGACACGGCGGGCACGCGCGCCGTGGCTGTGTGCATCGCTACAGCCTGCGCGGCCCTGGCCTGGTGGGTCTCCGGCCTCTGAGCCTGACCGCCGCCAGCAACGCACCGCCGACGTTACGGACCTGCATGGGGGACCCGCTACACTGCGCCTTCCGAGACAACCGTTGCAGCGCATTGTGGAAAACCCCACCGTGACCCTGGTAACGCCTTCCTCTGCGCGAGAGATCGAGGCGGTGCGGGAAATATTCAGAGAGTACGCCCATAGCCTGGGCATTGACCTGTGCTTCCAGAACTTTGAAGAGGAGCTCGCCCAGTTGCCTGGCGATTACGCAGCCCCACGTGGGCGGCTTATTCTGGCCATGGTCGACGGGGCAGTGGCCGGGTGCTGCGCGCTGCGCCCGATCGATGGCACAGACTATCCGAATGCCAGCGAGATGAAGCGCCTGTTTGTGCGCAAGCCGTTTCGCGGTTTCGGGCTGGGGCGCGAGTTGGCCGAAGCGACGATTGATGCCGCCCGCCAGGCTGGGTACGCTTGCGTGTTGCTAGACACGCTGGACGACATGGAATCGGCCCGTGCGCTGTATACCGACCTGGGGTTTGAAGAGATCCCGCCGTACTACCACAACCCTATCGCCGGGGCGCATTACCTCAAGGTGGACATCGACTGACAACGGATGGCCACAGCAAAGCTGTTCACCGCAGGCAAAAAACGGCCACTGCGACCGCTCGGCAGGCGCCATACGCTACAAATCTAATAGCAAAAAACCCCACCTTTCGCCACGGTGCTTCTGAAATGAAAAAGGGCAGGCATCGCGCCCACCCTTTTTCGCCGACGTTGTCGGTCGGACCGTGCACCGGCCCGCCAAACGCTTAGGCTTTCGCCTGAGCCAGCAGCGTGTCGGCGTCGCTGACCTCGAATTTTCCTGGTGCCTCGACATTCAGCGTGACCACTTTGCCATCGCGCACCAGCATGGAATAGCGATTACTGCGCAGGCCCAGACCCTTGCCCGTCAAATCGAGGGTGAGGCCGGTGGCCTTCGCAAAAGCGGCGTCACCGTCGGCCAGCATGCGTACCTTGCCTTCTGTCTTCTGGTCCCGCGCCCAGGCGCCCATCACGAAGGCGTCGTTCACGCTCACGCACCAGATTTCGTCCACGCCAGCGGCCTTCAACTCGGCCGCCTTCTCCAGATACCCGGGCACATGCTTGGCCGAGCAGGTGGGCGTGAATGCGCCAGGCAGCGCAAACAGGGCAATGGTCTTGCCGGCGGTGGCCTTGTCTACGGGCACAGGGTTGGGGCCGATGCTGCAGCCCCCACCCTCCACTTCAGAATATTCCATCAGGGTGGTCGCAGGCAGGGTGTCGCCGACTTTGATCATTGCTTTCTCCTTGGGTGTTGAAAAGATAGTGGGTGTAAGGGCGCTGGCACTGCACGGTGCATATGCGGCGCACAAAACAAAACGACCCACATTGTGGGTCGTTTTGAAGGGGCGTTGCCGGCCAGGGTTATCGCCCGGCCGGAAGGCGTGCTTTTTACAGCAGACCGGCCTTTTGGACCAGACGGGTTGCAACCCAGTTCTTGGTCTTGGAAAGCGGACGGCTTTCGGTGATTTCGATCACGTCGCCCAGCTTGAACTCGCCCTTTTCGTCATGGGCGTGGTACTTGCTCGACTTCGCAACAATCTTGCCGTAGAGCTCGTGCTTCACACGACGCTCCACCAGCACGGTCACAGTCTTTTGACGCTTATCGCTGACCACCTTGCCAATCAAGGTGCGCTTGAGGGATTTTTTAGCTTCCGTCATGTCGGCTCCTTACTTGGCGGCTTGCTTTTCAGCAAGGATGGTCTTCGCACGGGCAATTGCGCGGCGGGTGGTACGCAGCGTGTTGGTGTTGGCCAACTGCTGGGTAGCCTTTTGCATACGCAGGCCGAAATGGGCCTTTTGCAAGGACTTGATTTCGGCTTCGATGCCGGCAACGTCTTTTTGGCGCAGTTCAGTAGTCTTCATTGCTTGTTCTCCTGAATTACGAGCCAATGTGACGGCTGACGAACGTGGTGCGCAGCGGCAGCTTGGCAGCAGCCAGGCGGAACGCTTCGCGGGCCAGTTCTTCGGGCACACCAACGATTTCGAACACGATCTTGCCGGGCTGGATTTCGGCCACGTAGTACTCGGGGTTGCCCTTACCGTTACCCATACGCACTTCTGCGGGCTTGGTAGAGATTGGCTTGTCCGGGAACACACGGATCCAGATACGGCCGCCACGCTTGACGTGACGGGAAATCGCACGGCGTGCAGCTTCGATCTGGCGAGCCGTCAGACGGCCACGATCGGTGCACTTCAGACCGAAATCACCGAACGCAACGGAGGCACCCCGAGTTGCGACGCCGGTGTTACGGCCTTTTTGCTCCTTGCGGTATTTGCGGCGAGCAGGTTGCAGCATCTTTATTCTCCTTTGCCGTCCGCTGCTGTAGCGGGCGCGTCAGCTTTACGAACGCGCTTAACGGCGGTTGCATCAGCGCCACCGGCACCGGCGGGCTTGTCGCTACCGTCTGCAGGGGCCATGTTGGCACCTACGGGACGACGGGGACCACGACCAGCACCGGGACGATCGCCACCTGGGCGGCCATCACGGCGGGGGCCACGTGGGCGACGCTCTTCTTCCGGACGTGGAGTTTCCACGGCTGGCAGATCGTTGCGGCCCAGTGTGTCGCCCTTGTAGACCCAGACCTTGACGCCGATCACACCATAGGTGGTCTTGGCTTCAGAGGTGCCGTAGTCGATATCAGCGCGCAGGGTGTGCAGTGGCACACGGCCTTCACGGTACCACTCGGTACGGGCAATTTCGATACCGTTCAGACGGCCGGACGACATGATCTTGATGCCTTGGGCACCCAGACGCATGGCGTTTTGCATGGCGCGCTTCATGGCTCGGCGGAACATGATCCGCTTTTCCAGCTGCTGCGTAATGCTGTCAGCGATCAGCTTGGCATCGATTTCAGGCTTGCGCACTTCTTCGATGTTCACTGCGACAGGCACGCCCAGGCGAGTAGCGAGTTCCTTCTTCAGGTTCTCGATGTCTTCACCCTTCTTGCCGATCACCACACCAGGACGAGCCGAGTAAATGGTGATGCGGGCGTTCTTGGCAGGACGCTCGATCAGGATGCGCGAGACGGCAGCGTTCTTCAGCTTGGCCTTCAGGTATTCACGCACCTTGATGTCTTCGGCCAGCATGCCGGCGAAGTCACGGTTGCTTGCATACCAGCGGCTGGCCCAGTTGCGGCTGACCGAAAGGCGGAAGCCGGTAGGATGGATTTTCTGTCCCATAGTCTTCCTTGGCCTCAGTTACCAACCGTCACGTACACATGGCACGTGGGCTTGCTGATGCGATTGCCGCGGCCTTTGGCGCGCGCGGTGAAGCGCTTGAGCGTGGTGCCTTGCTCGACGTAGATGGTCTTGACCTTCAATTCGTCGATGTCAGCGCCATCGTTATGTTCTGCATTGGCGATTGCCGATTCCAGAACCTTCTTGACGATGCCAGCAGCTTTTTTCTGCGTGAATGTCAGGATGTTCAGAGCCTGGTCCACCTTCTTGCCGCGGATCAGGTCCGCAACCAGACGGCCTTTATCGACCGACAGACGGACGCCCCGGAGGACTGCACGTGTTTCAGACATGGTCGTTCCTTACTTCTTCTGGACTTTTTTGTCCGCGGGGTGACCCTTGAAGGTGCGCGTCAGGGCGAATTCGCCCAGCTTGTGGCCCACCATCTGGTCGGTGACGTAGACAGGCACGTGCTGCTTGCCGTTGTGCACGGCAATGGTCAGACCGATGAACTCGGGCAGAACCATGGAGCGACGCGACCAGGTCTTCACTGGTTTCTTATCCTTGGTGGCAACGGCCTTTTCGACCTTAGCCAACAAGTGATGGTCAACAAATGGACCCTTTTTGAGAGAGCGAGTCATCTGTTACCCCTTACTTCTTGCGACGCGACACAATCATGACTTGTGTGCGCTTGTTGTTACGGGTGCGATAACCCTTGGTCAGGTTGCCCCAAGGATCGACTGCATGGCGGCCTTCGCCGGTGCGGCCTTCGCCACCACCGTGAGGGTGATCCACAGGGTTCATGGCCACGCCACGAACCGTAGGACGAATACCCATCCAACGCTTCACGCCGGCCTTGCCCAGTTGGCGCAGGCTGTGTTCTTCGTTGGCCACTTCACCAATGGTGGCGCGGCATTCGATGTGGATCTTGCGAACTTCACCGGAACGCATACGCACTTGAGCGTAGATGCCTTCACGGGCCAGCAGCGTTGCCGAAGCACCTGCCGAACGTGCGATCTGAGCACCAGCACCGGGCTTGAGCTCGATGCAGTGGATGGTCGAACCGACGGGGATGTTGCGGATAGGCAGCGTGTTGCCTGCGCGGATCGGGGCTTCCGAACCAGAGTGCAGGGTTGCGCCAACTTCCAGACCACGAGGGGCAATGATGTAACGGCGTTCGCCGTCGGCATAGCACACCAGAGCGATGTGGGCCGTACGGTTAGGGTCGTACTCAATACGCTCAACCTTGGCGGCAATGCCATCCTTGTTGCGCTTGAAGTCCACCACGCGGTAATGGTGCTTGTGACCACCGCCCTTGTGGCGAGTCGTGATGTGACCGTTGTTGTTACGGCCAGCCTTCTGGAATTGTGGCTCCAGCAGCGGGGCGTACGCTTCACCCTTGTACAGGTGGTCACGGGTAACCTTCACCACAGCACGTTGGCCGGGCGAAGTGGGTTTCATTTTAATGACGGCCATGATTACGCAGCCTCCCCAGAGAGGTTCAGCTCTTGACCTGGTTGCAGCGTGACGTATGCCTTGCGAACGTTGTCGCGCCGGCCCACGGTCTTGCCAAAACGCTTGGTCTTGCCTTTGGTGTTCACCACAGAAACGCCCTTGACCTCAACCTTGAACATCAATTCCACAGCGGCCTTGATTTCTGGCTTGGTAGCGTTTTGCAGCACCTTGAACGTCACAGCATTGGACTTTTCGGCAACCATGGTGGCCTTTTCGGACACGATGGGAGCGACCAGCACCTGCATCAGACGACCTTCGTCAAACTTGAGTGTGCTCATGCGAACATCTCCTTGAGTTTGTCGATTGCACCCTTGGTGACGAGCACTTTCTTGAAACGCACCAGCGACACGGGATCGGCATAACGGGGCTCAACGACGAGCACGTTCACCAGATTGCGCGAGGCCAAGTACAGGTTTTCGTCCACTTCATCGGCAATCACCATCACCGATTGCAGGTTCATCGCCTTGAATTTATCGGCGAGCACCTTGGTCTTGGGCGAGTCCAGCTTCAGGGAGTCGACCACAGCCAGACGACCTTCACGGGCCAGCTGCGACAAAATCGCAGACATGCCGGCGCGGTACATCTTCTTGTTGATCTTCTGTGTGAAGTTTTCGTCAGGCATGTTCGGGAAAATCCGACCGCCCCCGCGCCACAGAGGCGAGGAAGTCATACCTGCACGTGCGTTACCCGTACCTTTTTGCTTGAAAGGCTTCTTGGTCGAGTGACGGACTTGTTCGCGGTCTTTCTGAGCGCGAGTGCCTTGACGGGCGTTGGCCTGATAGGCCACCACGATCTGGTGAACCAGATCTTCGTTGTATTCACGACCGAACACGGTTTCTGGTGCTTCGAACTTCGAAGCAGCCTGACCTTGGTCATTCAGGAGTTCGAGCTGCATTAGTTCGCTCCTTTGGAGACTTTGGCCTTGACTGCGGGACGCACTGTCACGAACCCACCCTTGGAGCCAGGAATAGCGCCCTTGATCAAGAGCAGTTGACGCGCTTCATCGATGCGGATGACATCGAGGTTTTGCGTGGTCTTGGTGACATCGCCGAGGTGACCTGTCATGCGCTTGCCGGGAAACACGCGACCTGGGTCTTGTGCCATACCGATCGAGCCAGGAACGTTGTGCGAACGGCTATTACCGTGCGAAGCGCGCTGCGAAGCCATGTTGTGGCGCTTGATGGTACCGGCGTAGCCCTTACCAATCGAAGTACCTTGCACGTCGACCTTTTGGCCTACGGCAAACACGTCCGCCACGGGCACAGCAGCACCTGCGGCGTACTTGCCAGCAGTTTCAGCGGTCACGCGGAATTCTTGGATGATTTCACCGGCTTCCACACCTGCCTTGGCAAGGTGACCGGCTTCTGGCTTGGTCACACGCGAAGCTTTGCGCGAACCGAACGTGACCTGCAGGGCCACGTAGCCATCGTTCTCTTGGGTTTTGACCTGGGTAACGCGGTTGTTAGAAACATCCACCACTGTGACAGGCACTGCGTCCCCATCATCAGTGAACAGACGCATCATGCCCACCTTGCGACCCAGCAACCCCAGGGAGTTGCTCAGACTCATTTGTTTCTCCAAAACTTTCACCACCGCGACTTCAATTGGCCCCGGCGTTTGCGCTCTCGCGCATGAAAGAAGGTTAATAAAACCCCACCCATCTGCAGGCGCAGATAAAGCGAAGCCCTAAAGTATAACGCGAACTGCTTTTTCAAGCAAGTTCGCGTTATGAAGACAATGCATGAGAGGCGTGCCTCTCATGCAAAAGCCATTACTGCAGCTTGATTTCCACGTCGACGCCGGCGGGCAAATCGAGCTTCATCAGCGCATCCACCGTCTTGTCCGTGGGATCGACGATGTCCATCAGACGCTGGTGCGTGCGAATTTCCAGCTGGTCGCGACTGGTCTTGTTGACGTGCGGCGAGCGCAGGATGTCAAAACGCTTCATGCGGGTTGGCAAGGGCACAGGACCCTTGACGATCGCGCCGGTGCGCTTGGCAGTGTCAACGATTTCAGCTGCGGACTGGTCGATCAACTTGTAATCGAACGCCTTCAGACGAATGCGGATTTTTTGCTTGGACATGGCTGGTTCCTTGTACTGCTTAACAATTAAGCAATGATCTTGGCAAC
>DFQQ01000016.1 GCA_002377855.1 Acidovorax delafieldii | reverse complement strand
GCGGGGCGGCCCTTGCGCGGCGGCCCTGGCGTGGGCAGCGCCATTTTCAAGGGCCATGGGTGGTGCTCGCAACATGAACCATTGATATGAGCCGAACCCACCTCTCCACTTTGACCATCCAGCCCACATTGCAATGGGACGTGTTCTGCCGCGTGATCGACAACTTTGGCGACATTGGCGTGTGCTGGCGCCTGGCAACGCAGCTGGCCGGCCAAGGCCAGCGCGTGCGCCTGTGGGTGGACGATGCCTCCGCCCTGGCCTGGATGGCGCCGCAGGGCTGCCCCGGCGTGGAGGTGCGCGACTGGCACGCCCCGCCCCCTGGCACGCAAGAAGCGCCCACCGATGTGATGGTGGAGGCCTTCGGTTGCGAAATTGCTCCTGAATTCATAGCTATTGCCGCTTACCAGGCAAGCGCCAGGGGCCAAAAACCTGTATGGATCAACCTGGAGTACCTGTCGGCGGAGCGCTATGTGGAACGAAACCACCGCCTGCCATCGCTTCTCTCCAGCGGGCCCGCCCAGGGCTGGACGCGGTGGTTCTTCTACCCAGGCTTCACCGCCGCCACCGGCGGCCTGCTGCGCGAGCCCGATTTGACGCAGCGGCAAGAAGCCTTCGACGTGGCCGCATGGCGCACCGCGCACGCGCACCCCAGCCTGCCAGCGCCAGCCGGAGCCGCCGGTGCTGCCGTACGATGGATGTCGCTGTTCTGCTACGAGCCCACCGCCCTGCCCCAATGGCTGCAGCTTTGCGAGGCCGCCAGCACGCCCACCCACCTGCTGGTGGCCCCTGGTCGCCCCGCGCACGCGGTGCAGCAGGCGTTGGGCATTTCAAGCAAAAATGCCTTTCAGCCTGCGCCAGATAAGCGTGGGCAGCTATACATTTCATACCGCACGCCGTGCCCCCAGGCGGTTTTTGATGAAATGCTCTGGGCTTGCGACCTCAATGCCGTGCGCGGAGAAGACTCTCTGGTGCGCGGCCTGTGGGCCGGCAAGGCGCTGGTCTGGCACATCTACCCCCAGGACGACGATGCGCACCACGCCAAGCTGCAAGCCTTCCTGGACTGGATGCAGGCCCCCGCGTCGCTGCGCCAGTTTCACAACACCTGGAACGGCCTGGACGACTTGCCGCTGCAGTGGCCCGATGACGACACGCTGCACGAATGGACGGCGTGTGTGCAGGCGGCCAGGGCCCGACTGCTGATGCAGGACAACCTTGTTGCACAGCTTTTGGGCTTCGTATTGGAAAAACGGTAAAATCCAAGGCTTTGCGCAATTCCAGCGCGGCACACCTGTGCCCGCAACAGCGCACTTCCGCCGCGGAACATGCACCGGCGGGCCCCGCCTTCATCAGCAGCCCGTCCGCATTGAGCGGCCCCAACCCAAGCAACCTGCTATGAAAATCGCTCAAGAAATCCGCGCCGGCAACGTCATCATGCACGGCAAGGACCCCATGGTCGTCCTGAAGACCGAATACGCCCGTGGCGGCCGCGGTGCAGCCACCGTGCGCATGAAGCTCAAGAGCCTGATCGGCAACTTCGGCACGGAAAACGTGTTCAAGGCCGACGACAAGATCGACAACGTGATTCTGGACAAGAAAGAGTGCACCTACTCTTACTTTGCCGACCCCATGTACGTTTGCATGGACGCCGACTACAACCAGTACGAAGTGGAAGCCGAGAACATGGGCGATGCACTGAACTACCTGGAAGACGGCATGTCCCTGGAAGTCGTGTTCTATGACGGCAAGGCCATTTCGGTGGAACTGCCCACCAGCGTGGACCGCGAAATTACCTGGACAGAACCAGCTGTCAAGGGTGACACCTCTGGCAAGGTGCTCAAGCCCGCCAAGATCGCAACAGGTTTTGAAGTGGCCGTGCCCCTGTTCGTGTCGCAAGGCGACAAGATTGAAATCGACACCCGCACGGGCGAGTACCGCAAGCGCGTGTAACCACCGCCCTGGCAGGGCCGCCGCCCCTCGCGTTATGGCGTGACGGTGGTGAAAATGCACACAGAAGGAGCCCGCGTGGCTCCTTTTTTTATCCGCTCGTCATTTTTGCGGGCCAGCCTCGCTACCCGGCCAAGACAGGCAGGGCACCATCATTGGTTGCGCAGACCTGCCAACGCGGCGGGCATTTGCCGCGCAATATATGGCACCACCCCACAACACCGCCCCCGCCCCCGCACAGCCTGCTTTTGCCGAGCGCACCCGCGACCACCTCTACGCCATCGTGCACCGGTGGCCCGGTACATGCCAGGCGCACGAGCAGGTGCAACCCCCAGAGCAGTCTCTTGCCCGCGGCGAAGATGCGCGTGACGTGCTGGCCCTGGGCTATCTGGCCGACTTGCGGCTGCGCTTTGTGTTCGCTCAGCCCGGCACCGAAGCCGTGGCCCTGGCGCGCGCCTCCGACCTGGCGCGGCTGGGACTGACGCCGCACCAGGCCCTGGCATTGGCCACACTGCATCTGCGCAAAGCGGCGGGCATCCCTCACTTGCACGCCCAGGCCAACGGCACGTATCTGCTGCAAGCCGCACATGCCATGCTCCTGGAGAGCCATCTGCTGGACCGCAACTTCTGGCGTGGCCTGCTGGAGCGTTTTCCGCAAGGCGTGGTCGTGGCAATGCCGCGCCGTGGCTGGATGGCGCTCGCTCCAGCAGATGACAACGCCGCGCAAGCGCAGCTTTTCGAAGCAGCCGACGCGGGCTTCGCGGCGGCGGGGCCTCAGCAGCTTTCGGGTTGCCTTCTGCACTTCGATCAGACGGGATGGCGGCTGCATGTGCGGCTGCCCTCGGCGCTCAAGCCGGCCCGGCGCCAGCGCAAGCGAAGGGCCGAAGGCAAGCCGCAAAGCACCGCAAATCTCCAGCCCGCGGAAGATGCACACGGGCGCGCGATCCCATCCGTGGACGATTCCCAGAGTGCGACCGGCGCGCGAACACGCGTGCGCGCCCCACAAAAGACACAACCTTTGGACGATTCCCTTCTGGTCACCACAGGAATGCAGTGCATGCTGGCCGCGACGGCGATGTTTTTACTGGCTGCTCTGCTTTGGTCCACGGGCTCGATGGCCCGCATGGGGCCGTCACAGGCCATCGGCGTGACGGCTGCCTCCCTGGGGGCTGTGGGGGCGGTAAGACGGGCGTACGGCACGAGCGCACTGCCCACAACAGCCTTGCTCTATGCCGTGGTGTCATTCACACCTGGGGCCAATGCCATGCTCTGGGCTTGGCTGACCTTCACCGGCCTGCGTGCACTGCGTGCCGCCGGCTGGCGGCCCACTTGGCGCACGCTGCTGCCATGAAAGCCGAGCCGCCCCGCCGATCGACCGAAACAACCCAGGAATATGCATGGCCCAATGGCTTCTCTACCTTCCGCTGATTCTGCCGCTGTGCGCATTGCTGGCCGGAGCATGCACCTGGGTGTTCATCCGGCACCAGGAGCCCGGTAGCACCGATCTGCTCATGGACTTCGGCGCCTTTCTGGGCATGGCGCTGCTGTGCTCATACGGGCTGTTTTCAGAGCGATAAGGCCGTAAAACGCCCGTACGAAAGACCGACCATACGACTTACAAGCGCGGCACTTGTCGGAAAAAGGGGCGCAGACCTGACCGCGCCCCTCTCACCCCAACACCCGCGAACTCAGATGGGCAACGCCACCAAGTCGTGCCCTTGCACCGCAACAATGCGGGCTTTGGTGAATTCACCCACCTTCAGCGTCTTGCTGATTTTTTCGGGCGGCAGCAACTGCACAGTGCCGTCAATCTCAGGCGCATCGGCGTAGGTGCGACCCACCCCGCCCTTGCGGCCCATGGCTGGGGCGTGGTCCACCAGCACCTGCATGGTGGCGCCCACCCGGCGCTGCAGCTTGGCAATCGATACCTCTTCGGCCACCGCCATGAAACGCGCACGGCGCTCCTCGCGCACCTCCAGCGGCAGCATGCCGGGCAACTCATTGGCCACGGCGCCGGTCACGTCGCTGTAGGCAAAGCAGCCCGCGCGGTCGATCTGCGCTTCACGCACAAAGTCCAGCAGGTGCTGGAACTCTTCTTCCGTTTCGCCCGGGAAGCCCGCAATGAAGGTGCTGCGGATCACGATCTCGGGGCAGGCTTCGCGCCAGCGCTGAATGCGCTCCAGGTTGCGCTCGCCGCTGGCAGGGCGCTTCATGCGCTTGAGCACATCGGGGTGGCTGTGCTGGAAGGGCACGTCCAGGTACGGCAGTACACGGCCGGTGGCCATGAGCGGAATGACCTCGTCCACGCTGGGGTACGGGTACACGTAATGCAAGCGCACCCAGGCGCCATAGGGCTCGGCAATCTCGCCCAGCGTCTGCACCAACTCCAGCATGCGGGTCTTCACGGGCTTGCCGTCCCAGAAGCCGGTGCGGTACTTCACATCCACGCCATAGGCCGACGTGTCTTGGCTGATGACGAGCAGTTCCTTCACACCTCCCTCAAACAGCGCCTTGGCTTCCTTGAGCACATCGCCGATAGGACGCGACACCAGGTCGCCGCGCATGGAAGGGATGATGCAAAAGGTGCAGCGGTGGTTACAGCCCTCGCTGATCTTGAGGTACGCGTAGTGCCGCGGTGTGAGCTTGATGCCCGCCTCACCAAAGGCGCCTGGCACCAAGTCCAAAAAGGGGTCGTGCGGCTTGGGCAGGTGGGTGTGCACCGCTTCCATCACCTCTTGCGTAGCGTGGGGCCCCGTGACCGCAAGCACACTGGGGTGCACGCCCTTGACCAGATTACCGCCGCCTTCGCCAGAGCGCGCGCCCAGGCAACCGGTGACGATGACCTTGCCGTTTTCGGCCAGGGCTTCGCCAATCGTGTCCAAGCTTTCCTTGACTGCGTCGTCAATGAAGCCGCAGGTGTTGACGATGACAAGGTCGGCGCCCTCGAAGGTCTTGGAGGTTTCGTAGCCCTCGGCGCTGAGTTGCGTGAGGATGAGTTCGGAGTCGGTCAGCGCCTTGGGGCAGCCCAGGCTGACGAATCCGACTTTGGGGGTTTTTGTGGGGGAGAGTGCTTCGCTCATCCCGCTATTGTCCCAGTTCCGGGGACGCGGCGCCTGCCCGCACTCAACGGCCAGCGATAAAGCACTGGCCGGAGGCGCAAAAAGCCCGGGCTATCAGCGCTTGAGTCCGAACGCGCCCAGCATCTGTTCGGTTTGTTTTTGCATTTGCTCTTGCATTTGCGTGAGCATGGACTGGGATTGCTCCACGTAGTTGCCCATCATGCCCTTGAGCATGGGCGACTGCAGGCTCATGAACTGCGCCCACATTTCGGGCGTCACGCTCTGAGACTGCTCTGCCAGCTTCTTTTGCACATCGGTGAACGCCTGCACGTTCTTTTCAAGATACGCGCCCATGAAGCCTTGCATGGCATGGCCATAAAAACGGATGATGTTGGCAAGCACCGCCTCGCTGAACATCGGCGCCCCGCCCGCTTCCTCTTCCAGAATGATTTGCAGCAGGATGCTGCGGGTGAGATCCTCTCCCGTCTTGGCATCGCGCACCACCACGTTCTGGTTGTCGATCACCAGCTGCCGCACTTCGGACAGAGTGATGTAGGTGGAAGTGTCGGTGTCGTACAGGCGACGGTTGGGGTACTTTTTGATCACGCGCTGCGTATTCTTGTGAGCGGCGCTGGTGGATTCGGGCAAAACGGAACTCCTTGGGCAGAACACCCATGTGTGTATTGCAGTGCAACACATTCTAGAGAGCCGCAGGCGGTGTCCTCTCCGAGGATTACCCTGATGCATTGCCCAAGCGCAAGTTCCACGACATACGAAAGAGCGAGCCGGAAAATAAAAAGCCTTCCAAGCGATGTGCTTTGGAAGGCTTTTGACCAATGGTTAGTTGGTAGGCGCGATTGGACTCGAACCAACGACCCCCACCATGTCAAGGTGGTGCTCTAACCAGCTGAGCTACGCGCCTGTTTGTATTCGAGAACGCGATTATAGCTCATATTTTTGGCTCGAAGAATTCTCCAGGTACGAAACACCAAACCACCGCCAACGACGCTAGCGCCTGCGCGCGGACCGCACCCCGGGCACGGTGGCAACAATCCCCAGCACCTTGTTCAGGCGCCCCGAGTCGGCCACTTCCACGGTGAACGTCATCCATGCAGTGCCTTTGACCGATTGGGTCTGCACCCCAATCACGTTGGTTTTCTCGCGGGCAAACACTTCGGAGATATCGCGCAGCAGGCCTTGGCGATCGGCGGCTTCCACGGCAACGTCCACTGGGTAAACCGCTGCCGCGGCCTTGGGCGTGCCCCACTCCACGTCAATCACCCGCTCGGCACTGCGTGCGGCCATCTCGCGGAAATTGCTGCAGTCCGCGCGGTGCACGCTCACGCCTTTGCCCCGGGTGACAAAGCCGCGGATGAGATCGGGCGGCGCAGGCTTGCAGCACTTGGCCAACTGGGTCATCAGCGAGTCAATGCCCACCACCAGCACCCCGCCCTTGGGCGCGGACTCGTTGGTGCGGGTTTTCTTGAGCAGCAGATAGTCGTCGGGCTGCAGCGCCGGCTCGGGTGGGCGCAGCAGGTTTTCAATGTTGCGCAGCGAAAACTCGTCCTTGCCCACCACCTCAAACAGCGCATCGGCCGACTTGAAGCCCAGCTGGGTGGCCAAGTCATCCAGCTTCATGGCCGTCTTGCCTTCGCGTTGCAGCAGCTTTTCGACCGCCTCGCGGCCACGGGCCACGGTTTCATGCGTGGCCTGGGCATTGAACCAGGCGCGCACCTTGGCCTTGGCGCGGTTGCTGGTGAGGTAGCCCAGCTCGGCATTGAGCCAGTCGCGCGAGGGGCGGCCCTCCTTCACGGTGGTGATCTCCACCGTCTGCCCATTTTGCAGCGCCGTGTTGAGCGGCACCATGGCGCCATCCACGCGCGCACCCCGGCAGCGGTGGCCCACACTGGTGTGCACGGCATAGGCAAAGTCCACCGGAGTGGAGCCTTGCGAGAGCTCGATCACTGCCGCATCGGGCGTCAGCACATAGATGCGGTCTTCAAACAGGCCCCGGTTGGGCACGGCACCAGCCAGGTCGCGCTCCCAGGCCAGCAGCTGGCGCAGCACGGCGATCTTGGCGTCGTACTCGCCGGCGGCAGACACGCCCGCGTAACCCTTGCTACCCGCCTCCTTGTAGGCCCAGTGCGCCGCCACGCCATGCTCTGCGTGGTCATGCATGGCCTGGGTGCGAATCTGGATTTCCACGGGGCGGCCCTGCTCGTCGCGCACGATGGTGTGCAGCGACTGGTAACCGTTGGGCTTGGGCTTGGCGATGTAGTCGTCAAACTCTTCCACGATGGGGGTGAACTGCTCATGCACCCAGCTCAGGGCAGCATAGCAGTCCTTCACGGTGGGCACCACCACGCGCAGGGCGCGCAAGTCCAGCACCTGGTCGAAGTTCAGCGACTTGCCCCGCATCTTCTTGACGATGCTGTAGATGTGCTTGGGCCGGCCCTGCACGGTGGCGCTGATGCTGCGGCTGCGCAGTTCAGACTCCAGCCGCTGGCGCAGCTGCTGCATGTACACCTCGCGCTCGCCGCGCTTTTCATCGAGCAGGCGGGCCACTTCCTTGTAGGTGTCGGGCTCCAGGAAGCGGAAAGACAAGTCCTCCAGCTCCCACTTCATCTGCCAGATGCCCAGGCGGTTGGCCAGAGGCGCAAACACCTGCAATGACTCGCGCGCCAGACTGGGTGATACCGGCCGCTTGCTGGCCGCATGAAAGCGCAGCGTTTGCAGGCGCGAAGCCAGCCGCAGCATGACCACGCGCAGGTCGCGCGAGAACGCCAGCAGCATCTTGCGCACGTTTTCGGTCTGCACAGCGGGGTCGTCCACCTGCTCGGCAGCGAGGGCCTGGCGCTGCACACGCATGAGCTTGGTGGTCTCGACCGCCAAAGCCGCAAAGCTGTCGCCAAAGGCCTTGGCAATGACCTCTTCAGGTTTGTTCAAATGCACGCAGGCATACACCAGATAACTGGCGGCCTGCATGGCTTCGGACCCGCCGATGCCTTTGAGGATGGAAGCCACGGCGTCGGCGTGGACCAGGGTGTTTTCGCCGGAATCCAGCGTTTCGCAGGCCAGCAGAGGCTCGGCAAATGCCCGTGCTCGGGCCAGGGCGTCTGCCTGGTCTGGCAGCGCGTTGGCTGTGGCGGCTATGAGTTGCGGAAGGGGCTCGCTCTGCGCGAGTACCGGGGCATGTGCGGAGGGGTTCGTCTTCATCCTGCCAATTCACCTTTTGCGACGGGAGCGGCCAGCAGAAACTCCTGCACCGCAGCCACCTGGTCGGCAGCGATCAATGTGGGGGCGTGCCCTACACCTTCAAACTCCACACACCGAGCCCCTGGGCCGCGTGCCTGCATGGCCTGGGCAGTATCGCGCGACAGCAGGTCGGACTGCGCACCGCGCAGCAACAGTGTTTGGGCCTGGATGTGGTCGTACAGCTGCCATAGTGCGGTTTGCCCAGCGGCCGCCGACTCTGCCGTCAGCGCCCGAAACGGCACCGCAATCTGCGGGTCGTAATGCAGCGTCCATCCTCCATCAGGCAGGCTGCGCACCATGGGTTTCGATAACTCCAGCCACTGCTCAGGCGTGTGCGGCCCAAAGCTCGTGGAAACGGCCCACATGGCATCTGCAGCCTGCTGCAGCGAATCAAACCGCGTCGGGTAGCCGAGATACTGCCCTATGCGCTGCAGCGCCTGCCACTGGATGACTGGCCCCACGTCGTTCAACACCAGGCGGCGCACAGGCACAGGCAGCGGTAGACCGGACTGCCCAGCCACCACCATGCCGATGAGCCCACCCATGCTGGTGCCCACCCAATCCAGGGTGGCGATGGGCGCTTGCTGGTGCAGTTGCGCCAGCAGGGCCAGCATGTCGGCCGCGTACACCGGCAGTTGGTACGCCGTGGGGTCGGCCAGCCAGTCACTTTGGCCACGACCCGCCACGTCGGGGCAGATCACGCGTGCGTGCGCGCTCAGGCTGCGTGCCAAGGTGTCAAAGTCCCGCCCCTGGCGAGAAAGGCCGTGCACACACACCACCACGTGGGGATGGGCGGGGTTTCCCGTGGCATTCCACTCCCAGTAGGCCATGCGGTGCTGCGCGGGTGCGCTGTCGGTTTGGGCTGCAGGCGCCGAGGCGGCTGCAAGCCCTGGGCACGGTACGTAGTTCAGCGTAGGTTCAATCATGGGTGCGAAATCCGGGAGCAGCGCTTGATAATGGCTGCGTTGCATCGTAATTCATTCGGACTTGCGCAAATCAGGATGCAACCAAAGCTTTTGCCCAGCCCTGGTGTGTCTGGGCACCACGCTGCGCAAGCCACGCTCATCACGGAGAGACTCTCATGCTGAAAGGCAAAACGGCCCTCGTCACCGGCTCGACCAGCGGCATTGGTTTGGGCATCGCAAAAGCGTTGGCGCGCCAGGGGGCCAACATTGTGCTCAACGGCTTTGGCGATGTGGACACTCCCCGCGCTGAGATTCTGGCCGCCGGCCAGGCCAGCGGAGCACAGGTGGCCTACCACGGGGCCGACATGAGTCGCGCCGCAGACATCGAAGACATGATGCGCTACAGCGAGGCGCAGTTTGGCCAGGTGGACATTCTGGTGAACAACGCGGGCATCCAGCACGTGGCCAATGTCGAAGATTTTCCCGTGGAGCGCTGGGACGCCATCATCGCCATCAACCTCACCAGTGCGTTCCACACCTCGCGGCTGGCCCTGCCCGCCATGCGCCGCGCCAATTGGGGCCGCATCATCAACGTCGCGTCAGTGCACGGCTTGGTCGGGTCTGCACAAAAGTCGGCCTATGTGGCGGCCAAGCACGGCATCGTGGGGCTGACCAAGGTCACGGCGCTGGAAACCGCCACCACCGGCATCACCGCCAACGCCATCTGCCCCGGCTGGGTGCTGACCCCGCTGGTGCAAAAGCAGGTGGACGCCAAGGCCGCCGCCCATGGCCTGACCAACGAAGAAGCCACGAAGCTGCTGCTGGGTGAAAAAGAACCTTCCATGCAGTTCACCACCCCCAACGAGCTGGGTGAGCTGGCCGTGTTCTTCTGCTCCGCCGCCGCCAACAATGTGCGCGGCGTGGCCTGGAACATGGACGGCGGCTGGGCTGCGCAGTAAGCCTCAAACACTATCAATTTAATAGCTGCTCGCGCTTATCCACCAAGCGCTAGAGGCCAATTTCATCAAAAATGCCCTTTGCGCAATGCAAGGGCCTTTCTCATTCTGGGCGCGGCGTTGTTGTCAGCCGTGCACTGGCGCAGACCCTGCAGGCCCGTCAGCATGTGGGGTTGCCGCATCCACCGCCACCGTGGTCTTGGCACCCGGCACGGCCTTGCGGGCGAACAGCGTGTACATGGTGGGCACCACAAAAATGGTGAGCAAGGTGCCCAGCGACATGCCGCCCACAATCACCCAGCCAATCTGCGAGCGGGTCTCGGCCCCCGCACCGGTGGCCAAGGCCAGGGGCACTGCGCCCAGCACCATGGCGCCTGTGGTCATCAGGATGGGGCGCAGGCGCTGAGCCGAAGCCTTCACCAGCGCATCCACCATCTCCATGCCCTGCTCGCGCAGCTGGTTGGTGAACTCCACAATCAAGATGCCGTGCTTGGTGATGAGCCCCACCAGCGTGATGAGACCGATCTGCGAATACACGTTGAGCGAGCCCCCGCTCCACTGCAGCGCCAGCAGCGCGCCAATCATGGACAGCGGCACCGACACCATGATGACGAGCGGATCGATGAAGCTCTCGAACTGCGCAGCCAGCACCAGGAAGATGAACACCAGCGCCAGCAGGAACACAATGCCCAAGGCCCCTTGCGAACTCTTGAATTCGCGCGAGGTACCGTTCAAGTCCGTGGTGTAACCGGGTTTGAGCACCTTGGCGGCCGTGGCGTCCATGAAGTTCAGCGCCTCGCCCAGCGAATAGTCGGGCGAGAGGTTGGCCGTGATGGTGACCGAGCGCCGCTGGCCAAAGTGGTTCAGCTCGCGCGGGCTCACACCCTCCTTCACATTCACCAGACTGGAGAGCGGGATCATGGCGTCATTGCGCCCCCGCACGTAGATGCTGTCGATGTTCTCAGGCGTGGTGCGGCCCCGGGCCTCGGTTTGCACAATCACGTCGTACTGCTCGGCATCGCGCTTGTAGCGCGTCACGGTGCGCCCGCCCAGCATGGTCTCGATGGCCTTGGCCACCACGTCCACACTCACTCCCAGGTCGGCGGCGCGCTCGCGGTTCACGCTGATGCGCAGCTCGGGCTTGTTTAGGCGCAGGTCCACATCAGGGGCCACGATGCCAGGGTTCTTGGCGATCTCGGCCAACATCTGCCGCGTCACGGCACTGAGGTTTTCGTAGCTGTCGGAGGTCTGGATCACATACGTCAGGGGCCGCGAGCGGAAGCCCTGGCCCAGCGAGGGTGGCGTGATCAGGAATGCGTTCACCCCCGGCAGCGCGCCCACCTTAGGCTGCAGCTCGCGCGCCAGGTCGAGCGTGCTGCGCTCACGCTGCTCCCAGTCCACCGTGCGGTAGATCACGCTGCCTTGCGCCACGGTGGGGTTGCCGATGTTGGCGAAGATGCGGTCAAACTCGGGGTAATCTCGCCCGATCTTCTCCAACTCCAGCGCATAGCGGTTGGTGTAGTCCAGCGTGGCGCCATCGGGCGCCGTCACGTTGACGAGAATCGTGCCCCGGTCTTCCAGCGGCGACAGTTCTTGCTTCATCTTGGGGTAGACCAGCACCAGCCCCACCGCGCTGGCCAGCATCACGCCCACCACCAGCCAGCGGGCCTGGAAGACGGCACCGCGCAGTCCACCACCTGAGCCATCTGCCGCCCGTCCGCCCCACCGCGCCGTGACCACCCAGCGCAGCCGCCGGCCATACGCATCCGACAGTGCCGTAAGCCACCGCTCCATGGTACGGTCGAACCAGTTGGGCTTGGGGTTGTGCTTGAGCAGCAGCGAACACATCATGGGCGACAGCGTCAGCGCCACAAAGCCCGACACCACCACCGCACCCGCCAGGGCCAGCGCAAACTCCACAAACAGCCGCCCGGTGCGGCCGGGCGTGAAGGCCAGCGGCGCATACACGGCCACCAGCGTGAGCGTCATCGCGACGATGGCAAAGCCAATTTCCCGCGCGCCCTTGATGGCCGCAGAGAACGGGTCCAGCCCTTCCTCGATGTGTCGGTAGATGTTCTCCAGCATCACGATGGCGTCGTCCACCACCAAGCCAATCGCCAGCACCAGCGCCAACAAAGTGAGCGTGTTGATGGAGAAGCCGGCCAGGGCCATCAGCGCAAAGGTGCCCACCAAGCTGACTGGAATGGTGATGATGGGAATGATGGACGCCCGCAGCGTGCGCAGGAACACAAAAATCACCAGCGCCACCAGCACCACCGCCTCGGCAATGGTCTGGTACACGCTCTTGACCGAGCGGTCGATGAACACCGAGTTGTCGTTGGCGATGTCGATGGTGATGTCGGCGGGCAAATCAGCCTTCAGGGTGGGCAGCATGGCGCGCACACCGGCAGACAGCTCCAGCGGGTTGGCCGTAGCCTGGCGGATCACGCCCATTGAGATGGCATCGCGGCCATTGAGGCGCACGCGGCTGCGGTCGCTGGCAGCGCTTTCTTCCACGCGCGCCACGTCGCGCATGCGCACGGGAAAGCCGTTCACGGTGCGGATCACGATGTCGGAGAACTGCGCAGGGCGGGCCAGTTCGGTCTGCGAGGTCACGCTGAACTCGCGCTGCTGCGATTCGATGCGGCCTGCGGGCAGCTCCAGGTTGTTGCGGCGAATGGCGTCTTCCACGTCCTGCGTTGTGAGGCGGTAGCCGGCCATGCGCTCGGGGTCCAGCCAGATGCGCATGGCATAGCGGCGCTCACCATAGATGGGCACGTCGGCCACGCCGGTCACCGTCTGCAATCGCGGCTTGACGATGCGGTTGAGCAGATCGTTGATTTCGAGCGGGGTCCGCGTATCACTGCTGAAGGCCAGCCACATCACAGGCGAAGCATCGGCCTCCACCTTGGCGATGACAGGTTCATCCACCGCGTCTGGCAGGCGGTTGCGCACCCGCGCCGTGCGGTCGCGCACCTCGGCGGCGGCGTTGTCGGCGTCTTTTTCCAGCCGAAAGCGCACGCTGATCTGGCTTTGTTCGGCACGGCTGATGGAGGTGATGACGTCCACCGCGTCGATCCCGGCAATCGAATCTTCGAGCGGTTTGGTGACCTGGGACTCGATCACCTCGGCAGAAGCCCCGGCGTAGCGCACGCTCACGGTGACCACGGGCTCGTCGATCTTGGGGTACTCGCGCACCGTCAGGCGGGTGAAACTCACGGCCCCGACCAGCAAGACCAGCAAGGACAGGACGGTGGCAAACACCGGCCGGCGGATGGAGATTTCAGCAAGTTGCATGGCGAGCGTCGGGCAATGTCAGAAATGCTGAAGTCACGATGCGCTGCCGCCGCGCGTCGCGACAGGCTGGGCGGCAGTGCTTGCCAGCCCTAGGCAGGGGTTCGCCCCCGGCAGGTCAGGCACGGGAGCCGGGCGGGCCACAGAGGCTGCTGCAGCCGGAGAAGCCACGGCAGCGGCTGAAGCAGCGGGCTGTGGTGCCGCGCCTGAGCCATTGGCAGCGCGGTCAGCCGGGGCCTGGCCCAGTTCCACCACCCGCACGGGGGTACCGTCGCGCTGAAGCCGCTGCTGGCCTGCAGTCACCACCACATCGCCTGGGGCGAGCCCCTCAACCACCTCGACAAAGCCGGGCGTGCGCGCGCCCAGCCGCACCGGAGTACGTTGGGCAATCTGGCTGCCGTCGTCTTTGCCCTGCACTACCCGCAAGACATAGGGCGCAGCCCCATCAGGAACAATGGCTTCTTCTGGCACCACACTGGCATCGTGCCGCTCGCCAAACACCGCTGTGACGCGCGCAAACATGCCTGGGCGAAGTTGAAGTCGGCGGTTGTCGATGCAGCCGCGTACGGCAATCGAGCGGCCATCCGCATCGATCTGCGGATTGATGGCCAGCACCACGGCGGAGTACTGCACGCCGGGCAACGCATCAAAGGTGACACGGGCGGTCTGTCCAGTCTTGACCTTGTTTTGCAGCCGCTCGGGCAAACGAAAATCCACGTACACCGCGTCCAGGTCTTCCACGTTGACGATGTCGGCTCCGTCCTTGAGGTAGTCGCCCACGTTCACGCCGCGAATACCGGCGATGCCATCAAAAGGCGCCACGATGCGCAAGCGCTGTGCAGTCGCTTCTGCCAGGGCCAGCTTGGCTTCAGCCACTTCCAGATTGGCTGCACTTTCCTCCACCGACCGCTGGCTGATGAAGCCCTGAGCCACCAGCTCCTGGTTGCGCTTGTGGTTGGCACGGGCAATCGACAACTCGGCCCGGCTTTGCTGCACCTGGGCGCGGGGCAGCTGGTCGTCGAGCTGCACGAGCACCTGCCCTCTGCGCACGCGCTGGCCATCGCTGAAATTGAGTTGCGTGATGCGTCCGCTGATCTCCGGCCGCAACACCACGCTGCGCCGTGAACGCAAGCTGCCTACAGCCTCGGCATCGTCCCTCAAAGCCATCTGACGAACGGCCGTCGCCTCGACCATGACAGGCTTGGCCGGGCCTTGGGGTGCATTCTTGCCCTGGGGCGCCGCGGCATCAGGACGGGAAGACCGGCCGGGCGACTGAAACCACCACGCAGCACCAGAAGCAACAGCCAAACCGAGAACCGCGAAGACAACGTATTTGTTCTTGAGCGCCATGAAGCACAAACCTGGGGATGAGCGAAATGCAGCCGGCCAATGTATCAGCGTGTTCTGTCTTTCGCATGTGCCCAGCGCTTAACCCCGCCGCTCACTCCCTGAGATTTACACAGGCTTTACACGCAGGCCTGCTGACGCACCACCACAGGGCACACGGGTGCTACGCAGGTGCCGCCAAGGAGCCGCTCCGCACCACCCTCATCGGCAAGTCAACGCCCCATGGCCTTGTTCACACCCAGGTTGGCCAGGGCATCAGCGCGCTCGTTGCCCGGGTCCCCCGAATGGCCCTTGACCCAGCGCCACTCGATACGGTGGCCGCCGGCGCTCACCAATGCATCAAGGCGTTTCCACAGCTCTACGTTTTTCACGGGCTGATTTGATGCCGTCCGCCAGCCTTTGGCTTTCCAACCGTGAATCCACTCGGTGATTCCCTTGCGGACGTATTCACTGTCCAGGAAGAGCGTGACGGCGCAAGGGCGCTTGAGGGCTGACAAGGCCTCTATCACGGCCATCAGCTCCATGCGATTGTTGGTGGTGCCCAGCTCACCGCCAAACAACTCTTTCTCTAGCGTGCCAGAGCGCAGCAACACTCCCCAGCCGCCGGGGCCGGGATTGCCTTTGCACGCGCCGTCTGTGTATATCTCAACCTGATTCAAACCGGATTCCTGCGAAAGTTATGTAGAAGGCCTGGGGCGTAGAGCGCCAACCAGCAATGAGCGCAGCCAAGAGAGGTCCGTTCAGTCGTGGCGTGCGGGGCCCCGTTGGCCAGAACGCCGCACGACAGGCACGGTAGCCGCCACGCGCGCCCGACTGGACCGCCACGCTGGCTCCAGCAGCCGCATTCCATGCACCCGCTTGACCGCCACCAAGAAGTACCCAGCGCCAAAAATAGGCCACCACTTTTCACCCAGGGGGTCTACCCACGAATAACGCTCAAGCCACTCGGCGGTGCGCACTGCTGGACGATAACAGCCAAAACGGGCGGACTCGACTTCGAAACTTAACAATCGGAGCCAGTCGCGCATCCGCCTAAATCCGATGAACTCGCCCACATCGGGCAGGTACAGCGATCCACCCGTCCAGCGTTGGCATAGCCGCACGCGCATCTGCCGCAGCCCCCACAAGCTCAGCGGATTGAGCCCGGCAATCACCACCCGGCCTTCCGGCACCAGCACGCGCTCCACTTCCCGCAGTGCCATGTGGGGATCCACGCTCAATTCCAGGGTGTGCGGCAGCACCACCAGATCCAGGCTGGCGCTAGGGAACGGCAGGGCCACCGGCTCTGCCCACAAGGCAGCAGACCGCGGGGCATCGGGCCAGGCGCTGTCGGGCTCGCCGTCGGTAGTGCACGGCATGGCATCAGTCCCCAACGCAAGCCACTGGTGCGGCATGCGATTGGTCCGCAGGCCGTCAATGCGCGGCATCCCCAACTGCAGGGCGTGGTAGCCGAAGATGTTGGCCACGGCGTCGTCCATGCAGGCCTGCTCCCAGGCAAGCAGGTAGCGGCCTGGCGCAGACTCAAACCACCGGTGCAAATCTATAATTTGAGAGCTCATGAAACTGCTGCCGCTACCCGCCTTCGCCGACAACTACATCTGGATGCTGCATGACGCTGAACATGCAGTGGTGGTGGACCCCGGTGACGCAGAGCCTGTGCTGCAGGCATTGCAATCACTCGGGTTGTCATTGCAGGGCATTCTAGTCACCCACCACCATGCGGATCATGTCGGTGGCGTGGGGGTTTTGCAGCAGCGCACAGGCGCAGTGGTCTATGGCCCAGCCACCGAGAAAATCGTACCCCGCCCCATCGGCGTGGCAGAGGGTCAACAGGTGCAAACGCTGGGCCTTACCCTGGACGTGCTGGACGTGCCAGGACACACCGCAGGGCACATCGCGTACTTCTGCCCAGATCTGCACGGCCAGCCAGCCCTGTTTTGCGGAGACACGCTTTTCTCTGGCGGATGTGGGCGGCTTTTTGAAGGCACGCCTGCCCAGATGCACGCGTCGCTGCAAAAGTTTTCCGCCCTGCCCGACAACACGCGGGTATGCTGCGCCCACGAGTACACACTCTCTAACCTGAAATTTGCCTTGGCAGTGGAACCCGCCAACGAGGCATTGCTCAACTACAACGCTTGGTGCGTGGCACAGCGCGCGAGCGGCCGGCCCACGCTGCCATCCCACATGGCGCTTGAGCGCGCCATCAATCCGTTTCTGCGGGTCCAGCAACCCCAAGTCGCACAGGCCGCCAAGGCTTATGACCCGCAGACCGACGTCAACGACGCAATCGCTGTACTGGCGGCATTGCGCAATTGGAAAAACGAGTTTCGATGAAATTTCTGCACATTGCCAGCTTGGTGGGTTTGCTCTGGTTGACCGGCTGCGCCACCACCGGCGGAACGCCCGGCGCTGCTAACACGTCGCCAGACGAGGCCCCCACGCTCACCCGCCCCGCCTACACCCCGCTCATCCCCAAAGGGCCGCTGCAGCCCATCACCGCCGCCAATGCCAGCAGTCGCGAAGTGGCATCCCTTTCAACGCCGGCCGACCTGTGGGACCGCATCCGCCGTGGCTTTGCCATGCCCGACTTGCAAAGCGACCTCGTGCAAGAACGCGAGCAGTGGTACGCGAGCCGCCCCGACTACATGCAGCGCATGACGGAGCGCTCCAGCAAATACCTGTTCCATATTGTTGAGGAACTGGAGCGGCGCGGGATGCCCACCGAGCTGGCCCTGCTGCCCTACATTGAAAGCGCCTTCAACCCCCAGGCGGTGTCCAGCGCCAAAGCGGCGGGCATGTGGCAGTTCATGCCGGCCACTGGCAACTATTTCGACCTCAAGCAAAACGCTTTCCGCGATGACCGGCGGGACGTGCTGGCCTCCACGCGCGCAGCACTGGACTACCTGCAAAAGCTCTACGGCATGTTCGGGGACTGGCACCTGGCCCTGGCCGCCTACAACTGGGGTGAAGGCAGCGTGGGTCGCGCGATCGCCCGCAACCAAAAAGCAGGCCTGGGTACCAGCTACACCGACCTGAACATGCCTGCAGAAACACGCATGTATGTGCCCAAGCTGCAAGCCGTGAAGAACATCGTGGCCAACCCGGACGCCTTCCGCACCGAGCTGCCACTGATCGAAAACCACCCTTACTTCCAGACAGTGGACATCACGCACGACATTGACGTGGCGCTGGTAGCAAGCCTGGCGGGCATCCGCGAGGCCGATTTCAGGGCACTGAACCCTTCTTTTCACAGGCCCGTGATCCTTGCGGCAGGCACGCCGCAGATTCTGTTGCCCTGGGATAACGCGAAAGTGTTCCAGCGCAATCTGGAAGCGCGCAGCGAAGGGCAGTACGCCAGCTGGACGGTGTGGTCAGCACCCACCACCATGACGGTGGCAGAAGCCGCACGGCGCACGGACATGAGTGAAAACGACCTGCGCAGCATCAACAACATTCCGCCGCGCATGATGATCAAGGCGGGCTCGGCGCTGATCGTGCCGCGCAGCGCCACCACCCGCCAGGACGTGTCTTCGCACCTTGCCGACAATGGGCAGGTTGCCCTGGCGCCAGAGATCGTCACCCGGCGCACCTCAGTGCGTGCGGCCAAAGGCGAAACCGTGGCCACGCTGGCCCGGCGCTACAAAGTCAGCGCATCGAATGTGGCCGACTGGAACGACGTGAAACTGAACGCAGCGTTCAAGGCCGGGCAACAAGTCGTGATGTACCTGCCAGTGCGCCAAGCGATTGGATCGCCACAGCGCGCCCAGGCGCGCAGCACGTCCGGCAAGACGGTCTCCGCGTCTGCGCCCACCCGCCGCGGTGGAACCCCGTCCAAAGTGCGGCGCCGCTGAGCCACCCGCACAGGGCTGGCTTCACGCCAGCCTGCTATCGCCTTGCCCGCCTGTGCGCTGCCACCCGGCCCGGTGCGGCGCACCGAAGCACGGCAGAACTCAAAGGCGCATGGATGCCATGCCCATCAATCCGAGAATGCCCATGATGATCAGGTAGAGCGCCACGATGGTGCTCAAAAGGCGGGGCATGACCAGGATGAGAATGCCGGCGATCAAGGACACCAGCGGGCCGATACTGATACTCAACGACATTGCGGTTCTTTCTGCAAAGGTGGAAAACCGCCATCTTGCCCCAGCAATGTCAGCACTGGTGTTACACGTTGAATTTTTGACGGGCCTTGCGCACCCATTCGTTGGAGAAAGTTCGCGCCAAATCAACTTTGGTGCCTGCCAAGTCTGGGTAAGCGAGGGTGAGCGCCCGCAGCGCCACGGCCGGTCCGTCGTCCGGCATCATGCCGTTGGGTGAAAAAGTTTCGCGCATGCGGTAGAACGCCGCAAGGTAGAGCGGCCGATCACTCGCCAGATACGCCGCAGGCAGTGCCTTCACGATGTCCGCCGGCTCTGCCGTTTGCAGCCACTTCAGGGTGTGGACCACTGCATTCGCCAACGCCTGCACCTGCTCGGGCCGCTTCTGCACAAAAGACTGGGCTGCATACAGGCAACTCGCGGGCATGGTTCCGCCAAACAGTTCTTGAGAGCCTTTGAGCGTGCGCGCGTCCGCCACCACACGCAAGCCCAGTTTCTGCTCTGCCTGCGCAATGATGGGATCTGAGTGGCACAGCGCGTGAATTTGCCCAGCGCGCAAGGCGGCCATGGCAGCGCTGCCGGAGGCCATGGCCACATAGGTTGCGTCCTGGGGTTGCAGCCCTTCTCGCGCCAAAAACCAACGCGCAAACGAGTGGGTGGAAGAGCCAGGAGCGGACACGCCAATATGCTTGCCCACCAAATCGCGCGGGGAATCGTACCTGGGCAGCGCGCGCGACGAGATTCCCAGCGCCACCTGGGGAGCCCGCCCGTGCAGCACCACCGAGCGTAGCGGTTGCCCACGGGTCTGCTGCCGGATGGTGTGTTCATAGGCTCCCGACACCACATCCACCGCTCCCTCCTGCAAAGCCTGCAGCGCCAGCGCACCCGCCGAGAAATCGCGCAGCACCACACCCAGACCTTCGGCCTTGAAAAAGCCCAACTGGTCTGCCAGCAAGACGGGCAAGTGGTACATCTCGCTCTGTCCGGCAACAGCCACTGTCACCCGCCCCAGATCGGCCCCCGACGTGGACTGTGCCGCCAGCATGGGCGCAAACACGCCTGCCGCATAAGCAACGGACGCAACCCCCAGGGTACGGCGGTGAATCAAGGTACGGGACATGGAAGAGAAGGGGTGGTGAATAGGAGATGCTGCACTGCAACAATTGTGCCGATGCGGCAACTACCCAGCATCAGGGAACACCCCTGAGGACTTCTACGTACTGAGAGATCAAGGCGGCCGGCAGACCCACATCAAGAATCGACGGACAGCCGCAAGTTCAAGCTTTCGGGAGGGAGCGATGCCAGGCAGCGCCAGCCCTGGCTACCGTGCGGAGCGGCGGCACGCAGCGTCAGGCGTTCAACGGTAGCCCACGAACAAAATGGCGATGTTCACCACAAACGCCGCTGCCCACACCGCACTGCGCGCCATGGGCATGTTGGAGACATACATCATGATGTAGAACATGCGCAGCATGACGAACAGCATGGCCAGCAGATCCAGCCACGTTTGCCGGGCCCCAAGCTGGTGCGCGATGATGACGGCACCGATGAAAAAAGGCAGCGATTCAAAACTGTTGGCTTGCGCAGCGTTGGCACGTGCCCGCCAGTCGGCTTGGCGAGACAGCCACGCACGCGGATCGCTGTTGTCGTACCCGCCCTGCACTGGCGGCTTGCCCAACATGCCACTCTTGGCAATCCAGGCACACACAATGGGCAACAATGCGGCCACCAGCACGCACCAATGCGCCACCGTGAAACGTGCCAACTGCAGGGATGTATTCATTTGTAAGCCTTTGAGGGCCCAAAGCCCCTGTTTATCAGCGCGAGGCGCTATGGATTTGAGAGTATTTTAGCCGAGGCAGACGCATCCGCGCCGGCGCCACTCACCCCAAGGCCACGATCTCAGCGGCGATCCACAAGGGCATGTGCGATGGTGCCCAAGTCCACATATTCCAGTTCGCTGCCCACGGGCACACCCCGTGCCAATCGGGTCACGTGCAGCCCCCGGCTCTTGAGGGCCTCGCTCAGCACATGCGCCGTGGCCTCGCCTTCGGCGTTGAAATTGGTGGCCAGAATCACCTCCTGCACCACGCCATCGCTGGCGCGCTCCATCAGCTTGTGCATTCCAATCTCTTTCGGACCAATGCCGTCGAGCGGGCTCAGCCGCCCCATCAGCACGAAGTACAGTCCCTTGAACGCCCCCGTGCGCTCCAGCGCCGACTGGTCGGCCGGCGTCTCCACCACGCACAGCCGCGAAGCATCGCGCTCCGGGTCCAGGCAAGTGCTGCAGATGTCGTCTTCGGTGAACGTGTGGCAGCGCGCGCAGTGGTGCACGTTATGCACCGCAGAATGCAGCGCCACCGACAACGCCTCAGCCCCCTCGCGGTCATGCTGCATCAAATGAAACGCCATGCGCTGCGCAGACTTGACCCCTACCCCCGGCAAACGGCGCAGCGCCTGGATCAATACATCAAGGGCGTTGGTGGAGGACATGCGGCAGTCAGAGGGCGACGTTGGGATTGGAATACGGGAGGTGTAGGCGAGGCTTCGACAGGCTCAGCCCGAGCGGAGGGGGGTAACCCCAGCTTCGACAGGCTCAGCTCGAACGGACTGGGGAAAGATCAGAAATGGCCATCCAAACTCTGCCCTTCCCTGCCTTCACACCCCACCCTTAAGGGCGTAGCGAGCGGGATGAGCTGCTAGGCGGCAGAAGCGCAGCAACCGGAACGTACTTGAAGTACGTGAGGATTGCGAGCACCGCCCAACGACGCAGATCGCCCGCTCGGTAGCCAACCCCTTAGAAAGGGAATTTCATGCCGCCGGGGAGTCCTGGCATGCCTGCTGTGAGTTTGCCCATCTTCTCCGCCGAAGTCTCCTCGGCCTTGCGCACCGCCGCATTGAACGCAGCCGCCACCAAGTCTTCCAGCATGTCTTTGTCTTCAGCCAGCAGGCTGGGGTCGATGGTGATGCGCTTGACGTCGTGCTTGCAGGTCATGACCACCTTGACCAGGCCCGCGCCCGATTCGCCTTCCACCTCGACGAACGCCAGTTCGTCCTGGGCCTTCTTGAGGTTGTCCTGCATGGCCTGGGCTTGCTTCATCAGGCCGGCGAGTTGTCCTTTGTTGAACATGGATGGTTTCCTTCTTTTGAAAAAATGGCGGTTCAGAAATTACAGCGGCTTGATGCTGCCCGGCACGATCTTCGCGCCGTGGTCACGCATCAGCGTCTGCACATAGGGGTCGTTCATCACGGTTTCTTCGGCCAGGCGCTGGCGCTCGGCAGCGGCGGCAGCGTTGCGGCGGGCGGGGCTGTCGATCACGCGGCCCACCTCCACGCTGATCTGCGTAGCGTGGCCCGCAGCCTCCAGCGCGGCACGCAGGCGCTCGCGGGCCGTGGGCTGGTTCAGCGATTCACGCTCCACCCGCAGCAGCCAGTGGGCACCATCGCGCGCCACCAGTTGGGACTGCAAGGCCAGCTCGCGCACCAGCGCGGTAATGGCTTCTGCCGCCGCCAATTGCTGCACGGTGGCGTGCCACACTTCACCCTCTTCGGTGGGCGTGTAGCGTGCCGAAACCGGTGTCGGCGCCGACAGGGGCAAGGGCTGCAGACGCTCGCTGGGCTCAGAGGCCTCACGCACCGGTATTGCTACGAATTCAGGAGCTGGCTGCGCTTGCCCCTCGGACGCTGCGGGCATATTTTGCCCTGCATTTTCCGCAACGCTTGCGGGCAACGCCATGGGAGCAGACACCGATCCATCGTCACCATCGGGCCATGGAGGGGGTTCGTCGCCGCTGTCTTCCCAGGGGGCAATGGAGGCAGCTGGCGCGCCTGCCTCGCCGGGCACCGCAAGGGCCTGAGCGGGAAGCTGTGCTGCAGGAACAGGCCCAGGTGGTTGCGCAGCGGCAGGGGACACTGACGTCGCAGGCATGGACGGTGCCGATGCTGCGGGAGGCAACTCAGCGGACACCGCAGGTGGCGGTGGCGCTTGCAATGCGGCCACTGCAGGCTGCGCCGCAGCCACAGGGACTGGGGCAGCTGCCGCTTCAGTCCGCGTCAGAGTTTTTTTTTCAGCCGGATCTGCTGGGGCTTTGAAGGCCAGCAAGCGCAGCAGCACCATGGTGAGAGCGGCGTACTCATCGGGCGCCAAACCCAGCTCGCCCCGGCCGTGCAGGCACAGGCTGTACAGCAACTGGGTTTCGTCTGCAGGCATCTGGCCAGCCAGGCGGGCGGCTTCCACGGCTTCAGGGTCGTTTGCGTCCACGGCCTGGGCCATTTGTGGCACGGCCTGGTACACGGCCATGCGCTGCAGCACGGCGCTCATTTCTTCTAAGGTAGATGCGGCTGACAAGCCATTCATGCGCAAGGCATCGGCCGTTTCCACCACCGTTTTGCCGTCGCCCAGGGCCAGGGCATCGATGAGACGGAATACGTAAGAGCGATCCACCGCGCCCAGCATCTGGCGCACACCAGCTTCTTGCAACTGGCCACTGCCAAAGGCGATAGCCTGGTCAGTGAGCGAGAGCGCATCGCGCATCGAGCCCCGCGCGGCGCGCGACAGCAGGCGCAGGGCCTGGGGCTCCGCAGGCACGTTTTCGGCCGCCAGCACCTGCGTGAGGTGCGACAGTACGGTCTCAGGCGCCATGGGGCGCAGGTTGAACTGCAGGCAGCGGCTGAGCACCGTGACAGGCACCTTCTGCGGGTCGGTCGTGGCCAACACGAACTTGAGGTATTCGGGCGGCTCCTCCAGCGTCTTGAGCATGGCGTTAAACGCCGTGTTCGTGAGCATGTGCACCTCGTCGATCATGAAGACCTTGAAGCGACCCTGCACCGGCTTGTACACCGCCTGCTCCAGCAGGCTCTGCACCTCGTCCACGCCCCGGTTGGACGCGGCGTCGAGCTCGGTGTAGTCCACAAAGCGGCCACTGTCGATGTCGGTGCAGGCCTGGCACACGCCGCAGGGCGTGGCGGTGATACCGCCGTTACCGTCGGGCCCCTGGCAATTGAGCGACTTGGCCAATATGCGCGACACCGTGGTCTTGCCCACGCCGCGCGTGCCGGTGAACAGGTAGGCGTGGTGCAGGCGCTGCTGGGTCAACGCGTTCGACAGGGCCTGGACCACATGCTCCTGCCCCACCATTTCGGTGAAATTGCGGGGGCGGTACTTGCGGGCGAGCACGAGATAGGACATGGGCGGGATTCTACGGGCTGGGCAGATATGCGCCTTTTGGCCTGCCGCACAAATCCCTGCCAGTCCTGAAGTGCTTAACAACCGCAGTACAATCGCCGGTGACGGGCCTCCCCGCATGGCAAAGCAGCCAACCGGGTCAGGTGGGGAACCAAGCAGCCCTAACTGTAGAGTCAGTGCCGGGGGTAAGGCTCGTCAACTTCTTCTTTCAATGCCATGCAAGCCATGCGCATTGCACCCCGCGCCAGCACGCGCACGGTGGGTGCCACCACTTCCCCGTTTTGATTGCAGTCTGGCCTTGCAGCGCTATGCCGCTGGCTGCATGTGGCGTGCGGCTCAGCGTCCTACGCCAGATTCGCGCATGAATTTTTCCATCTCCTCCAGGGTGGAGACGATGGTGTTCAGCTCGGTCTCTTTTTGGCGCAAGTCGGCAATGGCCGCCTCGTGGGTGCGGATTTGCTCTTGCAGCTCAGCGATCTGGGCCTTCATGCCAGAAATGGCTGAGGCGTTGGATGGGCTCATACAAAAATCCTCCACAAAAAAAGACCGGTGCCGAGGGGGCAGCGGTGGCGGGCACTACCGCCCGCGTACCCCGCGCTTACCCGCCAGCACAGACAACACGCAAACGA
Organism: Acidovorax delafieldii; assembly: GCA_002377855.1. Lineage (GTDB taxonomy): Bacteria > Pseudomonadota > Gammaproteobacteria > Burkholderiales > Burkholderiaceae_C > Acidovorax > Acidovorax delafieldii_A. The sequence continues at coordinate 6,511 of DFQQ01000016.1, read as the reverse complement.
TACACGGGCGACGCAACAGCTATCAAATAAATAGCAGCTAGCGCATACAAATCAGGCGCTGCGCCCCAAAAGTACCAACACCCCCTGCCCCGCCCGCACGCCGCTGGCCAGGCAGGCGGTGAGCAGATAACCGCCCGTGGGCGCTTCCCAGTCCAGCATCTCGCCCGCGCAAAACACGCCGGGCGCGGCCTGGGCCATGAGGTGTCCATCCAGCGCCTCAAAGGTCACGCCCCCGGCGGTGCTGATGGCCTCGTCGATGGGCCGGGTGGCCACCACGGTGATGGGCAGCGCCTTGATGGCGTGGGCCAGGGCCACGGGGTCGTTCATGCCGTCTTTGCCCAGGTGTTCGTACAGCACGCCCGCCTTGATGCCGTCGAGCCCCAGACGGCTTTTGAGGTGGCTGGACAGCGAGCGCGAGCCGCGCGGGTGGCGCACCTCGACCAACACGCGCTCAGGCGCATGGTCGGGCAGCAGGTCGAGGTGGAAGGTGGCGTGGCCGTGGGCTTCGATCTCATCGCGTAACAGGTGCGACACGGCGTACACCAGGCTGCCTTCCACGCCGGTGGCTGTGGCCACAAACTCGCCTCGGCGCTGAAAGTGCTGGCCGGCGCTGCTGGTAAAGCCCAGCGCCACCGACTTGAACGGCTGGCCGGCAAAGCGCTCGACAAAGTGCGGCGTCCAGCCCACGGGCACCGCGGGGGTGCGGCCCAGCAGCTCTTGCAAAAAGGCGCGCCGGGTTTCGCCCACCGGGGCCTGCATGCCCGCCACGTCAAAGCCGCAGTTGGACGGGCGCAGAGGGGCCACGGTCACGCCGCGTTCGGCCAGCAGGGGCACCCAGGCACCGTCAGACCCCAAACGTGCCCAGCTGCCACCGCCCAGGGCCAGCACCACGGCGCGGCAGGTCACAAGGCACTCGCCAGCGGGGGTGGCAAAGCGCAGGACATGCGCGGACGACGGCGTGAAATCGAGCGCTTGCTGCACGGGCTGCGCGGCGGCGTGGTCGTCGGCCCAGCCCAGCCAGCGGTGGCGCATGTGCAGCTGCACGCCCTGCCCACGCAGCCGGTGCAGCCAGGCGCGCAGCAAGGGGGCGGCCTTCATGTCAGCCGGGAAAACGCGGCCCGAGGTGCCCACGAACGTCTCCACGCCCAGGCCTTGCGCCCAGGCGCGCACCTCAGGGCCACCAAAGGTGCGCAGCAGAGGCTCGATCTGCGGCTGGCGTGCTGCGTAGCGGCTGGCAAAGGGCTCGTGCGGCTCGGAATGCGTGAGGTTGAGCCCGCCCTTGCCCGCCAGCAAAAACTTGCGGCCTACCGAGGGCATGGCGTCGAACAGGTGCGCCGCCACCCCGGCCTGGGCCAGCACCTCGGCCGCCATCAGGCCGGCCGGGCCACCGCCGATGATGGCGACTTCGCAAGACAGGGCAGCAACGGCGGGAGTGGCAGAAGAGGCGGACGGGGCAGAGGATGGGGCTTGGGACACGGGAGGCCTTTGGGTCAATGGCGAAAGGGCGGCAAGAGAAAGCGCGGATCAGAACAGGGAACCCTGCTTGGAGTCTGGCGCCGGTGGTGCGGCTTTGGCCGCACGGGGGCTGGCAGCGGCTGGCGCTGCGGCCTGCGCAGCCCCATCCACCGCAGCAGCGCCGGGGGCGGGAGTATGCCCCAAGGCCGGGGCCACCGCAGTGGGAGCAGCGGCGGCGGATGCAGCACCCGGTGCAGCACCCGATACGGCGGCGCCATCCACCATCACCATCCGCCCGTCGCCCGTCAAAAAGGCGGCATGCACCACGTCGCCCGGCATCAGCGCGGCCACGGCTTCGCGGTAGCGCTGCAGTTGCGCCACCAGGCCCATTTGGCGCTGCGGCTGGGTGGCGCTTTTGTAGTCCAGCACCCACCAGCCCGCAGCGGCGTCACCCGCGTGCGCAGCGCGGCGCTGCACCAGCCGGTCGATACGCAGGCTTTGGCCCTGGTAGTGCAGCGGGGCCTCGTTGATGGCGGTTTGCACCAGCGCAGGGTCCCAAGCCCAGGCGCCCTCGCCCGCCAAGATGGCCTGCGCCATGCGGGCGGCCTGCTGGGCGGCAGCAGGTGCAATGTTGTGGTCAATGACCAAACGGGCAATGCGGGCGTCGGGCCAGCCGTGGGCGCGCAGGTCGGCCAGCGGGGCACCGGCCACGCCGGCTTGCTCCAGCAGCTGGTGCATGGCGTCGCCCTGGCGCGACAGCGGGGTAGAGTCGCCATCGCCCGGCATGGCCACAAGGGCACCGTCGCCCAGGCCTGCGGCTGCCGTTTCCACACGGGCGCTTTGCAGGGCTTCGGGCAGCTCTGGCAGGCTGGCGATGGTGAAGGTCTGCGCGGGCGCGGCGGCATCCACGCCCTGCGCCGGGGTGCCGGCTGCAGGCAGCTGCACCTCCGTCACCAGCGGCGCCAGCCGGTTCCACCAACTGCCCGGCGCTGAATTGCTGGGCTGCACCGACGACAGCGCCAGGCAGTGCTTGGCGCGCGTCATGGCCACGTACAGCATGTTCAGCTCTTCGCGGCTGCGGGCCTGCTGCTCTGCGGCCAGGGTGGCCTCGGCGCTGGGGGGCGGGCTCGATTCGCTGGCCAGAAAGATGAAGGCCGAGGGCACGGGCTGCTCGCCCGGCCAGTCCACCAGCACGCCCATGGTTTCGGCCTTCTGCGGGCGGGTGTCGGTGTCCAGCAGCAGCACGCAGTCGGCCTCGAGCCCCTTGGCACCGTGCACCGTCAGCAGGCGGATGGCCTGCGCATCGGCCCGGCCGGGGGCGCGCACTCCCCCCTTCTTCATGGCCCGCACAAAGGCGTAGGGCGTGAGGTAACGGCCCCCGTCGTGCTGCAGCGATGCCGCCAGCAGCGCGCGCAGGTTGGCTTGCACGGCCTGGCGCTGGGTGGCGGGCGCGGCGGCGGCAAAGCGGGCCAGCACGTCGACATGCTCATAAATGGCGTGCAGGGCATCGTGTGGTGGCAGGCGCTGCACCCAGCCCTGGTATTGAAGCAAAACAGGCCCCAGTGCATGTAAATCATGCGCAAGCAGCTCACTTTTTAATAGCAAATCAAACCAACTGCAGCCCGCATATTCAGGCTGGCGGCGCAGCACGGCCAGGGCCACCAGCGCGTCGTCACCCAGGCTGAATAGCGGCGACTTGAGCGCGCGAGCGAGAGAGAGGTCGTGCGTGGGCGAGACCAGCGCATCGAGCAGCGCCACCATGTCTTGCACCTCGGGCGCGTCGAACAGGTCGGACTTTTCGGGCTGCACGCAGGGCAGGTGCAGGGCACGCAGGGCGTCTTGCATGCTGGCCAGGCGGTCGCGCTTGCGGGCCAGCACCAGCACCTCTTTGGGCGGCGTGCCGCTGGCGATCTGCGCAGCCACCCAGGCGGCGGCCTGGGTGCATTCGCGCATGCGCTGGGTCTCTTCGGCTTCGTGGCGGGGTTCGGTCAGGCTGTCGCGCCAAGCCAGCGGGTCGCGGCTTGCGCCTTGGCCGTCGTCGTCCGCGTCGGTGATGGCGGGCAGGCGCAGCAACTGGCCTGGGTGTTTCGATTCGGTGGTGTGGTCGCGGAAGCCTGTGGTCTCGTGCTGCGCCTGGGCCTGGCCCATGACAGCGTTGACGGCGGCAATCACGCCCTGCGCGTTGCGGCGCGTGTGGTCGCAGCTCAAAAGGTCGCCGCCCAGCCCGTCGCGCACAAAGGCCTGCGCAGCGATGAACACCTGCGGCTCGGCGCGGCGAAAACGGTAGATGCTCTGCTTGGGGTCGCCCACGATGAACACGCTGGGCGCGGCAGACCCGCCACCCGAGCCGGCGTAGCCCGACAGCCACGCGTGCAGCGCCTGCCACTGCAGCGGGTTGGTGTCCTGAAACTCATCGACCAGCAGGTGGCGGATGCGCGCGTCCAGCCGCTCTTGCACCCAGCCTGAGAGGATGGGGTCGGCCAGCATGACCAGGGCCGTGCGCTCCACATCATTCATGTCCACCCAGCCGTGCTGCTGCTTGACGGCGGCGTACTGCGCAATCAGGCAGCGCGCCAGCCGGGCCATGCGCTGCTGGTGCTGCCAAGCCTCGTGCTGGCGGCGGGCGATCAGCAGGCGCTGCAACTCGGGCTCGGCCTCTTGTGCGGCGGGAAATTTCTCCAGGTTCTTGGAGAGGCGGTCTTCCTTGGCCACGAACATGGCGCGGCGCAATTGGTCCAGGCGCTGGTTCAGGTCGGGGCAGGCCAGCGCGTCGATGATGGCGTCCGCTGCCTTTTGCGGGGTCTTGTTGGACTCGGCCCCCAAGGCGCTGGCACGGCTGCGCCAGCGCTGCTGGCTGGCCTCGGTCTGCAGAGCCTCGGCGGGCTCGGCAAAGGCGGCCAGATCGGGGTATGCCTCGTGAAAAGGTGGCACCGACGCATCCACCACGCCCGCCGCGTCGGCCAGGTCAAACTCCACCCGCTTGGCCAGCGCCGCTGCCAGGGCCTTGTGCGTTTGCGAGCGGCCATGGCGGGCCACCACGGCTTCGTAGTCGGCGCGCAGGCTGGCGCTCTCGGCCACGGTCTGCAAGAACGGTGGCCAGACTTCGCGCACGGCCTCGGCATCGTCTTCCAGCAGCTCAAAGTGCGCGGGCAGGCCTTGCTGCTGCAGCAGCGCCAGCGGGGCCGTGCCCAGCAGCGCGGCAAACCAGCTGTGGAACGTGCGGATTTGCGGCGGGCGGCCTGCTTCGAGCAACTGGCGGTATAAATCTTGTAGCGCCTCGCGCTTGTCCAGTGCGCCCTGGGGGCTGATTCCCCTTGCAATCAGCTCGGCAGTCAGCTCATCGATCGGCTTGTGGCTGAACTGCTCCAGCCATTCCTGCAGGCGCTGGCGCATTTCGCCCGCCGCCTTTTTGGTGAAGGTGATGGCCAGAATTTCGTGCGGTGCACAGCCGTCGAGCAGTGCGCGCAGCATGCGCGAAACCAGCATCCAGGTCTTGCCCGCACCGGCGCAGGCCTCCACCGCCACGCTGCGGGCGGGGTCGCAGGCGATGGCGTAAAAGGCCTCTCGCGAGACGGGGCGGCCGTTGTGTTCGTAGGCGGCCTGGATGGGCGGGTTGGCCTGGGGAATGCTGGCGGTCATGGCGTTTCTTGCGCGGGCAGCGCTTGTTCAGTGTCTGCCCACATGTCTTTGCGGCACAGACCCCGCACGGCGCAGAACTCGCACACCGAGCCCTCGCCCAGCGCGGGCAGCGGAGCCCCAGCGGCGATGCGGGCCATGTCGTGCTGTATGCCTTCGATCAGCACATCGCGCAGGTGCACCACCTCGTCCTGCTCGTGCAGTTGCGTCTCGCCGCGCTCGCCCACGTTGACGTAGGCGGCGCGCAGGGTGTCGTGGTGCAGCAGGGCGGCATAGAACGGCAGCTGCGTGTCTTCGGCCCCGGCCTTGATGCGCTGGCGGGTGACGCTGTCGCTCTCGGTCTTGTAGTCGATCACCAGCACCGTGGGCTCGCCCGTGGACGAGACGCCATCGATGCGGTCGAGGGTGCCGATCAGCTCTAGGTCACCCAGCGGCTGGCGGGCCTTGACCTCGGCCTGGCGGAAGGTAGCGCCCTGCTGTTCATGCGCGGCCAGCCAGTGCAGGTAGCCGTCGCGCAGCTGCGCCCAGCCAGCGGCAAAAGGCAAAAACTCGCCTTCTTGCAGGCGCTGCAGGTGGGTGACGGCTTCGGCAGCAGCGTCCATGCGGGAGCGGCGCTCGGGCGCGTCATCGGTCGGGCGGGCCAGCAGGTCTTCATGAAAGTGCTGCAGCACGGCATGCAGCCAGTTGCCAAAGTCGCGCTTGTCCACTTCGGCGTCCAGCTCGTCGGCCTCGCGCAGGCCCAGTTGGCGCTGGGCAAAAAAGCGGTAGGGGCAGTGGCGCAAGTCGGAATACGCGGTGGACGACAGCTGCTGCACCGGCAGCGCCTGGCCCACCGGCAGGGGCCGCAGCGTGGGGGTGGCCTGCACCGCGCGCGGCGGGCGCACATCGGCACCTGCGGTGGCAGCGCCGCCCAGTTGCAAGGCCAGCACCAGCGCGCTGGCCAGCAAGGGCTCGCCGCCCTCATCGCTCGTGCGCCACAGCACATCCACCACGGGGGTGCGCAGGGCGTTGGCCCAGGCAGCGCGCTGGGCGGCTTCCAGCGACTGGCGGGTCGGCAGGCCCCAGGCATCGCGCTGGGCCTGCGACCAGTCGCCCGAGGGCTCAGGGGCGGGCTGCAGGCGCTTTTCGTCGCTGCCCGGCAGCACGGCCGCAGCAAACGGGCGGCCCAGCAGCTGGGGCATGGGCAGTACCACCACGGGCGCACCGGCCGCCTGTGACGCGACATAGCGCCCGGCTTCCAGCACGTCTTTGACCCAGCGGGTGAACTCGGCCAGCGTCATGCGGCGCCCGGCGCTGTCGCCCCAAGCGGCCAGCTCGGCCTGTTGCCCGTCTTGCAGCCGCAGCGCGGCCAGCACGCGCATGCCCGCCGGGTCGGCCTGCAGGCCCTGCCACTGGCCCGCCTGCTCCAGCACGCCGCGCA